>JABSRP010000035.1 GCA_013215145.1 Pseudobacteriovorax sp.
AAATTGAGCTTGCAAAGATGGCTTAATCTATGTCAAGAGATTGGCGGGAAGTTGGGTTTCCGGGTTGGCAATACAGGTGCCATCGACTTAGCAGATATCCTAGAAACAGTTCCCAGCCTGAGAATTCACAAGGGCCTGCGAGGCGATTCCTTGAGCTTTCTTGGAATGGTAGGAAAACATGTCAAGATCATGATCAATGGTAATCCAATAGCGGGTCGCATTTCAGGAGAATATGACCTGACCCGCATTAAATTAAACAATGTAGAGAAAATTGAAATCATTAAAGGTCCAAGCTCCTCATTACATGGTTCTGATGCAATGGCAGGAGTTATCAATATCGTTACTAAATGGGAGAATGAATCTGGTGGGGTCTTTGGCTGGCAGTCATTTACAAATAATAAAAATAGCAGCTATGGGCAGTTGACCCAACATTTCAGTCGTAGTCAGGTCGATATTTCTGCGAACTACCAGAAGTCTTCTGGATATCGTATAGACGACGAAAAAGGTCTTTATAAATCGCCAAGGACCGACGAACGGACTGCTCAAGTGCAATGGGGGACCGATACCGATTCGCAGCGAATAAGCGTAATCGGTAGCTACCAAGCACGCTACATACGTAACACTGACTACCTATCAACAGGAGCCGTCTTTCAACGTCGCAACAGAGTGCAGCATACGCAGTTAATCTTGCAAGACGACATAGTCATTGATGACCAGACAATAGTCCGACTAAAGGGAGAATATACTGGGTGGGTTGATAAATTTCACAACGATCAGGTTGGCAGTGACGCTCTCGACAAATTTGAAAAAACTGAGCAATTTGATAAAAATTTAGGAGCAGAGCTAACTCACCTTTTTGATTTTCATCAAGTCGTTGTTGGAATTGAAAAGACTAGTAGTGAATTCTCATCGGATCGCCTTGATAGCGCTGACGATTATCATCGTGAGCGTTATGCAGCTTATTTGCAAGATCGTTGGCATCTCAACAAATTACTAATAACTGGAGGCATTCGCCAAGAAGGAGATTCCCAGTTTGGTGACCATTTGAGCCATAAACTGGCGTTAGAATGGGCGTTTAACGTAAGTACTAAACTCACTCTGTCCGAATCTCGTGGTTATCGCGCACCCGACTTCAAAGAACTCTACATGGAATTTATAAATTCATCAGTAGGCTATCAAGTTGAAGGCAACGAAAACCTTGAGCCAGAGCTATCGACTTATCATTCATTAGAATTCAGTCATGTAAACAAGGGCTTCATTACTAACCTTCGATTATTTCAAAACAGAGCTAAAAACCTAATCTCATTCGAAATTGTACCAGAATCCATTGGAACGGATAGAACGATTTATCGCTATGAAAACATCTATCGAGCGATCTATAAAGGTGCAGAAATTGAATTTAACTATCGATTCACACTGCCTCTAGCGTTATCTTTAGCACATAGCTACATTGAGGCAAGATCCGAGGAAACAAATGCCTATCTCTCAAACAGACCATTAAACAGTACGAAAGTTAGCTTGCAGTATTTTCCCGCCCAGAATTTCAGTCTAATACTTAGTTTCAACCATTACGCGAAGCGCGCTTACTATGATGATATAGGAACTATTTTTTGGGAAGATCCCTATACACTAGGACGATTTGCGGCGACTTACCACTATTCCGATCGAATTCAATTTCAGTTGGGTGTAAAAAATATATTTGACTCTGGGGATAGTGTCCATCTTCCGATTGAGCCAAGAAATGGCTACATCGGTATTAAATTAGTTATTTAACTTTACAGAGCAACAAGTTTGCTTTTTTTAAACTTTTTAGGGGAATCAAAATCATGAAACACTTAGCATTAATTACTTGCCTTCCAATCCTAACAATTGCCTGTGGAACAGACAATGATACCGAAAGCGAAGGTGGCTCAGCTTCTAGCAATACCATCAGCCAACTAGCAATTGATGAATTTTTAGTAGACTCTACCTCTGAAGCAGATTGGGTTTTCATTGACCTTGACGAACAGGCAAATGAAGTGGATTCAACCAGCCCTTGGGATATCGCGATCCAGCGCTATCGCGTGAAGCTCAATACTGGGGCAAATGCAGAGACAACCGCTGCCGTAATTGACTTATCCCATGATGATGTTGTAGAAATCCCTACAGCTGATGTATTCACTACAGATCAAGTCACCACGAACATCGATGATGGTCTAGTTTTTCTAGGGGACTCACCTTGGTACGATTACGATAGTTCTACCCATATTTTGAGGTCAAAAGAGCAGCGATCCTATATTGTAAAGAGCAACAACGGCGTAGATTTCGTGGTGTCGGTGGTAGACTACTATGATGATGTAGGGACACCAGGGTTTATGAAATTTAAGATAAAGTCCCTTTAGTTCAAGCGAGCATCTAACTTCTGTTTTTGTGTTAGATGCTCATTGATATTGTCTTGATTTCAGTGCGCTCAAGGCAGCCCGAGAATTATGTCGAGGTAATAGATAGCTTCAAAGCATCACCTTCAGACCAGCTGGCTAGTGTTTTAGGATAAAGTTAATATCTAAAAATATCGATGAGAATTGCTTAGGCTTGACCATGATGGGTCACTCAAGATGGTAACACAACAGAAGCACTAAATTTACCAGCAAACGTTAGTTTGTCGCCGTTACCCCCATATTCTGTCGAGTTAAATCCAACGGAGCATTTATGGCAACAGTTAAAAAAATCAACCCCCAATAGATGGAAGTTTAGTGATTCTAATCTGTACTAACGGGTTCTTCTTCTCTTTGAATTTAGGAGGAAAAGGACTATAGTGTGCTCAGATCAACCGACCTTCGCGAATGAGGCATGTTTTATCGAATGCAATTCAACAAAGCCTTCTAAATATAAGCAAACATCTCCCCGATCATACTTATTAAATTCAGAACGCTTTAGTTTTTTCTCAAGAATTTTGATTACGTTAGGATCGGACAACTGCTCAAGATGAATGACATCATCAATTCCAATATTCCAAAGTTTTAGTAGCATTAGTAACTTATCTCGCATAGAGTTTTGGATTCCGTAGGAATTGATGAAATCAAACTTGTCGACCCACATTCCCTTTTCTGAAGGAATGTGACCATGCAGACGGTGAAAGGATCGCTCCCCTAAGCCACCTCTCAAAAGGTGAGCCACCGCGCATCGATCCGGCTTTAGCCATTGGTATTCTGCTCCATCATTGAGCCGATCAATGACTAGTCCAATCGTTTCTTCCAATGCTGGAAGCTCAACCTCGTCAGCGTAACACTTTATAATTGCGTCCATTTCGTACACCTTCTCAAATCATCTAATGAAAAATCCAGACTTGAAAATGATAATGATTATCATTATAATGTATCGGTTCCTTATTACAAGTTCTTTAGGAAAATCAGTTTTCCTACACTGAATTGACAAACAAGTGGAAATCAAGCGCATTGAAACCATGTAAACATTGAGGAGACAATAGCTGTGCCCAAAAACAAATCGGTGGAAAAGTCGAATTCTCACAACCAAAAACAGGATGAAGGCATATCCCAAACAACGGCAACTAATCATGGTATAACAAAAATTCTACAGCAATCAGGAAAGTCTAGAGAAGAAATAGCGTCCCTTACAGCATTGGATGATGCAGACCGCTCTGCGGATCAACTCTTTTCAGGGGCAGCACCGACGGTTGAGTCTCTCTTTGGAACACCTAAAGCTCGAGAATTTTACGCAGGTCAATTCGCTCCTTCCAAAACAGTCGGTGCTGTAATGAATCGATCAATTGAATTTCTTCTCGAGCAAAAGAAATCCGATGGTCTCCTTGATCATAAGCGTATGTTGTTCACAGAAAGTGTAATTTCAGGCCTTTCTCAAATTGGATTTTTCGGCTTGGCTATTCCAGAAGAATATGGAGGCAGCGGCGCAAAGCTAGGAGATCTAGGTCCGTTGCTACGAACACTTACTTTCATTCATCCAGATCTTGCTGTGATGTTTGAAGTCCATAATTTTTTGGGACCTGTTACACCGCTTCTTGATTATGGTACTGAAGAACAAAAGCAAAAATACCTTCCCAGAATGGCAAAAGGAGAACTACTAGGATCGTTTGCTCTCACAGAGCCAGGTGTAGGTGCGGATCCAAGTAGACTTTCTATGACAGCGCGTAAAGAAGACGATTCATACGTATTAAACGGTGTAAAATGGCCTATTACAAACGTAGTTTATGGTGGACTCTGCGTTCTAGTCGTTAAGCTAGAAAATGAAGGGTTACCGCCTGGACGTGATTTTGGAATGATAATTTTTGAGACCCCAAAAGAGAATGGTGATGAATTCAAAATGACTCGAAATGATCTGAAGGCTTTTGACTACCTTTGGAATGCGAGATTTCGCCTTACAAACTTAAAAGTCAGTTCGAAACAACTTTTAGGCCCTTCGGGCCGAGGTCTTGCCATTGCTTTCAGTTCTCTGGCGAAAGGAAGAGGTGGAATTGGGGTCAACAGCGCGGCAAAATGCTTTAAACTACTAGCTCAACTTATTAATGATCCCGAGGTTAGAGAGCAATCAATAGAGAAGCAAGCCGAGCCCAAAGGGTGGCTGGGATTCCGTTCTACATTTGGAAAACCCATTGGAGACGCGCCTCGCATTCAGTCTTGGGTTGGTAAAGCTATTTGTCACGGCCTAGCAGCTCGGGATGTCGGCGATCTTTGCTTTCGACTGGCTGCCAATGACGTGCGTGACGAAACTCAAGGCATGATCGCCAAAGTATATGCAACAAAAGCATTAGTAGAAACGGCAGTCCACTCCTATCAGATATTGGGAGGTCGATCTGTTCACACCGATGAGGAAAAAAAACTAGAGCGCCAGTCTAATTTGGAAGGAAATACCTACGATAGTAAAAGACTCATCGAAAATTACATTGGAGAAAACATTCACGAGTTTCTAATCGCAACGGTTTATGAAGGCCCCAACCCTGTTCTTGCCGATGTTGGGGCTCCAAATGCTATGACCCGGGATATCCGCGCAAAATACTTAGAACCAATAGGACTAGCAGAGGCCACTGGGAAATCCTCATTATTCCCTATATTAAAATTTGGATGGTTCGTAGGAAAAGCAATTATTTCCTCATTTTTTCCTCGTTCAGACTTAAGTGGATTGAAAAATTTGTTTCCTGAGAAGAAGAGATATATCGAGAAAGCCTTAAAAAGGAATCGAATATTAGGAAGACAACTTCTATTAATTATTGGAAAACATCAAAAGAAGTTCATGGATCAGTCCTTTGTGTTGGGTGATGAAGGAGGAATTTTTGATAAGCTCTGCGCTAATTTAGCGTTACTGTGCTTTGCACTTTCGATGGACAAACCCAAAGTTGAATATTTACAAGTTGCTAAAGCACTAGATTTGGAGTCGAAAGAAAAAATGCGAGGAAAAGTAGCTACCCCAGAGCTACACAAGATCTGGTCAAATATTGGAATTACGGCTATGAACCCGCAGTCACAGTTATACAGAGACCTATTAGCAGACATTGAAATTAAAAAAATCCCTCTAGATCCTCGATATATTGACCATTACATTTAGAGCTGCCAAACTAATAGTAATTTACTGTGATATTTTGGTGAGGTTATATTCCCTCGCTAATAAAACTTTCAAGATCTAGCAAGGCACAAAGTGCCTTCCATAAATCATCTCGCTGAGTAAGAAATCCATAAAACTCCCCATTTCCTGAATCAACTGATGAAAATAGATCTATGGTAAGTTTTATGCTAGGGTTGTCTGAATGAATTGCGTTTTGACAAATGAATTTGGTATTTGACACAGAAACGTCACGATTTATTATTTTCAATGCGGTATAGACCTTGTAAACCAGACGAGCTTCCTTTTACCCTGATGCGAAAAAAGCTAGTATGTCGCAAATTTTTTACAGGATTTTATTCGGGAACCGTTCGACCTTAAACATAATCTCAGTCTTCAATTGAAACGTTTTTACATTCAATTTGTAACAGAATTGCTCATCGATTGGAAGTTAGCAGCAGCCCGAGCCTGGTGCGCAGCATTTTTTTATAGCTCTTTTCTCTTTCTTAGTAGCTAGTCTCACGTCCATAACTTGGACATAATAGTTAAGATTGGTGCCTGCTAAGGGATGATTACCGTCTAGGATTATGTGGTCTTCGTCAATGTCAGTAACCAAGAATATCTTGGAAGTTGTCCCACTTGTGCCACGAATCTTAGCTCCAACTTTTAAGTCTGCTATCTGGTCTAGTTTCTCTTTCGGTACTTTGATGACTAGGGATTTATCAATCGGGCCGTAGCCGTCTTCTGGAGGAATGGATACATGGAAGATGTCACCTGCACGTCTTCCTAGGAGTGCCCTTTCCAGTCCTGGAACGATCTTTCCGTCTCCGGTTAGGTAAATAATTGGGTCCGAACTAGTCTTGTCAATAGTCAGGCCGTCGTCACTTTTAAGAGTATAATTTATTGAAATCATATGAGATTTGTTGATTTTCAATTTTTTCTCTCCTCGTTAATGCCTGATTTCAATGCTACATAAAATGATATTGAATATCAATATCAATATGTGCGATACTCAACGTCTCCGGCCTCTTTTTCTAGCCGCGTTCGGAGACTTGGAACCTTCAAGGTGAATTAACCTCTCTCGCCAACTTAAAGGGGGATTTTTTGGGTCATTTAAGCTCTAAGAGACCTTGGCTAATAGTTGGAGGTGGTGTTCACGGCAGTCATTTGGCTATCATGCTTATTGCCCAAGGGGTCGCTCAGGCAAGTGAGATAACTATTTTAGATCCTCGGCCTCATATCATGTCCAAGTGGCAAGAAATGACCAATCGAGTTGAAATGTCTCATTTAAGGTCGCCGGGTGCTCATCACATCGCCCCAGACCCTCAAGCACTTTCTCGAAAATTCAGGAAGTCCCGAAACAGACATATAACTAAGGGATTGTTTGCTTTGCCGAACAGAAGGCCGTCCTTAATGATATTTAATAGCTTTTGCCAGTCTTGTATCGCCGACTATGATCTTCAAATGTGTCACTTACAAGCCAAAGCTCTTCGTATTCGTCGCCAAGGAAACGGTTTTAAAGTCTCCTATAGTGGAGGTGGTGACGGTATATGGCAAAAAGTAATCCTTGCTATCGGTTCTACCGATGACACATTAAATTACCCTGTTTGGGCTAAAGAAAATATAAGAAAATACGGTAACCTGAAGCATATATTTGAGCCAAATGTAGCGATAGATTGGCTTTCCACACCAGAGCACATGCTTATCGTAGGAGGAGGAATCAGTGCTGCCCAGTTAGCGGTCTCAAGAGCTAGTAAAGGTTTTCCAACAACAATGCTCAAACGGGGCCCCCTTCGTATTCACCAATTCGATAGTAGTCCCTGCTGGATGGGATCGCAATGTATTAGCAAACTACAACAATTGACACCTGCTCAAAAGCGCAAAGTTATAAATGAAGGACGCAACAGCGGATCGGTTCCTCCAGGGATTGCGGCAAATCTTCGAAGATTAGATCGCAATGGCAATCTTAAAATAGTTGACTCCCAGGTAGATTCCGTTGACCCTGGCGCAACATCAATAGAAGTCAAACTGGAGTCTGGGGATGGCTTGAAGGTAAAGAGTATTCTCCTTGCAAGCGGATACAGTGGGATAAGGCCAGGAGGTCAACTAATAGACTTTCTGATCCAAGACGAGAAACTTCCAATCTCCCCATGTGGCTATCCAATTCTAGATCAAGAGTTACAATGGTGCCCAGGTTTATTTGTTACAGGAGGGCTTGCGGAGTTGGAAATAGGCCCGCTTTCTCGGAATATTTTAGGGGCTCGCCTTGCAGCTAAAAGAATTCTTAGGAAAGAGACGAATGTTGTGTTTCCCTAGGGCTTACCTACCTACTTCTGCTGCACATTCTTCCTCTTTTCATAGAATGGATGCGGTGATTCCTGAGAATAGAAAGTGGCAAAAAAGCTTCCCCAATCTCCTCGTTAAGGACGGAGAGTGTTTTTATTCTCCCCCCTTGAAATATCGAATTCTCGCTTTTCTTGGATCAGGTTCTTAGGGGAGGTTTGGATAAGAGATATCTTAGGAGCGAGGTTTTCAACTGTCCAAAGGATTAATGACGAGCTAAGATCCCCCTTCTTCCCCCAGTTTCTGTAAAGAGATCTAAGCTGATGTTGATGATAAGAGAAGCAAAAATGATTGTGATTCCCATCCATTGATAAACGTCCAGTACCTCATCCGCAAAGAGGTAGCCATATAGAATAGCAGCGATGGGATTAATGAGTCCTAAAAAGCCGAGGTTTGTTAAAGATATCTTTGAGACCTGACTGAAAAAGATGAAAGTGCTAATTCCTGTATTAACCACTGCCAATATCAATAGAGCAAAAAATCCCTGACTATCCATGCTTTGGAGGAAGTCTCCCGTATTTTCAAGGTATATACAAGGTAACAGGAGCCATAAGCCGCCAAGCGTAAAGAACCAGCCAACCATGGCGAGAGAACTGGATGCGGTCAATTCCCACTTTTTCATAAAAAAGACACTAAAGACATAACTCATGCAGGATGTCAGTATCAAAGCGATTCCCATGAAATTAAAGCTTTCAAAGCCGGGAGCGAACACAAGAAACATCCCTAACAGAACGAAAAAACATGCCACGACTTTTGCGATAGGTGGGCTCGTTTTTTGAGAGATAGATTGAATGATCAAGGCTTGGATCGGTGTGGTCGCAATAATCACACCAATGATACTGGACGGGACTAAAAAGCTTCCGACGGTTTGTAGCAAATAAAACAATCCTGACCCAAGAAAACTAATCATGGCAGCTTTTTTGATCCAAGATAGTGCGGGAATGCGACCAGCAAGCAACAGAAACAACAGACCGATGGGTAAGGTTCTAAGTAACGAGATATGTAGCGGAAATTGTTCGGGTAGATACAAGCTTACGAGGAGATAGCTAGAACCCCATATGATGGGCGCAATGCTTGCAATGACAAAGGGTTTCACTATCGTATCCTCAAGAAGGTTAACATAAAGTATCTTACCATTAAGATAAATATATCTTGATGTCAAGATACTGAAGATTTATACTGTAGCTCCAGTTAGTTACAAAAGGGTAGGGGTCAGATGAATGACGAAATTTCCCAAAATGATGTCGTAGACCTCGCCATGGATCAATGGCGACAGGAAGAACCTTCTCTAGACCCATCCCCGATGGGTATCACCTCGCGGCTCTTCCAAATTCAAGCAAAGTCGGAAAAGCTTTTTCGACAATACCTAATGTCCTTCGAAATAGGTATTCACGAATTCGACGTTTTAGCGACGTTGAAGAGGAGTGGTCCTCCGTTTCGTTTATCTCCAACCCAACTTTACAAATCCTCTATGCTGACTTCAGGGGCCATGACCAACCGCATCGATAGGTTGGAAAAACAAAGGTTGGTACTTAGGAAAAAAGACCCACAGGATCGAAGGGCGCAATTTGTAGAATTGTCCGCAAAAGGCCATGAGTTGATTTCAGGAATAATCCCAGATTACTTCCAACAACTCTCCCATTTGCTTTCGCCATTGACAGAGTTTGAACAGACTCAGTTGGCTATACTACTTAGGAAGTTGAACTTGGGAATTAAGTGGGAAGCCTAATCTCTGCGAAAGCCATGGTCAAAGTTTTGAATAAGAAACTAGGGAACCAATTCAAAGGGTTGATTTGGATTTAAGTGTACGGTTTTAGAAAACGTGTCGATTTGAAATCGTACGACATCGTCTAACTTCATCGGAATCAAACTGTTATGAGTGATTTCGTAGGAGTCCAGAAGTTCATTGAAGCAGATGGCTAAACCGATGCCACTTTGCCAAACTTGATTTCTTTTTTAACCCGTGTTGAAGTTTGGAAATTGACGATTAGGATAGTCGGCGATAACAGCAGGTGCGCCGGCCAAGACGATTTCCACTCCGGGGAACTGATTGATAGGGCACCGAAGGCGGTTTAAGCAGGTATACCTTGGGGCATAAATACGAGCGCGATTGCCAGCCTGATAGACGTCTCCCAGAGAACTCGCGAGCTCGGGAGGGATCGCGTTGCATCGACTAATATAGCTGACATCATAGGAGCCATAATTGGGACTGTTGCCAACACCGATACGTCGGATCTGGATTCCCAAGCCGTTGTTGAGAATTGAGATGTTTTGGGCAAATTTAAGGTCACGTTCGATAGTCTTGGCGAGCTGTCTGATTTCGAGAGAATCGTTTTTTCGGGCCAAATCATGTGTTTTGGAAGAGAGGAATCGACTTGATAGTTTCATGGCGGCTACCGTTACAATGCTTAGGACAGCCACAGCGCAAAATAATTCTATCAGAGTCAATCCGGAGTTGCTTTTCATAGATCTATGGTCCTTTGCGATAGACATAACTGCTGTGCGAACTCAAGTAACGCCGATCCGACTCTCGTAGTGGATGCACATATAGTGATTGAAGAAGCTTAATACCTACATCTGTACCACCACTGATATAATCGTTGCAAGAGATCGGCTGATCCAAGGCTAAATGGATAAAGCTCAGTTTGATTTCGAGAAAAGCGTGGGGGCTACGCAGAAGACTGTTGGTGTCAGCTCCATTATCTGGAGTGAATTGGTAACAGTAGCGGATTTCCGTGTCGGTAGCGCTGCTTAAGATTGTGATCGGAGTTTGGCAACGTCCTGCAGCTGCTTGGGCTGTTGTGGAGTTTAAGAAATTTTGTCTCACTGGATTGGCTAGGCCGGTACCGATATTGCGTTGTGCTATCAACCTGAACCGGCCCGCTTCTGTATTTATATCCGTGTTTAGAAAGTCCTCTGCAAAACAGCTCCCTGCTGTAAGTTGATTTGCCAATGCTGTCGTTACAATATTTGTTATCTGAGGTACCAAACCCTCTACCTTGGATTGTTCCTTAGCTCGTTTTTCCAAGTGTTTTGATTGGATGATACTGCGACTTACAAAAGTCGCCGCTATCGCAAGAATTCCTGCGATAATTATTATTTGAAGTAAGGAAAATCCATCAGATTTGTTTGATTTATTCAATATTTTTAGCCTTCCGTTCTAAATAAGCCTTCGGAAAATAGGGTTTTGACCTAAAGAAATAACTTTATCAACTTATGAAATCAGATATAGTGCCAATTTTTAGAATAGATTAGCCGCCGGTGTTAAATATAGGGTTGATTATAGAATCGATATTAGCTGCTTAAGATAGATACTCATTAATTCATTTGAATCATACGAAAAGAACCTAGGACCAACCGGAGTAAAAATGAAATTAGGTTTTAGAGAGGCAGGAAACTCGACAGTTTTCGCAATGCTACTTATAGGTTTGGGTGCAGGAACTACCATAGCCACCCAATCGATTCGTTCGAATCAGTACAATCAGTCAATTCATCGCGAGATTGTTTTAGCAAAAGCAGAGCAACTAAACCTGAATGCCATTACGTTGCTCGCTGATGCAAAACCCTCAGCCCTTACAGCGAATCGCATTGCGGCTGATGTAAACGCTTTTACGGCGAGTAGCCATAATAGGTTTGTCTTAAATCAAGGGGATTTACTCTTTACCCAGAGACTTAACCTTATGAGTAGTCAGGCAGTCTCCCAGCAGATGGCAGCGACGTCCACTACATTTAACAATAATTCTGTTACAACTCGACTTGGACTAGTTAGGCAGTATGATCTTGCAGGGACTAGCTTTTGGGAGGTAGAGGCAAGAACAAGGTTCGCCTATGCCTCAGGTAAATTTATCCAGAAGGCAACAAAAGCCCGCATACCGTTGACGATTACTACAGTGCCAAACCCATCGAACCCTACAGCCTCAGCAGGGAATACAGGAAATCCGCAGGCAAATAATAACATGCAAAATCAGTCCAACAACTGTAATGGGCCCATGACACCAGGAAATAGTAGCCCGTCGTCTAATGATGGTAATGCTAGCGCAAATGCTAACGCCCAGGGCAACAATACCTCAACTGGTACTCATGCGAGCAATACCAATGGTATGGCGACCTCGGGCTCATGTGCCTCCGCTAGCTCGAACTGATAGCAGCTCTTTTATCAAAAGATGTTGATAAAATGCGAAGGGATTAGCTTCGATGTTCGCTTAAGTTCTAAGTTGGCTCACCCAAGAAATCTACCTTAGTGATGAGGCCGTTTATCACGGTATAAATGGCTACCACCTGGGATGGTGACGTCACAGCATTGTAAGTGATTTCTTTATCAATGACGAAGTTATCAATGGTCTGACGATTTGGGGTCAATGCCTCCAGCTTAGGGAACTTGGAAAAAAGTTTACCATAAACGTCTTTTAGCTTGGCGTGACCCTTTATCTCTATGGGTCTACCATTATAGGTAAAGCTAATTTCTGCCTCAGGATGATAGTAGCTAAGGAACTGGTCGATATCTCCCCGATTATAAGCCTCGACTTGTTTTTGGACCACTAGTGCCGGCGGCCAGTCTTTTTGCTTTTGGCTATAAAAGCTACGAATCGTTGCCAGGCGTTCAGCATACCTTTGATTCCAAGGTCCATAGTAAGGTAAATAGGATACCTCGATCGCGTCGAAAGTACTTTTTGCTTTGGTCTCTAAACCCGCCAAAGCTAATGCTTGGGAATAAAAATGCCCACCTTTTGCTTTCGGCTCTTTGTAGGTTTCCCAGGCTTTGACAGATATCTCACCGAATGCCTTAGCTTCAGTTAAATACCCAGAAACCAATAGTTGAAAGCCATACTCTGATGCTCCAACGCCAATGGAGAAATTACCCATAGCGAGCCCTTTGCTTCTTAGCTCTACACCGAGCAGATATTGCTGGAAGTAGTGACCACCATGGTAGGCAATCTCATTGCGTAAAAAGTTGAGAAACCAGGGATCAAGTTGCGTCGCTTCTGGAATGAGGCTCGATAGTATGTTTACGGCCTTGGCCTTTTCCTTAGCTTCGTGGAAGGACGTTTCAAATTGGGCGAGATCTGCTGACAAGACGATATGAATAGCTTTAATATAAGGACTGTTTGGATATTTCTTTAGTAGAGGCTTAATGGCACGAAGCCGTTTTTAATGTCTTTACCAGGTATATCTTTGAGGGCTAACTCGTATGCTGCTCTAGTTTCTTCTTTGAGAAACAAGCCTTCGTACTTCTTTTTCTTAGCTGATGCTTGTGATAGAAAACTCACAGTTAATAGCGCTGTGAGGTAAAAAAATTTTCGTAGCATTAGGTTTGTCTCACTTCTTCCTTATTTCTAAATAAATTTATCAATGCGTTCATTGATACCTAATAAATGACGTGCTACATCAGTATCTATTTCACAAAAAATTTAATTTCCTGAAATGATTAGGGTTTTGATGGACTGTGAGTTGGCGGCTGGAGTTTTTTACCCAGGTGTCTATAAAACAATTCGGACTTTTCCGTAATGCATTGGTCTTTCATTGGTTTGCTCGCAGGTTCATGGATAAAGTTTTAGAAATCGATGGCTTCTTTATTATTTACGGATATGAGGATACCTCTCTTTGTCGTCCAGGTTTAGGATGAGATGCCTTAGCTTTTCGATTGCGGACTCCAGCGCCTTGGGATCTTGGGTTTGTAGAAACATAAGATGATTGCGTATATAGTGATCTAGGTCGTCCTCTGTTAGTTCAAGATCTTCTAGGGTCTTCAGTTTTATGGTTTTCATATCTTCAGTAGTCTCATAATCCATCGGATTCTGTAAGCCTAGATAAAAATTGACCCGGGGGGTTGGATTTATCTCGAGAACAATAAGTCGATTTACAAAGGGGGATCCATCTTTTCGGTAGTTGATTAACTCACAAAATATCGGCCTACCAGACTCCAGCCTTGTGCGCATATAATTCTGAATGGCCTCAGGAGTTTTGTCTGCCTGTAGAAACTTGCAGCTATGGCCAATGGCATCGTTCTTTGTGAAGCCTGTTTTTTCGACAAAGTGAGGATTCACATAACTTAGTATTCGTGTGTCTCCGTCTGCTAGTGTCAAAGAGAAGCTGCAGCTTTCACCTACTGATTGATATTGATCAATCAAACCCATGATTTACTCCATTTTTGATAGTGGTCATCTATTATTATGCACTAAACCCGTATCTTAAAAAACGGTCAAAAACTTACTTTATAACAGAAAGTTTTAAGATAGCTTAATGTCTAGAATCACTTGCCGATAGCATAGATAGACTGCCCACAAAAGGTTTAACGGGTGAGAATACTACGACTCACGACATTAGCAATCCTCCTTAGTTTTTTTATGCAAGGCCTCAGGGTATATGCTTGCGTAGAAAAGGCTTTTTGCGATCTTTCCCAAGTAAATTGGAATGAGGAGCCGGTGAAAGAGCTTGCGGGGGAATGGGCTTTTTACTGGGGAGATTTACTAGGTCCCGAGTCGTTTGTTTCGTCCATACAACCCACAGGGTACCTAACCCTACCAGCAGACTGGGTAGGGCTTCAAGTTGGCGAATCGAAGCTTACTGAGAACGGTCATGCTACTTATTTTATGGAGTTCGATCTTGCTGAGTCTATTCCGCTTAGTCTTTATATCCCTCAATTATCCTCTGCGAGTCGCGTTTTTCTCAATGGTGAGCTTGTGAATAAGGTGGGGCAGGTAGGGACGGATCACGAAACAGAAATCCCAGCAAAATCTACCTTTGTGAAGACTGTTATACCCCGAACAGGAAAGAATCAACTCGTTGTACAGCTCTCAAATTACTCGTACTATTATGCAGGGACAGGTGAAAACATCCTAATTGGGATTCCTGAAGATATTGCCAAAATGCGCAGTACCGCAGTATTAAAAGATGCTGTGGTTTTTGGAGCCATCTTGATTATGGTCTTTTATCACGCCTACCTCTGGTGGCTCCGTCGCACTAGGATCTCGCCGCTCCATTACGGTTTGTTTTGTTTGGCCATTGGATTACGATCTACCGTGGCAGGCGAAGGAGATTTGTTTAATCTGGTGTTTCCTTCAACTCTATTTGAATTGCAGTATAAAATTGAATTCCTCGGTTTCGCGTTTGCTGTTGGCACAATAGCGATGATGGTGCGATACCTATACCCTCATGAATTTGGTCGCAAGTTTATCTATATTTGTGCTGGATTCCCATTTTTTTGGTCGTTTATGATATTAGTCACCAATGCAAATATTTATCCGAGGCTTCTTACGACTTTTCAAGTCTTTACGATTGGTGTTGGTTTCACTATGATATTTGGCATCATCCGCGCTTCTTTGAACAAACGAGAGGGTGCCAAACATTTCTTAGTTGGATTTGGCATTTTTTGGGTCTGCGCGTTAAATGATTTATTGGACTCTCTTGCCATCACAGAGTCTGTTCCTTTGTCCCATTTTGGTCTATTTGGCTTTGTCCTTATGCAATCATTAATTCTATCGCTAAGGTTCGATCGCGCTTATGATCGTGCCGAATTTGCTGAACGGGAAGTGAGAAGCTTAAACCAAGACCTGGAAGCCAAGGTGGCCCAGCGAACCAACGAAATCAATACCATACTCTCAAACGTTCAGTCGGCGTTTTTGGCAATTGACCGCAATGGGCAAGTCATGCCAGGATTCACAGCTTCCTGCCGACGTCTCTTTGAATCTGGTATCGAAGCGGGAGATAGCTTTGTTTCGCTACTTGATCTTAGTCCTAAAGATGCCGTTCAAATGGAGCTTGCCATCGAGCAAATTTTTGACGATATGCTCCCTACTGAAGTTTGTTTGGCGCAACTCAATCCTCGTGTAGAAAGTGGGTCTCACACCTTGAGTCTTAGTGGGTCTGTCATACGCTCCAAGGAAAGCCAGACTATTGAGGCCATCTTACTTACGATTACTGACGCCACCTTGCTCGATGCCGTGGAAACCAAAAATGATCATAACGAGATGTTACTGAATATCCTCCAGCAGCGCGAGGCCTTCATGCATTTCCTTCATGACTTTCATAGTGATATTGCCCGCGCTTGCCAGGCAGCTAGTAAAGGCGATAACCCTCACGTTCGATCTGTCCTTCATACCATAAAAGGAAATCTTGGGTCCTTTGGTCTTAAGCAAACGGCACAGCTTGTGCATCATATCGAGGACGAAAACGTCATCGACATTCCCTTAATTAAATCCATAGAAGAAAACCTAGAAAAAACCCTACAGGAAAATGCCGCCATTCTCCAAATCGGAGGTGACGACAGACATAAACTATTGGTGAATGAAAACGAAATCCTCTATCTTAAGCAGACTGTTGAGAACTTGATCGATGGGCCTGGTAAACAGCAAATAGTAGCTGGGGTTGATCGCCTTATGAGTCGCCCTATCGGGGTATATTTAGGGCCGATCAAACGATCGGCGGAGCAGTGGTCTCATGATTTAGGCAAGCATGTAAATATTGTTATCGAAGGGGCTGGAGTTCGGGTACAGCCTCACTTAGTGAGTCTACTAAGAAACATGGTCCATCTTGTGCGCAATGCCATAGATCATGGAATTGAATTACCCAGTGGTCGAGGAGATAAGCCTGAGACGGCTATGATTCGCATGTCTTTCACGCGAATGAACCAAGATCTTGAAATCGTGGTGGAGGACGACGGCGCTGGCTTAAACACAGAAAAAATCCGAGCCAAGGCGGTATCAACGGGAATTATTAGTGCAGATCAGTCCATGTCCATGAGTCGGAACGAGATTTTTCAGCTTATTTTTCATCCTCAATTCTCAACCGCTGAGCAGACCTCACATTTGTCTGGACGAGGGGTTGGTATGTTTTCGGTTCAAGAGGAGGTCGTACGCTGTGGTGGTGACATCAGGGTGGAAAGTCGCGAGGGGATGGGTGCTGTCATGCGCATCCAGGTTCCCCATGCGGTTCCCGAGGATGACGTGATTGAGGGAGCTGCTTGAATCCTGAGCCAGATCTCTTTCTCCTTTCCTTTGTTTAGTTTGTTCTTACCAGACGCGGCCTGCAATCGCTTTAGCTACAACCTCTCGAGTTACCTCATTCATGCCGAGCGACTCTATGGAGTGGTACCTGATTGAAATTATTAGGTTATATGACTTGAATATAAATAATAACAAATATTACTATGTATAAATTGACATATTTTACTATGTATAAATTGACATATTTTAAAAATTTGTTAAAGTCTTGCTTCAAAACTTTAAACGTTTGGTCAATTCGATCTCTGACTGTTGCTCAGCGTTTGTACCAAGCCTGATACACATGTACACAACTGATTTTTTAAATATAGCCCACGAGGATTAAAATGCTAAAGAAAATCGTTCCATCCCTAGCTTTACTCTCCCTTTTGATGGGAGCACAGACTTTCGCTAATGAAGAAGGTGATGTTCAAGAACTCAGCTCATTCGAACTCTCCCAACAAGAAATTTTTAATGGTGAGGTCCACGAAGTCGAGCTCCACATTAAAGACAGAAACTTTACCAGGTTGATTGAAACCTGCGGCGATCGAGAGGCTCCCCAGCGTCACGTGGCTGAGTTCCGATTCAATGATATTGTGATACCTAATATTGCCATCAAGTTGCGAGGAAACACCTCGCGATGTAATGTCAAAAAACAGTTCAAGCTGAATTTTAAAAAGACCAAAAACGTCTATGAAACCACTCGTCATGGGTCAGCACCTATGCAGTACACCGACGAAGAAAAGGCACGGATCAAGGAGCAAAAACTATTTGGCCTTAAAGGCATTAGCCTGCGTTCAAGTGCCAACGACGATACTATGATCAACGAAGTCCTGGCGTCACAAATTTTTTCTCAAATTCACGCTCTAAATCCCACCTTTGAATCTGGTCCTAATGTCTACCGTGTTGCTTTAGCTAAGCTATACGTGAGTTTTCAAGGCTCCAACGAGCGTGATTACAAAGGTCTCTATTTGATTACAGAAAATATTGACGAGACTTTCCTAAAGCAGCGTCTCGGTAAAAAAACAGGAACCCTTGTTAAAGCAAGATTTAATGCCGAAGGAAAGGTGGACTTTGCTCCCCAAAGCTTCAATCCGAATGTTTACGATATCAAGACCTTTGAAGGCAAAGATGTTGATCCTGGTGATGAAGAGTTTGTCAGTGCTGAAATCTTGGTAAAAGATTTGATTGAAAAACTGAACCAATCTAGCGGCGAGGAAGAGTTGGCTGAGTTTTTGGATATCGATAGCATCCTAAATTATGCCCTTGGAGCTCATCTCACAGGTCACTGGGATAGCCTATGGGGTAACTATAACAACGATCATCTGGTCTATAATGAAAAGACGGGTAAGTGGGGTCTGATTGTTTGGGATCTTGATAACACCATAGGAACTTATGCTGATGCCGGTACTTCTCTGTTAGGTTACGATATTCAGCATGAGTCTGTCCTGCGACTTCCACGTCAACCGAATCTACTCTTTGATAAGGTCTTTGCTGTTGACAGTTTCAAGCAACGGTATATAGATCTGGCTATCAAAGCAAGAGAGGGGTTTTATGGCAGCGATGCCTTCAATGAATCCATTGTAAACCTCCGCAATCAGGTAAGGTCTCATGTTCCTGAGTGGGAACGACAGATCTTTACACGAGTTAAATATGAGAGGATTTTCTACTTTAAGAATGCGCGACTTGATGCCCTATCAGGTTTGTAGATTCCTAAAGTAAAGTAACATGGCTGAGGGGAAGGCTTAAGAGTCTTCTCCTTTTTTATACTAGCCGACAGGATATAACTAACAGCCTGCTTCTTGGGTGCGGAACCATTTCTTACCGTCAACAGTCGTTTGCTCGTCACTAATAGTGATTTGGAAGGTGGACTGTGTGTTATCATCATAATCTAAAATAATAGCGCCTTGGAAGCGTGTTCCCTCGACCCGCCAAGTTCCATTATACTCTTTGTGAAAGACTCCACTTCCGTTAACACTCGATCCTGATGAATGAAAGATCCGCGTAACGCTTCCATCTGTACAAAGGTAGATTCTCTCTTTTTCTGAATAGTCGCTAGCGCTATAAAAACGCTGCAGAAGATACCCCTCAAGCATTTGCTTTAGCTCGGCTTGTGGACCAGGAGCGTCAGGGTTAGGAGTATCCAAGATCACCGAACTGGAGATAGTGGCGGCAATTGTTTTGAACTCATCGAAGGCATCCTTGGCGGCAAGGGAAATCAAAGTCAGATGATAGCCATGATCACCAAAAATAATAGTAATCGTCGCCAGGCGATCGTTAGCTCCCTGAATCGTATACTCTGCTGTAGACTTATTGCCTTCTGTGCTGACGCTTCCTGTTGGGTTTAGGATCACACCTTCCTCGAGTTGTACCGGAGATGACAGTTCGTTGATCAGTGCAGATTGATCACCTGTAGCGATCACCCCAATGATATTACCTTGTTTCTTATCTGCTGATTCCATAACCACGGTTTTAGCGTTTGGTGTCGCCACCCCAATGAAGCTCTGTGGTAGTGTCAGTGTTACGCCGTAGTAGCTGAATTGGAGCAAAGATCCTCCAGTAAACTTGACTCCTGGTGTGACCTCGACTTTGGCACCAGGTGAGCCAACGACGGCATCAGAACCAGGAGACGTAGGTGCACCGGGAGACTCTGGACTTCCAGGAGGATTAGGCTGTCCATCTGCCTGCCCATTATTTTCAGCCGTAGGAGAATCCGTTCCACTACTGTCATTAGACCCACCTGAACAGCCAAATCCTAAAGCCAAAAAAAGACTTAATATCAACTGTTTACGCATGAAATTCTCCTTGATATTTGGTTTCTCAGATCGTTGTTAGGGCCAAATGGCCGACCCATCTGTTATAGATCCTTTGTCCGAGTATTTCTCGAACTTATCCCGCAAAAGTGGAAATAGCACTCCCACGGGTCATGGCCTGGGGAGAGGAAAGATTAATTTGCTGAAAATATTGGTAAATAATGGCTCGCGTCTTCTTGTTGTGGGGTCTTACAGTTTGGCTAAGTATGACCTCATCAAGGGAAGGGCTTGCGTTGGACTAGCCATTGTCCAATCCTGACATCCATTAAACGTGGTGAATAAGCCAAGGGCTTTTTGTAGTTGAAACTGAAAGGACTCGTTCTTAGCCGTTTTGGGGTCGATCTGGAGGTTTTGAATGATCAGCCTTTTCTCCTTGCGGCTGGCTTTGCAGTCCATGCGACCAACAAACCGATCTTGCCAAAGTATAGGTAAAACAAAATAACCATACTGCCGCTTTTCTCTGGGCAGATAGCATTCTAGAGTATATTTGAAGTCAAAAATCTCCCACAGTTTTTTCCTTTGGATGACGGCGTGATCGAAGGGGGATAGGATTTTAACGGAGTCATTGCATGTAGGCCAACGTTTATAAAAATCGGTCGAGGCAAAATAAGAGCTAGGTTCGACACCCTCAATCCTGATAGGTATCAGTGAGCCTTCTGATATCATGGTATCAACTTCTCGCCTGATGCGAGATTTCAAGTGGCCTGGCTGCAGATACGAGCACTCTTCTTTTTTTGCGAATCCGTGCAGTCGCAGGGTTTTTTTTATCAGATGGCGGGCTAATTCTGTTTCGCTTGGGATCGATTGATCGACATAGTTAGGGATGACTCGGTGAGGCAAATCATAAACTTTCTGAAAGGATTCTCTACTTGTAATCATAAGATGGCCTTCATGAAATAGACGTTCTAAGGCAGTACGCGCAGGTTTCGACCCTCCCCAGCCAGATTTATGCCTGGACGCACCCTCAAAATCCTTGGAACAAAGTGGTCCCTCCTGTTCGATCCGCCTCAAAACTTGATGCATCACGGCTTTATTTTTTGGTAGCCAATTAGAGTCCTTGTCACGATAGGCTATCTTTCGCGGCAAGCTATAGCGATAGTCCTCCATGGGCAGATAAGCGGCGGCATGGCTCCAGTATTCGAATAATTGTCGCTGTGCTACCAAGCGGTTAAGAGTCGCTGGTCGGTAATGGGAGTTTCTGCTCCATAGAACATGATGATGGGCGCGTTCAACCACCGAGATCGTATCTATCTGAATATATCCCAGCCGTCGGATAACCCTTGTTTGATCTAAGGGTCTACCGATCAAGCCTTGATGCTTGAGAAACAACGTTCTGGCTTCGTTTTTCGATAGGTCCATGACAATCTCCCACAGTATATCCAATGAAAGAGTCGTTGGATCGCGAGTACGATCCAACGTCTTTAAGATTCATGGAATACCATCTGACCTTTGAGAACGTCTACCCAGAATTGGGAGGGGCGATGAGGGGTTATTTTTGACTTGGGTCAGCTATGCGCCCCATAAAGAGGATGGAGGCTGAAACCTTGTCATATATGGCAAATAGAGTGGGTCGATCGACGGAGAAGGTCTTCACTTCGGTGGGAGCTGATTCGGTGCCAATCACAATACCTGTGGCAGCGGCGGCTTCTGTACCCGACTCATCGACTATAAGCTTTGTCTTGTGAAACACATCATCAATAAAGACGCTACCGAGAGTCGCTTGGCTCTCTTCCGTAAATAGATTGGGAAAGTGATTGGCGTCTCGATCAAAGACCCTTTCAATTCCCATGGTTTTAAGGGTGTCTTTAATGGATTGGCTGCCCCATTCCATGTCAAGTTTTGGGACTGATACCTTTGTCTCGGCTGAGCTTTTCGCCTCTAGTAGTGCAGAAAAATCTTCTTGATCAAACTCGTCTTCCCAACTTAAATAGTTTGCCGCATCTTTAGGTTGTATATAAATCATGGCGATCTTTGCATTGCGATAATCTAAGCTAAGGGCCTGCTCTGTATCCGTCTCGGCAAATTCAAAGGATTCCTGTTGGCTCATCATCTCCACCGATTTGGTTTCGCCTGCGAGTGACTGGAAAGACGATGGGCTCGTCAGATTCTGGTTAAATGCATATTGCCATTGAGCCTTAAAATACACCGAGTTGGTTAGGACTGAAATCGTGTTTTCTTTGATGCTCCCCTCAGGCAATAGATCTTTGATAAGATCTTCGGTATTCACGGCAACGAAAGAGTTGACAGCCTCTCGTGATAGCTCTGTTTGAGTCCGGAAGGGGAGACTACCCACGCCGGCATTGTAGTAACCTTTGATATGATCAAGATAATCTGGGTCGGCCTCCAGTGACTCATCCACCCAAAGTTGGTTCACCAGCTTGTATTGAGCAGGATCGTCTTCCAGACTCGTTGGGCTCATACTATTGGCTAGTCCATCCAGTCCAGACTTTAACAGAGACGAATTCTGATCAAAATCGGCATCGAAGGCAAAACCGGTAGCAAACTCCGTCGCAGGTGTTTGACCCGCCTCCGTGGCCGGATAGAGCGTGGCAAAAACCGTCCGAATCGAGAGTGGTGAGAAGGCTAAGTTTTTATCCGCGTTACGCAACTTGCGAAACATCTGGAACGCGAATCGGTTGTGGTCGTCGGCAAAACGCTTGACCTCAGCTAAATCTGGATTGTCTTCAGGAGTATAGGTCACCTGGCTTTCGGAAAAGCTCATGAGCTCGGCGTACTGCTCAGGTACGATGGTGTTTCCGGGACCATTTATCGTCGCGGTCTCAGTCTTGTCGGAATTCTGGCAGGAAAGCGATAGGATTCCTATTCCAGCAAGTAGCCATGTTGTCTTCAATGATTTCATTTTGTACTCCTCTATATATCAACGTTCCTTGGTATAAGAAGTATCGGTTTGAAACCGGAAAGGAACTAGACCTTTCTTCGAAGAAGCGTATTCCACCGTATTCTCGGTGGAATATAAGGTAGGCAGAGGTATCCCCCTGCATTTACGGCTTGTTTTAATCCGTTAAGCGTCGAATGAGGATACCGCTGAGATTCAATCGATTCAAAGGACCTTCAAATCCACCCGGATTGCCAGTATAGCTGGCGGCAGCGGCTAAGTAAGTCATGTTATTAGCATCCTTTAAACACCAACGATACGTCTGCCCTGCTAACAACTCAACTGTTTGGCTGGTTGATAGGCCCCAGTCTTGCCAAGTGGGCCGGCTTGGGCTGACAAGAGCTAGTTCCTGTGTCGTTTGAGAGTTGGATTCTAAGGTCATGATTTTATTGGTTGAAGTCATGCCTGTGGTAATGTTTGTGTGGGCGTTCCCATATTCCAATTGAATCTTGTAGCTTCCGTTGTCGCGGACTTTCAACGCCCCACAGAGGGTTTGTTCGGGGCGTCCCCAATCACGCACATGATTTTTTCCGTGTTCAAATGTGACGACGGGGGCCTGTCCAGATTCCGTGATCATCTCTCTCGGACTTATCCAATACTGGCTTCGATATGAGCAAAGAGGAGGGGTGGGGTGTGACTCTAATTTCGTGGACCGATCTCTAACGATAACAACAAGGCAATCGTTCAGTGCGCCGAGTTCCACAAGAGGAACCGTCGTATCGGGTTTGACGATCTCTGTATAACCGTCAGTTATGATAAACTCAACATTACCAAAGCGTGCCCAAGGCGACGCTGGAGCGATGCTTAGGGTATCAATGCCATCGTTCCTTATTACGCTAAGGGTTGCTTGCGCGGGCGAGAATATCGCCGTGATTTCATCGAGGCTGAGTTCACTTTGAGGTTTACCAGGTATGATAAGAGGGCTTGCTTGTTGCGATGATTCTTCGACTTGTTTGACGCCCATAACGATTTTAATCTCTTTGTTTTGATTTGCGGGAGCATTGAGAATATCGTCCCAAGTAACGATGGCCTTACCATCTTCTATTGGTAAGGAGCTCTCGCCGATGACTACCGCCTTCAATTCCAGAAATCCCGACGCAGTGGACTCGTCTAATTCTGGTAAAACTAGTGTTACCTGAGTCTTAGATGACTTAAAGCTGAGATTGGATAGGGTCAGTGTCTGACCGTTAGTCCCTAACCAAGACTTCGCCCAGTCGACCGATATGTTGGGACTTATCCACCAGGATTCAAGGTCTTTTGCTTTTAAACCAAAAAGCTGTTCAATAACGCTACCCAATGCAGCCCCAACAGACCATAACTGTCGCTTAGAATTCACTACAGGGCCTGTCCTGTCGCCATCATTATATCGCGGAAGTGCAGACAGTGATTCAAGGTTTTCTATATGAGTGCCCCATCTAAGTGACGCCTGGATTAAATGATCGAGGTGAAGTCCGTGATGTTCGGAAAGCCCTAATAATCCACTAGCCCGCAGCGCATAGCCGCCGACAAAAGGCCAATAGGCTTGGTTATGATAAATCGGTACATCAAACGAAAAAGGAAAATAGACAGGCGCTCCTGAACTTGCCATGGGATATGTAGCGAATTGTTTTTTGAGCCTTTGGTCACCCGGAAATAATTCCGCCATAAGTGAAAGTGCTAAAAGATCTGTGTGACCTGATGGTGTTAATCCCGAGCTTTGCCAAAGGTAGCTAGCATAGGTATTCGTTCGGCTATTCCAAAATCGCTGTTGAATTGCTTCCCTAAGATCAAGGGCATACTTTTGGATTTTGGTTCCTATCTCCTCTCTACGGGAAGTCATCAACTCTTTGGCTAGGTATTCCAACGCTTGAAGGTGAAGAAGATTGGTCGATAAAGCAAAACCCTGGGCGATGGGCGTAACATCGCCGCGCGTCGATAGGTGATAAGACTGCTCGCGCCAATCGAGAAACGACTGCTCACCTCGATAAAGGCCCCACTGACTGTCGAATACGATCCCACGGTCTTTTAATACCGTCGCTAGTACCGTATCTATTGAGAAGGCATGGAAGCCTCTATCAGCGCCGGGGTTTAATTGTGGGCTCACAGCCTTAGCGCCGACAGTCCAGCTGACTCGATCTGAACTTACGGGCCAACTGCCATCTGTTCCCGTATCTTGAATGATCTCGTGAGTCTGCTGGTTACCAGTCTGCAAGCGGAAGGGGCTAGTCTTAAAGCTGAGAGAATTTTTGCCTCTGTCAGCGTCAAGCCAAGATAATCCCAGATCTAAAGCGAAGGCTGTATCTCTAGTCCAAACAAAGGGCCAGAGCTCTCCTGTGACATAACAGTTGCAGTCTAAATCGTTGCCAAAGTTATAGCTGTTATCGCGAATCTTATCGGTTGCATTAAGCCTTGCCTCATAGACAGCCATAGCAAAGTAAGCATCTAGCCACGGTGAAGAGCTTTGCAGCCTTAGTTCTTCGTTGTCTTGTCTCCATTTTAACGAAGGAGATAGGCTACCGGGAGCATCGAGAAGAAATGTTCTGCTCCCATCTGCTTCTATGTTGATGTTTAGGTTGACGTTGACGCCGAGTACTTCGCGTTGGTACCTACTTTCTGCTGCCATCATATCCCCTCCGAAAGACCATAGAATAACTATGGCTCCAAGGAAGGAAACCGTGAGATTCTTCATCGTGGTTCATCCTCTACATTTGCGTAAGTTCTGCTGGAGTTTTTATCAGGTTTGTAGGAACTTGCAATAATTACTCAAAGAATCCGAGGATTTTTAAATCTTTTCCCTACAGTTTGATTGATATTGCGGCAGATTCCCTTGCTAACGCAAACTACCCCCCCACAGTTTTGTTGGAATTACCCTTACAAAACCTATAGGTTTAAATGATAGGTGAAATTTGCATAGATGATCCTTAGATCGCATCCGATACCGTCCTAAGAGGCAGCAATTTGTAAATTTGGTGGCCGTTGTTGACTTTAGCTTCCTTCGGACGTAGGCGGATATGTTTGAAACAACAAGAGACATTCGAATTTTTTGGGATCGTCATCAGCTTAAACTAGCGCGACGGTTTGCGATACATACCAATCAGTTTTTAGATAGTTACGAAGGGCACCTGATCCTAGCCTCTGCCATATTCCTCTTGCATACACTAGGCTATGAGTTTTCCCTGTTGAGTACCTTACTTTTTTTGCCGACCTTATTTATCGTTTTAGCACAATTCGTTTTTCTACCTCGTTTTGCCCGAAAGCGGTACTATTTGCTAGTTTATAGCTTATTTATGATCCTTTCTGTTAATATGCCGATCCTTTCTTATTACGTTAGCCAAGGCGGACAGCCACATCTTCCCTCTCAATCGCTTTTGACCTTTTTAGGACTTTATTCCATGTTTTTTCCCTGTCATCGTAATGTTTTTTTTGCTCTAGCGATAAATTCGATGAGCCTACTAACGTGCTACATTACCATTTTAATCCTCTACGGGATTGGTAACTTGGAGCGTGTCTATGGAAATTTAGAGATTGGTAGTTTGCTGGGGATAGGAGTCTTTTGTTTGCTTTATCAAGTTTCCTTAAAGCTCTACTACTATATGGCGAAATCGAAAAAATCCATATGATCGGCATTGGCCCAAAACATTAGGGTCTTAAGAAACCATCACCCCTCGACGAGAGGTGATAAGATCCTTAAAGCTCATAAAACATACTATAGTGCGATTTGTGCGCTAAGACTTTTTGTAATATCGTATTGATTTCCAAGGGCGGCCGCTATTTTTCGTGGAGACTTCACGTTTAGCCTGCCATGCCCGTAAAGAATATTGTTTAGAAGTAGCAGATCCCCCTGTCTCCATGAGAAAACTGTAGAGTTATCCCAAGCTGTTTGGATGATCTCCCGGGTTTCTGATTCGGAAATAGGCTCTCCATTGCCCCACAGTGTCTTTAGAAAAACGTTAGGCTTTTTGAATTGATGGCTGACGAATCGCGACATCATAGCCTTTAATATGGGATTGAAGCGATGGCGGAACATATCTAAATCGATGGAAGCGGCAAATTCGTTATAAATAGTCATGTTCAGGCATCGCTTTCCGGTAATCGGATGGATCAGGAATCCAGGGAGCTTTGCCTCGGTGGTCAAGTCTCCCATTTCATTCCAGCTATAGGTCATACCTAATTCGTCACACATAGCCTCAACGACGTCGCGAGATTCCGTCTTATAAGCTTGTATCCAGGTTTTGTTGACGTTGAGGACAGAGGGTTTTGAACTATTAAAGCGACGGTAAATTAGCCCATGCTGCTCTAACTTTTCTCTGATGGTCAGCGGCAAGCCCTGATAGATCTTTGCACAGTCAAAGATTGATGTCTCGCCGTATCTATCAGGTTCACTCAGGCAGAAAAAAACCACCCGGCTGGGACGTTTTTGCAGGTAACACATCTCAGTATGAAAGGAGATTATAAACGGAGCAGGGGCCTCCGTAGAGGTAAAGGTATATTGGGTTAGTAAATTTCTAGGGCTTACTCCTCCAAGATAGTCGGTGTCCATCTCTATATCAAGCCTACCGAGCAATGTTTCGGCGGCAAAGGCATCCCCAATGGGAAAATTACGAAACAAAACCGCTCCTCGTCGTTCGAGGAGGCGATGTATCTCTTGCTGCTCAGCTTGAAAAAGATCCAGTGTATCCTCATAATCCAGTGTTGAACGAGGTTCTAGCACCAAGACTTGGCTCTTTTTGGTGGGAGCGTCCTTTGCATATTCACTTACAAATAAGCTGCGCTCTTTGGTTAGTTGATTGAGTCTCATAGGCTTAGCTCTCCGCGGCTAGGGCTTGATCGTCTGCGAGTGCGGGTCATACGACTTGGTGGTTCCTCATCGCTTGCCAACTCACTGTGGAATCTAAGGAACGCTGTGGCGGTCTCCTGGGGCGCTTCCGTATGAGGATAATGGCCAATCTCTGGCATTTGATATAGGAAGTCAATATGGTCGACAATTTGCTGGTAGCGTTTGACCATATGTGTTCCAGATACAGGATCGGCTGATCCATTGATTAATGCCTTCGGGCATGGGTGAGTATTGAGGCAAGAAACCCAACGGGTACGGTGTTCAATCCTTTGTGGGATGTAGCTAATCAATTTATGCAGGCGCAGTTTTCCGCCCTTGTGTGTGATCAGACGCCAATGATGACTCAGCTCTTCCATGGAGGCCTGAGTTTTTTTACCAAGTATGGCATTAAAATTACGGATAAAGGTTCTGTTGCTCCCTAATAGGCATATTAAATACCCCATCGGTCCTAAGAGTAGCTTTTGAATCGGTCTCGCCAAGTGGGTTTCTGGAAATAGTCCTCCATTTAGAAAGCATACTGATCGAATCCGAACGTCATCACGATTTGATCGATCTAAATCAAGGGCCAAAAGCTCCTGGGCGACTGTATCGCCATAGTCATGAGCGAAGATATGATAGGATTCAATGCCGATGCGATCCAAAACCTCTTCGATGAGAGCGGCTTGCCGCGATATTTTGTAATCATAGTCTTTGGGTTTTTCGGAGAATCCGAAACCCAAAAAGTCGGCTGTAATGACGAAAAACTGCCTGCCGAGTGCATCAGCCATTTTATGAAAATCCCAGGATGAGGTGGGGTATCCATGAAGTAAAACGAGAGGTTCCCCCGATGGGTTGCCCCAGGTACGATAGAATACTTTGTAGCCATCGAATATCATAAATTTGCCGCTTAGTTTCCAGTTTTCAGGTTGCATAACTGGACCTCCTAATTTAATTGAGAGCGAAGTAATCGTCCAAAAGGTTCTTTGTCGAGGTCATTTGACAGCTCTCCATCCCTTTTCGCGAACTTCCCATTAATGATAACGTGGCTAACCACAGCCCCAGATTCCGTCACCATCCGCATCTCTCCATTCGCCTTGGGATCCGGTCTCTCGATGGGGGCACTCAGGTCGCTGGCTAACTTATCTGGGTCGATGATGCAGATGTCAGCCTTTTTCCCCTCTTCGATATAGCCAGTATCGATTCCTAGCCAATCAGCAAGCTCTCCTGTAAGGCGATATACTGCTTCTTGGACGGGCATGGCATCATCGTGGATGTGAGAGTCCCGAATAAGGCAAAGATGGGCATGTTGAAACGCCATGTTCCTGTTGTGTGCACCCGCATCGCTGAATCCGGGGAAATTATAGGGTTTCTTCAATAGCTGCCTCAAGACTTTTGGTCGATCATTCGCCACAGTCGCGACCCATCTGATTTTCTCATCATATGTTTTTAGTAGATCCATAAAATAGTCGGTGGCATCTACCTTTTGTCGGAGGGCCAATGAGCCGAAGGACTGCCCTACGTGAGCAGCAACTGGTGACGCAACAATCTTCATTGAATCAAGATCGCGATGAAAGCTGCGACCAAATTTTCGATTCCACTGACGCTTAAATTCTTGTCGAAAATGAGGCGCAGAAAGCAGGCTTTTTCGATCTCGCGAACTGTCTAGGTCAAGTAGACGAGCACCTGCAGAGAACTCTTCGAACATGGGGGTGTTGCAGCCGTCGCTCCAAACATCGAAGGCAGTAGCCAGGGACTGAAAGCGGAAATTCCCCCGAAATATATCGTTGGCGACAAAGGTGATCAGTGATGTGAGTTTGGTTAACAAGCGGTTACTACGAAAATCCATCGCTGCGAGGGCTGTGATTTTTAAGGGTCTTCGTAATATACCTCCGCTCATCCATGCCAAAGTCAATACCGATTGTTTTTTATTCGCGTTAGGCGTGGCCTGTAGCACGCGTCCTTTTTTGCGTAAAATATTGGCAAGGAATTTGTACTCACTGGTCCTAGCATTTTGGGATGGGATACTAGCTCCATCATATTGGGAGCCAAACATCCGATGCCACGGGAGCATATCGATACTCATGCCGAGAAATCCCGCGTCTAAAGCATCTTGTAACACGGCACCCATTTTTTGTTTTTCTGCAGTTGAGATTCTTGCCCTTGTTAGCGCTTTATGCTTTTCCAGGGCTGCTAGGCGAATATTAGAATGACCAATAAAAGCTGCCACATTTGGACCTAATGGAACCGAATCTAGATGATCAAAGTACTCGGAGGGTTTTTTCCACGTAACTTTTCCGCCTACCCATTGGTCTAAAACTTGATCGGGTAAGTTTTCAACCCTAGCGAAAAGATCAGAGATGTCTTCTTCGCGACCAGCTGATAAAGAGATTGAGCAATTGCCAATAACGACGGTAGAGACGCCATGTTTCACCGTTTCTGCCAGTCCTGGATACGCTTCGATTTCAGCATCATAGTGAGTATGAATATCGATGAAGCCGGGAGTCACCCATTTTCCTTTTGCATCGATAATGTTTTGTGCTGACGCCTGAGAAAGATGACCTAACTTCTGAATCAAGCCATCTTTAATACCGATATCGATGTTGTTGGGTGGACGATTTGAGCCATCGAAAACCTTCGCTCCCAATATAATCGTATCAAATAACATAGTTTGCTCCTGCTCTGTTCCCTTAGTGCCCCGTTAAACTCAGTGACCATAACCTCCTATGGCAAAAAAAATGTTGTATTATTACAAGATTTTTAGAGGCTATTTGTTGTGGTTTATGATCTATTCTTTATACATCTTTTAAAGCCTTGGTAAATTTTATTTTCCTTAAAGTAGATAGCCTAGCTATCCATCGACAACTGTGGTTTCGATAAAGGCTTGTCATGACGAGTTTGGCCTACAAGATATATCTAGTAGAACTTGACAGCAATCCGAACCATGAGCCTTTGTTTGGGTAAAGCTATGGATCTATTTTAAGGTTTAGCTCTTTAGGAAGGGCGCTGGGCCCATTGCTGCAAAAACGATGGACCCACATCATTTTATTTTTGCTAAACTCCGATAGCCATAAGGTTGAGAGGAAGGTTTAAAGCTAAGATGGGCATAAAAGCAAAAGAGCCGTCACTTTACAACAAGACGGCTCAGTTCTTCTAGCGAAACTAAGTATTCAAATTAGCGGGAAGTCCAAGGCTTAAAAGCATTGTCTGGGATCATGCCATCCTGATTAAGCTTGGGAAAATGATCGATCAAAACGTCCTTAAAGGTCCTGGTTTGAACAATCTCATAACCCTCTGGTGTGTAAACTTCTGGACGAAAGTCCTCAGTGAAAAAACGATCGCTAGAGAGGCGGCGTGACGCCATAAGAGTGAAGATTTGGAATGCTGTCTCACCAAATCCGAAGCCACTTGGTCGGACCGATTCTGCAAGGCAACCTACCATTAAATCCATGCGATCAATGGTGCCGTATACACTTCGTAACTTGGCTACAGCATATTCTTGCTCTGGCGTAAGAGTGTCTGTAGGAAATCGTTTATATAGATCTTCAAAATCGTCTAGAGGCTTCAGGCGGATCGCCTTACGAAATTCATTGTAGCGAGGAATGCCACGCTCTCTATCTCTGATGATATCAACAGCGGCTAGATCGAATGCGCCTTGAAATGGTATTTTTAGATCTTGTAGGGCTTTAGGGTAGTTAAACAGTGTGAGGGCACCTGGGTGCTCCGTTCCGAATGAGTACCATAGATTCTCAAATCCAAATCGTGAGGTGACGAAGTAGGCTCGTCTTTCTCTAACTTGGTTTACCGATAACTCTCTGAGAGGACGGTCGTCTTTATGAGAGCGTATCTTAAAGCTATCGGGAAGCAAGGGGTGCATCCGGTAAACGGAAACGAATTCTTCCGTCAAAGAGTAAGGGACATCGTAGTGATCTGTTTCGCCTCCGACGATTCCGAAAATTGCCTTACGTCCCATTTTTTCTACATCTAAGGTTTCTTTTGCGCCAAACATTTGGCTGATGGCCTCAGCATGAGGTGCGACTCCAGCCAATAATGGTCCAAGCTCTCCAGCCCCGAGTCCATACCAGTTAGATACCATTCCTTGCTCTAGGGCAGGGTTTGCTAAAATTGCTGGCGTCCACTCTACTGTATGGATTTTGGCCATCAAAGCTGTATTGATAAGTCTTGCTTTATCGAAAAGCTCTTGATCCTTCATGCTGGGGTAGTGAGACTTTAATAACTCAGCAATACGGTTATGCTCTCTAACAAAAATATTGTGGAACAGAGTTAGTCCAACCCACCAGTTCTTATTAAAACCTGTTTTAGCTTTGAATCCTTTTGTTTGCGGCAGGCGGCCAGCGCGAAGTTTCATTTTTCCGTCGCGGAAGGTTCGTAGTGAGTTTTGTTTTCTTTGACTACTTCCGTAAATCTGAGATCCGTCCCACCAGTGCGTAACTTCGTTCCGGTAAGTTAGGACCTCATCAAGTTGAGGGTCATAGGTCTTATCTCGTTTAGTCCGACCGATCTTCATAAACTTATTGTTGAACGTGGGATCATCTTTGGCTAATGGTACCTTTATCGGGTTGCGTCTCTCGCGATCGCCGTGATCAAACCAGTCGTGAACCATGAACTGAATCCAAGCTGTAGCAAGAACATTGAGCTGCTCAACAGGAATAAACTCATCTCTTGTCATCAACTCAATAGACACATCCCTTGGGTTCGGGTCTAAGATTTCCTCGTCAGAAACATAGGTGGGTAGTGTCGCAGGGTCGATATTGCGACCGAATCGCATCCCCACGGCTCCCATGGCTGGATTGTCAAGATCATTACAGGTCCCGTCAGCGGTCCTTGCGGTTAGCGTTGCCTCTGAGCAAGATACGGAAGGAACATCTCGTTCAACGTCAAATAAGTTCTCAGAGAACAGGATCTCCCTTTCGGCAGCTAAAATGATAAGAGCTAAAAAAGGAGTGATCAAGGGCCACGCCACCCACTTTGTTTGAGCTGCGAGTTGAAAGTATGCGATCAGGCTTTGCAAGATGTTCAAAAAAACCTCCCCAGTATTTGGATGTTCGGTATGAGTGTCTGAAATTTTGCCCTTTCAAAGCAAGAAAAGTGCCTGGATCCTGTTGGGATTTAAGTGGGTGAAAATAGGTGTGTCTTACTGTGTAACAATATTGAACGCCTTATTCTTAGTCGAATCTGGCTAAAGTATGAACAAGGACAGAAGCTTACAGTCGGTAAGGCTGTTAATATTTAGGCGAAGCCTGAAATTTTTTGTTATTGCGTGGGCCTTTTTTGGTTCCTGGCGATTTGCCGCGATTATCATCAAATCCAACTATTTTCTTTCTTTTTTCAATCGATTGACTCAATGATTTCAATAAGATGAAAATGGTATTGAATTTGCTTTTATAAAAACAAACTGGAGGTTTTATGAATACAAAAAAGATCGGATCCCGCGATGGGATGTCAAGTGTCTGTGATTTTTGTTTAGAAAACGCTCAATGTGGAATTATCAAAACGGCTCTTGCCATCTGTGATAGCCATGGCTGTGGTCCTGAATCCGTTCAAGTTTCGTTTTTGAAGTTTAGGCTCCTGCGACAAGGTTTTTCTTATCCTCATTCGAATAAGTTTTGCCAGTTTCGCAACAAGAGGAGCGAGCTGACCCGTCTTCGTAAAGAAGCAGTTAAGTTAGCCATAGATAGTCAAACAGAAAATACGGCGTAGTTTTCCCTCGATAGTCTTGAATCTCTAATGTTGCCTTTTTTATAGCCTGCGAGTCGTTTCTTACGCCGTCGACTCGTGGTTTTTTCGTCCTCGTTTCTAAGTCTTCTTTCGATCTTTACCAATTTCTTTCTTGCTCTGATTGCGTCGCTCTGTTAACGATGCGATAGATGGATAATTTTTGGTAACATTAACATGATCGGAGTCTTGCCTTGCTTATTAGACTAGGAATTCCCTATCTTCTACTATCTTCTTTGTTGTTTGCTTCTAGTTGCTCTAATTCTAACGACAGCAGTGATTTGTCCCAGCGTATTGGGAGCGAGACCAACCAGGCTCTTGTGAATCAGGCCCTTTCTTCAACCTACGCCTTCCGCTTAAATCTAACGACTAATCGCGCAAGCTTCTATGAAAATGGAATCGTGCGAGATCAGTGGAATATCGCTACCGGTGATATTACGGGTGACTATCATGATTCGGAAAAACACTTTACTCCTACGGGCGTTTTCTCGGTGGATCGTCTTACTTATTGCCCAGTCTGGAGACCCTCTCGTGTTGTAGATCCTGCTACGGGGGAAAAAACTCGTGATAATGCCATCCGGCAGCAAGTCTTTGCAGCCAACCCTGAGGTTTATGGAGCATGTGGATCCCGCAATCCTCTTGGTCATTACATGATTGCCTTCCAAGGACCCTATTACATGCACGGTAATAGTAACGAATCCGTACTTAAACGCGAGCCGGCGGAAAGAAGGCGCGTTAGCGGTGGATGTGTGAGAAGTCCTAATACCATTATAAAATCCTATTTTCATCGCGTGATGGCATCAATCCCAGGCGTTAGTCAGTATCGGCAGGATGTCAAGGCCATGGAACAGCGACCTCGTTTAAATCGTAGTCCTGTCACCCATCCCGCAACCTCCATGGATACCAAGGTCGTTGTTGGTTGGTTTGATACTGACCCCTCCATAGGTGATTCTGTCAGCGGTCCTGTTGTTAATCCTGAGCCAGTCCCAGAACCAACTCCTGAACCGACTCCTGATCCGATTGTGCTGAAGGAAGAGTTGCAACAAGTTGCTTACCTGAAAGTCTTTGGCGTTGATCCCAATCTAGATAACAGTCGATCCGTTGATCTTGCCAATCCATTTATCATTGCGGATAGAGCAGAGACCCTAGATCGCCTTAGAGCTGTGAGTGCTAAGGTCTTATTGATGCACTACGATAACGATAAATACAAGCCACTCATCGAAGAGGTGTTGCCTCTATCCGTGACAGCTAGTGATGAAGCAAGCTTTACTATTCCAGAGGCAGCCCAAGATGCTATCAGTAAGCTGACATCTGGCTCAGTCTATGTTCGTGTGGAAATCATCCAGACCACATATGATGGCTATACCGCTCGGGAGCCATTGTTTATTACCGAAGGCGGTCGAAAACTATATGCGTTTTACTATAATGTGAATGGTCGGTATATCTACTCGCGGTAAATAAGGAAGCCTATCTATAAGGCTACGTTTAAAAACCACGATTCAATGGTCTACATCTTTAGGGATGTAGACTGACTGTATAAAAGAGACCACTGCCTTTTGATTAGCATGCCGAAGCCTTCCACCAACATGCCGTTAGGATAGGGAAAGCTTCCTTGAGGAATCGCGATAACGTAGTCGCCTGTTTGTGGGTCTTTGCCATAAATGGCTGAATCCGAGGTAAAGGCATCATCGGTTCGCCAACCAATATTCCCTCTGCATGCGGTGATGGCTTGATAGCCATTGAGACGATCGTTGAGATCGAAGAGAGCGAAACTTGCTAGGATTGGTTACGGGTTTCCTTCAAAATAGTTAGCTTTCGTGACCCAAAATAGCCTGTGGAACCCTTAGATCCCTATCGAGAGTTAGTAGATGTTCTGTCTAATTTTGTGGCATTTATCCCACCGATTATTATAGACAAAATCACCCAAAAAATCTGAAATTGCCTGGCAGCGCGGAATCAGGCCATTTCAAATTGACAAGGCCGTCTGAAAATGGCATGGTTTCCAACCCCTGAAAACCAGACATAATGGGATAGTTAAAATGAAGTGTACGCGAAACCATGTCCTAACAAGTTTTTTTAGCCTACTTGGTGCATCGTCAATAGCTTTGGCGGCAGAACCACCCTTGGAAGTCGAGGTGTTGTTTACCGATCCGACTTGTCCAGCGCAGACCTTCGTGTCCTATCGGGACCCGAATATTGATGACACCTATCAACTTTATTTGGAAGACCAGTTAGCAGCTGAGGATGAGGTAAGATTTGACGATTTACCAGGGAGGATAGAGACGTTAGCTGACGGTATCCCGACTCTTAACGGGGGACGCCGCCTGCAGATTCCAGCCGGCGTCTACTGTGACGCCAACGATAAAGAAGCCAGTATAAAGCCTGCAACTGAGAGTGCAGTTAGGGATCAAGATAGCCCCTACCTTCGGGTCATGCAGTGGCTAGAACAAACCCAACGGGACGAATCGGTATTTCTCACATCCATGTCCTTTAGTGACCGTGATGTAGCGACAGCTCTTTGCGATGGAGCCAAACGAGGCGTGAATACCAAGGTGTTTATCCAAGAGCCCCGCTCGGAAAACACGGCTTTTCGAACCATATCTTCATGCCTTTCAGAATCTGGTGACAATCTTATTGATTTAGTCATCTACCCACGATCAAAAAATCGATTGGCTCATATGAAAGCTATTGTCATCGAATCAGCTTCTACGAGGCAAGAAGAAGCCAGTGAGGTCAGAATTAGTTTTCAAAGTGCCAACATCTCCACTGGCCTGTGGGGTCATCAGGAAAACTGGAATTTTGTTACCACACGAAGCGATCATTGGTTCGCTCAGGATCATTTCTGTCTACGCGACGAAATCACTCGGCCCCAAGTAGATGATCTTAATCTGTTCTACCGAGCTATGGCCAACTGTCGCGAACGCCTTGGGATTGAACCCAGACGCCAGCAAGATGACAATGTGCAGCTCTATTTTGTTCCTATCTCATCAAATCGAGGCTTTCATGATAAACGCAGCCTGCGGCGGGATCTGGAAGAAGAGATTGCCCGGTCTAAGCATATCAAAATTGCAGCACATCATCTAACCGATCGCTGGTTGCTGGATACCTTAGCCGATAAACTACAGCTACCTGGGTTCACTTTGGATATCATCGTCGACGATGATATGTTTTGGACCTCGTTTACGCCACGTCATAGTCCATTTATTGACGAAGGCAATAGACGCTATTTCAAACCTAGTGACTATAGCCGCAATTGCCAGTGGGGCAAAACGCGAGCAGAATCGGAAGACTGTTTTTCCTTTTTCAACCGCGGAGAATGGTTTGCTATTAATGAGAAGCTGATTTCTAATGGGGCAAATATCCGCTATTTCGAAGCAAATCATAGAAACTTTCTGCTGTTTCATCATAAATTCATAATTTTTGATTACCAGCAGCCGGTCAATGACAAGTTGGGCAGTGTTTTTACCGGTGCAGGAAATCTTTCCAAGTCGGGCTTTGATCGTAACTTTGAAAACTACTATCTTCTGAGGCTGCCGGAAGTCTATCAGGCTTTTACTAAGGGATATGCTAATCTTTTTAACTTGGCGGTAGAAGAAGGTGATCTACCCATAACTTGGGATTTTGAGACGGTTGATCAGGTCAATTGAGCCTAGGCATAAGGTGTTTTCTACTGACAAAAAACGTAGGATCTTATTGATAAGCTGTTTGTTACCAGCGCAGAAGTCACCGCAGAAATTATAAGGCCTTAAAGCTTGAAGAAGCAGACCACCGAGAGTTCTTGGTGGTTTGCAAAGGAACTTAGTCCCCCACAAGCTTTACATCCTGTTAGCTACCACTATTGTCTGAAATTATGAGTCGTTTCCTTTCCTTAAGGTAACTGTCTCAAGATAGCCCCTAATTGACCGACGTATGATCATCGAATATTGCGGAAGTCAAAGCCCATGCTACTCGTCATTCTAGGACTATTACTTACTTTTACCCAGGTTCAAGCTGAGCCCATTTCGAGTCCGTCGATAAATCCCATTATCCTCACATCAGAGACCGATTGGCGATCCGATCGGATAGACGATTATATGGGCACGTTTTCTGACGAAAAAGCCGTGATCCAGGCCGAAACTTTGCTCAAAAACCATAGCTTGCAAAGCTTTCTTTTTGAAGGAAAGACGAACTTTGGCGTGAATAAAAAATGGCCTCATTGGGCCGTGTTCGCTATCGATAACCGCAGCGGGGCGCCCATGGTGCGGTACTTGGAGCAAGCCTACAGCGCGACAGATAGTATTTCTTTGTATCGATTGGATCATGCACTTGGTATTCTCGATGAGGCTCACCTGGGAGATTTGTTGGCATCCGATGAGAGGCCGATCCCTTATCGCCACCCTGTCTTTCGCTTAGAACTAACGGAAGGCCTCAATTACTTCGCGGTTCGTATCGTGACGAGCTCTATCGTCAGGTTTGATTTAAATCTGCATCATCCGCAGGAGTTCGAGAATCATAGAAGCTCTGATTTGCTTGCTCTTGGATTGCTCCTTGGCGGCATTGGCTTTATTGTCGTGTATAATCTGTTCCTTGCCATCTCTACAAAAAGCCGGTCTTATGCCTTGTATGTTGCCTATGCCTTTTCATACATGGTTTATTTATTGGGATTTCTGGGGTTGGTCCCCTATGTAATGTTTTCTGACCAAGCCAATAGCCCTTTAAGTAGCTGGGATCTATATCTCGTGATCGATTTGAATACGATTTGCTGTGTTTTGTTCACCAATGCGTTTCTGGATTTGAGGAAGCACTCAAAATTTTTCTACTGGTTGCTCAGCGCCATGGCTACGATTGCGGCTCTCAACTTTACGGCGAATCTTTTGTTTCTTCATGGTTCCGTCCCTGCCCTAAAATCGCTGTCAATAGGCAGTATTGTCCTAATGGGATACTTTTTGATCGGAGCCGGTACACGGATGATCTTCAAGGGTTATAAGCCTGCCTATTACTTTACCTTTGCGTGGGCCTGCCTTGTTGTTGGCAATACAATCGGAATGGCAGCCAATGTCTGAGCTCTGGACCCCGGATTTTTGAGCCGCTGGGGGCAGCTCATCGGAGTCAACTTAGAAATGCTATTCCTATCGTTTGCCCTGGGAGCAAGGATCAACCAGATTAAACTCGACAAACTCAAAGCTGAGAGTAAGTTGTTTGAAGAGGCCGAAGCAAAGAAGAAACTACAGGCTAAGTTGATCGAGAGCCAAAAAGAAAATATTGAAACCCTAGATGCCAAAGTCAAAAAAAAAACTAAGGCAATCCGAAATATTCTGACCCATATCCCTCAAGGCATCTTTACCTTAGATGAAAACCTGAAAGTTGGTGATGAATACTCAGATCATCTGAGAGATATCCTTCATAAAAAGGATATTGCTGGTATGACTCTTTCGGAGATGATGGATCATTACTTTCATCATAACCTTGATCAGGCCTCTCGCACGCTAACGGCGATAGAGTTCGCCATGAATCAAAATAGAGAGCTGAATTGGGATGCTAATGCAGAGAATTTGATCAGAGAATTTTCGCTTCATGAGGAGGGGGGAGAAAAGGCTATCGAAGTGGATTGGTGGCCTATTGAGAATGAAGAGGAAGACATCGTTGAGGTTCTTGTGACCCTGCGTGATGTCACAGATTTGAAAAAACTTAAAGCCAAAGCTGAAAGTGATCAAATTGAGAAAGATATGCTACTTGAAATGCTTGCCAATGACTTAAGCAAAACACAGAAATTTTTAGATCGGACGACTAAACAATGGCAAAGAACTGGTGAAATATTATCGGAGTTTGATAGCGACCCTAGTCGCGTTTATGAGGCTGTATTCAGGGTCTATCATACGATAAAAGGTAACGCCCGATCACTTTCCTTTAACCGATTGGCTGAAGCTGTCCATGAAGCCGAAGAAGTTTTGAAAGAGCTTTCTCGAAGCTATAGTGCTGATGGCCTGGCAGATTTACAAGGCAAAGATGAGGCCATTCGTTCCCTGATTCAATCCTATGCGAGTCTTTTTGATCAAAAATTTCAGAAGCTGATGCCTAGTGCTAGCGACCTTACAGGCCGTCTTTTTGAAGAATTTTTCGAGAAGAACCTAACGTCTGTCCTTAGAAAGATCGCCGAAGAGGTAGGGAACCAGAACCTGCTGTGGAAATCTACAATCCCGATAGATTTCTTATTTTACACGATGAGATTGAAGGGGTCGTAACCGATGTACTTACCCATCTTATGCGAAATTCCATGGATCATGGTATTGAGACCACCTCCCAGCGAAAACGTTTAGGGAAAAAAGTCTGGGGTACTATCAGCATTAATATCTCTATAGATTCTGAGAAAAATGTGAGTATTGAATTCTATGATGATGGTATAGGTCTGAACCTGAGTAGGATCTTTGCAAAAGGCTTGGACAAGGAACTAGTCGACATGGCAATGACAAAGACCGAACTCCTGGAGCTAATCTTTAGACCTGGCTTTTCTACCGCTGAAAAGACCACCATGATCTCGGGTCGAGGGGTTGGGATGGATGCCGTCAGACACTATGTCATGGGGCTGGGTGCGAGTTTCGAGATGATCCCTCAAATAGAGGTTGACGAAACTATGCTGGAAAAGGTGAAAGCGCTGAAAGACGATGTCTATTTACCAGTTGTATTCCGATCTAGTGCTTCATTAAAAGACTTCAGTCAGATCAAAAACTCTGCCTAAAAAATCTGATTCCTAAGAAACCTGATCTATCTGAGCTGTTGTATCTTTGGGGAGCATGATCCAATGATCGTTTGGGATAATGATTTCAAATATAAGTTGGCAGCGTGAGTCATCACATGATGCCCCAAGTCGATTCAAAACCGTGATCAATACGCTTGCGATCGCAGACAATGCATCCTTAGAAAGGCCGTGACGCAAGGTAAGTATCACGGCCGGCTATGACGGTAACTTGTCGTTCCACTTAATTTATTTGGATTTTGTGATGGTCAGGTCTCCACTTCCCGCTTTCATGGATATCTCGAATGGAGCATCGGGATCGTTTGCAAAGGCACTTCTTAGGTCTCCACTGCCGGCGCGAAATGACGTTTTGATTTTGCTAGCTCCGGGCAGGCTGATATCTGCATCACCGCTTCCGGATTTTGTACTCAGCTGCCCAGATTTTGGTGCTGTCCTATAGCTTAAACTGATATCGCCACTACCAGTTGAGACACGGCCTCCTTGGGTTAATCCCATTGCGGTGATTTCGCCGCTTCCGGTTTTGACATCAAACCCTTTAATCACAGACTTTATCGAAGCGTTTCCGCTTCCCAAACGTATTTCAAGGTCTCCTTCCGTATCGCCAATCATGACATCGCCGGAACCATTTTTCACAGTCACGTCGAGGGTTTTTGCTGTGTTGAGTGTGATGTCAAAGGAGCAGCGATTAGAGTTAGATGATGACGGTTTGACGTTTAGAGTATTGCCGGAGAGATCAATGTCCATCTTACAGTCTTTCTCTTTAGAACGATTGACCCAGGTGACCTTGGCCTCTTTTGTGGCATCACCTGTGATGTTGATATCTCCCGAGCCGTTACTAATATTAAGACTGCGGACTTTGTCAGCGGGAAAGGATTGGCTATTGGCAGATGCCAAGCTAGACATGCTAAAAACTGACACAATGGCTACGACGAAAGGTTTCATAATATCCCCTAGATGGTTGTTACGGGGAGAACGCTAGCGGATTTTTTAGGGGTCTACAAGTCTTTAAAGACTAATAATGAATATTAACTGATTTTAACGGTTAGGATGTACGGTGCCTGATTGCGATTTAGCAAAAAGGCATGTGATTTTCACTAGTTTCGACCAAGGGCTAGAATCCACCCACAGAGAAAGCTGTCGGCTGATCGCAGGCGACCCCACCCACAGGGACCTTTCCGTTACCAACGCGGCTATCATAGGTGATCTGGCAGCCTTGACCCCCCAAAAATATCGGATAGAAACCAAAGACTCCTTTGAGTACTTGGGCTTTGACACGGGTGAGGTTACCTTGTTTGCGTACGGTGAAGTTATAGGCTTGCACATCGCGAACGCCTAGCAATCGCTTCAGATCGTTAACGTAGCGTTTCAGGAGTTGCTTGCGAGCTGGACGACCACCAGGAGAAACCTGCTTCCCTTGGGTGATGATATCGAATTCATCCAGAGGCATGGCGTTTTCGATGTAAATTCTCATATGAGCGGCACTGCCGTTGCGCACCCAGCTATAGTTCTTGGTGGTATTGGCCGGGATCTCAAAGCTCACACTATTGCCCGAGCTGTTTTTCACGTAGCGCCAGCCGTTGATACTTTTGTCGTAAATCTGAAAGCCGACGGTTGGACCAATGTAACGAGGCGGCAATCCGATGCTCCCACCAGGATTTGGGTTTGACGAAGGCCTTCTATAGTTATGGTTGTTGTCGGCATTCTGAACACTTCTTGCACAGATTTTGCCGCGCCATTGGGTAGCCTGCGTGATGGTAGCGGCGTAGCGATAGCGTAGAGATTTCCAGTGACCGGAGTTATCGATGGTGGAGGGGAAAAACTCTTTCGGACGATTCTGCGGGGTAATGTTTAAGCGCCGAAACTTCCGGCCATCGTCGATAGCTCCGCCTGCAATTTGCTCTTGAAAACTTGTATCGTTGCAAGCACCTTTTTTATTGATCGTAGTACCGCCGTTGAGTTTTATGATGGGTTTTCGGGCCCACCCTCTGGGTCTTGGTGAATAGAGGCGGCCGCCCTTAAAAATATTGGGAATTGTGTCACCTGGCTGAGAGATAGCCCAGAATACCTGTACCGGTGTAGGAGTAATGCCCGAAAACTGATCGTAGATATAATCGAGGGAATCTCCCGTGGGGGATGACTCAAATATCAATATGTCGTTTGGCTGAACGCCGTCCTTCACAAAATCAAAACTGATCTCCCCATTGAGCGATGCCTGATGATCGCCAGCGGCATGCGCCTTCAGGCCCGCTTGCAGCAGTAACAAGCAACAAACAAATCGCGAAAGTAAGGTCTTTTTGAATATCATCTTTAGCCTCGTTAATTTGAACTACATCATTCCGTCAGTCATGATAGTAGGTCGAATCTATCATCTTAGTCAGGTGAAATCACCTCTTGGCTGAGAAATTTGGTTACCATTTGTGACTGGTGTCTATATATCTGGAATTAATAAGAAATGCTGATTTGTTTGCATGCTGCAGACAACACGTCCAAGGACTTAGCCTTGCCTAGACCTCGTTATGGGATGATTTTACTCGCAATCTTGTGAGACACCCTCGGTTATGCCATGAGAGGCGAGTATCCTTTGGCTGTATTCTAGTTTTTCCTGGGCGCTGGTGAGAGTTTTTGACGACGCCTCCAGTGTTGAGCTCGATACTCGGATGATAGATCGGCAAACCGCAAGGATCTCCTCAGGGCTTTGTAGGTGGAAAGATACTGGGTTGCGGCCTTTCAAAATAACGTACCTTGTGATCTTCAGTCATACCAATTGCTAAATTTTTTTGACAAAAGGCTATTCGGCAAAACCTTAGGGAAAGTTTAGCTAATTCGTACTGGTTATTTTGGGGTATTAAAATTTGCTACTGACCAGTGTCAGGATTTAGGCTTCTCGTAAATTCGGTAGAGGGTGTCATTATACCGTTTTGGGGGGCGACCGGATTCGATGATTCTTTCGTTGGGCCACTTCAGAATGCCTTAACAATGCCGATTCGAAAACACGCTAATCTTTCAGCCGATGGAGCCAAAAAGATGAATACGATAAGGGCTTGCTTATTGGGTTTGTTGATCCTCTCCTGTACCACTCCCCAGGATTCTTGGAAGAAAAGTCACCAATTCACTGTTTTCGGTGGAGGGTACTCTAAACTGCAGGTAGCTCAAACACTCAATAAGAATCTCAGGCCGTTCCAGGACTGCTATCGCGATTCGGTACTTCGTGCGGGGTTTATCATACCAAACCTTATTGTGGTGGGTTTTTTAATCGATGCAAATCAAGTCATTCAAGAGGTCAAAGTGCTAAAGGCAGAAAAAGCCGATGAGTCCGCCTTGACCTGCTATAATAATGTGATTCAAAATCTCCAGTTTCCGAAGCCGTCGGTTAACAGAGATACGCGGGTTGTGGCGCCGATGCATGTTTTCGACAGCTATCGATCCGTGAGCTTGGGAGTGGATGGAGAGCTCTATGTTCAAAACGGAGGATCACCCAAATTAGCTCGTCAAAAAAGTCTGGCGAAGTGCCGAGAAAAAACTTTCCGGTTCGAAGCTGGAAACTCCTGCCGAAACTTGCTCGATCTCGAACCATTGGAGTGTGCGGTCATTTCAAAAGCGGCCTCTGACTATTTGATATCACGGGATCAAAGCCTTTTTGCAGCCATGGCGAAAGCTCGGAAAAAGTGTCAAAGCGGAGTTTGTGAGCATGAGTCTGTTTTTTGTAATCGAAGTTTAGGAAGCCCAAGAAAAAATCTAGAATCCTTCATCGATAACGGTATACGGAGTCGACAATCTGAATTTGCCAGGTGCATAGAATCCGTGTGGTCAGGAAAATCCTCCAGGAATCCTCTAGTATTCTTAAACTTTGATATTAAAAGTAAAACAAGTCGAATAAATAATATCGAAATTCAATCGGATACTTCACTTAGCCCTAGCGAAACGGACTGTCTAAAATCAGTAGCGAAAACAGTTGGCTTTGCCGGTGTCTATTCCCTGGAGTCTGCGAGTTTTAGTTATCCCTTACTAATTTCCCCATCGTTTGTTTCAGTGGCATTTAATACTCAGTCGAAAATCGTTTACGAGGTCTCTGGAATGATCAGTAAGCCAACCGCGAAAAAGGCTGCTATGAAACGATGCTCGGGTGGAAATCAAGATATTACATGCGATTCCTTGGCAACTCTGGAAAAAGATGAGTGCCTTTTGGTAGCAAGAGGCAAGGATTTGGGGGTCTTGTCGGAAAAAGGAAACCGTAGGACTAAGATTGATTCGCTGATGGATCGATGTTTGGCAAAAGATAAAAGCTGTAAATTTCTTATGAAGACTTGTGCCAATCAATATCATGGTCTGGCCATGCGCGTTGTCCAGAATGTGATTCGACAAAATCTAATTAAGTTGAGGCATTGTTATGAGACGTTATTAAAAAAGAATCCCAAAGCCCGTGGCCGGTTGTTAACAAATTTCCGAATTGGTGCTACTGGAACTGTTGAAAATGTCAACTTTCGAGCAATTTCTGATGGTGCTAAGCCATTCACCAAATTTCAAGGTTGTGTAAAGGATACAGTCGCTGCCATGGAGTTTCCTCCCCCCATCGGAGGCAGATTTGTTGATATCAATTATCCCTTCGTTTTTAATCCACTGTAAATAATGATCTAAATCTTCTTTGTGATTGGTCAGGTATGATGAATTGTTACCTGACTGTTCAATATTGCCGTTGGATGTCCTAATAAACGACATAAATATTGATACGTTGCATTATAATGAATTCCAATCGCACCCTGGATAGGCTCAGTTTTTATTCTTTTTATCGCAACCAAAGTCCTGATCTGTCGTCTAGTCTATAGGTAATCTACCTAACCGTGATTTTATACCTGGAGTAGACCTGTGCAAATGCGTGATGGAATATCATTCGGTTCGTATCATTTCCTTTGGCTGATACTAAGTTTGCCATTCAATGTTCTGATTGATTTAATATATTTTTTGCTCAAACGATTCTATCGTTGTGAGTCGCCTAAAGACTACAGCATCCCAAGAAATGCGATTGTTTACTCTTACCACCGTGATCTTATCAACACCTTAGCTAGCGCTGAGACGTTTCGTGCTGAGATGCAGCCCGGGCCGGGTAAAGGCGCATATCTTGGCTATCATGGCTTTTTCTCTTATGTCGGTAGTCTCACCTTTTGGCGCCAAAGCATGCAGTGCTTTCGTTACGATCGAAGAAAACCCAAAAAACCGTTTGCCCAAATTATTGAGTGGTTGACGCATCGAGATGGTTGGTTGTTTTTGCGAACCGATGGTGGAGGAGCCTACGGAAAAGTCAACGGATCTCTCATTAAAATGAGTCTGCTTACAGGAAGACCATTAGTGGCATCTAGGCAAATCTCTGATCGCAACATCACCATCAATTCCCACCAAATACCCTTACCGGGGGCAAAAATCTCCTGTTATTGGAGCCGACCGATCAGTGCTGACGAGCTAAAAGAATCAAAGGACCCTTTAGCCTTGCTTCAAAAAACCATCGATGAGCTGGCTGGTAATGCTGGCAAAGTCCAGTATGTAAAAAGTGAAATCACATCAGGAATGAGCCTTCAACGCAGCCAAACCCGATGAATCGTCGCCTGACTATAATCACCAGCATCATCATCACAAGCCCAACGATCGCCACGTTTGCCTATAGTCCAGCTAAAATCGTTAGAGGCGAAAGGCTCTCGCAGTAGGGCATCGTCTTGCCGGTCATCTTCAAATTCATTGGCAGCCGCCGGAAGGTTGGCACTGTGATCTTCCAATAGCCGATGTTCTGTTTCGATACCAGCGCAGCTGCCTAGACCTCGCTGGGTATATTGGAGGCAGCTTTCACCTGTCGTTATAAAATGCAAAGTGCGGTCGTGGGCAGAGCTTTGGCAGAAAAATCGCATCTCCGTCGCGGGAATGGCCGCCGCTAAGCGAAACTCGGCATGTCCCCAGTAGGCACTTTCCGATTCATCAGCTCCTAGCGTTTGCTCGCTCATTAGGGGAAGTCTCTCGTCAGAGTCATCATCGTTAGGATTGGTGAACTCCTTGTGGACGTAATTTAGGATCAGAGTCCATCCTCCACCATCTGTAACCATATCACAATAGGCTTCCATGGATAATCTTTGTTGGTTGCTGTAAGTGATGAGCAATGAATAGACGCCACTAGCGGCCTCCGGGTTTGACTCTAAGATATTGCGGCAGCTAGGAAACTCTCCCAAATCAACGGTGCCTTCGTTTGCCACCTCAATAGCAACAAGGTCGCTGCTAGTTGACTTACTTTGGCTTCCGCGAAACAGTTTCACCTCGCAGCTCATGTGCAAAAAAATTCCAGCAACAAGTAGATAGCGCATGGGTAGTCCAACTTGGTTTTCTGATCTGTTAGTATCGGATTTTCCACTCTGGTCCTGTAGCAGAAAGCATAAGTTTAAGATTTTCTGTGGAAAATCCTAGATGATTACCTAGGATTCAGCCTAATTTTGTCACCAAGATCTAACAGAGTTCGCGTATCTACCAGGGAAGAAAGGGTTCCAACGTGGGATGGCTCAGCATGACAATACCCTGATCATTCATGAAGTTGCTATGAGGCTGGTTTAGGTGAAGCGGGTCGCCAAAAATATTTGTTACGATGGCACCAGCCTCTCGCAGGATACAACTACTAGCGGCAAAATCCCAAATGCTGCCGCCACCAAATTTGGGCTTCATAGGTTTTAGATAGAAGGCTGGAGCTAATTCTATAACCCTCATAGCATTCATGGCTGCCCCACCTGGTTGAATGTAGCGGTCCCTCGATACGTCAATGCCCATTAATAATTGAATTTGGTCTATTAACTTAAGGTAGTTGGGGTTTTGAGCATCGCTTCGATCCATGATAAACCGTGGCGATGGATGGTTCGGAATGGGTTTTGGTATCAAGGTTTCTTGGTTTTTTTGGGCACCGTGATCTTTCATAGCTTTATATAGGATCCCGCCCTCGGGGTCATAGACGGTGCCGAGTACCGCCTCTCCTTGTTTATTAACCAGGCCGATGGATACGGAGTAGCCATCACGCCCTTCGGTAAACGGAAGGGTGCCATCCAATGGGTCGATGGCCCAGAAGTACTCGCTGTTCAGACGATCTTTCGTATCTGCCTGGCTTTCTTCAGAAAGGATAGCGATACCGAAGGCTTTAGCTGTGTCCTCTAAATGGGAGAGAATTTTAGCCTCACAAGCTAAGTCGATATCGGTGACTATGGATGAGGCCAGAGACTTATCTGCATGCTTAAACTGCTCGTTGAGATGCACCTTGCGGTCCCTTTGGGCCTTCGCCCAATCTCCCGCTTCCCGAGCGGCCGATTCCGCCTCATGCAAACAGTGTTTCAACTGGTCTAGTGTCAGCAATCAAATACCCCGCTTTTGATCAGATCCATGGCTGTCTCGGTCATATGCTCGCTATAAGCATGGAGTTTCCAGTGATTGGGCTTCCAACCTTTCACGAAACGATAAAAATCAGCCCATGCTAGAGGATAAAGCCTACGCCATTGCTCTTCGATCTCTTGGAAGCAGTCGCCAAACCCTCGTTGGCTCAAACCAGAATGTAGCTGAGTAAAGTAGTGCTCCAGTAGAGAGGATTCTTTGGCAAAGCATGCCTCCGCAGTTAGGCAGCTGCTCATAAAGTATGCTAAGTCCTTCATGCCACTACCGCCACCAACGTATTGAAAGTCCACGGCTGCTACCGTTGGAAGGTTTGTGGAAAAGCAAAAATTGGCGATTTTGGCATCACCGTGGACAATGGTTTGCCAAGGGCATCGCTTCAGGGCTAGGTCGATGCTAGCTGCCATGTCGCGCAGTGTTCCCGCGGCAAGTGCTTGCCATTCATCTGGACGGGTTTCCAAGTGCCAGTAAGTTCCGGTCTGCCAAAGCCCCTTTGGTTTTTTGCTCAGGCCATGAGCGTGGAACGCTGCCAACCAATTCACACAGGCCTTGACGTCCCGCTCAGTAGGCTCGGATTTAAGTAGGTCAAATCCGGCTAGGCTAAGATCCTCTAAGACAATCACGCGATGGCTCTCGGTGTTAATGACACCATAGCAATGAGGGATGCGGCAAAGGCTCGGGTATAAGCTGCTGTGGGTTTCATACCAATGAGACTCCACCTCGTAGGATTTTATCTTTCGTTTGTGCGCATGCTGACTGCTCCAACCATGAGGATGAGATGCCTGAGCTTCTAGGCTAATCAATTTGATAATCACTGACGGAATTGCAGCGTCTTTGAGGTCAACGCGGATGATGCTGCCGTAACCGTTCCAAAGATCCTGAAGGTTTTCTCTTGTCCTGGCATCCTTTGCTTTCATAAGTCTGGCGACGGTTGAAAAGAGTTCGGTTGGCGGTTTCGTCACGGCTGCGGCTCTAGGCTGGTTGTAAAAGCCTACACTATAATGCAGCTCGCAAAACGAAACAAGCCCTCCTAGCAGACTTAAGTCGAAGCTAAGAGGGCCTGAGTGTGAAGAGCGTTTGAGACTAAAGTCCGATTTTCACCCGAAAAGGAGGGATCTCCGTTCGGATCTGAATCCTTGGGTGATGGACGCGAACACGATGATGCTTATAGCGTGGTCGGTGCTTGACCTTGCGATAGTGCCTATGATGACTCCTCGTTTTGATGTAGACAGGGGCCGACTCGTAGACGACATGACTCTCATAATGAGGACTGGAATCATAGTGATGATGCACCTCGGTCACCTGGTCAGGACAATCATAGTCAGGATCGTAGTTATGAACCCTTGCTGGGACGACTAGCTTAAAGTTATGGGTGGTTTGCCATGATGCAGAGTGAGCCTGGACATGCAGCTTCTGCCGATATTCCTTGCGTGGAATATACTCGCTCAATGAGTAGGTAGAACCAACGCGATCCATAGCATAACGCTTACCAGAAATGGAGACATGAGAACAGATACTATCATAAACTTCGAGATAGACGCCGTTACGATCGTAACTAGTGACAGCCGTACCTTCGCAGGCTCCCAAAAAGACTTGTTGGTTTCTTGGACTAAGCTTGTTGCCAGCCATTGCAGGTAGGGCAACAATGAGGCTGAGACTTGTAAAAATAATGGATTTCATAATACTAACTTCCTATCTTAAAACCTTCACACAACATGAGAGTTGCAAGCTCGGGGCCAGTGGTAACTGTCCGAAAATACGTAGGTTAATAGGAGGGTGCGAGGGCCCACCTGTGATCTAATAGGCACAGGTTTTCAGGTAAAATTACAAGTATAAATGGCGTAGATGTTGAGCTTACTCTTTTGCTTGGATGGTTGATTTTGATCTGAGGCCTTGGCCTCAGATCATAGAAAATGAATTAGCTCCAAAAACTCAAATCAATATATTTGCACTTGGGATTAGGGGCAAGTGGGATGTTTTTGTAATAGTCGCAACAATAAATTGGAAGGTGTATCTAAAAACATGGGAAGAGGCGGGAGCCTCTTCCGTCCGAAACTTCTATCAGGTTAACCCAAACCTAGACAAGATCCTTCAAAGTCTTTTGAATCTCTTTGCTTAAGCCCTTGTAATGGGTTTTTAAGTCCAGTGGGATGCCGCTAGCTCTTGAAGCACGCTTAAAGTAGTCTTGTAACGACTCTAGTTCCTGAGCGGCTGCAAATCTTGCTGTGGCGGGTATGGCTGCATTGCTGTCTTTTAGTAGCTTACTAAAGTGAGAAACCAGAGCGACCTGAGACAGTCTTCGCGACGAGGGATTGCTGCGGGCCGGATAAGAGGTGACGATGGCCGAAGATAGATCGCGGAACATTGGGGCGATCTTGTAAGTGTCTGGATGAGTGAGCCCCGTGTTTTCCATGCGAGCCAAAGTCTTTGCGTGAAAGAGGTGGCCTAGCACGGCAGCATCCACTGAACGCATGTAGCCTGCTAAATCAAAGGCGGGTGACTTGCGAGAAAAATCGAAACTACGTCTTTGATCGATGATTTTACTCCAGTATTCACTTGGGATACCAAAGTTTTCCTGGGACCAATAGAAGTCTTTGATTAGAGCAATGGCCTCTTTTTGTTTCTCTGTCTCCACCGGGGTCAGTGGCTGATAACTCTTGGGGTCTTCTGGGAGTTGCTGGCTCATGTAAATACCGCCCACATGCTTTGAGGCAATCATAAAGCTGCTGCGGAAGTTTCCGAGAATCAGTCGCATCGTAGACTGGAACTTTAATGGAGACGCTCCAGCCACCAGTGTCTTTTCTTTTAGATCGGGTAGCATGGTTCTGAGCTGACCGAGTCTATGACGTGCCCAAGCGATACTATCATCACCCATATCTCCTACGTTGACACGAGGATCGATACCTCTCTCGCTGCTTCTCATATCATCGGCATCGTTGCCAAAGGCGAGGTTAGGCTCTGTCGCTCGCGAAAGGATTTTTTCACGTAGCGCTTTAGCTTCTGCTGGATCTTCAGGGGCTTGGTGATAACCGAACTCAATGGCCCATAGATCGTAGTCGCCCATGCGATCTTCATAAAAACGTTGGCGATCTTGGGGGATGTTGTTTTGCAAATTGATTGGTAGGTAATCCATAACTGTGTGAGCCAGACGCGTCTTGCTGTTATCGATAATCGAAGCTGTGCTGATAGTTTGTGATGACCTCATGTTATGCATGAGGCCAATGGTATGACCGACCTCATGGGCCACTAGGTGCCGGACTGCCTGCTGGACCGCTTGGCTGGCGTAGAGCTCTTCGTCTGAGGCAAAGCTGCTGATGGCTGAGGCAAGGGCTAGGCCTTGACCCACGCTGTGACCGATGTGGCAGCTATGGCCGTCTAATCCAGCGACCTGTCCCGATATTTCGGCTTGGGCGGAACGAGCTCTAACAAACGCCCATTCCAACATGATATCAGCTGCGATAACCTGACCCGTGCGTGGATCAAAGTAGTTTGGGCCGTAGCCACCGAAGTAGACCTCTGGGCTCGACGCCCAACGGAGTACGTTGTAATCGAGATCGCCCGCGTCCCAGGTTGCATCGTCGGGCTGCTGTTTGACGACGATAGCATTGGAAAATCCCGCCTTTTCAAAGGCCTCGTTCCAATACAGAGCACCTTCGCGAATCGCTGGCCTTAGCGCCACTGGTGTCGCCCTATCAATCCACCAAACAATAGGCTCTACTGGATCAGACACAGCCGCCTTGGGGTCTTTCTTCACAAGTTTCCAACGCTTTATGTAATCCCTAGTGGGCCGCACTGAACGGGGGTCAGTCTGATCATCAACATAGGTTTGGAAAAAGCCAACGCGATGATCGGCAAGCCTTGGCTCATAGGTACCAAGCCCAGGTGCCTTAGTGAATATATGCCGTAATTTAATGTTGAACTGTCGTTTGTCGGTTTGCGACATGTGGCTTGGCGTTAGGGGATTTTTGTTGTTGTAAACGTAACGCACGGTGATGTGAGTATTACTCGGGTAGTTTGAGCTATCGAAGACACGGGTTTTGTCTTTGCTGAGATCGCCAAACTTAAAAGTTTTTTTCGGATCACTTTTAGGATTTGATGCCGGCGTCAAGGCAAAAAAAGCTTCGCCCAAAATAAAATCTTTGAGGGGGATGAGGAACTTTGTTTCGTCCTTGTCTTGGGCCGCAATGGGGATGCTGGCGATGACGGATCGCTGGACAGTTTGCGGGGCAGCTTTTTTCAGTTCACTGGCAGGGTCGTAGTAATAGTTGTAATTGTCTTCTACGATCTCGATGTTGCCAAAGTGTTTTACAAACTGAATGACCTTGTGGTTGGCAATGCGACCGCGAAACGTTCCTCTCTGTGCGTCGTCAACGTAGGCGAAGTAAAGGAAGTCTTGGTCCAGTTGGGACTTGCCGATTTGAATATGCTGCTCACCGGTTTTTTTGTTTTGAAAGATAGGGAACAATCCCTCGGATACCGCTGCGCCTTTGGTAATGGATTCCCAACCTTTGATTCCCGACGATTCAGCTGCAGCCGTCTTCTTCGAAGCGGCTTTCTTGCTGTCGTTCTGGCAGCCAATCGCGACTGCGGCTAACAGCAGATAGGTTCCGAGTTTCATCATCTTCATGCCTCCTTTTTGACTTGCTTTATTGACCGAAGCCAGTCAGCAAAAATTTATGGTGCTATTGAGTCTATTGACCTTTACATGAGGGGGGATTGACACACAAACTAAAGATTACCAACCGGCCTGGGATCGGCAAATCTGTGGCAGTAACTAGTTTAAAAAGGCTATGCGATGGCCGTTAATGCTGATTTTTTTTCAGAAAGATTGCCAATGCAGAGTACTCCCGCAGGCAAGCGTCGGAGCAGGGAATCCTGACTATGCGCTACTGACTTCATTTTGGGATAAACCTATTTAGCTCACTCATTTGAATGATGCTAGCCATCAGGAGAACAGGTGAACTCGCACTGGGTTTGTTGTTGACATTCATTGGAAACTACGTTTTTGGCGGTGAGACGACCGAAACTCTGCGAAGCGCATGCTGGTGGATTGATGGTCCGAAGGTCTTGTTTACTTATCTTCCATAGAGCTCTTGGTAAAATGAGCTCCAGGCATTTTGTCTAATGAGGAGATGTGAGACGTCTCCTTTGATCCATGGGGTGCTAGTTGATATTTGGAAAATTGATGACACGAACTCTAAGAATGAAACTACCTGTGCCTTGGTTTAGCCGCTTAATAATAGAGTGAAACTTCATCTGAGTATAATGACTCATTTTCGATAGATCTCAAAAAAAACTGCAATATTTAATAGTCCGACTCCGTATTAAGTCTGTTGCTTTTATAACAAAGGTGACTTTCGACAATCATATTTTAAGGGAGTATACAGATGAAGAAGTTCAAATAAGGTCAAACGAAAATCAATCGCATTGCTCGCGATTCCCTGCTTGCGTCTAGTTTGATGCTAGGGGTGGAAGCTACGGCTTTAAGCAAGGGTCATATGGAGGAACCCGATCGGGAACTTTGGGAGCATATTAACACGGCTGTAGCTGGGATGCTTGGAACGGGGAGTTTGGGTTGTGGCGCTGGTGCTAGAGAAGCTGCGGAGAGATTTGAAAGACCAGAGCGTGAAGAGTCAGAAGGGAATCGCATAGAGAGAAGTCCTGGCGGTGGTATTCCCGAATGGTAATCCCGAGGGTAATCCAATTTTAGGACGAGTTAAACCTTTTATTGAATGATAATAGAGTTCGCGATGGCTATCAATGATCTTGAAACAATAAAGTCGGAGATAAAAGAAACTTTTGGATTACATCTCTCGGTGGATACTGATAAAGAGATTGAAGAGAGCTTTCGCGGACTCTCCTCGGGGTTACTTGAAAAAAATATTGGTAAAATCATTAAGGAGATCACGCGGATATTTAATATGTCCTTTGGATCGGTCGGATTGAAGTACGTGGTTTAAAACACATTTTAGCTTGGAAACAATCAAATCCGAGCTTTCAAGTTTCCCTGTGGATCCATAGTGGATGCTACTTGGCTGGAGTATACAAAAAGCTCTGCAACGAGGTGTACCGATCAAATAACTATCATGCATGCTCTTTGATTAGATTTCAAAATAGAGTCTTCGCTTCGATTACTGAAGGATTGCGAAAAGGGAAAACATTTGATCAAGGTCTAATCGCCTATTTTAGTAATAGAGATTCCAGTCTTGCGGAAGACTTAATACGTGAAAGAACTGACATAGAACACTATTATCAATCTGTTGCAAGATTTATTGAATTAAGAGATGTTCAGAATCAATTAGATTCTATTATGGATGAAGACTGTCAGAGGTATTACATACAAGAGATCGCCTTGCGGGGAAATATGGCCTCTTCTAGTGATATTTTGCGACTCAATATTCTGTATCGGCAAGGTGGGGTTTACGTTGATTGCGATACACTTCCTGATCTCGATCATATTTTTCCTGAGTCTAATCGTTACTGTCTTGAAAACAACATTAGTTCCCTATATGTGGACGTACTGAAATCAGAGCTCTATCTTCGAAACATTGAACCTTTTTTACAAACGATAGATTGTGGTCAAGAATCTCCTAAAAAACTAGAACAGGTAGATCTAGAGTTTAGCACCGTTAGTAGTTTTGTTCAGGGATGTTTTGGAAGCTTATACGATATTATGATGCAGGAATGTAGCCCCATTGCGCCTAATTTCTTTGAAGAAAAAATCCAACGTCCTTGTCTGAAAGCTAAATGCTTCCCGCCCTTTTTCAAAGTCTGTATCAATTATATCGAAAAAACAAAGGAATCAAAAAGAAAATATAGAATCAATAGGATATTGAGGGGACAGAACACCCTCGGATTGCTAAGCTATTTCTTAGCAATTGTTTCGACAATTCTAGAAAATCGATGAACTGTATAGAAAAAACAGAACTTACAACCTGCTAAATCCAAAGCTACTCTAGCAAATTTGGATGAAATTATGGCCTCATAGATTTTTCGCAAACGGCAACAAATAGACTCTCAATAATTTTTGTTAAATACCGTTAAGCTGAAAATAATCTGTGGAAAAATTAGAAAGGAGGGATGCATGAAAAAAAATAAGTTAGAAAAGCTAATTTCGTTGACTGAGGCAAAATTAAAGGCTTCCAGAGTAGCCATCGATGTTTCCCAGCGTATGTGTCGGTTTAGTCGAATATTGATCGAAAACAGGCCTGCAAAACCGAGGGTTGTTATGAAAAATGACAGTTTCTCTTGATATAGCTACGTAAGACAATCGTTTAAGGTTGGAAACTAACCGAAGGTAAGTTTTACGAGGTGCTTCAAAATTGTATTTAAGCTCACAAATCGAATGTCAACTAATTGAATAGTTGTCTGTTTTTTGCCTTACCATGGGGCAGAAGCAGATTTGCAATGAAGCCAGTGAAAATTAAAGAGATATCTAATGAGGCATAAAACCCTCAAACTTGATCCAACCATAATAGAAAACAAAAATCAGAAGTTTTTAAAATAACCCTGCCTCCGAGATATTCGGAGGAAAAACAGCATGCTTAAATTTGGCAACAATTTATCTATCCCATTAGAATTACAACCTAACTTCCAGGTCCTTACCTCTACCTAGCTGTAAAAAACATAATACAATCCTATTGTCTACGGGGAGAATTCTGCCTACTTCGGAACGCTTTGAAAGCCCGATAAACCCAAAGTGGGTTCCGTAAAGGCTATCAATGTTAAGACTTTTTTTCGTCAATATATTTATCTGTCTTGTATTTGGCGCCAGAGGCGTCTACGCTGAGATTTTCGATCCTGATAACTATTATTCCTCTTATGAAATTTCTAGTCGTGCTTATAAAAATCTGTCCGCAAAGGAGCTTAAAGCGGCATTAACTCTATCTATTGGAAAAGATTCTGAGCAGTATCTCATTCAAAGAACTCTTTGGGAGACGCATAGTGAAGTTAATCGCTTTTGCGAAGAGATGGTGGTTCCCGCTGATTATGAAGGCATGCAGCAGTGCCACGAAATCAAACTTCGAAAGGACGCATCTTATTTTGCAGATGCGAAAGAATTTTACGAACTAGCGAAAGAAAAAGGTAAGTACGTTGCCGCGACTAAGATGGGCATAGCTCTGATGGTTTTTCATAGTTTCCGGGGGGATTTCCTAACTTTCGAAAAATATCATAAAGCTTTGCTGAAAGAGATTCCTGTTGATGCTGAGCTCTCTCATCTGAATATTTCAACTGCAGCGGGTATTTCCTATGCCTTAAGTAATTCTCCTCCAGTCATTCGAAGGGGTATAAGACTCCTAAGAGAGGTTGAGAGTAACTATGAGAAGCATATAGATCAATTTTCTCAGGACCCCCTATATATGAGGTTAAAGTATAATTTAGGTGTCTTTTACTTCAAAATCAAAGAATTTGAGGAGGCGGAAAGGTATTTTCGGGAAAGCTATGGTCACCCTAGGCTAGGAAATGATGCGCGTATTTTGCACGCGATCACATTATTTACTTTAGACAATAACACTCCTGGTCTCGTGACTTTGCTGAAGGATATAGAGTTTGGAAGCTATGTTTACAATGCTAGGGTAACATTTTTGGAATGCCTTCGGAACTATATATTCTTTAAGAAACGCTATCAAAACGATCTTTCGTTTTGTTATCGTCTTGGTACAAAGGTTCAGATCGATGCCGTCCTGATTATTACTGACCTGCTTGCAGAAGACGAAGACATACCGAAAAATGTCAGAGATAGGATCAATGACCAGTTCAGAAAATTTTATAATGCCAATTTATCAAAGATCATCTCAGATAATGTCAATCGAACTATCGATTTTGTCGAGTTGCAGAGGATCGAAAGCGAAAATCAAAGAAAAAAACTAGCCTTAGCAAACAGCCAACTGTTAATTGAGGAGCAGAACAACGTTAGAAAAATTATTGTTTTAGCATCACTGTCGCTTATGATGATGCTAGTGTTGCTGTGGTGGAAGCATAAAGAAAGTCTGCGCTTAAAGCTGTTTAAGGAAAAAGCTAGTCTTGCGCATAAAACCCTTGAGCTTAACAAAATATTTGGATTTATCAAAAGCTTAGATCAGGCGATTGTTGTCGTTAGCGATAAAACTGGTGCTGTCACTCATGAGGGGATTCTTAACGCCGAAAACCTAAGGTCAATCTTAGGCGATCCTGTTCCAGATGACGATACAAACATCTATGATCTTATCTTTACAAAGACATCAATCGGCCTGGAGAAGATGGAAGAAATAAAGAATCTTCTCGCTGGAATGCTCGGGGAGGATGAGTTGAATTTTTCGATCAATCGGTATTTGCTGCCAGAACATTGTATGTTAGGAAAAAAACACCTGCATATCGATTATAATCCTGTGCTGGATGATGATAATATAGTCGATAAGATGGTGCTTTCGATTTCAGATATTTCTCAAAGTGTCGCCCTAGAGAAGCAATTAGATGATAACCGGAAAGAAACATCAAAGATCTTAGACATGTTAGAGTATGGTTTGGTCTCTTCGGAACAGCTCTTTCAAAATTTTATGCTGCAATTTAAAGCAGAAACGATACCTGAGTCTATCGCTGTCAGCAAAGAGTTAGGACCCATTAAAAATATGTTACACAACTGGAAAGGAAATTTTCGTTCAGCCGGATTTGAAGAGATCGCTCATGATATTCATCACATTGAGGACTGTATTCAAAGTGGTGACTCACTAGTCATTTCAGAGCTTTGCTCTCATTTAGAGGCTTTGATTAAGGAGTACCAGCATATATTAGACCAAAAACTCGATTTTCATACTGACGCAGGGTTTGACTCTCAAAGGCTGCAGCAACTTGAGCAAAAGCTCTATTCACCACAGGATAATATTGAAGATATCAAAGATGAACTTTTTGATGTCTTTGTAGGCTCTCTTTTCATTGATTGGAGCCAATTCGCAAGTCAGTTAAAGAGTATTCATAGAAAAATAAGCGAGAATGAAAGCTTAGATATGCAGTTAGAGTTAATAGTGGATTCTGAGGATGCCTTTTTCTTGCGAAAAGATGTTTTGGAATCGTTAAAAACGGCATTTACCCATTTTTTCAATAATTCCGTTGCTCATGGCTATATAGACGGGAAGAGATTATCTATATCAGTGGATTGTCTTATGCGTGATGCTATCAGGTTTGTCTACCGTGATAATGGCAGAGGACTTAATCTAAAAAAGCTTGCCAGTCTTCAATCAAAAGAGTTTTCTGATGAGGCGTTAGCACAAACTATCTTCGATTCTGGGGTTTCCACCGCCGATGGTGTCTCACTACTTGCTGGGCGTGGTGTGGGAATGAGCGCTGTTGCAGAAATGGTGAAAGCCTTGTCTGGGGATCTCCGTGTGGAGTTCATCGGGCCAAAAAGAGATGATGGATTTCGCGCATTTTCCCTTGTGTTGGAGATCCCAAGTCGATGGTCAGCTGCCTTCAAAACAGCAAGTTAGAACTCATTTTGTACGTCAGTATTTTTTAGGTTTGTCAAAAAAAAGTTTTATGCTGTAAAAAATAGTTGGATTCCACAGTTAGAATTGTTGGATTTGCTACACTGTGCTACCTTTAGTCTGGTTTGCAGAACTTTACTGATCAGATTCCTTAGCAAGCAAAGGCCTCATGAAAACCTCAGCAAATTACGCCATAAAAGCAAATAAGCTATCCAAAGTATTTCGTGTGAAGCAGCCACAAAAAGGTGGTTTTGGGGCGGTGAAGGGTTTTTTTGCTCCGGCCTACCAAGACGTATCTGCGGTGAGTGAGATCGATTTGCGGGTGGAGCGCGGTGAGCGCGTGGCTTTTATTGGACCAAACGGCGCAGGGAAATCTACTACCATTAAGATGATGTCAGGGATCTTGCATCCCAGTTCGGGAGACTTAAGTGTTTTAGGGTGGAATCCTCAGAAAGATAGGCGCAAGCTGGGTTATGCTATCGGCACAGTATTTGGGCAAAAGAGTCAGTTATGGTATCACTTGCCGGCGCGGGATACCTTTGAGCTCTTCGCTAGCATATATGAGATCGAGCGATCTACATTTAAGCAAAGGCTCAACCATCTGTCTGAGTTGTTTCAGATCGAAGGATTTATGGGACAAACCGTACGAAAGCTCTCTTTAGGCCAGCGTATGAGGTGTGAATTGGTAGCTAGTCTTCTTCATCAGCCGAAGATTCTGTTTTTGGATGAACCGACGATTGGACTAGATGTCACCGCAAAGGCTGTCATTCGCGATCTGATCAAAGCCCGTTCCGATGTCGATGGTACCACGTTGTTTCTCACAAGCCATGATACCGGTGATATCGAATCGGTTTGCCAACGGGTTGTGATTATCAATGAGGGTAAAATTTTGATGGATTCGAGCTTGTCGGATTTACGAGAGACTTACATCCAGAAAAAGCAGATCACCTTTGTTAGCGATAGTAAAGAGCTGCAGCTATCGCTTCCTGGTGTGCGTATCACAAATCGCAAGCCACATGAAACTCAGTGCGAAGTCGACCTAAAAAAGACTCCTGTGGCTCAGGTCATTGCTGATGCCTTAAAAGTTAGCGTCTTAAAAGACATTACGGTGACGGATCCTCCCATGGAAGAGATTATTCACGAGATCTATCAACAGCAAGCTGGAATGTTGTCGTGAGGAGATACTGGGGTTTCTTTGTTATTAGCTTTCGCCAGTCTCTTGCCAATCGCTGGAGCTTGTTGGGGCGTAGTATCTTTTATGTGCTGATCCTCTTTATTTTTTCGCGCTTATGGCAGTTTATCGATCACAAAGTTGGTATTGGTCTTAGCGCGACGGATTTGCTCTGGTACCTTGCTATGACAGAGTGGATTGTGCTGTCTTCACCATTTGCGAGTGGCGAGATTCAGGAGGATGTGCGGTCGGGTAATCTTGCTTATGCCTTATCCCGGCCCATGTCTTATTTTTGGTCGAAGTATGCCGCTTTGTTTGGGGCTAATATAACTCGTATGGGCGTTCTGTTTTTTGTGGGTGTTGGTGCAGCTTGGTTGTTTGGAGGTGGTTGGCCGCGAGATCCGAGCTCTCTGATTTGGTTTATTCCTTTTGCTGTTCTGGCTTCGGCTATCGTATTGCTGTTTAATTGCTGCATCGGAGTCTGCTCATTTTGGTTGCAGGATTCATTCCCCTTGTATTTGGTTTGGCAAAAACTTTTGTTTGTTTTGGGTGGGATGATGCTTCCACTAAAGATCTATCCTGAGTGGTTACAACAACTGGCATCGTTGACTCCGTTCCCGATCATGCTTTACGAGCCTGCCTTTACCATTCTGACTAACGATCATAGCGCTTTGCCTTTGGTACTCGTTAAACTGATGATATGGCTCGTGATAGCGGGATTGATCGGACAATACTTATTTAAGCGGGCTTGCCAAAGTCTAAATATCAATGGCGGATGATATGGCTCTTCTAAAGTTTATGGTCAGGCTATTTATCACAAACTTTAAATCTGCACTGGCGTTGCGAGGTACCTTCGTCATGCAGATGCTTTTTATGATCATGAATAATTTGATCTTTTTCTGTGTGTGGTGGATACTGTTTCAACGATTTGATGATATCGAAGGCTGGCGCTTCGATGATATCAAGATTCTCTACGGTCTTGCCGCAGCGAGCTGGGGGCTGTCTGTTATTTTTGGGCAAGGTAGCCACGAATTAGCCGATAAGATCCTCAATGGTAGCCTGGACTCCTATCTTATTCAGCCAAAGTCGACTTTAATCCACCTGACTGGCTCCAAGACATCGCCAGCTGGTTGGGGGGATTTAGTGACAACGCTCGTATTGTTCACCTGGGCGGGAGCTTTTACCTTGGATAAACTACCTTTACTGATGTTACTTTGTGTCAGTGGAGCATGTATCATGCTCGCTGTTAAAATTATGGCTCATTCGTTGGTGTTTTGGTTGGGCCATACTGAGGGCTTTCACACGCAAATCTACGAGTCGCTTCTCTTATTTTCTACTTATCCAGATGGGCTTTTTCATAACTGGATCAAAATATTTTTGTTTACTATCGTGCCAGCCGGGTTTATGACCTATCTACCTGTATCCCTTGTGAATTCGTTTAGTTGGGGAACACTGTCCATCTGTTTGGTTGCGGCTCTCGGATATTTGCTCCTGGCTCGGTTTATGTTCCGACGAGGGCTGAAGCGCTATGAGTCCGGAAATCTGATGATGACCCAAAGCTGATGGCTAGTCTTATCCTAATTATTTAGCGATTGGCCACCTAACTCCCCGAACTTACTCTGAGAAATCTTGATCTAAATCTTTGCTCAAGTATCGCTCTGGCTCCGGCGATGGAACGATTACTAAGCGAAATATCGCAATGCACAATCGGAGGAAGCAATGAGCATTAAGATAAAACACTGGGGTCTTGTTGGGCTACTGGCACTATCAGTATCCTGCGGGACTGATGATGAAGAAACGACAACTACAGCAACCACAGCTGCAGACGAAACTGATACTAGTTCGGATAATTTTACCTTAAACGGTGCTGGAGAAGGTGTTGCCTCTCTCCTCCAGAGTACCCCGGCAGAGGCCTCATTAAGCATTTATCAGTTTGCTGTCTCCGAGTCCGAGGATTGCAGCAATCCGACTGTAGTGATTGATAACGGCGATACACCTGCTGAGTTCGATATGCTCTCGTCGCCTGAGATTGGCACAGGAACGATTCCTGATGGTACCTATCCCTGCGTAGTTCTTGTGATGGCGCCTTCCTTGAGCGTGACGCCAGCAACAACTGAAGGATCTTGTACGGCTGGTCAAGCCATCTCACAAAATGTTTGCTCAGGCGGAGGAGATTCGGAAGGTCAAACCATCAATCTGGATGGCGAGCTTGTTGGCTGCGGTGAGTCCACAGACAAAGCTTATCTATACCTATCCACTGGGTCGACTCTAACAAACGCTGTGCAAAATACCGACGCCTGCGACTGGGAAAATCCAAGAGCTTGTTCCTCATGGGAGCCGCCTACGGCTGAGGACTCAAACTTAGGGGTTCCATTAGGCGCTGCACTAGTCGTGTCGGGAACAGAAATTGGCGTGTTCAAGCTGGGTGATTTGGCTGTTGGTGAAGAGGGTGATGAAAACGACCCGTCTTGTGGCATGGGACGTCCTACATTTACCTTTGTCAGCGGCGAGTAAACTAAAAGTATCAGATACAATCTATTAATGGATCCCAGGCTAGAGGCATAGTCTGGGATCTTGTGTTTTTGGCATTTATATCTGGTGTATTTCTTACCCTTTAGCCGCAGGTATTGACGTTTTACGAAATAAGAAAAATAAAGGCGTCTCGGATGTCGAAAATAAACGATATCTTGATCACCGCCAATATCCAGAGCCTCCATCGTTGGTACCAGCTATGAAACGCCATGATGGGTCCATCTTTCCAGAGCAAAACGTAAGCTGGCGTCCATGCGAGCAAGTGGATGGTAGCCACTAGTCCAGAAAAAACCACAATATCAAAGTAGGGAAGGATAAACTTTGTCAGCGCCAACCCGAATAAAAATCCTGCAAGAGCCAAGCGAGCAGTTGTATGGTGTTTTATAAAGATTGCTGAGAGTAAAAAACTGACACCCATGGTGGCTAGCCAGGCTTTAATGATGACGGGAACATTTTCCATCGCCTCTTTATCCCAAACCTCCAGGGCCCCATGGCCTGAGTCTTGGGCCCAAATAACTTGACTCATGGGGGCTAGGCAGCATGTGACAAGCATGAACAGGTAAGAGGTCATTCGAGCCATGATGTGGGGTTCCTTTTCTCGGTTTCCTTTAGTATAAGCCCACGATAGCGGGCTGACAAATGATTCGCACCGAGTGGGCATAATGTTACGAACTGGCTCTAAGAATACTCACAAAGATTGGATCCAACATATATCGTATCTTCATCCATCTCGTCATCCTGCAGTGATAGTTGCGCTTTATCCTCTATGGTTGTCCCATCGCTTTCTACTAATCCAACCGCTGGAGGTTCCTGATAGCTTTCCTCAGTGCCGTCTTCGTTTAGGACTGTAGTGCAGTGAATGTCCTCTAGTTTTTTCACTGTAGCGTCACTGTCCTTGATATCTTCAGTGGGAACGGCAGAGATCTCTTCTGAGCGATTAAGGGCAAAGTCCTCGGAATCTGTGCCACAGGCTGTTAGTTGGAGGATGATAAACATGGCTAAGACTATGGATATAAGCTTCATATGGTCTCCTTTCTCTAAGCTGATACCTATAGTTTCGGAAGAGAGATTCTGTACATAAATGAATCTATTTATATGAATAAAAATAATTATTTATAATGAAGTAATAAAATTTTGCTCTTTTGTTTTGTATTTATTTTGATGATTTATAGTTAGTTTCGTAAGCGATATACGGGTGTTGCGTTGCTAATGCGATAAGTATCGAAAAATAATAGTAAAAAAATTTTTTTTATATGTTGAAGAGTTAATCCGAACGAAAGAGAGATATGATTCCTAATCAGTTTTTGCTTGATCTGGGCCTCCTATTTCGAGGCCCATTTTTAGATTCTTTTAAGTTCTTCCGAATTTTGTGAGTTCATTCAGAAGTGCAAGGCTTTACAAAAGCAGAATAGGACTATCGAATGGTACAATGTCGTGCAATATCGAATGTTGCTGTACTGATCCGGCAGACATCGTCTCCGTAATAGCGGTCACAAGCTCTAACTTCAATTTTTCCTTTGCCTTGGTTTACAAATAGACCTACGGAGCCTTTTAGCCTGAAGTCAACATCACTGATTACCCCAAGACCTGACTCATATCGAATGATGTCATATGAGTTGTTTATATTATGATAACTGTCGTTTGGTTCATCCCAACCAGTAAAAGTGGTCTCAAACTGAACTCTTGCAATGCGGCTATCGGAGCCTAGCTTTAAAGTTAATCGATTGTTGAAGTCGTAACTGTTGTAGAATCTTGTGCAAACAAGTTCGGTTCCTTGACCAAGACTTCTTACAAAACTCTCTTCGGCCTCAAAATTATAGAGGTTGTTTTGCCAAATACCATCCATGCATATTTGATCAAAAGCAGTAGCATTTTCAATGGCGCACTCAGTGCCTGTTAATCCAGACTTGACTTGAGATCCTTCTGAATTATCATCATTGCTGCATGAAGCCAGTAATACCATAAAAGCGACCACTAAAATCTCAATCCCTACGATTCTCATTTTCATTTTTTTCTCCAATAGCTAATCATTTGTTAACAGTCGAACAGAAGCAACCTCGCACTTAATGCAAAACATACTCCAGATATCTATCAAACTATAATTATTAATAGATCTAGTTGGTTAATGCATATTTAGGCTAAACTCTTTTTTTCCAAATATGCGCAAAGTGGAATGCCTCTCTGCAATTTCTGAAGTTTAGACACTCAAGGGAACAGGATATTGCAGATTTTTGTCGATTGGGCTTAACGATTATTGAAGACTGAATACATTACTGAATTAAATAGGGATCAATTTGGAAGGGTTTCAAAAAGTTCCTAAATTAAAAAGGCCTGCTAAACTCAAGCAGACCTTCATGTGCAGTTAGTGACTCTGGAAGAAATCATGAATCTCTTCGAGGTATTGATCGCGAGTGGCATCATCTGTGAAATATAAGGAGTGCTTCGACGGAGCCGCCACCCCTTGCACGCGTCTTAACTCACAGTTCGGTGCGTGCTCACAAAACCGGTTTTGACCTTTAGGTCTGACGAAGGTATCTACCTCAGCCTGAAACAAAAGCATATCTGTGGTCACAGATTCGGCCCAACCAGGTAATGTAATAATTGTGGTGAAGTTCATAATCTCTTTCACCCATTGAAAGCTCGGACCACCCAACTGAAATTCAGAGCGTGCGATCCGGCCGTCGCGGGCATACTCATAACGAGCCCTTGAACTGGCATCGCTACCTTCAAAATCATAGTCGAAAGACGCGGGACCCTGTCCTAGAACATAAGATGTTTGAAGATCTGGGACTAAAGAGCCCACGTTAGCTATGATTTGAGATACTAGAGGTGGAAAATCACCCGTCTCCAGAGTTAATAGAGGAGCCGAAAGGACTGCAGCTTCAACCGCATCCGGATTCTTCTTAAAATAGCTAGTTGCCACGGCACCGCCCATGGAGTGGGCAAATAGGAAGATGCGTCCCGAGCTATTGGGTTTTACGATGGTATCCATGAATGTGGCTAGGTCGGCGGTGTAATCGAAAAAGGAATCGACGTGACCGGAATCATTTTTGTCGTGCAAACGATCCGATCGCCCTTGTCCTCTATGATCCATAGAAAAGACGTTGTAGTTCAGTTGGTTGAAGTCGTAGATCAGCTCGATATATTTTTCCATCTCTTCTGAACGGCCCGTGAGCAGGACAATGGTATCCGTCGCTAATTCGTTGGCCGGAAAAAATCCGTAACGCAGAGAGGCCCCATCCTTGCCAGTAAAGAAGCTGAAGTCGCCAGCATTAAAGTTTGGCTCAGCAAACTCCGCCATGGCTTGAGCATAATTGTCTTCGCGGATTTGGCCATAGCCTGAGGTGCTGCCCCAGGCAAGAAGAGCCATCATAGTGCTTTTTAGTAGAGTTTTCGATCGTTTCATAGTTATGCCTTTACTTTTAGTCCGATTATCGCTGATCGGGTATATCATATTACGCCTAGTAAATAAAATAATAAGTCAAAATAACTTATTTTGGAATGAGAGGGAGGTGCCCCCTCAACCGTATGAAAACAATAGAATTTTTAGCTATTCGTCGGCAAGTGGGCGAAATGAAGCTACAACTTGCAGCAGTGACTGCTCGTCGCTGATCTGATCGAGGGGGCTCTCAGGTAGGACAGGAGCAAAAAGCTCCGCCTCAGGTAGCTCCATCTTACTCGCAAGAATGCCTCGTGCTTGCTGATAGTTGGTGATGAGATGAAGGATTCTATTGCCAATGATCACGTCACTGAGGGCTCCGGGGGCTTCAGCCGACTCGACTTTGGATGGCTCGTCCCAATTTTGATTCATCCAGATGCTATCCTGCTTTCCTTGGAGTGATAGACTGTTGCCTATCTGAGCCTCCAGCAAGCTATAAGCGACGGCTAGGTTAGACTGATTGCTTGGGTCAAGAAGCAAAGGCACTTCGGAAGGCTGACGAAATGATTCCTCACCGTAGATCACAGCTTTCAGGCTTTGCTTTTGGAAGCCATTAGCCACATACTCACGAACCCGAGAGATGGCTACGAAATAATCAGCTTTCTGACAGGCCTTTAACGGTTGTAAAGCATCAATGGTGACATTTTGCAGCCACCCCCCAGCCCCAATGAGTTGGCTGCCGCTTAGGTCGAGTCCAACATTTTGATCCAATGTATGCTGCGAGATGGGAACGACTGTCCTGCGGAAAAACCCTGGCTCAGCAATAGAAGCGCCGATGATGTCGGCGGCATGTAAATCAGAAACAACAACGAGTTGATTCCTTGGTAAAAGGACTTGAGCCTCGTCGGTATCATTAGGTGCCCTTAGAAAACTATCTCGTGGGTCTAATTGGTTACGAGCGGCAGCTAACTCATACGCCAGGTTTTTGTCAGCGCCGTAAACCATATAAAGGTTTTCCATACCATTGAGCTCGGTGAGGCTATCACGATTTGCTTTGCGGGCAGTGCTATGAATGATGGTGCCTTTAGGTAGTGTCAGGACTTGACCTTCAAAATCCTCGCCCTGAACAAACTTCCAGGATCGGCTGGGTTCTGGCAGATAAAATGGTCGTTTTAAGGTCTCTACCACATCACCGATAAGTGGCAACTCAGGAAATTGCTCGAGGATTTGATAGTAAGTGGTGAGCAGATCGTCTTGGTCTAGTGATCGGATTTGCTCCGCATTTTTTGCTAGAAACTGATCATAGGCCGCAACGGCAAGATCCATGGCAGGGCTATCGTCCACTGTATCTTCAAACAGCTGAAAAAAGCGATAACGAATCAGACTAGCTTGCTTTTTTTCGTCTGCGGTAAAGCGCTCATCATCTGGTGCCATAAAAAAAGCTTGGACAAAGTCTTCTGGGGTAGCCACGATGGAACCGGAAAACTCTTCCCAAAGCTTGGTAACAGAGTTAGTTCGTTGGATGACGTTATCTTGGGATATTACCGAGGTAAAATCGCTCAGTCGCAAAAACTGCATGAACATCAGACCTTGGCGAAGGATGGCCTCCCTGTGAGCCGAGCTGTCGATGGGATGACTCAAAAAAGCATCAGCTAACTCAGTGGCTGTCTGAAGTTTGATGAGACTGGAGACCGCTTGAGGTAATCTTTGAAGTTCCGGTAAGAATAAAAAATTATCGATGATATTTTTTGTACCGCTTAGTACAAACGCAGCATTTTTGGTGACGTTTCCTGTTTCCTCATCCCTAATGCTAGGATTTTTCAGCAATGCCCCAACTGCGACAGCTATGAGAGATCCTGAAGAGCCGCCGGCTATGATTTTTGGTTCGATATCGGCTTCCAGTAAGGCCGTGAAGGTGCCTATGTGAGACGAGAATTTCCCACCATTGCCCTCGATACTAACGCAGGCAGTCTGGCTAGATTGCGCTGATCACAGGCCGGAGATTCCTAGAAAGATACCAGCAATAGTAGAGTTGAAAATTCGGGTCTTAATATCCTCGCGGTAGCTGTTGTGTCGCAGTTTAACCGAGATTGCGTACCACGTATGACCTGCTGGTGGAAAGCTTTTTGGCGTACTGTAAGGACAATTAGACCTAATTTATTGATAAAATTGGAAAAAATCTGCTTACAACGTAATGGGAGACCGAGCTCCTTCGCAGGCTATGAATGGATACCGGTCTCTCCCTTATTTTGTATGAGTGTAGTGTGCTGACTGCAATTTATTTTGGGTATGTCCGTCAGAGTATAAGGGTTCCTGGAGGTTGCTTAGGAACTTTTGATTAAGACAATAGCTTAACGGACACTTATGATTACAAATCATGACGGCGGTTTCGCATTACTGACAAGATTTAGTATCGCATTAGTTCTAATTTTAAACCTGAGTGCCTGCGGTGGAAAAAAAGGCGGTAGTCAACCCGATACACCTCCGGATGTTCCTCCGGTGCCGCAAGATGTTAAACCCATCATTGACTCTTTTTTGGGATCTGAGTTGACTGTGGTCCAGCGGAGCTTAGATGAGACAGCAAAAGTCACAGTTACTTGGTCTAGCCAACATGCTGCAAGTTGCCAGCTCAAACGCATGGAGCCCGAGATGGTTTGGGATGTCCCTAACGAGGGGCAGCAAGATGTGGATATCAGTCAAAATACAGATATCGCTTTGTCTTGCGAAAATAAAGCTGGGAGCACTGAGTCTCTTCTTATTATTAATATGGTCCCCTTCGATCCTTCTAATACCACCAAACCTAAGGTATTAGCCTTAAACATCCCTAATGAAGTGGAATACCTATTTGGAATGATTCGTGTTCAGGTCCCGTACTCTTGGGCATCTGCCGATGCCGATCAATGCATGCTTCACTTTGAAAAGGCCAACGGCGAGATGAGTGCCGGAACCGAACTAGGCCCCGAAGGAAGTCATGAGTTAATGGTCTATTTTGGTCGCAGTAAAACCGTAAAATTTGAGCTGTACTGCCTACGCAATGGAGTGCGGGGAGACAGCGTTGTCAAAGAGGTTTCTGCCAAGCGGTTTCAAATGGCAAACTGCCCTTCAGGTCAGTCTGCTGACAGAGGTGGCTTATGTGAGGGCTTGAGTCCTTTAGCTCAAGACGATTGCATCGCTAGGGGAGGATTATGGGATGAAACAAAAACGATCTGTACCGTCAAACAAGAAAACCTTTTGGACGAGAGCTATCCAGGGTCTCAGTTGCTGCGCGCCTGTCTCAGTCGCTCTGAATGGTTGGAGCCTAGTGATGATGCAGAGCTTACGATTAAGTCCACCATTGAACTCATAGAAATTGATCCAAATTTGGAGATAGATAACCAATCGCTAAAAACCTGTTACGCCTGGTATGCTGACGTGATGAGAAAACAGCGACTAGTGCTGCAGCCGGACTTTTTAGAAGAGCCTATTGCAGACGGAGCATCCATAGATCTGCATTTGTTAACAGGGTTGCCGGCTTTGAGCAGTCTGGTAATCGATGGTAACGATGCTTATGATCGTCCTAGATTTCCTCCGGGATTTCTCACGAATGCGTCGTTGGAAGCCATTAAGGATATCCCCAACCTTAGGAGTCTTGTCTTAGCGTCGACTGAGATTAATAGCTTACAGTCTATAGCTGGAATACAGCTCGAATACCTGTCCATCGAATCGAAGACGAAAGATACCTTTACGGATTTTGCTAGTCTTGAGCACTTTCCCCAGCTTCAAAATTTGAACCTTAAGCTAGCAAATTTTCGTGAGAACGATCGTTTAGATCACTTTGTCTCGTCTTTGAAAGCATTGAACCTAATATCCCTTAGCTTGGAAGATGCCGATCTAAGTGCGGAGCAGCTAAGCCATCTCGTCAAACATCAGCAAACCTTGACTAGCTTTTCGTTGATTGATTCCGACCTATCTGGAGAGCTAGATCTCGAGGGTTGGGAGTCCATAAAAGATCTGACCATTGCTGATAGTGATATGACAAGTTTTGTTTTGAGGCAAGCTCCAAACCTTAATCACTTGAATATCGCTAATAACGAAGTTATAGCCTGGCAAACGCCTGACTCCAAGGACCTAAAAACCCTCAAAATCTGGGGCAATCAGTTTGAAACACTCGTGATCCAAGATCTGGAATCTTTAACAGAGATTTACCTTTCTCGGTTTTACTGCGAGGAAGGCAACGACATCTGTCCCTTGGGTCAATTGAAGGCCGCCGACCACAGTATTGGCCAAAAGGATTCTCCCCTAAGGCATGTGACCATCAAAAATTTACCTGCTTTGTCAAGTTTTGGATTGGCAGGGCATAAGGCTGTAGAAAGCGTTACCCTTGAGAATATAACTGGTTTGGGTCATTTATCATTGGTGTACAACTCTCAACTATCCAAATTGGATGTCAGGCAAAGCCCAAACCTGTCGGTAATTAAAGCACAGAACAACAGACTCTCTGAATTAAACTTGGATCCTAGTAGTAAGGATAAATTAAAGGCTCTCAATTTAGCTCATAACGATTTTGTTCAGCTGGACATACATGACTATCCTTCGCTAACCCAGCTATTCGTATCCTCTACCGGCTGTGAGCTAAATACCAATTGCTATGCCTCTGATATGGATATTTACGCCTACAAGGCAAGAGACTCTATCGATCAATTGCAAGGCTTGGTATTAAGTCACTTACCTGCCCTAAAGCACTTTTCTCTTGGCGGTGGGCGCACTAATCAGATCGAGACTCTAGAGTTAGGTGAGAACCTTGGATTAAAAGAGGTTTCTGTAGTTAGGCTAAATTCTTTTAAAAACCTACAGATCACAGCTTCACAACCCGCTCTCGAGAGGATTGTACTCCAAAACTTGGACAATCTGAGCCCTGACTGCGGCATGGCTTCTTTTATTTCGGACCTTGACATCTTAGAGGGTACCGAAGCCGATCAGTTTTTTTCTTGCCGATTTAGATAATTCTATTTTGTTAAAAAGCGCGTTAGGACGATCCGTATCGCTCGCCCTAACGCGGACTCAGCACATAGTACTCTGCCTTCTCGGGCGATGGGGTACTTAGGGTCACTGCAAACTCCCATCGCTTTCGTGGACTCGTCTTTACCAGGGGCCCCAGATGGCCAGTGTGATTCCAGGAGGTCCTTGGATATTGACATATAGGGTCTGACCGTCTGCCGAAAAACAAGCCCCAGCAAACTCTTCGTCATTTAAGGCATTGAAGCCGAAAGGAAAGATGCTGCCATCATTGGTGATACCGATGAGCCACTGGTCGTCGTCACCGTCCGTGCATGCCAAAGCAAATCCGTGGGGGCCTGCTGTAATATTATCTGGCTCATCATATTTTGAGCCTTTGGGGATCAAAGCGACCAATTCGATTTGCTGACGGTAAGGGTCATATTTCCAGATCTGTCCGCTATGGACCGCGGCACTGATATCCTCCTCATCAGTGGCCAGTGGACCATCACCACGGCTGGAGACAAACCAAATTTGACCATCATTTCCGAGCCAAGTTCCTTCCGCTTTAGGGATCGGTGTCGCCCCAAGGGGAATGACTTGTTCGGGGACAGTAGTTTCTCCCTCGTCAGGATCAACATTCGGGACCGGAATCCAAGTGACCGGAAGCACCAGCCCTCTAGTTTGGACTGCTGATAGATCGGTATTTTCTAGGCCAACCACGGATAACGCCTCGAGAGTCCCACCGGCATGGAGGCTACCTTTGCCACCGAAGAGTCGATTGGGGATGAAGCGGTAGAGGCAGCCGTGAGGGCCGTCGGCATCTTCGGTAAGATAGGCAAGGCCATCACGGTCGAAGCTGACAGCTTCATGCTCGAAGCGTCCCATAGCTGTGATGGGATTCACATTGCCGCCTGTTCTGGGGTCGACTTCAAACACATACCCGTGTTTTTTACCCAGGACATCGTATTCCTCTTCGCAGGTCAACTAAGTTTGCCAGGGCGTGGCGCCTCCCGCGCAGTTATCCAAAGTGCCTGATAGACTTACACGATCTTCTATTAGCCCGCGGCTTTGGTTATCGATTAACAAAGTGGTGGTGCCGCCTGCTTGCACCTCAAGGTCATACACAGTGCCCGGAGCCTGGGCTACTTCCGCTAAACCATCTTCGATAATGTCATCATTTTTGAGTTCGTGGTTGCGTACAAGAAAGGTCTTACCTGGGCCCGCGGAAAAGGCTGCCATTCCATCATGAGCTGAAGGTACGATCCCACCGCTAGTCATAAGGTCTTTTTCGATGGATAGTGTGCGGTATTGAAAGCCCTTAGGCAGATCTAAAAGGTCTTTAGGGTCTTTGACAAGCTCACCATAGCCACTATGAGTTTTACTACGATTTGTTGTTTTACTACTGGGGTGGCCAGCAGCCCTTACCACCGATCCCAAGCTGGTGACGCTGCCTAGAGTCACGGCCCCTGAGGCAAAAAATAGTCGTCTGGAAATAGTCATGAGCACTCCTTCTTGATGGGTTGGCGATCATCAAGGTCGAGAGAAACGATATGAATAAGATACGAAAACTCTTTTTTTATAGACTTACTTTGTGAAAATTTAAAAAAGACAGAAAAAAAGAGCCGCAAAAATTCTTCCGCCAAATGGAATGACTAGCAGGTGAGTTTAGAGAAAATAACGAGTGCTGTGGCGTCGGCAGAACATAATCAAGAAAAAAGTGATTTCCATCTCTGCCGTAGGTTTGGGCGTGGAAATAGCTTAACCATGGCGGTCTTATTCAGAGAGCGGGCTTCATTGTAGGCGCTGCGTCCTGCGTAAGAGGACACGCGAAACGGATCGGCTCCATACTTTAATAAAAGCGTGACGATCTCTTCTTTATCAGCTCGTACCGCTTCGATCAGTGGGGTGCATAGCATCTCTGGATGCTCATAGTTGGGGTCCACGCCATCACGAAGAAAATGATGAACGGCCTCGGCATCGCCATCGTAAATGGCCTGTAGCATCCCTTTCCAATCACCAGCTGACATTGTCTTTAACCTCATGGGTTGTGATAGATTATTTGACCACGGCTAGTCCATCCATCATGTTTTGGTAAAAGGCTTCGATGATCGTGTCGACTTTATTCTCGTCGATATCTAGAAAGCCCAAGCGCTGGTCGAGTAGGAGAGAGCAGAAGCCGTGTAGACTTGACCAAATGAAGACTGAGGTTACGATGGGATCGTGCACTCTGAGGATGCCCTGTGCTTGTAAATTGCCGACGGAATCTGCCAGGATCCGAAATGCTGTCTCACCAGCTTGTTTTAAGTCTTCAAATTCCTCGTGATCGACGACGACCTGGGTGAACATCAGCCGAAAGTGGATAGGAAACTGAAGGGAAAACCTCACAAATTCGAAGGCCATCTGGCGAAAGCGCGGGAGGGGCTCGCTTTGCTGCTGTTCACTGCGATTCAAGCTCAGAAAATCCGCGAATATGTGGAAGCCCTCTTCGGCTAAGGCAGCTAGCAACGCATTCAAACTTGGGAAATGGCGGTAAGGGGCTCCGTGAGAGACTCCAATGCGCCTGGCTAAATCCCGTAGCGAAAGCTCTGTCGGGTTCTTTTTTTTAAGAAGCTTCAAGGTTTCCTTCAGCAAGGCATCTCGTAGATTGCCGTGATGGTAGTCTTTGGTATTCTGATTCGATTTTTTTCTCAATCTTGCGCCTCTCATTGATGCTCTCAAATTAAAATTTACGCTTTTTTGATCGGATTTGCTAGCCATTCATTTAGTTAAATTAGCCTCTTAGCTAGAATCACTAAAGTTTTAGTGTAGACATCCGAAACATCTGATGTAGACATTATCTACTTTTCATGTTGATATTGTCTACATAAGGAGGTGATTTATGAATGGGTATGCCAAAAGCGTTCTTTTAACGATCTCTTTGGGTCTTGGTCTGGTGGATTTGAGCCTGGCTCGGAGTCAGGTTGAGGTTGTGACGGCAGAAAAGGTAACTAACGAAGTTTTTAGCCTTTATGGGCAGGCGCAGCTGAAAACGCAGAGCTCGCGATCCGGCGAGGGTGTGTTTGTAGCGCGCTTTCAGGTTGATCCCGATTTGGCGCAAATGATACCAAAACGCCTGATCATCTCGCTGCCAGTAGCAGCTGGTCAAAATAAGGTGCAGTCAAGGCAGATAGGTAGACAGGATGGCCTTGTCAGCTATACCTTTCGGTATCCTATGCGCACGATTGAGGGCTTAAGGGTTGTGGCATCGCTTCGCGTTGGACCCGACGACCATCTGTTTCAGTTACCGTTAAATGCCATTACCTCTCCCAGCGGTGAGAACACTTTTATTTTTTTTGTAGAAGATGGAAAAGCCCACCGGCAACAGATCGATATCGTCGCTCATAAAGACGACAAGGTTTATTTCTTTCAAAAAGATATGCCAGATGCCGCGAAAGTTGTGGTGAAAGGCCTAGGAAATTTACTTAATCAGGAAACCGTGGAGGTTCAGCCATGACCATTGCTGCAAGGATCTGGAAGTTTCGTCGTCTCAGTTGGCTATTAGCAGTGGCCTTCAGCCTTTTAGGAGTGATTTCCTGGATAACGATGCCAAAAGAAGAGGATCCTAAGTTAAAAGAGCGTTTTGGTGTGATCACGATTCCCTTTCCAGGGGCTAGTCCCAGCGAGGTGCAGAGAAAGATTGTAGCTCCCTTGACCGAAGAGTTGAGTGAGATTGAGGAGATTAAAAAAATAAATAGTGAGGCGCGGTATCAGTTTGCTGTGCTGAGGATCGAGCTGGGTGATAGCCTGAGTCAGTCGGCTGCCATTGATGCGGCATGGAATGATATCCGCGAGGCTATCCGCATTGCCAAACAGGATTGGCCAGATATCGTTGATGGCGAGGAGCTCAATCGTTCGGTCTTAGATCAACACGCGATGATCTACGCCCTGACTGGTGAAAACAAAACACTTTTGGATTTGCTGGCTCAGGCTGAAGATCTTAAAGATCACTTGATGGGGATCACTGGGGTCTCGCGGGTGGATATCATCGGCGATCCGGGGCGACAAATTTCTATTGCTTTAGATAGCAAAAAACTTGAAGACAAAGGCCTTAGACTGGCCTCCATCGTACAAAAACTAGCCGGAAGCAACGTAGCAGCCGGCTCGGGAAGCCTGGAAATTTCAGGTAAAAATGTCGGTATTACGGCCAATGACACCTTCTCGGACCTAAAAGAATTGGAAAACTTTCCTATCTACTCTAATAACGGGACTGTGAATTACTTAAAAGAATTGGGTCGTGTTTCGCTGACTCCTAAACTACCTGCGGAGGAGTCTGTTTTTTGGCAAGGCAAACCAGCGTTAATGATTGGGATTGTTCCAGAAGGTAATATTGATCTCATCGCTGTTGGAGACCGGGTGAATAAGCTGATGGATGGATTGGTACTGACTGAGGGCATAGACTTGGATATGGTCACCTTTCAGCCAAACTACGTTGAGCAAAGACTGCTTGAACTTGCCCAATCCTTGCTTATCGGTATGCTTGTGATTGCCGGTATCCTTCTCTTGTTTATGGGTGTACGGGTTGGTCTGCTGGTTGCGTTAACCATACCATCGGTGACCCTGATATCTCTGACCCTGTACTCTTATACGGGCGGTGTCATGCAGCAAATCTCTATCGCAGCCTTTGTCCTGGCGCTTGGGTTACTGGTGGATAACTTTATTGTGATCGTCGAGGGAGTGCAGACGCGATTAGATCACGGAGCGCAGCGCTCTGAAGCCGCTATTCTTACCATTAGGGAGTTCATCACCCCTTTGGCTGCCGCTACGGGCACCACGGTAGCCACATTCATCCCTCTCTTGGGTTCTGTCGGTAGCACAGCGGATTTTACGCGCTCAATCCCACAGGTGACGACACTGACTCTTTGCTTAAGCTATATTTTTGCGATACTCGTCACCTCCAGTCTCAGCGCTTATATCCTAAAGCCTAATGGCAAGGATCAAAAAAAGACCGTATTTGAAAGTCTCGGCGAAAAGATTGCCTGGTTTCCCAGTCTATACCCAAAATCGACGATAACACTCTGTGTACTAGCATTGATGGCCGTCCTTCCCTTGGTTCCTCAGCTTAAGATGCAGTTTTTCCCGTTGGCCGATCGCAACCAGCTAGTGGTCAATCTCCAGCTTCCTGAAGGTAGCCACCTAACTAGCACGGAAGCTGCAGCTACAGAGCTTGCGTCTGCCATTGAATCCATATCGTATGTCGAGTCGGTAGGAGTCTTTGTCGGGCGAAGCGTCCCTAGGTTTTTTTACAACCTCAATCAAAGTTTAAAAAGTCCGCATATGGCTCAGATGATTGTCACTTTTGATGACTTTAAAAACGGCGCGCGACTAAGGCAAAGTATCGAATCGCTCGCCCAAAAGATAGTCCCTGAGGCAAGTGTCGTGGCGAAAAATTTAGGGCAAGGCCCCCCTGTAGATGCTGATATAGCGATCAAAGTATTTGGTCAAGACCGTGAAGCACTTTGGCAGGCTGCTGAGCGCATCCAGTGGTCGCTGCGTGATCAGAATCTGGCAGTAGATATTCGCTCAGACATTGGGTTAGGGCAACCCACGCTGAACTATGTGATAGCCGACGAAAATGCCCAGAGGTTTGGGCTTGCGCGGAGTCAATTGACTCAAATGCTAGTTTATTATGCTCGCGGGTTACCTATTTCTGATTTTTATGCTGAGACGGATACTTATGATATCGTTCTCATGGCCCAAGAAACCCTTTCTGGCGAGCCAGTGAGTATTTTAGATTCCTATGTGGCTCCCTCAATGACTGATAGTCTCTATTTTCGCGACCTGGTGAGACCAGATCTAGATTTTCATCCTGCTAGCTTAAAATATGAAAATGGGCGTCAACTGATCCATGTCTATGCCGAGCTACCCGATGGCGTTGGTTTTAATCAGGTCCTAGGGCCACTTGTTGAGGGCCTAGCGGCAGAGCCGCTTCCCACTGGGTTAAGTTATAGCATCGGGGGGTCTGCTGAAGAATCTGAGACAGCTAATCGGGCTATTGCCAAGGTGGTGCCATTGGGAATTCTTTTGCTATTGGTATCGATGATGGCTCAGTTTAACAGCTTTCGTCGTATCTTGATCATCAACGCTGTGGTGCCTTTTATATGTATCGGTGTGATCTTAGGTTTATGGTTGACGGGACAGCCCTTTAGCTTCTTTTCGCTGCTGGGAGCCTTGGCTCTGATTGGTATTGTGGTGAACAATGCTATCCTATTGGTGGATTATGCTGATACGAAGGTGAAAGAGGGCATTACAGTCGATGTCGCCGTTAAGTTAGCCGTGAGTCGCCGGCTGCGTCCCATTTTTCTTACCACTCTAACAACGATTGCTGGATTGCTGCCTTTAGCGTTAGGAAAAGCTACGCTTTGGCCACCCTTTGCCTATGCCATTATCTTTGGTTTGATCGCTAGCGCGTGTATCACGCTATTTTTGGTTGCCTCGCTGTATATGCTGTTTTTTGCTAAAAAAGCAGAGAATCTTTCTGCCGAGGAGGTGACTGATCTAGGGGCAAAACAGAAATTAAAGGGAGTCGCAGAAGCAACGGTGATTCTCTTAGCAGTTGCTCTGGTTAGCCTTTCGTCTCAGGATGGGCTATCTAATACGGTGCAAGATGGTAATGATGTCTCTTTGCCTTTAAGTAAGGTCTTAGAATTGGTGGCAGGTAGCAAACCAGTCCAAAGTAGCCGCACGCAACGCGATCAGGCTCTGATCTCGCAAGATCTACAAAACGCCGCTGCTTTTTATCCCAAGGTTGGTGCGAAGGTAGAACGGATCTTTCGCGATCGCGAAACCTATAGCGAGGGGCCTTTTGGGATTAAGATCCCTGGTAATCCCTCGGCACAGTGGCAGGCAGGCTTGGGATTGGAACAGCCGGTCTACAGTCATGCTAATATGATTCAAAAACCCAAAACGCTGAAATTTTTGGAAGATCTACGGGAGCATGAAATCGATTTTGTGACGGAATCGGTGCGTTTGGAGGCATCTCTTATTTTCGTTGAGATTCTACGTTTGGAATTTCAGAAAGAGGGCTTGCTCGAGCTAAAACAAAACCTCAAGAAACGTCAATTTGAGATGAAACGACTCAATATTTTAGGTGTGGTCACAGAACTTGATCAATCGAAGATCGCCGTGGCTATAAACGACTGCCTTCATGGCATCGAAACCATAGATCATATTTTGCCGAACCTGCAAAACCGTTTATCAGCCTTATTGGGAACGAACTTTCGAGTCTTGCCGCAACTAGATTCCGGTTTAGATACCTTGCTTTCCTGGGTTGATACTGAAGAGTATGCGAGTAAAAAGACCGAGCGTGCGGATATCATGTTGGACCAAAAGCAAATTCAAATCATTGATAGTGAGATTGAAGAGATTCGAGCCACCCGCTTGCCAGAAGTATCGCTCAAAGCACAATCCATCCTACTGTCACCTAGTCCCTTCAAGCAGGAGACTTGGAATGAGCTTAGCATCGGAATCACGATGGATATCTGGACGGGAGGCACCAAAGGCTATCGCATCAAAGAAAAAATGCGGGAAAAATCTAAAAAGATCTTAGATCGTCAGGCTAAAATTGAAGCCATCGAAGCCGAAGCCGGTGAGTACTTCGCGAGATTTGTGATGCATCGTAAAAAAATTGCTACCGAAAAAGCTAGTATGAATCAACTTTCCAGCTCTGTAGAGCTGTCGCGAAAACGGTTTAATCGGGGGAAAGCAAGGTTTCTCGATGTGATTGATGGAGAGTTTTTATTGAGAGATAAACGCGATGCCTGGCGCATGGCTCATTTGGATGCCGTCAAAAATTTGTTTCAGTTCAGGTTTTTGTTGGGGCAGTCGCTTTTGCCTTTGGCAAAACCTGGAGGTTAGCTCGCCTTTAGCATGCTCTCGTTTGTTTTCATCATCAAACCATCCATGGCTTGCAGCATTTTTGCTTGGGAGCCTCTTGGATTGGGAAAGTGCTCCTGTCTCCAAGACATCCAATGACTGAGATCAAAGGGTTTTTGAGGATCAGTGATCAGTATCGCCGTCAATTCATCGAGTACTTGGGAAAGCGGGATAATGAGCTGATCAGCTCTCACCCCGGGGCAAATAACTTGCGTTTCATTCAGTAATTGATTTAGGAAATTTTGATCCTGACAGAGATTTAAGATATCGCCTTGAGTTGTCATGGGCTCGGTGACTGCGGGGGCATAGTGTCCTTCCTCATTATGGCCGTGGTCATGCAGAGCCTCACTTTCAATGTGCTCTTCATCGTACATTAGATTGTTGAGTGCATGAAGCAAATAAAATCGGTCGATGCCTAATACTTTGCCAAGCTCTTTGGAGTAAGATGTAGACCCTAGGTAGGCAGCCTCCTCCTTTAGTTTTGCTATAGGGAAAAAGAACAAATCGAAAGTTCCCAGCATCTCGTCAACACCCAATGCTGTCGGAGTGCCGGAGAGATTGATAGCAAGGAAGCATTGCTTTTTCTTCAAAGGGCTAAATCTATCTATTTCCTTCAGGTGTAAGAGAGTGTAGATATCGCCTTCCTTTGTTTCGATGGCTCCCATATCGATGACAACGTCATTGGCATAAAAGCAGCCGACTATGCAGTCTTTTGATATACTATAAGTGTTGTTTCCAAAGCGAAACAGAACTGACGATTCTTGGTAGAATCCTATAGGTATATTGATATCAAATTTGGTGAATTGATTGACTTCCGAGTCAAAGTATACCGAGCCACCCGAAGATTCGACCTGGGTTCTGATGACATCCATTCCCACGCCTCGTCCTGAAAGATCAGTGACTTGATCGTTAGAGGAAAATCCAGGGTGGAAGATCAAAGCTTGTTTTTCGTAATAGTTTAGGGATTCAGCCTCTGCTACCGTCAAAACTGATTTTTCTATGGCGCGCTCTGCTATTTTTTCACCATCTAGGCCTTTTCCGTCCTCTTGGAAATGCAAAACAATGCGGCCACCGTTCTGCGATACACCTATAGTGATGTTGCCTGTTTCTTCTTTGCCTTTGGCAACCCTCTCATGGGGTAGCTCTATGCCGTGGTCGATGGCATTGCGGCAAAGGTGAGTGAGGCAGTCGGATACGATCTGAAACCAAGTCACATCAATATTGATTTCGCCAAAACCCTCTGCTTTAACGAGTATCTTTTTGCCCAAGCGGTTGGCTAAATCGTAAAGAAGACTTTCGACCTTTCCTTCGAGTGGTGACATGTTGACTTGACGAGTAGCCTGAAGTGTGACAATGGCATCTTCTAGCTTTTCTAGAACAGATTTTTGAGATGTATCTTGGGGGCTAGATATGAGCTGATATAATGCCGAGCACATAGAGTTAGTCAACATATCGAGGTCTTGCTCTCGGATACCATAGGTATGATGCCTTTTGGTACCTGCATCGGCAACTGACTCTGAAGATGACTTAATAAAGTCTAAAAGACCAGCATAATGGCTTGTATCATCTTTAGTCTTGGTAGACTTGGCGGTTTTAGGCTTTGGGTCTACACCTACATATAGTCTCTGAAAGACCTGAAAATAAAAGGCCATGGTCCTGAGCTTAGAAAGAAACTCCTCCTTGGAAAACGTGTCCGGCGACAAGGCAAGCACCATTTGTTTTAGGCATTGTAGGAAAGGCACTAGTGTTTGATAGGTCCCTGGCTTAAATTTTATCGAACCGTCACGAATGGAACAAAAAATATCTTCTATAGAATGAATAAATTTGGAGGTTTTTGTCAGTTTAAATTGAGCTGAGGTTCCCTTTAGGGTGTGTAAGAGTCTCATAGCTAAATTGAGATCTTCTTGCGAAGGGTAGTGGTCTTTTTCGAAAAACATGGTTTCGAGCTGATGGATGAGTTCTACAATTTCAGATTGGAAGTTCTTGAGGAGGTTTTCATACTCCTCGCCTAGAAAGTCTTTGTGTTCAATAAGTTGTTCGAAGTCTTTTTGCATTAGCTGTATTCTTCGTTAAAAAATTCCAAATTTTTCCGATTCTTGTACGTCTTCTTCCTCGTCATCAAAGTCATTGAGCGGGTCACCTTGCAATTTAATTTGCTCGGCCAGGGTTATCTCCATGGCAGACTCTAAGCCCATTCCGATCCGTTGTATGAGCTCTTTGGTCTTTTGTGGGTCGGCTTCATCGTTGACGTCTAGTTCGCTGCTGATAAGGTCTGTTTGGCCTTTTAGAAAAACAAGAATATTTGCTAACTTTAGTAGGTAGTCGTTGTCGTTGTCGTTTTCGATGGAGCCTTCATTCATCTGATGGATCGATGATGCCACAAGTTGTGCTAGATCGTTGGTACTTGGGGTCTTAGTTCCTGTATGAGTATTTCCATCTAATAAGTTGGAATAGTTTAGACCTTTTTTAACCTTCGCGTAGACGTCTTCCTGATAAAAAGGCTTGTCTAGCAGGTCAAAGGCTCCAAGGCGTATGGCTTCGATGGCATTTTTTTGTCTGCGAAGCTTGTGATAAACAGGAAGGGTTTGTAATAACCGTTTTCTCTAGCATGACTTAAGAACGCCATCCCATCCATAACGGGCATATTCATATCAGATATAACCAGTTTTATATCGTTACTATGCTTATCTAGCAGTTCTAGACCCTTCGACCCATTTTCAGCTTCAATGATAGGCTCTTTGAAGTCTTCAAGAATCATCTTCAGAAGATCGCGGATGTCTGGTTCATCATCCAGTACGAGTATCATGTTATCCTCCTTGGCAGCATTATGTTTCGGTATGTTAGTGCAATAAACTGAAGTGGTATGTGATATCATTTGAAAAAAACTAAGCTATTTTTGCAGTGGGGATGACATGCAGAGCGAACTCGCTTTACGTTTTCGGTCAATATTGAAAGGCCAAGCACAGCCAACGATACAATGGCTGGAAAATAATGAGGAGCATGTCTTAAGTGCCAGTGCGATCTGGAATTGCTCCCTTAGTAAACGGCACGAGTGGCGTCGCCAAGGATTAAAGCCGGGGGATACCGTTGTACTTAAAGGTAGCCATCCCAAAAGGTTATACGAGTTGATGGCAGCCTTGATTGGGGGATTTGCCGTAGCTATCGTTCCTGATGGAGGTGACCCGGATTTTGAACAGTTGGAACGTGTGTCGCAGGCTAGAATTTTCGAGCAGAATGACAATGATGATCTGGAGTTAGTTATTGATAGACCCGATGGAAGCCAGATGATCGGCGCAGTTGTATGGCTGCAAACTAGTGGGTCGACAGGAAAACCTAAGTGGATTGGCTATCACGAAAAAGGAATCCTTCATCAACTCAGCTCTCACGCCCCGTTTTTCTCCTCAGCTGCTTCCTCGAGCAGACTTTGCTTGCTGCCTAACTCTCATGCTTTTGGTCTTATTCTCGATCAGATACTCGGGCTTTGGCTTGGCCAGAGTTTGTTTTTCATGCCTCCAAGCTCCATGACAATACGCTCCGTCAGGCAGTATCTAGAGTTTGGCGATCGTATAACGATAGCATTAGTTCCAAGGCAGTTAGACATCTTGCTAAGGTCTATCGGCAGTCGTGAGTATCTTAATGGTGTTCAATTAAGTGTTCATACTGGTGGCGGCATCGTGAGACAAAGCCTGATCGATCAGGCTAGCGAGTTAGGAATCGAGATCATAGAGGGGTATGGGTTAACGGAGTTAGGCCCTGGGGTGTTAATGAATGGGAAGCCACAGGGTTGTCAGGTAAAATTAGAGCATACTAAAAATGGAGTTGGTGAAGTCTATGTGCTGAGCCCGAGTCTAGGAATATTCGATAATGGGGATCGACTCGACACTGATGGTTACTATCGCACCGGCGATTGGGGGCGCTACGAGAAAAATAGTCGCCTGACGATCTTAGGAAGGCAAGGCGATATGCTTAAAACCTGCCAGGGAACTTGGATGGCCTTGCCTGAGTTGGAAGAAACGCTGATAAAACGCTTCGGGTTTATGGAATGTGTTATCGAAAATCATCAGGCTGATGCTATAAAAGTTAAGGCTTTAGTGGGCGTGCACTATCAAACAAAGAACAAAATCTCGTCTATCGAAACCTTCCTCCTTAGATTGCTCGGACGTGCCGCAAAGCTGATATTTTTTCCCTCGGATCAGTCTTGGGAAAAGGCGAGCCGAGGTATCAAAGCAAAATCATGTAGGGAATTGCTGGTGCAACAAAGTGCGGCAGAATAAAAAGCCTCAAAAAAGCTTTCTTCCTTCCGAAGCAGATTCTAACGGAAGGAGGTCTACGATGAATGTAGAGCAAATGAAAAAGAATATTCAGAGCTTTCAAAAGCTCGAAGGTCAGAAAATTAGTGCTGATACGGTTCGCACACTCTTCGACAGTCAAGGCTTTCAGAGTGTTTACACGGAACTAATGTCCCAAGTCCCAGCCGACATCCAAAACGATTTAGCCATATTTGCTGCCGAGGGAATCGACAAGATCACTAATTCTGTCGAGAATGTCGACGACGGTGATGAGTTGCAGTACATGATTGCTATCAATTACATGTTACTAAAGGGCGAGTGGACCCTGATGAACTGCCAACTCAATTACCAGATAATGGCGACGGGTGATGACCCTGATCCGATAGATATGTATAAGGCATCAATTGTTACGGCTTTACTAGCCCAAGTTGAGCCTTACCTTAATCCGCAGGCTACGCAAGAGATAACTGAAATGCTAAATTTAAGAATCCGCGAGGTCGTAGAAGCTGCTTAGGAGACTTTGCTTCGGAGAGATCTTCCAGTCCGGCCAGGCATCTAGCTTGAGGTTTTGCTCGACGGGCCTACCGGCTTTTTGCAGAGCTCCTCTAATGGAAACAAAGCTGGCAGCTTTCAGAACGTGATCCAACAGATCCAACTGTTCCTGCAGGACATTGAGAACCGTCATACCACCTGGCACCACGTCTTGGTTGTGGCTTTCACAAGAGAAGCTTGCCTGAATCGCTCGCGGCGTATTAGTTTTCACGCGCTGCATGAGGCTGGACAAGAGTTGATGAATGCCCTTGAGATGGCCGGTGCCGTCCCAAAGATTGTCTTCTAGCGAGGTTTCCCTTGAATCCATAAGCAGTAGGACTTGCCGATCCATTAGTTCAGCACCTTTGGCTAGAATATCGATACCAATATCGGCAGCGCTAGCGATTCCTGCTGCGTAGAAAAGCCCGCCATGCCAGGCCTCATCCTCGCCATCTACGATTATGGGGTTATCGCTTACTGAAAGCGCCTCAGCGAGAATTTTATCGTGCGCAAAACTTAGAAAGTCGAGGCAGTTTCCGACGATTTGAGGGCTGCATCGTAGTGAATACTTAGCCTGAGTGAGGGCTGTTTGATGGGATAATCCGAGCGCTTTACGCCAGCTCTCGCGATAGTCCGAGATGATCTTTGCGGCCTGCATATTTTTTTCTAGTCTGGGATTGATGCTAAACCCAACACCCGAGAAATGCTCGGCAGGACAGGAAAGCGTGAGGGAATTGATGGCGGTTATCTCACAGATTCTCTGACAGATATGATTGATGCTTTCAAATTGAGTTATCGCCCAAGCCCCCATCATGGCGTTGGTATTGACCAGCCCAATGACGTCGCGAGGTCCGGGGATCTCCTCGCGAAACAAAGGAGAAACAGCGTGTGCCATGGGGATTAGGTCTCCGCTAGCTCCAAGACTGCCGTACCGGGGGACGTTAGGAAGAGCCTCGGCATTTCCAAGGTCCGTTAGCCTCTCTACGGTTTTTGGGTGGATTCCAGAAGCGCCTCTTGATGCCTTAAAAAGTTGCAGCCTAAGGGCGAGCCGTACGACCGGCGGTGGCAACCCAGGCCCCAAGCCCACCTGAAGGTACTGGAGTAGGTCCCTCTGCCAGAATTTAAATTCCTTAGGATCTCTTTTATCTTTGACGTTATGACCGTAGCTGGTGTGCAGGCCATAGCACGAACGTGAAGTTTGCAACGCGATTTTACTCAGCTGATCGTAGCTTTTTTGACAATTCCTTAAACGATCTTCAGGTACAAAACACCTAGCCTTTTTGGAAAATGCCATCACCTCGGTAATTGTTAGCGAGTTGTCAGCTAGCGTTTCAATGTTTAAGCCATGGGATATTGCACTCACAAAGACTTACCTACGTTGGCTGGGTTAGTTGGGAAATTTGCCGGATTAGAAATAATACTCGTTAATATTTTAACCTCCCTTCCGAAAGCAAGTCAAAATTGACCATTCATGGAGGATATATAAATGAGTTCAACTCTATCGAAATTGCAGCAAGTCGTTGCTGAAAATACAGGCCAGCCAGTTGCCACTGTTAACACTGCGACATTGGATAGTGAAGATTCTGGCGCTTTAGTTGCGAGCCTTGAAGAGCAGCTACATGCGTTTTATTCAGATCAAGACTACGCCTCTGAGCATTTTCCCAACCAATCACTACGATCTGTGTTGGAATGGGCAGTTCATACCAAGCAAAAGCTAGCAGAATCTAAGGCAGGTGGAGCCGCCGAGCCATTCACATTTGTCCCAGGTGAGGTTATGGCTGTTCTTGGGAATATTGATCAGGCCACATCTGATTCGTTGGATTTCGGTGTCGTGGAAGTGGACGATACGGGAGCTATAAAAATTTACAACCAGTATGAAGGTAATTTGGCCGGTATCCAACCAGCGTCTGCTTTGGGAAAAAATTTCTTTACTCCTTATGGCCTATTGCCACCGGCATCATCGGCCATGACTACCGCATGAATGCCGCTAGATTCCAGCAAGCCCTTTGAAACGTGAGCGGTTTGCGTATCCAGATAGGTCGAAACTGTAACAAGCTTTGCCATGAGTCTGACTCCTCCAGTAAAAAAGAGTGGGAGCTAGTGCTGCAGAGTTGATATGGTTTTTGATCAGATATCTTGGATCGACCCTGATTCCTAGGACACTATCCTATGTTGCAAGAAAGCAAAACCCAAAACGTCAATCGTGCTCATGAAGCTGCTATTTTCGTCTATCTTTGCAGTCTTATTCCAGATTGAAGAACAGACTGTATAGCTTTGCAAGCTGTTATTTCTACCGTCCGCTACGAGGATGTCTTCTATGATCCACGGAGCCTTGCAAAATGGTCATTCGGTCGAAGAATGAGACTGTTCAAATCGCACAAGTTCGGCAAGAATTCTTTCAACCCCATGTCGGCGTCGACCTTCTAGCTCTAGCGAGAGTTCTTTTGCGCAGGCTTTTTTATACATGTTCAGAACTCCGTTCGTAACATCCTCAGTTTCGAGATGGATGAGTTCGTCTTGCATCGCGGCGCTGACGACGGCAACCCTCGCCATCTCGAATCGAGGGATTCTATGGGGTAGGCTTTGGGAAAATCCGTCCTCTTCAGAGTCGTCGTCGAGATAGACGACAACGTCTCTTAATTCAACTCTTGTTCCGTAAAAGTCAATCTCGTATTGAGGTACCGTAACTTCTTTGACCACAATTGCTCCTTGGATACAAATACTTGAAACTGAGGCTGCACAGAGTGATAATCAACGAAGGGTTTCAATCGCGCAAGCGTCTTTCCATAGTAACATTCATCTGAGGTGATTTCCTTGGTTCTACCTGAAAGATACAGCCCTTATTTTCTGGCGGCTACAGGCTGCTTCCTTGGCTGCTTGAGTCACGACCTTTCCGCGCGAGATGGGGGAATCGCATGGCGTGCAAGGGCGAGGGAACACTATGAGGTGCAGAGGTTCTACAAAGGGAATCAGCGCCTGTCAACTCATCGTGGTCTCACCAATACTTTCAACCTTTGGTACGAGCTACCACCATTTGCATACATGGGTTTCGCCTTGAACCCCATCATTGGCTCTTTGCGGTCAAAAGATAACAAACAAGGTGATCTTACCTCTCTCATTCGTCACTATCATTTGGGGGGTGAGTTGCTTGTCAATATTGGCTTGACGTCGAGACTCAATGGCCCGCCGCAGAATAGCTTCTATCATTGGATTCAGAATTCCTATGTCCGTGCCGGATGGTATTTCAGTTCAATAGACAATGGCGGCAATAAAAAAAGCCTTAATGGATCGTCGCTTCTCTATTCCTATATCTATAAATGGGAGCTCGACGGACTCGACATTGCTTTCGAAATCGGAGGCCGAGTAGGTTGGTACGCGAGAGACATTGAGATGACTGGGGAACACGTTGCGATTGGCTTCCATTTTCTTCCAGGGCAAGCTATCTGGTAGCCGTTCTGAGGCTCTCTAGGGGATCAGACCCTGAAATAGGCGGAATTGGCTTGGATTAGCTGGTCGCCCCTGGCCAGGGAGGTCAAAAAACAAGGGATGCGAGGCGACTTGTCCAGATGGTTCCTCCTTTTTCTCAAGAATTTTTTTCGCATTGGCCTTCGCTTCCGATACCGCCGCTTCACATTCCGCAGATGCCGCTTCCTTTATCTGTTGACCAGCCTTTTCAGCCTGCAGGTTGATCTGCCGATATTCCTCTTTTCCAGCCTCCAATAGCTGACTGGCCTCACCTCTCGCTTCGTCGATGAGTGCCTGACTTTCGACCTGGGCAGTCACTAAGATTTCGTTTGCCTCCGATTCGGCTTTTGCAAGCGTATTTTTGCGAGTAAAGTCTGCTTCGGATTCGGCTGACTGTCTGATTTCGTCTGCGTTTGAATTGGCTTTGGCTAAGATCCGCTCGGCATCTGCCTCACTTTGAGAGATCAATTCTTCCATATTCGCCTGAACTTGGTTGATTTTTGCTTCCAAATCTCTATTCTGTCTTAGCAAGCTATTATAGACATCTTGAGTGGCATCTTGTTTTTGCATGATAGAAGACAAACGCTCTTCTTCGTCAGCCACCAATTCTCGTTTTTCGTCAACCTGTTTAGTTAGGGCCTCGAGTTTGACTTCGTGTGAGCCGATTTCTTTCTTAAGGCTATTGGTCTTCTGCTGGACCTCTCGGAGTTCGGATTCTTTTTTATCAATGGCGGCTTCGACCCGATGAAGATCCTCACGTTGATCGGCCACAGAATTTCTTAAGCTAGCTATGCCTCTTTTTTCGTCTTCTAACTCTGCTCGCACCGCCTCAACGGCTTTGCGTTTCTCGAAGATCGTTTCCTCGTAGGTATCAATTTGGTTTTTGATATCTTGGAGCTCAGCGTTTCTTTGAGCTACCTGATTTTCAACGGCTTTTAACTATCCTTAGTTTCCGTTATTCTCTTTAGCCCGGTTTGACCTAATGGGAATAACTCAAGTACAAGCAACCGACGTTCGGAGTCTCGATACGGTATCTGAGAAAACAAAACCGCCTAAACTAAAATAGTGACGGTCGTTTATTCAGAATAGCCTGCCAACCTTGTTTTTGTTGTTCGGCAGAGTTCAAGTTTTCAGCTTCAAAACTCTCTTGCACTAGCAGAGCGATAGATTTTCCAATCCGAGTTTTTGTCGAGATAAAGACTCACCTGCTGCTCGAAAGAATTTCCACTTTTCAAACGGATGACAAAATCAAAGATGAATGACTTTTCTTGGTCGATCATTCGGTTCCCTCTGTAGGTCACTGCACCGCGATTCCCACTCTCTGCGTTCGTCGGTCGGTGTAAGCTGAGCAGCCCTCTCATTGGAGTCGCCAAGAACTATTTCTCCAATTCCGGCAATAAGCCTGAATGGAGACGTGATCAAACCGCTCAGTACCCCCGTAACAACACCCTCACTTGCTGTGCGACCGATATCACTACCTTCTCGAATCAGCTGTTCTGTCTTCTCAAGAATCGCTGGGATCGCCTTACGGGTCGCTGCGACCTCAGCAACAATGGAAGGCAGAATCTCGCGAGTTTCCTGAAACTCTTTCAGAGCCCCGGGAACAAGCAGACGAACTTCCTTTGATTCAGAAAGAATCTTTGGGACTTGTTCTCGCACCCTCTGGGTTTCACTGAGAATCGCAGGAATTTGCTCTCGTAAGTGCTTGAGTTCCTCAAGGATGGCTGGAATTTCCTGCCGGATCTTGCTAACCTCAGAAATCATAGGTGCAATCTGCTGGCTCGTCCGCTGTACCTTCTCCGCGATGATTCCTGCGTCACGAGGAAGTTCGGACAGTTCGTGTGCCAAGTAGAATATTGACCCCGATATCGAAAACAAGCCGGCAACGAGAACATATTGAGGTTTGTTTCGCTGGTAGGGCATCTTTATACTACACCTATGAACCTGTTCATTCCAAGCGATGGGAAAGACCAACCGTGCATGAATCCTCTATGCGAAGCTGCAGGAATCTGGATCGTCATCAATGGCTTTGGCTCGTTTGCGACATTAGGAATTCAGCTACGGCTTCGTATGCCGGAAGTGAGGTTGGATCAATTTTCCCGTTTTTTGCTTCGGGATGAGAAGCAAATCGCACAATAACCATTTCTGCCTTAGGATCGATATACACTGTCTGCCCGTGCACTCCGCGTGCGGCAAAAGCTTCGTTTTTGTTATGAAACGACCACCACTGACTTGCGTAGCTACCACTCTTTAGAGTTGGAAAACCACTGCCAAATCGAGCTCGATCACCACCTTCCATCACCTTCTCAACGACGGAAGCCGGAAGGATTCGCTTGTTATACAACTTCCCCCTATTGAGCATCACCAAGCCGAGTCGCCCTAGGTCCCGCAGATTGGCTGTCAGACCTCCACCAGCGAATGGAACACCGTAGCCATCGACGGTCATGTAAGCATCTTGTTCGGCCCCCATGGGCTTCCACAGCTTTTCGGACACGAGCTCAGTTAAAGGTTTACCGGTAACCCTCGTAAGGACCCAACCAAGCATATCGCTATTGATTGTCTTATAGCCGAAGACTTCACCGTGTTTTCCTGCTTTTTTGACTCGCTTTAGGTACTCCCAGTATCCATTCGGTCCTTTGTAACTCTTGGGCTTCGGAAATGGGCTCGCCGCAATTGAATAAATCCAAATGTCGGCCTTAGGATTCGAGTAGTCCTCGGAAAACTGCAAGGCCGTGGTCATATCAAGAACTTGCCTAACCGTCGCATCAGCGAAGGCTGAGTTACCAATTTCTGGAATAATATCCCGAATCAGACTCTTTTCATTGATCTTGCCTTCGCTAATCAAGAGTTCGGTCAACAGGCCCGTTACCGATTTCGTCATCGACATGGCAGCATGCTTTGCATCCTGATCGAGGCATCCGAAATATTTTTCGTATATTAGTTTGTTTCGGTGCAGGATCAGAATTCCGTCGGTGTAGTTGCGACCCAAAGACTCTTTCCAGGTCAGTTTTTCAGAGCTATCCATCACCGGAAAGGTCAGGGCATCGATCCTGTCCTCAAAGCGAACCCTATCTTGCTCTGAAACGATAGGCAGCACGGTCACCCTCTGACTATCCCGCTGGATAACCTTCGTAGGAAGAAATTGTCTCAGGTTACAAACGGACCACCGGAGTTTAGGAAAAGAGAAGAAGACTGAGTCTGGCTGAGTAATTATTTTATCGCGAGCTGGTGGAGCACCCATCATCCAGCGCATTTTTCGAGGATCGGAATCCTCGGCTGAGAGTGGCGAACTTTGCGACGGTCGAGCTTGGATTTCGCCGGTTAAGACTAAGGCTAAGATTAACAAAATCTTCATAGGTTTTCCCTCAGTGAGCAGATCGAGTCCGAGAATTCTTGGACGCTGGCCCCATATCGAACTCAAGTGAGCTGAAAAAACAAGATTCAATCGTTATCGGTACCCGATTAAACTGATTGCTAACAAGAGTCAATCAATAGTTTGTTGCAGTTTTCAAAGTCGTATGAGACGGACAACTTATTCACGTCATGTTAACACATAAAATTTACTTTGCCTTGAGAGAATTGGGACGGGCCTGCCGAACAACGTTTTTGATGCAATATCTAGACAGCATTGATATTCGCTATCAGCTCCAGGCTGCAACCAACATTTCTGAATCATGGAATGAATTCACCCATTGGCTCGCTTTTGGTGGAAGTAAACTTAGAAAGCCAGACCGGCGGGGCAATCAAAACTGATTCGGTACAATCATCTCGTTGCCAGTTTGGTGGTTTTTATAGAACACATTGCAAACTAGCAAGGTACTGGAGGTTTTTGCACACAAAAATCAACCGTATCCTTGGGAGGTTCTTTTTAAAGAAGCCAAAGCCGGCTGTATGATAGGTATGCTTCTCTGTCTCGATAGAAGGCAGAGATTGGTTTATGTCATTGGTGAAATCTTAGCGATTGAATTGAAGGTTGCTGCGGAGATTATGGACGTGTCTCCAGACAACTTTCGCAAACTCCTGCAAAGAGCAAGACAGGACATTCTAAACTTTATGGAAGAAAAATGCGGCTTAGTGAACACCACTAACCCTTGTCGTTGCAGTAAAAAAACGAAAGGTTTCATTAAAGAAGGTTGGGTTGACCCTCTCAATATTAAATTTACTGATGATCGCCTTGAGACCATCAAGGATATCATTGAAGTTAAAAATCATGAACTTTCCGATTTGGAAAATCAGTATTTGGATCACTTCCAAGGTCATACCTATCTGCAATCTCATTCAATGAAGCTAGTCGAACTCATCAAAAATTTTGAATCCAAGGGAGGTGTCTAGATTGCCCCAGATCATGAAGAAGGAGGAGATTTGCAGCTGGATTCTGGGTAACTTCGATGATGTTGTGATGAAGGAATCTTATGATGAGATAGCCTTCTTTTACAATAAAGACGAGGCCCTCATCAATGGAGTCTATTTCCTGACAATTAAAGAATCCAATGGCCCGAATGATAAGGCGTCGCAATTGGATCGGTCTGGTGTCTACCGGGTTTCCTGGCAGCTATCAAAAAAAGTATTCGCAGAAAAATTTGGCCAAAAGCCAGCGAGGCCTGCTAAAGGAGCATCCATCGATACGACTTTTTCCCTGGACAAGCTTGATACTCACTTGCCCCATGCAGTCTATGGATGGATGTGCTGGTCTATGATCCTGTCACCCTCAAAAGCTACTTTTTCTCGCTTAGAACCAACAATCTGGGAGGCCTACTCAGCTTCCCAAGATAAATTTGCTATGAAAACGTCACATAGATCCAAGGGAAAATGAATGGGTTGACGACTGTCTCCCTAACTTTTCCCATTAGGGTCTGGGAAACTTTAATGACTCGATCCCGTCAACTTTACAACGAATTTTCATCTATCGGCTACTGCCTTAAAATCTCCATTCTCGTCGACCCAAAACCTCAGATTAATGGGCCTACAGCACACCTGGCAGTCCTCGATATAGCTAGTATTACCTTCTGAAATATCAAAGAACGAATCATTTATTTCTCCGCACCAAGGACACTGAAATTGATAGGTATGTTCCATGATGAGACTTTCTTAAAAATTTGGACGATTAGGTGTTCATAATAGAATTATCTTTCAAGAAATTTCAAGCTCTGAGCGCTAGAAGCATCATCCTGTTTCATCACGATAGATACTCAGTTGTTCCCTTCTACGCCCAATTATCAGGTAATGGCATACAATTAATGATTAAATAAAGAAGCAATATTATGTATAGTTAAAAGCCAATTTATGAATCAATGAGACAAACTATGAAGCAATTTAATAAACATGCTGAGGCTTACCAAAAAGCCCGAGGAAAAATAACTTACCCCGATGAACTTTATGAATATCTAGCAGGTATTACCAGGGGTAAAGAGTCAGCCCTCGATATCGGCTGCGGTAATGGAGTTTCAACATTTCGACTCCAACCCTACTTTGACCATGTTGAAGGTGTCGACTTAGGAGATCAACTCATTGAAAAGGCCAAACTAAATTACAAGGGAATTGATTTTCGGGTGTCTAGGTCTGAAAACTATCTTCCAGATAGAACCTATGACCTTGTCACAAGTGCCACTTCATTTTATTGGATGGATCGTCCAAAAATCTGTCAAAACCTAGAGAAACTTCTCAACCCTGGAGGAGTATTCTGCGCCTACAAGTATGATTGGACCTTGGTCTATGGTCCGCTTCGTAACTTAGTAGAGTACGAAATGGCTACCAAATGGAGCCGGTACAGAGATCCAAGAATTGTAGACTATGATGATACTTTGGAAATTCTTGAGGCATCCAAGGTTTTTCAGCATTGTGAACGCAAACTGATATCCAACATCATCGAACTAAGTCCGATGGACTTAGCCTACTTTTTTCTGTCGACCAGCTTTGCAACACGGTACATGGAAGAAGAAGCTGAAGATTCATACCCCGAAGAGTTTGTAAATCAAATGATCGCTAAGGCTAGTTCAGATACGATGATTAAGGCTAATTTTGATATTCATTGCTACATTGGGCGCAAAGAATAGGCAACTTTTCACAATCTGATTTTCCGCTAATGACTGAAGCTCCCGGAAACTATGCTACCGATTCTATCTGAACTACAGAAGAATCGGCAAATAGTGTGTTAGGAATTTTTATGACGAAAGAAAACCAATAGTTCCTGGAAACGGGATTTTGACTCCCCAAGCGAATTTCAATACTTTATCCTTTTGTTCCGAAGGCAATAGGATCTCAATGTGCAGAAGTTATCGGGATGACTCTATCCTTTAGTCGGGATTTGTCGCGCGACAAGTGGCTATCCTTATGGCTGACTACATTAACAACTACATCGCTCCTAAAATGAACGTCAGTATCAAATGGATTGGTCCCCTGTCCATACAACGGGTAGCCGCACTAGCGGCGTCTGGGGAAATCGATATGTCTCCTCTTTCAGGGAAAACTAGCGAGATAAACCTTAGTCATATAGTTTACTATTCGAAGGAGATGACTCACAAGGGCATACCTCACCTCCTCGTCCCAAAATCATTTAATCGAAAGATAAACAGCTCGCAAGATTTATACGGCATTCGGATTGGTCTTTATGAAACGGTGGAGATATTGATGCCTAAAATTCTCAAGGATCCTTTGCTCACCATCGAGAAAATTGTTGGCGAAAACTGGTACACCAGGGCCGCACAGATGCTAAAACTTGGAAGAGTAGATGCCATTTATATTCCTGAAGTGTACCCACTGGAATATTCGCTCATGAAACATAATATGAGTGATAATTGGAAGATGGTTCCCACAAGTGGCAACTCCTTCGACTTTCCTTATCTTCAATGTAGGCCGCTAGAGTTTGTAAAAACTCAGCCCCCAACGCTCCATCAATAGCACGGTGGTCACATGACATAGTAAAGGTCATACGAGACTGGACTGTAATACTCCCATCCTCTGCAACCCATGGAGTCTTAACGGTAGCTCCTACAGCTAAAATCGCTGCCTGAGGAGGATTGATTATGGCAGTAAATTGCTCAATACCCAT
>JABSRP010000036.1 GCA_013215145.1 Pseudobacteriovorax sp.
TTCTTTTTGACCATTGTGTCCTCCGTAAAGTTTAGATTGTAAACTATACGGGTGTCCGTGGAAATGATGCCACTTCATACAGCATACATGCCTGGTGCATCGCCGGAAACAATTGAACAAGAAGTAACCTTTCCTTTAGAAAATGCCATTTTGGGCCTCCCAAACGTAAAAAATATCCGTTCTAAGAGTTTTAGGAATAGAGTTAACATCTCTGTTAATCTTGTACGTGACGGTCAACCTCCGGAAACAACACTTGAAAACATACGGGGCAGAATCGATTCAATTAGATCTATTCTTCCAAACAATATTGAAAATATTACTTCCTACGTATCTAAGATTGATACAGTTGATGCATATAGCTTAAGTTTGATTCCATTTGATGCTAACAATTCAATACACTATCAGTGGCTAGAAGCTCTTAAACAGGAACTCCTTTCGTTGCCTAAGATTGTACGTGTCGAAACTAAAGAACCGAAACGCGCGTTGTATTTCGAGCTTTATCCCGAAAAGATCGCAGAATATGGACTTACAGTCGAAATTATACAGAATAAAATACGAAATTATCTACAATCTAATTCTCTTGGTTCAGTAAATCAAAATGGTCGTGACATCATTATTGATATGGATAGAGTAAAAGTTGATCCAAAATATTTTGAGAAATTACCAGTACATGTGGATAGGTTTGGGTATGAAGTTATACTTGCAGATATATCAGAGGTATCTTTTAGGAGTGATCGTTTATCCCGTTATTCTCCAGTAAATGGTGAGAAGGGCGTTTTTGTTCAAGCATTCTCGGATACTGATGTTGATTTTATTGAGGTCACCCAGCAGGTTCGTAATCGTGTTGGTGAGTTTAAAAAACGGCTGCCAGAGCCATTAAGATTAGTTGAACACAGTGCAAATGGTGATTTCATCGGTCATCAAGTTGGAGTCCTCGGAAAAAATGCAATAATTGGCTTTTTACTTGTGATTTTAATTCTGACTTTTTTTGTTGGAGTTAAACCAGCAATAGTAACGGCCTTAGGCCTGCCAGTTGCTTACCTTGGGACTTTAATTGCTCTTAAATACTTTGGTATTAGTTTTAATTTAATTACGATTATGGCAATGATAGTAATAGTTGGTATTCTGGTTGATGATGCTATTGTAGTCACTGAACGCTATAGTAAGAATCTTGAATCTGGAATGACACCAAAAGGATCTGCTGTTGATGCGGCTACTTCTTTAATGAAGCCGATTACAGGTACTATTTTAACCACCATAGTTGCTTACATTCCTATTTTAATGCTGGACCATGATATTAGCGACTGGTTTTTTGCAGTTCCCATAGTGATTATTTCTGCATTGCTCTTTAGTTGGCTTGAATGTTTCTTCGTATTGCCAAACCATCTTGCCCACTATGTTAATTCACCAAAGGCGTTAGGTGGTGGGATAATGCAAGCAATGATAAATATTTATGATTTCTTCCTTAAATACATTTTGAAACTTCGTTATTTAGTTCTGTTGACAGTTGTTTCAGGCGTTGGATTTTCTTTGTACTTTTTTAGCCAAAATTTAAGATTGTTGTTCGACTTACCGATCGGAGCTCCCCAACATAAGGTTTTTGTCCAATTGAATGAGTCGTCGTCGATCGACGAAACGGCGGAAAAAACAAAAAAGATCGAGACATTTCTTATTGGTCTAAAAGAAGATTATGATATTGATGTAGTGGGAATATTCGGTGAGGCCTATATAAATGGTTATCATAAAAAAGGATATGAATATAGTGAGTTCACAGTCTATTCGAAAGCGTTTGACAAGAATCCATTGGCAATTAAAAATGATATAGCAAAAAAGATAAATCTTGGGCTTAAGGACTTGAAAAATGATCAAATATCTACTTTAGAATTGGTATCAAATAATAGTTCTAATCGTGGAGGATTAGATCACGCCGTCTCAATTAATTTTAAATCAACCAATATTCCTGATTATAACGTACTTGAAGCCGCTATAATGAGTTCAATAAGGGGTGTCGAAGGTTTGAAGAAGGTGTCTTTCAATGAGGAAGTTTTTGTCGATTCTTGGGTTTTTACTCCAAATCACAAAGCTCTTTCATCGTATGGTTTAAGTACCACTGATGTTACTCAACAAATAGCTCCAATATTTTCACCTGTTAAATTAGGACAAACCCGATTTCAAGGCGTGCCTGTAAATGTTTATACGGAAGTAAATCGACGAGATAACATGACTTTTGAAGAAGTTAGCGCTTTAACTCTTACGACTGCTAGAGGTACTGTTATTCCCGTTTCTAGTGTTGGTGTATGGGAACAAATAAAAAAAGAAAATCAAATTAGGCATTTGGATGGACTTAGACTATTTGCTGCTGATATAATTTACGATCCAAGTAAAACTGACTTATTGACATTTAAAGGTCTCGTAGCGCAACGACTTGATCTTTTGCGTGAGCAATTTCCTTCCTACGATATTAGTGTGGCAAGTTCAAATGAGCAGCTAGACGAAGCGCAGATTTGGGTCATGAAAGTTGGAGCGATTTCGATATTTATGATCTACTTGATTTTGTCTATAACACTAAATTCCTTAACTAAACCTTTTCTTATACTCTGGCCTATTCCATTAGGGTTTGTTGGTGTCGGTTGGTCTTTTTATTTGCATGATATGACAATGAGTATGATTTCATTTATTGGACTGATCGGAGTTGCAGGTGTAGCTGTGAATGATTCTCTGATTATGGTATACGGCCTTAACGAAAAAACTAACAAGGAGGATAATAGTCGAGTTTTGACTATTAGAAGGGCAGTTACGGGCCGATTTAGAGCCATAACCCTTACCACAATTACTGCTTTGGCTGGTTTATTACCTATGGCATATGGCATTGGGGGTGATTCTGGATTTACTAATGAGATAGCTTTTGCAATGGGATGGGGGCTTCTTAGTTCAACTTTGGCTACACTAGTGTGCATTCCTGTTTTAGCGGTTATTCGTGAAGACACTTTAGCAATTATTAGATTCTTTTTCGGCCTCTATTCGAAGTTTCGATCACCTTCTGTTCATCATAGAATTAAAACTAAGCCAAAACTAAGTACTGTTAGCCAAGTTGATCTATGAATAAAGTATGATTTAAATGAATGCTCGAATTAAAAGAATCTATAGAATTATGCTCGAGAGTTCGAAATGGACTGGTATATGAATACTAATGGGGTTTTCGTCACGGGGATAGGCGTCGTCTGTTCCGCTGGACTAGGAACTGACGAATTAAAAGATTCGATGATTAATGGAAAATCGGGAGTCTCCAAGATTGATTGGTTTGAAACTCGAGATCTTCCTTCCGGTAACGCCGGTATAATCAATGAGTTAAGAAAAAATCGAAAAATAATAGGACTTGATTTAAATGTCGAATTTGCAATTAGTGCTATTAAACAGGCTTTAAAGTCTTCTGAAATCACCTTAGATTATTTGAAATCACCCCGGACAGCTCTTTGTTTGGGGACTGCTAACTCCGGGATATCTTCGTTAGAAAGAGCAATAAAGGAACGTGATCAGAAGGCCTACTATCAAGTACCCGCTCATCAACTTTCGGACAATACAAGTAAGTTTTTTGACATTGGAGGACCTTCATTCACTTTCACCTCAGCTTGTACCGCTGGTAGTAGCGCAATCAGTTTTGGATTTGATTTGATTGAATCAGGAGGCTTCGATCTGGTAATCGCAGGAGGTAGCGACGCCCTATCTCGGGCGATTTTTGCTGGTTTCCATTCACTCAAGTCTGTTTCATCTACAGTATGTTCTCCCTATGATGAAAACATTGGATTGAGTCTTGGCGAGGGTGCAGGGATTGTGATTCTAGAGAGTCGCAAGAGTTTTGAGCAAAGACAAAAAAAACCAATTTGTAGGTTACTTGCAACTGGTACTAGCTTGGACGCCTATCATGTTTCCGCCCCAGACCCAAATGGAAGTGGAGTTAGACGGTCCATTAATACTTCATTTGAAGCGACATCTATGGAAAAAAAAGAGGTTGAATATATCAATACACATGGAACAGGTACCACCGCAAATGATGGGTCTGAACTTGCTGGCATTAGGTCGGCCCTACACAATAAGAATGTCGAGTTAATACCTGTTTCTAGTTCCAAATCCTACTTTGGTCATACTCTAGGAGCTGCAGGGGCAGTTGAGTTGATTTCCACTATTGTCGGTCTAGAGAATAAATTTGTCCCTTCCTCGCTAAACCATAATCGAATACGAAATGGTTGCGAGGGTTTCAATATCGTCACTGATGGAGTTAGGAATTCAAACGCAAAAACTTTTCTTTCGACAAATTCTGCCTTTGGGGGCCATAATGTTGCAATTTTGGGATCTTTCAATAAAGCTTCGAGAAGCATTGGGAACAAGTCTAGAAAAAGACGGGTTTTTATCGCCGGAACTGCTGACATTGATCTTGCAAACGAATATCAATCGAATGATGACGTATCTCAACCTTATGAAAAATATTCTAGTTCAAAATATTCTCTAAAAAGTGAAGCACCGTATCTTTACAAAAGACGTATGAGTCCTATAACCCAATACGCAATAGGTGCTACAGCCAAAGCTCAACTAGACTCCGGCGAGATTTTGAAAACACTGAAACCAGAAGAGAGGGGCGGATATTTTGCAACATCTATAGGGTCGACTACGATTCAAGAACGTTACCTTAAAGATCTCTATGACTATGGTCCAGATAGGGTCAAAAGTTTTCATTTTGTTGAGATGGTACTAAATTCCACGCTAGGTAGTATCGCAGCAGCATTTCAGCTCAAAGGCTGTGGTTCGAATATAAGTGACGGTGGATCCGAATCGATTAAGGCTCTCTGGGCTGCCTGGACGGATCTCAGGAATTCAAAAATCAAGGGGGCCGTTGTGACATCAGCTGAAGATGATAGTCAGTTATCGAGAAACATCATTAAGCCATTTTTGGGCCAAGATATTGATACCTTAAAATCTTTGAAAGGAGCCGCTTCTACAATTCTATTAAATGAAGATGCCTTGTCTGAAGGGCATGAGGTATTCGGTGAAATTGAACAATTTATTTCTTTTTCAGCACTAGAAAAATCTGTCGATCAAGTAGAGTTTTTACTGAAGAATGCCATTGATCGAAATTCTATAGACTTCATTATGCTTGGCGGAGTTTTTGAAGAAAATACTCTGAAAATTTTAAAAATAATTTCTAAAGCTTTCCCTCGAACTGTTATTTTTAGAAATCCCTGGGATCTTCACGGTGTCGTAACACCTGCCCACAAATTATTGAATCTGGCGGCAATGAAGTTAAGAGATAGTACGACCTGTTCTCAGAAACCTATTCGATGTCTCGTGGTTTCAACAAATATCAATGGACATTTAACCGGATGCGTCATGGTAAATTATCCAGACATCATCACAGATGGATGGTAAGCGCCCCGTAAACACAATCTCCCCCAATTAATTAAGTCGAGCTATTCCTTTATTAGATCAAATCAAATAGGAGAGTAATTGTGACTAAAGAAAACCTATCAAATATCACTAAAGCAATGTTTTTTGACCAAGGTTTTGGAAAAATTAAGTGTCATTAATTCAGTAACTTATGTTTTGTTTTTGCCAGAGGTATGTTGATCAGACTGGTCACCTCAGGTGAAAGATAAGCCTGCCTATCTGCCTGCATGCTTCCCACTAGTAATTCTCTTTAGCAGTGAGGCAAAAATGGCAGTCAAATTTGAAAATAGTCGCGGGGATCTCACCTCTTATGCGGGGTTGGCGATCGCCGAAGAGATCGGAGCAAAGTCAGGACTTCGCAAGGCGTTGATTGATCATCTCCCTATGTCAGAGCGCAAAACCTCGTTAAGAAACAAAGATTTTTCCAAGGCTCTTTCCTATGTTTATGGATTCGTTGTCGGTGCCGACTGCATCAATGATTTGGAAAGACTCTACGAAGACTGTGGTTTTAGGCATTTCTGCCGCAATCATAGCTTTACCGCGAGTTGCCTCGGTGGGTTTCTCAAGAATCTGTCCCAGTATAACATCACAAAAATTAGTGAAAACTTGCGAGATTTCGCCTTTAGATCGCGTCTACAAACAGTTCAAGACCGAGATTTTATTATCGATATTGATTCCACCTTCCACGAGCAGTGTGCAAAACAGATGGAGGGTCTGGAGTATAACTACGAAAACAAATGGGGCCTGTCATCCATCGAAGCTTTCGATCAATATGGCTTTCAATACTTTATGGGTGTCAGACATGGCTCAGCATTTACTGCTAACGGCGCTCCTGGAATCATTCGGCATGTCTTCGCACGAGTCCCTAGAACAATGCATCGGATCTTAAGAGCTGACAGTGGTTATTGCAATTACGATGTGATCCGCGCATGCAAAGATCTAAGAGTCGATTTTGTGATTGCCGCCCGCGAAAACATGTACAAAAAGTATATCCATCGCGTCAAGACCTGGAGAAAACCAAAAGAGGATATCAAACTACGGGATGGACGCTGTTGTGAAGTTGGATCTACGGTCTATTACGCTAAAGGAATCAATCAGGCCTATCGTATTGTGTTTATGAGGGCTAGAAAAAAGCAGCCTAGCCTATTCGAAGGTCAATATGATTATCGAGCGTTTCTCACAAGCTACGGCGAGCATGAGAAAAAAGACTGGCAGGTGATTTTATTCTATCGCAAGCGTGGTAATGCGGAGAATTTTATCAAGGAAATCAAAAACGGCTACGACCTCCATCACTTTCCTTGCCAAAGGCTTAACGCCAACAAAGCTTACGGATTACTCGCTGCCTACGCGCACAATATCATGCGGGTGATGGCTCATAGGCTTGACTCAGAGCAAGTTCCTTATCATAAAAGAATCAGATTTCGAATGATCTGCATTGCTGGCCAGGTGGTGAAAAAGGCAAGGCAGACCATCATTCGTGTACGAGAATCCTTTCGCAAGGAGGTGCATGCTTGGTTAACCATGAACCAAAATATAAGCAACGGTACTGGCTAGACGTCAGAGGTCAGAGGCGACCACCTGGATCTTTGAAAACTGAATACTGCCTACCAGTTGCGCTAAGGTACGTAAATCTGAGTGCGACTTTGCCCTCGCACGTCCTGGTTTTGGACAAATTGGGTAAATAGTGGGTTGCGCCAGGTCCACGAAAAAAAGGAAGCAAGAAATGAGGATAGACAGCAGAAAAAAGACGCACTAATGCCTTAGAAAATGGTCGCAAAAACGGTTTGGGATCTGTTGGCGAAGTGCCGAGAAAGTTTTTTCAGATTTGGATTTGGATTGGGATCTGTTGGCGAAGTGCCGAGAAAGTTTTTTCAGATTTGGATTGGAAAGAAAGTGGCGCACCCTGAGCGATTCGAACGCCCGACCCTCAGGTTCGAAGCCTGATGCTCTATCCAGCTGAGCTAAGGGTGCAACTGAGAGCAAGAAGCTAAATCAATACCAAACCCTTGTCAAGGCAAGAATAAAACTTAGAACTTTTCCTCCTGCCTGAAATTGGCTGTGATAAAATGGGACATCATCCGCGGTGAGGAGGATCCTATGCCTACTGAAAAAATAGAGAATTTAGATACAGCTCGGGTGGCAAAAATTATGTCAGCCGCCATTACTGAATTTTCCCAAAATGACTTCGATAAGGCCTCCTTTAATAAAATCATCAAGGCCAGCGGAATCAGTAAGGGTACGATGTACTACTATTTCAAGTCGAAACAAGACTTATTCCTAACGCTACTCAATGCCTGCAAAAAAGAATTTAAGGAGCTGCCAAAGGCAAACAGCCTTGCCGGAGAGTCCGTCGAGGAATTTTGGACTCAATGCAATACCATATTGACGCAAATATTTGCCACGCTTAATGCGAGACCTAGCCTCAAAGCATTTATTTATGAAGTTCTGAACTATCGAGACAGCAAGGATCAGAATCCGGCCGCAGAAATGCTGCAATCGCTAGAAGATCAAATCAGCGACTTCGTCATCCGGGGACAGCTTTGCGGAGCCATCCGCAGGGATTGGCCACTGGAGCTTATAATAGCGATCCTATGGTCTCACTGGAAAACAACTACAGACTGGTATGATGTAGCAGGCAAAGAAACGTCAACAGATGCAGCAGAATTCGCGGTAGAGCTAGCCAGGAGTACATTAGAGCGTTTGGATCAAACCGATTAAAAAAGGGCAGTTTTCCAACTGCCCCGGCAAACGATTGCTTAGTAACGGTTTCGGTTAAAACCGCCGCCACCGCCGCCGCCACGAGAACGATTGTCTCGTTTATCTTCGGCTTCGCTAACCTTAATAGTACGGCCATCTAGTTCTGTACCGTCCATTTGAGTGATAGCAGTCATGGCATCATCGTTGTTCGCGAAAGAGACGAATCCGAATCCTCTTGAGCGCCCTGTCTCACGATCAGTGATAACTTTAACGTGTGTGATTTCACCGAACTTCGCGAACGCAACTTGTAGATCGTCCTCCTTAGTTCCCCAACTTAGACCACCTACAAACAATTTCTTTTCCATAATAACCTTTTCCTAAAACAAAACGGATTCTTGACCCCAAACTGCCCGGGAAGTGATCCCAACAGTCGTATCAAGAATCATTTACCTAGCCTAAAAAGCCAGCAAAGTGGCTTCTAGGCCTAAAGAATAAGCTATGTAGGCCAGAAATGGAAGCCCTCAATGGTAAATTTTGGGCACCAAGATATTGACTTTCCTTAATCATTTGCTACCAATGCGGATTTTTGCTCTTAAGCGTCTGGGATCATTGTCGATAGATTGGAGGGGGCACGGCATGAGGACCCGCCACTTAAAAATATATGAAAAACTCCTCAGAGAATTCTCTAAAATTTCCGAGGCATAATAATTAATTTAGAGGGTTTCCGTTGACAGACAGAGACGAGACCTTACCTTCAGTACTAGTGTGAATGAGAGGTATTTGCCATGATTCAACTGTACGAGACCAACGAAGCCGAAAAAAAAAACCTTGAAGGCGATTACACAGAACTTTCGCTGGATGACTTTCAACCTGTTGAAAAGACTGACCCTCCGCAGCCTTTAATCCATCAAACAAAGAAGGAATCGATGAAACCTACACTGTTTTGGGGTTTCATCATTGTGTGGGCGTCGGTATTTAGCTGGCTGAAGTCCACCAAATATGACTATACCGTCAGCTATACGAGTATTTTTCAGGAGCAGGAGTTTTACCGGCTCTGGACTAGCCTGTTTATTCATTCGGACTTTGGACATTTAGCTTCGAACCTGTGGTTGTTTCTGATTTTTGGCTATCTGCTGCGCAACTTTTGGGGTTTAGCGGTGTTTCCTTTGCTAACATTTGTGCTGACAGGCGGCCTTACCTCTCTAGCGACAATAATGTGGTACCAAAACAGCACCCATCTACTCGGTGCTTCAGGCATGATATACGGTATGATCGCTTTATGGCTTGTGACCTACTGTCGCTTCGAACTGCGTTATAGCTTCAAAATGCGAGTATTTAGGGCCATTGGATTTATATTGGTGATGCTTTTTCCCAGCACCATCACGGCGAATGTATCTTACTCAGCTCACTTTTTTGGTTTTTTGATAGGCGCTGCATTAGGCTTAATATTGATACTCTTCAAACGGGTTGACGAGGAGCCCAAAGCCTACCTATCTCAAGCAGAACCTAAAGTCGGAATGCTCCAATAATTTTCATGGGGTTCTTGAACCCCTCCCAAGGAATGAAAGCAGGAGTATTTTCTACATATTCCTTGTAGCCAGGCTTGGAGTCCTTGAGTTTCTTTTCGAGAAGATCGACCCCCGACACCTTCCGCAAAAAAAGCGTCATCACAATGGGGCCTATGATGGTTGCCCAACCGTAGGGGACGCTTACGGCAAAAAGATAATACCCCCACCAAACAGCACCATCACCGAAGTAATTTGGATGACGAGTCAGTGACCAAAGACCCTTATTTAGCAGTTTGCCTTTGTTGGAAGGGTCACGCTTAAAAACAACGAGTTGCCAGTCCCCCCAAGCTTCAAAATAAAACCCTAAAATCCAAAATACAGTGCCGAGAAATACCATGATTCCGATATTCATCGGATGATCGAAGCCTAAGGTGAAAAATAATGGTACAGACACGACCGCTGCCAATAAGAACTGCACCATAAAAATAGTGAAGAAACTCTTCCACCAAAACCCACTTTGATACCCAGCTCGCATATCCTGATAACGATAGTCTTCGCCATGGCCTTTATTCCGAATATGGATGTGAAGGGACAGTCGCACACCCCAGATGGTAACCAAAAGTAGCAGTAGCCACTGCCAGCCAACTAGCGAGAAGCCTTGACCGGCAGCAGCTCCCCATGCATTCATAACGAACGCCATACCCCAAACACGATCAATTAAACTGGCATCCTTTTGTTTCACACTAGCAACCCAGGTGACAACAAACATAACAAATGAGAATGCTAATCCGGTATATACTGAAGTCATAAAAATCTCTTCTTAGGCTTGGGTTAGAGTAAAATAATGGTTGCCAACTAAGATTCGACTCTATTACATAATCGATCAAAACACAAAAACTCAGCGATTGCATGTAGACAGTTTTTCTTAGCTTGCTCATAATATTGGCATGGGGTAGGGAGCAATATTGACGATTGAAAACCTAGTTATTGTGGGCGACATCGCAGGAAACTTCGATTCTTTTCGCCGTTTGATCAGTCAAACAACATCGGGGCATTGGATCCTATCGGTGGGAGACTGCATTGACAAGGGCCGCGATAGCTCAGCCACCCTTCGCATGTTTATGCAGTCCGAAAGATTCAAGCTCTTATTAGGAAATCATGAGTTACTGCTCATCAAAACCATTGAAGAGTTAGAAAATGCCGAGTCCATATACGACCTGTCCTGGGGCTTGCATTGGCTAGCATCTGGCGGTGTCAATACAGTAGATTCGTTTCTACATCGACGTATTTCCTTTGAAACCCTCTGGGACGACCTAAGTGATTTTCGAAAATCCCTTAAAAAAGAAGGAGTCATCGAATTCCTAAAATTAACGCCAACCTTTTTTTATCAACCAGGTCTTTTTGTATCTCACAGTCCTATTGGAATGAAACCGTTTAAGAAAAAAATTAAGGATCTCAGCTGGGATGAAAAAGTGGTTTGGGCTGGTTACGATTTTGATCAACGACAATGGTGGATTTCTAACTCAACGGATCGGCTTGTATGGGCAGATTGTCCCTTCAAATCTCTTTATGCCACCCTAGCGACACGAAGAAACCCCACTCCTGCAGGAGACAATCTTCATCTATTTGGGCATATGAGTCGCTGGGGCTATAAGCCATTTTGTAAAAAACAGAAAAAAGATCCCTACGCCATTTGCTTGGATACCAGTCGCCAGAATATACTTACAGGACTAGAGTGGCCGTCAATGCGCATGATATCTATTGGAGCGGAGTAAATGCATAAACAAGTACAGGTAAAAAGCTGTTTAACCATCGTTGTCCTCGGGTATCTTACCGCTGGGTGTGTCACTCTTCACGAAAAGGTATCCATGATTTCTGGTCAAGCCATCAGAGATTTGGGGTGTCCTGACAGTACAGCCGTGACTGAACTGGACGAAGATCTTTTTACAGCTGAGTGTGCTGTTGCCAACAAAGGCCTGATTAAATATCGAGTCAAATGTGGCTACTTCCCAAACTCCTGCCAGGTCATTCGATTGAAGAATTAAGTGTTCAACCAACAGTCACTGCCCAAGTCATAGACAGCAAAATACAAATATTATTGATGACTTACCTTTTGCACTATTCTTGCAGAGATAAGGGGTTCACTTAATCAAGGAGAAACCTATGCGGCACCTAATATGGTTCGCTGTTTTGAGCCTTCTGATTCTGTCCTGTAAAGATACCCAGCTGAATTACCGTACTGAAAACATCGAAGCAAAAACCACAAAATTTGCTGACAGCTTGTTAGAGAATCTAGCCATCGTTGACCAGAGCAAAAGCTTACAACTCACGGTCAAGCTTCAAGATATGGGCAAGATCAGCCAGAATCCGGCTGCTTTTTTTGAGTTCCAAGACTACATCTTGAGAAAACTCGAGACAGCTCACCCCGACATGAGCGCTCGGGTTAAAGTCGGTGTCGGATTCGATCTCGACCGCGAATACAAAAACTTAACTCAACTTTTTCGACAGAAGCGTTCGAAAAAAGGCGAGCTCAGCATTCGTTCCATTGCTGAGAACACTGATTTTATCGCAGCAGAGTCAGCCGTGGCCCCCGGCGCTGTCAAATACTTTTCGAAGTTTTTCAAAAACCTTGGTCTTAAGTCGTCCACTAAAGAAAGCAAACGGGTGGTTTCGACAGCGGCTCATAAGTGTCGACAAAAAATCCATAAAAAATCCCAAGGTCGGCATTTTGTAATATCGGTGGATCAGTCCAATTATGATGCCAAGGTATCAAAATCATTAAGGTCTTGTTTGAAAATAGTCAACGCAAAAAAAGCATCTGTGAATCTTGTCATTAATGCCGATTTTGCAGCAAAATCTTTCTAAGATATCGAAAAATTCATCCGAAACCTACTGGACCTCGATAACATTCTAGGACCATGATTCGGATGACAGATGATACCCGCAAGTCCAAAGCTTTTCGCTATGCATTGATGGCTTTTGCCGTCATCGCAGGTATCGAGTGCCTATACTTTCTGAGTAAAATTCCTAGTTTTCTGAGAATGAACGAGGGCACCATCGACCGCTCTGCCTTTATCGAGCGCTACGAAAGCAAACGCAAAGCTGACTCAAAACTTCCTGCCTTGAAATGGAATCCAAAACCCATAACTCTCTCGAAAAAACAGCTTTTGCCATTTATCGTGGCCGAAGACAGCCGTTTCTACCAACACTCTGGAATCGACCTTCAGGCGATCCAAGACGCCATTTCTTACAACTTAAAAAAGAGACGGTTCGTCGTCGGCGCAAGTACGATTTCCCAGCAAACCGTGAAAAATATGTTCTTAACGCCGAGTCGGAACCCTGTTCGCAAGTGGCATGAGCTCATACTCACCCTCATGATGGAAGCATTAGTCTCGAAAAAAAATATCCTGAATACCTATCTCAACGTTGCAGAGTTTGGTACGGGGATTTATGGGATTAACGCAGCAGCTCATCACTACTACGGCCAACCCCCTTCGTCTCTGGGACGAGATCAAATAGTTGGACTGGCGGCAACCCTACCCAGCCCCAAAAAAAGTAACCCAAGGACCCAAAGTCGCTTTTTTACAAAACGAAAGGCCAAAATTCATCGGACTATATCCAGATACTATAGCCCAAAACCTCAGCCTCCTTCCGAAGGCGCTCCTCCGGTCTCCAAGCTGGTTGGGCTACCACTCGATGGGGACGAAGATTTACTTCCTGAAACAGACCTTGATGGCATTGATATTGAGGAGCCGAACGTTTCGGAAGTCGATACCACCGATTATGATGAAATCATGTTCGAGAGCGAGTTAGACGACTTGGGAAACCCTAAAGGGGAAGACGAGGAAGAGAATCATACACCAACGCCCGAGTCTGAATCCGCAGAAGGAGAGGACCAGAATCCAGGCAGTGAAAAGGATGACGAAACCCCAGACGACTGAGGCCTAAAAGACTAAGAAAGGTCCGTCCATTCATCTGGTACGAATGCCTTCGAGACTTCGGCGCCTTGAGCAATCATCCGCCACTTGCTAAGTTCACGAATAATCTGATAAACAGCCTTTGATCCTGGATCGTAGAAAATATCAACAGTGTAGCGCCTGTCCTCACCACTAAGCTCCACGGAGCCCTTGTACTGCAAGCTCTCAATTTCTGCCAACTTCATTATTTCATGCCTCGCAAACTACTTTCCACACTGCTGGGTCTCCGTTAGTGTACCAGAAATCAACAAATCGCAGCAACCGGCTTAATCGGGATTTAGTTGGATAGCCGATGCCGTCTTTTTCCAAAGAACACTTCGCGAATAGCTCCAGTTAATGTCTGACCAATAAAGCAGCTATTGTTAGACTGACCTGCAAAATAATTCTCATCAATTTTGCTCTGCTTATTCGGATCAACCAGAACCCCACGGAATACTTGACCCGTCACAAAAGATCCAAAGCTATCGTCCAACCCTAAAAAATCGGCCGGCTTGCTAGAAAAGACTTGTACTAAACGCTGTTTACTTAGCTCACCCTTAGCAACCATATCGAGAAGAACATTCAGAGACGTCTCCATCCCCAAGGTACCGTAAGCCGCCGTTTTGAAGTTAGTGGTCTTGATTGCCGCCTCATGTGGGGCATGATCCGTCGCAACGAAATCTACGGTGCCGTCAGCTAAGCCTTTACGTAGTGACTGCCGATCAGAGGCGCTTCGCAGGGGTGGGTTCATTTTGAACGATGAATTGGCAGACTCAATGTCGTCACCGGTGAAGAATAAGTGATGAGGAGATACCTCACAAGTCGCATGCAAGCCTTTGTCACGAGCCTCTTTTACGAGATTTAAGGTTTCTTCGGAGGAGATGTGCAGAACATGGTAGCGCGCTCCAGGATAATCAGCCAAAAGCTGTAAGTCACGCCGCACCATATCTGTTTCTGCAGCAGCAGGATAGGCCGCAACTCCTAAAGACTCCTGCATGCGACTAGGAGCTAGCACCCCTCCATGACCAACCATCTCTGCATGCTGCAGAAAAGGAATCTGAGTTTTTTCGCTAAATGCCAACGCTTTTGCCATGAGAGTATCATCCATCACACCGACGCCATCATCGGTGAATGCGGTAATGCCCGCCTCAGCTAGTCCTTCAAAATCGACTAGCTCTTTCCCTCTTTGCCCCATGGTGATGGCTGCCGATAGCTTGACCTCAACCCCAGTTTGATCCATGGGCTCTTTTAATTCGTCGAGAGCCAAGCGGCAGGATGCAACGCTATCCAAGACTGGCTTTGTATTTGGCATAGTTAATAGGGCTCCGTAGCCCCCTTTGACTGCGGCTGCTAAGCCTGATGATGCGGTTTCTTTTTCTTGTTGCCCGGGTACTCGCAGATGCACTTGAGGGTCGACTCCTGCAGGTAAGATAACTTGATCCGTCGCATCAACAGTGTCATAATCAGGAGGAATAGATATTTCCGACGAGGAAATATTTGTCAGTACTCCGTCCTCAACGAGAATATGAGCATGTTCCAGGATTTTGTCTGCCAACCAGACTTCTGCGTTCTTTATGACGTAGTTGGTATTGGCCACAATCGTGTTCTCCTATTCCTGTTTTTGAGTCGGAGTCAAAATAGGGGTTAGACGTGCAAAATGCAAATCTTTTGGACATCGAGCACCTTTGTCGACCAAACAGTCATGCGGCCAGATGCTGGCTAAACTGAAGGTACCGATGAAACTCTTGTTAATCGCCCTATTAATAAGTCAAAATAGCGCACTGTTCGCCACAACAGATGTCTACCCAAACCGCAGCCTCGTGATCTTCGAGCACCGTCCCGACAAGGTGCACCTTACGTTTCAAAGTCGTTCGGAACTCCTTTTAGGTACCAGTAAGGAGTCGCATAAACCAAACAATTTGACCCAGATTTTTCGCAAGTTTTTCGCGCCTTACCCGATTTTTCGCGGAGGAAAAGCTTGCCAGTGGTTTAGCGTCAATGGGTACTACAATCAGGTGGATGTTTATCTTAGGGCGAAAGCGAGTTGTCCCGTTGAACACGAGTTTATCGAGTGGGATCCAGAATTTTTCAAGAGCTATCCCTCAAGCCACCGCGTTGTCGTTTCGTTTATGGGGTTCGATAAAACCGTATCAAAAATTCAATCACCGCATGAAAAAATCGAATCTTCAGATGGGTTATCTAGCTTTGATGCTGCCATTAACGGACTCCACTATTCCGGTCTTTCGACAGAGGCTTGGAAAAGCAGTGATTCTGGAATGAGCATCCCCGATGGGTTTTGGATCGTGTTGTTCAGCATTCAAATCGTGCTTATGGGAATGTCTCCGTCCTTCAGTATCAAAATCCTCGCTGGTTACCTGTTATCTATGTTCCTCGGAAAAACCTTTGCTGCCATGACCGGTGTCACGATTGCTGAGGGCATGGCACTTGTCACCATTGGTGCTACCCAGCTCATGATTTTCCTACATTCGATTTATCGGACCGATATCTTCAAAATTGGTGTTTGGCTGACCATCACTGGCTTCCTTCAAGGGATCGCCAGCTTCCAACTGGCGCCTGACTCAGTCAAGGCCTATACCCTCGCTAACTCGCTCGCTCCGTTTCAGATCGGAGCTTTTCTTGGCATCATTGGAAGTCTCGTGCTGATTTGGCCCGTCACAACATGGACGCTTCAAGCTCTTCCGGAGCGAAAATACAACCGCCGCATTCTGAGAGGCATCTTTTTGATTGCAGGTCTAATTAGCCTGATAATCTAGATCCAAGGGCTGCTCAAGTGGAGCCGATAGGCTTTTCATAAACTTGATGACGTTAGCAATCTCCTCTTCGTTCAATGCAACCCGCGCCAGCGACTGACTCAAATGCCCTGTGGGCAGAGGCTCGTCCGGAAGCTCGTTATAATGCTGCATGACCGCATGGAGAGAACTCGCACTACCATTATGAAAATAAGGCCTTGTCAGAGCAACGTTGCGAAGAGATGGTGTCTTAAAAGCGCCCACGTTGTCGGGATTATCGGGGTCTAAGTAGGGCTTTTCCTCGCAGGCGTCGGTATTTGATAGCCAGGGGTAGGCTCGGTAGTATTCAGATTCACAGTGAAAGGCGCCCTCATCCTCGGCAAGCCTAAGGCCAACCACCCGCCCTGGATCTCCAAATTCAGAGATCACTCCAATATTATGAAACTCGTTGTCGGTGAAATTTGGACCGCTGTGGCAGTTGGTGCATTGCCCCTTTCCTAAAAAAATCTTTAGCCCCTCGAAGGCACCCTGGTCGAAGTTCTGAGACAGTGGTACCTCACCCGGATCGGTCCAGTTTGCCATAAATGCATCAAAAGGAGAACGGGTGGCCGTGAGCGTCCTTTCGTACTGGGAAATAGCAATACCAATATTAGCAAAGACTTGATTTATCCGAGATTTGTCAGCTGGTTTCAAGGCCTCATAACCCTGCTGCCAGGATATAGCGTCTTTGGGTGGTTTCGCATGCCGTCTCGCGGCCAGAGAAAACGTCCCTTTTAAAAATGAGAAAAAGCTAGAGTCTTCGAATCGGCGCTTCAGGTTTTCCGTAAGGGATACCTGTGCAAACGATGGCTTTGCTTGAGACCGGTTGGTTTCGATATCAGGAAAGTCACCAAAAATACTTTGGTACTCTTTCAGATAGAAACTCTCGACATGCCGCACGACCTGCAGTCTGTTCGTCCCGTGTTCTGCGATATTTTCCAAGGGTCCAAGGGCCTGAGCCGCTATGTGATCAGAGCGCCCATCCCAAAAGGCTCGCTCAAGAGCGAAGCTATTCACTACGGTCGGGGCATTTCTTTCTCCTATAGACAATCCCTTACTAGTGGGCAGTCCATCGGCAAAAAAGTTGGTTGGATTGTGACAGCTCGCGCAGGATATTTCCCCACCAAAAGACATACGAGCGTCGAAGAATAGTTTTCTGCCAAAGCGTGCTTGCTTCAGATCCTGCGGGCTTAGCATGGGTTTTTCTAGTGGGGTTAAGGTATGCGCTTTCTGCCAAATGTCTTTAAGATTTTCGGCTCTGAGATCTAAGGTGACGAAAATCACAAAAAAAACAAAGATTCCAGCAACTTTAAACATCCTGACCAAGCCCCTCATCGCATACAAGTCCAAGGTCTTTTCGGCAAGTATCTAGCCTACTTAAGGTTTGAGACGTTTTTTTTTTGCTTTTTGTAGAGTTCTATAGCATTTTCCCATTGCGCAATTCGCATGGGTATTATATGTTAATTTGACTTACTCAAATCTTTTGATTCGGGCGTTCTTCTAAAGAGGGGTTTCATGGATAACGGCATCATGATTCTGACAGCAGGCGGTACCATCGATAAGGTCTATTTCGATGCAAATAGCGAGTTTCAAGTAGGAGAGCCTCAAATTGCGCACATCCTTCGCGAATCACGCATTGCTGTCCCCTATCAAATCGAATCCATCTTACAAAAAGACAGTCTAGACCTTACTGATGAAGACAGGGCTTTGATCTATAGCAAGGTATCGCGCTGCAAAGAGAAGCGCATTATCATCACACATGGTACCGATACCATGGCAGAAACAGCGAAATTACTTTCAGGAATCGACGATAAGGTATGCGTATTTACAGGTTCGATGGAGCCTGCAAAAATCAAATCATCTGACGCCGCCTTTAACGTCGGTTGCGCTTTGGCTGCAGTTCAATTACTGCCACCTGGGTCTTACATTGCCATGAACGGTAAGATCTTCAACGCCGTCAATGTTCGGAAAAATCTCGCTAAAAAAACCTTCGAGGTATTGACCCCCGAAGACAACTCTAACCTTCCTCAATAGCCTTGGCTACATCTTGACATCAAAGGGTGTCGTCAGTGTTACAGCTTTTCCCGAAAGCTTTGCCTTAACCTCTAGGACCCAAGGACCGTGCATGTGGAGCTTGACTCCTTTAACCAGATAAGCTCCAGATTTGAGTTTTTCAGGTTTGGTGGCTTTCACCACCATGCCGTGATCATGAGATGGCATCATCGCATCAAAAGATATAACCGAAATATCGACTCCCTTAGCAGGCATCAATTCCACAGAGGTGATCTTTTTTAGATGAAGGCTTTTCTTTGCCTCAAGGGTCAGAACCGGTTTTCCTTCATGCTTGAAGGTAACAGTCTCTTTGGCCCATAAGTTTGGCCCCGCGAAGCAAAACCCGATCAAAACCAATAGGATACGATAACACTTAACCATGAACACCTCCTTGTAGTCCTAACGAATATGATAGAAAGCTTTTTTTCTCAGCACAAGTCAGCTCATGAGATCGCAAGACTCACAGCCACCCAAGCCCGAACATTTTGCTCACGATCCACCGAGAAGCCATTTTGCTCAGCAACAGAAAGGGTTTGACCGCGATTTGCCTCGCTGATTCCCGCTACGAGCAATCGCCCACCTGGCCTCAGCCTTGCCTTTAATTCAGGCAACAAGTGATCCAAGACCGGAGGTAAAATGTTGCATACAATACAATCAAACTGTCTCCCATCATTTTCTGGCAACGACTCAAATAGAAGCGTCACCTCCACTTGATTTTGCTCGATGTTTCGCTGAGCCGATAGGATCGCCTTTTCATCGATATCTGTGGCAACGACTGTTCGATAGCCTAAACGCTTGGCGGCGATGGTCAATATTCCTGTCCCAGTGCCGACGTCGAGTAGAGACTCGCGACCGAGGTCCTGCGATACCTGAATCAGCAGCGATAGAATAGCCTTAGTGGTGGCATGCTGCCCAGATCCGAAAGCACCATAACTGGTCATTAGGATGCGCTCATCACTTGGTTGTGAGCTTTCGTCGGGATTCATCTCGACGTAAAAAGGCGGACATGAATAGCTCTCTTCCTCAGGCTCCCAGGCCTGCTGCCATAAATGGCTGGGATAGGTTCGCTTCGTGACGGAGAAAGGATAAGGAAAGGCCTTCAGCCTTTCTTCAAAGCTAGTCACCTCCGATAACTCAGAAAAGTAGAGCGTCAGAGGCAACGCAGACTCTTGCTGGGAAAGCATGGCTTCAATGGTGTCATCGCCCATCCCCTCTGAGACATCTAAATCATCGGAGCTGGCGCTTACAAAATGGTTAATGCCCATAGCCAAAAGGAAGTCTTCTAGGTCCTTTTTGTGTTCTGAAACTAAATTTATTTCGTATGTCTTCTGCAATTCCTACAAACCTTAAGAATAATTAATCAGTCCTAGTCAACCCGCCCAGTATCCCAAAGAAGCATGCTAAACTCGCTGCTAGCATGGATAAAAGTCAAGAATATCCACAAAATAACTTTGAAAATTTACAACATTTCTGTGTTCCATAATCTATTATTCCTTCCCCAGCGTCTTTAATTGTTCGTCACAACAAGTTCCTACTCGTAAGCCTGCACTGTTGGCACATTGCAATTTGTTTGCAAGCAGCGACGGTTATTCTATAAAGTCCGGGTAAATTTTGTTCAAAAGATTTCTTTGATTACAAACGGGGCAGACATGAAAAAAATCATACTGACACAAGCTCTCCTAGCAGGGTTTTTTATGAACTCCTGTACAGACGATGACGGGGGGTCAAATCCGCCTGATGTGCCAAATCCACCACCACCTGTAGAGACACCCACTACGAGTGTGTATTTTCACCCAAATACGAATACCAGCGCACCATGGATTTTGACTGGCGCTGGCGACAGCCCAGTCGAAGGTACAGCAGATAATTTTGGCCTACGGTACGAAGTTCCTGGCGTCGAAGGTGAGGCCACAATCACCATCGCTACGGCCGACGGAGTCTCACGGGAGTATACCATTACACTAGGCGCGGAAAGTTGGCTTTATGAAGCCACAAGTAAAGTCTATACCGAAGCTCCCCCCATAGTTCCTGGTGCCGACGAGATGGCTGTTTATTATCAAGCGGATGATGGCATGTACGAAGGCTGGGGTCTTCACCTCTGGGATTTTGCAGGTCAGGACTGGACGACTTGGCAGGAGCCGTTAGCATTCACGTCCATAACCGAAGGTGATTACGGCGCTGGCGTGCTCGTGCCCCTTCCCGCTTCACCAATATTTTCTGCAGCGCCAACGGACTACGAGTCCTTTCCAGAGACGCTGGGATTAATTATTCACAAGGGCGACGATAAGTCGACGGGAGCCGATCTTAGCCTCAATATTAATCGTTTTGGCAACATGGTCTTTTTCAAGAAGGGTAGCTCCGAAGTATTCTGCTCTCCTGACTACCAACTATGTCCGCGCAAACCAGAGATCTCAGGTGCGGCTGCTCATTGGGTCGATACCTCAGAAATCCGTTGGCAGGTGCCAGCCGTTGAGGATTTGACTTACGAGCTACGCTATAGCCTTGCCGCTGACATTCGTCTTGACGATCAAAGTGGTCAAGTAGTTGGTGGCGAGAGCATCGCTCTAACCCTTACTCCAGGTAGCGAAAACGCTGCATTCCCTCACCTCAATGAGTTCACAAAGTTTTCCATTGCAACAGACGACTTAGACCTAGCAACGATCCTAAAAAGCCAACTTGTTGCAGTGGCTACTGGTAGCAACGGCCAGCTCGTTAGTGCCACTCAGGTTCAAATCCCAGGTGTTATCGATGCCCTTTATGCCAACGACGAAGCTTTGGGTTTGATCATCGATGGTGCAAACTCAAAAATAAACGCGTGGGCTCCCACGGCAAGAACTATGACTCTAAAGGTCTTTGAAACTCCCTCTGCCGAGCCTCAGCTGCTGCCAATGACTGCAGGAGATAAAGGTATTTGGACAGCAGCCGTAAACCCTGAGTGGATTACAAAGCGTTACTACTACACGTTTGCTATTGAAGTTTATCATCCTAAATCCGATAAAGTTGAATCCTACGATGTCATCGATCCCTATTCTCTGAATATGAATACCAACTCACGATTGAGTCAGTTCATAAACCTCGATGATGCAGATCTTAAGCCAGCTGGTTGGGATGCCTTAGTCAAGGCTCCGATCGCACCGTCTGATATCAGTATCTACGAGGTACACGTACGCGACTTCAGTATCCTAGATCCAACAGCAGGTGTTCACAAAGGGAAGTACTCTGCCTTCGCCTTATTAGATGCAGCTGGTGAGCCAACCACAACAGCCCTAACACACCTAAAAGGACTCAAAGAGGCGGGACTGACCCACGTTCAGGTTTTGCCTTCCAATGACTTTGCTACCATCGAAGAAAATGTCGATGATCAAGTTAACTTACTCGACAGTTTCAACCGCCTTTGTGAGAAAGTTGCAGCTGTGCCAAGAACCTTATGTGAGACCTACAAGGACCAAATCATCTTAGACGTTTACCTTGGTGCCGAGAAGAGCTCTCCACTGATTCAAGAGATCAACCAGTACCTACGCCCCGTCGATGGTTTTAACTGGGGATATGATCCTTTAATCTTTGGAGCTCCTGAGGGTAGCTATGCATCAAATCCAGAAAACGAATCTCGGATTCTTGAGTTTCGAACCATGGTAAAAGGTCTTGCTGATCTTGGCCTACGTTTCTCACTTGATGTTGTCTACAACCACACATATGCCTCCGGAATTGGTGCAAAGTCAATCCTCGATCGCATGGTTCCTGGATACTATCATCGTCAAAACTCCGTCACAGGAGCAGTAGAAACGTCTACTTGTTGTGACAATACGGCATCTGAGCACGCTATGATGGAAAAGCTGATGATCGACACTCACCTTCGTTGGAGAGATGACTATAAAGTCGATGCCTTCCGCTATGATCTTATGGGTCACCATATGAAGCGTAACATGGAAAAACTTAAAGTTGCTCTTGGTGACGATATCTTCATGTACGGAGAAGGCTGGAACTTCGGCGAAGTAGAGAATGGTCAAAGGGGTGAGAACGCAACCCAGATCAACATGGCTGGCACAGGCATCGCAACCTTCAACGATCGCTTCCGTGATGCTATCCGAGGCGGCGGGCCCTTCGACTGCGGCTACCTTCTCACGAACCAAGGCCTCGTAAACGGTCTTTTCGTCAACAACAACTCATTTGGTGGCCTGCTAGAGCCGGCAAAAGACGGCGCTCAGTGTACTGCCCTTACAGACTACCAACCGGCTCCAGCAGAAAATACCAAGGCCTTAGCCCTCGAGCTCTCTGATCGTGTTCGTATTGGCCTTGCCGGTAGCCTTGCGACCTACAGCTTTACTAACTCCAGTGACCAGCTAGTTACGGGTCTTGATATTAGTTATGGCGGTTCGCCGGCAGGCTACACTAGCCAGCCGTACGAAACCATCAACTATATCTCAAAGCACGATAACCAAACACTTTGGGATATCAACCAGCTCAAGCTACCTATCGACTCTCCAATGGCTGACCGAGTTGGGGTTCAAAAGCTAGGTTTGGCGATGAATTCTCTGGCTCAAGGTGTTCCGTTCTACCATATGGGTGTCGAGATCCTGCGTTCTAAGTCACTGAACCGCGACAGCTTTGATTCGGGAGATTGGTACAACCAAGTCGATTTCACACTGGAAACTCATGTATGGAACCGAGGCCTACCAAGGGAAGATAAAGATGGCGACAACTGGCCTCTTTTCACCACCATACTAGAGGCGGTACCTAACGCACCGTCAAAGACTGATATGGAGAGCACCCGTGACTACTTCGAAAAGCTTTTGAGACTACGTTATTCCAGTCCATTGTTCCGTCTGCAGACGGCTGCAGACGTGAGTCAAAGGCTTAAGTTCCTAAATACGGGAAGTAGCCAAACTCCTGGAGTTGTGATGATGTCTCTAAATGACAGTTGTGAGTTGGGAAGTCTCGACGCCGCTGTTGATGAAATTCTCATCATCTTTAACGTAAACCCGAAAGCGATGACTTTAGATCTGCCAAAAGCGTACAGCCAGAACCCAGAGTTCCCGGCAGCAAACTTGACGGCGACATCGGTAACGGTTGATGCGTTTAGTACGTCAGTTCTACAGATAAATCAATCTGGGAATTGTCAGTAGGCCCTAGAGTCAATATAAGTTAAGCTTAGGGACAAAATTATTGACGTCGCACTTGGAGTCTATTTATGAACGCAGGTTTACTTGTAACTTTACTGGTTGGTGGATTAGGGATTGGAGGAACCGTCGGTTATGTCGTCGGAGTCGACAAAGGCAAAGCCCAAGGGATGGAAGTCGTTGGCAGCGGTACAGCTAGCCAGGGAGAATCTCCGGGGTTGTTTATTGTTAATTCGAAGATCTATCGGCAGGATCAGCTCGATTCAGAATTGCAAAACCGCCTATTCAGTGCTGACAAGGAAAGCTTTCATAAAAAGGAGAGTATGCTCAAGGAATACTCTCTAAGACTTGCACTTGCGGCAGACAAAGGTATGGCAGGCAAAGAGCTGCCGCCTTTGGAAGAGCTTCTGCCCAAGGCTACTGTAACAGATAAGCAAATGAAGGAGTTTTTCGAACAGAACAAAAGTCGTTTGCCACCTGACGCAAAGTTCGAAGACTTCAAACCGCGTCTTGAGCAATTTCTGATGCGCCAAGAACAGGCCAAGGTCTTCCAGGACACCTATGACAAGTATGCCTCTGACGGAAAGATCAAGCTCTTGGTGAAGCACCCCGTAGCACCAATAGTGTCGATTCCGACAGATCGATTCCCTCAAATGGGTAACGCAAAGGCTGCCAATGTACTGGTCGAGGTTTCAGATTACTTATGCCCACATTGCCAGCAGACCTACACTCAGGTCAAAGGAGCTCTTAAGGAGCTCGGCGATAGTGTTAAGCTGATTCAGGTAAACTTCAGTCTGCGACCGTCAAAGCTTAGCGGAAGTATTATCGAAGGCGCTTACTGTGCCTCTCAGCAGGGCAACGATCAGTTTTGGAAGTATCATGAAGTCGCTTTCCAGCCCAAATGGGGAAGCATGAACGATGCTGCGGACCTAGAAAAACCTAAGGAGATCGCAAAAGAAGCTGGAATCGACGTGGCTAAGATGGAAGCTTGCTTGAAAGAGCCAGCTGCAAAAGCCTTTGTCAAAGAAACCAGTGAAATAGCAAGCTCCCTCGGGGTAACAGGAACGCCTACGTTTTTCCTAAACAATCGTAGACTCGCATTGGGCCACGGCAAGGACTTCCTAACCTCAGTCAAAGAGGAAATTGCTAACAAAAACACTAATTAATAATTAAGGCACCGGCCCCCAAAACCTTTTAGGGGCCGGGCTCTGACCCATCCGACTTGCTCCACACTATGCGCCTCGTGCGAATCCCCTTCTGATTCTAAGTTCCCATGGTCATTGAGATTTTTTCTACAACCCGAATAACCTATTGGGATCAATGCACTTTATACAAAAACCAGTACGAGATGGAATAGACTCTGCTATCTATCAAATTTTCCACAACTATTTAAAAAACCTCATGAAAGCAGCCTGGCGAACCGATGAAACTAGTGTTCTTAGAGGAGTGAGGAACAAAGCAAATTATCTTAATAGAGATAAGATAAAACCTCTAGGACGAGTGAGAATGAATAAATTTAAGAGAATCTTTGCAAGTCTATGTATTGCAGGTTCAATGGTACCGTCGGCTTTTGGAATTGATCTTTCCACCCAATGGCCGGAGCGAAGCCCCTACGCTCTCAGTGGATCTGAGTTTCTTCAATCGGTCGCGGGAATGTCCTATGAGGCAAGAGAGGCAGCCATAGTAAGAGAGATTCGTTCTGGAAACTTCCCTAGCCATCTTCGGATTTTGAAACCTATAAAAACGCATATGGACGGACCATCTGGAAAGGCTATTACCTTGACGACTTACGTCACAGCCGACTACCTAGCCATTGGTTCGGACAGTGACTTTGTAAGAATACCAATGAATCTATTAAGCGCTCAAACCATTGCAGAGCTCTTTCAAGCCCAATTACCTACTCGTAAGCTTGTGGACGCCATCTATAAACAATCTAGTGTCAAAGTCAAACCAAGACCTATGAAACCTGGCAAGCAGATGACCTCGTCCCGGTACTATAATCAGCATAACAAAACCGTCCAGAAGCAAATCGATCGGATTCAAGAGCTTCCCAATCAGTTGATTGCGGGACACAAAAAGGACATCGTTCTCTCAAGAAAACTCAGTAAAAAACCACAGGCTATCGTCATCTATGGCTGGCATCGCAACGCCGAAAAACCCATTCAACCCCTAAGCTCAGTTCATGGGAAACACTATGCTGATTACAGTCATGGGATAAGATTGGTAAGCGATTGGGCGGTTCTTGACATCGACGGTGAAAAAACTCAGGTGAGATACGATCAGATCCTTCAAAGCCAAGATCTGTGGCCCCTTGTGAGCGACGAGGGACGTTTTACTAAGGATCTGTTCCCGCAGTCATTACAAGGTCTCAAGAATCGTATCTAATTTAGAAATGAATAGAAATTAGCCGTGAATCATCACGACAAATGTCAAATCCATACCAGCCAAGGGATGATTTAGGTCGACTAAAACCCGGCCTTCCTGAATCTCCCTTACCCAAACATGTTCAGGAGTCGCGTCGTCGCTTAACTGAGCCTCGAGCCGCATCCCTTCTACAAGGTCCAATCCAGAAAATTGTTCTTTCAGCACCCAAGTTACAAGAGATTCGTCTCGCTCGCCGTAAGCTTCTACCGCAGTTAATGGGATGGTTTGTTCCGTGTTTGAAGGAGAGGAGGAAAGTACGTCTTCTAATTTTTCAGGCAAGGCACCCTGCCCAAGTGTAATTGATGCCGTTTCTCCATCAGCAGTTTGATCCAAAAGAGTTCCATCGCTGCTGTAGACTTTAAAAGATAGTTGTACCGAGTTATTCACGAGACCTCCTTTAGACCTTAGCAAGCCCATCCAAAAACTTGCAAAAGCTGCTTACCATAGGATGGGCAAGCCGTCACTAAGGAAGTCTATGGCCAACCAGCCATAGCACAAATATCACGAGAAAGATCCCATAACTAATGCGGTCTTTCATAGCAAAAATCAAAGGATCAGAGGGCATTAGACCTCGGTAAGCAATCAGCCAAACCCGCGAGATCCAATAAACCAAAAAGGGAACGATAGCCCAAAGTAGTTGCGGGTTATGAGTCACTATGTGAGGTTGCGGCGTATTCAAATATAAGGCTAAAACCAAAACAGAGATGTACCCACTACCCACACCAAAAGATACTAGCAGCGGAAGATCGTCTACGAGATAACCACGCCTTATATTCTGATTTTTGTTGCGCTTTTTGAGTGAAATCAACTCAGAGCAACGTTTGATCAGGGCCAAACTCAAGAAGAAGAATATAGAAAAGACCAAAAACCATTCAGACAGGACGATTCCGGCAGCTACCGAGCCCGCAAAAACTCTCCAGGAATATAACGAGGCCAAAATCATGATATCTGCAATAGCGAGTTGCTTGAGCCGCAAAGAATAAGCTGTAGTAAGAGCAACATAGCTTACGATGATGGAAAAGAACTGCCACGACAGTAACCCGGCTAGTATCAGTCCCGAACCGAGCAAACCTGGAAAAAGTACCACCCCCCAAATCAGTGAAAGGCCGCCGCTAGCGAAGGGTCGAAAGCGATTCTCTGGATGTAGTCTATCCGAATCCAAGTCTAATAGATCGTTGACGATATATACCGAAGACGAAACCAAGGAAAACGCCGCAAAAGCGTGAAGGCACTCTAGCCATACATCGATGTTAAAATACTGATGGGAAAGGATCATGGGACAAAAAATCAAAATATTTTTAGCCCATTGATGGACACGGATCTGTTTTGCCAGTAGCGAAATGAGACTTTTTTTAGGCGACATCACGGCAGCAACATCGGCTATTCGTCTGGCCTTAGCCTGCAAAGACAATGAGCAATTCGCTAAAAATGATCTTTGAGAATGGCGCCAGACCACAAGATCCACTTTGGAATTACCAACATAATCGAAGCCTTTATCTCCGTATTTTTTCACCAGTAGATCAGCTTTTGCCTGCCCCTTCAAATTGCAATGTTCATCAGTCGCCAATACCTCGGAGAAAACGCCGAGAAAATCGGCTATCTTTTCTGCCACTGGATAAGGGCTAGCTGTCGCCAATACGATTGGACGTCCAGCCTCTTTTTCTTCGGCTATCAGATCAAGGACTGACTGATTGTACGGCAGCTTAGAGACATCGAATTTGCGAGTATGCATGATAACCTGAAATTTGAAGGAAATGACTCCTTGACTCAACCAGATCGGCAGCATAAAGAGATATAAAATATTTTCCTGCAGCAAACACCGGATCGCTTCCAAAAGGGTATCCGATCTTACCAGCGTACCATCAAGGTCGACACAAAGTGGGTGTCTATTGGGGGATTTCACGACCTTTAGAGTCAAGGCTTATCCCCTTTTTCCGTTAAATAAAAGAAGTCTCGATTGTCTGGATAACCGATGAATCGGGGTACATTACCTTTGAATCTCTCATCAAGGACTTTCATACCTTTTATCAACTGACTAGGGACAGGCCCCTTACCTTTTTCGTGGGAGTAGGTGGCAAGATACGTATGCTCAAGGGCATTCATATCTAAATGCATCCCATACCGGCAACCATATCCTTGGAAAACACGAGCCATCGCAGTGGGTGTGACACTGGAAAAATATCCGTAAACCAGAAACTGCTTACCATCGTGATCCTTAATACAAGCCCCCGCACGAAGAGTCCGAAACGCCCTATCCTGGGATCCTGACCAGTTTCCTAATGTCCAGTTACTAACGAAGGCTCCTGGTTTCGATTTATTCAGAACAGGATCGTAATCGATGATGGGAACACCGTTTTGCCGTGCGTACTTAAAATCGGCAACGGTATCATCATCTTCCTTTCGCCAAGTTTTCATGTCTACCTTGCCAGATTTATCCACTACGATTGTGGCAAGCCCAGGTTGAAGCTTACTCATGACCACACCGTTCTCGATAAATCCGTAATGCGAGCCACTATTGACTTTGGCGAGCTTACCCCATTTAAAGGCCCCATGACTGCGCTTAAACCCAGCCGTAAACGTTGCTACCACCGACTGTGCGTGATGAGGTGAGATTAACCCTGTCCCTGCTAGAGGTGCGTAATTAGCAAATCCATCTGGACCGGGAATTCCGGCTTCGCGGTCCTGTTTGCGAACCCGAGCCGACCAATCGGCTCTAGGGTGCTCGGTACCCAAGGCAAAGTGCATTTCATATTGACTTAAATCGAAGGCTACCAAGTAGCTCGTAGCCTTTGCTTCGACCTTTTCCAAAGACTTAACGTAATCTTTGTGGCTGGTAAGGATGTCTTCAGACAAGAGATTCGGCTTGATAATGGAAACAAAAGCGCCCTTGTGATGTTTTGTTTGATACCATTTGCCGTATACCATGGCATCTTTTGCGCCACCAATAAAATCTATCCCGAGCTCACCAGAAGTGGTTTTACTGCCTGCCGATTTCTTGGCCACAGCAGCTGGAGAAGGAAATCCTTTGCGCAAAGCCCCCAACAGATCTGATTCTGAGCCCGACTGAGATTCTGAGTCTAGTAGAAACGCATCTTTGTAAATGGTATTTTTCACGATTTCAGTAAGAGTCTCCCCTCCCCAAACGTTGTCTCTTAAAAACTCAACCACCCATTCCTTTGTCGTTCGATAGCCTTCGATCTTATTGCGCATATACACCAGCCCGTTGCATAGTTCGTAATAAGGCTTCTTTGTATATTTTGCGAGTTTGATCTCGGCACCATCTTGAGCCCACAAATCACAGCGGCGCGCGGGTTTACTAGATTTTATGACGATTCCGGTATAGTAGGACTCATCCAAACCCAGCCTGTTCGTCTCAGGATAAATATTTTCCAAATGGAACCATTCGGTTTTTTTCTTGTGAGGCCAGACAACCTTAAGCAGATACCAGACGTTTATCTTTGGATTCAGGTTGATAAGCTCAACCTCCCCCTGCACATTTCCTCCTGCCTTGAACATCATGGTGTAAGATGTTTTTTCCGTCTGTATATCGACGACTGATTGAGGCCTCGTGGTTTCAGAGGGTTTGTTTTCTGGAACGATGGTTTCAGCAGTATCCGAGTCTGGACTCGGTCCGATAGTATCCTCTTTGCTCAGAGCGTCTACTTTTTGCTTTGTAACCACGTCGCCCACAATAGCTTTCGGCGACTTGGTTTCCGCATCTTTTGCCAAACTGCAGGGGTGGAACCAGACCGTCACTAGACTCATCCCAACCCATTTACATCTACTCAAATATTTCAACTGTGCAATCCTCTTGGGTCTATGCTCCTACAACTTACTGAGAAGACCCATGTAATTTGCCCGCCTTCGTCCTTGAAAGATGGTATCGTGTGAAATTGGCAAGTGCTTTAGAAAAACTTATCAATTATCGCTACATAACAACGTAACAGTGCAAACGTACCCAAGATTTTTTTCGGAAAATTCTTTAAACTAAGATTATGGATTGTATACGGAAGCTTAACGATGCCGATAAAACATTGGGTAGCCAGATTTGGGCTTTTATTGATAGTTCTCAGCACGGGCTGTAGCACCACCCAGAATCAACGTCAGGTGTTTGAAGCTGCACCAGGCATACCCAAACGCTATGGGTTCGCAGCTAAGGGAACTGAATTCCTAAAGCGCATCATTCGATTTAACGAGTATGATCGGGAAAGGGCCATTCTTAAGGAGGCTAGGCGCGGAAATATCCCTAATTTCTTAAGAAGCTTCAAACCAATCGTGATTCAGCACACTCTCAAAACAGGAATTCAAGTCAAAGCAGTGGTTTGGGTGATGCCAGATTACTTATCCATTGGCAGCGATAAAGACTTTGTTCGTATGCCCATGAACCCTGTCACCGCTCAGTGGATCGCAGACCACTTCGGCTGCGTTCTTCCTACAGTAAAATTGGTGGATCAAATCTACGCTCAGGCAGATTTAAAGCTGACGCCGATTCCTTTCAAGCCATCCTCCCGGATGGTGACGACCCATGAATTTCAACGGCATCACTTGACGATCCAAAGACAGCTGGGATCTTGGTCGAAAAAAAACCTAGTTGCGGGCCATAAGAAGGACATAGTGATAACCAACCGCCTTTCTCGCAAACGGGGAAAGGTCGCCATTTACGGCTGGCATAGACCCAACGGTAAAGCCATCCAACCCTTGAGCACCATTCACGGAAACTATTACGCCGACTACAGCCATGGACTGAGACTAGTGGCAGGAATGATGCTGGTGAACAACGTGTTTCTTCCTGTCGCAGAAGTACTTCAAGATCCTAACTTAGCTCCTATCATCAGTTATGAAGGCGCCCTAAAATCAACACGTTATGCTACCGAGGGAGCCATCAAACGAAAATTCTGGGCACCCGAGCGATGAGCTAAGAAATTTTTTCTTTCATTCCTCCGACATTCGCGGTATTTTCCGAGAATAAGGAGGCTATTATGACTGACAGAATCGATACCCGCGACGAAAAAGTATATACGGTTACCTGGCCAGATATCGCCCGAGAGTTTGCCTATAATCGCCTTTGTTTTGTTAGTTCGCAAGTGGAGCTTAGCGAGGTCGCTGATGCTATGGCAGATGATGACGCCCCCAAAATAAGGCGCCTGATGCAAGATGACCATTTCCGGCTCAGTAACGACGAAGATGCAGCAAAGTGGTCTCAGAACCCAGAAATGACCTTCAATTTGATGATTGTCAGCCCATTTGTCCTCGTTCAGCCGCAAGAGCACTGAAACCCGGTAAAGAGTCTCACCGTCCGATTCACTCAATCCAATCAATAATATGATCTTCCAGGTCTTTAACATGTCTTTCATCAACGCAACGGCCTCTCACGGATTGTCCGGCGTTGTGAATACTCTGCCGACTGCCCGTTTTTAAGTGATGCCAGGAAGGAAGATCTTTACCTTCTGCCAAGAGCCTATAGGAACATGTAGATGGTAACCAAGGTAAGCGTCTGACTTTTTTTGGCGTCAATATCTGGCAGTCAGGAACAAAGCGCTTACGATTTTTGTAAGACTGGCAGCGGCATTTTTTAAGATCAAGGAGCTTACATGCCACGTCTGTGAAGAAAAGCTCTCCAGTATCGTAATCTTCAACCTTGTTTAGGCAGCATTTGCCACAGCCATCACAGAGGTTTTCCCACTCTTCGTCACTCATCTGTTCCAGGGATTTTTGTTTCCAGTACTCGTCAATCATAAATTCCATGTCTTTCACCGTTGCCACCATTCGGAGAAAGTCTTTTATATAGTAGTCTGGTCTAGATTCCGAACACAAACATTATGGAACTGGGAATAGAAATTGCAAGAAAATCCACTAGATAGGCTAATGCTGACAAAAAAGATGGCATAGATACAGTAAAAACAATAAATATAGTGACTTAGCTCAGTATGATACCGATAAACGAGAATTTTAATATAAAATCAGAGGCTTACTCTTTAAGTTTTGCCCGCAGCTCTGGGCCTGGTGGCCAAAATGTGAACAAGGTTAATTCTAAGGCACTACTGTCATGGGATATGAGGCTATCTCCAGAGCTGCCTGGTGGTGTTAAACGACGGTTTATTGAGGCCTTTGGCAACCGCATTAGTCAGGACGGAATCTTTCTCGTCCAGAGTGAGTCTTTCCGCGATCAGCCGCAAAATGTGAAGGCCTGCAAGGACAAGCTTGTGACTATGATCAATTCTGTCTGGCAACCACCCAAACCACGAAAAAAAACCAAACCGACCAAGGCATCAAAAGAGCGACGCCTGGACGCTAAAAAACAAAGAAGTCACACCAAACAGAATCGAAAAAAAGTATCCTTTTGATTCTCAATTGCTAAAGGCTTTTTTGACTATTCCATATAGCAATAATCGGCTGATCAAGGTATAGATCAGGCGTGAGACCTCAATATCACAATGTAAACTGTCCTAATAAATACAGGAGTATACCTATGACAAAACTATTCACTATGCTTTTTCTTGCGGCTTCCTTCTTGTCCGGTGCAGTTTTCGCTTCCGAGAAAAATAAAGATGCCATCGTCGGTCAATGGTGGACACCTAGCAAAGACGGACGGATCGAAATCTATAAAGAGAAAGATAAATATTTCGGAAAAATTATTTGGACCAAACCTGAACTCAAAGGACGCTTGGACAAAGAGAATCCAGATCCCGAAATGAAAACCAAGACTATTCTTGGCAGTGTTCTGTTAAAAAACTTTAAATTTGATGATGGTGAGTATACCGAGGGTACCATTTACGATCCAAAAAATGGTAAAACCTATCAGAGTAAATTGAGTCTGGGAGACGATGGTAACCTCAACGTCAGAGGTTTTATCGGATTTTCTTGGATCGGACGCACAGAGACGTTCACACCATACAAGGAAAAGGCAACTATGTAGCCTTTTGTCAACATAGGAGGCGCTGTCCATGCTGCTAGAAACACCTACAGATGAACTCGGTTGGGATATCAAACCATTTCACCTGCCGGATGCATCTGGCAAAGAACATGGATTCCATGACGCTAAGTCTCCCAAGGGGCGCGTCATCGCGTTTATCTGCAATCACTGCCCTTATGTCAAAGCCATTGCTGATCGCATGACTGAGGACTTTGCGGCTCTCATGGACCAAGGCATCGAAGTCTATGCTGTCAATTCGAATGATTTTTCTTATGTACCTGAAGACAGTCCTCCGCGAATGATTGAATTTGCGAAAAAGCATGGCTTTACGTTCCCCTATCTCGTCGATCAAGATCAAAAGATCGCCTCCACCTATGGCGCGGTTTGCACTCCGGACTTCTTTTGCTTCAACGCGGACGGCAAACTTGCTTACCGAGGGCGACTGGACGATGCCAGGCTCAACGATGCCAGTGCCAGGAGCACCGAACTGTTGGACGCTATGCTTCAAATATCCGCAACCGGAGAGACCTCCGCTCAGCAGATGCCAAGCATGGGCTGTAGTATCAAATGGCGTCATTAGCCGCTAGCCTGGCAATTGCGACCCTACGAATTTAGCACGAGACTTATTTATTTCAAGGATAGCGCGCTGATATCCCGCGCTTTTTCTACCCAATACAATGCACAATTGACACCACCAAGCCTGTGGTCTATCACTAGGTATTCACCGGAGGTCAATTAAATGAAATCAATTATATTCGTTACTTGTATCAGTCTGCTGGTTTCTTTGAAAGCTGTGGGGCAAGGACCTGCGGCCACAGATGTCGTCACCTGCGGCCTCGATCAAAGTGAAATCATCGTCGACGGACGTTTAACCCGGTTTACTGGTAACCTGGCGAAGACGATATCCAAGCACATTGATGGTTATATCCAAGAGTTTGCCAACGGTGGCCAACTCCGCTTTGGCAACGCTCCAGTAAGCGTATCCTGCCGCACATCGGGTAAAAGGCTGAGGAAAAAGCATCACTGCGAAGTTCGCTGGGGTGCTTTTGCTCATATGGAGAAGCCATCAAAAAACGTTTGCTCGGGAACTTATGTTTCTAATCGGTCTGGAATGATTACTTTCCGTTCAAGCCGCAATGGCCCGAAAAAAGCCAAGCACATCCACAGCTGGCTGCCAAGAGAGGATGGGTTTCGAGGTTTCGGGTCGGGAATTGGCTTTCAAGAGAATGGGTCTTACGCCTATAGCTCTTACAGCCTTTCCTGCCATAAACTCTTAACGAGTTATTTTTGCACCATGCGAAGCCCATGTAGTGACCAAACTTGCCTGGCTGAGGGCCGTGACGATCCTGTCCGAATTTCGGTGGTCCAAGCTCATGTAGGAACATTTGCGCAATAGCAGTAGGGCATCGAGTAATACTTCTGCCTCGAAAGACTTGTATTCTGATCGAAAAACCAATCATGCTTGGTCGAGCGATGATGTCTAACCCAAAAAAATCAACGTTTTTCTATTGAATCCAAAAAGTTCCTGCCTATCCTCCCCCTTAAATAAACTTTGCTCAAGAAGTAAGATTTAGGGTCCTATTTTTATCTGATAGAATCCGATACCTTAACGCTATGAAAAGAATAATTGAAATCATAGATAGGTGTATTCACCCTAAAAATTTCCGCGACCCTATTTTACTCGCTCGGTGTCGAGTTCTGATTGGGATGGATTTCCTCGGGATTTTTGCCTTCGCTTTTCTCAGTCTATTTATTTTTGACTCTTTTCCCCCTATTACATGGATTGCCTGGCTGGCCCTGTTAGGAGCCCCTTTTATACTTCGCTTTACTGGTAATATTGTCCTGAGCGCTTTTCTTGTTATTATGCTTATCTTGGCAGTGAATATCAGTTTCTACGTCGACCAGGTTCAGGAATTTGGAATCTTTAACCCCCAAGTGCTATGGACTTGCCTGATCCTAACTGGGGGTTCATTAGTTGGTGGGATCAAGCTCGTCATACCAGCAACAATAATCACACTAATATCCTACAACGTCATTGCCACTAACTATATAGACTCTTTGACCACAGGTAAAAAATCCACGAACCTAGTACACCTAATCGAATTCAATTTGGCACTCATGCTCATGATGGCTTGTGTTTCCCTTTTTGAATTTGTCATCCTTAAACTTGCAAAGAGATCAACGGACGCGCTACAAGCTCTCGAAACACAAAAGCTAAAGACCATCGAGATTGCAAAACTCTCATCTCTTGGGGAAATGGCCGGCGGAATCGCTCATGAAGTTAATAACCCACTGGCCGTCATCTTGGGAAACGTCAATATTATTCAAAAAATCTTGGATGCCAATAACCCTGAACAACCGGCCGTCATTGCCGTCAGACTTTTCAAGATCACCGAGATGGTAGATCGAATTCGAGGTATCATCACTTCACTCGGTCGCCTGTCCCACGTTTCCCAGCAGGATAATTACTCAATCGCTGCTCTTCGAGATATTGTGGAAGATGTGACACGCATTTATGATATGAAACTCAAGAGTTTGGGGTATCGTTGGATTATTGAGATTGACCCCGCAATCCACATTTACTGCAACACAATTTCAATCGGCCAAATCCTAATAAACATCACGTCAAATGCTATCGAAGCACTTGAAAAGGACACTTGTGATGAGGGCTGGATTGCGATTCGAGCCCATCGATACCAGAATCAGGTGTTCGTCAGATGCTCTAACTCAGCCCCACCAATGGATCGCGAACTAGCATCACGAATTACTGATCCTTTTTTTACGGCTGATGGTCTCAGTCAAGGTAAAGGACTTGGTTTGAGTATCTCACAAACGATTGCCGGGCAGCATTCTGGGAAACTCGAGCTTGACTTCGAGAGTAAGGAGACTTGCTTTGTGCTGACTCTTCCCGACTATACGCACGAGGTTCCTCTTCGAATCAGAAAAATCGCGTAACTTTTAGTACCCTAGTCGGGAATAAAGTCTCAAGGTTATTTATATCGACCTTAAGCAGAATTGTAAGGTAACTGTTAGCCAAAATAAGAGTTAAGGTACAATTATAGAGTCTGAACCTTTACCGTTTTTTTCCGATTACTTTAGCTCAAATCCCTGCAGCCTACCATCATTGGTCACAATCACAAATTCATCCTTTGAGTCACCGTCAACATCAGCCAGGAACAGTGACTGACTCGTAAAGCTTAAAGAGACATCCCCAAGGATGGTAGCCAAAGCAATACTCTCAGAATCAGCAAAAGCTACCTGACCTAGTGAAAGGACAAAGGACCCATCCTTGATGCCCACGATATCAGCACGCTTATCGCCATCGATATCTCCGATAAATCGTGGCATGGCCTCTTGACTAATCCAACCTTGGTCTGTGCCATAAAGAGCAAGTACTGGGCCCTGATCAGCCACCTCTTCTTTGGGCGTAAAGCCAGCCTCTAGGTTACCAGACAACCACAACCCACGCTGGCCAAATCCAATGATATCGGCACGTGAGTCAGCGTCCACGTCAGCAAACCCTCGAGGGAAAGTATTCATATTAACCCAACCGGAGTCTGATGTTGTACCATCAGCTTCACGAGCAAAGTCATCAATTGACAGTGTACTAGCGACAAAAGAGGTACCAGTGGAAACAGCCACAAAACAACTTTCACTATGACAAGCTAAAATATCAGCTTTACCATCAGCGTTTGCATCAGCGAGAAATCGAGGGTGAATATCTTGGTTGAGATAGCTTAGGCTTGCTGATTCCCGCCCGAAATTAGATGACCATAAAACGGGTGCCTTGAATTGCTGAGCTTCAGCTAGGGCTACGAACGTCCCCTCACCACCAAACAATACAAGATCATCTTGTCCGTTGCCGTCGACATCGGCCAATGACACAGGATAGATATTAAAATCCGAACTAAGGGTTCCTGCATACCATCGAGAGTACACTAGACTGCCATCACCACTCAGTTCACTTACATATACACCATCAGCCGTGAAAGCAACAACATCATCACCGTCAGCTGCATTGACATTACCAAACATAAACTTACTTACCGGGGGAAGGGCAATATTACCTTCAGGTGTAACCACCACGGGAATATTAGTTGGCTCTTTGCTAGGGCCTTCTTCTTCCTCGCCAGGAACTGGATCCTTGGTGGGACCTTCTTCTTCTCGATTATCCTTACTCGTTTTCTTTCCTATGCAGGCAAGAGGGATGAGTACCGCCGAGATGAGTAGTAACTTCTTTTGTAGTTTCATGATTTTTCTCCACCGTCAGATATATGAGTCAATTCCAGAAAAGGGATTAGTTTGTTTTCAATCATGCTATCCATAAGGATGTGATCTTTATGATCTTCCAAAATTTGATCGCCAAGATCTTTTAAATATCTTCGACCATCTGCAACACGCAATATGATATCGAGTAATTCATGATCGTTTTCATATAGCCATAATCGTTCGACCAAACTGGGATCCAATCCACGCAGTCCAAATTCAGTGCTAATAATAGGTAAGCCTGCAGCTAAGGCTTCAAAGTTTTTAACGTTACTGCCAGACCCTGTGGTGACTGCATTTATAGCGATATCAGCGGCTTGTAGATATGGCGTCATAGACTCTACTCGCCCAGTAATGGTAAGGACTTCATCTTCATATGGCTCGTCGTAAACAGAACCTGCAATAACAAATCTAACTCGACTTTCGATTAGTTTTTGGTAATGGCTCCTAACAAACTCTCGGAGGAATTCTGCGGCTTTTTTATTTGGACCATAGTTAGATCCAACGAACAGTAAACATATATCCTCATCAATACCAAGAGATGTCCGTGCATGGTTATCATCTTCCAAAGTACTGGATAGTCTTTGCATACCGTTGGCAACTTCACAGACGGAATGATGCAAATTCCGATAAAACTCTGTATCAGAGGGTGCGCAGGTGATGATCCCTGCCATGCGTGCAGGCTGAGATCGTTCGACACGTTTGACTAGAGGTAGCCAGAAGATACGTTCTAAAAACTTAGCGTCTCGACTGATATCTGCTTCCACATTATGAGAGAGAACATAAGTGGATTTACCCTTGAAAAAAGCCTTTTTGTGAACAAAAGGAGAGTCAAAGATAACAATATCTGCAGCGTCCACTAACGACTTCGTTTTGCGGCTAGCAATTATTAATGGCCAGGCAATATAGGCCCAAAGTTTTGAGTATCCAAGACGCCTAAAGATCGTCTGTGCGACACCCTGTGAAAGAGAAAGATCAACGACCTCTTCAAGCCCACCTTCTATTTGCATGATATCGAAATCTGCTTGCTTAGCTCCGCGGTCCTTATAGTTATCCGCTCGTCCCGCCAAAGCTAAGACCTTCGTATGGTAACCAGCACGAGACAAACCAAGAGCGACGTTTAGGGTTCTGTAATGCCCTCCAGAATTTGCCGGCGTCAATCTCGACGGTGTGACGATAAGGATGGACTTATTCATGGCTGACTACTCAGTGTTCCATCGATCAAGTCGATGGAGTAAATGGGACTCACCTCGTCTTGCTCTTGATTAGCAAACTGGTAGAAAACCTTCGTCGCTCCCGAAATATCAACCACGATGGCATCTTGAATGGCAATCCATTCCGATGGTAGCTCTCCAGATTGTCCGACAAAATCCAAGTCTGTCGCGACTTTATAAAACGCGACATCTGAGCCGAAACGGCAAAGGAACTCTTGTAAATTTCCGGAGTTTAGTGAACCGGATATCAAGACCCCGGCGAGACTTTCGCGGAAAAGGGTGATATTTCCTGTCTGGCTACCATTAAGCAGCTGATTCGTATTAATTGTCGTTTCGAATGGTAAATAACCAGGGAAGGACGCTGTTAGATCCAAGGTGCCGCTGGGAATCTGTTCGAACCCGTAGGATCCATCCTCGGAAGATGTGGCTGTCTCTCGACCTAAAGAGATATCTGCACCATTGGCTGGAATAAGACTAACACCATCGAATAAAGTGATGCTTCCCGAAAAATCTACAGGAAAGGTTAAGACCTCATCTCCAAGATCAAAGGTCGTCCCCCAAGCAACTTGAATGGAATCACTCACTCCAAAACTAGAAGAATCCCCTGCTTGGTAATACAACTTTATGGAAGGCGGCTCATCAGTCAGGCTAATACCTAGGTCTGATGCTGTAATCTGAACCTCGAATTGCCCCGACTCTTCGGAACGAGCACTAATAGCCACGGCATCGTTCAGGTAGATATCGACGTTTTCAATACCGGCCCCGGTTTGGTCAACCGATCGGCCTTTGATCATAAAATCTACTGCCTTAGGGCTAAGTGAGTCGTCAGCGCTATCCAGACATGCGGATAGCAATACAGTAAGGCCTAGTAGTTTCAGCAGCTTCAGGTTCATCATGTGTTTCGTTCCTTACAAATACAGAGACAACGTAAGATATAGTGCAAGTCCGGGGCCAGAATGCTGCCTTGCAGAAAGATTCTTTTCCATATAAATTTGAAGACTTATGGTAAAGAGGCTAAAATGTAGGGTGGATGTGTGTCAAAAATCTCGTCAACCGAATGGGAAGATCACCATGTATCTAAGAGTCTTTACAGCGGTATTTTTAAGCGGATGTTCAAGTATCTCCACTGATGATCAGTGCGTTACTGACGCTCCAGGACTAGCCAAGACGCTTATCTCTAACGAGACTCTCCCTAGCCAGCAAGTGGTTCTTTCGTTTTATGGAGATGTTTACGAGGACATCGAAGCTCTCGGAGAGACCCTTCGGTCGAATGGCATCTCCTCAGCATTTTTTCTAAGAGGGTCAAGTATTGAGAGTAACGAAGCCGAGATCAAGGGGCTGGTTAGTCAAGGCCATCTTATTGCTAATCAAGGGTACTCGGGCAACCCACTCACGTCGTTATCGGATCCATCATCGGATGTTAGGCTAGCGGATGCATTGATTACCCCGTACATCAAAAATAATAGCTTTCTGTTCAAGGCCCCTCAAAATGCGTTCACCACAGACATCATTGATCATTTAAATCAAAGTGGACTGAGTAAGTATGCAGGCCCGATAGCCTTTGAAAACGATGAGGGCTTGGACCTCGCATGCTGGGAGCAAGGAATCTCTGTGGAAGACTGTTCCAGTACCTTTATCACGTTGATCGATAATTCGGATGGTGCTCACATCGGCTTATCTTTGGATCATCCCAATACCGCCGATTTAGCTATTAGTATAGTGGCATCAGCAAGAATTGCAGGATATTCCTTCGTTACTATTTTTGGTGTTCCTGATATCGTTGTCGCCGCTACCTCCAATGGGGCGACTCCCACACAAGACCCACCTGCAGAAACCTGCGACGATTATAGCTAAGGGTCTATTTCTGTGCCCGATAGTGATTCAAAAATTTCAAAATAATATCTCGTTGCGAAACAAACGCTAGGGTTATACTGATCAGGATAATCAGGAGAAACAGGGCACCCCGTAGCCATGGACTCAAATCAGGTTGAATGATCAAAAAGTAACTCACTAAACCAGCACCAAGGAAAGTGATTAAAGACAAAATCACATTTTTCCACGTTAGGATTTTTAGGGGAGTAATATATAGCAGAGCGGCAAATACGAACACCTCTGCAACTATTGTTGTGATACTAGCACCAATACCACCACCACCCTGAGCAAAGAGTTTTAAGCCCCAAGGGATCATGTAAATGTTCAGCAAGGCGTTCAAACCCAAGCTAATAGACGTCACCACTATCATGCCTTTTCCAGAACTGATGAGGTTGAGGATTAACGACAGGAAAACGTTCATGTACGTGAAAAGAATCACTGGCGCTAGGAGAATCACTGAGTTGACGGCAGGTTGAAAAGGCTGACCAAAAAGTAGCGGGACGATCTCAAAGGAAAAAAGAGCCATACCTGCCGACAACAACCAAGATAAAAAAATCAAAGCCCAGTAAATCCTTTGGACAAACTCAAGAAAGGCTTCCTCCCCAAGGGAACTTTGCTTGGAAAGAAGCGGCATAATCACCGACTGCAAGAGGGGTACGATCATCATAAATATACCTTTTAACTGCTGTGATGATCCATACCAACCAACTTCCTCATGGGTACCAAAATGCTCCAACATGGTAATATCGATGTTTCCATAGAAAGACAAGAGTGCACTATTGATAAAGAAAGGCAGACCCACAATAATAAACTGCTTGCAATGGCTCCAGCGAAACTCCGATTGCTGCCATCCTAGACTAAAGGACTTCCCCAGATAAAAGGCAAAGGTTATGAATTGACTTAAGACAAACATCAAAGATACTAAGAGCAAATCTGGATGTAAGAGCAGACTAAGACAAACCAGAGACACTTGACCAACTTTATGTTGAATATCCATACGACTTACAAAATTAACTTGATCTGCGGCAATAAAGATTGGTTTGAGAATATCTTTGGTTAAAACATGAAAGGCTTGAAATACACCAACACAAAGGATGATAGGAAGAAAACCTGTTTTGTCTCCGAGAAAATATACATAGCCAGTATAAAAGAGGTACAAAACCACAGCGAAGCACAACATAAAAACTAAAATGCTGCGATAGTAAACAAATATTTTTTGAGGATCCGGAGGGATCACTCGATTAACGAAGGTATGAACTCCGAGAGGCAGAAAGGTGAAAAAGATAAAACTGAGGCTATCTGCGAAATAAAATAGCCCAATATTCTCGACACCCAATGCTCGTGGCATATACGCCTTAAGAAAAACCCCTAAACTCATTGAAATGAATAACGAAACCCCCAACTTTCCAAGATTCGCTAAAAGAACTTTATATAAAGAAGTCATCGATAGTCCTAGTCGTAGAGGTCCCCCTATTGGGATAATTAGGGGCAGATAATTATTTGTTCTTCTAGTTTATCTGGTATCCTAATAAAATCTACCTAGTTGCTAAAAATAAGGAAACTATAGTGATTGGTATTCGAGGCCAACTAAACCCAAGCGGTTCTCCGAGGAGACGAGGGATGAGCCTTCTGCATCAGGCGGTAACCACAGTGTCTCGACTTAAAATCATTGCATTCATGACTTGCTTTACATGGCAGGCAACCAGCCTAGCGAACACCGCTCTTAAATGCCAAGAAAAGAACATACAGTCATTTATCAACGGTGCACAGAAAGAGCTGCCCGAAACCCTAGAACTTGCTTTGGATTATGCCAGATGTCCTGACATGATGACCCGAGAACGAGCCGTGTATTGGGGAATCTATTATTTAGAGCAGAGTGGGCGCACAAACGAAGCATCGAAACTCATCAATCGTGCGTTTCCTTTCACCAACGCCAAATCTGGCAAAACTCTGACTTTGTATAAAGCTCGCAGGGGGCAATGGCAAGATCTAAAGAAAGCCCTCGATACAGCTGATCGTGCATTTGAATCTGACACAGAAGCCTACGCAACTCTGGCAAGAGGCTCCATGTACAATCACCAATTTCAGCAGGCAACTGAAGCTTATGAGGCTTATTTGAGGGTTAATCCAGGTAATATCAATGTTGATATCGAATACCTTTATGCCCTTTTGTGGGCCAAACGCTGGCAAGAAGCCGAGTCACGAATTACTATCTTGAGATCCTACTCAACGACCCCACATATGGAAGGTTCGTTGTTTAACGCGGAAAACAAAGTCTTAGCTATCAAAGAAGCCCTCGGTGTTGACAAAAACAGCACAGATCAAGTTTTAGGCGGTCAAATAGCAGCTGTATTTACTAGCAAAAACTATGGAACCGGCTCTTTTCAACAAAATTTTTCGCTCTTATACCAAAATCTTATTGGAGTTGGCATTGTTCACCGCCGCCTGCAGTCTCATTTCGATGATGTGGATCAGGAGGGTTTGGAGTTCCTACTAACCGGAAGCACAGGGGTTTCTGGCTTTCAAATCAACACTCAATTAGCTTTCTTCTCCATTATTGATAAGTCAGTATACGGCGAATTTGGCATAGGATGGCTGCAGAAAAATTATGCGATTGAAGTCGGCTTTCGCCATTTCCCCACCAGCTTCAAAGAGCCCATTCCTGAGGAGTTTATTGATCAAATGAGTCAACAGCTCTATCTCGACTTCAACTGGAAGCACCTTTTTACCTATCAAGGGATCCTAGAAAGAGAGCTAGATTACAGCCTTTACGAGACTCACAATTTCGCCTTACAAATCCCGATTTTGTGGCAAGACGTCACTCAGGGCCTGTTCTTTTTGATTCCCCTAGAATTCAGAAACCACCCAAAACAAAGCCCATTCTTCAAAACAGAGCCTTTCAATCTGTACGGCGCCGGTGGACTCCGCTATAAAGCCTTACTAAGGTCAGGTCTAGATGTTGATGTCGCGGCAAGCTCAGGACTTACGTACAGGAATCGGCGTAACGATGAAAATAGCTATCGCAATCTGCTAACAAGCAGGGTAAATATATCGCTAATCTATGCAAGTAACTCTAGCCTAAAATGGACAGCAAATGCCGATCTATTCTTTATCGAAAGAGATATTGATGATGTAAAAGAAAATCGTTCGGATTTCTCCCTAGGAATTATTTTTGTTCCTAGGAGCTGATGTTTCGATTACGTACCGCCTGAAAAATCAGTCGAAAAATCTCAAGATTACCAAGATATCTTTGACCTAATCGCCTAGGCTCTTGCATAAAGCGATAAAGCCACTCCATTCCGGTGACCTGGAAAATCTTCGGAGCTCGACTCTTGGTTCCCGCGGCAAGGGAAATAGACATCCCCACCCCTAGATAAACTGCTGGGGGTAGCTTGTCTCGGTTGTCATAAATCCATTTTTCCTGCTTGGGGCTACCCACTCCTACAAAAACGATTTGTGCGCCACTATCTTTAATTTGCTCTATCATACCGTCGGACATAGTTTCGCTTTTATCGAAACCAAAAGGAGGATATATCCCGACACCTTGAAATCCCGATAAGTGTCTAGTTACCCTTTTAACGGCCTTTTTAGCCTCTCCTTCTCCGCCACCGAAAAAACAAACTTTCACACCAGCTTTGGCTGCTCGTTTACAGATTAAAGGTAGAAGATCCGAACCGGTGACTCTCTCAGGAAGAGGGTCTCCACATAGTTTGGAAGCCCAGACAATAGGCATGCCATCAGCGACAACAAGACTTGCTTCTTGAGTGATTTTTTTAAAGAAGGAATCCTCTTGAGACCTCAATAAATGATCCGAGTTTGGCGTGACCACCCATTGTACCTTAGATTCACCCGACAATTTAAGCACTCGTCGTGCAGCCTCGTGTTTTGTCACTCGATCAAATTTAACACCGCCCAGAGAAAAGTGACTCGTATCAGAGTTCGTTTCATTCTCACGTCCTGTCCTTTGCCATTCCTGAGATGTTTTCAAACCCGCTAGGGATAGGGCTTTCCATAACAAATAGTAGGGCACCCAGATTAAGGCTACTAGAATCTTTGGTTTTGCAAATCGAAACACAAAAGGAGAAAGGACATAGGCACTGACGATGCCAACCATAGCAAAAACGATGCTTCCTATGGTCAGTTGATTGCTAAATCCTAGTGAATGAAAGTATCCAGCGGCTAATGCTAGAAAAGACAAATACGTTACTGTAAAACCAAGTGGTTTGAAATTGAGTTCCAAATAAGCCATGAATCGTTTAAGCAAAGGTAATGCGGATAACTGCCATTCGACTTGTTGTTTCACAGCGGCTCGACCCTGTTCCCATCGGCGCCTCTGACTTTTTGCAGCGGAACCCGATCGACTAACAAATTCGCCATAAACCTGCGCATTACGGTTGAAGTGTACCCGCTCACCGGCAAGTTTTAACTTCCAACCAAATTCCATATCTTCGGCCAAACCATGAGCCGACCACGGAATACGACTTAGCCCTTTGCGGGAAAAACACATACCGTTTCCGCGTAGAGGTACACTCACGCCGAGGCCCTGCAATCCTTCCATATACGAGCCGTTAAAGACAGCGAAGCCCCATTGCATTAATTTCGTACGCCAAGTTTTGTAGGGATTCAGACCTGAATAATAACCCTGAATCCAGTCTTTGCCTTCACTCAAATCTCCAGCAAATTCTAGCAATAGTTCTGAGTGAACTTTCGTATCCGCATCGATAACGACAAAAGCATCGGCGCTAGTTTCTTTCATAAGTTTCGGAAACGCTTCCTTTAAAGCATAACCCTTACTTTTTTTCTTTGAGCTTCGCTCCCAGACGTGGGCCCCAGATTTGCGGGCTATCGAAGCCGTCTTATCGCTGCAATTGTCAGCGATCACGAGAACGTCATAGAGATCCTCGGAGTAGTCAAGTCGCGTGAGGGAGTTTAACGTCGCTCCTATAGAGACCTCTTCGTTGTGAGCCGGAATTACAATCAAGAATTTTAAGGGTTTGGCGATATGTCTACGTTTGCCTCTCTTTGTCAACAAACCTAACAGTATAAGCGCGATCCAGATCACCTGGGGCAACACTGGCAAGAGAGCCATAATTATAATAATATCAAGCATTTAAGATTCCGCCTCACCAAAAATCAGTACATGTTTAGCTGCAATATTCGAAACTCTAGTAGATACTAAGCAAAATTGGCACCATATTATCTACCCCGCTTGGGTTATACTCATGAATGCTAACTTGCGACCCGTTTGAGGTAGAGATGACCCAAATACTCAGCGCCATCGTCTTTCTATTAACCGTGATTCATCTTGGATGTTCGTTAAGAATCCCTGCAGCTGATTTATCGCAGCTAAAATCTGGGCGAACCTTCGATCGACAAGGCGGCTTCAAAATTGGCCCTGGAGATGAAGTCAACGTCCTGGTCTACGGTGAAGATCGGATCTCAGGGACCTACAGAGTTTCACCTACAGGGCTACTCGCGATTCCTCTACTGTCGCCTATGCAAGCTACAGGACAATCTCCCTCACAGTTGGCTTTTAGGATAAAAAACGCACTGGGAGGCCTTATCAAGGACCCCAAAGTAAGCGTTTCCCTCACTGGCGTCAGAAGTTTTCAAGTATTCTTTAACGGTGAAGTCCAACGGGTTGGAGCTGTGAACCTGGACAACCGTACCAGCTTTCTTCAAGCTCTTACCCTCGCAGGCGGACTTACCGAGTTTGCGTCGGGCAGAATCGTGCTCATTCGAAAAATTGGGGCTAATCAAACCAAAAGGTTTGCGACTAGCTACGAAGATATCCTTCTTGGTAAAAACTATATTGATCAAGTCACGCTTGAATCAGGTGACATCATCATTGCAGAGTAGAACGAGGACTATGTGAACACCGAAAGCTCATCTCCAAAGCTTGATCTTCCACCACCTTCTTACTTTTGGAAAGTTGTTAAGCGTCATAGCCTTTGGGTCGTCTTAGGACTCATTCCTGTGGTCATACTAATTGCATTAGGATTGGGACAAGTTAAGTTTCAGTATAGATCTTCGTCAACCACAGTTTTCGATCCTCGTGATTCTGCAATCACTTCACAAGCGATTCGATACCCAGACTTCGATCAAATCAGTAGTACATTTTTAGCCCTCAAAAACGACGTCAACCTATTGGATCAAATCGCCGACCGCATCCCATGGATATCCCAAAAGTTTGCGAGTGCTGAACGACCGTTCTTCCAACCTATCATAAAAAAAATCCTGCCAGAGGAGTTTATTCCAAAGTCGTGGTTCCTGCCCGACGAGGAATTTCGGAAGATGGTAAAGCGCAATTTTATTATCGAATCCATGAAACTCACCACAGTACCCTTGAGCTTTGAGCTTAATCTGGAAACATCGGCTGCAACGCCATCTGATGCTAAAATGTTAAATGAAACGATTATGGCGGTATTTGTCGAAAATCAAATCAGAAATATAAGAAACAAAGCCGCCTCCAACCTCACTGTCTTTGAAGCCTATGAGAAAAAAGAGAAGAACTCTTTAGAAGGCTTGAGTGAGGTGTTCGAGCTTTACGAAAACCAAACAGGGCCTCTAGAATTAACGAAACAGCAGAAAAAAACGTTAAAAGATAGAGAGAGAAATCTAGTCAATCGGATCTTGCGAACTCAAGAAGAACAGCAACAAACCACAGCCTCAGAGATTCAACGAAAGTTAGAGTTAGAAGCCCAACTCACACTACTACTGTCTCAAAAAGGACCGACTCATCCAGAGGTGATCCAAAAATCTGGGGAGCTACGACAAGCTAAATCTACCCAAGTTGGCGATCAAGTAAAGTCTCGTCTAAATACCTTGTTGAGACAGCTCATCGAGCTTCAAGCTAGGATGAAACGCGCAGGTATCCCCATCGATACTACGATTCAATTTCAAAATCTAACTCTAGATGGGCAATTATTTTTATCCAGGCTATCTCAAGTGGTGAAGGAACATAAACTGGAGGTAGAAAATCTGGACAATCAACTACAGAATTCTAGCGATCGAACCCGCTATCGCTATTCTGTACCACCTACCGCCGAAAATGCCCTAGCCAACAAAAAAAGATTATTCCTAGTTTTTGCCATCGCAGCTTTTCTTGTAGGTGGCACTATTTTAGGGATTATTCTTGCGCGTGAAATTTATAGCCCCTTGCTTTACGACGTTTGGAAATTTAGAAACAAATTTCCTGACACTACTATAGCAACTGTCATTCCTAAAAAGTTTTTTCGACGAGTGAAATCTTATTCTGAAGGGGATGTTACAAAAGTTAAGGATCATTTAGTTCTTGAGGAACCAAATTCTGGGAAAGTCATAGGACTCCAAGGCATTCGCAAGGCTCTATATCAACATAACTCAGATATCACTGGAAAAACTTGGTACATTACGACAAATGGCAACTCCCCTTTGTTTCCTCGGTTGGCGACTCTAGCGACAAACCTCGTGGCCCATCAAACCAATAAAGACTCGGTTATGATAGACCTCAATCCAAGCCCGATGTTTAGTCAGTCAAATACAGGTAATAAACACGATCTTATCGATTTTTTAGAAGGCTCCTGCAAATGGAAAGATATTCGTTTGACCATAGACGATGACGGCAACTATGATCGAGTTGGTGTTAACGAAGACCGACCACTCATTCCTCCCATATCACAGTCGTCATTGGGCAGTCTTATTAATGCCCTAAAGAAGCAATATAGCCATATCATCATCAAAGGACTGCCCCAACCTCTCTTTTTGGAGAACAGCCAATTTGCAAGCTTCGCCGACCATTGGATCGAATTCGTGGATTTGGAAACAGCACCAAAAGTCAGTATGGTAGAGTCTCTTAGTCCTAACCATAGCGTAGCCCTTATTGAAGCATGAACTCGTCTAAACCTTAGTCCACCGAGTTTAAGGATGGGATTAGAGTTAGCAGCAAGCCAAACGTTAAAAAGATCATAAATAACATAAGCATGACGATTAAAGGCGTCAAAGGTGACGAGAAACGCCAGTTAAGACGCCCCCAAAAGATACCCAAGCCAAGAAAAAGCAATATTGGAATCGTCCCCACTACATCTCCTTATTCCTAAGGAGTCGGTAACACCCCCCTAGCAATAATCCAGCAAACAGCTGATTTCGCGGGATTTGGAAAGCCAAATCAGCATAAGTAAATGCCAAATACTGAGTGAAAAATACAAGGGCACCCACACCAATATAGGGATAACCATATCGAAGCAAGCGGACTCCAATAGCGATCATAAAGGTAAAAATAAGGCCCATACTAGCTATTCCAAGAGGTCCCTGATAAGCCCAACCCGCAAGCAAGAGGTTATGAGGAATCATCTTATAGCGATCATAGACAAAACTAATGTCTGGCATGGGAAATATCTCGTCGAATTCTTTGCCTGTCCCAAGACCTGTCACCGGAGCTTGTGCCACCGCATTTAACAGGTTGGCATTTTCTAGTTCCCTATAAGACGGTATCGTTGCTGATTCCTCAAACACGGATAAGATCGTCCTTCGCACAAAACCTAGTGGACCTGGTCCAACCACACTCATCAGAAGAATGGGAGATACAAGCACACCGACATAAAAAAGGCGTCGACGATGAAATACTAAAAAATCCCTCGATACTGCTCCTAATATAGTAAGGAGACCAAAAACTCCTGCAACATATGCTGTTCTTCGGTCATTCAAGACAAAGGCCCATAGAATAGGAAGCTGCATCAAAAAAACGATAACTTTCATCCAAAGAGGGCTTTGCGAAACGAACATCCAGGTCAAACTCAAACCAAAGGCTACAAGCGAGAACATTGAAAAATAATGATCTACTAAGTATTCCGCGTCACCAAAGATCCCAGGATTGGTATAAAAAATAAAAATGGCTTGTAGTGATTTAAAGAAAATAATTACCGCCAATGCCAGCAACAATACTTCGATAGACTTGCGATCAAAAAATACATATGAAGCTAATGCCCATATCGGTAGCATGTGGATAAATCTCGTTTGAATAAAGTGGGTCTGAAGGCTACCACCGGTGCCTAGCCCCACCAACAATGATACTGTACTAGCGATAACAAAAGATCCACTGACCACAGCTAATGGCAAATAATCAATCAATAATGACCTATTAGTCTTTGCAAAGATTTTAATCACTGAGAAGACAAAAAAAACGATTGCGAGAAACTCTAGACCCGTAATACCTACAGATTCAAATAGTGTCATACCGAGAATTTCAGTAAAGGCCTCATATTGTCTACCCCAAGCCACTTGAGAGATATCGTCTATGATGATAGACCAACTCGCTAGCAATACGAGAAAAGTACCTCCAGATATACCTCTTAAGACCGGATAGAGAATACCAACAACAGAAAAAAGGACGACAACGACTGCCAAAGGTGAAGCTTTAGTAAGATAAAAGAGGCCAGCACCTACCAACGAGAGAAGTATGATAGCGAAGACTTGTTTGTTCCTTAGCAATCCATTTAGCATGTCAAGTCTTTCGATAAATATCAGCAATAAACTTAGCTTTCGCTTCCCAGGTATAGACATCCCGAATACGTTTGGTGGACTGTTTCGAATAGGAAGCAAGCATACTGGGTTGATTCACAATTTTTTCGAGTAAGTTTTCAATATCTTTAATCGTCTGAGACTCGTTTGCAATGGGTATGCGAAACCCCGACGAGTCAGTTACTATTTCGCCCGGCCCACCATAGTCCATCACAATGGGAACTACACCTTTTGCCATAGCTTCAATGACAACTCCTCCACCAAATTCCTTGATAGACGGAAAAATCAGGATGTCAAATTCGGGCAATCGATTAACCAAGTCTTTTTGTGAGGAAATCCAACCATGAAAGGTGACTCCTTCGTGGGGAAGAATTCCTTCTAAATTTTGACGTTCTGGTCCATCTCCAAAAATATCAAGGGTCATCTGTCCCGCAGTGATAAATCGTTGTGATGACAAAATAGATATATGAGGGCATTTGAGAGGCACCAATCGCCCTACAAAGATTGCTTTAATGATATCTTTACTGTAGGGGATGGACCGGAGGTCGATGACAGACTCTGTTTCTATTCCATTTTCAGGATAGTAGATGCAACGCTGTTTATAAAATCCAGCCATTTCTCTCATTGTATGCTGGGAACCAACTAAGATGTACGAGCTAACAAATCGGGTTCCCTGAATAAGAGGGTCGTATCGATAAATGTCTCGCACGTAGGATAGTAGGCTTTTCTCCTTTGCCGCATGCTCGTAACCTGGAGGCCATGGCAATCCTCCGTTTATTGGCCCTAGCACAAAGGGGATTCCGACGATTCTAGCTAAAAAAGCGATGGGACTAGCTATGACTGGGCTTACAGGTGTGATTCTATGGATGACCTGCCAACCTTCTTTACGAAAATGCCGCAAGATATAGGCGGCAACCAAAACTTCGAACACAAAATAAAAGGGGATCTTAACAAATGTTAAAGTGGCACTACCGAATTCCCCTGCAAAAAAACGTTGGACTATGTATTGGTAAAGTCTATCAAAGACACCAGTCTTTATATATTTGACCACAAATTTTTTGTTAGAATATCCATCTATATCCACCTTGTTTTGTTCGTGGGTAACTAAGGTTAAATTTGTGAAATGCGAGAGATGCTTGACGTGTTTCCAACCAACTAAGGGTACACTAGCCCAGTTTGGGTTGCAGAGTTCAGCTAAAACCAGAACCTTCATCGGCTGATGCAATAGTCCACCCTTCCTCGACTGATTATTGGGTCATTGTACCTAACCAAAGGCAAAATTTCAAACAAGTCACTAGAGTCACTAGGTTTTTGAATGAGCTTTCCAAAGCCATAACATCCCAGAGATTTAGGAGAGTCGAGTGATAGGTAAATGGTGTCATAGAGCAAAATCGATTTTCTATTTTACCAATCTATCTAGGTCGTCAATTACCCTAAAGAATAATTAAAATAGGTCGTTGTAAAACTACGGCCGAAATACAAGCTACATAGTTTTTCTAGGAAAGTAGTGATTGGAGACAGCAGGTGACAGATTCTTGGAAAAAAATTAATTTCAACCCTCTCGAAGATGGAGTCCTCCTAGAAAAGGCTAGAGATCTTTCCACTTTGGAACACGAAATCTGGTCGGCTCAGATGTTCAGCGCCAACGCTCACAAGTCGCTCAACGAAATCTTTGCAATGAAGATCAATGGTAACCTCGATATTGCCAAACTGAAAAAGGCCATTGAGTCCGTTGTGCAGCAAGCTGAATGCCTTCGTTCAGTCCTAAATGCTCAGGGAGACCTGCTCTGTGTCTTGCCAACAATTCATCCCAATATTCACGAAAGAACATGGGAAGGTGATGAGGATCAGTTAAAAAACTTGCTAGGTGATATAGCGTCCCAAGCATTTGACTCTCATAAAGGTCCACTTTTCCGCTACGACATCATAAAAGCCTCAGATAAGGAAGTCATACTCCAACAAGTGACCCATCATCTGATTGCTGACGGCTGGACCTGCACGAAATTAATGGAATTTATAGGACAAGCATACATCGATCCAAAGTGGACGATACAAAGGGCTCAGGGAATGTCGAATACTTTACTTCAACCCAAAAAAGAGACTATCCAGTTTTGGAAAGAGCACCTCGATGGGGACTTTCAGAGTATTGGCTTAGCAAGGCAGAAACCAACCATCGAAAGATCTTTTGAGGCGAAACGCATAGACTTTAGTATCGCCAATTCAGATTTTGACCTCCTGAAGGAAACTGCAAAAAAATCTAACGCAACCCTCATGAGCTATCTACTGTCCTGCTTCCAGATGACTTGCTCACATATCTGTCATCAAAACACTTTGTCAGTAGGTGTTCCTTTTGCTCATCAATTGCTCAGCTCAAATCCGAATATGTTAGGGCATTGGACGAGTTTATTACCTATTAAAGCGACTATTGATCCTCATACTAGCCTTCAAGATCTGATCAGATCGACAAAACGAAACCTTATCAACGCGAGCGAGAATGCCGATATAAGCATCGGTGATATTGTTCGTCATTTAGAAGTCCCCCGACAAAAAGACTCTATGCCCATTGTTAACATTGCGTTTAATTTTGACCCTAATTTTCAAGTTGCTATGGGAGATCTTTCCAACGAAATCTTTTCCGTTCCCAAAAAGTTTGAAACTTATGAGATGTTTATTTGTGCGATCCAATATCAAGACAGAATTGATTTTGAATTTAGTTACGACGAAAGTCTCTACAAGACTTCCGTTGTTCAGAAATTAATCGATACCTTCGCTAATATTATTACTAAGTCTCACAACAATGTACAACTAAGCAGAAATCATCTTAAACCAGTTGATGGGTTGGATCTTGTCCATAAACCTATAGCTGTACCGCCACAAGACTCAAACTTAGAGGCCATACAAAATACCGCACGGTCTCCTAAAGGTGAAGTCATAGCAAATATCTGGAAAGAAGCCCTAGGAATCGAAACGATCGAAAATGATGATGATTTCTTTTTACTTGGTGGTCATTCTCTGCTTGCAGCGAAAATCATTGCCAAAGTAAATAAAGCCTTGGAATTGAATCTACGGGTGAATGATATCCTTCGTCATTCAGAATTAGGGATATTTATCGAGTCAAGCCTAGGAGAAGAGGCGCCCGCCCCCTGTGAAAAAGCCACTGTTAGTCGGTCTGTTGATCTAGTGACACCACTTCAGCGTCAGATGATTACCACGGAAAAGATGTTTCCTAAGTCAAAACAAGGTCTCCATGAGCTCCCCTCTGCTTGGCATATTCGAGGGCCACTCAATATCGAGCTATTCAAAAGAAGCTTTGCGTCCATCGTCGAAAAACACGCCATCATGCGATCGAACTATTCCGTCGATCACGAGGGTAACTTTGCAGTGACCTATCGCGAGGATGTCCAGCACGCTTTAGAGGTGATTAACCTAATTAATCAAACAGATGCCGAAACCTTGGCTATGACGGAAATAAAATCTCATAAATCAAGGTGGCAACTGGAAAACGATCAGTTATTCGTTGCCAAGGTATTTCTCTTATCAAATCAGCATAGCATTTTCTTTTTCTCGGCTCACCACATCATTTGGGACGGCTGGAGCTTTGACCTTCTCCTTGAAGATCTGGCTAAGGCATATCAAAACGACGGCAAACTTGAGATCCCTACATCGAGCTTCCAAGATTTTGCTGCTTTCGATTCTCAAGTCGATCGCACAAAAGCATTGGCTCATTGGCAATCAAGACTAACTCCATTGCCTGATCCACTCGAACTACCAGTAGATCATTCACGTCCGGCACGCTTTACCTTCGAGGGCGAGCATTATTTGTTTCAAATACCTCATGAACTAACTTCTGAAATCGATCAATTCTGCAGGAATCAAAGAACAACGGCTTTTACTCTATTGCTAACTGCATATACGATCCTTCTCGAGACATATTCTAGACAAAGCGATATGATTGTAGCGATACCTACAAGGCGCCGTGCCTGCCAAGAATTTGAAGAAATCATTGGACCCTTCGTCACCAATCTACCAGTTCGTATACAATTTGACCCAAATAGCTCCATTGAAGATCTTTTAGTCAAGATCAACGGTATCATCCTCGAAGATCTAGAATATGACGATATTGCCATCGACGACTTATTATCAACCCTAAAAATTCACAGGAACGAAAGTCGCAACCAATTGTTTACCAGCATGTTTTCGTTTCAAGATGTTAGAAATCGTCCCCTAAGCTTGGGTCCCTTAACCATGGATCAAATTTTTATTCCACATTCTGCAGTATCCACAGACCATTTGCTCTGGATGAAACGGGATGAAAAGGGGTTTTCCGGTGGCATCGATTACTACAAAGGAATTCTTGAGCCGAGCACAATTCAGAGTATGTCGCGTTGCTTAATTAAGATAATACGCAACGTTGTAGCAGATAAAAAACAAATTATCGCCAGTCTAGATTTATCTGATGGCAAATTAGACATGCGATCCATGCATCAACCTTCGGAGTCGTGGCTTGACCTTTACCGCCAGGCGATAACAAAATTCTCAGAGCAAGAGGCTATCCAATACGGTGGGGATATCCTAACTTATAGTGAGTTCGATCAAAAAGTTAGTCAGACAACTGCTTTTTTAATTGACCATGGAGTTGCTCCTGGTGACTTTATTGGGATCTGTCTCGAACGCGGAATCGATCTCATTGTAACAATGATGGCTGTTCTGAAAACGGGAGCTGCCTATATTCCCCTTGATCCAAATTATCCCAAAGACAGACTCACATATATGACAGAACAGTCGCGTATGAAACTGCTTTTGGCCAAGAATACGCCCTCCTTTGAAACAAATGCCCCGATCGTTCTGCTAAATATTAGCGATAATCCTATATCCAATATCATGACCTCAGAGCCAAATCCATCAAACCCCGCTTATGTCATTTACACATCTGGTTCTACTGGCAAACCTAAAGGCGTCGTCATTAGTCATGGAGCTCTAGTCAACTTCGTTAAGAACGCAAACCTATTCTTTAATATAGGGCCAAGCGATAGACTACTTGCCATTACAACTATATCATTTGATATTTCTGTCCTCGAAATATTTCTTACATTGTCAGTAGGTGGAAAAATCATCCTCGGAAAAGCTGAGGATTCCATGGACGGCGGCAGACTCATCGATTTACTCGACAAACAAGATATTACGTGGATGCAAGCCACCCCCTCAACCTGGACTATGCTGCTGCAGTCTAATTGGAAAGGAAAGTCAAATCTAAATGCCATTACAGGAGGGGAACCTCTTAGCTTGGAATTGGCCAAACAATTAGTCAATCGAACGAAGGTTCTATGGAATGCTTATGGGCCCACTGAGGCGACAGTATGGGCAAGCTTGGCACATATTCAGCGAGATTCGCCGAGAATCCATATTGGTAAGCCAATTGATAACTATGATTTTAAAATACTAGACGACAATCTAAATGAAGTACCCCAAGGTGCCCCAGGCATCCTTCACATCGCTGGGCCTAGTCTAGCCGAGGGTTACCTACACCGAGAGGATCTGACAGAAGAGCGTTTCCTTCAACATCCACTGACAGGGTCAAGAATATATAACACAGGCGATTTGGTTCGCATATCGGGACACGAGGAGCTCGAGTTTATTGGCCGTAAGGACTCTCAGGTAAAGGTTCGCGGCTTTCGGATTGAACTAGGTGAAATAGAATCCAATATTTTATCTCATCCCGAAGTCGATACTTCCGTAGTCATCGTTAGAGAGGATAGTCCCGGAGATCAACGACTTGTCGCTTACATAAACGGATCTAACAAAAATCTTAGACTGGGGACTCTCAACAAATATCTCACTGAAAAGTTGCCACGCTATATGCTACCCAATCAGCTAGTTTACTTAGAACATTTTCCTCTCACTGGCAGTGGAAAAATTGATCGCAAGAGTCTTCCTCGACCTGAAATTCATAAGTCTCATGAAGTAAAATTCAACGAAATCATCAAGCTAACATCCAATGAGAAAAAAATTGCAAGCTTATGGAAAGACTTAGTTGGGGTCGACGAAATCAAACCAGAGGATAACTTTTTTTCCATTGGAGGACACTCCATAGCAGCACTGAGACTGATTGCTGCTTTAGACGAAAAATATGGCTACAAGATAGAGGTCAGAGACTTAATGACAGCGTCTCTCCAGGGCATAGCCTCGAAATTTGATGATGTCGGACTCGTAACAATCGAAAAACCAGCAGAGATATCAAAGGAAAAAACATCGTTCTGGAAACGATTTTTAGGAAACAAATCATGAGTTCACTGGAAATAACGCATGTGAATAGTCAGCATCATAGGTCAAAGAAAATTATGATGTATATTCAGAATCCTCAGACTTCCCATCTGAAAACTGTTGTTTTCTTCAATCCGTTACCTCATGAAATAAACCGAACCCAATGGTACTATAAGCAAATCTCGAATAAATTCGCAAAATTTGGCGTAAAATCAATTCGTTTTGACTATCCAGGAACCGGAAATAGCTGCGGAGACTTTCAGGATTTCAGTTTAGATGATTGGATCAATGAGAGTACATCGATTGTTACCCGTCTAATTGATGAGCATTCCCATCGTGTTCCGATATTTCTCATTGGGACACGCATAGGAGGCTCTATCATTTCTTTGCTACCGCATAAGCAAGGCGAGAACATTACAAACATTTTTGTTGATCCCATCGAAGATGGCAATCAGTTTATCCTGGACATGAAATCTCTTCAGGAAAAGTTCGGATATGGTCAAGAGTTCCAAGCTCCCTTTTTCCCAAAAAATCCAGTCAAGCAGGTTTTCGGGTACCCTTGGACTGAAACATTTACCGAATCGCTAAAATCTATTAAGGCAGAAACATGCCGCTTTCATGAAGGCCACGTTCTACTTTCAAAAAGTCGTGTTTCAGAATTGACTCATTCATCGCTTGAGGATGACTTTAACTGGGATGATCCCAAGCTTCTGGGACACCTAGCGTTTTCCAATCACCTAGTGAGACGTATCAAAGCGATTATTGACGGAGGTGAAGATTGAGAGAATCAACTCACTTCTTTGGAAAGTATTCTCATCTTTTCGGCATACTTACCGAATCCGCTGTGAATCATTCCTTGCCAACTATCGTATTATGGAATACGGGAATTAGCACTCACTGTGGTCCGAACCGGATTAACGTGACTCTCGCTAGAACTCTAGCAAAACTTGGTTTTCGTGTTTTTCGTTTTGATCTTTCGGGACTCGGCGAAAGTGAACACAGGAGAGATGGTAGCACAGGGCAAGAAAAAAATAATCTTGACACTCTAGATGCACTCGACTACTTGAGAACGGCAGATCATGGAGAAAAGTTCGTTTTAATCGGGAATTGTAGCGGCGCTGTTGATGCACATTATGCTGCTGCTAGGGACTCATCTGTTTGCGGACTTCTCATGGTTGATGGTTATGTTTATCCCACCAGTCAATATCATGTTCATTATTACAGAAAGCGGATTTTCAATCTCAAACGCTGGAAAAACTTTATAGAACGTAAGAAAAAAGACCTAACTGGGGACAATCCAGTCGATATTTTTGGCGGAGATTATCCTGACAAAGATCAAACCGAAGCCGAACTTCGCAGCGTCATCGACAGAGGCTGTAAGGTAAGAGTTTTCTTTACAGGTGGCTTTGAGTACAAATACACTTATTTCGATCAGTTTTTTGATATGTTTCCCTCAATTGCGAAAAACGACATTGAACTCACAGTATATCCTGATGCAGATCATCTTTTCACTGTGGTCGAACACCGGCGAAGTTACATCGAAGACGTCTGCCAATGGGTATCTAACCACTGGGAATCGCATACTTCGTTTGATGATAAGTCTTTGACAAATTTAAAGAACGATGATTCTCATAACAAAGATGACTCGATGCTCTATCGCAGTGCAGTCGTTGTAAACCAAGAAAACTACAGCTACAAAAAACTAGAGGAACTGATAGCCCAGACAGCAAACTTGTTGGAAAGCCACGGTATCTCCGCTGGTGATCGCATTGGCATTGCTTTGCCGCGTGGTATTCATCAAATCGTCAGTGTATTAGTCTGCGAAAAAATGAATATTACCTACATACCAATAGATCCATCCCAACCGAAAGACATAATCGAATCACTACTTAGTGAGACATCCTGTAAATTAATCTACGGAGATCTACAAAGTAGCAAATTCCTCAATCTCACAACGGATCAAATCATCCACCATTCAAATTGCTATGATCCGCGAATGATTGACACTGACATGGATCGCTATATTCTATTCACTAGTGGGTCCACCGGTAAACCAAAATCCATAGCATTACCAAGCTCAGTTCTAGATGGGCTCATCGATTGGCAGCTATCACAGTTTACGGAGGTTCCCCGGACGCTACTTTTTAGTCCACTTTCCTTCGATGTATCCTATCAGGAGCTAGTCACAACTATTCGCGCTGGAGGAACTATTTTTCCCATCAGCGAGAGTCATAGGTCAGATCCCGTAGCTTTGCTTGAATTCATCGAAGAGCATCAGATCAATCAACTCTATTTACCGTTTATTGCCCTGAATCTACTTTGCTACACTGCCATGGTGAAAAAATCATGGCCAACATCGATAAAATCTGTCTTTACCGCAGGCGAACAACTTGTGATTAATGATGGAATCCGTGAATTTTTTCGCCAGACAGGGGCAAGACTCAGCAATCATTACGGACCAAGCGAAACCCATGTCGTAACCGCGTATATGATGCCCAACGACGTAGACTCGTGGGATGATCTCCCGCCTATTGGCAAGCCATTACCAGGATTCGACATCGAGCTATGGCCAATTGAGTCAGAGGATGCCGACGAAACTCATGAAATTGTAATCGGCGGGCATTTCGTAAAAGGACGATATCTCGATCCGGCCCTAAATCAAGGAAGATTTTTAGATAAAGACGGAAAGCGATATTATAAAACTGGCGATATAGGTTTTCGTGACAAGGATGATAACTTCCATTTCGTTAGCCGAATCGATCATCAACTTAAGATAAATGGCTATCGGATCGAGGGTGCAGCCATCGAGTCTGCTGTCATGTCGCTCCAAGGGATTACGTCCGCAGTCGTCGTCAAACAAAAAATTGGACACGAAGATATTTTAACCGTTTTTTATTCTGGTGATCATGATCATGACCTAAAGTCTGTTCGACATGAGCTCAGCAAAGTATTTCCCAAGTACTCACTCCCTAATCGCGTGACCCGATTAGATGAGTTTTCTCGAACTTCAAGTGGAAAAATTGATAGAAAATCCTTAGCCACTTATGGAATTGGTAAACTTTCCTCCACACGAGAAATACTTGAAGACCAATCAGAAATATCAGACGACTGGACTCATTCGATCATTTCAACCATCAAGGATATTGCAGGTATTGAGCTGCTAGCTGATGATAATATCTTTCATCGTGGAGTTAGCTCGGTTCAAGCAGTTAAAGTAGCCTTGGAACTTTGCCAGCGTCATAGCGATACAGACTTACTTTCTGCCATTGACCTTTTTCAACACCCCACCCCCAATGCGTTAGGTCAATATCTAAGCCAAAGTAAAAATACTCATACACCCTTAAAGGCGAGTACAACACGATTTCCACAAAATGAAACACAAAAATCGTCCTCTACCGAAAACGGTGACGTAATTCCGCCAGAGACGGCTAACTCCGATATCGCCATTATAGGTCTTTCTGGCAGGTTTCCAGCTGCGGACAATCCCTACGTATTTTATCAAAATCTACTCGCTCAAAAGGAGTCTGCTACTGCTTTTGACAAAACGACAATAGATCCAAGCCATCTAGACTTTTTAGGTGACCCACGCTATGTTCCAAGAAGAGGTATCATTTCCGATGCAGATCATTTTGATCACAAACTGTTTGGATTTAACCCAAAAGAAGCCGCACTCATTGATCCTCAGCATCGAGTCTTTTTGGAAGAGGCCTATAATTGTTTGATTGACGCCCGTTGTGTGTTTCAGCAAAATCGAAACATCGGGGTTTTTGCAGCTTGCAATACCAATTCCTACCTCAAAAAAAATATCCTTCCCAACAAGAGTTTGGTTGAGCGATATGGTGACTTTCAGATTATGATTGCTGGCGATAGCGACTATCTAGCGACACGGGTGGCTCACAGACTTAATTTGGAGGGTCCAGCCCTTACCGTTGGTACCGCATGCTCATCATCTCTCGTAGCAATCATTCAGGCTGTCAACAGCCTAAGACAAGGCCAATGCCAATACGCTTTGGCTGGGGGAGTCAGCATTACGGCTCCTATTCATTCGGGCCATTTCACCGAGGAGGGCAGCATCAAAAGCCCCGATGGTTTCTGCCGACCATTTTCAAAGGATGCGAAGGGTACCTATTTCAGCGATGGTGTAGGTGTTGTCATGCTAATGCCTCTCAGTCAGGCAGAAAAAGAAAATCGGAAAATATACGGTGTCATTCGAGGAGTTGGAATCAATAATGATGGCATCGATAAAGTCAGCTATTCAAGCCCCTCGGTTAAGGGTCAAGTGGACTGTATCAAGCAGGCTCTTGAAGATGCCTCTTTAAGCAGTGACCAAGTGGATTTTATCGAGTGTCATGGTACTGGCACCCATATCGGAGATCCATTAGAAGTCGAGGCCTTAAGACGAGCGTTCTCCGATAGTACAACAAATAGGAGTCCGTTGATTGGATCCCTCAAGGGTAATATCGGACATTTGGCAGCGGCAGCGGGTGTCACAGGATTGATTAAAGCATCTTTATCATTATATTATCGGAGATTGCCAGCCTCCATTCATAGTCGTCCAGTCAACCCGATGCTAAAACTAGATTCAGGGTGTTTTAGGATCCCGGAGGAGACCATTGACTTAGGGGACAAACCTGTGACTGCAGGGGTGAGCAGCTTCGGTATTGGGGGTACTAATAGCCATATTATAGTTTCGTCCAGGGGTGCACGAGTCGAGCAACCAAGGTCTGCTAACAGCTTCAGCTTGTTTTCGAGTTCGACTGACCCAAAACAAAAGCCAAGGCAGACGCAGCTGATAGTCAATGGTAAATATATTAGTCATGATATTTCCGACAATATTGAGCGACCAAAGACGGCACTTTTATTTCCTGGGCAAGGGTCCCAAATCTCTGGAATGGGGACGGAGTATTACCGAAACTGGCCAGCATTTAGGGAAAAAATTGAACTAATGAACCCCATCGTCAAAGGTTTGAGTGGTATCAGGCTCGACGAGATCTTTCAATTAGATCCAACGGAATTACAAAAGACTCACAATGCTCAGCTAGCAATCTTTGGTTTTTCTTATGCTATAGCATCATCCCTGGAAGGCTGTGGATTAGAATTTGATATAATGGTGGGCCATAGTATTGGAGAATATGCTGCGGCAGTTATTGGTGGGTGTCTTAGTTTGCAGCATGCCCTTGAAATTGTGTTTCATCGCGGTCGACTCATGCAAGCGCTTCCAAAAGGCGGCATGGTTGCCCTGCGTACCGACAAGGTTCTAGATTTACCCTCCGATATTGCGCTAGCTGCAAACAATAATGAAGTAGAAAAGGTTATTGCAGGACCGCTCGATTCGCTCAATCAGTATGTATCTTTTCTCGAGAAAAGAGGTATCGCTACCCGAAAACTCAATACCTCTCACGCGTTTCACAGTTCGATGATGCAGCCTATGGTCGAGGAATTTGGCTCAATTCTAAAGGAGAAATCCTTTAATAAACCCAATAGTGAAGTGATATCGACGTTAACAGGAGAACCTTGGTCAGAAAGCCCTCCGGACCCGACATACTGGATAGACCACGCTATAAAGCCTGTGGACTTTTGGAGAGCGGTGTTAAACTCTGATTGTGAACAGTTTATTGAAGTCGGACCGGGACGAGCACTCTCTCAAATCATTAAACGATCGCGTAAATCTTTCTCAACCTTTGCTATTCACGATCAAAGCCAAACAAAAAGCGAATGGGAATCCCTGTTAACAGGGATCTCGCTGCTCAGATCTGGGGGAATTATAGGAAACAAATTTGCCTATGACGAGTTTAATCAAGCAAGTAAAAATAACATCTTCGAAGGATATAAATTTGATCGCGCCAAATGCTGGTTTGATCCAATCAAACCCAAAGAGGCCCCCAAAATCAATCAAACCACTCAACTACAGGTCGCAACTAACATGAAAGAGCTTAAAGATTTTCGATCAGAAATTACCGAAATCCTATTTGATTCTTCAGGAATTCAAGTGACACCGAATCAATACTCACGCTATTTTATCGAAGTTGGATTGGACTCACTATTTTTGACTCAACTGGCCGTGAGCTTAAGAAATCATTTTAAATGTGACATTTCTTTCCGTGGATTAAGCGATGAATATCCAACAGTAGATGCCTTAAATGAGTATATTCAAAAGCAAGCTCCCCAGTACATCGAAACGTCACCAGATCCAGTAACGACAACTGAGACGAATAAAGTAGCCACGATCACGCCAAGCGAAGAAACCGCTCTGGCGTCAACGATACCGGCAACTTTTCAGACTAGAATGCCTCACAATTCCGGTCATACATCCATACACTCTATCGTGCAGCAACAGATTCAGTTGATGCAACAGCAACTATCGCTACTTCAAGGTGAACCAGTGCAAGCGGAACCAGCACAGACTGATCAGGAGTCACAGGTATCACAGGAAACACAGCAAGCTAATCATTCTGGTTTGCGTGTCGTGACCCAATCAGATGCCCCAAAAACCGAACATGTATCACCATCAGGTAAACGATTTGGGCCCATGCCCAAAATCTTAAATCGAAATCCTTTGATCAATGATCCACAGAAACAAGCCTTTGAGGTCTTTGCCAAGGTGTATAATGCCAAAACCCAGTTATCAAAACAGGCGACACAAGAGCAACGGTTTGCCCACGCCGATCCTCGCACAGTGTCTGGGTTTCATAAGCAAATAAAAGAGGTCGTCTATCCCATTCATATCAATAAGGCCGAAGGGTCTCTCATCAGTGACATCGATGGCAACACGTATCTAGATATCGCCTGCGGCTTTGGTTCGATGTTTTTTGGCCACAACCACCCTACGATTACTGAGAAAATGACATATACTTTAAGCAACGGGTATGCGATTGGGCCTCAAGCTGAACTAGCTGGCCCTGTTGCCGAGCGCATTGCAAAACAAATCGGACAGGAAAGAATTGGTTTTTGCAATACTGGTTCGGAAGCTGTCCTGGGAGCATTGAGAATTGCACGAACTAAAACGGGAAGAAAAAAAGTAGTCTTTTTCAAGGGCGCCTATCATGGAATCTTTGATGAGGTTATCGCAACCTCCGGGCCTAAGGGTACCATTCCCGCTGCTCCAGGGATTGGTCGGAACTCTGTCTCAGAGTCCATAATACTTGACTATGGAACTACCGAAAGCCTCGAGTATATCAAAGACCATGCCTCTCATATCGCTGCAATTCTTATAGAACCCGTTCAAAGTCGTAATCCCAAACTATTTCCCATTGAGTTTCTTAGAGAACTAAGGACCATATGTCGGTCGGAAGGGATTACATATATTTTAGACGAGGTGATTACAGGTTTTCGGATCGCTAAGGACGGGATCAACGGTAAGTACGGATTGGATGCCGACCTAGTGTGCTATGGTAAGATTATCGGTGGCAGTTTACCTATAGGCTTGTTAACGGGAAATAAGGATCATATGGACCATCTAGACGGCGGTCATTGGGCTTACGGAGATACATCTGTTCCCGAAGTTGGTGTTACATTCTTTGCTGGTACCTTTGTGAGGCACCCTCTAACCCTTGCCGCTGTTGAAGGTGTATTAGATCTTTTCGACGAATCAGATCATTGCGATACTGCCAATCAAAAAGCCGAAAAGTTTGTCAACAAACTCAATCAACTTTTCGATGAATTCCATATCGATTTTAAAATGGAACACTTTGGATCTTTGATGTTCCTTAGAGTACCTGATACCTTTCTCGGTGAGGAATTATTTTCCGCTTGGTTAAAGTATCACGGTGTCTTTTCTCAGGCGGGAATTCCTTGCTTTATCAACAGTGCTCTTACTGACAAAGATGTGGAATCTCTAATCCACCGTTTCCAAAAAACGATTCAAGAGATGAACGCAGTGGAACTCTTACCCATCAAAGACGGAAAATCGCGAATTCCATCTAAAAGCCTAAATGATGGCCGTTTTTTGGCGATGACTCCTGAAGGCGAGCCTGCATGGTTCAAAGAAGATCCAGAAAACTCCAATAGCTATCTCATGCAGGAGTTTAAAAAACGATCATAATTCAGATGAGGGGTCATGACTCCAGAATTCTCCAATATCTTGAATGATACTGGTTGAGATAAGACTCCCTTGTTGATCTCCGCCCCAATCATCTGGAAATGTAGCGCGAAAACTCTGACTCTTAAAACGACTATCTAGTAATACAACAATAGCACGCTCGGATTCGGTCCTGACCACACGACCAGCTGACTGCACCGATCTTGTCATAGCTGGGTAGGTATAAGCATAGTTTTGACCCTGTTTATACTTCTGTTCATAAAATCGCTCTTTGATCCGACGCTCAAAGCTAAAGGCGGGAATCGCTGGCCCCACAACAAATGCACCAAAAAAACCATAGCCTTTAAAATCAACGCCTTCAGAAAGCTGCCCGCCTTGGACGCAGCAAAGAAGGTACTTTGTTCCATCTTGAGTCTGTTTTCTGATCGTATCCTTTATATCTTCAATATCTTTGACGGAAGCTCCCTGCTCCTGAGTCAAAATATCCATATCGAGTTTCGAAGACTGAAGGCGTTCAACAATGTTTTTTAAATAGAAATAGCTAGGAAAAAAGACGAGATAATGACCAGGCTTAATCTTTACCAATCTTGAAATGACTTCCACAACCCTATCATAGTGAAGGTGTCTCTTCTTGTAGGTAGTTTCGACTTGAGGGACAATTAAAATTTTTCTATTCGTTTTTGGAAAAGGCGAGGCAAACTCGCCGACTTTAAGGTATCGCTTAGAAAAGCCTGACATGCGGCTATAAAAATCAAATGGCTTTACCGTAGCAGAAAATCCGACTATTGCATGATACTTCTTCCATTGTTCTGATAGATAGAAGCTAGGATCAAGACAGACGATAGACAGCGTTTTTTGATCCCTCTCCTGTTTGCCAACCACCACGAGCTCATCATAAATTTCACTAAGTGCATAGGCTTCCATCCAATCGTTCCATAAAAAGTAAAGCCAAATCAAAGGATGACTAAGGGATAGAGGCTCCGAGGATTGAAATCGGGTCATAACACATTGGTTTAGCTCTTGGCTTAATTGGTTCAGTTCTTTTTCTGGGATATCGTTGATAAGTCGATGTTCCTTCTGACAATACTGTCCCAACCAGTTATTGGTTCGCTCAAAAACGTCTTCTTCTTTTTTCGTCAACTGATCTGAAGAGGTTTCAAGATACTCAGCAATGGTATGGACTGGAATACTAGGGGACAAGCCATCAATGGATCGCTCATAAAGATTATGAACTTCGTCGAAGACTAGAATCGGCTTAGGCAAAGGTATGATAAAGTTATTAAGCCTTTCAATAACCGTGTTTTTATTACTTATGATGTAGTTATAGTCACAGATTATAATATCAGCTGTATAAATCTGTTCCTGAGCTAATTCGTAAGGACAAATCTCGTAGTCTAATCCCACAGTTTCACAATAGTCTCTGTCTATAAAAACCGACCCCTCTTGGATTTTATTGCGTTTACTATAGTAATCGAATGAATATGGGCATATATCTGATCGGCAATCAACCTCACTTTGCAAACAAGCCTTAGATTTTGCAGTCAAAACCAATATTTTGGGAGATCCTTGAGGAAAAGACATCAACTTCAAAAAATCTATAGCATTCTTAAAGAGCGAGTTTTTTGGTGCTGAAAAAATTAATGCTCTGCCTTGAGAAAAGGCTTTCATCATCGAAGGGAACATGACTCCAGCTGTTTTTCCGAGACCTGTTGGTGCTTGGAGCAATAATTGGGAGCCTTTTTGAATATGAGACTCGACAAATTGAATCAATTCCTCTTGGCCGTTGCGCTTCCGCTCAAAAGGAAACGTCAAACTTTCAGCGATTTTCTCTCTTTTAGATTTTAGCTCTTCCATCTCCTTAAACAGATCAACGATCTGCTCCAAGCGATCCTGGAACCATATTTTAGCCGCGTCATCAATGAGAATATCTATCATCTTCTCGCGCCGCGTCTTGCTGCAGACAAGCCGAAGCTTAAGTTTCGGATAAGACTGATGACAAGATTCGTAAAGTAAGCCATAGGTAAGCAACTGTAGTCGATAGGGATGCATGGCATTTTCATAAATCTCATCAACAAGGTCATGAAATCTATGTGTCGATTTGATTTCTTCTAGGAGAATGTCCGGGCTGCGGTAGAGACCATCGATGCGACCAAGTAGCTCTATCGTCAACTCATCAAATGAAAAGCCTGACTTAATTGAGACCTCAGCCTCATAGGTATCATTTTCTTCCTGTAGTTTACTCTGAATGTCTTGGTGAATTTGGATGCCTAAATCCATACCAAATTCGGAGCCTAGATCGGTATGTAGATCACCCGTTTTTTTTAATGGAACGGCAAAATCTCTAACGGCTATTTTCAAGTGTTTAGACAATGATTGTTACCTACGATGTCCTAAATAATTTGGAAGATCAAATCTGTTGTCGTCCAATATCTATTGCCTGAACCAACAACGGTAACCTCACGACCATTGCGGATGGCCAAGCGTAGTTGATTATATAGAATATTTAGTCTATCCCAGATTTCAGGATCTAAAGTGATTTCTTTGACTTGTAGCTTTCGTTTCGTATCGATAGTCTTCGCTAAGCTTGTGGTGTAAGTCACTCCGCGCTGAGCACAGTGAACCCACTGAGATTTTTTTTGCAGATAAACATCGCTAAAAAGTAGACGACCAAACCAACGAAGTTTATGCATCTCGTACAATCCTTGCCAGATAATCTTCTCCATCAGGTCAACTAACTCTTCGAGAGTCATCTCCGCCTCTTCCGCCGCCTCATCATCTTCAACAGAATCATCTAAAACTTCGGTCTTTTTTGTAGTTTTCAGCCGCTGTATCTCTTGATTTTTTTCGAAGAGATACTTACGTCTTTTGCGCCAAGTGGAAGAGAGCAGCTTGTACCCATCAGGGTTCGCTAAAACGCTTTTTAGCCTTGAACGCATTTCATCGATCACAAAAACTTCAATATCCTCCTCTACAAGGACCCTAAGCATAGCTAGTAGCTGTTTGAGTTGACTACGAGAATCGGAGGTACTAGGTGAATCACCTGATGAAATGGCAATTATCAGTCGGCACTGCTCAAGAAGGAATTCTTTATTGGATACGTTCTGACCCCAAATAGGGTCCGGCTTGGAAGAAAATAAATCAAACGCCAAAAATTGCCGATCGTGATGTTTGAGCACCCGATTATAAGGCGGATGGTATCGTTTAATGGCTTGATTCTCTCTAAATAAAGCGCCGATTTCTGTTTCCTCTTCAAACACCTCAAGCCTTTTGATCTGAGCAAGCAATTCGTTGGTTTTTGAACCTTTAGTTTGGCGTCCGCGAAAGTAAGAGTTGACTCTAGCATGCAGATTCTTTGCTTTGCCGACATATAGCAGACGATCGGTGCCGTCATAAAAATGGTAGATCCCAGGGACCTTAGGGATCGCAAGACGAATACTTGGGTCGATAATTTTTGTGACATCACGTTTTCGCTCGGTAGACACAGTAGATTTCGACTTAATAATGGCCATGACAGTTGATGCAAACGGAAGTTCGGAATCACTTACCTTTTGTTCCAATTGTTGCCAGATAAACTGCGTTGCAAGGAGATGATCTTTGGCTCTTTTGCATTCCGCAAGAGGAAACCCAAGATGCCCAGCAACAGCCCTAAGGCTATAAGATCCGAGACCCGGGACAAGAACCTTAGACAATCGATGGGTACAAATAATCTCGCGATTGTCACGCCAATTAGGAAGCCTGGTCTTCAAGCAATCTGCCAAAAAACCAGTTTCAAAGCGCGCGTAATGTATCACTAGAGGAACCCTAGGATGCTCTTCGAGACAATGGGCGAACCTATCGACAAAGGCATCTAAGGAAACACCGTCACTTTCCATAAGAGTCGCATCAATTCCTGTGATCCGTACCACCCGCTTAGGAAGCTCATGGCGCGTCTTAATGATAGCCGTCTGCAAAATATCAGCGCCATCACCAGCTTGAGAGTCCACATGCAACCAGGCTGCTTCAATCATTTCCCCCGTCTTGACTGACGTGCTGGTAGTTTGGCAATCGAAGAAAATATACTGAGATATTGGGAGACTAGACAATAGGTATCGATCCTTATGAACGGCTTTCGTAGAGGCAAAAAACACCCGACATTTGTACGATAGTTCCGGAACTTCCCGAGGGCAATCACGATTTGGTCAACACACCCAGAAAATGCAATTCTTACGAGTGATCAATCTTTAGTCACAAGCTTTTGCATTAATTTCGAACACTTACGATGAGGCGTAATATTTGCATAGATCGAACCGATACGGATCGGACCCGCGGACATTGACTAGAGGTTGCCTATTATGAAGATATTTATCCAAGGAATTCTATTTTTTTTCTTCGGTTTTGTCGTCGCCATAGCCTGTAACGACGCAGAATTCGACAATAACCCCACGGTTAACGCCCCCTCCTTTGAGGATGCTAGCAACGAGCCAAAGGACGCTCCTGCCAAGCCGGAACCGAAAAAGCAGCCTGAATCTGTGGGCGGCAATGTTGACGCCAACCTTCCAGACACGACTATTGTCGACGATACCTTCGTTGAGTGTGCACCAAACCTTGAGGCCTCAGTGTACCCCATCAAAGCACTGCTTTACGAACTACCAGTTGATACTCCTGCGCTACCAAACTTCGCAAGCCTCCCTGCTATCAAAACTGTCTGCATGAAGCAGCTCGACATCGCAACGAGGGATTTTGAAGACGGATTTCCAGGAGTCGATAATCTTATTGAATGGTTCGGCCTTGATATTCGATTCAAGGTGGACATCCCAGCAGACGGAAACTACACATTTTTCGTTAACTCTGACGATGGGTCGAAACTATACATCGATGGCAACCTTGTTATCGATAATGATGGCCAGCACTCACCAAGAGAGTTATCAGCAAGTGTTAACCTAACCAAAGGTATACACAGCTTCAAAGTGGAGTACTTTCAGGGTCCCAAAACTCAAATTGCCTTGGAATTATTCTGGCAATCAGAAAGTTTTCCTAAAGCCTATATCGACCCGAGCTACTTGAAGCCTGATTTGGATCCGAACTTTACTATTAATTAGAGGATTCGACCTAATTTTCGATATATTCCTAAGTTTTGCGCACTCGTAATCCTTACAGTGCGCTAGGGCTCTCACGACTCCCCCTCCATGATGATTACTTTTTTTATAGATTTTTTTCGTTTCATAATAGTCAAATTTAGGCATTCTGGAATCTTATTGATACTAGGCGAAATCAGAGCGTTCCCGTAATAGAAAAAGCATATTACTATAGAAGTGAACTTAGGGACCTCAACATGAAACTGCTCCTTTTATTGCTTTATGGAATACTGTCGATTTCGGCTTCTGCTCAACAGTGGTCAGACATCACGACAGAACATAGCCTAGGAGTTCTCGCAACCCAACAAGGGGGCGACGAATTCGAGACGGAGACCACGTTTTTTGCCAATGCGACTAACTCCCTCAACTGGAATCAAACACGAAACAACGATAACCAGGGAAGCCTAGTTTTTGAAATTACTGACGATGGTGAGCAATCTCAACGTTCTGCTAGCCTATCGCAGGTATTTCAAAGGCAGCTGAAGTATTGGGAATTTGGGGCTTCACTAAACGGTGTGGTGAGCAACTCGGACGGTCAGGGTTTTCTCACCCTATCTGAGCAGTTTGATGAGGATTTAGATATCCAGCAATTAGAAAATATCGACTTAAATGCCACCGACCAAATCTTTCGACAATCGTTGACGGCTAGTACCAGCGCAAACTATAACTGGGATACTGGCTCGAATGTTGGTATTTCTCTGAGTCGGAATGACGAACAGGTTTCCGATGATCTAACATCTCCTCTAGCCGAACAATTGATTCGTGTCGACGGCCGGACGGTAAACTCCATCACTCGCCTTAATGCTAGTTTCGATTTGGGATTAGAGCTAAACAGTAACGACCTTAGTATCGTTACTCGCAATGAGGGAACTAAAATCCTTGATGTTGTTCAGGACGATCAGTCAGCACGCGCTCAATTAGCCTTTTCTCAGTCCAATCGCTGGCAGCTCTCCTTAGGCGGTCTTCGCCAAAGAGTACGATCAGGAGGATTTCAAACAGACGTAACGGGACCCGAGTCTGCCCTTGCCGTACAGTATTCTCGATTGGGCTCCCTGGAGCTCTTTGTGGGGGTCTATCGGGTAGATTTTTCAGATGGAACGGAAACGTCAAAAATCGACCGCACAGTAAGCCTCGACCAAGGATTTGATCGATCACAATCAATCTCATTGAATTACGAACAACGGTTCGAGTCTGCGGTGGATATATTTGAAGTCTTAAGCGATAACCAGGCCGCTTTTGACATCAGAGGATTTGATTCGGAAACGATTACTGCCAACTATAACTATACCCAGCGACGCACGACATCGTCGGTCAGCCTAAGTCAAAATAACCTTTTTATCAATGACGATGATCTTACCTTTCAAGAATCCATTGTCGCAATAACCCAAGCCTTTAGACAAAATCTCAACGAGACCTATAGTGTTTCGGCCAATGGAAGACGCATCAATCAGGTTAGCCTAGAAGGCAGCCCTTTGACTAATATTCTGGGTATCAACCTTGGATATAGCGCAGCCTTAAGGCGCGGAGGCGGTTTTTATCGGTCAGGGACCCTGGGTGTCACGGCCGGTTATGAAACAGCAAGAGACAGCAACTCTGATTTAGAAACGAATCGATCAACACTAGGGTTTAATGGGAGTTTCCTATTTTGACGTCGGCCAGCTAACCGGCTACGCCTAAAACTTATCTGCCAGAGATTTGTAGGTAATGGACAAAATCTCCACCTCAGTCTCACCCTTTGGTCGCATAAACTCGACAAAATCTCCTGCCTTTTTATCGCGAAGGGAAAAGGCTAATGGAGACTTCCAGGAAATGGTACCCTTATCAGCATCACACTCTCCGGCTCCTACGATCGCGTAGCTGACTTCTCGGCCATCATCGAATCGAAGCGCAACTGTGGCCCCAAAAAAGACAAGATCACTCTTATAGTTTTCGGGGTTTACAATCTGTACATCATCTATAAGGCTCGTTAGGTACCTCAGTCGTTTGTCGATCTCACGCAGGCGTTTTTTACCATAAATATATTCTGCGTTTTCCGAACGGTCCCCCTCCGCTGCAGCAATAGCAATACCCTCAACAACCTTGGGCCTTTGCTCCTCAAGCAACTCTCGATGCTCTTCAGCAAGCTTTGCATACCCCCAGGGTGTCAGGGGCTTTTTTAACTCTTGCCACTTCATAAACGGATGGCTTTCGCTCGAATCACATGAGGTATCGAAGCGATTTTTTTGATATCTTCAGGCCCCATAGCGTTATCAACCCCCAAAATAGCCATGGCCTTGCCGCCTTGTTTATTTCGGGAAAGGTTGAATGAAGAGATATTAACGTTCGCATTAGCGAGACCGATACCAATGTTACCAATAACACCGGGAGTATCGTCATTTTCAACAAGCAAGAAACGCCCTCTAGGCTCAACTTCAAAGTAAAAGTCGTTAAGCAGAGTCATACGCAAGTGTTTTTCCTCAAACACAACGCCACCGATGGTAAGACTTTCGTTGTTGCTACCCTTGATTGTGACTTTTAAGGCTGATTTATAGCTAGTAAAGCTTGGATCCGTGGTTTCCGAAACCTGAATACCTAGCTTTTCAAATTCTTTGTTCACGTTCACAAAGGAGACAAATCCATCGATGACATGATCAGCATAACCTTTCATAAAAGACAGCCGGATGATCGAGTTATCAAGTTCTGAAATGTCCCCTCGGTATTGCAACAAAAACTCTGTCGGATTAAACCCAAGGACTTGACCAACAACCGAACCTAGTTTTTCTGCAAGCGTCGAGTAAGACTTCAGTACCGGTTTATCTATGACACCAACGTCTGGAAGATTAATGTGATAATCAACAACAGCACCTTCCACTGCTTTAACTACCTGCTCATATACAGTCATACCAATCGCAAGTTGAGCTTCGATGGTGGAGGCGCCAATGTGAGGAGAGCACCAAACGTTTTCATGATTCACAAGTTCGGCTAAAGGTTCTGGCTCATTATCGAAGGTATCCAAAGCAGCGCCTGCGATCTTGCCTTGATTCAAGTAGTTTAGAAGTAGGCTTTCATCAGCAATACCTCCCCGAGCGGCATTAACATATAGTCCCTGCGGTCCCAGTGCAGTAAGGACCTCGGCGGTGACCATACCAGTCGTTTCGGTATTTTTCGGAACATGCACGCTAAGGATATCGACTTTTTCCGCAAGTTCCACCAAATTGCCAACGGAAGTCACGCCATGCTTGGCGAACACTTTTGGTGATATATAGGGATCAAATGCAAAAACCTCTGCATCAAAACCCAGACAAAACTTTGCCACTCGATGGCCGACATTCCCCAAACCCACTAGTCCGACTCTTTTACCTCGGAGCTCATTTCCAGTGAATTTATGGCGATCCCACCCACCAGACTTCATCGTCTGCTGTGCTTGCGGAATCCTTCGCAGAATGGAAAGCATCAACCCCAATGTCAGCTCGGCAGCGGAATTGGTATTGCGCCCCGGAGTGTTCATGACTAGGATACCTTTTTCGGTCGCATAGTCTAAGTCAATATTACCCACCCCTACGGCAGCTCGGGCCACCATTTTCAGTTTGCTCGCATGGTCCATGAGTCTTTTGTCAACGGCTGTTTCGCTGCGAGTAATCAGCACCTGAGCAGATTCGAGAGCTGATTTAAACTCTTCGAAAGGTCGATCCGGTAGGTAGGTAAGATGGAAGTCTGGATTTTGTTCAAAAGCTGAGATGGCGTCTTGATGCAATTTGCCGGTGATAAGAATGTTGGTTGTCATTTCATTCCTTTCAAAATTCAAGCTAGGTTCCCGACTTTAGTATCACAGAGTCATTGACTGATCGTGGGAATACCTACGAAACTAGCATATTTTATGAGTGTTCAGCTACCGTTGTGTAGGTAATAAGGAGGCAAAGGGGAAAGATAAAGCCCATAGGTTAGATGTCTCTTTGGGCTATTTTTTGTGGAAGAGTCAAAGTCATAGTCCGACCTTTCCGGAACGAGCCTTTTGTTCGGTGAATGATTTCATGGTTCAGTAGCACTGCGATGTTTAGATCGTGGTCGCTATGACCCCAAAAGGAAAAATCGTTAGATTGACTTCCCTTTTGTCGAGCTTGGAATCCAGACACAAAAATTTCAGCGTGTTTTGGGAATCCTCCCTTAATTCTAAGCACGCCTTTTTGCCATGTTGCAACAGGCGGCTTTTCCGCGAGTGTCATCAGACGCAAGTGACATTCCTTACGGTAACCAGCACAGGGATCTCCCAGTAGACGAAGTCTGCCCGATTCTACAGACTTGGCGCGAAAAACCTGATTTGCGGTGTTGATAAATCGAGCTCTCTGATCCACGGCCCAAAAATACGGCATGGACTGCGACGCTAAACGCCAAGAATCTTCCTGCCGCACGAATCTATACTTTCGACTCACGTTTTCTTTGATGTTTTTCAAAAGGGCATCGGATGTATCCGCTATCGTCTTAGAAAAATTTCTAAGAAACGAACGTGTCTGCGTCTTACCCTTGTCGTCTTTCCAGGTAAAGTCACCTTTGATAAATCCCACATTGTTCCTCAACGGAACGTATCGAATGGTGTATGTCAGCGGAGCGACATCCGCTAGCTGAATACCGTCTTGACGGACACGACGCTTTAGCTCGGGGACCACGCGCTTACTAAGCACGCGAGCCTGATGAGATTCCATGATGGTTCCGTATTTGCTCGGCCTATCGACATATTTGATCGCGATCTTATTGAAGTGCCCAGAATCTGTTTGAGATACCTGACCAGAATCCATCGGTTTGGTTGGCGGTGGGGTTGCTTGCGCCCGGCGGTTTACCGCAATTTTTTTCGCAGTGGGTAGGGACTCTTTTCTAAGTTTTAATTCAACGCTTGATCTGATGGTCAAGGTCTCAGCCTTCATATTCCCTGGCTCAACAGCAATTTTCTTATAACCTTCCAAAGACCGGTCAGACTCCAGCTCTTTTTGAATTTTCAAGTAAATGGGTTCCGAAGGATTGACCTTTAGATACCGTCTCCATTCTCCAAATGAGTCGCTGACACCTAGTCTTTTACCTTTGGTGGATATCACAGCTCCAGCAACAGGGTTGCCGTTGGATGATACAGCCCTCAGCTCGAGAAGCACCAATTGAGGAGCATTTCGATCAGCTGAAATCTGAGAGATGCCATACCCAATGAGGCCAGCTAAAAACGTAAAAACTAAAAGTCCTACCCCTCCCTTCCACTTCTTGATAGAGCGGCTAGCAGTCCTTAGCAAGTTTCGACTTCTTGGTTGACCTTTTTCATACTCTTCGAACAGGTCGAAGGGTTTATCAAAATCGTATAGGGATGGCCGTTTTCTGTTTTTCTGGCCCACAACTGGCTCCTAACTTAGTTTCCTATAGTGTATAAGGCTGGATTTAATTTTGGAGGGTAGATATTGCCTGTTAACTGGGAAAAAAAGCTTTAATTGCGGTCTTCTGAGGTCCATAATGGAATCCATACTGAAATGTGGGGGCATAATGAAAATCAGTATCATCCTGTTTTGTCTGCTATTTAGTTTTCCAGTATTGAGTCAGGATCGTAAAATTTTGCCACCAGGAGCCCCCAAAGTCGTTGTTCCACCTCATCCTACGGAAAAAGATGTGGAGCGAAATCTTAAAAGAAAACGTCAGTATCGAAAAAAAATAAGATAGGAAAACCAGTAGCAACACCGCGAAAAAAAGATCCGCCTTTGACCGAAAAATTGCAGGAGGAAGCCCCAAAACTAACTAGTTTGAGTCTCAGGAATCAAGTAAGTTTTTTTATACCTGGGGTTTTCGTTTCTGGAGACGCTCGCCGTGATTACGCATTCGAACCTGGACTAAGCTACCGACTAGAAAAAAAAATTGCTCGCGATTCGACGACTGAGGGGTTTGACTACTGGTACGGTTTGCGGATTATCCCCTTCAATGGATATGGTACGTACCGCAATCAAAATGCAAGATTCAATTTTTTGGCATTTGGTCCAAGTTTTACTTTATCTGACATAAGGGTCGAAGCTGACTCGTCGGATTCCAAAAAATCTTCAGAAAACAAAGAAAAATCAAAAAAAACGGCTACTTCAGCATCAAAAAACTCGAAAGGCTGGCTTTTTTCCTTTGGTTTATCAGCCGTTAGCCGATATGTGAGGTTACCAGACGGCGGCAGTTTCGAGGGCGAGCTGGAAACTAAGAGCATTGCCTTGGACCCACCGGGTATCTGGACGGAGATTTACTACGCGCAAATCTTCGCAAATACAATCAGCGTGGAGTACGGTGGTGGGTTACATGCAGGGGAGAGTAAAGTTTTTTATTACATCAGTATCGGGATGGGTATTTGGATGTAGGTTGACGCTTATTTTGTGTTCTTGCCTGATGATTGCGGGCTGCCGTTCGTCAGAAGAAAAACCACCTCCCGAACCAAGCTTCGAAGACTTAGACGCAGAAGCAGTGGACGATCCCAATCTTGAAGATATTACAAAAAGCGTTCAGGAGAGTGGCAATTACCCAACTCCTCATCCGAAAGACTTGGAAGCCTGGACTCTTAAGTCGATGCTTATGACCGAAGAAAAACCCAGCAACGAAGATATGGTTGAATGCCGCAACGAGCTCCTATCAGTGGGCAACTCGGTGATCAACGCCGCTGATTTGCTGAATGCGCAAGAGCAACTCCTTGCTGAGGTCAAACAATCCTGGAGGCGCTATCATTGGTGTTTCTACTATTCTGTCATGCTCATTGACAGCAAACTCAAATCTGATGCCCTAGGAAAAACTCTCAATTCGAGGCTTTCAAATTATCACAAAGAAATGAAAACCCTCTGGATCATGGCCAGTACTCTTAGCAAAGCCACCTCTGATGAGGCGTATTTCCAGTATTTGAGAAAACACTACATCAGCACCTCCGAGAAATACTTCGCTAGACGTCTCAATATCACAGGCAAGGCCTTAGGATGGTCACCAGATTCGTCCCAAGGAAGGCCTGCAGGTGAATTAGATCCTGCCGATGCTAACTTAGAAGAAGACTAGTCAAAAACTGCCTGTTTAAAAATTAACGCTAAGTCCGATGCCCCTATCGCAACTAAAAGGGGTATGTTTCATGCGTTGGTTTTTTGTGTTTTTATTGATGGCAGCGGCTACGCAATCAAACGCGGCTACTAGCAGTGGCACAAGCTCGGGGGCCGCCACAGACCTGTACGTCGACAACGAACTTGACGAGTACGAACCTGCTCCCCGGCGCAATGTGGCTGATGCCCCATCTGTTAGACGATTTCACGAGGTTCTCGAAGAGCTCCTAGTCGAGTTCGGTCACGATATCAAAACAGGACAGGTTCAGAGTCTCAAAAACTTATCTATTCGCAGAACGATGGTCAGTGATACCTTGCCAAGATCCTACGGTAATTACGTCGAGCTTTTAGTTGCTGAAAGATTTCGCGAGAATTCTAGAATTAAGCTTATCAGTTGTCTTCCTTGCAAATCCAAGTCATCGCGGATCATCAATCAAAAATTAGTGATTACCTCTCCCCATACTAATGTCGAAGAAATGGCAAGGGCAGCCGATCGCTTGGGCATCGACTACTTTATGGATGTGATTCTCGTCTATCATACCACTCACATGGTATTGGCCTTCCAGATTTTCAACACGGAAACCAAAGAGATGGTTTGGGCTAGGACCTACAATAGCGAAACCATCCGGAGTCGTTTTCAAAAGTTGGCCGTCGACTATAAGCAAGTAGTGAAGTCGAGGGTTAGTGATGAGTACGTTCCCGAATGGCGCTACTTGGTGGGCTTTGGTGGAGGCAGTATTCCCAACGTAGTTGCCGGTGCTCGAGAGTCCAGCATGCTAACTCTGCATGTTCGCGGCACAGAAAAGTTTAACAATCGTCGAAGCGAATTTGGACTTTTGACCTCATTGAATATCTCAACGTCGTCAATTCTTAGCGAATATCCAACCACAACCACCAGTGCAACCACGGAAACCACGGAAGAAACCACAGAAGAAACGACGGAGACTGAACTTCAGCCATTTACTACGGCTTTGGGGTTATATGCGATTTACGGTCACAACTTTTTCGGTCAGGTAGAAAATTTTGATCGGATCAGATTCGGGCTTACATCTGCCCTGGGATTGCATCTGGCAGCTGGATATATCGCTCCGGCCCTCAGAGTTGGAACCGATATGTTTTTAGGAAAGAAGTTTCTGATTAGTTTTAGCGGTCTCTTTGTCGGAGGTGCAAACATTTTGGTAGACGGTAAATTCGTCAGAATCGATGGTGGAGGAGGCGGTGATGTTACCATATCTTATAGCTTCTAGCTTAATTTTCCTAGCGTTTGTGAGCTCATGTCGGTCTTCCGGTGGAAGCCATGTTTCCGACGATCTAGATACCATCGTCGAAGGCACCATTTCTTATCCCTTTTATGTTGATACAGACCCTATTGGTCAAGACGCCCCCGATCAGAAGTTTGTTATCAAAACTATCTCAGGCGATACGGAGTATGTGGTCGAAATTCCTAACGCAGCGGCGGAATACGAAGTTATGGTTCCACTCGCCTTAGCCAACAATGGACAAACAGTGGATAGAAAATTGTCGAAGGTGAGAAATCCTCAGCTCACTGACCGCGAGTTGATTGCACAATTTCCAAGTCTTGATGCCGCGACTGAAGAAGAAAGGATGCTTTTGGACAAAGCGTTTGGAGTCAGCGAAGAAGGAGGGCCGCGCCAGGCACCAAGCTACTCAGTGGGGCTGGCAAAACTGAATCAGCTATACAGAAAACGGGAATATGAGTTGGCACTCATTGAAGTCAATAACCTACTCGCATTCTACCCAACCAGCGCTCGTCTTTACAAAATGAAAGGAACGATCCTGCGAAAAACCGATGATCTAAGGCTAGCCGAAAAAGCGTGGATCAGAGCTAGTGAGCTTGCGCCGAGTGATCCTGTGATAAAACGCGGATTGCTAAGTCTGCGCCGCCGTATCGAAGAGCGACGCATGAGTTCGCCCGTGAAGTCTCAGAACCGGGTAGCACCCGCGACTTCCCCAAACGCACAACAGCCTGTACCGCCTCAAAATAAACAGCCTTTATCAGCACCGCAGTAGCTAGACGGATAGGGCAGAGCAATCTCTTTTAGGAACCAACAAAAGGCAGCGTTTTTTGATCTCCTCCGCCTTTTCTTGATCTAAGGGTGTTACATTTTCCACTTTAAAACGGAATGTCTGGGGCGTCTCCTGCAAGATGTATCCGTCGACTTGATACAAATTTTCCGACTTGACAAGTGAGTTCTCCCTGCCAAAGAGTCTGACATAAAGAGGTTTGTTTGCCTGAAATGCTTTCCACCCATCTGCTCTTGCTGCGGGCGAGTACAATTCCAGGACATGGCCAACATCGGTGTCACCAAATTCGGGCACTTCCCAAAAAACCACGGAAAACGGATAGTAGGCAATGAGCTGTGAGTTAGTCGGAACAGGGAGCTCAGTTTGAATAAGGCTACGCAGGGCACCGGGATCGTTGGTCGCCATGGGGCAGGAATTGATAAATTGGAATTGCGCAAGCTTAGGCCGGTAGCGATTACCCTTCCAGTCGACTCTGCCTTTGCCGCCAGTGCATGGAAAGCCCAAAGCTGTCCAGGGTGAGCCTGCCAGTATCCCCTCCACTCCCTCTTTTGTGGTACAACTTTTTACGAATTTACTGATTAAGGCATTGGCTCTCTTCACAAAAAGAGGCAAGGTTTGGAGTTTTTCTGGAAGCGCTTGGCAAGCGGGATCGTATCGTGTGTCAACGGCATCTTCGACTACCGGCGGTTTCGGGATGGTGACAGCAGCTGGCGGCGGTTTTTTTTGCACGATTGGTTTTGTGACTTTTTTTGGAGTCGAGGTACAAGACAAATAAAAAAAGCTGACAAGAAGGATACTAGGCAACCTTAACAACATGACAGTCTCCGAAGCAGAACGGGAATCATACAGTTTCCATCGAAGACGATAATAGCACCAGTAAGTCGAGAAAGCATTAATAAGAAATCGCGAGGTCCGAAGACCTCGCCGAATACAAACATTACGTAAGAGCTTAGCGGAGTAAATTCGCCGCCAGCTCTGGAATAGATCCTGCTTGTGACAAAATGGACGTTCCTGCTTGTGCCAATATCCTATTGGAAGAGAATTCCGCGGTTGCGTTCGCAAAATCAACATCTCTGATGCGTGATCGGGCTGAGGAGGTATTCTCAATCTGTATGCCTAAGTTAGTAATTGTCGAGTTCAATCGACTCTGTTTAGCACCTAGAATGGCTCGGTTACCTGCTACTTTTTGGATCGCGTCATCGATTACCGTGAGCTTTTCTGCTGCCGTCGTTCGGTCAAAATCGTCGTCTGCGGTGAGTGGTCCGATTTCAGCCTCTTTTCCTAGACCAAGTATATCTTCAGTATTGAGCTTTACGTCTTCAATATTTATGTCTATCGTATCTGTGTTTTCGATAGTTCCGTCGCCAGCACCAACGTGAATCACCAGGTCCGTGACACCATCGTTACCATCCCCACCTTGTAGTAGGTTCAATCCATTAAATTCGGTGGTGCTAACTATCCTATCAATCTCGTCTACCAATTGGGTGTATTCCTTGTTAGTATAAGATCGCTCTAGATCACCTATGGTGTCTGATGCAGCTTGGGTCGCAAGTTCCCGCATGCGAATGAGTATATTAGAGATTTCGTTCATCCCACCTTCCGCAACCTGAATGAGTGAAATCCCATCGTTTGCATTCCGTTTTGCCTGATCCATTGATCTAATTTTACCGGTCATATTTTCTGAGATTGCCAATCCAGCAGCGTCATCAGCGGATTTATTGATGCGATAACCACTAGATAGTTTTTCCATGTTGTTACCCATGGCTCGAGTGGTATCACTCAGTTGCCGTTGGGCGATTAATGACGTAACGTTTGTTTTGATGCGCAATCCCATTATTTCCTCCACAATGGTGCTTAGTTATCATTGCTAACAAGTACACCTTCGACTTAGGCCAAAATCACTTTAGGCAAAACTCTAATTTAGTTTGGAAGTAAATCTATCTAATTTTGGCAAATTACAACATTCCGTCAAATTTAAGATTAATTTCAATGATCAACTAGCTCTAGATTTTCTTGAAAAAGAGGTTGCTCAGGTCCTCGATGAACGCAGAATCGTTTTTGCGGGAACAGTACCCTTCACAAGTTTTTTTTAATTACTTTCAAAAAAACTTCAAATTTAGTCCGATAGTCAGCTACCTATAGGTAGACACACGAACGAGACCATGAAGGAGTTGGAAGCTGCACAAGGCGCCAAATGTTAAAAGGATTGGTTCGAAAAGTAAAATAGTCTGTGATAGTCGATCGTTAAAACCAAACCTTTCCTGTTCCACCATTCCCATTAACCCTGAGCCGTATAGAGTACATAAAAATATCAGTAACAAGAACCACAGGCATTCCCAAAAACCCGAAAAATCCCAATTGGGACCGAAGAGGGCAACCACACTAATCAGTCCGAGTGCTACTACCAAATCAAGATCAATGGTTTCCAGCAAGGTAGCCAGGGAAGCCTCATTTAGATAAATCGAACCTGGAGGGTGTCCAGAAACAAAATAAATCAAAATCATGAACTGCAACAATAATAGGAAACCTATCCTCAGTCGGAAGTACCTCCAAAGTTTGTGGTGTTGGATCCAGAGAAGAAAAGGTAATCGCAAAGACTTAAAGACACCACCAGGCGAGAAATAGTCCTCAGCCTTAAGGTGGACTCTTGTCGTTTGCAGATAGTTTCTTAGCCAAATATTTAACTGCTCCGTAAAAGACCGACGATTTTTAGGTTGAGCAAATGTCACGACACCAGCACTCTTACGAGTTTTCAATTGCTTCACCAGAGACGGCAAAAAAAGAGCCTTCGCTATCTCCAACAGAAAAAACCCAAAGGCAAAACCAATAAAGATCCATGCAAATACCAGATCCAAAACGAGAGACAGCAACGAGCCCAGCAATAAACCATAAAAAATTGTTTTGGATCCACTGCGGACCCAGTGGCAGATACCAGTTAGCCAAATGGTTGTAAAAGTTGTTAACAGAGCCCAACCCGAAAAATCACCATTAGCCGCGATCAGTCTTCCACGGCTGAGCAGCAGAACAGCTATCAACAACGAAATCGTCCAATACTTGGTGAAAAAGCGACTAACAATAATGCAGGAAACGATCGTAATGACTAGCAGGCCTTGATTCAACCGGATATAGGAGGATGAGCGGAAAGATTCGTTATCACAACTTAACTTGATCTGAAGATGATATATCCATGAATAGGTCCATGAGCCCTCCAGAGCCTCTGTGCCCTCCATTGGGGTTTGCGTGCGGCACAGGACTCTATCGAGATTGACATACTCAAGGGCTGTTGCGAAGCTTGGGTGGATCGACGCGGTATAGGTTCTCGTATCCATCCAGACAAGTCGCATGAGGATCATCACGAAAAGGCCGAGTACTAGTCCGGTAAAAATATGTTTCCGAAAAAATTCGATAGCTGTTCCTATCATTCATGGGACATCGTTGAGGGCATCCGATCCTAGAATAAGATAATGAATGTAAAGGCTACTTACCATTAAAAATGATGACCAACGGCTGGAGCAGCCAACCATAGTAGCTAATCCAAGAGCAGTGTATACTAGATGCATACCTAACATGGAGATTTGTGCTTTAATGACATACTTCAAACCAATCGTTTTGATGGCCTTAGCCGTCGTTACTAGCGGGTTCATGGTGATACACACTTCGCTAAGGAAAGACTTGAGCCAGCTGACTCATACCCTTCAAAACGCATTGACTTATCGTGTCATTACAATCAACGAGCTGATAGACAGGACCATTTCAGGAGATGAACTGACTCGCTTTCTTTCAGAGGGTCGCTACCATTCAGCCAGTCAGTTTCTGGAAAACAATTTAGCTCCGATTCAGGGACGAATTCTATCTCAAAAGTGCCGTATGTTAGTCGAAACAAAAAGAGATATAAAAAATGAAACTCTTTGTCGTACACTTCAAAGCAAACCAGATCGACTCAGAATTATCGATATGCAGATCACTAGGCAGATTCCCGTCCAAGCAGGAGATCGCATTTATTATCTCCAAATCCGAGATAAATCTGCAAACCTTTGGCTCGACCAAATCCCCAACTCACAACTCCCAAGGAGCCTGAAATGGGAGATCGTACAGAATTCCTCAGAAAATACATCTATCCCACTACTAAAACTTGGAGAGGCGTGGGAGGTCCACCTTCAAAGATCCTTTGCAGGGCTTTGGCTGCAACTATTTGCAGATACACCTAATTGGTTTTTTGCCTTTATCGGCTCAGGTTTGATTCTATTGGGTTTAATGGCAGGACATAGGAAACTCAAACAAGCCAGGCAGCAACTGGACGCCATCCAGAGTCAAATTTTAGAAGTTCTAGATAACTGCTTTGAAAGAGGCCGTGGCGATGATTTGCCTCCTACTCTAGATACCATCAATCAGAGAATTATTGGGTTTCAACTTGAGTCGGCTTTGCTTAAGCGTAAGCTCGAGCAGCAGGTTACTGCACAAAAAGAAGAACTTACTTACCTAAGATCCAGGCTTCAAGAGCTCGAACTGTTTGGCAAGGCTCATAGCCAATTGAACCAGCAATTGAGCCAACTTTGTGATGACTTGAATTTGTCACGATCACAGACTGAAGATTTATCCGATATGCTTCGGATGTCTACTTTAAGTCCTCTTGAAAACCTCAAGCAAATATTCCAATCTTGGTGGCGGGAAAGACAGACGGTTACTGACCGGAAATTTATTCGAAACCTTAGCGAACGCAAACATAAGAATGGGGAATCCCAACTTTCATTAGATCTCGATAGAATTGAGGAATTACTTAAACAAGCTCAGAACGGTGGCCTAAACTCTGCCGTTGCTTGTCAGAATCTGAGGAAAACGCAAAATCGTATCCAAGAACTAACGGAATATTGGGCATCCTATTTCTCGGGCATTAGGCAAAGTGAAATGGAACTTTCGACCCTAGTTGGTACTATAAGTGGGGATTTAGCCTCTGAGATTACCTCTTTCGATATACAGTTTCAGAAAACTGAAGACCAAGAGACGACAAAAACCATCCCTCTAAGCTGGAAAATACCTCTCAAACAAATCATTCATGGGTTAATCTGTCTCTCACGCTCGAGACAGATCTTAATACGGTACTCCCTTAAGGACGACTTTCATTTCCTCGTATGCAATGCGGGAGAGCAAACTATGGAAAAGAACTCTATCCTAAAGGGCAAAAACATCATTAATCAGGGGATATCTCAATTTGGAGCACTGGATGTCAAGATCTTTATGCTGGATCATGACGAATCAAACACATCTCTTGCTGTATCTTGGAAAGTCGATCAACCAGATACCAAGTCAGAAATTCTCGACATCGTTGAAGATAGAGTCGAGATCTAAGGTATCAACAACATCTGAATCCTGAATTTCGTGCTTATCGGTAGTTTTGCTCGAAATGTCGACAACATCTCCGCCGATGGACTCATCCATTTCAATGCTATGAAATTCATTATCGTCAAATACGGGACTATTATCTTCACTTTCACTCAGTACTTTTGCATTATGACTCGCGTTGCTAAAGTCTGGGTCGAGCTTCGAAGATTTTTGAAAGCAAAGCAGCCCCTTATCTTTATCTCCACTTTTGACGAAACCAATGCCCATATTGTAGACGATCCTAGCTAACAATGGTGGGTCCTTAGCTAGTAGCTTCATTGCCCTTTGGTAGAGCTCGAAACCTTGGTCAAATTTTTCCTGTTTAATCGCGACGACAGCAGCTGTGTTAAAAACAGAGCTCAAATCTCGGTTGCTATTTCCACATTCCCGAATCAATCCAAGAGCTTCATTGATTTCACCTGAGAGTAGTTTGGTTTTTGATTTACCAAGTTTTGCCGTTTTGGAGTTTGGAGCAATATTTAAGATGTCTTCATAGGCACCTTCAGCCTCGTCAATGCGATCGATATCTAGGTAAACGTCGGCAATCTCTAGGAGGCGCTCCGTATTGTAAGGGCTAATCAACTGTGCGCCTTTCAAAGAGGCTATAGCACTATCATGATCATTTTTACGCAGCTTGCATTTTGCGTACAGGTGCTTGAGTCTAGCGTAGGGAGGGTCGCTGTCGAGATTCGGCCTTAGCAAATCCTCAGCATCATCCCAGCGATCGAGACTGATTAAAACTTCGGCCAATTCCACCACTACTCGTGGATTGCCCGGTGTCACTGACAGGAGTTTTTCGAGTAACTGAATCGCCAAATCTGAGTTATTCTGTCGTTTCGCATTCTCAACATTGAGTAGCATTTGTCTAATCGGACTCAGTTTTCTATATTCTGCTACCAACCCATCAACCTGTTGTTTGACCACATCGGTGGTAATTTCGCCCAAACATAGATAGGTAACGAAATACTCTGCTGCCGTTTTTACTATGTTTTCGTCATTGGCAGCGGCTAGCAACAAGGTCGGGTGAGATTCAAGAGCGCTTTCTTTACGGTTCGCCTCTAAGATGGCGATGACGACATCGGCTCCCATATTCCAATCAAGGATGAGGTATGCGAATTTTTCTTCTTCGACGGCTCGATGAATATCTGCAGGTTTGGTGACGTTTTGGATCGACGATGTCAAAAGTCCATTATTTTTCAAACACTTACGGACAGCGTCGCGCAGCTCCGGTCGCTCTGAAAAAATATATGCATTTTCAATGTCGATTTTGCTCAAAAAACACCTCGCCCCTTTTTGGTACGCTTTCGGAATTTCAAGTCAATACTGTAGGAAAGTCGGCCAAATGCGCTAAAAAAATTGATAACTATGTTTTATTAGATAGTTACGTTTTAGTATTATTTTGTAGTTTCCTCGACAGATAAGCCCACAACCTTCCCTTTTGCCCAAAGTTCTTCCAATTCGAGCGTTGGGCAGCTGTGGATAACAAGCCCAGACCCTACGGCAAACTCGTAACGATCGGCTTGCTTGACAGCGGTCCGAATCAGAATGGAAGAGTCGAAGTTGCCACAATTTGGGTCCCATCGGATGCAGTTACCCATGAAAAAACCACGGTCTCGGCCTTCAAGTTCGGAGATGGCCCGCATCACTTCCCTTTTTGGAGCCCCGGTAATCGAGCCGCCAGGGGTCAGCACCTCTAAAATGCGATTTAACGATAAATTATCGCTTAGGCGACCCTCAATGCGAGCAATGAGATGATGAACGTTAGAAAAGCTGTGAAGGGAGCCCGGATCACTTACGATAACACTATCGAAAGAACAAATACCGTAAAGATCATTTCTCATAAGATCCACGATCATATGAAGTTCAGCCTGATCCTTCTCACTGGCCAATAGCTGTTGCATCAGTCTGAGGTTTTCCGCAGGATCTTCAGATACCCTAAGGGTACCTTTGATCGGTTCGGTAACAATTTGGAAACCATCATTTTGTGACTCGATGTTCACAAAACGCTCCGGACTAAAAGAAACTAGCTCAAAGTCTTCAGTTCTCATCCAAGCAGAAAAGGGACCAGCATGCTGGTGAAACGCTTTATACCAGTCTTTAACACCAGTCATAGAAAAGTAGCGAAGCAGATTGATTTGATAAAAACGCCCCTGCCTAATAAGCTCCTTTGAGTCTTCCACAGCCTTAAGGTAAGCCTCATCAGTCGCCGATGCTTGCCAACCATAGGATTCCTCAACAGGAGCTGGTTTTTGCTTTAGCATATCAAAAAACTGTTGAAGGGAGACATCGGCAACCCTAGTAGAAACCAGAGCGTCTGTTTCGATGTCTATTAGCTCAACTTGCTGCTTGTCGCAGTGAAAATGAAGGTATTTCGATACCGCAAACACCTGTGCTTGATCCTTGCCATGAGTCTGTTGCTCGTTGATATAATCATACGGAATGACTCCCCAAATTTGAGGCCATGATAGCTCTTTATCCGCCACACCGAGGGCAAGTTTGGAGGCAAATATGAGCCTTGAGTCAACTCTGGAAAACTCAAGGGCCAGATACAAATGCGAACTACCGCGTCCTCCCAATGCTAATAGAGGAAGTTGTGATGGCCAAACAGATAGTGCATGCCAAAAAGATTCAACACCTAAGTCAGGAAGCTTCGTTTTTTTTATCAAAGGGGCACACTCGTACGCTTGAAAATTAGGGCGGGGATTGTATCATGCAACCCTCTATGAATAATTATTATAGGAAAGATACCATGGCAATAGCAGGATTCCAAAAGGTTGGTGTCATTGGAGCAGGTCAAATGGGCAGTGGAATTGCTCAGGTTTGTGCAATGCATGGCTTAGACGTTGCGATCATTGATATTTCTGATGATCAACTTAAAAAGGCGCAAGGCGGTATCGCGAAATCACTAGAAAAGCTTGCCAGCAAAGACAGGCTGAAAGAATCACCTGACGCGATTAGCGCCCGGATACAAACAAACACAGACCTAAAAACTCTCAAAGATTTTGATTTAGTCATCGAAGCCATAGTCGAAAACGAAGGGATTAAAACCAAGCTTTTTGCTGAGCTTGATGAACTGTGCAAGCCGTCTACTGTTCTGGCAAGCAATACCTCATCTATACCAATTACTCGTTTGGGCAAGGCTACTCATCGCCCAAACCAGGTGATAGGTATGCACTTTATGAACCCCGTTCCCATTATGAAGTTAGTCGAAGTTATTCCATGCATGGCCACA
>JABSRP010000037.1 GCA_013215145.1 Pseudobacteriovorax sp.
AAGTAATATCGTGTGCTAGCTGGAGCCCCTCTTCACTACAGTTACTCGGCAAGGGACAGTACAGAAGCGATGGAGCTAGCGATTAAAGAAGCTGAGCAATTGACTGGTAAGAAGCCTGAAAATGTATAAATTGTCACTGACAATGGCTCCAGCTTTCTTGCGAGACGATTCCGAGATGCTCTCAAAGACTACGGTTTCGATCATTTCAGAATACGATATCGCACTCCTTCGCAGCTAGGCCTTCTTGAAAGGTTGCACGGCACTCTCAAAAAAGAAGAAATTTACTGGCACCTTTACGAATCTCCTGAGCATGCAAGGCAATCACTTGAAAAGTTTCGTCAGCGCTACAACAAAGTCAGGCCTCATTGGTCACTCGTGCCAAAAGACGGTGGTGACCCGTTAACCCCTTTCGAGGTATATACTTCTGAAGCAGAGTGCAAAATCCCCAAATGGCAAGGTTGGGCCAAAGCGGCTAAAGAAAAAATAGATGAACAATTACTGATGACTGGAAGCTAATATTTGAGAGCCGCTAAGTGTGCGCTTGCAAAGCGGGGCAAGACAATCTGTTGTCCAAATAATTTTTTTTATCATCATTTTCTCCAAAAAAGCTTGTTACTATTGCCAATACTTTTCTAGCCTAAAAGCTTTGGCGTTGTCTTTGGACATCTGGCCTTCCTAGCTGACATCTTAGCTTTGATTCTACGAAAAAAACGGTTGGCAATAAGATTCTTGTAGCTGGAAGTACTTTAATATTAAATGAATTTTAACTATAATTTAGCCTTGCTCTATTAGACCTCCTCAAGTTGGTTAGATTAGTGGTACTTCTCCAAAAGAATAATCGGATTTTCAACTTGCCCTGACCACTCTGAAGCGACGTATGCGTATTCGTCAGGGAATGAATCGAGAATAAATTCTTCTTTATCTGCCAGATGGGCTTTTACTTCCGACTTCCAAAACTCAAAGCACTTTTCAATCGGGATCCAATCGAGAGGAGAACCGCTCGAAGCGACGACAAACTCAATTGGATGATCTTTTAAAATTGAAATTATCTCAGGTGTATTTAAGTTCCGCTTTCTTAAAATATCTAGTTGTTCATCATCCCGACCCCAAAGTTTATCTAGTGGTATAGAGGTTACTATTATTTTTGACATCAGTAGTTCCCTTTGATTTGTAATCCATGCAACGTTCTAATTCTACGAGTTAACAAATGACAAAAATCTAAAAAATAGTAGGTCAGTTAACAAAACTATGACTACTCCATAATTGGCTTAACAGAGGATAAATTAGGCCTTGTATTTTCAAATGAAAATTCTCCAGAAGAACACAAACTATGCCGAGTCAGCTCGGAGTAGTGATTAGACAAGACTCAACGTAAACACCAAATGAGTTGAATATAGTGACTGAACCATGTGACGTATTTGTTCATCATGATGACTACTTTGTTAGATTAGCCAAAAACACATGCCAATCTATGTCTCGTTGACCAATGTTTCATATTCGTTAGTGGGACATTTTAGTCTAGGCTAATTAGACTGTGTCGACAAAATATCATATCAAAGTAAATAATGAGTCTTTGATCTCTAACGAGATATTTATTTTACTTTTGTTTGCATAAAATAGCGGTATGTCTCTCTCAGAGACATAATTACAACAGACAAAAATACAAATAAATCGAATAACCATTATTAGATAAACTTAATATTGGTTATTAATGAATTTTAGGCTGGACATAGCTGACATCAAGTTAAATAGGTATTTCAGTAACTTAACAATTTCACCCAATTTTCTCACAAAATTTAAGTTCCTGAGGTAGTAGGAAACACGTCAGGGCGGCTTTAAAAATCTTGCATTACTCACGATGAGCATGCTATTTGCCTTCTAATCATTATTGGTATCGCATTGTGCAACCAAAGAGCTGACTTCACAGCTATTTCGGAAGTAAAGATTAAGGGTTGAAAATGAAAGAATTCACGAAATTGATAACAGTTGGAGCGGTCACGTTGCTGCCAACTCAAATTTTAGCGAATGAAACCACAAAAGAAACTGATTCTAATATTGGGGATGATTCCCTGGCGGATGATTTCGGGATTACGGAATTATGTGATGCTAGGGATTTAGTTCTCTCGTCACTTGTACAGTTTCTCTGCGAAGACGGTAGAGTTTCTGGTGGCCTAGATGTTGTCGCTGCAAGATCTAGTGGAGGTAATACGGGTATCATTCCACCGAATCGACGGTAAAATATCCTTATCAGGCATGTAGAAAGCGGTATTAAGTTGCCGTTCTATGTGCTCGTTTTCAAATACCATAAACAAAACTTGAATTTTCAAATAGTGTCGAAAAAAAAGATGGGATCATCATGAAAGTCGCATCATTAGTCGTTGGTTTAGTAATTTCAGTCTCAACAATTGGTCTTTATGTAATGAACAAAACCGAATCTAAAGAACCAGAGTCAAAAACGCTTAAGGTTTTGAACAGATATATATCTGACGATTTAGATTATTATGATCCAGTAAAAGTAAAGTCAGCCCATCAGACCTTGATTACGGACGCCTTGCAGAGTAGGTTATTTGATTATGACAAATCCAACAATATCGAATACTCAGTCGCAATTGCACACAAGATTATTAAAGGTAAAGGCGTTATTTTTGATATTAGAAAAGGAATGAAGACCATAGATGGTCAAAAAATAGATGCGAATGATGTAGTTTTTTCACTAAAAAGAGCTCTTTTGCATGACTCCCCATTCACTAAGCATATTAAACATTTTATCACCAACTGCAAAAATATCTCCCCAGATCTAGAGAACTGTTCTGGTATTAAAGTTATCAATGATCATCAAATTGAAATACTTAGTAATATAAACTCTGAACTATTTATTGAAAGCCTTGCGTCGACTCAATTTTCCATCGTACCAATTTCTTCAATACAGGAAGATAAAATAGTCGATTTTAGAAATACTTCGGGTCCATACTACGTATCTGGTCGCACACCTGAAGGACTATTGACGCTTAGCGCGAATAGAGGTCATCATCAATACTCAACAAAAATGCCTCAGACATTGTTATTTGTAGGAAAAAACAACCGAGAAGAGGCCAATAAAATAAATCCTTACGAATACTTTAAAGAAGGGAGAATTGACCACATTCCAACTGTAGAATGGATGTCTTCGCAAAACACCCAGTTGTTGACTACTGAATTGGGTCCCAAACAGGTGCATAAGACTTATTCACTTACAGCCTTTTCGGCAAAATTTACTTCAAAAGGAAAACTACTACCAAGAAATCAAAAGTTAAAAATAGCATCGGTTCTTAGAAAAGTTGTACATGATGTTTACTCTGACTCTCTTCTAAAGCACTCATATCAATACATTGAAAAACCTGGTTTTGGTTCTTTACCTAGAGAATTAGTTAAAAAGTACCAAGCTGAAATAGAAAATGCTGCTTATGAAAACTATAGTGATGGGATTGTCTTTCAAATACCGAACTATTTGCAAGATACATTCACACCTCCAATCAAGAAGTTTTTTCCAGGTTCAACAATCGTCGAGCCGACTGATTACAATGAATCGAGCGCAACAAGGGCAAAAACTACCACCGCTGATATCGTGTTAACAAACGACTTTCCTGGTCTTGCTGAAAACTATGTTTCTATAGTCCTTTCAGTAAATTCTGGTGCGTTTCCTCTAGAAGATTCAGAGGTGCTGGGCTGGCTTGACGAATATGTAAATCTAATGAATAAAGAGGAAAGGAAGGAAAAATACCAACGTCTTCATTTTGATGCTTTGTATACTGATCCAACAATTATTCCTTTCGGTCATTTTGGTCGATTTGCATTTATCAACTCGGATTGGTCATTGCATTTTAGTAGTTTTGGTCTCGAAAACCCTTTTCACAAAATTAGAACGGCTAAGTAGGATGCAAGATTTTGTAAATTGGATCAAAACGAATGCCGATATGTTATCGCTACATTCGAATATTGTACCGACTTGCTCTCCAATAGAGGGATTTAATCTTACGGCATCTAAAATTACGGTAAATGGAGTACAAAACGCCGGTTCAGCATTATCTTTTGATTTATCAAACGCGACATATATTTCTATTTGTGAAGCTTTGGAAAGGACGGTTTTTCAATATAACGAAGTATCAACTACAACAAACGGTATCGCTTTCCATACAGATAAGAACTCAGGTGTTCAAAACAGCATTAAGGAAGCAATCGAGCGGGACAGGTTTTACTGTCACTATTTAACCAGTACGCCTTACTATGACATGACAGATTCATTTTATATTGAAAACCCAGACTTTATACGTATCAGAGAAAGCTTGAGTCAGGTAGGTGTCGAGGTGAAAATTGGCGCAATGAGGTTCACCGAAAATTACGAACCTGCGATAGCAGTAATGGTAGGAACTAACGAAAATCTCTGTAGCCTTAATGGCTTTATTGTAGGACTTGGTTGCTCAAATCGATTCAACAATTCAGCTCGCAGCGCTTTTCTAGAATTAATAAAATCGAGCGTACCGTTTTTTACAGACGTAGAGAATAAGTTTAATTTAATCACCGACAACGTATATTTAGAAAAAGCGCGAGACCTGGAAGATCATAGACATATTAGTTTATATACTCGTCAGAAGCACAGAGTAGCGAGAATGTTTTCAAATGACTATACTTATTTTGAAGACTTTATTAGTCGAAGAAACTCTATTGAGGAATCAATCAATGTAAAAATCCTAGATTTTCCGAATGAGATCGAAGATTGCCCCGGATACTGCTTCTATGCCTACTCCGATAAACTTCAAAATTTCATCATTGGTGAAACGTCAAGTGCAAAGATAAACTTTGGCAGTTTAGAAACATTTCTTGGGCGAGAGGTTAAATTTGAAGAAATAGAATTATTCCCACCTCCTTTATCGTAAAGTTGAGCTGAACTAGATGTCAAATACTCGAAAAAAACGAAAAGTGGAGATTCGGTCCCTAGATAGCAATTTCATAGTAACTCTGGCTGTTTTGTTAGTATTTACAATTTTTTTTAGCCTATTAGGTGGTAATGCGCTTACACGTGCGATCTCCAGCCAAGCAACTAAACTTGTCAAGAATCAGCTTTTATTAGGTAACTACAGGGATGCAATAATAAGTCTAGGAAACTTGTCACCTATGTTTTTTGGCGGCGTTGGTTTTTTTGACTCTGGTGAGCTTGTGTTTACGGCACAAAGCTCAGATTTGGGAATGGATCAAGTAGAGTCACTGTTAGTTGATCCCCCTCTGCACATCTCACTCGTCAATCAAAATTTGGTGCCAGATCGTTCAAAAACACTGGTATTCGTGACGTATCCATATAAATACGTGATCATCGGACTCTTGGCTTGGGTCATCGAAATCATACTCTCGTTACCTGTATTCCGTATTCTGAGGAGAAGACATGAACGAAGAATTACTAATCGAAATGAACTCGAAAAGACACGAGCCATCGCCCAAACGACTCAAATGCTAGCTCATGATGTTAGGAAGCCTTTCTCGATGATTAAAGCTTTAATCTCAATGTTGGCAGATTCAGATGGTGTAGAATTAAAAGGAATCGCTCAGGAAAGCATTCCGAGTATTTCTTCCGCAATCAAAGCAGTAGAAGGAATGATTCAAGATGTAATGGAGGTTGGTAATGAAGGTAAACTAACCATAGAACAGATCTCTGGTAGAAGATTCATTTACGATAACCTCGAGGCGATATTTCAATACCGAGGTGATACTAAAATTAATTTTTCGGTAATAGCTAAAAAAAATATCTTTTTTGAAATAGATAGTCTGAAGTTTTCACGAGTTGTTCAGAATATTTTGTCGAATGCCGTTGAGCACATGGGTGGCATAGGTAGCATTTGGATTCATGTCTCAAATCCTCTTGATGGTCTTTCTTCTTTTACCATCGGCAATTCAGATACCTTTATATCAGATAGGGATCGAAAAAATCTGTTTAATGCTTTTTTCACCAAAGGTAAAAAAGGTGGTACTGGATTAGGCCTTGCTATTGCGAAGAAAATAGTCGAAGCCCACGGTGGAGCCATTCGTTGTGAATCGACAATGGAAAAGGGAACAGAATTTATTTTTACGCTTCCCGCAATAGTGTTTGAAGAACCTATAGATTTCGTTGAGATCCCAGATAACTCTAAAGCTTTTAGTTCTGTTTCGATAACTCCAAGCCTAGAAAGTGGGAAGTCTAGTTAAATTGACCAAAATGCTCTAGATAGGATTCGAAGATCTAAATTTTCAACATTTATCCTGGATGATGAGACTATATATGTTAACTCGATCAAGTCGCTTGCATCTAAACTTTCAATAAAAAACCTAGTCTCGAGTTTTTCTCGAAGTGACGATATGCTCGCGAACTTTGACCATAATTCAGACCTAGTTATCCTTGACGTAGATCTTGGTGACGCCAATCAAAACGGCTTTGACATAAGTCGAATACTAAGAGAAAAAGGCTACAAGGGAAAAATCTGCATTCACTCCAATAGGGGGCGCCTCGAATTCCAACCTAAAGCTATCGATGCCGGAGCGGACTTCTTTCTTCCAAAGCCAATGAGTAAAAACGACTTAGTTATGCTTTTAAGTCAGTGCGTTGATCCTGAGAAGAACCAAGTCCCCTCAGTCAAAGCTTTGCTTTTCGAAGACGAAGGCGTCTTCCAACGCCAATGGAAGCGCCTGTACCGCCCTGGAGAGCTCGAGATTCATGATTCCATGTCGAGCTTCGATATTAGCTCAGCTCAAGGCTACGATTACGCAATCTGCGACTACTACCTCAAAAATGGTGAGACTGGGATTGAAGTAGCTAGAAAGCTTCGAGAGGTCGGTTTTGAAAATCCGATATTCCTGAATTCGAATATCGATTCCATACCTGGTGATGAGGCTAAGCTTTTCGATCTGATCGTTAAGAAGGATGCTAAAGAGGCCTTTAACCAGATTACTGAATTTATGAAATAGACTTGTAAGTAAATTAGTGAGTTTTGTCCAAAGTCCACAATATCTCAATGCGAAACCTCGTTTCGCTGCTTCTGTGAGTCGTAGGCATTTTTGAACAGTAATCCATTAAAATTACGAATATATTCTCTGAGGCAACTTAGTTGCTCGATCTCGCAAGAATTGACCCCCTAGGTGTTGTTTTGTTGACCCCCCTGTTTTCGCTAATTTTGACCCCGTCGCTATCGTAGGCATTGACCCCGCAAATCGTCATAATAAATCCAGAGTTTTAGAGCTTGTTCTCACGTATAGGTATACATTTTCAAAGAAAAAACTGCTCAGTTGTCATGAAACAATTTTTTCTCTGAAAATGTATTTGGGAAGAAATAAGAAATTGCTTGTTAAACAAGTTGTGCGAGGGGTCAAATTTCCGACATCGAGGGGGTCAAACCAATAAGAATCGAGCAACTTAGTGGTGGACGTCCCCGCAAGGGGTATTTGTAGTTGATCATTACGGACAGAAATATAGGGAATTTGTCTTCATCTCATACAATAAGTCGGATAATGACTTTTCTGAATTATTTGATCGACTCTAACTTCATAGGATTCGAAAGATCGATAGTAGGGCAAACTCAATGAGGTGGTGTGGACATTTCAAATCAACGCCAAATCCAGATCTCTTGAAATTAGACATTGTTCAATCTACTTTCTAGGGTATTTTTATATAAAATGAAATTTCCCAATACGAATCTAAGGTAAATCCCAAATAAAATCGCATTGGTTTTCCATTGTCTGTGCTAACCTATTGAGGAGACTCTACTGAGTTCGTAGTCTCATTGCTTTCCATTCGCTATTGCGTCTTTTATTTTCATAAGACTTTCCCATTTTGGTCGAATATTTGCCTCAAGTGCTTTTGCCGATTCTGGATCATCGGGAAACTTCGCTGCTCCATCCCAGTGCTCAGGGGAATCTATGTCAGCTACTTCGAGTTCGTTCGCGTTATACAAGCGAAGAAGATCTAGAAAACGGTCGGAGAACGCGATTTTTTTATCCCATGCAATAAAAACGTCATCTTCGAATGGCTTTCCAGATGCCGCAAGAGCATATATTTCAGGCGCCTGGGCCTGACCAAATCTGTCAATGTAATCCTCACACATTTTGCTGCCAATTTTTATAAATATAGCACCTGAATATCCGCAGTCTTTATACATGTCTTTAATGATTCGCGTTACAAATAGAAAAGGCGATGACCGAAAGATATCATTACAATAGGGGTAGTCGAACTCAAAGGTTGCTTCATGGATATTTTTAAACTCAATGTCGGATTTTGTCCAAATAGAGCCAGGCACATTCGCTGACTTTACTAACCAATGCTTCATTTGATTTCCTTATCGTATTGGTGGAACAAATCTATGTCCAAATTTATCGTCTGCACGTTTTACTTCTTTTAACAATTCCCCAGCCGTCGGTGGAAAACCGCGTTCATCGAACCTTTCGTAAACATCATCCCAAAACCTACGAATCTCTCGTTGATGCAATTGAATCCCTGCAGCACCATTTGGAATGCCTCTTAGGTTTTCAATGGAGTGCATCTGCTTTTCATTCAACACCCCAGGATATTTAGTTAAAACTCTTTGTTCAGCGGCATGGTGAACCTGACCAATTTTATCATTTACGTGAGCGTAGTGATCTCTATAGGTTTTTCGGTAGTCTTTACGCTGAGCAATACCAAAACCAACCTTGCCTTTCTTTAGCTTATCGAGTGTTTCCTGTCCAATCTTAGCCGCAATTTGGGTAAGTTCTCCACGCTGTCGACATGGCTTGGCAGCAAAGGCGATCGGGGATAAAAACTCTTTGAATTGTTGAAACAGAGTTTTTTGATGAATCGCAAGACAAGGTAAATGGTCGACTAAGTCTTCTAAGGCCTCATCCGATTTGTCGATAGACTTTAGTAGACCTTTCGCGTGTTTGGCGGATTTCTTCTGGGAATCTGCAAGGCGCCCAAGCGCTTTGACAGTCTTTACTAGTCCTTTTCCAGTCCCAGATAAAAAGGCTGGCACAAGGAAGGTTCCTGCGGTCATGGCTCTTTCGACATCTGAGACGTTTTCGCCGGTGACTGGATTTATTCCAAACATGATGATCGAAGCATCTTTGGCTGCGCTTATACCTGGAATAAAGTCGATTGCTGTATCAAGGAAGAATCTAGCTGTCTCGAATGCCTTAAGCCCCTCTTGGGTGTCACCAAGGAAAAATTGCTCAACTGCTAGATCCGCAAATAGTTCTGAAGCAGTAAGTAACTCGAGACGAGACTTTAAATGTTCACCACCTTCTTCTTTGATGATTACTTTCGCGTCTGATATGCGTTGGAAAAGATTGCGAAGTAGTAATCCTTCGGGAGAATCAGAATCTATCTCAAGACCAAAATCACCAAGTGTCCCAGGCCTAATTTCGCAGGCTCCATTCTCATTCCACTGACAGCCATTATGAGTAGTGATCTTCGCGCCTTCGCTTGGGTGTACCACCTGATTTAGACAGTGATACCACTTGTATTCATTATTATAGATAAAACCATCACTGTGACGCTTACAGTTTATAAATACGCTTAACTTAACTGCAGGACCCTTCTCTTTGGGGGGCACGGCACAAAACTTACTAAAAAACTTATCTGTCTTTGCGAGCGCAAATGCACAAGTTTCCGAATCATCTTCATTATTGATGTTCGACAGAAAACTTGCTGAAGCGTTGGGACTGTCTATATCTAGTTCTTCTTGATCGAGAACAGAGCATCCCGTAAAAAGCAGAGAAAGAAATACGACTAATAGTGAACTTTTTTTGAATAGCAAAACGACCTCCTAGCACGTCATTAGAATTAAAGCGCATTAAACCTCATTACGCTTTGTCAACAGCACTAGGACGAATATCTGGTTCTTAGATTTCACAAAAAAATCGAAACATCTTTTTTCGAAATATTTAAATTTAAAAACGTCATAAGCATGAAGTAACATTTTTCTATTTGGTCAATTTCTCTAAACCAGGTAAACGTAAAAAGTTGCACAAATGAAAAACGCGAGGAGTACCTAAGTGAAAAAACTATTTTTATTATTAGTAGCAAGCTGCGTATGTACAGCAGGGATAGGTTTCTATTCAAAAAAAATGAGTGACGACTTGAAATTTGAAGGACTAAGTAACGAGATCTTGGAAACTAAAAGAGACTATTCGATCAATGAGCAGAATCTGAAGGTTAAAGACGTATCTGTCAAACCTAGTACCCGTCAAGATCAAAGAACTGAGGAAACGCAGGTATCAACAAATCCTAATTTCAAAGAGACTCCTGAAAAATTGATCGAAACGGCAGAACAAGTTGATTCGATAGGTTCTGAAACAAACAGCAACTCGAAGATTTCGGCTTTGTACTACAGCGAGGCAGAAGATCTTTTTTTACAGGCAAAAGGAGATTCTCCAAAATTTGAAAAGAAACTGATCGATCTCTTCGAACTTGAAGAATTCGACTTCGTCCAGTCAATCGATGTGATCGAGTGTAGAGAGCGTATCTGCAAGCTAGGACTGGGCCTAAAGGAAGGTACTAGTGCAGGAAGCTATGGGCCGAAAATAGCGCGTCTTCTCAGAAAAAAGGGTCTAAGGACCATAAAAGATCAGATTGTCTATTCCACCAACGGTGACGAGTCAGATTTGAGCTTATTTTTTATTTCCAATTCAGTCGTCTCTGACTGATTTATTGATCAATTTTAGAAAAGGAGAATGTATGAAAACAAAAGTTTGCGGCCTATTGTTATTGCTGGTTTCAGCAGTATCACTTGAGGCTCGAGATCGAGGGCGTTTTACAGATGGCATTAGATGGGGAAATGATGGCTATCCCGACTGCCGCGGAGATTGTCGCACAGAAGATCGACGAAGTGGCGAATATATTTGCCATCGTTCAGGAGCCTGCCTTCCTAACTACAATATAAATGAGCGAAGGGAAAGACGAGATGAGCAGCGGGAAAGGGACCGTAGGGAGCGCGAACTGCGTGAACGAGAAAGAGAATTGCGGGAGAGGGAGCGAGAAAGAGAGCTAGACGATGAAAGATAGGAAATAGATATTAATGCGCCGTTGTTGCGGTGCATTTTTTATCCCACTACCCTATGGTTTTCTGCATTTTTAGTCGCATTACTTGAATTGGCCCCAACCTGATCTTACACTTCCCCTAAAAATAAAAGTGGGTTGCCCTGTTTTGAATAAAAATTAGCAGTCCTAGTTTTCATTGATCTTATTCAGTGTTACCGTCGATTGCCAAATATACTCGTCTTCTTCTAAGAAATAGAAGTTGCCGTGTATCGTTTTACTTTCTTTCAAGAATACAAGCTGTAAAGCTGTTTTGGCAATGGCTTGCATTCTTGTGCCAGTTTCTGAAAAATTAATTAGGATTGTAGGAGTGTTTTCGTTATTGTTGTGTCTCACGAGCCGATCAAATCTATATTCAGAAATTCCGTATTTCGGGACATTATTCCATCCTTCCATTAGTAAAGAAAAGTGGCCAATAAAAAACTCGCTTTTTCCATCAAGTTCTTCTATATCAATACTAATGGTAAATGGCTGTCCATTGTATTTTGCTTCCCCTTGAAAACTACCCAAAAATCTATCGTGAACAAACTTTTTACTAACTTTTTGTCCCTTGCGGAAAGCTTCTTTTTGATCTTTGCTGCGAATATTCTCTAGTTGTTTCGTCAGGTCGACTAGCAATGCTTCTTCCGAAAAGAAATAGAATTTCTCTTTGGCAAGATCCTTATCTGAAGAGTTATTATTATCATTATAGTCGTTGTGAGAATCTTCAAAAGAATCTTCCTCTTCAGAATAGATCTCTCTTCTAGGTTTATCGATCGATTTATGGTTCTTAGGGTTCTTTAGATCGCCAGATTTAGGGTTTGCCTTTTGATCAGATATTGGTTCTATCTTTTTTGATTCACTAATCTCAATTTTGTTTTTGGACTCTTTAAAAATATTTTCAGGAGGTGTTGATTCGTCAGTTGCTTTTTTATCAGTTTCGTCCAGATAGTTCTCTCCCTTTTTAACTAATACGAGAGTTACAATAAGAATTGTAGCCGAAATACTTAATATAACTCTAAGCATTATTGACCTCCTTAACTTGATTTTCTAATAAGCTTATCATGAGATTAGTGAGACTTTTTTTTGTAAAAGTACAGAACATGGTCTGAGTGCTAGCAAAACTACCATTTTCAATGAGTTTGTTTGAGGGTGGTGCACCAAAACAAACATTAAAATACTCACAACTTTCGCTACACATTCCGACTCCTTGATCAATATCTCCTGCAATTTTTTTGAATTTCGCTGTTTCTAATCGCTGTATGAAACTATGCTCAAACACGTTTCCTAGAATAAAATCGTTTGATGATTCTAAGGTGGGCGATAGCAATTCTGGGCTGAAAGTACTAAAGTTGCCTTTTATGTCTACTGATATAATCCCGAATGGTCTTGTCTGTAATGTCAGTTTCTTTTGGCGAGGAAGTGTGAGGTTAGCAAGGCCCTGATAGAGTTTGGCAAATTCTCTACAGATTCGTGGCCTTCCTATTTTCAATGATAGACGAAATATTTCGGACATAAATCTTTTATACTTTTCGAGGTGGGTTATTTTAATTCCCGATTCATTGTGACCATCGCTTTCCTCAAGATTGAAACCGAAAGATCTACAGCCTGAATCAACTAAGTACTCAAAAATTTCACGTGGATAGTCGAGTGAATAGGGTGTTAAGACAGATATGATATCAAAGTCAATTTCATGTTTTTTTAGAAGCTCGATGCCAGATTCTACCTTTACGTGTGTACCTTGATTTGTCCAAGACTTGCGGTGACGATCATGGATGTAATTTGGTCCATCTAATGATACCCCGACTTTCACGTCATATTGCTTGAATATTTCACACCATTCATCGTCTATCAGGGTAGCATTGGTTTGAATGAGATGCTCAATTTCTATTATACTTTTTGAGTTATTGTTGACCACGTCCAAACACTTTTTAAAGTGCGTTTTACCCATGGTTAAGGGCTCTCCAGCATGCCAGAGAATTCTAGTGGAAGCTGTAAGTTTTGATTCGATTAGTCTTTCCAAGGTTTTTTTTACTACGTTTATAGGCATTCTACTACGTACTAATCTCTGTTTAGTAGGAATATAGCAATAACTACAGTTTAGATTGCAGTAAGAAGATCCCTGAAATACGACGAGTTTATTGTTGTTCAATCTATATCTCCATGTTTTCTACGAGAGGTCCTCGTAGAAAACCTTTGTTTAAGCTATGGACTCTCCGGGGTCTCTTACACACTCAATAAAAGAACCTATGCCGTCATCCCACGAATCACAGTCAGCTAAGTATGTTGGCAGTTGGTTAAGACTTCTACCAATCAACTCTAAATTTGAGTCTTTTATTGAAGAACCTTGAATCGTTCCGATAGACGTTTGAAGTGGCATCATTTCCACGGACACCCGTATAGTTTACAATCTAAACTTTACGGAGGACACAATGGTCAAAAAGAAGCAACGCAATCGCTATTCCAAGGAATTCAAGTCAAACGCGGTTAAAATGAGCCTAAAAGATGGGGTTCAAGTAAAAGATGTAGCCCGCGAACTAGGGATACCTTCCACTTACCTTTCCAACTGGAGGAAGGACTTTCTATCATCTCAGGAGGCCGAGGCTGTTGAAGCTAGGGTGGATGCCATTTCAGAGGCTAAGAAGCTAAAGGAAGAAAACCGGAAGCTCAAAATGGAGCTCGAGATCGTAAAAAAAGCCGCGGTCTTCTTCGCGAGCCAAAAGTAGACCGCTATAGATATATCAAGCGACACTCGGCTAATTACCCAGTAAGGCTTTTATGTCAGGCTCTTGAGGTATCGAGCAGTGGCTACTATGATTGGCTCTCCAGAAGCCCCAGCGCGCGTGAGAAAGAGAATGAGATCTTGCGTCGGAGAACTGAGGAATCTCATCGCGAGTCCTATGGGACCTATGGCAGAAGACGGATAGCTAAGGATCTTGCCAATTCAGGATTTTGCGCCTCACCAAGTCGAGTCGAGCGCCGCATGAAGGAGATTGGAATACAGGGCTATGTACCCCCGTCGTTTCGCAAGACAACGATACCCGATGCAGCCACAGCTAATAGTCCTAACATGCTGAAAGATAGCTTCGATCTTTCAGAGCCAAATCAAGTGTGGGTAACCGATATAACCTACGTTGCTACCAGAGAGGGATGGGTCTACCTCTGTGTTTTTATCGACCTCTACTCTCGAAAGGTTGTAGGATGGGCTATAGATGACAATATGCGTGCAGACCTGGTGATCAAAGCCTTTGAGATGGCCTATCGATGCAGGAAGCCCACGCATGGATTGGTGGTTCATAGTGATTGTGGCGGGCAATACAAATCGACCCGGTTTCGACGCCTACTTTGGAAACGAAAAGTAAAACAGAGCATGACTCATGCAGGTAACTGCTACGATAATGCTTATGCAGAAAGCTTTTTCAGTACACTAAAGAAGGATTTAATCAGAGGAGTTAAGTTTGAAGCTAGAGAGTCGGCAAAAAGCGCTATGTTTGAATACATTGAGGCGTTCTATAATCGACGCAGATTGCACTCAGGGCTTGATTACAAATCACCTGAGCAATTCGAAAATGAAATAGCTTAATGGGTGTCCGTTTTTTCAATACCACTCCAGTTAGTGCATGAGTTACGATATCAATCGAATCGGTTAATAAATCCTGCTTCAACTGATTAAAATTCGATGTAACAGAGTATGTCAGGGGTATTGATTTGCTTTTTAGCATTAATTCAATACTATTAAAAATCTTTCCTAGACCTCCATACATTGTCACATTGACTGAAACGTTGTCATTTTTAAGTCTTTCAAAGATTTCGAAGCAGAATTTAGTCGTCTCTTCAAAGTGAAATAGATCTTTTTCTAGATGAGTCCGTTCGTTTCTATTTTCCTTCAAACCAATAATTGCATGTTCCATGTTATGAATATCTAATGCGAGCTGCTTCAGCGAAAGTACCCGTGCGCTACACTTTAAGGAGTGCAGAATCGCCAATACTTCTTCAGCACTCCACGATTCACTTTTAATCTGTACAATTGTGTTTTGACATCTTTCAAAGAGCTGTCTCATGTTTAAAGTGTTGTCCAGCATCTGGGATGAGATTTCAACTCCAAGTTCATAGTTTAGATCTTTCTTCCTAACTTCTTCTTGCAAGGCTTTGGTTTCGGTAATATCTTTGACAACCATCATTAGTTTTTTGACAATTCCTCCTTGAACCATAGGATACCAATCTATTTGTAGAATCCTATCATTATCAATCGCAAATTCACCATTGATTAGATGATTGTTGAGTAGATAGTTTTCAATTTCGCTACCTATGCATAATTTGATGATATCTTCTATTTGGTCACGTTGATCATTTTTTATTTTCATAATATCTAAGACATCTTTGACTTTGAAATTTTTGATATCTTTGTCTTTATTAAAGTTTAAGAGATCCTGGATTTTTGGAGAAAACTCGTCATCAAACCTCTCACAACTACCCACTGTCGCAATGCCTAGTTCAATATTTTTCAGTATATCCTCAATCTTTTTCTTTTGATTTCTAATAACATGTCTCGACCGAGATATAAGAATGATACCTAATATAAGGAATACCACTGTGATGATAGAAATACTGAGAATTATTCGAAGGTACCTGGCACTCTTAATTTCCTCGGCTTGTAATTGATTTTCTTGCTCTAGAAGTTTATTTTGAGTCGTGATAAAATTGTTTTCCCGAATATATAGTAGTTTTTTTGACTCTTCATTTCTCCGTTTTTCTTTAATACTACTAAAAAGTTCATGATATTTAAGAGCTTCAGAATGATCTTGAATCTCTTTATAGAATTCATATCCTAAGCCGTATAAGTTTTCTTTTAGATCATCCCGTCCCGTTCCTTCTAAAAGCTTTAATGCTTCTAGAAACGAAACTTTTGCCTTTTGGGCATCACCTAATGCTCGATAGGCTCTGAAATAGTTTCTCTTGTAAGAATAACGATCAAAGTTCGTCCAGTGTTTTTGATCGATACTCTTCATACTATCTAGTATTGTAATAGATTCAGCTGGCAGATCCTGAGAGATTTTTTGATAAGACAGTTGGGTATCCAAGTAGATGATATCGGCGAATAGATTGTTATTTTTCGCAATTTTCATTGCTTTTTCGTAGTAAAGTGTCGCTTTTGGAAAATTCTTTTGATTAATATAGTTGTTGTATATATTTCCTAGGATGAAAGTTTTCTGAATCACGCCAATGGATTCGTGTTCAAGGTGTTTTTCCGCCATAAGCAGGTAGGAAAGCTCTTCATCATACTTGTCCAAACTGTATTTTAGTACAGCAACCTCGTTCAATGTTTCGATCAGAAGGGAAACCATGCCTTGCTGTTTAAAATAGGCAATAACAATTTGATAGATATCCATAGCCTCAGCGTATTGACCAAGCCTTCGATAGGAAAATGCAATATTCTTTCGTTGAACCATCATTTGATTCTTAAGACCAAAATGCTCCGAAAGTTCAAGAGCTTTCTTCCTATATTCTATCGATTTTTGGTTATCTCCCTTCATAGTAAACATAAAAGAAATTCGGTCGAAAAACGGATAAATTTCGAGACTGACTTGATCTTCATAAAGGTCTATCGCCTGCTGAATATTAGTAGTTGCGAGGTCCCAGCTTCGTCCAGCGGCGTGGATCATTCCATTGTAAAAATGATACCTACCTTGAACAAAGAGCCCTAAATTCTCTGATTTAAAATATTGGCTAAGTTCCTCTAGTTTTACCCGAGCTTGATCTAGCTGTTTTTCCTTACGACTAGCAACCAGGGCTTCAATTTGCAAGATTTTTGCAATTGCGAGATATTTTTGATTATTTGTTTGCGAATATTGTGTCTCAAATTCCCCAGTTAATGACTTCCAAAGCTCAATCTTTTCCGATCTTTTTGGAGCAAGATCATTCCATTGGCGCAGATTCAATCGATTTATCACTTCATGATATTTCTTATCGACGGTCAAATTTTTGAATTCTGGCGAAAGCTTAACTAGAGATAGGCTTTCTGTTGAATACATAAAAATAAGAATTAACAGCCATTTCACATCTAATCCTTTAACGCATTAGCTTTTTCTAATAATGATAAGCAATGAAACTTTGTAGATTCCATTCACTTTGTTTAATAACGGATACATTATGACATAATTTTGTAGGAATAAATTCGCCCAGTTTCCCGTTTTTTCCTTCGCTAAACAAATAGAGAAAGTCTAGGAAAATATCTTTATGATATTAGGCAGTTAAACATTTTCCTGATTGTATATCTCTTCCAGAAGAAAGCCTTCCGAGATGTTGCCGTGATCCACTAATTCCAGGTACATATCACTTTAACCTTAGATTCCGCTCCTAATCCCTCATAAAACTTAAGGGCTCTGTCATTATCTTGCTCAACTTCCCATTTGATTTGGCTCACACCCTTAGATTGGCAAATTTCTTGCGCTTTCAGCATAAGTTTCTGACCTATATTTTGGCCACGGTACTCTGATTTAACGTAAACATCATCAATTTGCATGAACGTCTCAGCTTTCCAAATTGAATATCGCCAAGTGTATGAAATATAGCCCATAACGTTCTCATTATCCTGAGCTATTATTACCTCAAACTTGGGAATATCAGAAAATCCATCCCTAAGTAAATTTTCGCGTTTTGTCAGAACGGAATTAAGTTGACCTTCATGATTTGCAAGAGAGCGAATCATATCGAACAGAAGATCAATATCGCCTTTTGTTGCCAATCTAGTCGTTGCCAAAGTATGTTCTCCTTCAACTATTGCAATCATTTTTAGAGTATAGCTTTGTTATAGGTTTTGCTTGAGACAAGCATAATCATAACTTGTAATTTCGATAGGATTTTGTGCGGGATCAGAAAAATAAAGAGACATGCTAATTTCATGATCTTCCTGTCTGAATAAAATTTCGTTGTTCCTTAAATGGGTTATCCATAGCAAAAAATCTCTGCCAGTGGTTGAGAAAGCTATTGTTTGCGATGGACTAGGATTGGTTCTTGTAAAAAGGGCAATATGTATCGAATTTGCCTTATTTCCAATTGTCAGCGGTCCGAAGGGATCATCGGCCCATAACTGAAGTGAATCAACCACTGTAAAACCAAAAATCTTGTAATACCATTCAGCCAAAGCTTCTCGATCTTTACTACCTAGATGAATGTGATCGATTTTATCTAATTGTGGTTGCATAATCTTTAATCCACTTAATAGCTGTATTCAATGAATCCAACAATGTCCCATCCTATAGAATAAGACGCCCACTGATTAAGTATATTGCACTTAATTTATTACGACATAATTGGGGTCAACTGCCTAAATTTTTTAGGTTAAAACCAACATATCCAATATTTGAACAGTAACGATAGACCATAGCTGCTTCCAACATTCACTTTTTCTTTCCTGCCGCTTCTATCCGATGAATTTTTAGATTAAATTCTTCGTACACTCCCGCTAAGCTTAGGGGAAGCCTCAAATATTCACCCCTTCTCCAAAGCGGATAGGCTGCATTGGTAATTTCCAATGAAGGAAAGAACCGGAAGACAAAAAATTCACCGACGACCTTTGAATGTCAGGCGATATCATTCGAATTATCGCTCACTTAGCATGTTTTTCAAAACGTGAGGCTTTACACAATTCATTTGGTAATCTTAGAAGTTTCGAATAGTAGTAACAAACAAGCTTTTTGATCTGTTCCTAATCTTTTCCATTTTCATACCGATGAATGTTGTCTATTGACGCTCGTCACAACGAGAAGCAACAATGTTCAGGTCTATAAAAACTAAACTTCTGCTTTTGGTATCTAGTCTTCTTTTTCTCACGATTTCAATCGTATCAGGTTTTACTTACTTCAGTAATATAAAGAGAATTGAAAATAGTTTGGGAGAAAAGGCCCTGGGCATAGCAAGGACTGCTGCGGTCACAATTAATGGTGACAATCATCGGATCTTATCCGTCAATATTTCTGGTGCTGCGGAAATGGATGAGTTTCAAACCCTTCATAAAAAATTAAAAAACATAAAAAATTCAAATCTACTACAAACGGATATCTACACTTACACCAGAGCCTGGTGGGTGGAAGACGTGGATAACATCGTTTTCATTGGATCTAGCAGTAACGAGCCATTTTCTGTCAAGGGACAAGAAATGGAGGCATATATGAAAGAAGCCCTGACAGCAGGAAAAGACGGATTTACAGAAATTATTAAAACTATCAATGGTGAATGGATTACAGGATACTCACCCATATTGGATGACTCGGGAAACGTAACTGGTGTGGTTGAGGTGGCTCTTGCTACCACGGGAGAAGTATCAGAAGCACGGAACATGTTTCTCAAAAATATGGGAATATCAGCCCTAATCGCAATGCTACTAGGCTGTTTTTTTACATTCATCGTTGCAACAAAAACGACAAACCCAATTGTTGCCCTAGGTCACGTTACGCGATCGATGGCTGACGGAGATCTAAAAACAAGAGCTCGAGTTTCAGGTAGTGATGAAATCGCCAAACTCAGCAAGAATTTCAACCAAATGGCTGAAAACCTGGAAAAGTCATATCTTGAATTGGAGACTTACAGTAAAGATTTGGAAAAGATGGTTGAGGCCAGAACTGCAGAAGTGGTTGCGGCCGAAAAGGATAAACAAGTCGCGGAATCCGCAAAAAAGCAAGCTGAACAGGCCAAAATAGTTGCAGAAAATGCTACAAAAGAGGCTGTCGAGTCTCAAGAAAAAATGGAGTCTGCCCTCAAAGAGGCGAAAAATGAAAAAATGAAAGCCGTAGAAGCGACGGTACTAGCACAAAAAGAAAGAGAAAAGTCTGAAATGGCTGCTCAAAGCGCTAAAATAGCAGCCGAAAAAGCCCTGAAAGCGAAAAACGAAGCGGCCAAAGCTACTAGAAAGGCTGAGGACGCAGCCAAGCGAGCGGAAATTGAAAAAGCAAAGTCTGAAGAGGAAAAAAGAAGAGCCGAAGAAGCTATGCTTGCTAGCGAAGAAGCAAAGGTAATTGCAGAACGCTCAAGGTTAGAAGCTGAAAACGCTGCAAATACAGCAAGACTCGAAAAAGAAAAGGCCAAGCGAGCTCAGTTAGAGAGTGAAGACGCCAAAGCAATGGCAGAAACGTTGGGAAGAAAAGCCCAAGAGCAGTCAGAGTTTTTAATGAATCGCGCTAATCTTCTTCTGGCTGCAGTAAGTAGAGCTGAAGAAGGGGATTTAACGGTTGAGATAGAATTTGAAGGTAGTGATCCTGTTGCAAAAATTGGTAGAGGTCTGTCAAATTTTATAGGTGTCCTTCGAACATCGATTCTATCGATTGAAAATCAAGCGAATCGGCTTAATGAAAATAATATTAAGCTAGGAGGACTCACTGAGGAGATGTTCCATAATGCTTTAACTACTGCAAATCAGATTGCCGGAATGGTTGAAGCTTCTGCTAGACTTAACGAAAACATGAAGCATGTAAAGAATAATACTGACGAGATAAAATTATCAATTTCAAATGTAGCCAATTCCACTGCTAAAGCGGCCAATTTAACTGATGAAATGGTGGCCTCTAGCAATACGGCAAAACATGTAGTTGACCGATTGAGTGATAGGGTTCTAGACATTCAAGATATAGTAAGTCTCATCAATCAAATTGCAGATCAAACGAATCTTTTAGCCCTTAATGCAACAATTGAAGCCAGTCGCGCAGGTGATAATGGTAGAGGTTTTTCAGTAGTGGCAAGCGAAGTCAAAGAACTAGCGGGTCAGACAGCGGTTGCGACAACAGAAATTTCCAATCAAGTTAAAGAAATCAACACAGAAGCATCCTCGACGGTCAAAGTTATGGAGACAATTTCTGGCTTTATTGAGAGAATCAATGACTCATCTAGGAATATTTCTGAATCTACCGAACAGCAAGAAATTGCCTCGAGTGAAATCGTCGGAATTATTAGTCATTCATTAGAAGCTACAAGTCTAATCAACAAGAACCTGTTTACCGTAAAACAAGCAACAGACAGCACTAAAAGTGTTACGCAGTCAACTAAGGAGGCGGCGCTATCTGTTAAACGAGTCTCGGACCAGCTGGTCGACTTAGTTGGAAAATTTAAGATTCATAAAGAAGACGAAAGTGATAGTGCCGCCTGATCATTGTGCTCCGTAATTGGACAAATTTATTTCTTGGAGCTACCTTGACTTCTCTTTAGGATCTAATTTGCAGAGATAGTAAAAGTAAATTCAGTACCTTTGTCTAGCTCGGATTTTATGGAGTAGATTTCACCTTTTAGACTTGATACCGCATCGACCACAGAAGCCAAACCAACGCCACGACCACTGATGTCGGAAATTTTGCTACTAGAAGAGAAACCGGAGTGAAACACTAGATGAAGTGTCTGTTCCCTAGATAATTTTTTCAATTCTGATTCGGTTACAATTTGCTTTCGTAAGGCAAGCTCGGCTATTTTTTTCACCGAAATCCCCCCCCATCATCAGCAATGGAGAATTTTATATGTCCATTTTCCATTTGATTTGCCGATATTTGAATATTTCCACATTCTTCTTTACCTTTATTTATTCGATCTTTGGGAGATTCAATTCCATGATCAATAGCATTGTTTATAAAGTGCAATGCAATTTCGCCAAATTTAGATATATTTCTTTTAGATAATGAAATCCCCTTCCAGTCAAAGGTCAGTGAGATTTCTTTGCGTAGCTCTCTTGCAGTATGATTGGCTCTCATGGATATTATTGCTTCGTATTCCCTTAAATTAATACGCATGGGATTTTGATCTGACAGATAATTATATAATCCCTTAACACTATTTGCATCGACATGTTTGCTATCACCTGTTTCGTCTATAAGGGATTTCAATTCGGATAGTGCAGAGTCTATAAATTCATCAGTTTTATCTCGCTCAGATGGATTTTCTCGATTTTTATCTTGGTTTAAGACTTGAGTCAAACCAAGAAGTTCAGTTAGTTCCTTAGTAACTTCAGCTGCCAACACTACTGATTTTTCCCATTCGGTTATCGACGCATCTTTCAAGGCACTTTCAGTGTCATGCGCCAGATCTTTTAAGCTGCTAAAACCCGCAGTCCTGGCCAAACCTTTTATGGTATGCAAGGTGTTCAAAATTTTTTCTTTATTAAAACTCCTAAGTTCTTCGTCATATGCTACTTGAAGATCCTGTAGTTCTTCCATTGTAGTCTTTAAAAGAATTTCTTCACATTTCTTTATTTCAACAATTCTACGGGTCACTTGCTCTTGAATTTCTTTATCTTTTTCTTCTCTGAACCTTGAGTTTATGACTGATGTTTTATCTTGAAGGACCACTAAAATTTTCTCTACACTATCCCCTGAGAGCACGGGATGCAGTGTTAATCCAATCCATCTATGGTCAAAACCCGGGTTGTTATCGCACTTAATTTGGAGTTCCGTTGGTATGCTTTTGCATTCCATGTCAAACCATGTTTCTTCGATTCCAATGAGGTTATGGATTTCTATACGATTCCTAGTCTCGTCATCAAGGTTTGTAGATTTTTTAAAAAGTAACTCGTACAATGACTTTCCATCAACATCTTTTGTTTCGAGCAGATGTTCGACGTAGTTACTATAGGGACCAACAACAGTACCGGATCCCTCTATTGTCATAATGCCAAGTGGGATGCATGAAAAAATTTGAGTTAGTCTTTTCTCAGTTTCTTTGACGTCAGAAATATCCCGACCCAAAATCTGATATAAAGAATTAAAATTACCTTTCAATTGAGGCAGAGTATGAATACTCCAAATATATTCGCAACTTTTGCTTTTTGTTGAGTCAACGATCAACTCAAAATCTATGTTTCCAGAACCTATTTCGCGAGCTTCAAGTTGTCTGATTTTTTCTTTGAATATGTTCCACGTTTGCTCTTTAAATATTGATTTGATGTTATGACCAATGGCCTTTTCAATATCCGTGGACATTAACTGCGATAGTATGCTATTAGCCTTAAAAACATTGCCTTTTTCGTCAATAATACCATAGGCATTAGGCAGGCTATCGATGACATGTTCGGCGTGAAATTTCGATCGTTCGAGTTGACTCGTTATTTCATGACTCGCTTGGAGGCTTTGTGTTGCGGCTAGTAATTGAAATGCACTGCCGTCTTGAAGCTGTTTGGCGCTCATAGAAATTCCAATTCTCCCTCTTCTTCTTCGTCACGTTCAATATAATTTACTTCTTGGATTGCTGACCAATCAAAAACCTGGATTTCAGATGATAAAATTAGCTTGAAATTTGCTGACTTCAATTGCCATACATTTCTTTTGCCGTGTTTCTTCGCTGATAGAAAACGATCGCGGAAAAGTACCTCATCAAAGCCTCTCGTGACTAACGGTAAACTTAAACCGCAGTTGCCATTTTCCTGGCCTAGGCTTTCTTTGAGACCACCTGCTGTCAAATTGCTTAATTCCTTCAGGCGATCAAATATCATGTCAAGTGTAATAGAATCGGGGGAGCGGTTGAATTTTGAAAGAATCATTTGCTTACCTGATTCCGTATCGAAGTGAATTTTAATACAGACTTTAAGTTTTCGGCCCGCGAGTAATACTAGTGACATCCAATGGTCAAAAATCGAGGCATCGACGTTCGAATAGGGATGAATATCTATTTCTTGGATACCTGTTTGGTCAATCAGTTTGTCGCGAGAAATTTTCTGCAGAATATCCTCAAAATTACTCAAATTTCCGTCCGTATCTGAATGCCTAGAGATGCTGCCCGTAGCTGTTTGGCCCACATTACTCTCCTTGTTAGTGTTACAGGTCGGATATCGATTTCCCTGAAAAAATCTTTAGTTTTTTCCGGCTGATATTTATTACCATAATGTATTAATATTTTGTCCTAGGATGCCGACTTGCAGGGAAATACTCTTATGAAAAGGTGATATTACTTAATGTTCAGCTCTATAAAAACGAAACTACTTCTTCTAGTGTCGAGTCTTCTATTTCTCGCCATTTCAATCGTGTCCGGGTTTTTGTACCTTAGTAGTCTCAAGAGAATCGAAAACGGCCTAGGTGAGAAAGCTTTGAGCATTGCACGCACCGCAGCAATTACCATTAACGGTGATAATCACAGTAAATTATCACAAAACATTAGTAACGCTGGTGGCATGGAAGAACTTGCTACTCTGCAAAAAAAGCTCCGAATGGTAAAAAATACTAATAGTTTGCAAACGGATGTCTATACTTATACTAGAGCCTGGTGGGTTAATGACACTGATAATATCGTCTTTGTCGGGTCAAGTAGTGAAGAGACTTTTTCAGTAAAGGGTCAAGCTATGGAGGCCTATATGAAAAAAGCTCTATATGATGGTAGTAGTGGTTTTACCGAGATTTTTAAAACCGTTAATGGAGAATGGATTACTGGCTATTCTCCAATATATTCTAGTGACGGAAACATCTCAGGTGTCCTGGAAGTGGCTCTCGCAACGTCGGATGAAGTATTGACGGCACGTAATCAATTTTTAAAAAATGTCGTGATTTCGGCAATTGTAGCGATGATATTGGGGTGTATATTTACCTATATAGTAGCGACAAAAACGACAAGTCCTATAATTGCTTTGGGTCATGTTACTCGTTCAATGGCAGGAGGGGATTTAAATACAAGGGCCGAGGTTTCCGGAAAGGACGAAATTACAAGTCTGAGTAAAGATTTTAATAAAATGGCAGAAAATTTAGAAAAATCTTATAGAGAATTAGAAATATATAATGAGGACTTAGAAAAAATGGTCGAGGCTCGCACGGCAGAAGTCGTTGCGAGTAAAAAGAAGATACAGAAGATTTTAGCTCATATTGAACAGGGTATTTTGACGTTCGATAAATCTCTCAGAATAGATGACGAATTTTCGGCATATTTATCTGAGTTTTACAATGTTGCTTCAATCGATATACCTGGACGGGATGTGTTAGAGTTAGTATTACCTGAATCGAACCTAACCTCTGATCAATACAACCAAGCCCATGAGACTCTCAAAGCTGTAGTAGGTGAGCACGCGGTTGCGTGGACTTTTAACAGCGATCATCTACCAACTGAGGCCACTATTAAAATTGCCCAATCAGAGAAAATTATTGGTCTTGAATGGACCCCAATATTTGATAATAGTGAGAAAACAGAACGATTGATGTTGGCCATGAAGGATCTGACGGCCCAAAGAATGCTAGAAAAAGAAGTGGCGGAGAAGGATGCAAAAAATCAGGAGCTTATGGACAAGATCGGTGAGTTGGTTACTATTGAACGAGATAGAGCCAACAAGTTTTTTGTTGACTCAGATCCTAGGGTCAAAAGTATTGAAAAATCGTCATCAAACCACAGCCTCGACAAGCTTTTTATGGAAATTCATACGCTAAAAGGAGGGGCTAGACTTCTTAACTTTAAAGGTTTAATTGATGTTGCTCATAAGCTCGAAAAAGACCTCCAAGACTATAAAGAGGGTAAAATTGACGAGGAATTGACGATCAAAAACGGAGCAAAGAAAGTCTCTGATAAATACTATGAATACAGACGAGTATTCAAGGATGTCCTAGGTGGTAGTAGCAATGTTTCAACCTCTCACGAGAATACTGGCGGATTCTATACCCTAATTGATAAGCATGTTTTTAGCATCAAGGAAGATCTTATAGATAAAGGTCTTGAATTGGGTGAAATATCTGTATTTGATGCGGTCGTGAGTTGGAAGTCTGAGGTTTTGCCACTGCTCGATGATATCTTAATTCACAGTTTCAGCAATAGTATCGATCATGGCTATCATAGACCCTTTTTAAGCGGATCAAAGGTTTCACCAATTAGTCTAAGTATCTCTGCGGAGACGGACAAAAATAGAGTCATTATAAAAATAAAAGACGAAGGATCAGGTCTTGATAGAGACAAAGTGGTTAAGCTAGCGGCGGGAAAAAATATAGATTGTGACGAAAGTTCTGATGCTTCAGTGTTTGGGTGTTTATTCCATGTCTCATTCTCAACCGCTGATACGGTTTCTACTTCGAGCGGGCGAGGTGTTGGACTTCCGGCTATTAAAGATATGGTGAATAAACTTGATGGGGAAGTCTCGATTGGCAATGGTAGTCCCACGGGTACTATCTTAACAATTGATTTTCCACAAACAAAGGTCTGCAACATGTATGGACGTCAATCTCTGAAAAAAGCTGTGTAAATGTTTAGGAGTTAAAGGCATGGGCAAAATACTAATTGTTGACGATTCTGATATGTTCAGGGATGAACTTAAATTAGCCCTGAAGAATGGTGAACATGAGGTGTTGGAAGCTTCAGATGGATTGGATGGGTTGAACAAAGCTAAAGAGAGTTCAGGAATTGACATCATCATCAGTGATTTCAATATGCCCGAGCTAAATGGTTTGCAGATGGTCGCGATGATCAAAGAATTAGAGCAATATAAAACAACACCAATCTTTATTTTAACAACTGAAACCTCACCGGAGTTGAAGCAACAAGCAACGACTGCAGGCGTTATGGCTTGGATTGTTAAGCCCTTCGTAGAAAAAAAGCTCCTGATGGGTATTTCTAAAATTCTTTCTATGAAAGCATCATAGCATTTTTGGAGGAAAAAAACTGGACAGATTTAGAGTCTATAGAAAAAATGATGTCATTGAGCTTCATGGAGCTTTGAATGACACTTCAGATCTAAAGCCCTTGTTAGAGATGATAGCGGATAAGAATATAATCGATTTTTCTGGCTTAAAAGCAGCCAGCTGGTTAGGCTTGATAAGCTTAGATCGATTTTTGCAAGATGCTCAAAAACAATATATTCTGACCAACATACCAGCAGCTATCTATCAGTATCTTAAATTACTTCCAAATGTTTTTGATAACTACACCATAGATAAATTTGAATTGATCTATTTCGAAAAAGATTCTTTTAATTCCTGTATGGACCCTTTTGTCACCAATCCCATGACACTAAAAGACCTAAACGAAAAATCAAGTTCATCCATATTGAATATATCGGAAAATTCAATGCTTGAAACCTTTACGCAAAGGTATATTCCAGATTTTTTTTCCAAAATAATTGACACGCCGAAATATCATAATGATTGGTTTCGCGCAAATGTTGATGAAGTTCTTTTTTGGAGCAATTTAATGGATTTTTGGATCTCTACGATAGGCTTAAGTCAGGACATGGTTTGCTCCCAACGAATAGGCTTAAATTTGCTTCTTCAAAGGATCATAGTAAGAGTGAAACAAACGGAACAAGCTTTCAGCAGGGTGGGAAAAGTTAGCTTTGATTTGTCTAGTACGCTAATAGATATTAAGACGTGGATTGAGGAATCGAGCGTCAAGATTCAAGAGATTTTAAGTAGCGTTTTGGAGACTTGTAGGCGTACAAAGAGGAAAATAATTGTCTCCGGAGAGAATACCTATCCCGTTAGTCGAATCGTTTTTGTGGGGCATTTAAATGACTTTAAAAGCTCTATTTTATCTCTGGAAAGACACCTAGAGAATATCGAGAAGATCAGTTTTACCGCCGGACGAAATCTCGTAAAACTTGGTGTAGTTGGAAAATTAAAACAAGCTTTGATGAGAATTGATGGTTCAAATTTAAACGAAGAGACAATCGAAAGCATAAGAAATGATTTTCATATTTTAGATCCATTCAGCGATGGCAGTTGGTTGGATACTAGGGAAGAGATTGAGAATGAATTTCGATCTATAAAAAATGATGTTGGTAATACAATTGTATTGTTTCAGAGCTTCGATCTTCTACGCCAGGTCCTTGAACATCGCATCCATGAGTTGAAAATTTTTGAAAATAATTTAGATAAGATTCAAGAAGATTCTTGCGCATGGGCGTCACTTAAGGTGGAGTTTTACGACTGCATACGTAGGGGTTTGGTAACGGACCAAGAAAAGCACTCGTTCAATTTTTACCTTACCGATGCGGCTACTGACTCTGAACAAGAGCTTCATTCTCCAGGTGAGGTTTTGCTCTTTTAATTTTAAAATGAAAAACAGTGCAAGGGATTATAGTAAAGGCAAACCACAGCAACCAACTACCTACCCTAATAAACGCGATATCCTTATTTGCAATCCAAAATATATAACCGAAGCTTACTGGTAGAGGCAAAGTTAGCCATGGAATCGTATAGAATACCCTAACTTCCGCCCAGTTTACTGAAAGGATGATTGGCCATAGCCAGACCAAGTACCACATATTGACCGTCGACTGACCAGCAACATACAACCCTATGGCCCAAAGGCCAATTAACTGGCTCTTTTTTTTATATATTTGTGCCGTTACCGCTAAGGTGATGTAGATGAAGCCAGTGATGTAATGCCCAATTTTGATAGCATACCACCACGATTGATGACCAAGGTTATCATTAGTGAAAAAAATATAGACTTGACGAATTAAATCTGTAAATCCCGGATGAAAGATCCAATAATTTCTAAAGTAATCCAAGAGCAGAAAGGCATATTTTACATTTTCGATGTCCTCATAGTATAAATATGAAATCACAATTACACAGATCAATGCAGTTAGGCCGACAAATAGTTTAGCCAAAAGTGATTGAATTGGTAGGAACGGAACAAACAAAATAGGGAATAGTTTTACTGAAGATCCAAGCCCTATCAAAATACCTATCAACATCAATTTAGGGCTAGCTAGTCGACGATCCTCCTTTAGTTCGAGACTTATGTTTATCGCTATAACGAGTGGAATTAGGGCCACAATATCAAGATGAGCGGAATCGCCAAACTCTTTAACAAAAATGGGTTGAAAGATCATAAATACCGATAGCCTTTCAGGGCAACGGTTTTTACGCGCCAGCATAACTAACAATACTATTGCAGATACTGTTACCAGTGAAAATGACATTGTCCACATTTGCAGCGAACTACCGAACAGAGTCCACAAAAATTGAAAGAACCATTGAGCGAGAGGGGGGTATATAGAACCAGTGTCAGAATAAGAAATTTTTTCACGTAATGCCTCAGGGAATCCTTCTGCTGGATGCAAGGGAAGGGAGGTTAGAGGGCTATTACCTTTGTAATTTTGATAGCCATCCCAAAGGTATCTATAAATATCGTCATCCACCCATGGGTTTGGGCCAAAATTCGCCAAAAAAACCATAAGACAGCATACAAATATATATATCCTGAATGGCTTTGGCTCGATATTTCTTTCTATTGAAATGGCAACTGAAACTAGGAAGCCAGCGATGTATGAGAACAGGACTACGAAGACCTGACTAAATTCAGCCGGGCCCGACTTGATTCCCGCCGGGAGTCCATTGAAAATATATGGAGACATCAATAAAAACCAGGTACCAAGTAGTGTCCAGTTCAGATGTTGATGACCCAAACAGCTATGAAGTTTAAATTGACCCACCCAAGGCAAGGGTCATACCCTTGTTGATATCAGTATTTTTTGCGGTAGTAATTAGTTTCTCCGTGTATGACAACGTAACATCATAGCCATCTATGGAATATCCGATAGTTCCCCCAACATAATCGTAGACTTCTTTTAGGCGAGCAAATGGAAGTCCGTAGTCTCCCTCATCGGTATTGGGTGGTCTTAGGGCGACCCATGTTGAGTCACCAATATCGATTCCTCCGTTTGTTCTGACGCCGCCATAGAAAACCCCAACGGTCAAGTTTTTGACTCCAAAGTAGTAGGTCCCTAAATTGAAACGAGTTTGATCTTCAGCGCGTCCTGGCCTGAGGGCTTGCTTAAGATCCAAACCAAGCATAAGCCCCGTGGAATAACTAACCCATGCTGTGCTTAGGCCAACCAGGTATTCTGGTGATTCGATACCTGGAGTTACTAAGGTGTTTGGGTTGTAATCACTTCCTGGCCCTACGTAGCCTAAGACTCCAGATAGAAATATACTTTCTGAGTTAAAGAGCAGACGTTTGTAGTTAGCGGCAAAGCTAGACCAACCTTGAAAGGTGTCGTAGTCAGGTTGAGGACCTGGTGATAACAGTCCATTATTCTTAATCGATTTGTAAGTCAAATGAAATGATATTTCGGACACTTTGTTAAGGCCATACGAAATTCCCAAATCAGCGGCTCGATGATCTATAGAAAAATCATTGCTACCCCAATTCCCCCTCATATCATCGTCTTTCATGACGAGTTCTGTAGCCTTTGCACTAGTAAGGCTTAGTCTAAATTTCGAAACACCTTCAGGCGTCGTAAACGGTGAGGCTCCAAGGTAGCTAAATGGTGTCATAAGCATGAAATAAATTAAGAAAATCTTTATCTTCAATGTACTAGTTCTCCTGCTTAGGCTTATCGTTTTCGTTCCCGTCAGATTTTGTTCCCTTAGAGTTTTTTGAGGCGTTGGCATCACATTTGACGTCTTTTACATTCGCCTTTCCTTGGCATTTCATTTGGCTCGGTTTCGGAGGCGGCGGCGGTGGAAGGAAACTTCCTGACCCAAAGGCTTGACTCCCTAAACACAAGCAGCAGTAGGAGATTACAATGGAGAAAATTATCGTAAACTTCACAACTGTCCCCTATACATATTAAATATAGAAATTTTATTAGATTTTAGTGTTTTTGGGCTAAAATGCAATACCCAGCTTGCAATAATTTTTTATAATAACTTTTGGCAAATATACAAGTTTTAGTGAACAAAGTCTCCAAGCAATGCAGGAGAAGCTGGACAACTATATTCAAGAATCCAGTTCGCTAAACCAATGACAATTAGAGTTTCATCTTCGAAACTTAGTTGAGCTAAAAAAGGTAAATTTTAAAATTTTTCACCGAAATCTGTTTTATCATTTTTTCCATGACACCTGCGTTTCGAAAGCTCATCAGTGTATACAACAAGGGATTAAATCGAAAGAATCAGAAATGCTGAAATTATTGAACTGCAGTTTCGTCATAAAAAACCAACTAAAATGATTTCTGCTGATTTAAGAAAACGGGAGACCAAAAAATTCATCGACCGGTAACGAAAGTTTGCCCAAAGACTACCAATTGTCACTGACACAGCGCATGGTTTGGAGCTTAAGAAATGGGAGCATCTGTCTGATACTCCAATTTTACGTCATATAGTAAGGAGGTGGACTGACCATAGTTGTAAGTTTTAATCGACCTTAATGTTGCCAGACTTTTGGGGTTTAGTTAGATCGATAGCCCCTTAACACGGTTCGATTTCGGTCCGTTTTCGAGGCTAAGGACAACACGAGGGCATACGGCCGAACAAACACCGCATCCGACACAGGAGGCACGAACCACATTTTGCCCCCTTTGGGCATACCAGCGGACATCGATACCCATTTCGCAATACTTAGAACAGTTACCACAGGAAATGCACTGAGAGCCAATAGTGGTAATACGAAATCGTGAAAAAAACTTCTGCATAATGCCTAAAATAGCTGCCATTGGACAACCAAAGCGGCACCAAACACGAGATCCCATAAGCGGATAGAATCCGACGCCAATCACACCAGAAAATGCTGCGCCGATCAAGAACCCGTACCACTTAGACATTCCGTTTGCGGTATCCCGCATGACGCCTTGCCAACCGAAGGCTTGAGAAAGCCAGAGAAATGCCGTGGTGACGATGATGGCGACGAGAACCCCATGAATTAACCAACGCTCTACACGCCAAGCCTTTAGCGATTTATCAGAAAGTTGACGGAATGGGTCGCTAAGAGTTTCGGCCAATCCTCCGCAACCACAGACCCAAGAACAGTACCAGCGTTTTCCATAAAAGTAGGTAATCACATGTGTGGCGACAAAAGTCATCATTGCTCCCCAGAAAAACAGAAACTGTCCAAGTGCACCAGGAGTACCAGACAAATAACTCCACTCGCTAGGGAACAGAGAGTTATATCGAAGTGGCCAAAAGTAGCTGAAATAGTATTCTGGTTGGTTCATGGCTACCATGAATGCGGGTATCAGATACGCTAAAAATAGCTGAAAAAAAATAACTGATAAGGCTCGAATGATTTGATAGCGGCTATGACGATACCGATAAATTGCACGTACCCCCATGATAACAACGGCCATTGTATAGAAAGTTCCATATAGGAACCACTGGTCCGCCGGTTTACGCCTAAGGAAATTGCTCAGTGGGTCCACCATTCTAATCAAACCCTCTAAGAACGATGGATACCAATAGAGCAGAACATAGCTATATTTTTCTGGCAGCAGTTCTCCGATGACGACCTGTTGACAGCCGAGCGCAAAATCTGGGACAAATCTGTGATGTCGTGGAAAAACAACCAGGAGGTGTCCGCCCCTTTCAACGGCAACAAATCGGCTTCCGAACTATTTTTTGATGCCTATCAGGGCTTTTCCACCAAACAAAACAATCGAGAGATCCGCTTAGCAGGTCATTCCCTCGGAAGTCAGATGGCATCTAGCTTGATGGGTCAGATTCTAGACCATAATGCCGCCAGCAAGCAAAAGCTCCACATTCCTGAGCGCTTGATCCTCCTAGACCCTTTCTTTTCTGCCAACGGCAAAGAGTATTTGCAGGACGCTTGGACGGGTGAGAGGGTGAGGGATATCGTTGATCGCATCCAAACCAGAACGTCCACCTCGATAGAGGCCTATCGCAGTTCGGCTGTAGGGTTTGCGCCCGTGGCGGCCGATCAAAACCGACCATTGACGGAAAAGGTTGCATTTATTGAGCTAAATTCCACTGGTTTTCTTAGCCAGCTCGATCAAGCCGCGAAGCATAACTATGCGCCATTGCACTACTTCTGGTCCATAGACTTTCCCCCACCCGGCACCATGGAAGAGGACGGCGCCACCAAAGTACTTGGAATTTCGGCGAGCACCCCTCTGAAAGATATACAAACTTTCATCCAGTCAGGATTGAGGGCGCGGGTTGTCCATGGAGGAGACTCAGCATCTCCAAGAGACGACATTCACGAGGTTAGGGCTCAGTAGAGCCCGCTTAACGCCTTATATTGTTTCATTATGATTCACTTTTTTACATTTAAAATTTAATCAAACCTTGTGTCTGAAGCTACAAGCAGGAGTTTTTGTGATTGATCCAATCTGGATGACACAGCCAGCCATGATATGTTGCGTTTAGCCGGAGTGACTGGTATCGATACGTGGGTCGTGTGACAATCAAGTCACGGATCCTTTAAACGTTCAGAAACCAGGAGAAATGCAAATGATCATCAACTCGTCAGCGACAGTGTTCAAGCTACTACTCATCCCGATCACCATCCTTTTCTTCAGCGCTTGCGGTGATGATGATGACGATGATGATCCTGTGGTTGCGACAGCGACCTCAAATATCGTGGAGACGGCGCAAAGCAACTCCAATCTGACGACTTTGGTGGCGGCTATCGAGGCTGCAGAACTGGCAACAACCCTTGCAACAACCGAAAATATCACGGTGTTTGCTCCGACGAATGCAGCCTTCGATGCGCTGCCAGACGGTGCAGTGAAAGACATAGTTGCAAAAGTAGCGGCGGGCACAGAGTTAACGTCGGCTGAAAAAACAGCCCTCACGGCTGTCCTCACCTATCACGTGGTCGATGGTAGCGCTGCAGTGGCCTCGTCGGCTGTAACGGCAAACACAACTCTCGAATCACTCAATAATGACGAGAAACTCTTCTTTGTTCCAGATACATCTGCGGGTTCTCTTACTGTCAATGGTAACGCCTCAGTTGATGCTGACTTGAGGGATGTGACAGCTAGCAACGGAATCGTCCACGTTATTGATCAGGTGCTGATTCCCGATGCCTACCTCACAGTCGTTGGTAGCCTGCAGAAACGATACGAGCATACGACCCTCGTGGCCGCCGTTGTTGCCGCCGACCTTGTAACGACACTCAATAGTAGCACGGGTACCTTCACCGTCTTTGCCCCGACAAATGCTGCTTTCGCCGCCCTCCCTGAAGGTGCTGTGGCCGATATCGTTGCCAAGGTAGGGGCTGGGACAGCGCTCAGCTCCGAGGAGGAAACGGCTTTAACCGGCGTTCTGACCTATCACGTGCTAGCCTCAGAAGTGCTTGCTGCGGATGTTCCCGATTCTGCTGCCGTCGAGACCGCCTCGAGTGGAGCAACGATTGCAACAACCTCAGCATCGTCGGCGAGCGGCGTGACCGTACAAGGCGGCAGCAATACAGCTGCGATCGCGGTATCAGAAGCAGATGTAGACGTTTCCAATGGTGTCATCCATGTGGTTGGGACGGTTATCCTTCCCTAGCATGGCTTGATGGGCGACGCTGCCGTGATCGACTCGCGGCAGCGTCGCCCATCAACCCTGCCACACCGAAGACAGAATTTTGACTTGCAAGAATGAGCGACAACCTTGCTCGATTTACCGCAGCTAAGACACATGTACTGAGAAAAACCAAACTTTGGATCACCGCATTTCAAAATGGCTGACACTTGTTTGTTGCAATGGGTGTTATCGTAGGAAGGAAAAGACCGTTTAAAGGATTCCCAACCTTCCGAAAAAATCTTAAGGAAATTATTAACCATAGCTATCACCAGACAAAGATGCGTCTGGGTATTATATCATGGCTTGAAATAAAGCGTAGAACTATGGAATCAATTGAATATCTCTTGAAGATTTGAATCTACTCGAAAACGCTAGTTCTCATAGAAAGGACATAAAATCCTGTTACAACGACTCCAGCTACCCAAGCCCAAGCCCCACGGGATGTTATACTCATACTGGTTATGTGATTGTTGCGAATACCGGCTTCTTTTCCATTATAGTTTTGATAAAAGTGTACAAGAGCTCCGATACTAATCAGACCCAGGCTGAGAAATAGCATCAAGCCGGGATAGAGTTGCCCAGCACCAAAAAAACTCACGGCAAAAGACAAAAAACCTAACCCAAGGCAGGTAAGAACTAGCTTCTTCTTCAAAGGTAACGAGGTATTCGGCCGCAGTCCAATGGACTCCATCATTTCGGCTTTCACATCGGTACGTGCAACATAACACATTGCGCCACTGTCCTTTCATCATTTTGACGTTTGAAGATACGATTGGAGAGACCCTTAGGTTTCTCGATTTTAACTTGTCGGGAGTATTGCTGATTAAAACTGTCAATAATCGCTTGCTCGTGTTGTACGAAGAATTCTGGATCAAAATTGGCAACCTTTAGATTCGCTAAAACCTCCTCTATTTTTGTTTTATTGGAAAGCCACTGCTCAAAAACATTATGTCGCAAGCGAATGCCAAATGTATTGATTCCCGTAACGGCCTCAGAATTTTTTTCGAAATGGATATGTATGGCTAGATTTAGGCTTGGGTGCTGCCAGTAAAAGCTATTCAAATCATCTGCTAACTTGGATAGGACGGTTCCGTAGGTCTGATATTCAATATCGATAAACTTAGCTGAATTGAACCAAATTCCTGGATCGTAGCGGGTGCCATCGCCAAGAACTGTCTTGGCGACATGTTCACCCGTAATTTTACCCACATACCAAATGGGACATTCCACATGGCAGGGAGAAAGAAGTTTTCAGCACGAACCAAGGTCGATATACTTCAGCAATATCTTCAGAAAAAACAGCTATGACAGATATTTGCGAGCAACATAAGTGCTCACGAAATTCACTTCTTCTTTCCTGCCGCTTCTATCCGATGAATTTTGAGATTAAATTCTTCGTACACTCCCGCTAAGCTTAGGGGAAGCCTCAAATATTCACCCCTTCTCCAAAGCTCGGTTTGGTCGTACAAATGTGGATTAGTTAGCCACCCGTCGTTCCCACCTAACATGACAAAGTAATTTTCATAAAGGTTTGACATGTCACTAATGTGACGAACTTGAGCACCAAATATGACTTCGCGCTTATCGTATCCTGGACTAAATCGGTTTTTATGAACTGTGTTTGCTCCGCCTGGAGCAGGAAACTCACCAAATCGGAATCTACTGCCTAAAACGGGAACTAGGCCTAAAGGATTTTGAAGTAACTGTACATGCATCTCGCCCCATGATTGGTAACTAGAAAAAGTTTCTTCCGTTTGAGCCATTGCCGATTTGAGAAACTCTTGTCTCATCTGCACGTTCATATTTTCCAACTCTTCTTTCAAAAACACTCGCCAATCCTCAGATGAAATAAAGAGTTTTCTCAAATCATCATCTTCGATTTTTTGCGCAAAGATTATTTCTGCAAGTTTCCAAGTCAATAATTCGAAAGCTACCGCTCCACGAGATTCAACTCGATAGTATCCGTCCCAGTTGATAAAAGTTTTCCAGTAGTCATAGAACTTGATACTAAAATCTGTCATAGATGAAGCTAACCAATTTTTAAGGTCAAGACCCGACTTCGAGAAAACATCCTGTTGATAGCTCATTGTTTGTTCAATCGAAATTTGATCTTTTTCACTAAATAGATGGTTGAGGCGGAGTATCCGATCGTTATCACCAAAGACGAAGGCCACCTTAGGAATCGTGTTGACCGGGATATTGTTGGCAGAAACAATGAAATTGGATTTCGGATTATACAAGTTTGGAAGTTCATCTGGTGTGCGGAAAGTAACAATTCCATTGTCAGCGCCTTTTATCAGTCGAGTTAATTCGGTAGAATCTTTTAGTATTGGTTGCCTTATTCCAAGCATCATACCAATATTACCCAATCGGTCAGCATAAGTTAGATTGATGCCGGAGACCGCGTAGTCAGAAAACGCATTTTTGAATTGAATCCAGTTTTTTGCTCGGTTTGCACCCAAATATGAACCTAGTTCATTAGAGGGGTTATGACCTACCCAAGACAATGCAATATCCTGATCTTGTGATAGACCGAGAGCATCCGAAATAATTGGACCCTTTTTTGTCTCTCTAATCTCTATTTGTTGGTCAGGCCAGAATCTGATTTTTATGGTGTCTTTTCTGGTGGAAATTTTGTCTTTTTTCGGATCAACCTTGATTAAATGACTACTAATTCCACGCATATAGGTGCCAACCCATGCGATATCTAAATTACGTCCGAGTGTAATCGCTGGAATAGCCGGAAATGCATAACCAATCACATGGTAGGAAGGGGATTTATACCCCATAAGGATCCAAAGGTTTGGAACAAAAATTCCTAGATGGGGATCACTAGCGATGACTGCTGATCCATTTTTTGTTTTACTACCACCAAGAACAATTGAATTGGAACCCGCGCGAGCTGTAAATTTAAGAATACCATCAAAAAAACGATTGTTATCAGAAGCGAAGCTGGGAACCGACCTACTTCCGCTTTCAAGAAATTCATGCCAAACAGTTTCCCATCCAAGTTTTCCTATCTCTGGTAAAAAAGAAAAGAAACTCGACCAATTTGCATCCATACTTGCTAGTCGACCTACACGTAAAGCGTCGACTTCTGACCATGGTTCAAATTCTAGGGCAAGAAATTCCATTTCCTTTGGTTTAGCCGCAGTATTACCTTGGAAATAATTGATACCCTCAACAAAACGACTTAACCATTGTTTGTCTTTCGAACTTAATTGGTCAAAAGCCAATTCTGCAGATTTTTGTAGATTAATGGTTCTGATGAGGCGGTCGACCCGGGGAAGTTGAAAAGGCCCCCCCTGACTCTGAAAGGCGCCCGGCGGAAAGGCGACGGAACATTTCAAGTTGCCCTAGGCGAAGGTGAGCTTGAACTACCCCGATAGCAAAAGCGCAATCCAAATCATTTTCGGCTTCAATAAAGGGTATCATGTTTTGGTGCCAATAAATCGAAACCTTACCTTTTACGGGCCAGTCTTTTGTTGGAAAATCTGACAGTCGCTGACCTTCCGACCGAGGCTCAGGAAACGTTAACAGAGTCGAGCAACCGCCAAGCACTGCAGAGAAAAGCAACAACACAAATAGCTTCATTACCACTCCAGCAACGACCCGGGGTACAGAGCAGGTTGACATAGTATAGTCTCCTTTTATGTGATCAGAACTTACATTAGTTGTAATCACCGCTTATATGCAATGTATCGGGTGTCTACATCAAAAGTGAAGTCGAAATTTTTAAATTACTGATATACAAAGGATTTATTTCAATTCATTTAAAGAATTCCTGACTAATATTAGAATAAGTAGTAAATGGGTACGATAATAGGTACGAGATGGGACGACATCGAAAAAATGAACACGATTACCATCACGGTAATTTGAGACATGCCTGCATCCGCGAAGGAATTAAGATTCTTAAAACCAGTACTCCAGAAAATCTGTCTTTAAGAGATATAGCGAGACGATTAAAGGTATCGCCTGGAGCTCCGTATCGGCACTTTTCAAATAAAGAATCCCTGCTTGCCGCTATCGCAGCCTGGGGATTTCAGGAGTTCGCAAAATATATTGCATCGGGACTAGAAGAAGCAGGAGGCGATCAGTTATTGTTCTTTCGAGACATGGGTCAAAGTTTTCTAAATTTTGCTCGAGATCACTCTGTAATTTTTCGTTTGATGTTTTCAGGTATAATACCAGACCGTAGCAAGTACCCCGAGTTAGAATCGGCGGGCGATCAAGCTTTCACTGTACTTACAGATTGCATCGAGCACCTTAAAGAACGAGGTATTTTCAAAGACGTCGAAACAAGACGCATTGCGATTCATACTCTATCATTTGTTTATGGATATTGTTCCCTCTTGTTAAACCATCGTTTGAAAGACATCGACATTTCAAGTGATGATAGTCATATTCTTATTGATCAAATGACTGAAGACTTGCTTAGCGGGATTCTCAATCGCAAAAGCGCGTCTTTTGAGACTACCAATGAATCATGATACTCTTTGATTTAGTAAGTGTTTCGGGTCAGACTCCGAAGTTATGATTCGTCTGGATCGAGACCCTCAATAGGCAAGCGCAGCCAAACTGCAAAACATCTCTACGCTATTTAGACTATCTAACCCTGAACTGATCCCATCCCATAATTCTCAAAACACCTTAATCAAACAGTAATCAAAATTACAGTTACCGGTCATTATTCTAGGTACAACTTTATTCCAAAACGCCTTAAGAATAGAGGATAAGCCCCGCAACCAGAACTAAAACGTTACTAGCGAGTCATTTATTGATCGCTAGTACTTTTCTAAGAAGTTTTACGACACTCGAAGCAAACTACAGCAATCCGTAGCTGACTCCTACCGAAAGTCTAACTGGGGTAAAAAATCCAGATGGCTCACTAATAACGGCAGCAATTCCCAAAAATATACAATTTCCTAAAAATGGGCCCAGATTCAAAGCGTCAAACTGTTCGCTGATCTAATATTTTCGCTCGATTTTAATATATCAGCAAGCACATATAATTTTTCTCGAAAAATGACTGGCATGATAGCTGCTTTGGTTTTAATGGGGATTTTAAGAAATCATCTATTTTAATCAACGGCTTCTAAAAGATAATCGCTTGTTCAATACTTGTTCATAGTCAAAGCTTTTAGAAGACGCATTTGGGATCATAAGAGTACGATCTCTGTGTTTTAGGCATACAGATGGACATCGATGACGATTTTTTTTATTTTTACAATATAAGGGAGATGAAATTGAGACTACTTTTCTTGTCACTATTTGGTACTTTGGTTTCGATGTCTTCGGCATCGTACGGCCAAACCTGTAGTTCACCCCCCTCTCGGGACCGGCACCTGTGATTTTTACTCTGACTGCTTAGAAGATGCAAAAAGCTGCGGTTCAGAGGGATACGCCATAGGATATGGAGAAAGATACTGTGAACGTTTCAGTAGCCGCACAGACTTTTCTCTAAAAGGATCTGAATGGCGTGACGCTACCTTAGTTTGTTTACAAAAGTCACTTGTTGAGACCTCACAGAATCTGCGCTTAGGCATAGATATTTCCTGTGAAACGATTACAGACACCGCGTTTGACTCTCATCCGGCCTGCTATACTCAGGTTGGAAAATCTGTCTGCGATCTTGGTCTCAGCGATCTTTCCGTCATTTATGATGTGATTGATGCAGGTGATGTTCTTTCACTAAGAGGCTTACGTCAAGCTGTAGCAGTCGCCGACACTTGCATTTTTGGATTAAGTGTAGAACGGTACGCCCAAAGCCGAAGTTTACGACGATTCAATACGGACCCTGACTTTGATGTTGAAGCAAGACTAGAGTTCTGGAGGCGCCTGAAAAAAGAAGCTATTGAGCAGTAAACATGTTCGTTCTTTCTAATAGGTAAAAGAAGGTAATATGAAATTAAGACACGATATCAGCATTTTTCTTGCAACAGCTCTATTGTTTGCATCTATCAACGCAAATTCGGATACCATAGATGATGTTTTTCATATCCCCAACCTTGGTATTCTATTTGTTGGTTTTGCCTCCATGGTTGGCGCAAGGCTGATATTGATGTTTTTCAAAAAAAACACCCTGAATATCCTCACATTTGCGATTAGTGTTCCTGCTATATCCTTCGTTCTTTTCACACTTGGGACATATTTAAAAAAGTGGTTTGAGGTCACTGGATCTCCCGAAACCTCCTTCGTTGCCGGTTATGTAGTCTGGTTGTTTGCGTCTTTTGTATTTGGTTACAAATACCTTGTACTAATGTTTTTTACCTTGGGAATGGGACGATTTTTTATAAAAAGATACTTACTCAAGCCTAAGAGAATTTGATGTTCGAATCAGAAACTTGAAAAAATGACAAAGAAGATTCGGAACAAACCTCCCATTCAATAGACTCAAAAATCAGTGCTATATGCTAATGAAATAAATCTGAGATTAAATTACATGGTAAAAGATCGATATATTTCGATTTTTAAGATAGATGTAGGTTATAAATAGTACAATTGACACGTTTACTTTAACGATTAAACTTAGCTCTAAGCATCAAAGGTTGAGCCACGTTATCGATTCCTGGAAGGCTCCGGTATCAGTATTTCATCTCCATCGTTGTAAACTTCTATGGAGACACCATTTACCATAGGACGAAAAACATGAACCTCAGCTCCTGGCTTGGCACATTTTACCATCGGCAAACTACCCTCCTGATTCCAAACAGCTGCACCATCATCACAAGCGATGCCAACCTTCTTTCCACTAGCAATCAATTTCAAAAAACTTCTGTAACGTCGACATTCACTATCTAGGTGCGAACAAAATATACCAGTTTGTATCCCTAATTCATACACTTCGGAGTACGTGATAGTTTTTGTATCAACGTTGTTATCATAATCGCAAAGCCCAGACTCATACCAGCATATTCCTCCAGCACTCAAACCTGACATGATAATTCCCCTTTTCCATGCTTGCTTTAGTAAATCTAGAACGCCGTAGGCATTCCATTGCTGCAACATCATTCTAGTGTTTCCGCCACCAACGTAGATCATATCGCCATCAAAAAATTTACGCCTGATATCATTCCCGTTGACCTCTAATTTATCAAATTAAAATAGATGCTCCACTTCACAGCCAAGTTGTTTGCCATAAACATTTTCGATGATTTGGCAATAACCAACCGAATCAGAGATAGCAGTGGGAATAAATAGAAGTTTTGGATGTATTTTCATGATTCGAATCTATTCTATCAATTTAAGACATTATGCCGATGTTTTTTCTATAGATGCAGGGTAGGCCTCTGACATTGGAATCGGTATACGAATACTAAAATCCGTTCCTTGCCCCACACTACTCCTAACTTTTATCTCCCCATTTCGATCTTCAACAGCCTTCTTCAGTGCAGCTAAGCCCACACCACGTCCCGAGATCAAGGTTGCCTCGTTACGGGTAGAAAATCCTTCGTAAAAAATATAGTCGAGAATCTCAGAATCTGACAGTTTTTTCGACTCGTCATGAGATAATATTTGTCGTTCACTCAAGCGTTTTCGGAGTAAATTCGTATTAATTCCGCTACCATCATCAGTGACGGTAATCCTAATACCTTCGACCTCTTCCTCAACAGTGACCTTAATTAGTCCATGTTCCGATTTGGAACCACGGTCTTCAGGGAATTCGATTCCATGATCGATACTGTTTCGAATGACGTGAACAAGATTCTGGATTACGTATCGAAGGTACTCCTCGTCGAGCAGAATGTTTCCACCCTGCAACTCAAATTGCACTTTCTTTTGCATTTTCTTGGCAAGTAAGTAAAGATTCTCTTCGAGGTGGTAGAATATTTTTCTGGCCGGAAGTCTTCGGATCGAAGCCTCCCATTGACGAAACGATTTAAGAGCGCCATCTATACTATCTTCGTCTTCTAGAGTCGCATGGAGTTGGTCAATTGTAGATCTCTTTATGACATAGTTTTTTTCCTCAAGATTTGTTGGATCGAGGCCAAATACTTCGCTATTTTCGTTGATAAAGGCTAAAAATGAGTTTTCGAGTTCCAAAAGATCATCAGAAGATAGTTCAGACTTATTTTCTAATTCATGAATCGCAGTTACAAATGTTTCAAGACCAAAAGATGCAAAATTACCTTTCAACGTATGAAGGATGAAGGCCAAATTTTCATCTGTAGACTCACCTATTCCTATAGACAAAGCCTTAATCTGATCTATAGCCTCTATGGCAAAGATTTTAAACGCCAATCGATCTCGCACGATATGCAAGAGAGTCCGATTATTTTTGTTTTCTCGCTCTGTAAGTTCGAGAACAGTGCTATCATTGACGGTGAAGAGGACTGCACGGACGGACGAATCAGGTCCTCGAATCACTGAACCTTCACACTTGACTACCCGATTGTGGGCGGTAAAACGCTCACCAATTTGCTTAAGGCTGACATCTTCAGGCAAGCGATCATAGAATACCTGATCTAAGGATAGCTCGATATGTTCGCGACCACGACTATCCATATCAAATAGATCAGCAAAGTGCACGCCTGCATGAATACTGCGTCCAAGGATTTTTTCACAGGATTTTGTAAAGCCTTCTTCCACTTCATAATTTGTATTCACTACCAAAAATCCAGACTGAACGTTATCAACAATTGTGCGAATCGTACGAGTTCGGTCCTCTACCTGACGTTCTAGTTCATGCTTCATGCTTTCGGTGACTTTATTGACTTCGATTTGGGCCTGAAGTGCTTTTTCCTTGGCCTTTCGAATGGATTTATTGATCTCATAAATCTTTTCAGACTGACCGAGTGATAAAAGTAAGGCCTGCATAATACCACCAATCTCGAGACCATAAGTTACAACGAAGCTGACGGGAATCAGTCCGTTCTTTTGCATTCCATAAAGTACTGCCATCACCACAAGAGTTATCCAAGCAAGAAAGAAAAATCTCGCGGGTCGAAACCCCTTAAGGTAGATGTAGAGACTCATGCATATGGTGTAGGTTAGACCAGCCAAACCAGCAGCCATGATGGCTGGGAGAACCTTATAAGGGGCAAAGAAGCTCGCGCACATCGTTAAGGAATATAGGACGATTAGGCCTTTAACAAAGACTCTATTTTTCGGAAACTCCTTTAGCGGTAAGAACACAAAAGCGCAATATACGGGAAAAAAATATGACACAGCGATTGCCACTATAGTCGATTGATTACTCCACCAGATCGAATCTCCCCAGAAATACTCAATGCCTAAGCCATCGACAGACAACTTCAGCGCTAGGAAAGAGAGCATCCAGAGTCCGATCGATAAGTATTCTGCCGATCGCGCACCAGCCCACAACGCAAGATTATATAGACACATGATTCCCAGGACACCGAAAAATATCCCTCGGAGGTATTGCTCATCATGATCAATATCAAAAAAGGCAGATTTGGTCACCAAATGCATGGGAATCTCTGCAGCACCGCCAGACTGTACGCGAAGGTATATGGAAGCGGGTCTATTGGTCTCTACTGGGAGGTTAAAAAGGAAATAGCGGTGATTGATTTCCCGCTGACTAAAGGGAAAACGATCTCCCGATCTCTTATGAATCAGCTCGGGACCACCATTGTCGATATAAAGATCGATATAATCTAGGTGACTGTACTCAATGGCAAAAAGCCATGAATCGTCAATGATCTCCGTCTGTAAGACGTTAAATCGAAACCAGTAAGCATGCCCGGTCATACCAAAATTTGCGCTTTTCTCAGGCAAGGGTGAAAAATGCTTTTCGTTCGCTTCATCAAGAACATCATCTATGGTTAACTGCTGGCTCTCGTCGATCATGTATGACGTGTGAGGGCTAACATTGTATCGGAGAGACTTTCCGTCAAGACGCAGCACGTCACTGGCTTGAACTGGAGACAGCTCACAAAAGCCCAGGATGATTAGTACCTGCAAGATGAGAAGAGTTGAAAACCTCAAACAATGAGCCTTTCGCATTAAATTCGATAAGCGTTCTGTAGGGGGTTCGGAAAGGCTTAAGCGATTATTAACTAGTTCATTAGGCAAATTCTTTACAGCGCGCTACTGGGGAGGTGAATCGATCAACAAACGGTCCGCTCAAGGTAGGGACCGAAATAAAACAAGAGAGACATCAGTACTCTTCAACAAATGCCACACGCCACTTGAAACTCTTGTTATCAATATTGTTAAAAAACACGACTTCAGGCAGCGCAAAGTATTGGTCCAGGTAATCATTTTCAATTAATACAGTGAAATAGCCCTCTGACACTGTCACAACAAAACCTGACAAGGGGTAATCAGCTCTTGCTAAACAGGAACGATAGTCGGAAGGCAGTCGACTTTTCCAGTAGACTCTGTCTCCGGAACGTCCTGTCTCTGCACGGTAACTACGTTCGATTTCGATACTCATAACTTGCTCTAACACGCTCTTATCGTGGTTACCAGAAACAAGTTCTGAGTAGAGTTTTGCTTTTGGGCAGAAACCTTGCTCCTAGTCGTAAAGGATATTTTCTACCTGCTGAAACTCTCTAACTTCAAGCGTGATATCGTCAATGGCAAAAAACACTGGATCATAGTCCCAGAAAGATCTGCAAATGTTTATTTCAATCTTACCGGTTTGTGTCGTCATACCTGTCATGCTAATAGTTTCTGCTGCATCGTTTTGATCCGAGAGAACCGCACTACTATGAGCGATCTTAGTCCGCTTGTTATCAGCTACCAGCCACATACTTCCCGTCACGACCCAACTTTTGTCGAGCTCTAGAGTCGAATCACCCAATCCAGCCGAAAACCTAGCCGCCACACGAGAGCCTTGCTTAATCTTTTGATTGGAAGTTTGCGTGATACAGCCTTGGTCGGTAAACCTTCCGGCGTTATGAAAATAAAGGCGATTGCCTCTAATTTCTAGATCACTAGTTTTTTGGTTCCAGTATTTTGATCCCTGGCTAAAATCACCATTTTTGATCAAGTTTTGCTGGAATGAACCGTACAGATCAGTAGTTGTCAACAATACTAGAGACATCGTCGTTAGTAATTTCATCTTAATCCTTTCTATCGTATGAATCGGAAAGCAAATTTATCATGCGGTATGTAACTTTTTAGCATGGGTGTCACAAGCTCAATGAGTCTCGAGACCCCCGAAGTGTGTTCAGTGCGAAAACACTTTGACGATCTCATTCTAGATTCATCTTTTTCGTGTCCAGTTTTTGATTTATTCATGCCTCGACAAAACAAACAAAAAGGAGATCGAACAATGACGATGAGACCAAGCTTGAAATATGCCCTGGCAATACTAATGGGCCAACTTCTAAGCATGCCCACTATGGCTGACGACGAATTACCAGGTGGAACCATGGGACGATTTAAAATCAACCCACCTAAATTACCTGATGGAGTTAAGGTTGCAAACTATAAGGTCAGAGCAGATGGAAAAATCATCGACTTTGAGCGCTCGTATCGAGTCAGAGCGAATCGGACCATCTGTGTAGAAGTGTTATATCCCAGGGGTCCAGGATATCAAGTCCGCGACGCCCAACCGGGTGATTTGAACAAACGCTACACTCGCTATGTTAGGTCGACTTCCTGGAACGAAAAGGATTGCTCCTTGAAAATTGAAGCAGGAAAAACCGTCGAGTATGATCTATCTGCCATCGTACTAAAGCGAGGCGACGTGCCATTAGCTAGTATGGGAGATCCTCTCATAGCAGAGTTAAGAAAGACTGGAGTGAGTTATCCTCGTATAGGTGTCATGGGGTATCGCTATCCTGAGGAATTTGGGGAAAGTGGCCTAGCGGTAGTCGTCCCTCAAGGAGAATGGAACTATGCTATTCGCATTAAGAGTACCGTTGGTTCGAGTCAGCCACGTTTTTTCAAAAAATATGAGAGGGTTTTCACTTTAAACAGTGGTGATCCGAAAGTAATCAAAACCAATATGGAAGATCGCAGGTTGCGCGTGGACATGACGTCAACCGATTTAATGTTCTTGAAGTATAACAGTGAAACTATTGCGTTTGATGGTGCCTTAAGGCAAACGGTATGGGCGCTTCCTGGTGCCAGGGCCTTTTTACACAATGAGCAAAGGGAATACCTACAGGATTTTCCTGATCTAAGAGATTTTTTCGCTTACGACGGATGCGAAACCTTAAGTTATTCCGATTTCTTCGAGCTTGGAGATATCTATGGCGACATAGAGTTCTATCAACCTGGCTGTGACTAAAATAGTCTAGGGTAACAGGGTCTGTCTAGGACCCCTGTTTACCTCTTTAGCTACTGACGAAAAAACTGGGCAGAAAAGTGATAGACGGAATCACATTCGTCATCTTGCAAGACCTCCTGTAGCTGCCTACGAAAGTCTTTGATCAGCCTCATATACTCAGGAATTTTTTTGGTGTTAATGGCCATAGTGGTGCCAGAAAAGTGCCGTTCATTGATAGACTGTTGAGACAGAGCTTGACTACCGCGCAATAGGTTTTGACGATGAAAGGAACGAATCGCCTCTGAAGGGATATCATTGATTTGAAGGTTCCTCTGTATGGGAAAGTAGAGACCATCGTCAGTCTTACCAATCAGCTGTAAGCGAAGCAAAACCCGAAGCGCTGCCTCACCTTTTTTTCCCAAAGAAAACGCCTGACAAATACTCTCCTGATCCCTCTTAACACCTTTAATATGGAGATATTCAAGAATCGCGGCATGATACCATTGAGCCATAAACTCAAAGGAGGCAATATCCACAGCTAAAGCCTGAAATAGTCCCTGTTTATTCCTTGCCTTTTCCAATGCCAACTGTTTCCGAGAGGGACTTTTGGCGTTACTCAATTGAACCAGGATGATAAAAAGCTCTTTTTTATCGTTGGTCCAATCCAGCTTTTCTAATATTGCGTAGGCCGTATCTTCACTGATTCCTCGACGATTTTTGAGAACATTACAAATTAAAGAAGGTGACGTTCCCAGATCCCGGCTAAATGCTCTTAGCGAGTACTTTGGACGACGTTCCTGCCTCACTAGCAGCTCTTGAGCCAAAAAACTCCGAAAATCTAAATCATCGAAACAATTGTCTACTTGCATAAGGTCGCCCCCTCATGTCTAACGTCGTCTTAATGGAGTCGGAATCTTTGAAATCAACCCAAATTGATCACGTCCATAACAGCCAACCCCTCGATCATCGAGAAGACAAAACGTCTCATTGCTCTGTAGCTTGAATTGAAAATCACCCTCGATTGCTATTTTGCCGTTGACCCTTTCGACCCCATAACAGGCTAGGAAAACATTATCAGAAGCGCAGACGGAGCGCTTACTACCATAGATTTTTTTCGGAAGGAGATTGATTTCAGAAAAATACTGCCTTGCCCCAGTGCTGATTTGATCACTAAGCCCACAGTCCCAAACACCGTCAGTATCTGTAGTACACAAGGACTCTGACGATGAGATATATGCCGACTGGCTGAGTCTTTCAACAAGGTCGTAGGTAGTAGAGTCTGAGACGGAGCAATCTACGATGCCGCTACTCTTCCAGCAATAGCCACCCCATTTTAAAACATACAGTTCCAGGTCACTGGATTCGGAGGGAAGAAGCCAGTAATCGGAATTTATTTTAGACCATTGTCGGCACTCAAGATTCTGCTTGGAACGTCCGCACAGAACTTCCTTGTCGGCGTACATGGATTCCAAGGGGTAAATCCAACCTTCCGTCCAAAACCTTTCCTCTGCATCCCCGTCGGCCAAGCATTCAACGTCACCGTTACCCATCAAGCCACAAAGGATGCGATCATTGGCCACAAGCTGAATAGCTCCATCCAATCGTCGTAATTTCAACTTCGAGGGAGCGAGATCGCCCCAGCAACTGATAGTGGCTTCTTCGCTTTCAAAAATACACGCGAAACCCCGCCCCATCACTAACGATCGTTTGCTCTCCGATTTCACATCGGAAACCGGTCCCACCTGCTCGGGTTGAAGGCCGAGATTTAAAAAGGTCGCATAGATATCAGCCGTAGAAATGTTTTCCTCTAGAAAATCTAAACCATGCAAATACCTGTTCAAAAGACGAAGATTCTCTGTATCAACATCCTCTCGACCGGCGAAGTAATCCCAAAGCCACTCATGGATTACCAAAAATGAGATTTGAATATTCTTGCTAGTGGCCTCTAGAGTTTGAAAGATATTTTCGTCGTAGTAGTAACGCACAGAATTATTGGGGCCTGGTTTTTGGATCACCGCTTGATGGAACGGGAGTAAATCAGGATCCGACGTCACCTCGGACAAACAGTGAGCAGGGGGAAGGGAAATAAGATCTTCGGTTTTGATATCTATTAACCGATTCTCTTGATCTTGACCCACATTGATCCACAACCGACGCAAACTCGGATTTTTACTGAATACGAGCTCTAGGTAGCTGGTCAAATCTGATGCCAGTTTGGGAAAACGACCGTCAAACACCGTTACGATTTTTTCCGCTAGATCTTGCCAATGTTGTTCCGGTGCTATAGAGCCACCAAGAAAGTCATAGTTATAGGTTAGGGCATAGTCTAAGCTATACCAACCTGTCAGTGTTTGATCAGGCGTATCTCGGCAAAATACAGCGTCACCACCGTTACCGACATCGACGCCAACGGCAAATCCACGGGCATCTATCAACAGTGCCAATGAGAATAAATAAACAAAAAAATAAGCTTTCATGGCATCACCCAAAATAGTCTTAACACTAGGGGAAAACGTGCCCTGAAATAGCAATTCTCGATGAATAAAGCAACACAGCAAGCTCGTCCGACCCATACGACTTTTAAAAGGAATTTTTGCAGTTATTGCTCATCCGATTGAAGCATGATTTATCTCCCTCTTAGTCTCGTAGAACCATTAGTGATTCTGGAAAGATCGGTAAAATTATCTAGATAAATTAAAACGCACCTAGGGGTTTTCTTAGAAACCCATGGGTGCTCAATCAAACAATTATGCTAAAATAGCTTAACTATCTATGAGTAATATTATCGCTTTGATATGAGGATGCGCTGTGAGTCAAAAACCCCAACATGAACTCTCGACTTTGGATGTATCACTAAAAGCCCTTTTCACTGGGTATTTGCTTGTCGTGGGCCTTGGGCTCTGTATGGCTTTTGCACAGATTTTGTTTACTCACGGGATGGCCGATGGGAAGTTTGGGCTATCGGTGGACGATATAGTTTATAGCTACTATGGAAATCGAGAGGGTAGTCGCCTCGAGATGAAACTTCAGGGATCAATGAAACTTATGGCCGATGAAGCTACGCGGGCCGAGATCATTAAATGGGTCAGAAGTGGATCACCAGAAGACACTTGGAATGAAAGTATTCAAACGCTAGTCACAGCCAACTGTGTGCGATGTCATGGAGTTATTCCGGGCATTCCAGATTATAGGACTTACGAAGGTATCAAGACGGTCACCGCAATAGACGAAGGAGCCACCGTCCCAACCCTTGCAAGAGTGTCTCATATTCACCTCTTCGGCATCGCATTTATATTTTTCTTTATCGGCTTTATTTTTACAAAAACCTCTGGCATTCCGGGCTGGCTAAAGGTAACAGCTATCTCGTTTCCCTACGGCTTTCTTGCTACCGATGTCTTTTCTTGGTGGGCAACGAAGTGGATTCCCGAATTTGCTTATCTGACTATTATATCAGGCACTGGGTACTCGATAGCATCGGCATTTATGATTTTCACGAGTTTATATCAAATGTGGATTCCGCGGAAAAAGTAAGCCCCATAGGGGGCTTGCGAGAAGGTATTTAATTCGTTGCCCTTCCACATACCAGAGATACTTTCCTATCAAACAGGATATTGATTCCGTTCCGATTCAATGTCGCTTAGATATTCGACGACTTCCCATTCCAAACCAAAACTATCAAAAAAGTATCGACGCTTGCGATGAGGATGGGGAGGCGCCGTGATCCCTTCGCGAAACCCTTTTTCCTTGAGCCTTATAGCTACGGAATCGACGTCTTGTACCACCCAGGCCAAGTGATTTATACCCACATCTTGATACTTTCTAATCTCCAGATTTTCAAGATCGCTATCATGAGGTTCTTGCAAGGCGATATAGAAGTCACTATGTCCCACATGAGCCCAACGGTAGCTATCTTTTGGGGTTTCATCATGGCGAACCCTAAATGTGGGATCTATAGTCGTTAGGAAGGCAATCGCTTCGTCGATATTAGGAACTGTGATATTTGCGTGCTCAAGATATGTTTTCATTTTACTCTCCTTTTCGTTAACTAGATGCTTCCAATCACAATGACATTTGTAGATCTTAAAGGGTGTTTGGTCCATAAATCTGACAAAACCTTGGCAGATTGCTAATTTGTTGGCTTATTCTCGATAAGATAGACCAAGCTTTTCGAAGTCGATTCCCCTGCTTATGCCAAAAACATACTTAAATAACTGTTTTAATTGATATTTATTTATTCTAAGCCCCTTTACTCTCCAAACATTCGGAGCAGGGAGCAAAACTTGAAAAAACGAAACATCGACCCTGTAATTCCCGACTGGCTCAGAGTATTTAAAACCTAGGAATATTGATCAATCAAAGGAGAATAACATGAAATTGATATTACTTATTTTGGGCCTTAGTTTTTTTGCATCTGTCTTTAGCACAAAGCTGCAAGCAGCCAATCGTCATGACCGTCATCTGGTGGTCGTATCTTATTTAGATACAGAAAATGATCATAAACTACATTGGCTATATTCTTTTTTAGATGTATGGAAAGTTTCCCTAGCATACGAGAAGCTAGGCCTTCACTATCGAGGCATCTCAGTACTTGCGGATAGCAATGCGACTATACCCAAATTCACACAGTTAATCAGTAACCTGACGAGTAATGATCAAGTAAAAGCCGTCGATACCATCTTATCAGTTCATGGCTGGGGCAATAAAAAATTACAGTTTTTCGAAGGCCGAAAGCATGTGAAATATGTCGCCAGAGGACTATCTGATGCAGAAAATCTGTGGAAACTACGTCTCATGTATAATCTCGCCTGTTACGGCTCTGTTCACCGTCAAACATTTACTAGAATTGGGTATAAAACAGCAGTTGGGTCGAGAAAAACCAATACGACGAGTGCTACGGAGTACCCCATGTTTTTAAATATGTGGAAAACCGGAGCAAAAGTCGGGACGATATTTGATATTCACAACACATCACAAGCCTATCAAATCAGCGATGCGATCGCAGAAAATGCCGCCGGTTTTAGCGATGCTGACAGCTTCAAATTAATTCGAGGATCCAAAAACATACGGATTAGTAGTGATGCTATCTAGTACACCTTCATCTTTGCTCTGGCTTGGCTCTGCCATTATTGGTTTGAAAGCTGGAGCAAAACCATTTTGAAGCTGTTACGCCTGGTTCTGCCGAACTAATGATTGACGACTTGAGGCCCCTTAGCTGCTCGAGCTCTATCAAAAACGATAACGTTGCCGCTAAATGGAAATTGAATACGAATATTAAATGGTATGCGCTCAGCATGGTTCGGTTCCGTCGATAAATCAAGCCATGTGATGGTGCCCTTCCAACGATTCAGCCCATTTTGAACAATATTCATCCCAAACCCTCGCCCAGAGATATCACTGATCTTTTCGGCTGTGGAGAAGTTCGGTTGAAAAATCAGGGAAGCGATCTCTAGAGGGCTCATATCTTCGGCACCATTAATTTTCAATTTGACAGCTTTTTTGCGAATTTTAGTCAAGTCGATGCCAGCGCCATCATCGGAGAATTCTATGACTAGCGAGTCATTCCTCTTCTCGCAAATTAACTGGATGGATCCCGTTTCTGACTTATTCTTCAACCGGCGAGTTTCCATGGGTTCAATACCATGATCGATGCTGTTTCGGACCAAATGCAATAGCATATCGTTAAGATCATGGGAAAACTCTTCGGAAAGAAAAATTGCCTCATTGGCTTCATAGACTAACTCAGTCTCTGGTTTGCCTGTAGCCTCTGTCAGCTCCGCTAAACCAGAACCTAAGTCAGATATGATCTGATCTAGCCCCCTAAATTTGGTCAGTTGATTGAGAGTCAAATCAGCTTTTATGGGAACCGCAACCTTACAGTTTTTAATATACTGAAACAGTCTTCCTTGCTCAGAACTCAAGACTCCTACACTATGAGGGCTAGCTTTTTTGGATGGGTCAAATTCCTTAAGTGCTTTTTCGAAGGAACTTAAGGTCTCAACGAATTCTTGAAGTATAGCCTCCATGGTTTCAACCTTAACCTTTTCCAGATGAACCAGACTAGCCAATTCTGTTTCAGCCTGGTGGCACACTTGTGCTAAGTGGTTAAGTCTTAAGAGTCTCGCATTTCCTTTGGCACTGTGAAGATCACGAAATATCTGCTTGATCTCTTCCTGAAAAAAGAAGTCCGAATCAGATTGGCCGTATTGATTTAGCTTTTGCCGTAGCTTGGAGATAAAGCGTTTTGATTTTTCAAAGGTACCATCGATAATGGAAGCGATAACCTCAGATTTACTCTGATTTAACTGCGACTCACGCTCTAAGCGCTTGAGTTGAGTGATATCGGCAACGGTAAGAAGGATACGTAGTATACTATCATTTTCGTCTAGAATGGGAGCCCAGCCAAGACGAAAGTACTTTATCGTTTCATTGCGATTAATCTCCCACTCGTAGGGAAGTAGCTCCCTATTAGCCTCGAAATTGATGACGTGCTCGCCTAAACAAGAGCTCAAAACAGCTGTAAACTGCTCTTTTTGATTTGAGTCAAAGGAAATATGTTCTGATACAAACTCAAAAAAGTCTAAATTTTCGATTTTTTTCTTCTCGAAAATACTTAATGCCGATTTGGAATGCTCGGCCCCGATAGTAAAGTCTTCGTTAATGACAAGAACACCTTGTGGAAGATTATCAAGAATCGTCTTAAGATTTTGTGTCGTCAAAAACAAATCATAAGTGCGTTCTTTAATTCTCGATTCGAGGTTTATATTTGCCTCTTCCACTTCCTTCAATAGAGTTTTGTTGGACTTGAAGGTTTCAGCAAAGATATCGGCAGTAACAAGTAAACAACCGACACTAGCTACGAAGGTACCAACAAAAATAAGACTTGTAGAACGGATTACGCCCAGGGCAAGTAAGATATCATGAACGGATGCCAACCAAAACGCCCAGTAACCAATCATGAGGATGATGGCACGACGATTACCACTCAGCGCACCACGTGTGCTGTTATAGACAAAATGAGTCGCCATATATATGGAAAATATAAAAACGAACTTTCGGACTGACTGAAACATAGCCAAATCAAAGTGGAAGTAGAAGGAGAGTATCAAAAAGGATGCAATTGCTGTTATGATATAATTGAAGATAACCGTCTTCTTATACTTTTTATAGAAAAACTGCGAAAAACCATGTGTCCAAGGGCCATGTACATGATCCCAGGATAATGACCGATAAGAAGGTCGTTTGGAGAAAAGAATTTGACTAGCATATCATTTGGAAACGCATAGAAGGGAAAGACGCCTATATTAGTCAGGCCGGCGACTATATATATGGAAGATCTCACTCTAAAGTACAAAAATACGAAAAAAATTCCTAAAAATAAGATCACGTAAGCAGAAATAAACCTGACATTACCACCAAAGACACTATAGAGGCTGATAACGAAATCGGTTTCATTATAAGGACGTAGTTGAAAGGGAAGTTGATAAACACCCATCATCAACGGCGTGTCGATTCTAAGAGCAACCACATGCTTGGTACTGGTGACTTCGAAGGTAAAGGGAATCGGCTGTACCGCATAGTACTGCTGGTGAGATTGTTTCCCAGTACGACTCCAGGATTCTGCGCCGTCTAGGTAGATCTGAAGGGGACTCATATAAGCATCGAAATAAAGGACAACCTTTTTGCCTATCATCTCCTCAGAAAACTGGAAAACACCACGAACCCAGCCAATTTCAAATAATACTCCGTCTTCATAAGCGCGACTCCAAGGACCAGGAGTCTCCAATGAAACCCATTCCGACAGGTCGACGTCGACATTAGCATTCTCAGGCCTATCATCCCTCGTAAAAAGCCAACGACCTGCGAGATTCATCGGGCTTTCTAATGCGTCGACTTTTATGTTACAAGAGAAACAATCTTCAGTGACGGCTACAGGGACTTCTCTCGCTATGAGATTTTGCTGAGTGCAAAACAAGAGAAGAACCATAATAATCTGTGAGACTCGACAACGAGGCATCATACGTGAAACTACCAACACAAAATTTATTTCCTACAGTGCTCAATCGGAAAACTATATCAAAATATTAAACCTTCATGGAAATAGCTACGCAAGGCGGTCTTGCGCCCAATATCGCTCTCCCTACAGGATATTCATAGTTTGCACAAAATGACCGAATTTTGTTTTTTTTAAATTTTGGAAGGGCACTGACTAGCTGAAACGCTGTCAATGCGAGTCCATGAATCAGTTGAATGATGTTTCTAAGGGAAGGCAATTTCGAAGGAAGAGATATCTTCGGCGCTAAATATGATAGAGTCAAAGCCATTCGAAATAAGAGCCTTTTCCATTCCGAAGAGACCTATTTGAGTATTATAAATATCCAAATCTGCACCACCAGTTAACAGTCCACTCGGAATCAAAACCCCTCCAATATCACCAAAGCCACCACCAAATACAAATGGGTGGTTATGGATGTGAAACCGGTAACTATAGCCTTCAGCTCTTTTCGACTCTACCATGGGAATAAGATTTTCAATTTTAGGAGGAGATATTTCCTTTCCAAAGGCTGCAAGAATCGTCCAGGTGCCATCTAGGGGAGATTCGAGAACAATAGCTTGAAATTCGGCAGGATCAATCACACTGGTCAAACGCGACAAATGGATCTCGAACAGCAAACTCATAAGACAGTTTGTCGCCTCAATTTGCCCTAACTCTCCTGCGATAATTTGATCGTAGGCTATACCGGCTTTTTCCCCAAAAAACTCGAGATAAAGATCTCTTTGGCGGCGCAGTAAATCGAGGGGACCAGTATCCCCTACAAGTTCGTTAATATTCGATTGATATTCCATCAACAGAGATTTACCGCCAAGAGCTGGTCCTTGCAGGGTACTTTGGGATACCCCTTCCCACGCATAAAGCTGCTCAGAGTCATTCAAATCGACAATGGTAGGCTCAACCTCAAAGGAGCAAGCGTTACTTCCAGCCAAGCCTCGACTCTGATGTTTTGGAGATTGCTGTGATAATTGTGAGTTATTTTCAGCAACATGACAGGCTAAAAATGAGACAGAAACAAGAGTAGTCATAACAATCCGTAGCATTGACTCGTCCTTTTATTAAAATTTTTGACGTGAACAATATAGCCCAAGCGGGGGCAAGTCTACAAGACAAGGATTAGTGACTGTGATGCATCTACGCTATCACAGTCACCTGAAAAATCGATTTTTTTATTCCGATGGCAGCACTCTACGACGTCTTACTGTAGGACAAAGCCTTAAGGCTCAACTTTGGTGTATTTGATACTATCGGTAAAATCCAAGGAACGACTTTGCGAGGACAGCCCACTACCGCGCACACAAACATTACCTATTTGTTGATCGCAGATGCGAGAGATCAACATCTCACCCTCTTCGATGACCACAGCTAAATACTCCTGACCTTCTTCAATGCGCGTAACATCGATTTCCCAGGCATTTTCAAAAGTCGTAATTTCCACACCAAGACTGTAGTCTGATTCCACAGATTGGGGTTCCTCGGTCGCCACCAAGCTAGTACAGGTCTCATCTGAATAGGCTGTAGAAACCTCTTGCATTTTTTGCTCGGTAAAAACAATTTTGGCCTGATAATAATAGCCGTCTTCTGTGACAGAACCGATACAATCACTAACCCATGCACCAAGGAGTAGGCTTTCTTCAGGAACCTCTGGTTCAACCTCATCCAGCGGAGGAAAAATCTCTGGATCTAATTCAGGCAAGGGCTCTACCTGCTGCTCATCATTCGGAGTATCGGTTGGAGGCACCCTTTGATCATCGGGAGAAATTTTGATCTCTCTACGATCACTTTTACAGGCGACTGAAATACTCGTTAACAACAGCAAAACGAAGGTCCTGGACAGTAGCTTCATCTTTAACTCCTTCGGGTATAAGACCCACATTACCGTGAGGCGGGACTAAATATTAATTTGACACCTACAACTTATTCACAGATTTTCGATAAAACAGGCTCAGCAGTTTTTCGACCATAGATAAACGAGAAGTATTCTCTGCTATCTCTAAAATCTAAGATAAACTCTTCACCATCACTATAGGTTTTGTTCGCCTGAAAGCTTAGGCGATAAGCACCTGTGCGACGTTGAATATCTGCGAAGAAGGTACAACCGCTTATACTAGCGCCCGTAACATTTTTCATTTGATAGGAGATCGTGACCCCATTACGGATAAGTCTGTACTCAAATAATCCACCTTCATGCGGCATATCTGGTGTATCCGGAGTATCTGGTGTATCCGGAGTATCTGGTGTATCCGGAGTATCTGGTGTATCCGGAGTATCTGGTGTGTCCGGAGTGTCCGGTGTATCTGCTCCATTAAATGCCAACGGGCCAGGATCAAACGTGTTGGTACTACGTCCTGTTAGAGCAACGGCTGTCTCTAACAGCCATTCGCGATTACCCGCGATACTTGCATACTGATTGCCGCCCGAGCAGTTTAAATCACCAGCCCGACTACCTGCTCCAGCATTTGCCGTGGATGTGACTCCAGCGGTATACCATACTCCATTATATTCCACATAAAGCGGACCACCTGAATCACCAGAACAGGCAGCTGCGCCGCCGCGGGTGGTTTCACCGTAATAAACACCAATGGTGCCGCCTCGCCTGGTCATACGATGACTAGTAATCTGTGTATCTGTTCGTCTTAGAGCTCTTCCTCTATCGGTAATCTGTCCTGCACCATTTTTTGTCGAACCGTACCCAGCTTGAACAGCTTGCTTTCCGCGAGGTGCACCATTCAAATCAAATAACAGAGGCATGACACGATGAGTCGAGGGCATGTCGGACCGTAACTTGATTAAGGCGATATCCACCTCCGGTCGTGGAGACGTTCGATAGAGAGGATGTGATACTACACGTTCCACAGTTCGCGCTTGTCCGCGCTGACCAGGGACCACAAAATTAACGTTAACCCTACCGCCTACACAATGGGCTGCAGTTAGTACCAAGTCCCGGGCGATAGCAGTCGCAGTGCAGGTCCCGAGTGAAACTGTACCCATCCGTTCTGGGGTGTATGCATTCGCAGAGACTCGAGTTCCATTTACAATCTTTGGTGAGCTGGTCTCGGTATTTTCGGGACCACAACTTGTTATTAAGCTAGAAACTATCACTATGGGAAAGAAAAGATGATTCGTAAACTTCATATTATTACCCTAACAAAATCCTTACAAAAATCAGAAAACAACCTACCAGATCAGTCACCGTCCTATACTGTTTAACCCCTCTCAAAACTCCTATATCTTGCTTCGATTACTTTACTCATATATGTCAACCAGCCTGTTATGAACAAATTGAGCACAAAACGTCATCTCCTTAATGGTGATTTCCATCAGGGCTTGCGTGTCTTCCTTTTAAACTTTTATCTATTTGAACAAGCGGTGAGTCACCATATAGATCTTCCAAAAAAGATCAACAGGCGCCATCGAAAGTTCTGCAAAAACAGGGCCGACTCTTACATGGAGTACTGAAAACGTGAAAGATAAACTCGCATGGGAAGCCATAAATTCACTATCGATATCTCAGGAAAGCTGGTCCTACGATCTTAAAAATCCCCGCACACCTAATTAAATATCTGTTTTTCTTGATATTTTTATTCTTAGTCGCTACCTTTTCAAATAACTGACTGGGAGATAAATTTAATTGACTGGAATAGAAGCTACGCGCCTATCGCTAAAAAAAGTTAACGATCAGACCTTCCTTACTGACAAAAACTTTTACAGTTAAAACGATCTTGTCAAATGCTTAGTCACTGAACACCAGCAAAACCGAGAATCTGTAGATTTCATAAACCACAAGATTAGCCATCCTCGGTGAATTGAGGAGCACCATTATCAACTACGATACACCAATCTGCCTTAGAGCCAGTGTAGATGTGACGAACGAGGGGCAAGTCGAGATCACCCTCTAGAATGCCTGCTGGGATTGGATAAACTTTACCAGCAGGTTCGGCATCTGGGGTTTGAGACCCACATTTTGAGCAGAAACTTAAACTAAGTCCAGTGGGTTTCTCATAGGTCTTGAGTAAATCTCGACCAGAGATCCATTTGAATTTCTCCTTTGGTACGATTAGCGTCGCAGCAAAAGCGCTTCCAGAGATTTTACGGCAGACCGAGCAGTAGCAAAGACTCAATCCATCGATATAGTCAGAAAATTCAAAGCGAACAGCCTCGCAAAGACAGGATCCTCGATACATAACACCTCCGATATTTAATTTTGTCTATTTTAACACAAAAAAACTATTATCTTAGAAATTAGTATGATCAATTAAACTGTCTGACCGTTATCGATATGCGAGGCAGGGACTGTTACCAACTGAAACAATATGATTTACCAAAGCATAGGAACCACATACGCCCTCGACATAAGAGAATTGAAGACTAATGTTTTCTATTTTATTTTTTGAGAAAATCAATGCTAAGAAGAATCTAAGGAAAAAATATCTCATAGTTTATAACTCCTGAAAAATAACACTGCGTCAACCACCTAATTCTAATAGAAACAGCCCACATTCATACAGAAAGGTAAGGCCGTAAGGATACGGCGCCGCTGCATCATATAGAAAAGTGAACTATGCACGCGTCTTTCTCTTTGCCCCTCAAATCTTGACAGATTAACTTTCCCTCTTTTTTTACAAAGTCAATCGACTGAAAGGAAGGTGAATTCCAAAAAAGTTTTATCTGATTTAACCTTGAAAGCCCCCAACTAGTATATGACAGCGGGCTCTTATAAATCTCTTTGAGAATCCACTCCATGTCTTTTAGAGAGAAAGAGCCTTTAGAGTGCCTTAATATTCCCAATATGCGCATTGCAACGGTATCTATCCCATCTTTGCGAGCCTGTGCAATAGACTCTTTGATCAGTCTTTGTGATTCATTTCTATCACCCTTTTTTCTTGCTATATTACTCAGGTTTGCAGTTGCAATCCACCAACCGCCTTTGGCCTCTATTGCCTTCATGTTAGCGTCATAGGCTGAATCCAAATCGTCCAACCCCCAATAATGTGCTGCCAAAATTAGCCATACTAAATGCTTATTATTATCCCTACTTGAAGGCGTTGACTGTTCCATCAGTCGTCTAATACGATCTGTTAGAAATTGTTTTTGCTTGTGGCTGGTTTCCGGTTCCTTAATTTTTTGAATCCAGTAGTTGGCCGCCCATAGTCTTAGTGTCGATGACGGAAACGAGTCAGGATTCAAAATAAAGTTACTGCTCATATCATATACTCTTTGAGTTTCCTTTTCCATCCATCCTGTGGTATCTATCTGTTTCGAAATTTTAAGGAGACGAGGATAGGAGTATCCGAGGAGAGACCAGTTTGAGTCGATGTACTTTTCATTCAAGAGAGCATCTTTAAGGTAGACATGATAGTTTTTCTTCAATCTTTCAGACAAAATTCCATCTACCGTTGAATCAACAGAAACCCTGACAATATTATGTAAAATATCACCAGCTAATTTTGTCTTAACATGAATTAAATGATCCGGGATTTCCTTGAAGAGATCCATCAATAAGTGAGTTTGCTTTTTTAGGTCAGATGTAGAGGGATGAGCATACCAGTTTATCTGAGAAAGAACAGACCATTCCTCATCACTAAATCTCTTTGACTTTTCTAGTAAGTTTTCTTTGTGAAGACTGGCAGATTTTGAAGCATTCAATTGAGCGAGAAAATCACGTTCTCTCGTGGGAGCCTGCGCTACTAAAAGAAGATCACCTGTTGCATCAGTATAGAAAATCCCTGGCGTTCCTGCATTAGGGTATCCTCTATCAAGTATCTCTTGCCCTAATACTTCATCAACATCTGCCCAGACCAAAACAAAGTCTTTCAACGCTTCCTGTATATTTGGTGAACTTAAGATATTCGTTTCAAATTGAACACAGCTAGGACACCATTTAGCAGCAAAATAAATGAAGATGGGCTTATTCGTTGCCTTGCTTTCTAACAAAGCCCTATCTAGGCTTGTTCTTTCCCAATTAATTGGTTTTTCCTCGACATTTTTTGTATGTGTACACCCAAGAAGTATAAAAAACCAAATTATTATCAGATTAATTAGCCGTAGATCTAAGAGTTTCATAATAAATAAACCTTTCAATATACCATATAAGAAAACCCATTACACGTAATCAAAAACAATTAAGCGCTCTACTTTTCACACAGCATTAGTTAATAATGACGCTATTTTTTCTAATTTCTCTATAACAAAGAGTCTTATCTGATGTGCAAAGGAATGTAGTAAAACTATAGGTTAGCTTCGCTGGCTTAATAGAATCATCTTTAACAGTCACTAAAAAACTATGGCTTAGAGTGTCTTTTATTGATTTCACAAATGATAGTCCACTCCAGCTTCTTTTTTTAATATCGACTCCATCTGTAGCATCAATGATTTTAAATTCCCAGGGAGCGGATTCCGTCACAATCAGATGATCTTTCTCGGGAAGAATTTTAAAAGTTAGCCGCTTGACTTGCTCATTCTCATTTTTTTTATCTAATTTCACTTCATGTGTTATTGCAGAATGAAAGTCTTTTTTGGCAGTAAATGCTTGAGTTGTTATGACAAATGTTAAAAATACAATTTTGCGACATAAAGAAGACACTAGCTAATTCTCCATTCTTATTTTTTCCTATAGGACAAACATCTGAATCTACTGGACGAGAACTTCTATGTATCATGCGGATGATTTTACTCAATTTAGTCACTGCATCTGTTTGTCTAATAAAAAGTAAGAAATCATTTCCTTCCTTTTTAATCCAAGGAGGATAATATCGGCTAATGAGAGTTGTTTGAAATCGATTTCTTACCAAATGGGTCTGATTAGGGTACAAATTGTACAATTCGCATTGCTGGTATCTCTGTTAGACGAGAATTGAAATAAACCGTCGTCAACTAGATTTAGTTTCATAGGGTTTTTCTTAGAAATTTCTTACATTATCTATCGATTAGACTTTTTTCTGTACCCAAAAGATAGCGTTTGTACCATTCTCATGGGTTTCAAAAATGAGGTTCTTATCACCAGAATTCATAGAGTTTAATCTCGTTTCTAAATTCCTAAGCCCGTAACCAACATATTCAATTTTACTACTGGTGGCATCGGGAACCGAATCATAGACACTGACACGATAGTTTTCGCCGTCTATTCCTCCATTAATAATGATTTCACCACCATATATGCTTTTAGAAATTGAATGCTTGATAGAATTTTCTACGAGAGTCTGAATACTAAAACATGGACATTCGTATCCAGATTTTAAATCTTTCATATCAAATCGAAACTTTAAGCGGTCCTCGAACCGGAGTTTCTGTAAGTTCAAATAGTCTTTCACCAGATCTACTTCGTCCTGTATCTGCCAAGTTATCGATTCGCCACCCTGAAGAATCTTTCTGTAAAGCCGACCTAACTCAGTCAAAGCAGTTGAAGCTGCTTCTGGTGACTCAATCATGGCCGCATTGATCGAATTCAATGTATTAAATAAGAAATGAGGTCTCATTTTATGGGTAAGCATTCTATTATAGACCTTAGAGTTATTCTTTTCCAACAGAATCATTTTTTCTAGCTCAATATTTACTTCATTCAACTTGTTAGACTTGCTTTCTAGATTAGCGTTAAGGGAGTTTATTTTATCGAGTGAATTCTTTTCAAATAGACGAATTTTTTCTGCCAGACCTAGAGAAAGTAGAGCCGATTCGATGACAGCGCTTGCTAACGTCCCCCAATTGATAAAATCATCAACACGTATCATCCCACCTATCATAACATAACGTAGAATATTAGCGATTATCAAGCAAAGCCATCCTAAGGTGTAAAAATATGCCGGACGAAATCCTTCACAGCTCCGCACAATTCCAATCAAAAGAGCAAATATTGATAAGTATGTACCCGAAAAAAAATTAAAGAACACGCCAATTTTATAGTCGAACACAGATATCCCCAGTCCTACTAGTGCAGGACCTAAACCTAACCACATCAACATATACTGCCATTTTCTTCTGTAAAGCTCGAGGAAAGTATTTGAAAACCAGAATGCAGCGCAGATAGCCAGGAGACCAAAAAACGTAAAACCTTTGTTCATTATAAAAGAAAACTGATCGAAATATACCATTCCCATCCCAGTTTGCCCGAGACTTGTAAGTGTGACTGAAGCAATAAAAATGACATAAAAGAATATACTCGTTTTTTTAAGTTGAATATAAAGAAATAGATTGTATACGACCATCAGTGATAGCATACACAGCAATGATGTTCCCAATGAATAGTCCAGTATTTGTCTACTATGAAATCGACCAGGCGACATAGCCTTCTCAGCCAGTAGCAAGGAACCCGAAGGTGAGAATGCTCTAGTAACTAAATAGGTCTCTCCTTGGGGTATTTCAAACTTTACAGTGGGAAACCTATTGCTAATTGAATTCCTGTGAAATGATTTAATATCTCCTGAACTTGCAGAATCAAGGATCTGACCTTTACTATCGACAAGCCAGTAATCTAAGCGGTCTATAGAGCTGTAATTCTTTGCAAAGTAAAAGCAATCTAGGGCATCCGGTTCTCGATGAACCGTAGTGACACTCCAAATAGCCGATTTTGTGAAACCAAATCTTCCATTTTTTTCTGGAAACATCGTAAATTCATCATTTTGGAATTTTGTCCAGATTTGCTTCAAATTTAGATTGTTATCATCATCAAAATAATAATAACCATTTATACCGAAATCTATCTCGGTAGTCTTAGCCTCTAGGTACAAAGTCTCTGCGTTTAAAGAATTACTTTTTGGTACAATTGCGCCCAAACAAATAAGGATGGCTAAGAGTAACAGTTTCATGAATTCTCCCTCAATGGAGAATGATCGGCAAAACACTAAAAACGTTGAGGGAAAAGGTAAATTCTGGTTATCAAAGGCATTCATAATTTATTACGTCTTTTTAACTATGGTTTACCATAGAAGAGACTTTTCGAGGAAATCGAATGCAATCACATCTCACATCGTTTATGGAATTATTACGTCAGGTATAGATCGGAATTTATCAGCTAACTATTGTATAAAATAGGTCGATAGCACATGGGTCATAACTTTTAAAGAAGGCAAATGGATCATAGTTCAACCAAAAAAATTCTGATCGTAGACGATGAACGAAAATCTCGGTTTATCCTTAAACACTATCTTCTCGATAGCGGTTATGACATAGATGTTATAGAAGCGGAGAATGGACCCGATGCGATTGAGAAAATCAATCATTCTGAACCGGACATCGTCTTTTTAGACATTGAGATGCCTGGAATGTCGGGTTTCGATGTGCTTTTCCATTTTCCTGAGCGCAAGTTTTTATTAATTTTCCAGACCGCATTCGAAGAGTATGCCGTTCGCGCGTTCGACGAAGAAGCTATCGACTATTTACTTAAACCACTAAGCCCAGATAGAGTTAAGACCTGCCTCGAAAGAATCGATCGATTAACAAATAATTATGCAAATGAGGTTGGCGAGAACCTCTTTAATAATAATATTTCGCTGAGAAAGATTTCGGTAAAAATTGGAAATCGCCAAAAACTCATTCCAACAAACGACATACTTTACTTTAAGTCAGTCGATCGAATCAACTATATCTTCACATCCTCCGAAAAAATCATGTATTCACTCACCCTCAATCATTTAGAGAAAAGCCTTAATGCAGAGCAATTTTATCGAATTCATCGCTCTGCGATTGTCAATATAAATGGCATCACTTCTATAAAAAAAATCAATCGAAAATTTATCCTTAAAATGGAAAATGATGAAGAAATCACAATTTCACGAGAAAGATATGCGGAACTCAAAAATAAAATAAGTTCCAAAATAATCAAGGGCTAAGCCAGAATCTTACTTTTGTTCCATATTTGTGTGTTTCAAAGTTAAGATTAGGGCGCCTTGCATTTGACAAATTGAGTCGTGCCTCTAAATTTTCTAGTCCGTGACCAGTATATTCAATGGAAGCGCTATTTTCATCTTCAACCTCGTCGGATATCATTATACAGTATTCTTCGTTATCTTTATAACCTTGAATAAGAATACTTCCTCCTCTCAAACTCTTGGCGATAGAATGTTTGATGGAATTTTCGACCAATGTCTGAATACTGAAGCAGGGACACGAGTATTCGCCTTTTGAATCATCGAATTTTAGACTATAAGTCAACCGATGTTCAAATCGCAGTTTTTGAAGCTGCAAGCAGTCTTTTACCAAAGCCATTTCTTCATCACCCCCCCAACACACAGATTCACCGCCCTGCAATATTTTTCTATAAAGACTACCTAATTCAGTAATGACTTTAGACGCAGCTTCCGGAGACTCAATCATCGTAGCTTTGATCGAATTTAATGTATTAAATAGAAAGTGAGGACGCATTTTATGCGTAAGCATGCGACTATAGGTCTCCGAATCCTTTTTTTCAACAAAATCATTCTCTCTAGTTCTCCATTGGCCTTATTCAGCTGTTCATTGGAGCTTGTTTTTTCCGCAACTAGATTTTCGACCTCTTTCATTTTATATTCTAATTTTTTATTATTTTGACGACGCTCTGTTTCAGCTTCATAAATCCGATAACTAATCGCTAGCAACATCAGTATATTTTCAATACTAGCTGCATAGAATATCAAATAATCCATGCGACCTATTTCGGGAAAAACCCCTCGCCAGATCATAGTTTGGATAATCGAACCAAAGAGAAAAATTCCGTAAGCTAGTAAATATATGATGACATAAAAACTTCTTTCCTTAAAATAGAGGTATATCGCGCTTAAGTAACAGATCGCTGCTTGCACTGCAGCCAATATTGAAACAATTTTCATAGTTAGAGTTTTGTCATCTATAGTAAACGCGATCAAAATCCATGCGATGGTAGTACCCATCATAAAGTAAAAAGGCCAACCTTTTTTTCTTCGGAATCCTAAGAACACTATCGAAAAAAGATTTGCAAAATTGGCCATAAAAGCACCACTAATTATCTGGACGAGATCAGCATCGTAAGCTATATAACCCCAAACTGAAGAGGCTAGCACTGAGATGGAACCAAGATATAAAATATATAGTAGATACTGAATAGAGCGAAAAACAATAAATAAGATAATATTAAAAAATATACTCATCAAAAATACTGTCATGATCATTGTCCACCTACTCTTCAGTAGGGAGAGTTCTTTAAACAGACCTTCTTGATTAGTCCAAAATGAATAAGTTTGACGCTGTGATCCAAAACTAAATCGTTTTATCAGTATGGTTTTTATCTCTCCAGGCTCAAAGGAAACTGGCTTATATCTTTTTTCAAGAGTTACACCAAAGTCGATAGAGTCAATCTTTTTTCCGCAGTCATAGATCTCTATATCGGACCTAATATTACTGTCAAAAATATACAGATGCTTCCGCTTTTGTGATTCATTGGCAAACCTAAGTACTGTCCAAAAAGCTTTTTTTCAATGGGGAGGATTAAAAAATCGTCGGGGCTTGGCGTCAGTTTTGAAAGATTACCTATTACCTCAGAAACCTCATAGTCTCCAGCAATCCATCCCGATTTTTTGGCTAAACCGGCACCTTGTCTACTGGAAAGGTATTCTAGATCAATTAGCTCAATAGCATATCCACTTTGAGGATTTAACAATATGATGGATACAACAGCAAAAAACCAGTATATTATAGATAAAACAGAGAGATTCTTACCTTTAGTATTAATCAAAGAAAAACCAACTTCACATTAATCATACATTCGGATTTTGGTTGATTAAATTGAGCCACAAACTTATTCCATTTTCGGAAGATAGCGTACGAGCATGGGATTTTTCTCGTTGGCAATTCACATTCGTCCCGATTTTCAACACTACTGGTAGGAAATCGATAAAAGGTTCTGCCTAGAGACCGAAATGTCAGTTATCAGCCAAAAACATTGTCTTACTTAAAATGCGATAGAATCTCAATCGGCTATAGCTCATTGATTTTAGATATATTCGGAGGAAACCATGAAATCAGCTATATTCAACTCCATCGATGATGAGAAAATGCCTTGTATTAGTAATAAGCTAAAAAAGCCAAAGATAAATTTTAGTTCAAGTATTCTTTAGAGACGTCTTTCCTATCTTTTTGGTCAAGAGACTTTGTCTCTTGGCCTAAGTCTAGAATACTAAAAAATTACGGGGCATAGGCTGGAGATTTATACGAAATAGAGAAATCAAAGATCCAATCAATCGACTTCGATCTTAAAGGACCCAGACAGTATTTGCTAAATAACTTGATTCATTTAACTAGAGAGGTAGCCTCATGAATGTAAAAAAAAACACATCTTTCTACCCGGTTCTATGTCTTACAATATTAACCATCAGCTGTAGTCAAACGCCTTCAAAACACCCAGAACATGAAGCCTCATCCCAGCAGGAATCAGCATCTAGAGATGCCGAAGGCACAAAAGAAAAAAAACAAAGCGTCGATGATGAAAGCTGTCAAAATCAGTTAGGCATTATCGGAGGACAGAAAGGATCATCCGACAAAAAGGAACTTTCATCTGTCGTCGCAATAGAGAGCTCTTCCGGTGGATTATGTACAGGAACTCATATTGGCAACGGCTATTTTTTGACCGCTGCGCATTGTTTACGATATGGCCTAGAAACAGTCATAACTGGACAAGACGCCAATAACTCGGCATCTCGATACCCTATTATTGCGACTCAGGGACATCCTCAGTACTTTAAAAGTGATCTCGAACTTCCACCCGAAGATAATATCCGGTCAGAGGGTGATAATGACATCATCACCGAAGGTCGAAGTTTTGATATTGCTTGGGTAAAGATCGCCTCAAGCCCCAACGAACTTGGACTTTCCAAAATGGTTACCTCGTCTGATATTTTTAGGCCGGGTTCAAGTCTCAGGGTTGCAGGATACGGTGATACGATTGAAATCGCTCAAGGGGATTTTGGGGTTTTGCACTGGGTAGACGTCGTTTTTGGTCAATTCATTGATGGAGTAAAACTTGAAATTGATGATACAACATTTTTAGAATTCAATCATATGTTCAAGTTAGAACCAGAAACAGGTAAAGGCATCTGTGCAGGCGATTCGGGAGGGCCTGCATGGATCAACACTCAAAATAACCAATACCTCGCAGGAATTTCTATTGGGGTCCTAGAAGCCTTAAACTCAACAATTGATCCTTCCAATGGATACCTTTGCCAATCTGGAGAGGGTTTGTTTACACAAGTCGCGCCACATGTAGACTGGATTTTGGAGTCCACAGGGCTAGATATCAGTACTGATAGCCCTTCAGATTCTGAGGATAAATGTAAACCGCAAATTAAAGGTAGATAACGGCGCCCACTCTTTTGCTCTTCGAGCCGTAGTTTTGTTTCAGTTCTACCAGCATGTCGAACATGACCGGATTTCTTGAAGTTATCCGGTTTAATCTAATTGCTTCTAAAACCATTGGAATGAAATAGTCAAATATTTCTATCGAAGAAAAAAAGTAACAACTCATAAGAGTCCATAGACGTACCTTGAAAAGAATTGCTTCCCCTTCATCAACTAGGAAACATCGTAGATATCAGTCTACACATAATCCTTGTCAAACATTGAACGTTTAGATCACAGAATCGAACATCAATTAATCCACTATCAGATTGAAGGGACGTAATACGCGCACACCCTCTAGCTATGCAACCTAATTTCCCATTGACTCGAAAGCGTTCTATTTTCAGGTCGGCTCGTTTCGTACCTGTTGATGACACTATTGGTGAGTTATTTCTGTCGAAGGTAATGAATATTCCGATATGGGGTCCATCATACACAAAAACGCTAGATTCGAGAGGATTAAGACGAGGTAGTCGGTTACCAAACAAACTCTATGTACCCACTACTTTCAATCCTTTCGTCTCATAGCAAATACTTTCAACCCTAGGAGGAATCATGAAATTAGCCGCAGTAGCAGCTCTCTTACTCGCATCGATCAGTTGCAAAACAACGACCAGCGAATCAAAACTCAACAATTCTAATCTTCAGCAACGTCCAGGAGATGCAGTAGAATCGAGGGACGACGATTATACGGTTTTCTGGGGTTCACTCGGATACACTGAAGTCTACACCGTTCATGCTGACGACCAAAAGACTTACGTCATCAATACAAGAGATTTGGGAACCAATGTAACATCGATGAGCGTCATAGATGTCTTTCCCCATGGACACATAAACACTGTCTACCTGAATGGGTCGAAGCTGTACAGATCCTCAACCGTCCCAGGAGTGGTGTCAATCAACTTACTAGAGCAAAAGTTCAGTGATTATGCCTTAGTCGCTCCAGCAATCTTAGAGGGTCTTGAATTAGCCCTATTTTCACCCACCCACACTCATCTCCAGGGTCTCATTTCGGAAGGTTCACTCAGGGAGTTTTACGAAAAATTCTTCGATGTCGAGCCCGATTCCTCCAACGGAGGTGGAGGAGCTCCGGGTGGAGGAGCTCCGGGCTCAGTGACTCCGGGTCAAGCGTTCGATGAGTTTACCATTTGTCGACCAGACTATGGGCAGGGGTATCAAATAGTCTGTGACCAACACGACTCAAGTGGCAGGCCTCAGGATACTCGACTACCTACCCACTTTTCCATTTGCAAAAACATAGACGATACGACTAGAATAATGTGCACCAGGACTTCGCAACCCAGCGGACCCCGACGTACCCAAAAGATTGTACAAATCGATGGCTGCTCAGTCAAAAAAAGTCGGTCTGGTGGACGATTAAGATATGATTGTGAACGCAAACTGCCCAGTACCCATCGGAACTTTATAGCATCTATCAAGGCCAGTCCTGTAACTCCAAGAAGTAGCGACGAAGAAGAGCCAAAAAATTTCCAAGAATGCAGAGATCAGTGCATCAAAGCTTGGAATGCTGAATACAAAATTTTCACAAATGTGAATGATGGTGACTCCTGTAAGGTGGCATCAGGGGTAGTAACAGCGCTTGCAGAAGCCTTCTCCAAAAATATTGGCGGACTTGGTACATTTTTTCAACCTCTTATATCTACGTCAACAGAGATAACTTGCAAGAAGGTTACCCAAGTAGCAGGCGGCAGTTGGATAGTCAGAAACTATAGCCACTGTGTAGCAAAGTGCAGAAAAGATTTTCCTGAAGAAGGAAATGATCCCGCTCCTGCACACCAGCCTATTCCAGTAATTCCGTACGCCGACTAGTAGAAGTCCCAGCGACTCCTTACGGCTAAAAAATCAAAATGGATCTAAATTCGACCCTCGATCCATCTATCTGAAACAGGCTTCTAGCCTATTTTGAATGTTCAGCAAAAGAGCAAAAATTCGCGACCTTCGAATCCACCTGGATGGTAGATTCCTAGGTCGCGGCCGCCCGTCGCTATAAAAAAACGAGGCTACTATGCAGACGTCTAGTAGCACGTGGGCATGACTGGAAAGGTAACTGGGCAGCTGGCTGGCGTCTCCTTACAAACTTCTTTCCAGAACTTGCCAGCGACATCGCAATATTTCTCGTCCTCTTCCTTCTTTTCGGTAAAAGCCCAGGCGAAGCCGTCTAGAAGATTCTCGAGCGCTTTTAGTGATTTGTCTTCCCACAGCTTGCTGGCATCAGTGTGCTTGACCTTTGCACCTGCATCCTTGATAAAATTTACCTCTGTCTTCGTGGCTAAACCTTCGATCACAAGTCTCAGGTTCTCGCGAGGTAGAAAATCGGAGCTATTTTGCGTGAAAGGGAAAGGAAACGCCCAAGCATATTGTCCGCCATGACAGCTCCCGATGGGCCCTCCAAAGCGCACACCCTCGTAATAGAAATAGTCGTCATCGAGATCCCTGACGGACGGAGTATAAACGAATGGGTAATCTTCGATGTTGTGATCATTCAAAGTCTGCCAGATAATTCTATCGGCAAGGCGAATGTTGATGGCACAGAAGGAATCAGGCAGCACGGACTGACCGTCAACATTTGGTAGCCAAGAGGGTAACCAAGCACGAGGAAGCTCGATACTGACTGGGTTATCGGAGTCGTGCCCCCACTCGACCACAAGCCTGTCGCTGTTGGTCAGGATGATTCCAGTTGGTATCTCAGGAAGCAGCGAAGTATCAACAGGCGGAGGCTCTACCTTGATAGATTCTCGGATCTCACAAGTATCACCGACCTCCCAGTTCAATCCTCCGCCACCGTCGCATCGGTCAAATCCAAAATCACCGTAGAGAGTGTCTATACCACTCTCACCGTAGAGCCAATCATTTCCTTCTCCACCGTCCATCTTGTCATTTCCTTCGCCACCGTATAGCCAATCGTTGCCAGCGCTACCGTCAATCTCGTCATCACCTTCGCCACCGAAAGACTCATCGTTGCCAGATCCACCGTTAAGATAGTCATTACCATTTCCGCCGTCCAACCTATCATCGCCTTCACCACCGGAGAGTCTATCGTGACCGTCGAGCCCCATGAGCACGTCGTCTCCATCATGTCCATTGAGTCGATCATTATCGGGGCCACCGTAGAGTGTATCGCGACCTTTTCCACCGAGTAGAAGGTCGTAACCACGGCCCCCTCTCAGTTCATCGTCACCACCCTGACCAAACAAGGTGTCGTGACCAGATCCCCCACGGATAGTATCGTTACCTCCTCCGCCACAGATCACGTCATCACCACCGTAACCGTAGATACTGTCAGCAAAGATGGATCCTAGGATGACATCGGGACCGGGAGTTCCATGGCACGGGCCTCCTCGGCCGCATTTGATAGTAGGCACTAATCCTGAGCAGGAACCACCTGCGGTGACATCGCCAATAGTAGCGGACCGAGGAATAGCAGCACTACTGCTTGTTACGATAGAGGTTTCCCCCTGGACTGTTGCACTCAGATTAGTTATCGCAAGCCCCAAAAATATGCTTTGCGTTAAAATAGTTCTCATTGGTCCTCCTGGTATAAGGAATTATTTAAGGCAGAAGGACCTTATCCAGCAAGATGCACCGACTCAATGGAATAACGATAATTGTAGAAAGTTAGACGGTACAAAATGTATTGGTTCTATATTTAATAACGCGTAATATTCGTAATTTGCTGAAATTAACAAAATTTTTTATATCCAGATCCAGCAAATTGACTCCCAAAACAAAAGATCCTATAATTTCGCTATAGCTTCCAACTACATCTGGATCGCATATGTTTCATATAGTTTTTGTCCTATGTTCTTTGCTATTAACGTCCTGTATTACGGCTCCATCACGCCTCTCAATCAGCAAAGGCGGGTACACAAGGGCCCAGATTTTAGAGACTATGTATGCGAGAACTCCAGATTACCGAAGATGTTATGTAGAGTTGACAAAACGAGTCGGTCTAGTATCAGAGATGTTTGCTATCCGATTTACCGTCACAAAAGATCAAACTATCGAAAATATCAACGTCTACCATGGGAAACATAGCGATGAGACTGCGAAAAATTGCTATCGTTCTGTGACTCATAGTCTAAAGTTTGGGACTCCGAGACTAAATCGAAGTACCTCGGTGGTTTTTCCTTTTGAATTCGATCCGAAAGTCCTAAAAATCTCATATGCCTCAGAGACGCAAACATTCCACTTCCAAGAATCTGATTTACAAGAAAAAGACTCTAAATTAGCAGAAAATACCTGCGGTACAAATCAGGACCAAAAATGTGAGTTGGTTGCTACGATTCATCAGGCAGAGTGTGCGGGAATATCTTGGTCTACAAAGGAAAAATTCCATGTCATCAAGGCAAAGACTGAATCGAGCGCAAAAAATAAAGCAGAGTCGTATTGCAAAAGCAAGCAGTGCGAATGGACTCAAGTTTATTGTGCCTATCAAGACGAATCAAACGTCTTTCGCAAAGAAGAGGACGTTCACAAAGCTGTTATGGCGAAATCAAATTCTTTGCGGAGTTGCTACAATCAGCTTAGAAAGCGTCAGCCAGGGTTGTTTGGTTCGATTGATATCACCTTAAATATCAATCAAGACGGCACACTAGTTGATTCGGGAATTTCGTCGGTATCTGATGGCTTTAAAAATCAACCTAAATTTCAGAAGTGTATTAACGACAAGATTGCATCATGGAAGCTGCCACGATTAAAAACGACGGATTCTCTCAAAAAAACCTTCACCATCACCTATAAATAAGGGATGGCAATATACCGTGACGCCGTACAAATTCATAGACTCCCTAGGCGTCTTCCTTCTTCAACGCCGTGAAATCGATTTCAATCTCATTATTGATAGCCAGAACCTGCCAACTAGCATCTGCCATGAGCTTGACTGTAGCTACATAGAGAGTGTCATCATCCAACTGCCACTGATCAGGGCCCACCAACATTAGGACTCTCTCTCCCCCCTTTTGATATAAATAATAGGTTTCTCCGTGAACGGGAACAAAGTTAAATTTAGCCTTAAGAATCTCAAGAGAGATCAGATACTTCTCTTGGATAGACTCCACTTGATTTTTGATGAGTTGAACCTGCTCATCGATTAGCTGTAGTGAAGCGTCAGCAGCAATATTAGACTCTTTGTCTTGGACACCGGGCAGCATGAGAAGTGTATCCTTCTTTCGGCTTAGAAATGAAAGCTGCTCCTGCAAGGGGTTCAATTGAATCTCTGCATGTTCATACATGGCTTTAAGGGCTTTTTCCTTCATACTATCGTAATCAGTAGGAATTACGAGAGCAGAACCCCTGTTATGCCCGTAAGGAAGAGTCATGGGTGTATCTGTTGACAGTATTTGTAGCTTTTTTCTTTCTGAAGACCACTCTTTATCTTTTTTCTTCGAGCTCATAAAGGTTGTATTCCTTCTTTGATTTGTACCAACTCTGATCGGATCTTCTCCTTTGGCCGGTAGACTTCTGCCAAACTCTAGCACGTAATTGCCAAAGATCAAAGGTCGTTCACATAGAGTTACCTTTCCAAAATGCCTCTTTTTTCAGCTTGTATCTGCCGTATATGGATTATTTGAGGAAAAGTCTCCCTATAGGGAATCTGCCAGAAGCAGGTAGTCTTCAACGTCTTCATTCCAATCATCATCGCCAAAGTATGAGTAATCAGCGATACTATCTTGATAGGATTCTGATGGATTTCTCCAAGAGGGCCACAACATCACTAAAAATACGGCGGTTACCATAGCAAATGGGACAAAAAGCCTTATTTTTCGAGTAGTACCTCTAGTTTTTGATGCAGCCAGAATTTTCTGCAACTCTTGAGGGTCAGAGTCTCCCTCAGGAATACCTTTCAGGAAGGCTTTTATTCTATCATCAGTCATAATCTTCCCTCCAGAGTTTGGCAAATTTTTTCTTACCATGAAATAATCTTGTTTTCACAGTACCTAACGGTATTTTTTCTATTTCAGCAATCTCGTTGAGACTCAGCTCCTCCAAAAAAAATAATACCATCACTTTTCTATGGTTGAACGATATGCGTTCGAGAAACATCTCTATTTCACTACGACTTACGGTTTTATGAGATCCCTCGAGCAGCTCATGTTTCTGTCTTACGAAGGCTTCTTTAATGCGGCGCAAAGAGTAGGTTTTCCTTTGAAAGTCTTTCGCGCAGTTTAGTGCAATACGATAAATCCATGTTTGAATATTACTTTTCTGCGCGAAAGAATCCAGTGCCCCATGAATTTTGATAAAGGTCTCTTGGACTGCATCATCAATGTCATCAGGATGAACCATCCGCGCAAGTACCCTTCGAACCATGGGCGCATAAGCACTATATAGGTCGGAAAAGGACCCTGAGAATGAGGGCATATCTGCCCCCACCTCTGGCCCTATGTTATCTGGATTCATGGATTGTTGCCTTGGAACTCATGCCCTGATTTTTTTGGACGATGCAGCTCTTTCAACTCGTGAAAGCGGCTCCGCTGCTCGGCTGTCAAGACCTTTCTGATCTGTAGCATATTCTCAAATCTGAACTGCGATAATTTAGCCTTTAAGTTCTCAAGAGACGCAAATGCTTTTCTAAGGTCTTCGTCCGACGCATTCGATTTTAATAGTTCTTGAAAGGCTCTTCGTTGCGCCTTCATTTCCTGCCTTTGGGCTCTCATAGCTGCGCGCGAATTTTGTCGTATCTCAGTCATCTTAGTTTTTTGAGACTCATCAAGATCCAATTGTTCTAGAATATGCTTCAAGTGTTTACCTGGCCCTCCAGGTCGCGACAGAGCGGGAGCTGACAACGCAAGCATCAAGGGCAATGCAAATAAGAACTTTTTCATAAATACCTCCAATACTAAATTTTACGAACTGTTAGACGCTTCCACCAAGAGAAAGGTTCAATATTTCCAGAAATTTCGTTAAATGACTATAATCTTTGAGATATATTTACCATTAACATCTCAAATGTCCTCATCTCATAAATGCTCTCCAACCCAGAACTTCTACTTAAAATAAGATTTCAGGTAGTTGCTATCGCATCTTTCTCAAGCAGAAAGGTAAAATTCCTAATATTCCTCAACTTTTATCCGATTACTCCGCTATGAACCGGTACATAACATACATATCTGATAGCAGCTTGCTATTCCATGTTGCTTACTTTGCAATAGGATTTCAATTATTTCTGTCAAGTTCTGTTATGGCAAAAATCAATACCCCTTTTGTCAATGGAATCTCCTACATCGAGGACCAGCACAGCGTGCTTTCCTTTGAAGATTTAGATTTCAGCAACAGTTCAATCATTTATGGCGACCGCATTAATTTTAGCTACACCCAATCCAAAATCTGGTATCGAGCTATCATCAATCCAGACTTGCCTCCAGGTGAATATTTGTTAGAACTCAGCTATGCCCCGCTAGATAGTATCCAGTTTTTCTGGCTAGAGGATGGAGAATTAATAGAATCATCGGAAACTGGTGCTTCCTATGATTTCTCTACAAGACAGATCCCACATCGCAAGTTTCTATTCCGGTTTGAAATCGATGAATCTAAGACTACAGAATTGATTTGGTCCATTAAAGCTCTGACCTCTCACTCAACTAAAGTCCTTGTTCATACTAGAGAATCTTTCAATAGTCATGACGTCTATGATTTATCGATTCAGATGGTTTATTTTGGAATGATGATCGTCATGTTCATCTACAACGCTTTTATCTTTTTGACATTGAGGAGTCGGTCATATTTTTTCTATCTCATCTATATTGCCAGCGTCACAACTTTCCTAGCCGCCCAACAAGGTATTGATCGTCAATTCTTATGGTCTACAGACCCTACGATTCTTCAGGGAGTTTTTGTAGCTTGCTTCGGACTCATTGCTTGGTCATTTATGCACTTTACGAAGTATTATTTAGGTCTTCGAAGTCCATCCATAATCTGGACCATTAGGATAATGTCCATAGTTCTTTGGTCTTTGATCGGCTCCATGGCTTTCCTTTCCTTAACCATGGTCTCAAAAACCCTAAATACCATAGCCTTTTTTGTCAGTATGTGGTGCGTTCTTATTTCCATGATAGAGTTAAGAAGAGGCAATAAAAATGCAGGCCTTTTCCTACTTGCCTTTGTATTTATGGTTGCTGGTGTATCTGGCCAAACTCTGGAAAAAGCCGGGATGATAAGTGATTCATTTATAGTAAGTTGGGGGATGCATATTGGGAGTATGATTGATGTAACCATATTATCCTTCGCCTTAGTTCGGCGATTCCATGTGATTCAAGAGAGAAACTTATCCATTCAAAGAGATGCTGTAAAAAAAGAAAAGGAGAGTAATGAACGAATTCGACATAGTTACAAACAGCTGGCAAAGGTTTTCTATCCTCATCAAATAGATCAAATGGAGGCTGGCATCGAATTAGAAAAAACCATGCCGACTCATGCATCTGAGGGTATTGTGATTGCCTTTGATATCATTCAGAGCTCAAAGCTCCATCATCCTAGACTCAAAGACTTTATGGAATCAGCAGTTCATGACTGCATGGAGATACTAAATGAAAACTACGATAAAAAAGACTTGATTGCTAACGGCTACAGAATCAAAGAGCTCGGCGATGGGTTCCTCTGCTCCATAAGCTACCCGTTCCAAGTACCCTCGAAATCTAGTAAAGAGAGCCTGGCCATTCAATTGGCTGAACGTTTTATTGCTAGCTTCGAAAAATCTGTTCTTAAGTTCTCCTTCACCCATCCAGTTTTTTGTGCCATTGGGATAGCAAAGGGTGATTTACAAGGCTATTACCCTCGGTCAGGCACCAAAGAGTACGATCTTTTTGGCAAAGGGATTGTCTTAGCAACACGCTATGAGAGCATCCGAAAAAGAATTTCATGCCTAAACGGGGGTCACGTTGTGGTCCTTCAAAATAAAATCTATGAATCACTGACACCTGCTGAGCAAAAGTTTTACCAGAAACACCAACTTCAGACCGAAGAGTTCATTGAAGAGGATCCCAAAGCAACCTGCCTTCACTATCAATTGATCCCATTCCTTGAGACTCAGAAAAAGCAGTCTGCTTAGTCGACGATTCTTTGAGTTCTCAGTTTAAGATATCAAAGCTTAAGGTGCTCAATGTAAAAGTCCAACTCACGATTCATGGAGTCGAGAATATTTTTTGCATCTCGAAATCCATGACCCTCTTTTTCATAGAGATGGTACTCACAAGGTATCCCATTTTTTTTCAGAGCAGCGACCACTAACTCCGACTGGTTTGGCAAAACGACTTTGTCATCGGCCCCTTGAAAGATTATCAATGGTCTATCAATACGATCCAACACAAAACTAGGGGATCTTTCTTTGTAGACGGGATCATCGAGATTTTCACTACCTACGAGCGCAAAAGGATAGAAGGCCTCTAGTTTATGAGTCTCTTCAGCGAGCAATCGAATATCAGAAACTCCAAAATAATTGGCCCCCACCTTCATAGTATCGGGATAGAAAGCCATGGTTGCTAGCACTAAATAACCGCCGGCGCTGCCGCCACGGATGGCCACTTTTTCAGGATCGCAATAGCCTTCTGAGACCACGTGCTTGACTGCATAAATACAGTCCTGCACATCAAACAAGCCCCAAGTTCCAATAAGCTTGTGCCGGTACTCTCGGCCATAGCCGGTACTACCACGATAATTCACGTCAAGGACAGCAAATCCACGGGTTGTCCAAAACTGAACAGCACTCTTGTAATGCCTATTGCTATGAGCAGTAGGACCGCCGTGAACCATAACGACGACTGGAGGTTTTTCACCGTTTGGTCCCTGATAGCGGCAGTTGAGAGGCTCATAAAAATTCGCATAGGCTATACTACCGTCTTTAGTTGGGTAGGCTAGATGCTGAGCCTGGGAAGCACTCGCAGCAGAAAACTCTGAAAGCTCTTCTGATTTGAAGTATGTCGATAGGTCTAACGTTTTCAGGTCCAATGAAACAATCTCAGGAGGGGCGTTATGACTACAGGAGGTAAAATAGATCTGATGACTCACATCGTCGATGACAAGACCCGACGCAAAGCCCTGGACACCTGCAATCTCCTCAGCTTTCCCTGACCTGCGTTCGATGCGAATGAGTTTTTCATCGGCATCCTTGATGCAAATAGCTAATAAATGACCATCACCTACGTCCCAGACGGTATCGATCCCTAGCATCCAAGGTGGATGCCCCAGCTCGCCATCAACATCGCTGATTTTTTCCGCTTGGCCTCCTGCCTGAGACTGATACAGACTCCAAAGCCCGTCTCGATCACTAACAAACAAGATGCGATCTTGAGCATCAAACATCACGTTGCAAACACATTCCTCTGCGTCCCAAGCAGAAACAGGCTGGCAGTCTGAGCGTGTTTTCTCTTGCTCATCTAATACGACAGAATAGGCTGATGCTTGAAAAAATGGCATATTAGGGAAATCCCAGGCTGTGAACACCAAACGATTGCTGCCACTATTCACGGCCAGGCTATTGAAGTGATCAAATCCACTGACAAGGGTGGATATATCACCAGACTGCGGATCGATACTAACGATTTTAGCTAGGGGATGTTGGGTTTCCTTGGTAAATTCTTCAGAAACCGCCAGGATCAACTTACGGCGGTGGTCCCAAATCAGGTTACCGAAACGAGTCTCTGCAGCATGAGTGATCCTGCGCGCCTGATCTGGCGTGCCATAAATATTTGTGACCTCATAAATATCTTGATCTGAAAAATTGACAAAATAGCAGGAGTCTCCAACAACCATGACTCCTTGCCCACCATACTCTTGGATGCGCGTTCTCAAATTACATGTCTTACCCACAAGGTCTACGACCTCACCTTGTGGGCTTAACCGAACCAACCCCACCCGTCCGTTTTCCAGTGGTTTAGTCTGAATAGCAATAAGATGAGCATTGCGGGCGGCAATGGCAGTCGTCATCTGTCGATTTGCGAGATCCGTTGCCGCAATTTCCGAGGGCCATTTACCAAAGGGAAGACTTTCTTTTTGCATGTTTAATCACCTTAAGTCGAGACATCACTGTCGGCAACTCTCCTGCTTGGGCAAGAAAAGTACCTTTAGTTTCGCATTCCTAAACTAATCGGATGGCGATACCTAAATTAACCTACCATTCCAGATTAGTCTTTTGAAAGGTGAAATTGAACACAAAATAACGACAATCATTCATTGTTCGTCAAGCCACTGGGAGGGTAACTGTCATTCAATGAAGCAATTCCCCATACAGTTAGTTTATAAACTCTCATTTAGTACCCAGTGGCAATAGAAACCTTATTTGATAGATTCGACTCGAATATTATCCCAAGCTCGTGCGTCTTGATATCTTGAGGCTTCGAATTGCTGAAACTTGATCCAAATACCATCAGAAGGATCAAGACTGACACGAAACCTAGACTCAAAGGATAGGATTTTTTCGTAGAGGTTCACCTCAAAGTTAAAGCCATTTGGCGTATTAAGTTCATCGGCATTGACCAGGGTATACCATCGCCGACCATCAACACTTAAACTGACGCCATCGCCACGTGCGCTACCGGTAAAGTTGCTGGGAAGTCGTGTTTCCCGATCATCTAAATCGATCTGATAGAAGCTTAGCACTAACTTACGGGACCGAGTATTAGGCAATCGCAGGATCAACTCGTTAATACCGTTATTCGAAGCATCCATAAGAAATTGACCATCGACAACTCTATTAGTATTCGAGGCAAGTGAGGCATAGGTAGACCAATGAAAACTGTCGAGATTGGCAGTTCCGAAGTTTTCATAAAATGGTAGATCTGAATTGCCTTTAAGAATCTTCATCAATCGCGCTAGTACTTCCTTCTCTATATCAGAAAGGTTCTTCTCTCTAAATACGAGCCCATCCAGACTAATATATTCAAACAATGACGGCATAGAATCAGCCTGGGCTTGTAGTCTAGCGATGAAAGCAAGCTCTTTTTTTGTCACGGCTGAGCTAACTTCAAGCGTTTCCAGCTGAAAACTCAACTCATCGAGTTGCTCTTGTCTTCGCAACTCCGAACCCAAAACAGCTCTTTCCAAATCTTCCAGGCGATTTTGCAAGCTCTGACTTTCATCTTCCAAATCGCGAAGGTCAACTTTAAGTTGATCGCGCTCCGTGATCAATTGATTACGAAGGACAAGAAGACTTTCCTTATTTGGAGCAGAGGGTAAGCGCTCCTCAATCTCGCTAATTTGCGTGTTTTTACTAGTAATTCTTTCACCTAGCGCTTCGATATCTCGACTATTATCATCAATATCCTCAATGACTTCAGAGATCCGGTTTTTTTGTTCTGCGATTAGAGTCGTCAGATCCTCGACCTTCGCACGGATGTCAAGAACGAGCGGTGCGGAGTCTCGGAGAGCTTTAATCTCTTCGTCCAGTCGTTTCTGTGCCGGGGTTATATCAGCTAGGATTGAGTCAAAGGTGAGATCTGTCACTCGTCTAAATGAGGCCTCGTTTGTTACTGTACAGTGATCACGATTGGGTTCTTTTCCCTCCTCACAGCTACCTAAAAATATTGTATCTTCATTCTGCCAAAGTAGCTCATTAAATCCGAAGTTCAGCCCAGGCGTCGCAAGATCATTCAGATTGGATACATCCTGCTCATAGCATGAGGAAAGCCCTAAACTCAGGCAGAGAGTTACCATTACCTTCTTCACATCAACCTCCATAAGTGATTTGAAGGCCAAAGACTAGCATCGACTTGACAAGAGTGCTCTCATAATTCCAGATGCATTTAATAAACTATTCGTTAAATTAAACTTGATACCGAACATATAAAAGAGGTGACTTAAATTTACGCAGTAGCCTACTAACAATAACCCCTACCAGCAGTTAATAACATACTGGTAGAGTCAATATTCTAGTCGATGACAATAATGCGATTACCACTACCGACACCGTTTATGGTGTAATTATAGCTTCCTACAGGAATCCCATAAAGTGGAGCCCATCGTCCCGGTGCGTATTCATACTGCTGATTAATAACAGACCAGTTGAAAACGTCCCCACTATCAATGGGTGAAAAAAAGATTCCGACTGAACGGGCATGGAAGTTTGAATAAATACATAACCTGTCAGAGGGAAGATAGGTACTAAATTGAATCGTTGCATCAATATCAGACTGATTCGGCTTAACTATAGTCAGATTTTCGACATCTAAAGCACAGCGACTCTCATATTGAGCAGTAACTGTTGTCCATCTCAAAACATAAACGTTTTCTTCTATATGCTCAACGACATGATTAAATGCGGCAAAGTCCTCGACGCCAGTGTCGCGAGAATAGCCGCTATAGGGCAAAGATGTAGCTATTAGCACTAATATTAAAGCGTTTAGTATTTTCATTTTTAAGATCCTCATTTCTATATTTACTAAAAAACAATATAAATAGTATTAGTCTATATGTGACCAATCCAGAATCAAGGAATGATCCGTATTCCTTTCAAAACATGATCCCTTGGCACCTGTAGCTTCATTTTTAAACGTAAGAGTATATTTACCGGCAGCAACACTTAAAAATTCATCAGATCGAGCGTCGTGTGAAGGATCTATTTGAAATACCTTTTCTGTATAGCTTTCGCTAGGTAGACAATTACCTGTTCGGAAAGCATCCAAGATCGTTATATGCCCTAATTTTGATTCTGTTGCCTCTGTAATCTCATATCGAGATGGTACAAGCAGACAGTTTGGTCGTTGGCTCATCTGAAAAAACAGACGCCCATTAAAGTAAGATACACCATTCAGTTCATAAGCAATGGTATCGGACTTGATATTATAGGATAGCTGAGTCATTCCATTGAACTGCACATCACATCGACCAAAAGACGGTGTGCTTTGTTCAAATGCAAAGGATAGCGAGGCTTTCATCAATAATACGACACTTAAAAATTTCTTCATCGATTTCTCCAAAATAGTTACCTAGCTCGATACTGAACTAGCGGGTTTATTCTGTTGGTATTTTTATGACGTTTACTTTTCTAAGACAAGCTCTGGCCAGCGAATCAGTAGATTAAAACTAAATTTGTGGAAGACATATTTTTAGACTTTTATGATTCAATCCTGCTGGACTTTAGAGAGTATAATAAAAAAGAAGCTTCTTCACATGAAGAAGCTTCTCCTCCCCAAACTAATAGTTTTACAGATCAAAGGCTACATTGGACTTAGGACAAGTTCCGAATTGAGGGGCTTGGGGAAACTTTTTTATCGTTTTTACTAATTCACGTATTTCAAGTTCTTCCACTCGAGGGGTGTACTCCCTAGCAAGGAAGCCACCGTGAGTCTTTTTTTGTTTGTAATCGATCATATTCGCCCGAATAGATTCAATAGCATATCCTATAGCATAGGCCTTATCTTCCTTATATCCAACATTTGCCAGGTACTTCAAACAGTCGGCAATCTTGAATCCGCCAGAAATTCCGCAGCCTGTAAAGGGTACCGAGGCTTCTAATGTATCAAAAAAGTACTGTTTATGAACCTGATGCAACGCTTCGATCAAATCGTTATCGGCGATGGGGTGTTTATTCAGACTCACCGAAGTCCTATGAGCTTGTTTACTCCCTACACTGGAAGGGTGCTCCTTATAATAATAGCAACGCACAGGCTTACCACCACTGATATAGTTACCATTCTTTGACCATATAAGCAGGTTAACCCCATTTCCTGATGTGGTTTCTGAGGTCAAAGACTTAGTCGAACTGTCCTCAGCTTGTTTACAAGCAAATCCTAAAAACCCCATAATCAGTCCCAATAGTAAGATAGTAAAGCTATTCATGAGTCGTTCCTTTTCGATTCAGATTTATAAAATTCCTACAACTCAAAAGCAAAGGATGGACCAATTCACCACTAGCATAAGAAAGCAATTTTCATTGGATTTAAAGCGTAGTTTAAGGACACTTATTCAGTTCGTAAGTTAAAGCGTAAACAGTATAGACAACACTTATTGTAAAAATGGCTTCTATGTTCCATTGATAATAAAATATGAGTTGATCGCATCCAATATAAGGCATTTCTGTTTCTTTCTTTGGAGAAACACTAAGGCTGTTTCTCCAAAGAAAGAAACACTAAGATTGTTTCCCTCAATCAAGAAACACAAAAGATAACAGGAACTCTAATGGACACGTATGTAACACTCACTTTTACCACGATTGCAATAGAAAATAGATAATACTCCGATTTGGATCTATTAGGCTAAATTGCCCCATAGTTAACCTATTGCTAGATCTTCTTCTGGGCTAGCGAACCCGAGCGGTTTGTTGTTCTACTTGATCCAGCAGATACAGGAGGACTTACCAACCATGAAACTAATCTCAATCATCTGTTCTATGCTTACATCTATCTTTTTATCGAGTGGATGTAAGCCCAGGATACTAAAGATAAGAGGGCTATGTTTAGACAAAATCATTGCTTTTCTAAGAGGGCGAATTATATAGAAATTGAATTTCGATTACTCAATTTTTTTTCGAACCATAAGAATTATAGACAGATTTTGAGGTAGACTTTTATGTAAGATGAAAACAGAAGTAAAGGAATGCGTGAAAGTAGCAATTTTTTTTGACTTAAAAATAATTGAGCAAATAACTTTAAACATGGTATCGGCAATCTTCAGCCTTCAAATGGAGAATCATGTCCCTCGAACCAGCCAATACGGCTTCTTCTTTTAGCCTCATTTATTCATCTATACAAAAGCTACTAACTTGACGAACTAAAACAATCGTAGTAATAGATACAAAGTGGCATTCTGCTCAGGAAATGCCTATATAAAACCATTAGTAAAAGGGGAATTCTCCATGGAATGGAATCGGTTTGCCATTATGCTTATATGCTCCGACGTTGATAAAGCAAAAGATTTTTACGTTAACCATTTAGGATTGACGATTAACTCAGATATTGGCTGGTTTGTTGGATTAGAGTTGGAAAACAAAAAAATTGGAAGACTCGAATTAAGCCTTTGCCAAGAGGGGCATCCATCGCTTCCCAAACAAAATGCTCAGGCCAGTAAAGGAGTCGTGTTGGCCTTAGGAACCGAGGATGTCAACCAGGTTTTCGAAAGCTTTCAAAACAAGGATATACCAATCCTAAGTGAACTAAAGGACGAACCTTGGGGTCAAAGGCACTTTTTTGCGGAAGGACCCGACGGTGTCTCACTCGATATCTTCCAGCTCATCGAGCCTGATCCGAAGTGGATGAAAGAAAATGGGTTTTACTGAGTGTCTCCCAGGCACTCCCAAGTAGATCGATTCAACAATCTTTGTTTCTCTATAAGTATTGATGAAAACCTAAATGAAAACCCAACAAACACTTCTTGGTTCTATAAGTTGTGTTCATAGCACTTACATTTTTTCTATCTAGCTGTTTATTAATAGCGTTAGCGCTTAGACGTCCAAGTGCTATTGTATTGATGCTTCCCTAGAATTTTCATTAAACGATGGAGCTTATATATTTTCGTATATATGGCTGGTTTATTCAATAAAACAAGTCGGACAAAGTTTTCATACTTCGAAATATAAAAGTTTTGTCAAAGGTCTATTGCGTAAAATATCATATCCATTCTTGCAAAAGGATTATGGTATTCGGAATATTAATGAAACCTTTTCTTAATGAATATTTACCAGTTTAGACGTTGAATTCTAATTGCGCCTCAATTATACCCTTGACTAGTTTACAATAGCTCAATGCGTGGCCATGCTTACTGAGTGACCCTATGTTGAAATTGAACGGAGAGGCTATGAAACGCTTATTATTATGCTTAGGTTTTACCGCTATGGCAATTAGTGGAAAAATGCAAGCAAAGGAAATCACATTTTACTTTGATGTGTTTAGTTCCGGACCCGAAATCTATCCTTGTGATGCCGGGGTCTATCACCCGAAACCCGAGCAATATTGCCATTACAAAGGTACCACGGAATTGTGCTGACCACCCGAGAATGGAACCATCCGTCACAGATTTGGCATAATTTAGCTACCTAAAGCAAGCTCATTCTCATTGGATCTGATTGAGGCCCATGCGACTTTTCGTCTTAAACGAGCTTTTTCAAGCTTTTGCGTCCTTTCTCTCTGTAGATCGGCGTCTATATCTAGAAGTTTATCATAAGGCGTAACATAGCCGATGGCGCTATGTAGGCGGCTATAGTTGTAGCGTTCTATGAACTCCCCAACATAACTCTTAGCTTCGGACAGATCTCTAGGGGCTTTCGGTCGAATACAATCCTTCTTCAGCTCTTTGTGCCACCTCTCAATTTTACCATTGCTCTGAGGATAGTAGGGACTAGTGAAGGTTTGTTCCATGCCGCACAGACGAACAAATGATTTAAACTCCCTTGCTCTGAACTGAGGACCATTATCAGAAATCAATCGAGGCTTTGTATGGCAGCAGCAACGCGAAAGTTCTCGTGACCGACAACTAGATAGTCGCGGATAAGTGTGATATTAAACGTTATGGA
>JABSRP010000038.1 GCA_013215145.1 Pseudobacteriovorax sp.
TTGCGCTTTGCCATATTGTACCTCCGACATTCATGAAAGTTATCGGAGAGTTATTAGGTTTCTTTAGGAGCACTACATTTGTTAATCCAATACCCTTTTTATCGATACCTTCTTGTTCGATCCTATGGTCTGAATATGCTTCATCTCTCACTACGATGTGATAGCCATCATTGTCTGCAATTTTGATGGTGATAGCAATGATTCCGCCATTTTCGCTTTTTTCGATCCGATGCTTGATGGAATTTTCTACTAGGTTCTGTAGTACCAGACAGGGTAAATGTATTTGATCCTGAAGGGATTCGGTCATATCTATCTTGAAATGTAACCTCTCCTCAAACCTGTTCTTTTGAAGGTAAAGGTAATCCTCTACGACCTTTAACTCTTGTTTGATGCTCCATTGAGTTAAATCGGCTGAATTAACAATATAGCGGTATAAATCTGAAAGTCTTTCGATAGAACGAACGGCTTCTAACCGTTCATTTCCCAAAATTTGAGCTTTGATGCTATTGAGGGTATTGAACAAAAAATGTGGTTTCATTTGATCAGACATTGATTTGATGTGCATCTCAGACTGCACCTCTATAAGCTGTATGTTTTCCTGAAGGACTAATTCTCTGGATTTGTACGTTTCGTTGATCTTTATTCCCAAAGCTAAGATCATGATAATATTTTCGAGAGCGACTCCATAAAATAGGACTTTTTCTGGAATTGCCGAGTAAAATCCTGTCCAATATAGAACTTGCCCGAAAGCAGCTAAAAGAAGGGTGCCAAATCCAATAAAAAAAACGAAATCAGAAGGTTTTCCTGATACATGAAGTTTTTTATAGGCTAAATAGATGATAGCTGTGCTTAGAAATAGGACAAAAAGACTTCCAACCCCAAATGCGATATAAGAACTGTAAAACTGGACGAAAAATAGTACAACAAAGATGAAAAAGAACCCTTGAATGATTTTGTATCCAAATTTGTTTCCTCGCTTGAGATCCAAAAAATCGAGAGTAAACAGGCATGCGAAGATAATCGAAAGAATACCTACAATGCATTTTTCGGTAAAGTAAGGCAGATATACTATCGACCAGGCCCAAACTGCATATAATGCTGTAGTTGAAAGATAAATCAGATAGTATAGATAGACCCGACGTCGATAAATTAAAAAGAACATTAAGTTAACAAGAAAACACATCATGAATATGGTTAGTATTATTTTGATATCTGTTTTCTGTTGATTAATATCCTGGATGAGGTTGTTTTTTGACTGGTAAAAACTCCATGATGATAACTGAACGTAGCATTTCGATTTTATGTAAATATTAGTCTTAGAGAAGGGATGCAATTGAATAGTTATGATTCTATTTTCGAGGGTGTCTTGATAATTTAGAGAATCGATTAACTTGTTGTCTTGGTATATTTCAATCAATTCGCAGGCGTTACGGCGTTCATGAAAAAAGACGCTTCGATGATAGCCAGTATGATTCTCTAAGGAAGTTCTGTACCAATAGTTTCCTTGTTTGAATCCAAGAGATATTTCACGATTTTCATTTTTTACAAACTTTACTCTGTTATTTTCAGAACTAATCTGAGCAAAGTTTTCCTCGCCTTGGTAAATAAAGATCTTATCGCCTAGTGACTGCCCATTTAGCGAGTCGATATTGACAGACTCGTTGGCAAGAGTCATACAAGAAGATATCAAAGATAGAAAAAAAATACATAATTTCAATATGATCACACTAACGTTATTACTTTTTGAAGCTATCATCTAACTCAGATAGCTTTTTAGTTATATTTACTCCAGATAAATCGTTATATTATAATCAAAATTTTTATGAATTTATTGGGGCTATATTGCCTATGAGGCTCTCAATCTTAATAGTAGATGACGAAAGAAAAGCGCGATCAGTTTTAAAAAACTCTCTGGAGATGATTGGAGACTACGATGTCACAGAGGCAAGGAATGGTTCCGAAGCAATTAATCAGATTAGAAAACACCCGCCCGATGTAGTTTTTTTGGATATAAAAATGCCTGGAATGTCTGGATTTGATGTTTTACACCATTTTCCTGATAGAAATTTTCACGTCGTATTCCAGACAGCCTTCGATCAGTATGCCCTTCGTGCTTTTGACGAAAACGCCATCGACTATCTTTTGAAGCCGTTTAATTTAGAGAGACTTCAGCAGTGCCTACAGAAACTTGAAAACAAATCCATTGCTTCTATGGATCAGTCTCCTGAGGTATTATCATCCTTAGGGTGGGATCTCAAACGAATGACCGTTCAAGTGGGCGATGGCTACAAAGTTATAGATGTTCGCGACATACTGTTTATTCGCTCAGAGGATCGAATCGTATTTGTCTATCTGGAATCGAATCGATATGCTATTGGACTGAGTCTTAACGAGATCGAAGAAAAAGTATCTCCCGATAATTTCAAGCGTGTTCATCGTTCAAGTATCGTGAACCTATCTAAAGTAAAGTCCCTGAAAATAGAGACCTCCCGTACTAGTTTAATCATGAAAAATGGTGAAAAGGTTGAGGTTTCGAGAAATTATAGAAAAACAATGAAACAAATATTTTCTGAAGATGTGAAGTAATTGACCAGTAGAAAGTTAGTAGCTTGCCAACAGGCATCCAGAATTGAGGATCTATGGATTCTATAGTGTTCTTCCTACCGCTCCCTTTCTTTGCTTTGGTCGCTATATTTGGAATAGTTTATTCTCACTGGGGATATTCCCAAATATCATTGTCTGATAACCGGAGACTGCTAGGATCAACCCTTTACTCGGGACTTTTCATTGGTGCTACCAGTATCTTTTTTGGCTTTGTGATTGGCCTTTATTTACTCTGTGTTTATTGTGTTTTGATTCCTTTGACTTTCCGATTTGTGACAGAAACGTCTTTCATCAGGAAGGCTATATTTGTTGTGGGATCTTGCCTGATTTCGGTGTCTTTTAGCTTTTTGTATTTTCAAATTTTGAGTCGACTGCCTTAACTGTTGATCAATCTATAAAAAGTTTTTTGTAGGAGTACCCTTTTCGGCGAAGCCAATGCGGCATAAGGATGTGGTATTCTTAAAAAATAAAATAAAAACAATATTTTAGCTAATGTCCGCAAATCCTGCTTTTTCCCATAAAAACCAGACTTATAGACTATAACTACCTTAGAGCTACGTATTTAACGGCGTAGTTAGCCACGAAAAAATCTGAATTAGCCAGGAGGAAGACATGAAAAATTTTGCATTATTAATAGGGATGACGATTTCATCGACGTCGTTCTCTCTCCCTACAGCAGTCAACTGCCAAGACGAAATGAGAAGGATAGAATCTCAGTTGGAACGGGATTCAAGTAAAAGACTTTACGGAACTGGCATTGGATTGGCGACATCATCTACCATGGCAACGGTTTTGCTCACTCACAGACGATATAATGGAGAGATACGACAAGGTAGTACACAGGATTTTGTCTTTAATCATATCAGTACCAATCCTCAGTATCTGTTTGCCAATATTAAAGCAGTTCAAACTTTTGGGCATGATAGAGGAAAATTCTCTACAGATAGAATGATTCGCATCAATCGAACTACCTTCGCAGTAAAAACCAGGAATCTAAGATATCACTGTGATTTTGCTCCCATATTAGACCAGCGATGCTACAAGCAAGGGGAAACCCTTCATATAAAAGGTTTCAGCGGTCAAGATAATTCTTTTTTGAATCTGGCCTTTTACTTAGACAATTAGTCTCAAAGACAATTTTAAGAACTTATATTAATGAGGAATCAAACATGAAATACATATTTTTAAGCGCTATTACCGCAATACTTTTCGCAAATATTGGAATGGCAGATGATAGAAATGAAGCTAGTTGCCGCGAGGCGATATCTATACTAATCGACAAGGCAGTTGACGACGGTTTTATCAGAGGGACAGGGGTCGAATTGGGAATTTCTGCCAATACACCTGTAGTGATCCTGTCGTCTGCTATTGATATGTCGCGAGAGATTGGAGTGGGCTCGACTCGGGGAATAACCCTAAGACCTGGTCGTTTAAGCAATGATATCTCCGGCCAGTACCGAGCCATCCAAACTAGAGGGCATGAAAGTGGTACTTGGGAAACAATCAGACAGATGCGTATCAATACGATTACCAGACGGATAGAGACTCGCAATCGAACTTGGAACAATGATTACCTTCCTGTAACTAGTATGGATTGCTTTATTCAACCAGCTACCATTGTTATCACAGGGTTCGACAACAGGGACCAAAGCTTTATGAGTTTGGCCTTCAGCATCGATTAAGCGATTAAAAAATTAATACGGAAAACGATTTTCAATTCCTCAATGCTGGTACTATCAAGCGTATTACTCGCTGTACCAGCTTTATGTGGAAAAGCTTCATCTTTCGCTAGTTTCGTTTCCTTTTGAATGATCTTTTCTTTTTTCATACCCGCGCCATTATTATATTGGTTTTTTGAAATACTCACTTTTCTGGAAGACGTATTGGAATAATTATTATTGCCTTTCGGGCTCTAAATAAATCAATTTTACATATTTTCCTCCATCCTTCTTTGCTGTCTTATTTGGGTTGAGGAAAAGAAGGTCGTGATAGAATGAAAATGTTGCTTAATGTTCCGAACAACGAATCTGATCAAACCGAGACGCGGAGTTTTCATGCTACAAGGACATAGTTTTTATATCTAGTCATCGTTATATGTTTGCAAGTTTCCTGTGGCGATGAGGAAGGAGATAGCTCGGGTTCTCCTGCATTTGCTGCCACTACCACTATGTCGAGCTCATCGCTTAGTCTCAATCAAGGTGTCACCGTCACGTCGGAAAACTGCCCTGATGACACTTACTGTTTAACCCCTTCTAATCTTGCGGGAGAGGTCATGAGTGTAGGGTTTAATGTTGGAGTTCTTGGTGAAACCCAAGGGTATCTAGTGAATCCTATCGGGCCCAATGACCCCAGTTCTGCTTCGGCAGGCAGTGCAAATCAATCATTTAGTCTAGCTGAGCCCCAGTCGCTCGAAGGAGAATATGTTTGCTGTGGTGGAAGTTCTTATCCAGCCGGCGAGGCTGTAGCTCGATCGTTATCGATCTATTTTGACTACTTGGATACTACATTTGTCGTGCCTTCTGGAAACTTAGCGGGTTCACACACAATTAGACTTATATATACAAACAAAACGTTTTCTAACGGAGTTTCTGCTTTGAAGGGTGATAAAATGTACAAAAGCAGCGATTCATTCGTTTTTTGTACGGAGGCTTCTTGTGGCGCAACCGAGAGGCCCGACGGTGCTCTTGTGGATGAAATTGCTCAAACTCGCACAGGAGCGAATCCAAATTACGCATATTTTTCGGTATCTGTAACTGACCCGTTCAGTTTTACTCGAGATGAGGCTGAACAAGGTAATTGGTCGTTTGAATTGGACTTCGATATGACTGGTGGAGCAGCTTTCGAACAGGATCCCAATACTTTAACCACCATAGCTGAATTGGTCTCCTCTTTTACCGTAAATTCAAAGCCTGGAGATAGTGGAAGCTCTGGCCAGACAAGCTTTAGCGTAAATGCATCAAAGTCGTCTAGCCTATGACCCGATATTATCCAGCATTCTTCTAACCTGGACAGAAATCGTCTGCACTAGGAGGGTTAAAGCTTAGTTGCAAGAAGCTACGGTCACGGCTATTGAATCCGGTGACAATAATGTGATCATCCGAACCCCGAAAGCAGGAAACTTGAGTCACCCGGCGAAAGTCGTTGTTCCAAGTTGTATTTCTCATTTCCAACTGTCCTGTCGCTCTATCGATTCTAATAATCCCCGTAGTGCTCCACGTTCCATTATCGTGACCATGAGTTTGTCTGGCTCGATACCTCGCAGTAGCATGGATTCGAGATAAGGTGAAGGCCATTGGCTGGGTGCTTCCCTCACCGAGCATTGTGCGTTGGTTTGGTGAAGCTAAAACCGATGATGGTTGGTTTGCGCTAACACCGATTTGGTTTCCTATCGCCCTTAGGTTGCAACCGTCCGAATCTTCCGACGCTCGGATCATCGAACGGAATACAGAGTTGCAATTCACTGATGTTTGAGCGTTGAGAGCTTGGCTACCAAGTAAAGTTACGATCCAAAATAGTCTCATAGTTTTCCCCTTTAAAAATACCGTATAAATGACGCAATATTATTCTCCGTTCACTATATCTCCGAGGTTTCTCATCTACAAAATTTGACAAGGATTTCGGACAAAAGCTAAGGGTTTGATTTCTCTATCGGAATATCCAGATGATATCCACTAGACGTAGGTTATGGGACGAGGTATGTTCGCATCATATTGTTAGATGCTATGAGGCCGACGATTGTTGACACTATCAAGACAGATTCTAGAAGACGAAACAGCGCGTGTGAGGCGAGTGCTCGAAGACCTCGATGCACAAGTTGATTCTGGTTCTTTGTTAGCGTCGTTCTCGAAGGACTTTGTCGACAACATGGGGTTGTTTCAAGACTTTGGTTTTATCACCGAAAGCTATGACTTGTTAGAGTCTGTGATCGCTTCATCCGACGTTCTGGTCGGTGAGGACGGAGGATGGATTAAAGAGCTGGCTCGGTTGTTCCAGGCCCACATGGATCATTCTCGGGGAAAAAACCGCGATCATAATTGTGCCACCTATCAATCATTTCAGGATCATTCTTATCCTTTAATCAGGGCCCATGCTCAATTGGGTGAAGGAATAAATTTGATTCACCAAGGGAAGCCCACTGAGGCGAAAGCTTGGTTTCGTTCCTGTCAAGAAGCCTTTGTTGCTGCTGAAGGTATGGGACATTATGTCATTAAAGGTAAGGTTCTTGAAATCATGGCTCTTCGGATTGAAGGTAAGCATGAGGATGCCTTTGAATACGCTGTGGATCTGTTGCAAGAAGCCCTATCGGTGGGTATTCCCGCCACTGCCTCCATTCTTCTACTCTATTCTGTATTAGCTGGACATAAAACGTTTATTGGTAACAAGTACGAGGCAGAGAGCTACAGTTGGCAAGCTGTCAAGTTAGCGAAGGCTTTACCTCCGAGTAAGGCATCCGGCTTTGCGTTGTATCAGCATGCGCGAGTGCTACATGGTCTTGGAAATATGACCGGTGCCATTAAACATATAAAGCTGGCCGAACCAATCTTGAAGGTATTCGATCCCATAGCACGGGTCGCAAATCTGATGCTTTGGTTTCAGTGCCTAAAGCGACAAGAAGCATGGCATCAGGCTTGGATTCTTCTAAATCGGCTTTTAGAAACCCGTTTTGTCGACTACTTTTGGGAGGACCTTGCTGAGCTCTTTGACGAAGGCATCGATTTTTATCTACAAGTCTACGATGTGTCAGGGGCAAAGAACCTTTTAGATCAATATATTGAATACGCAATGCAATCAAAACAAGCTGAGCCCAGCGTAGATCAGATTCGAAAAAAGTGGTCTACTCTTATTGAAGAAGTCGAGGATCAAACCAACCGTGGCCAGGTTTATGGTGTAGGATCGCAGTCGCTCATAGTAGATTTCCGTAAAAGAAAACTTATCAAACGAACTGATAGTGACATCATCAAAAAGAGCCTTGTCAAAGCGCCTAGTCTCTATTTCGTGTTAGATCGATTGCTTCATGTTACGTGTACCCGCGAACCACTCATATCGCAGAAAAAGCTACTGACGGCTTGGGTTGAGACTCAAGAGTCTCTTGGGAAAAAACCAAAAGATCCTGGTAAAACGATTCGTCGAAGTATTGGGTATTTGAAAGAGATCAATGCTATCGAATCCTACGGTGTCGGACGTCAAATATCTTATGCCTTATCCAAGGATATCGAAACAATATTTATAAGAGGAAATGAGGAGAATCAAAAAAAATGTCACCTAATTTGATGATCATGATAATTACGTCTGTTTTGGGCAGTGTTTTGTTTCCAGCAGAATTGAAATCTCAATTTCAGCCACCGAATCAAGTTTTGCTGCCAAATATTCTGAGTAATCAATATCAACAGAACACGACGTCAAACCCCTTTGGTCGATTGGGAGATCTAGATGGAGCGATACACGCCACGGCCTTTCAACCAGACGGTTTTAATTTTGAATTGATGACTCGAGTAAATCTGCATCAATCCAGTCAATATTTTGAAACCCTGAAGGTTGGAGTGACTCCTAAATTTGTGGGAGAGACAGGTCGTGGGCGATTGATTCTGTTTACGACAAAATCGATTCCTGCAGGATCTTCTGGATGGCGAAGACTGTCTCTGCCGGCTCGCTTTGGCGGTGAGATTTTAGGCCATTTCTATGTTCTCGATTCAAACGTAAGGGTTGAAAGAGGGCGACCACTTATCGAACTTAATAGCAAATTGAAGGAGGCCTATGCCCAGCCTGGTCATTGGATTTTATTCGAAAACTTTGGGGTAGAGCCAGATAATAGGGAGCGTTTTACCTGGATTCTTACCCTTAAAGCCCCAGATCAAACCTTTCGGGTCCCCTTCGCTCAGTCTATGGAATTTTACAACCGAGGGGGCGAGTCAAAGTGTAAGTCCTTTCGGCGATAACTGGTTATTTCCTATTACAAGCAAAAAGATGCTGTTGGATTATAGTCGAGCTTCCAAGCTGACGACTGGAATCAAAACCTCTCGGATAGCGGTTTCGGCCCGAGTTGACTTTGAATCTATAAGGGGGCGTAAACCATCGGCCGATCCGAGGGCCTTCGTCGGCCATATAAGGCCGTTGAGCATTTCCGTCGACACAAAAGATCGATTCGATGTGATTAGAATTCTTGTCTACAAAGGTGGCTCTTTGGTCTTCGAATCGCCCGCCGAATTGGGAGAAAAGATCTCGCTTTCTGAAGTGGAGTCTCGAGCAAGGCAGGATTTTGAGGCAATAAGTAACTATCAACTCCAAATTGGCGTTGAGGTCAATGGGATTGTTTACGGCCTTTTCCGGTCGATCCAAGGGGAACAACCGATCAATGATCCGGTTCCCCATGGTTCGTCATTACCTTACTAAACTCCAACAACCGTCAAGGGATAAGGCCTCTTAACCCTTGATGCAGATCACCTGTCTTAACTCTTCTAGAACTTCGACTAAATCTGTCTGGTTGCTCATGACTTCATCGATGTCTTTGTAAGCTCCGGGAATCTCATCAATGACGTTACCATCCTTGCGACATTCCACTCCCGAAGTTTGCTCGATAAGGTCTTTTTTGCTGAAGACTTTCTTCGCCTGGGTCCGTGACATCTTTCTCCCAGCTCCATGCGAACAGGAACAGAAGGATTCTTGGCTGCCTCTTCCAGTTACAATAAATGACTTGGCGCCCATGGACCCTGGGATGATGCCGACGTCTCCTTGACGAGCTCTAACAGCTCCTTTGCGAGTTACCCAGACGTTTTCCTCAAAATGGCATTCCTTGGCTACATAGTTATGGTGGCAATCCACAAACTCTATAGATTCAGACTTGAGTTCCTGCCCATTGACGTCTCTTAAATCAAGCGCAGAGATAATGCAGTCCAGTGCCAGACGCCCCATGGATCTCCTGTTGAAGTAAGCAAATTCTTGAGCCCAAAGCATATCAGCGATATAGTGATCGAATTCTGTGGTACCCTCCCAGAAATATGATAAATCGCTATCAGGTAGGTTGATGAATGCTTTTTTCATCAGCCCCTTAGCCACCTGGATATGATATTGAGCGATCATATTTCCTACCCCTCTGGAACCTGAATGAAGCATCAGCCATACTTCATTTTTTTTCGAAACACATACCTCGATAAAATGGTTGCCACCACCAAGACTTCCTAGCTGATTACCAGCTTTAGAGACCGCTCTTAGAAGTTTGTCGTGTCCTTCGATCGCCATAGCTCTATCATAGACTGCCTCTCTACCGTCGAGTAAATGCTCCTTTTCCCCAAGCGCAAGGCGATCAAAGCCCTCTTCAAGTTTGTGTTTGGCAAATCCTACGGGAATCGTTTTTTCGATCTTCGATCGGATTGTTTTTAGTTTGCCATCGAGATGCTCCGGTTTTAACCCTGGAATCTTATAGGCTGACATTCCACATCCTAAATCGACTCCAACTGTTGCTGGTGTGATAGCGCCTTTCGTCGCAATCACTGAACCGATAGTCGAGCCTTTTCCCGCATGGACATCAGGCATAACGGAGATGTGCTTAAAAACGAAGGGTAGCGACCCCAAATTGCGAAGCTGCTGCATCGATGTTTCATCTATGTCGTCTGTCCAGACTTTAATCGGCGCTTTCAGTTTGTTTCCTGTATTATCTTTGCTTAAAACCGTTTGAATTGGCATGATACATTTCCTTATTAAAATCGCTTTCGATTTAAACCTGCTTTCGATTTATACTTGCGAATTTAGTGCCAATGACTTCTTTTCTTTAACTTATTGTTATTATTATAAGTGTGAGCTTTATCTGCTATCAAAAATATAATATATAATACTTCGTTATTGAGAGTTATATTGAAAGGGGTGCTCGATGAAAAAGAAGCAAGTCGTATTTGGTATGCTGGGCATGTCCCTTGATAATGGTCGAAAGGAGAAAAGGCATACGGATTGGCGGCCAACCGTTGCCTTGTTCAAGCACCAATTAAACATAAATAGACTGGAACTATGGTACCAGCCTATAGATCATGTCCCTCGCCTAAAGGATGTCGTCGCGGGAGATATAAAGAAATTATCCCCTAAAGCGTCTCTGAATTTTCATGCTATCCAGTTTGAGGACCCTTGGGATTTCGAAGAAGTCTATTTAAAACTCTATGATTTTGCAAAATCCTATCCTTGGAATTTAGATCAAGAGGAGTATTTTCTTCACATCACGACAGGTACTCATGTTATGCAGGTTTGCTACTTTGCACTTGCCGAAGCTCATATTATACCAGCTAAACTTATACAGACTGGTGAAGATATATCTCTCAAAGAAAAGATGAAGAAGTTAAGAGGCGCAAAGCAAAAAGCGAAGGCAGTTCACGAAGACCCTTTGACCTGGGATCGATCTAAGGGTGTGCTCCAGATTATTGATTTAAGAAGCGAAAGATATACAAAAATAGCTAGCCGCTTCCAGGAGCAAAACCTCGATAACCTGAGTATTCTGAAAGCTGGAATATCAACAAAAAACGCGACTTATAATCATATTATTGGTGAGATTGAAACTGTAGCACAACTAAGCGATGCTCCTTTGCTTTTAACTGGGGAGACAGGGGTCGGTAAGACGGCGTTGGCCCGAAGGATTTTCGAATTGAAGTGTCTAAATCCTATTTCCCCGAATCAAAACAAAATTGAAAAAAAGTTCATTGAGGTCAACTGTGCCACACTCCAGGGAACTATGGCTATGTCTACCCTGTTTGGCCATAGAAAGGGAGCGTTTACTGGTGCTGTCTCCGACCGCATAGGGTTACTAAAGGAAGCAGACAAAGGAGTTATGTTTCTCGATGAGATTGGCGAGCTGGGCCTAGACGAACAGGCAATGCTTCTGAGGGCCATTGAGGATAAAGAGTTTCGGCCATTGGGAAGTGAGAAGACTGTGAAGAGTAATTTTGTCTTAATTGCAGGGACGAATCGCAACCTAAGGAAGCTAGTTAGCGAAGGGGAATTCCGTGATGATCTACTAGCTAGGATCGATGTTTGGGAGTTCCACTTGCCCAGGCTAAAGGATCGTATTGAGGACTTTGAACCGAATATCGACTATGAGCTCAGTCGGTTTTCGCAGCAAATGGGCCGTCAAATTCGTTTCTCTAGCGAGGCCATTGATCTTTATGTGGCATTTAGGAGAGAGGGGCGCTGGAGCGGTAACTTCAGGGACTTGAAAGCCTCTATGACTAGAATGGGAACCCTTTCCCTAAAAACTGGGATTATCGAAAGAACGACTGTTGAGCAAGAGATCCGTCGTTTAACCGCTAAGTGGCGGTTTCATCCAACGGAGCAAGATGAGTTGGGGTTTGATGTCTCCCAAGCGATAGTTGATCACATGAAATATAATGCCATGACAGCCATAGAGAAAAAGGAAGTCCATTGGATCTTGTAGACCATGGTAAATGAGCCTAGTTTAAAAAAGGCCGCAGAAAGTCTTTTTAGTGGAAAGGCAAACCCCACCGACTCTTTACGAAAGAAACTACTGCGTCATGGCATTGATCCAAGTATTGCCAAAAATATTATATATAATAAATAGATATTTTATTTGATATCAAAACTGTGCGTTTAATCCATTAAATATCTGTATTTATTGAATATTATCACTTGGCACAAAGAATGCTTTACCTTTGTTGTCTGGTGAATTTCGACTCTTGAGTCGGAAACACAAAAGGCGCTTTGTTTCAAATCGCGTTTTTTTGTCTGAACCCACCTGACAAGCAGCTAGAAACTGCTCCAAATGGTTTACGGGAGTTCGAATCTCTCACAACTTAGCCTTTTCAGCTAAATTTGGTTTTTCAAAACTTGAGGTTGATTGACTTGTCTTGCCAATTGGCGAGAACCGAAATGAGGCTTGTATTTGATAGGATACCGTATTGCGATTTAGTTGACACAAATCCCGGGTCATGTGTCATCTGAAATAGGAATACTTAATATCAGGTCCCCAACATTTTGAAAAAAGCTCATATCAGCCTCTCTCAAGACAGGAGAGTAAAAACATGTTTAATCATCCAGTGGTCATCCAACAAAATGAAGTTGGTTTTTTATTTCGCGATCAAAAATTTGTTAGAATTCTGAATGCCGGTTATTACAAGTTCTGGAATGCTCGCAAAAACATAGAGGTAAAGAAAATCAATCTAGATAGTCCCGAGCTCACCTTTCAGGCTGCTCAATATCTACACCATGAAACAGAGCTCAGAGATAGTATCGATGAATTTATTGTTAAGGAAAGCGAAAGAGCTGTGATTTACCGCGACGGGCTCATGAAACGCATCTTGGGTACTGGTCAATATTATTTCTATAACGCGAATCGATCCATAACTGTGGAAATCTTAAATATTGATGAGCCAGCTATTGCGTCGGATTTGGCCATGAAACTTGTGGGTCTTTCCACCTCACACAATTATATACAGTTCACTAATGTCGAAGAGGGTTTTTGTGGATTATTGTACTACAACAATCAGGCTATCAAGGAACTCAAGTCTGGTAAGTACTTCTTCTGGAAAACTCCCAAGGCTGTAGCTATTAAGAAGATAGATATTCGTAGTAAGTCTATGGAAGTTCAGGGACAAGAACTGATGACTAAAGATAAGGTCACCTTGCGCATTAATCTTTCGGTAAGGTATCGCGTAGCCAATGCGGTGAAAGTGATTGAAGAGTTAAGCGATCACCAAGACATTTTTTATCGCATTGTACAACTGGCCCTTAGAGAGTCAGTTTCGACAAAAACTTTAGAGGAATTATTGGAGAATAAGAATGCCATTTCGAAAGAGATTGCGGATACCGTCTCAAAACAAAGTGAAGATATGGGACTAGAGTTAGAAGCCTCTGGTATTCGTGACATCATTTTGCCTGGAGAAATGAAATCAATTCTTAATCAAGTCATTGAGGCTGAAAAGCGGTCTCAAGCTAATATGATTCAACGGCGAGAAGAAACTGCTGCGACCCGTAGTCTCCTAAATACAGCTAAGCTTTTGGAGAACAACCCTGTACTTCTTCGTTTGAAAGAGCTTGAGGCGAGTGAGAAAATTGCCGAGAAAATCGGATCCATCACAGTGGCTGGTGGTTTGGATAACGTTTTTTCAGCTTTGAATCCGGCTAATGTCCTGAAAGACTAATGAAATAGTGAGAATAATCCTGTACGGGAGTCATCTGTTGTGCTTTATGACTCCCTATGATCGATTTTGTGTACGGGAAAAATTGTCTCCTATACTACCCTATACTGTTCACAAAGATACCAGTAATCCATCGCCTATTACTTTCGGAAGCGAGAGGCATTCTCAGCTTCAAGTTTTTTGATATCTCCCTTCCCAAAAAATGCAGGGAATGCCTTTGGTATGGTAAGTGCCTTTTGTGTGAGCTCTCTCTGATCAATGCGATCAAACCATCGATTCAAATAATCCAGACCGACCACTGAGACCTTAGCCCAATAGTAAGAGCGCGCCCACGGGTAAGTCGCCATATCAGCGATGCTGTATTGATTGCCTACGAGGTAATCTCGTCCTTTTAACCGTGTATTGAGAACTTCAAGGAGGCGTCGAGACTCGTTTACGTAACGGTCGATGGAAAATGGTTCTACATGACCATTCGGTTGGGCTATCCTATGAAAATACATAGCCTGTCCCATCATGGGTCCAACACCCCCCATCTGAAACATAATCCATTGCATGGTCTCTGACCTCTCTGTCGGATCTGAAGAAAGGAACTGGTTATATTTCTCCGACAGATACCAGAGAATGGCTCCAGATTCAAAGACGACAAAATCATTGTTTGAACGGTCTACAATCGCAGGGATTCGGCCGTTTGGATTCAGTTGTAGATACCACTCCTGTTTTTGTTCTTTTTTAGAAAAGTCGATGGCAGTGAGCTCGTATTTGATACCAGCTTCTTCAAGAAAAATGAGAGGTTTCCACCCATTCATAGTGGCTGCGGAGTAAAGGTGAATTTCATGCGCCATAAATACATCCATCTGGAATTGAGAGGGTTACTGAATTATTTTTGCGAGCTCGAAAACAAGTAGCGCCTAAATGATAAAAACCGCTGATCAAACTAATAGCCTTTCAAGATAAACCTTTTTTAGTGGCTTTCAAGCACGACTTCGCCTTGCGACGAGTAAATGACAGGAGGTATCAAATCTCAAGGGACGATTGTTACCACCTGCTAGAGCTGAAAATTTTTCCAACACCGTAGTTTGAACCGTATCGAGTTCTTCAGGGTCGAGTTCGTCAAAAACCGGTTTTGAAACCGGGTTCTCGAGCATCATATGCCACATAGATAATGGGGTAGGAGCTGTCAATGGTGCATTCATGACTGAGACTTCAATCCCCTCGAAGCCAAACTCAGATATCTCTGCTATGAGCCCCTCTTCGGTCGTGATCGTAGCCCAACTTGGCTTTGGAATGCTGTTACGAATTCGTTCTGGTAGAGCTTCCATGAGGGGGGCCATCTGCTGGCGAGCTAGTTCGTTGTACTCAGGCCCTCTCCAAACAGCCGTAGCAAAGATTCCACCGGGTCGCAAAACACGTGCTGCCTCTCGCCAACCTGCATTGCGGTCCGGGAATAAAAATATGCCGAAAGCTGAATACACGGCGTCAAAGCTAGCGGTTTCGTAGGTGAGCGATGTTCCGTCCTGGGTTTCACAGGTAAATACACTCTGTGCCGTAAGTGATGTTAGACGTTGTTTAGTGTGGGCTAGCATTTCTGTTGAAATATCTGTTGCGACCAAGTGCCCACAGGAACCTAAGCGATCAAGCTCGTCCTGAAAATGCAGGGCAGCTGCGCTAGAAAGCTCTCCGTTGCCACAGGCGATTTCTAATATACGAGCTTTTCGCGGTAGTTGGCCGGCGGTGGCCAAAAACAAGGATTGCCCAAGAAACCCCGTGCATGGAGCCGCAATCATGCGATAAGTCTTAGCGTGGTGGCTCCAGCTGGCTGAGGATGATTGTTGGTTCATGAAATGACCTCCCGTGTCTTCTTTTTTTGTAAGTATCTTTTAGGCTAACATCTGGCATTTAGGATTCACAAGCTATCTCCAAGGGCCAAACTTACAGGAGTCCTAGGTCAAAAATTACCCTCTAGTTGCCTATAATTATTAGATATATGTCTTTTTGACTTGATTTTGCCTGAAATATCTGTCATTTTCGCCGATAAGTTACCGAAGGTAACATAGCTGTTCGACACTCATTATAAACTTTCATAAATACGGAAGGATGCATCGTGAATCCCTCATCTACCCAAGCAATACCATCCCCTTCAGCTCTGCCTGTTTTGGGTCACAGTCATCACTTTATTGGAAAAAGTCCGGTTGCCGTGGCAATGGAGATGACCAAACTCTTTGATGGCATTTTCAATTTAAAATTCTTTGGAATGGATATTATTTTGATCACTGGACAAAAGTATGCTCATGCAGCTTGTTCTGAGGGTAGCTTTGAAAAGTCTATTCATCTTGGTTTGCAAGAATTACGAGCCATAGGAGGAGATGGGCTTTTCACGGCCTACGATCATGAGGCTAATTGGCGAAAAGCTCACAATATTCTACTCCCTGGATTTAGTAAAAAGGCGATGAGTAAGTACCTTCCCATTATGCATGAAAATGCTAAAGGTCTATGTGACCGTTTGGCTAGACACTCAGGTAGCTTCGTAAAAGCAGATGATGAAATGGCAAGATATACCCTAGAGACAGTCGCAGCCTGTGGATTTGGGTATTCTTTCGAAGCCTTTGCCGATGAAAAAAGCGACGCCTACCACTATCTAGAGGCTATGAATTATTGCTTAACGGAAGGCCTTCGCAGGATGAAAATGCCAGGATTCCTCAAGGCTTTACCTCTGCCTAGTCTTTTACGATTCAAACGCAATACTCAAAAGATGTTCAGATACGCTGATGATATCATCACAAAACGCATGGCTGATCAAAGTCGCTCGGAAGAATTAGATTTCCTCAATTTGATGCTTAATACTTTGGATAAAGATACTGGGGAAAAACTAGATAAAGAGAATATTCGCTATCAGTTGCTGACATTTTTAGTAGCCGGCCATGAAACGACAAGTTCGGTGTTGGCCTTTGCTATATACTTCCTTTTGCGGCATCCAGAAGTCCTTGTCAAAGCAAGAGCGGAAGTGGATCGGGTTTGGTCCGATGGGGTGCCCTCAGGTGTGTCTATGAAAGAAGTCCTTTCCTTTAGATATTTACAGCAGATTTTTCGGGAGTGTCTGAGGCTTTGGCCGACAGCTCCATCTATTGCTGTTCAATCGCCAAAAGGCGCTGTCTTATGTGATCGACTCTATATCAAGCCGAATCAGGTCTGTATTTTATCATTGCCAAATTTACACAGAGATAAAAGCGTTTGGGGAGAAAACTCCGATGCATTTGATCCTGAAAACTTTTCTGCCGAAAACATGAAAAACATTCCGGAAAATGCCTATATGCCTTTTGGTCAAGGTGCGCGAACCTGCATCGGTCAGCACTTTGCCATGACGGAAGCGATAGTTCTTCTAGCGATGATGCTGAAGCGATTCGACTTCGAGGGCAAAGAGGATTACCAACTTGAAGTCAGCGATAACCTGACCATTAAACCTGAGAATCTATGGGTTCGATTCAAACCAAGGTTTTAATTTTATGGTTATTCTCGCCATACCAGGCAGCATATTCGATATGTTCCTTGAACTAAGTATTTTAATAGCTACGGTTGTGTTTATTGAAAGTCTGGGAATTATGTCTAAATAATTATGGTGCAATTACAAAATGTAACCAAGTTTCGATACAAACTTAGCTTAGCCTCTTCTACTCCTAGGTCTTGATTGTTAAGTATTGACCATGGAAGTCAACTTATAACTGAGGAAAACGCAAATGAAAAAACTAGCAACATTAATGATTGTATCGGGATGTTTTATAGCAACTACTGGATTTGCTGAGAAAAAAAGTACAGATTCGTCTCAATCAAAGGCTAAAAAGGCTAAACTTGAGAAACTGACAATCGAGCCTGTAACAGTCGCTTTTGATCCAGACTCTTGGGCTCAGTGTGTATTGGATGCAGGTTTAGGGTCTTGGGCAGGAAGCGCCTTTTGCACCTTGGGTGGTGTGATAGCAGATGTGGTCCAGTAAGCACTTGTAGAGTTCTAAAGTTCTCGTTATTCATAAGATATGACTCCAAGTGGTTGGGGTCATATCTTTCTAGTTTGGCTTAATGGCAATAATAATATCTCTTTTAATTGATTCACTCATGCGATGCTCCAGATCTGTGGGGCGGATCTCCCATCCTTGCCGCTCGCAGAGGCTGATCATTTCCCCTCGCGAAGGCAGATAGCTGTTATAGGCTAAAACGATGGCGGCTCCTGGGTTTAGGAGCTTGTTCCACGACGGAAAGCAGTTAGTTAAAACGTCGAGAGGGTTCCGTTTTTTACCAGCAAAGTGCTGAATCCCGTAGGGCAAATCACTGACGATGGCATCAAATTTTTCGCCTGCGAGTAAGTCTACGGCATCCTCACTATTTCCCGTTACTAATCTTGTTTGAATTAAATTACGGCTTATCTGAATAAACTTTGATGATTTTTTATTCTTTTTTCCTATACTTCCTGTTTCAATGTTCAGATTCATTTGATGGATCTTATTCCACTTTTTGGTGAGCCTTTCGAGATCAGAGACGGATTGAGTGTCTTGTTCAATTCCTTTTGAGTTTAACCCAAACTGTAAACTCCAAAGTAGGCTGGTACCGCGACCACACATGGGATCAAGGATTTTTGGTTGATTGCTAGCTGCAAAATTACGAGCAAGATTTACGAGTAGTTGGGTAAGTATTTCGTTTGTTTTGCCTTTGAACTTTGAACCGAAAACTAAGTCTTTGTGAAACGGAAACATGTTTGGCCTAGAGCAAACATGAAAGGATCCGTTTTTGATTTCAAACACTCCCTGGACAACAGAGCAGTGAAAAATTGATTCAGGCAGTTTGGTAGTCTCAAAATCCAGAAAATCCATTCCCCCTAGGTGCTTATGGCTACATTCTAGATTGAGGTTTAGTCTTAACTCCTCTTTGGCTACCTCCAAAAACTGATTAAAATAAGCTGATCTCGATTCAGGCGATATCAGTACAGAATACAATGACACTTTAAGTTTCCCTTTCAAAAAGAAGCTAGTCCACAGTCACTAAGTGGTCTCTGAGCTTGTCAACATTCCCGTGGCTTACAGAAAGTCCCGAAGAGATTACCATATGTTGCGATTCAGTCTACCCGTTATTATGGGAGAATGATTCCTAAATGCCTAAAAACACATAAAAAATTCCAGGTTAGTGATAGCCCTATAAAACACTTGTTTATTAATGTATGAGGTGCTAATCAAAGATTTCTATCAGCTGTTTAGTGTGCCTTCTAATCAGCCGCACCTAATGGAAAGTCGACTAAAAATAACTGAGGATATAAAACTATGAAATGCTCATTGTTACCCCATTTTTTCATTTTATTTAATATGACTAACGTTTTAAACGGTCAAATCGTCAATAAGGAATCTCCGGAGGAAACTAGAGGTATTGAAACCTTGGCGGGAGCGATATCTGAAACAGTTGAAGAACGATTTTCTAACGATGAAGAAGGTATCGCAAGACGAGATGCGCACCCCAAAGCAACGGGTTGTGCCCGAGCTGAGTTTCGCCTTAACGCGAAGCTTCCTATAGAATGGCAGACACCTTTATTTCAACCTGGGAAAAGCTACCCTGCATTTATACGGTATTCGAATGCCACAGGAGCTGTGAGACCAGACGAAATTCCAGATGCTCGAGGGATGGCTGTCAAGCTTTTTGATATATCTGGAACGACTCTAATCAATCCAGATAATCGTCATCATGATTTTATTTTTGCAAGTGATAACAAGTTTTTCCTGAACAGTCTGTCAGAATACTTTGGTTTTTTGGGAAATCGTGACGAGTTTCTCGGAAATAATCCTGACATTCTTGCGAATATTCGTGAAGCTACAAGCTTTGTTTTGAGCTCCCCATTAGAGAAGCAGTATTTTAGTCAAGTTCCGTATAAACTAAACGATCGAGTTGTAAAGTATTCTGTTAAACCTTGCCAAGCCTTTGGACCTGGAGTAGTACCCGAAAATGCAGGGCCTGACTATCTCAGTAACGCTATGAATCGGAAATTAAAGACCGAGGAAGCCTGCTTTAATTTTATGGTTCAATTTTATGTGAATGATGAAGTCACTCCGATTAACAATGTTATGGTTGCTTGGAACGAATCGGAAGCACCATTTATTAAAGTCGGACAAATTATCATTCCTCGTCAGAATACACAGTCAGAAAAAATGTTGGAGCTATGTGAAAACGTCTCTTACAATCCTTTTCACGCAATAGCGGAGCATGAACCCATTGGAGCCATTAATCGCATTCGTAGAGTCGTGTATCAATCGATAGCAAGTCTTCGTAGAAGTCTCAATCAAGTGCCTGATTTTGTTATGACGTCTTCTGACCTTCCCGAGCCTGTAGGTCCAACTTGCAACATCGACTGATAAGGCTTCCATCTGAGACTGAGCTTCTAGCTCTCCAGGGAAAGATCTTTTAACTCAATATTTTCGGACATTAATACTCGCTGTCCAAGCGAGTATTAATTCTATTCATAGCTATTATTTTTATGTTTCATTTTATTAATATTGGTACTTGCCGATATGATTGTCCGTGGATGTTGAATATTTCTTTTTGATGGAGATGTAAAATGAAGACTTTTTTAAAAATGACAATCGTCACTGTTTCTTTGTTAACGCTTAGTGCCTGTGGGGCAAAGGCGCAAAGCCAACTGGCTCAAGCGGATGAACCCGTAGCTGAGATCAATCTTGGGGACTTGCCTCCTGATCCTAGCCAAGAGTTCGTGAATCTTGTGTCTGTCAGTATCAAGCCAGAACTTCTAGGCGAATTTTTGTCCGTATTGCTGCCCTATGCCGAGCTATCCAGACAAGAAGAGGGAGTCTTAAGGTACGATATTCATCAGTCACCCCATGATCCTACCATCATCGAGCTGTATGAAGTGTATAAGGATACTGATGCGCGAATATTTCATAACAATACCGAGCATCGGAATGCTTTTTTTGCCTCAGTTGGTGAACGAGGCTTCTTCAAGGAGTCGCCGAAATCAAAAGTAGTTTACTTGATAGATCCTATTGCTCCGAAATACTAAAAATTTCGGGGAGAGATCATCTCTCCCCGAAAAATATCGAACATGGCTATATCAAAGCACCAGGGTTTCGATATCGGGTTGGCAAAGCAGGACTATATCTCAGACGATTGATTTTCGAATGCGATACTTATTTCGATAATTAATTCGACACTAATGCCTGAAATAATAGTTGAAGCTGAAGACGTGCTGGTAAACTCGACTTGAGAAAATTTTATGGGGTCAATGATGGCATCGCCATTCTCTTCAAACTCACCTAAAGCTTTAGCTAAGTTGTTTACACGATGTTTTGTTAGATAGTCTATGACTGGGTCAGCCACAGCAATTTGATTGAACGTTAAGAGATAGAATAAAACCATGAATCGCAAAAACATCTATTGTCTCTCCTTATTTGAATTCTATTGCAATCGCAGCATAGGAATCGATAGTTGCTACCGAAAGCACAGCGTTGGTAGAAACCTCAAATAAGACCTCAACTGTATCAATCGTAAACTCACCTACCGCAATAGTTTCAGATATGTCGGGCAAAAAAACCTGACTTAAATCAACAGCCTTGATGAGACCTTTTTGAAATGCCTCTGTTTTTATCATACTAGAAGGTGGCTGAGGGACTTGAGACGATTTAGGTTCTGCCAAAAACCGAATCTCTTCCGTTATAAACGTATTACTTTGATTGCTAGTTCTTGCCTTAGTTTTCTCTAGACTGATGGAAATGGCTGATGATCCTGCAAAGCGAAGTAATCCAAAGTTTCCTTGAGCATCAAGACCAGCATTCAGCTTAATCTTTGAGAGACCCAATGATTTTTGTGGGAGTGAAACTGCTGTTTCTATATTGTTCAAATTTCCTGCGATGTTCTGTATAAAATTAGTGAGTTTCAAAAACTCTGGATTGTCTGTTGGTAATTGTTGTGACTGTATATTTTGTGAAGGTGTGTTCGGAATTTGATTTGAATTGAACACAAAATCTATGAAGAATGCACTTCTCACTTTTACCCCGCTAAAGGTTTCTGATGCTAGAATAAGTCCCTCTGCGCTCACTCCTATGCTAAGGCGTAGCTCACTAAGGGCCCAATTACCGTTGAGCTGATTTTGTATTGCTTGGATCATATTCAAGAAGTCAATAGCCTTGCGTTTTAATGCGTTTGTCACTACCTCTGGGGCTTTGAGTTGCCCAGATGCTTTTCCGATATCGATGATAGTCTGAATTTGTTGAATGATGTCAGCCTCTGTCGCAGTAGAGTTAAATGATACAGAAGGATTTTTTTCCATAATGGTTGAATTCAATGGCTTACCATTAGCAATGGTTATTCTTGCTGAGGCTGTACCGTTTATTAGTAAAAGTCCTACCGACCCACTTGCACTCGCAGTTAAATCGAAGGTAATTCCGTTAGACTGCCATTGATTACCATTGGCGTCAGAAAAGCTCTCAGAGATCCCTGAATCATGGGCCGCTTGCAGGATTGCCCCATATAAATTTTTCGATTCAACGGGCAGAATCTTTGGTGCGATTGATCCAAAACTTGCATTCTTACTAGTAGGAGTCGCCTCGCCAGTTTCTCGTTTTGTATACTTGCGAGGAGATCGAGTATGGGGGTCACTGGCTAACTGTATCGAATGATTACCTTTGCGATCCTTCTTGTGTTGACCTTCGGGAGGCCGTGGCCCTTGCTTGCACGAGCAAACCAAAACTGAGAACCCTAAAATATATATGACCCATCTCATAGTAAAACTCGTTCTAGCTAAAGATTAGAATTGTTTTTATTCTTAGTGAATACAGTCTCAATCCCTGCGTTTAATAGATCTATGGAAATGACACCGGATTCGAAACCAAGGTTTAGTCTGACGGCCACCGATATCTTGGAGATCCCGATTGATGTTGTATTCATAGGTTGGTTGACGGCCTTTGAAACGCTTCTTCGCATATCAGATAGCCTTTTGGTGTAAGCCTTCGTCAACTGATCCTTGCCTAAAGATTGGAATTTTCCCGGACTAACCATGACGTTTATTTTTTTTGGCGAACTTGGCGGTTCGCTGCAAGCCATGGTATTCAGAAAACTAAAGGTACATAATGGTATCAGTACTTGATGATACATATCCTCTCCCATATTACTGAGGAACCTCAAGGGCAAGCTCTAACGTCAAGGCTTCATCCTGATTGGGCCATTGAACTCCGTTGTGAAAAAGGACACCTGCAGCGTCTATGATTTGAGCTGCGGTCCTACCTTGTTTCTCCGACATGGCAAGTTCACCGTGACAACCGGCGCAGCGTTCGGCGTAGACCATGGCTCCCATGGCGACCATTTCAGCCTTAATGGCTGCAGGATCTTCCACATCTTCTTCAATCAATTCTTCATCGTTTGGCCCATCAATGGACTCGTTGTCGTCTTCGTCTTTGTTAGTTTCTCTGATATCGCGTTTGGACTCAGATGGAGTGGTTGACGCCTCTGTCTCTAACTGGCGGTAACTAGGTGTGGTGGGGACTGGGCTACCGCAATTGATTATTAGTAGGCCTGGTAGGATTTGAATCAATAATGATCTGGTTAGAGACAATGGGCGGGCCATATTCATACTCCTGTTACGTTGTTTCCCTTTGCGAAATATATTTGCAATGGTGGCGCCAAAGAGAAGATCTTCAGGAACCCGATGATTTAATTGAACAAGCTGGGATTCAAGGTAACCTAAAATGTTGACTAAGAATCGATGGTACGGATCACGTTTTTTCCTGATGAGGGCCAACTTTTGGCTTAACCTACTAAATTATTTGGAATAAACCCACTGTCGTGTTAAATGACTGTTGATGCTACGCCGTAGCAAACCGAGGAACTCGCCTAACTATTTATAAAGTATAATAAATTTGGAAAGATCTAATCCCTTTGAGGAACTGACGTTTGTCTTGATCGCGTATTTAGGAACCTGCGCCGGCGATCCCCTATGTTTCATCTGCAATAAATAAGCCTAGTTATAGATTTTGGTAAGATGGAAAAGCAACGTCATGGTTTTTGCTTACTAAAATATTGGGGGCATGGGCTTTAATTGGAGTAATTGAGTCCGATGACTATCTATAAGCTCCAAAACATGGTGGATTCTCGGTGAAGACTTGGTCAAGGACTTTAATAAACACCACAAAGCAGCAAATAAAAGCCGAGCTGGATCTTCATCTAGAGCAGGTGGGTCGGGCGAACCGACTCAAGGTTTGTCTCGAACAGATTGATAATTTGGATAATACGATTGATTCAGATCTCCTTCTGAAACGCTTTGTTTATGTTATGTCTGCCTTAGTCCATCATCAAAAATGGGGAGGTCTTCAGAAAAATCAAATACAGAATCTTGGTGAACTGGGATCAGCAATATTAAAAATTGCAGAAATAAAGCCGGTTAAGACGCAAGCTAGTTTTTTGTTTGGGGAGTTGCATTCGATTCTTAGTGCGGTTCATTTTAAACGAAGTGAGTTTCTCGATGCCTTGTGGGAACATCAGTTGGGAGATCATTTAAGCACCAAAGATTCAGGACTTGATGCAGCAAGAAATCTTGATATGGGAATCAATGCACTTCGTCTGGGAAACAGCCATTTAGCGCTAAAGTTTTTAGAAACTGCGCTAGAAATCAGCGACGATTGCATCTTGGCCCAGAAAGTTCAGTTGCAAAGGGTCCGAGGTTTGAGGCTATCTGGTAGCCTCGAGGAAGCCTTAGAATTAATTAGTCAGAGCAAAATCAGTGTGAATGATGAACGCTATCAAGTAGAGTTTGAGTGGGAAGAAATGTATTGTCGAATTGCCATCGATCAAGATCCCTCTCCTCTGCTATTGTTAACGCAAAGAGGTGGTACTCATTATCATCCAAGTTACCTTCTAGAATGCTTCATGATATTGAGGTCGTTACCAAAGAAACAGTGGCAAGGTCGATTTCCCAAATTGGCTAGTGTTAACAGACACAAAGAAATATCCCTTCGTGATTATCGCCAGCTTCATGATATTTGTTTGGCTGTGGAGAACGCCTATGAAAGCGATATTCCCTTTCATCACCGTTTGAGTAAGCTGAAGCCTTGTCTATCGAAGATTCGAGAGCTTAGAACAATTGATAAGGAGCTTCTTGCGTGGCTTTCCATCACTCGGTGGCTTTATCGGAGTCGTTATATGGCGATGGCAGCAGTAACATGGAGCGAATACCAAAGTTTAAGTAAGAAATTAAGTCAAGGAAAATCTGGCGATGTATTGGGGATGGCTAAAGATCTTGAAGAGATTGACTTTTGTGAAAAGATTAAATGACGAGTGTATGAATATTTTGAATAGTTAAAAGCTTTTGATCAGGGGATCTTTCGTGGATTATATAGTAACAGCCAGTAAAGGTCAGGTGAGAGTATGAAACCACTGATGTCGCTTTTTTTGACTGGTAGCTTGGTTTTTATAGCTTGCAATCAATCAGAACCTAAGAGCACCACAAAAATAAAAACTGTACAGCAGGCCAATGATCGGCCATCCGAAGAATCAGCCGATGTCCCCGGTTACGCTAAAATGAGTATCAAATGCTTACCGGATGAAAGCAATGCGAATCAATTGGAGGTGGGCTGTCTTTTGAGCCTTGAAGATGGATCCAAAGCAGATCTTCCCACTGGTGCTTGGACTCAGTTTGAAATTCGCTACAACACCAAACCTGAAGCCTTGACGATTGAAAAAAAATTACCAAATGATAATACACTTTTTTCTATTATATTTGTGTTTAGTGGCGGTAGTCTTGAGGAAAGGCAGACTCTACTTAATCTAAGCACCTTTATCTTTGAATACGAAAGCACACCAGGGTCCATAGCTACCTTGGAAACTGGTGGCGAGATCGAGGTACAGAATCCAGTTCAGACCCCTGATGCTACCTGCACTATTGGGACCGAGCTAAATGGATCCTGTTACTTTAAAACATCTCAGAGTTGCAGCAAGCAGTGCGAAGATTTTGGCCTTCAAGTTGATCCTTCCGTACAGTCTGTGATAGGTAGTGCTAACGATCAGAATGCTCAGACCTGTCTTGATCTATACAGCCGCATTGAAAATCGCAATGATTTTGAACTAGAGTTGATTCGAACACCCTTTGGTGTCGGTTGTCATCAATTCAATGATAAGGTCCTCTGGGATAGAAAAGAAACCAACGTTTCGGTGCCACCGCCAGTGGGTGCTAGTCGACTTTGCGCCTGTCAATGAAGTTTTTCAATTATTGGACCTTAGATTTCAGCTTTGGTCGTAAAAGCCTTACGTCAAGCACTTCTATCGAAGTTCGCAATTGGACCCGTCCCGAACAACGCAATAGGTAAAGTGCAGACGAATGCGAATGGACGATATTGATGATGACTTTGCGTTTTGTCTGCAAATTTGAGAATAATATCGCCACCTACGGCTCTGATATCACCTCTGACTGATGAAAGTCCGACCTCACGTCCCGATATAGAAGTGACTTTTTCGGCTGTGGACAATCCGTCGCTAAAAACACTTTCGGCAAGCTTCTGGTGTTCATCTATCCGAATACCAGTTTTTTGACTTAGGGCGCTAAGATTAAGGCCACGACCGTCGTCTTGAATACTGAGAGCTAGGAGGCCTTCGTTTTGTTCGATCGAAATATTAATGGTGCCAAAGATTTCTTTTCCTTGGCTTACCCTCGTTTTAGCATCTTCAATGCCATGATCCATGCAGTTGCGGATGATGTGTGTCAACCATTGAGATATTTTCAACGAAAGGTTACGGTTGTTAAAGAGTATATCTGTGCCTGATACAACGACTTTTGGCTCTGGTTTGTTGCATTTTTTGGATGTTTTTTTAGCAACATCATTAATCAGAGTTTCAAGGAATTGAGACAAGCTTGTTAACCTAAGGTTATGGATTTCTGTTAAGAAATGATCGAGTGATGATGATTCACTGGCAATTTCTATGACTTTACCAAGTCCAATTTTGAATTCCTTTTCATCGCGTTTTAGAAGATTGATATTGACGTATCATAAAGGCTTGTCAAAAGGCCTTCGATATTCTTTTGAGCTAATGCGCTTTCTCCAGTCATTTGGCTCGAGATTAAATTTTCAATCTTTCGATCTCGTGAAGTATGCCGCTAAGAGTGTCAATACCTAATGTCACTGTTATACCCTTTAGGGTATGAATGTACCGGTACTCGTATATCAGCCTTTCCTTGTTATCAGCGATCGCATTAGTTTTTCTCAAATCCTCCATGAGACTTGAAGCATTGGCGATGAAATCACAGCTTTTCTGAGGAGGAAGAGAGATAAGTTCGAGCACGAGGGAGTTTCGTCTTTCGCTAATTTTTCTCTTTGCATCAAGCTCAAGGATTGCTGTAATTTCGTTTAATATGAGAACAAAGCCCTCAATATCGTCGTTAGCGTCAACGATTGGTTGCCACTTTACATCGAAAACTCCTTCGGCTTTAGATTGAGGGTGGGGTATCTTTAGTTTTTTAGGAAGCAAGTGACTATTGACTTCGTACTGGATGAGAGGAGCGTCAAGTGCTTGATCGAGGACACTTCGGATTTGATCCTCTTCCAGTTTACTGAGCCCAAACAGAGATAAAATCTCTTTACAGAAGTTTTCGCCGCTAAGAGAATTAGGCTTGGGATGAATATTTTTGATTAATTCCGAAACTTCTGATTCTATGATAATGTCGTCATCTTCATTTTTACCCAGATGAATAATAATTTGAGGAAGCGATTCGAACAGTGCTTTGATTTTTTGTGATTTGCTTTCTAAATCACGGTTCGATTGAAGTAGTTTTTGCTTTAATAAAAAGTTCCGGCGTGACATAGCCTCTCTGGTAAAGAAAAGCAGGTATCCAAACACATAAAAATTCAGGAAGAACAACAAGCCGCCCTGAAAGAAAATGTCTTTAAAACTATAAGGGACAAATAGACCCTGTAGGCACATGGTCACGAGCATTAGATTTGACCAGAAAAGATAGTTTTTTATTCCTGGAGGCGACAGTAGTGGGACGAGCAGAAACGTCATTGAGAGTAGATTGGCAAAGGCGTTGTACTCTTACTGGTTCAGCGTAGGCAGTAATAATGAGACTGCTAAAAAACTACCATAGGCCGAGATTTGAAGGCCATTTTCGCGAATGAGGCAGGATTTCTCAAAAAAATAGGGCAACGTAAAAGGCACCAAGCCCGAAATAATGCGGGAGGCCACCCACCAACCGAAGTACTTATTGTCGCCGAAAAGATAATAATCGATCCCAATCCAGGCGAAAATCACTACCGCGCCCACCACAAAGAAGGGGCGTAACCGGTTGGAAATCTGTGAACGCTCTTCTTTCCAAGCAGCCTCTAAATTTTGACCCGGAAAACTGCCTAATGTTTCTAGCAAATCTCATCTCTATCGGTTCGAACTTCGAGTTCGCATCGGCAAAAGAAGCCAGAGACTTGAAAATATACTTACCCTCTTAATTAATGAGTGGGAAGATTTACGTAGGCCCCGTTTGCTTGATTCGGAGCTTCGAAGTTAGTCAATTTTCTCGCAGTCAACAATGGTAAGCCAACGACTGATACCGCGAGCGTTGTCTTCTAGCCGCATGACTATTTTAAGAGGCTGAAAAAATGAGCGCCGCATCATAAAATGCTCGTCCCATTCGTTTCCTGGGTAGGAAATATGCCCTAAGGGAATGCCATCAGCTGAATCTATATAGAACCAAATTGTATCCACCACTTCATTTGTTACTTGATAGGAAAACCCGCGCCCTGAGACTGCTTTGCAGGTCGCCGGCTCATACTCATCGATTTTGGCCAAGAAACTCTCGTCGATTGTAATATCGTAGTGAGGAATGGGGCTTTTTTGTAATTGAAACCCTAGGTTTCTTAGTACAAGGCGCACGTCGGATTCATCGAGTTGAAAAAATTCGGTGGAATGTAAAAAGCTATTTAAATCTCTGAGGACGACTGCATTATCGCTATACTTCCATAGCCATTCGTGGACGAGAAGGAATGAGTATTGGATAGGGTTTCTTCTAAGCTCCGATAGAATCTCTTGATCATATCGAAATACCGTAGATACATTCCTTCGATCTTGAATCACGGCTTGCTTTAACCTTGGCTGATGGACATCGCCGTCAACATAGCATCCAGAAGGAAGTCGGATGAGAAGATTTTCATCTGTGATGTCTATGAGGTTTGCTGGCCGCCAAATAAACTCAGAAAGTAGATTTGGTCTGGATAAGATCTGAAGATTTGCAGCTTGGATAAATCCCGCCAATTCCTGCCCAACGCCTGGATAAACTGCGATCATGCGCTCGATCACTTTGGAGATGGAAAGGTCTGCTGGAATGGCGGTGAAATTCGCACGGGCAAACATGTAGTCTAAGGTATATTGCGTCTCCGCAACTATCCCATTATGACCTTCTGCGCAAATGACCACATCGCCTCCGTTGCCAACATCGACGGCTCTATTGGCCAACAGCTGTTGATTACAGAATAAACAAGCCAAGATGAAAAATATCGGTGTGAAGCCTAACATGGGTTCTGCCATTCCAGAGTTAAATTCAGGCTAGGCTTACCTAGCGAATAATCAAAACAAGGTCAATTCCAATAGCGGGCTGCCTTACAAAAAAACGTAGTAAAGCCCCTGGATTTATCCATGGGGATATAAGGCGATTGTGATCCGAAGCGATTAGCGGAGGTGAGCAGCCCTTCAATGTGCTGCCCTTTTCTTTTGAGATTCTATATACTGTTTGACAACAGATATTGGTGCACCTCCTACTGTGCAAACAAAGTAGGAATTAGTTCAAAGTGTAGGCAGACGTTGCCTTAGAATTTCGAATTCATCCCGCATTAACCTAGATGACCTACCTTTCATCCTCTTTATTGCCTTGTGAATACCAAACTGCGGATCGCATTCAACTAACAAATGAATATGGTTTTTGTCACACTCCATTTCCTTGATCTCAAAACCCGACTCTTCAGACACCTCTCTGCAGATCTCTTTAAGGCGTTTTTCGATGTTTCCTTCTAAGTACTTCTTCCGATATTTGGTGACCCACACGACATGGTATATACATGAAAATACTATATTTTTGTTAGACTTGAATTTTCTCATTGAGTTATGCACCCTTTCTCTATATAACACAGCCATACATGATTGGGGCATCGAATGCAATACTTCAGATACAAACTAAAACTTAATAAGACCCAAGAAGCTATCATCAATCAATGGATCGGGTCTTGTCGATGTTTGTATAATATTGCTCTCGAACAACGGGAAATGAACGACTACAAGGAGCTACGGGCAAGGTCATTCGCATCCCTGGAAATTAGATCTCAGTTGGACTCAAAAAAGAAAAAGACTTGGAAAAAATATAAAGGTATCAACTGGGCTAGCCAGGACAAAGAACTTCCTCTGCTGAAAGAAGAATTTCCTTGGTTTAAGGATGTGCCCTCACAGACTCTCCAACAAACTATCAAAAACTTAGATGGTGCCTACAAAAGGTTTTTCGAGGGTATTGGTAGTTATCCTAAACGCAAGAAAAAGTCTCGCCCCTTTGGTATTAAGTTCCCCCAGGGATTCTCCTTCCAAGATCATAACAATCCAAAAAAGGGTTATATCACTTTGCCAAAGATTGGCAGATTGCGTTATCTAAAGTCTAGAGATCTTGAAGGAAAGTCTCGATCAGTAACGCTGCGAAAAGAGGGAAATGACTATTTCATCTCTGTTCTCTGCGACATCGGTGATAAATACGATAGCATTATTAGCTCCTCAAAATCTATTGTGGGAGTGGACCGAGGCATAGCCAAGACTCTAGCTTTATCTGATGAGAGTGAGCACAGCCTTGATCTGGAAAAACTGAAATCAATAGAAAAGAAAATAGCTCAGGAACAAATCAAATTCTCTCGTAAAACAAAGTTCTCGAGTAATTGGTACAAATCAAAGTATAGGATCAATCGCCTCCATAAGAAGGCTACATATATTCGTCAAGATTTTACTTGGAAATCAGCACGCGAGATTGCCAAAAACCACGGAGTCATCGCGTTAGAAGACCTCAAAATCAGAAATATGTCATCCTCCGCAACAGGGACGGTTGAAAATCCAGGTAAGATGGTTGCTCAAAAGTCTGGTCTTAATAGATCCATACTTCGCATGGCTTGGTACGATTGGTCGAAGAAGCTTGAGTGGCAAGCGAAAAAACATGGATCGAAAGTGATCTATTGCAACCCTCAAGGAACATCGCAAACTTGTAACAAGTGCGGACATAGGAATCCGCTAAACCGCGTCAATCAATCAACATTCATTTGTCAGAATTGCAATCATTCGACAAATGCAGATCTAAATGCGGCAATGAATATTAAGGATAAGGCGTCTGGGCAAGGCGTCTATAGCTTGAAAGCCTCCTAGGCGAGTAAAGAATCCCCCGGATTTATCCGTGGGGAGAAGTCAAATAAGATACTTAAGACCTCATGGTCACTTCGATCAAGTGGTAACCAAATTGAGTTTTGACCGGACCTTGGACCTCACCTAATGGAGCGGAAAAGACTACCTCGTCAAATTCTGGAACCATGGCTCCTTTTCCAAACATGCCTAAAGATCCACCCTCTTTTCCGGATGGACATGTCGAGTGGGACGCTGCCAAGGTTGCGAAGTCACCACCATTGATGATCTGATTTTTCAGATCCTGACACTTCTCTTCCGTATCTACTAAAATATGCCTTGCTGCTGCTTTTGCCATATCGTACCTCATATAAACCGTAATTCAACAGCAATAGATTAATGAGATCGCTTCAATTAGCAACCTTAAAAATGGAAACGCTACTTTTAATAGTTTTTAGTCCGATCTTGTTATAGGATTCTATAATTATGGGAAAAGACTAGTTGTCTAGTGAGAGTCTTGTAATGAAACTGTTTCGCCCCTCTCGGGAAACATCCGATAGCCAAAATATTTTGAAAACACTTCTTTATAGTCTTATCATTTGGATCATCGGTCTGATACTGATTCCTTGGTTCTTCATTTTTTTGGACAAGACTCTAGGGCTTCATCATTTTTCTAACCCATTCACGACCATTATGGGATGGATGGTTCTGTTGCTCGCTAGTATTGCAAATCTATATACAGGCTTTATTCTTGCACGAAATGGTAAAGGGACTCCTCTACCTTTGGATACAGCTCAGCGTTTGGTTATAGTTGGACCTTATCGGTTTGTTCGGAATCCGATGGCTATGTTTGGGTTGACCCAGGGGATTGGTGTTAGTTTGATTGTGGGTTCATGGAGCTATCTCTTGGCTATTCCGCTTGCCGCAGGAATCTGGCACTTCCTTGTGAGACCATTGGAGGAAAGAGATATGATGGTTCGTTTCGGGAACGATTATCAAATTTATTGCCAAGCTGTGCGGTGTTGGATCCCGAGATGTAGACCATGGTAGTCTCCATCTGGGTCGATTTTTATAAATATTGAACTTTAGTCAGAAGTAAGAAAATTTGATTTTTGGACGAGATCTATAAGGTTTTCAGATACTCTATCAATGCAGATCGCGCGTCTTCATTGGTCTCAAAGTCAATGCCACCAAAAAACACATCAATGTCGGCATGACCTGTCGCCCATCATTTAAGCGGACATATCCGGTATGGCAAGATTCACAACTGCAGTTGACGGTGTATAAGTGTTTGGGCGTTTATGGGCTCTTGAAAGCACCCGGGAAAAAAGAGAGCTTTAAATCCCCTCGAACATGCATAACGGCTGAAATTAGAATTAAAGTTTAGTCCAAAAAGCTATTGGTACACGTCCGAGGAATTGTCGTCACAGGCTCGTTTCAAACGGCGAAAGTCACTTAGGGAAATCCCTTTGTTTTCCCGCACTTTTGAAATAGCCTTAAGCATCTGGATGCGATTATCGTGACTAGGGTGGGTCGATAGAATCTCGGGTATTTCCAGGTAGTCTTCGTGGTTTTCGTCGCTTTTTTCATGGCGATTCTGAAAACTCTCGAAGAATGTTTCAATCCCTGTCGAATCAAGACCAGCGTCGTTTAACATCTCTATGGCATATAGATCGGCTTCTGACTCGGCTTGTCGAGAAAACCCTAGTTCGAGGAATTGTTGTAGGGTTTGCGGATCAGCGATGAGACCAGAGTAATCACCAAATGTGACAGACCAAAACGCAACTAAGGCAAGAGATTTAAGATACTCAGCTAATACATGGCGTTTGCTAACATGAGCAAGTTCGTGAGCCAAAACACCTACTAATTCTTGTCTTTTTTCGATATGATTCAGAAAACCCTTTGTGATGATGACCTGACCACCAGGTAAGGCGAAAGCATTCACCATGTCCCAGTCGAGAATCATAATTTCGGGATGAATATCACCGTACTGTTCGCCAAGAATCTGAGCGCTCAATCGATCTAGTATTTTGTCATGAAGCGAAGAATTACACTTGGATTCGATTAAACTGACTATGGCCCAATCGTGAAAAAGCTCTTTTTCCCTTTCATGACTCACACTGTTGGCGATCCAATAGGCAATGGGGCCCATCAAGAAGTGAGCGCTCGCAAATAGGATAATATTGATACTGATGAGACCCGCAATCCACTTGTTGCGCCGCGAACCTGTCGGAAGAGGAGGTTTTGTCAACCCCAATGCACTCATTTTATGACTCAAGTCGTTTTCGATTACACTTATCTGGGAAGAGAAATCAGATTGTTTGCGAGAATAGGTGATGCGGCACTGATCGTCACCAATAAACTCAAACTTACAGTCTAAAGCTGCTATTCGCAGCGATCCCTCTGGTATCGAGTTTCCGGAGATTACGATTCCTGCAGTATCAAATAAGACTTGAACGTCTTGCTCTACTGGGGAGATACCATCAAAGTAACTCCCACGACAATTGAAAGAGACCATGTCTTAGAATCCAAATTCGAGATCGAAGAAGTCCGAACTGGCTTCACCTAGAGCAGTACCTTGAGACGGTTTCATAGCTCTGATCTTGGTAAAATCTAACTCACCCTCTAGGGTTAGGCTATCGTAGAACTTTCTGAACGTATAGCACCTGACGAAAGGATAGGCGATACCTACTGTGATGGGAATCAGAAGCGAAAATAGACCTACTTTTAGCATATCCATCCCTGTCATACCCACCTTGAATTGCGCGTCATCCACGGATGAATGTTCAATCTGATAACGAAGTGTTCTGATAGCCGCCCACGGCAAAAACAAGCCAAGGGTCAAAATGATAAAAATGACATTAACAAGTTGAATTTCAAAAAGGCCAGAACCCCTTCCAGAGTACTTAAACTTTAAATCACCAAAGGATGTCTCATTGATCAAACCTTTATTGATATAGTTGGTTAACCAAGGTGTATAGATTCCAAAAGTGAAGTACAGCGCGATGAAACGCCAATACATTCCCGAAGCGAATCCCACACGATTAGATCGATCAAAGTGCATGGAAAGACCACGATGTTTTGTTCGAGTGGCTTTATAAGCAAAAGATCCCATAATCATATACGGAGCCAGTATAAATATCGTTAAAAGAAGGCAAGCATTAATGAGTGCCGTCATGCCAACGCTGTCTTTGAAAGCGAAAGTTAATCCAATGAAAACTGCGTAGGCGAGAATCACCTGAATAAAGGAGATAAAGAGCTCGGCTCCAGTACCCGTATACTCAAAAGGGACTCCATTCAGATTGGTGTTGCGCCAAAGAAAACGCCTTACATTAGTTCTGGCCCAGGGATAATATAGGCCTAGAGTGATGATGGAAAGAAACAGGTTAAGCATCATGATGAGCAGCAAATCTGCGCCCTTACCGGTAAATGAAAAAGATAGCTTGTAGTCTTGCATAAATGTTGGATTATGCTCTAGGTTTAGTTCGTTCATAATATGGCCTTATTTAATTTGTCTAAAAAACTTAAACAGTTTGTACAGTGGTTTGTTGTGTTTACTTTTCGTAAGACGGTTGAAGTGGGAAAATATTTCAGGAAAATGAAAAAAAATTAGATTTTTGTCGATTTGATGAGCTTTATGATTTCCTTGCTTACGGCATTTGTATGTTTTTCCGGCCTATACACCAAACATACTTCGTCGATATGGGAGGGTGCTCCTGGTAAGGCATCAAGGTGGTATTCCGCTGCAACTCGAGAGGGAAGTATCCCATAGCCCAAACCAAGATCCGTTAGTTTTGCAACGACTCCCAGGTTTTGGGATGTGATGGAGCCATGGTATCTTTGATCACTTTGGATTAGTTTAAGAATATGTTGGGATTGAGCTAAGTTCTGATCAAAAATTAGCTTTTTCGGAGCATGTTTTCTCCCGAACACCGTGACTGCATCATGGCAGAGACGCACAATCACAAGGCTTGGATGTTTGACCGGATTGACAACAATGCCAAAGTCCGCTTCCCAACTGATAACTTTCTCCGTCATCTCCCTAGATAAACCATGAATAAAGCTAATGTCTAGCTGAGGGAATTTTGATTGAATTTTTGGCATATAGCTACCGACCGTGTAGAGGGCCACAGATGGATGTATAGCAAAGGTGAAGTGACCCTGAGCTGAGTCGAGCTCGGGACTGGCGAGTTTCTGAGCTTGCTCCCACTCGAATAGCAGCCTATGACAGCGGCGCTTGAACTCTTCGCCCAGCTTCGTAAGACGGATTCCACTTTTCAATCGAATAAATAGCTCGCCTCCGAGCTCCCGCTCAAGGCGTTTGATCGCATAGCTGAGTGCCGGTTGAGAAATTCCAATAATTTCAGAAGCTCTGGTGATATTTAGAGTCTCTGTAATTTTCATGAAATACTTGATGTCGTCCATAAGCAATGACATGAATACTTCTTATCACAACAATTTTAAATAATCATTATATTTATGGAAAACCTTGCCGTACGTTCGAGGTAAGGAGGTGATCATGAAATCTGTAAGTTGCGAAAATCAAAAAGAATTAAAGGGTGGCGAGTCCCATGAACCCAGCGAGCTGCACGATATTCATTTGGCCCTGGCCGAAAAGATTTTGGCTCAGGTGCTGCCTTATAGGCGTGTTGTTCAGGATGCTCTGGCTTGTAGCGACGATAACTGCTCAAATTGTAGTACCTGGCATCTTCCAAAAATTATCCGCGCTATTAAAGAACAACTACCGATCACCTTTGTATTGCCGGCTTTTCCTGGGAAATCTCCAAATCCAAGAAAGGTTCTCTCTCACCTCCCGGATTGTGCTGAAGAGCTAGCTCTTAAATTTTTGGCAGATCTGACCCAAAGAATACAGAGACTATATCAACCAGGTGCGAAAATCATTCTGTGCTCTGATGGAAGAGTGTTTAGCGACGTCGTAGGAATGCAAGAATCTCACGTGACAGCTTATCAAGAAGCAATAGATCAACTTATTTTGGATCTTTCCCTTCCAGATATTTCTACTTTTAATCTTGATGAGGTTTACCAAAACTTAAGCTTCGATGATATGAGGCAAAGACTCATGCTCAGCTACGGTAAGTCACTAGACCTATTGAAAAAGCAAGTTAAAGCAGGGTCTGATCCTAAGGCGGCTCATGAAGAGCGGGAAGCTAACCGTATGTATTGCGGAATAACCCGATTTCTGTATGAAGATGCCCTAACTCCAGATCGTCAGGAAAGTAATACATCAATTCAAAAGAAAGCCCGCTTACGCGCTTATGAAGTGATTCGTAGAAGCAACGCTTGGAGTGAGTTAGTTGCGGAGTTGTTTCCAAGGGCAGTTAGACTTTCCATTCATCCCCAAGAGTGTGGATCTAAAAAGCTAGGAATTAGACTCGTCGGTAACGAAAGTTGGATGACTCCATGGCATGGGGTGGCAGTAGAAAGAGAAGGCGTTTATCATCTTATGAAGCGTTCTGATGCAGAATCTGCTGGTTACAAACTTGTGTTTTCGGAAAAGGGCTTACCAAGTTATTTTAGGGCAATAAAAAATCACAAAGCGAATCAGACAGGACTCTGATATGAATTGTGTTATGACAACGACGAATCCTTTTGGGCTTTGTATCCAACCTGAGCAAAAGCATCAGCTGATTACTGATCTTGATATTGAAGCGTTACGCTCGCTCTTTCGAAAGTATCAGCTTTTGGTTTTGAGGGGGTTTAGAAGGTTATCAAATAATGAAAATTTTATTAGTTTCGCTCAAGGCTGGGGAGAAATCAGTCTATGGCCATTCGGAGAAATACTCGAGCTCGTAGAGCATCATCGTCCAGCTGATCACATCTTCGATTGCAGCTATGTTCCCATGCATTGGGATGGGATGTATAGACCATTCGTCCCTGAATATCAGATGTTCTATTGTAAAAAAGCCCCGTTACAAGGATGCGGTGGCCGGACACTTTTTACTCATACACCGAAAATACTAGCGGGACTAAATTTTGTTGAGAGAGATCAATGGAATGACGTTAAGGCAGTATATAAGAGAAAGATGGAGTTTTATGATAGTAAAACCGTTTCGCCGCTGATTACCAAACACCCTTACCACCAATATGATGTGATCCGATTCAATGAGCCTCATGATCCATCGAGGGGATCGCTGATAAATCCCATTGAGATGCGATGGGAAGGAGTAGACGATAAACTTAGCAAGCAAATGCTCAGTTCAATCCGATCTAAGCTCTATGATAGAGACTATATCTATGCCCATGAATGGCAGGATGGAGACTTGGTGATTGCTGACAATTTTACCCTTTTGCACGGGCGAGAGAGCTTTTCTAAAAATACTCCACGGCACATACAGAGGATTCAAATAGAGAGTGATCCGCCGTGGAAGAATTTAGGATTGGAGTCATACCAATGAATGTCGTCGATACTGATATTATGATTATAGGTGCAGGGCCTGTTGGGTTGATGTGTGCATTGCTAGCACATATCAGTTCAGTTGATGCGGTAGTTATTGATAAGTCTCATGGACCTTTGGAAGTGGGCAGAGCCGATGCTCTCAATGCAAGAACTCTTCAACTATTCGAAATCGTGGGTCTTTTTGATGAACTTTACCCTCTGGGGAAGCCGTGTAACACAAGTTCAGTATTTAAAGAAGGTAAGTTTATCTCTCGTCAGTCATCTTGGTGGGATGAGCTTGAAGGTTGCTTTCACAAACACTTCCTCATGTTGGGGCAATCCCATATTGAGAAACTAATTGATGAAAAATTGAAACGTCTTGGTGCAGCTGTCGTTCGGGGGACTACTGCTACAGATATACAGGTTTTGGAAGATCATTGTCTGACGACTCTATCCAATGGTCAAATGGTAAAATCTAGGTACGTTATTGGAGCAGATGGATCGCGGTCATATGTTCGTCGTCGTTTCAATATCCCCTTTTCTATCGTTCGTCCCCAAATTGTTTGGGCGGTAATAGACGGAGTGATTGAGTCAGACTTTCCTAAAGTGCCTGAAATTATAGTATTCCAGGCCGATACTTCGGATGTCGCTTGGATACCCAGGGAGGGAGATATAGATCGCTTCTATGTAAGGATGGATCAAAAAGAGTTTGCTTTAGAGGACTGTTTAGGGAAAATTAACCGCGCAATGCAACCCTACAGGTTAGAATTTAAGACTATCGCATGGTTCTCGCAGTTTTCGGTTAAGGAATCCGTAGCGGCTTCATATTCGGTCGATGATAAGGTTTTCCTCGCAGGTGACTCTTGTCACATTCATTCGGTCAACGGCGGTCAAGGTTTAAATACTGGTTTAGCTGACGCATTTAACCTCATGTGGAAGCTTAACATGAGCCTAAAGCAAGGTCACGCAACTCAATTATTGGCTTCCTATGAGACAGAACGTCTACCCGTTGCAAAAAGTGTGATAGAGTCTTCAGGGGCATTAGTCAGAGCAACAAAGGATGGAAAAGAAACCACTCACGCGGAAAACTATGTTCGAATCGTCAAGGAAAAAGCAGGAAACATTACGGGAATGGGTATTCGTTATTCTCGTGACGATCAGCTAGTGGGTTCGAGGCTACATGACTTTGAAATTACTGAAGACGATGCTATAAAACGAATATACTCGATACTCAATTATAGTTGCTATAGCTTGTTGATATTTTCTGATGAGGATAAACCTACCATTAATGTTCCCGAGTTCGTTAGGGTCATTTGCGTGGGTGGCAAAGACTCTGATAAATCGTTTAAGGCTAAAGACCCCCCTTATAAAAACGTTGCTTTGTTAGTTAGGCCTGATGCCTATATTCATGAAGTTCTTGATCTTGATCAATTAGGTTGCATTGAAAATTGCGCTCTTTGACTGATAATAAATTTGGAAAAAATATCATCAATCTTCCGAAGGACAAGAATTAGAGATGGATCTCGGTTTATTCAGGAAAAAGCCATAGTCAAAAGCTGAGTTTTGCATATCAGTGATGTTTTGTGATTCCATACAATTGAATCTCATTTCTATTTGCACATAACAAGCGTCTTCAGGGTTTTCGTCGTCTAGGCTCGGACGTTCTGAAATCGGACACCAAGTATTCGCCTTTAAGTCATCGACACTTCGGATGCGATTGTTTTCTGCAATGATGGTTCTAAGGTTCCCTGAAGCAAGGAGAGGTGACAGAGAGGTCAGTTGATTTTTAGATACATCAATTTCTGCGAGGTCTTTTATTTTTGCAAGTTGCTGCGAAAAGCTTGTTATATCCTTTAGATTATTGTTGCTAATATCAAGTCGTTCCAGGTTACTAGGAAGCATGCCAAGAGAGGAATAGTCAAACTGATTCTGAAAAATATTCAACCCCTTAATTTCAACCGACTCCAGATTAAGGTGAGATCTAAGGTCCGAAATATTGACTAAAGGATTGAACCCTATTTTTAGAGTTTTAAGGTTAATGAGCGCTGATATTGGACTGGGGTCAGATATCAAATTTTCTTTCAGATTTACCCTCTCAAGATTTGTGAGACCAGAAAGATGACTAATATCAGAGATTGCCTGATCCTGAAGATTAAGATCTGTTAGTGATTTGAGTTTTTCAATTCCTTCTAAATTTGTAATTCCGCCAATAGTAAGTTCAAGTTCAGAAATCTTTGTGAGTCCGAGGAATGGTGTCAGATCATGTGTCTCGGTATCTTGTAATCGAAGACTTTCTAGATTTTCAAAATCAGCAAATATGTGCTGATTTCGCACCGGTTGATTATAAATTCTGATACTCTTAAAGTTTTTCGCATAAGGTTTTAGCAGCATTAAGTCAATTTCAAGCATCGTCGACAACACACCACCATCGTTTCCAAGTCGTTCGATAATTAGGTCGATATTTCCAGAAGAAAGCTTGTTTTGAGTGGAAAGACAGAGCTCTTCTGGTTCCAAAGATTCACTTGTCTTATCGAAAAAGCTAGCATTTAACGCTCTAACGGTTTCTCTAATAGGGCTGAAAGCTTCTATGTCTACCTGTTTGCAATAATCAACGTACTGTTTTTCGTGGCAGATGCCTTCATTCCAGAAGGTATAGGGGGAGTTCTCGCAAGACTTTTCAAACGATATGAGCTGAATTTGCGTAAGTATCGACCTGTTCTCTAAAAAGGTGGTAGGCTCGAAAACAGCTTTTCCTTTTTCTGACGTTAACTGGAAAAAAAGGTCAGTATCGGAGGTGCCAGGAAAGTCTGAACTAACTAGGCAGCCGAACTCGGAAAAGAAAGACGCCAGATCGTTTTCTTTAGGGGCAAATGTTCCGTATTCAACCGAAGACGACTCTAGTCTGAGTGTTTTTGGAATAGTGCCCTCGGGATCGAGAACCTTGAAGATCAAAGAGCTGTCATCAAATTGTCGAAGCCGACGATTCCAGGTTCCGCAACCTCGTATGAGCTCAAGAGCCTTGCTATCGCTTTCGTCAAGTTCAATCCTTTGGATTTCATTCGACGTTAATTCATCCACACTTACCTCTTTGTAAAGACCGCTTGACTCATCAGATACAGCGAAGTCGTATGCTCCATAAGTGAACTCATAACAATTATTTCCTAGAGGGGCCGGACTAGCACCGATAAAAGTAAGTCTATCTGAGTTTAGTTCAATCTGCTCAGAATAAAACTTCACAAAAAAACTATTTTCGTTCGGTAGTCGAGAGCATTCCCTTGCCACAGGGTCAAATTCTTGATTAATGTTATCGGACTTAGAGCATTGGATTAGGAGAGGCGAAATCATAAGGAAGCTAATCGAATAAATACCAAGGCTACGAAATAGGGAAAGAAATCTCATGGAAATTTACCTATCTTGTGGTTTAGGCTTACTTGGCCAATAGGTCAAAGCGTTGAAGTGACGTATAACATAAACGAAGTGTCATATTCAACGAAAAAAAAGCAGATCAGCGAAGTCCGAGATCTACCTTTCGTAACTGACAAATAAACTAATAATATTAGTTATTCAGAACTCTTTCTGGTCATAGTTAGGGTGCAAGATGACATATTGTCCTCGGTATCTTCACAGACAACACTTCCGAGGCCGCGCTCATCTAAAGACAAACTACTCAAGTCCGAACTAGAAATCTCGACTTTCAATAAACCAAAAGGGGTTTGGTTGATATCGACCAAATATTCGCCTTCCCCTGGTGTACGATTCTCACCGCAGCCTCCAAGGCTTCCTCCACTGGGGTCGTTGGGGTTAATGATAGGAGTTCCGTTTTTGATGGCAAGAAACAGTTGGTTGTTTCTCTCTCTAAGATCTTGATTTTCTTGGATCAGCTGTTCGTTTTGCTCTTGCAATTCCTCGACAGTCGCCTCTAATTCCCTGATTTTAGCGCGTAATATTTTGTTGCTCGAAGGGTTAAGACTAATCCCGTTAATAGGGTTTGTAATCACCATGCCTGGTCTATTGACTAGGTTCTGTGCCAGAGTAGTACTGCTTAAAGTGACGGCTATTGATGCTAAAAGAAATCGCTTCACGAAGACCTCCTAGTGATACATGTTTTTCTAAGGGGGAAATAACACTGTTGCTACAATCCTTTCAAGTAAGATTGAAATGCCGTAGAAATTTTAGATAGGTATAGGTTGCGAGTAGGAGTTTCTTTGTGCCAAACCTACCTCAAGTGACTTTAGAGGAAGCTCTAGCCTGGATTTAGTCTAGTGCGTAGTCTTTGTTTTGGACCCCTCCGGGGAGCGGGATCTGACCGAGGGATGTGCGGCGATGAAGCGATCAATATGGCTTTCCACAATACTGAGAGGCAGAGGGCCATTGAGTAGTATAATATCGTGAAAATCGCGGATATCGTAAGCAGGTCCGAGAGCCAGTTTCATCCTTTCTCGTAGTTCTAGCAATTTGTTCATGCCGATTTTGTAAGCCGTAGCCTGTCCCGGAAGTACGATGTAGCGCTCGACTTCTGCTATAATATCAGACTTTGCCATGCCTGTATTTTGATACATGTAATCGATGGCTTGCTCCCGCGTCCAGCGTTTGTAATGAATTCCAGTATCGACAACCAGCCTCACAGCACGAAAAAGTTCTGCTTGTAAGCCCGACATTTACCAGTGGATCTTTGATCAAGCCCATTTCGTAGGCAAGGCGTTCGGAATAAAGAGCCCATCCTTCGAGGTAGGCTATTGAGGGCACAAATGACCTGAATAAGGGTAACCCTTTGAGTTGATTGGCAGTAGTTATCTGGAAGTGATGTCCTGGAACGGCTTCATGATAGGCTAAGGTCTTCATCCCGTATTTGGGTGTTGCCTTGATGTCATGAAGATTAGCAAAAAACACTCCTGGCCGTGACCCATCCATGGAGGGGCGCTCATAATAGGCTCCAGCTGAGTCTTTTTCTTTAAACAAAGGGATACGTTGAAAGTCAATGTCTTCAATAACGGGGTTTCTAACAACCTCACCAATACGGCCTGTAATCTCTCTGATGATGGTTTTGTAATCAGAAATAATTTGAGCGTGGCCTTCATCACTATCTGGATAATAGTGTTTTGGGTCATCTGCCAAGGCAAAAATAGCTTTGGAGAAACCTTCGTTTGCCGGATAGCCTTCGGATTCAAGTATTGTGAGAATCTCGCTTTGAATCCGCGCAGTTTCGGAAATTCCTAGCTCGTGAATATTTGAAGCTGTCATATTTGTTGTGGTGAAAAATCTAAGCTGTTGCTGATAGTAAGCATCTCCATTTGGTAATTTCCAAACTCCTGCATCATTGCTGCTGAGGGGAAGAATCCGTTGCATATAGCTAAGATATTGTCTGTAGGCGGGATACACTTTATCACGAACAATAGTTTCACATTGGCTCAAAAGTTCCGATTCCTTATCAATGGAACCATTGGTTTGTCCAATGCGATCAGAAAATGACTGGCATAAAAAATTTTTTGATGTGCCGGAGTACCGATGAAGCTTTCAAGACCAGCAATGACTTTTTCACCAATGAATCGAGGAGGTAGAATACCTTTTTCTTCCCGAATTAGTAGTCCTTCCATGACTTGATCCACTTTTACTCGTACCTGTTTCAATCGTAGCAAATAGTTTTGTGCATCTGATGCCGTTTCAATTACATGTTTTGTGGCGAGAAATGTGGGCAGATTTAACTGAACTCCCCAAATTTGATTCAAAGGATAGTTATGGAATCGGAATTTTCTAGAGTTTAGAAAATAGCTCATGAGTTCATCAGCGACTTGCTTGGATATTTTTTCTGAGTCGTTTAAATCCTGGTTGTTATACGAACGAAGGACTCTTTGCATCTCTTCGACTTTTGTATACAGCTCTTCCATATGCTCAAGACTGGAATCGTCTAATTTCTGATTGTGCCCTTTAATCCCAAACTGATCGAGTATGCGCAAGGTACTCAAAGTTTCTGGGGAATCAAGGGCCATATGTACAATGCTGCGATTGAAAAAATTATTTATAAAAACAGGCCTAAAATTCCATTCGTAGTAAACAAACAAAGAGAAGGTCAAAACTGCGAATAAAGTTAAGCCGAAGGTAAGCTTGAAGAACTTTCTGAGCATACTGCTTTTCCTCGATTTTGTGCACCTAAAGGAGTAGTCATAGACCAAGGTCGGAATAAAGCTGGCATATTCCTTGGATTCAGGTCGGATGATTTAACCACTCAACTGACGCAAAATTAAAAATAGATCGAAATCCTACCTAGGCCATAGACTAATTTCTCGATAATAGAAAGTACTTTCTAACAAGTTCGATTAACTAAAATTGATGGCATTAAGAATATCGCAATTGTGTTTTGGATGGAACTGCGTACAGAATATCGGCATGCAATAGAATGACGTTATTGATTTTTGGTTATGCATATCTACATGATTGAAACTAGGGGTGACTATGCAATTTTCGAGGCTATTACGTGGCTTTTTGATTGTTCAACTGTTTGTTGTATCTGATTTGGTGGTTGCTCTGTCTTTATCGTATCAGCGATCTGATCGTTCTGAGGTAGATCATCGAAATCAGGCTGAGATCGAGTTCATTCGAAATCTTCGCATTCCTATGTTAGATGGTGTAATTTTACAAGCAAACCTATTTATCCCTACCAGTAGAGTACCAGATCAGCCACTGCCCACAGTAATATTTGCCAATTCATGGACACTCAATGAGTACGAGTACTTTATTCAGGCACGAAATTTGGCAAAGCGAGGATATGCGGTTCTTAGTTACGCCACTAGGGGTTTTGGCGGCTCGGGGGGGAAGGTAAGTGTAGCCAGCTCTAAGGATATTACCGATGTCTCCCAAATTATCGACTATCTCCTCACCAACTGGTCTATCAACAAGGATAGAATTGCCTTTGGCGGAGTTTCTTATGGCGCAGGAATAGGATTACTCGCCATAGCAAAAGAAAAAAGGCTTAAAACAGTGGTTGCTATGTCTGGGTGGGGAAACCTTGAAAAAGGACTTTTTGCGGGTGATTCAGTAAAAAAAGTCTGGATCGATCTTCTTATTGGTTCGGGTCAGATTACGGGAAGACTAGATCGTGACTTTATCACCTTGTATAATGACGTGAAAAAAGGTGAACGCATCAAAGAATTCCGCGCTTGGGCTCAGGAAAGAAGTCCAGAAACCTATGTTGAAAGCATAAATGAACGAAGAGTTCCAGTTTTTTTGTCAAATAATTACTATGATCGCTTGTTTTCTCCCAATCAAGTTTTGAGTTTTTTTTCGCGTCTTTCAGGTCCCAAAAAGCTACTGTTAAATGAAGGGGTACATGCAAGCGCCGAAGGTCCCGGACTCGTTGGGATTCCTAACCGAATCTGGAATTCGGCTCATCGTTGGCTGGATTATTGGCTCCTGGATAAACCCAACGGAATCATGAGCGAACCTCCTATTGCTTTACAGAATGCCGAGAAAATTGAGTACTTTGAGGATGTCGCTGGTCTTGATGAGATCAAAGAAAAAATCCTACTAACCGAACGTTTTTCTCGACAGAATCGAAGCAATTTTCGGATTCCCGGACGAAAAGATTCGGGAGCTACTAGTGGAATTCCATTAATTTCGTCAGTGTTTGAAGCTCACACTCCTATCGATGTGAAACAACATATTTGGAAAATCCATCCGAAGAGAGCGCTTATCCTTCAGGGCCCCTGGCGATTGACGCCGACAAAACTTCGCGGGCGAGCGACTCTTTCCGTAGAGATCAATGCTAAGTGCGAAGCGTTTCAAGCAATCGCCTATCTTTATGATGTAAACCCCCTTGATGAGGGGCGATTGATATCTCACGCCGTGATTACTTCATATGAACCAAGTCCTTTCGCACAAGACTATGAATTTGAATTTAGTTTTCGCGCTCGGGATCTCGAAAAGTATCGCAGGTTAGTGGTGGTCATCGATGCAAAGGATCCGCTGTATGCTTTACCCCCAGGAAATTGCTTGGATTTTGAAGTCCTAAATAAAACAGATACTTGGAATTTGTTTGTTCCCAATGCTGATAGCGTTTCAGGAAGTTAAAGTTAGTCTTATTTTGTAAGAGGGTATCTTCTTGGTATCCTCTCACCTTTGGCTTCAGAATACAGTTTGCATTCGTCGTCACTCCACAAACTGCGAAAAAAATTTCTAATCTATTCTATTCTTATTTTCTTCACCGATATATCGAGCTAGATTATCGCCGCTCCTCATACCGATGCAAAAAAATTGTTTATAGTAAATGGATTATTAATGAAAAAATTTCTTCTTCTTATCTTTCTTGCTAATTCTCTGAGTGCTGCGATAAATCATGAAGTGGATGGAGCTCTAACAGAAAGTAGCTGGAATACAGCTCATGCGGTGAGCGATTTCGTTGAAACAGACCCTAATATTGGTGGTGTCCCGGACTATAAGACCAGTTTAAAATATTTCACAAATGAACAAGGAATTTATATAGGAATCATAAATACCCAACCCGAGGGGATGGGTATAGCGACCTATAGCAGTAGAGATAGCGGGATTTCATCTGACTATAATAGGATTATTCTTGACTTCGACGGTAATGGACAAGCTGGTTACGAATTTACAGTATCTTCAGCCGACTCAATTCAGGATGCGATATGGACAAACGAAAATAACCGAAGCTCTGAATGGGACGGTCGTTGGTATCATGCAGTCATAAAGAAAAGTACGGAATGGACCGCTGAATTGTTTATTCCATGGACCGTAGCTCCCATGAATAGTAGCTCAAGACCAGAAAGAGTCATGGGCCTTCTGGTGGAACGTAGAATCGCAAAACTAAGGCATACATACTCATCCGCAAACGCAGACTCGGACCAGAGTACCTATCTTTCTAAGTTTCCAAAAGTTAGAGTTAAACAATACGAAAGCTCGTCACTTGATGGTTTTTTGAATATTGTTGGTGGTTATGATGCTAACAAAGGTGATAGCACATTAGATTTCGGTGGAGATGTTTTTTGGAAACCTACTTCAAATCAACAAGTCTCGTTGACCATTAAGCCTGATTTTAGTCAGGTTGATAGTGACGATCTTGTGATTAATTTTTCTCCTGATGAAGTATTTTTTAATGAAAAAAGAGCTTTTTTTACCGAGAATCAGAGTGTTTTTACGTCTCAAAGTCCCTTGAGTATTGGACGTAGCCCTAACCTAAAGCTGATCCACACGCGACGAGTTGGAGCTGCTCCCGATAGTGGCGATGAGTCCACTTCTGACATCAATACGGCTGCAAAATATACATTACTATCGGATAAGGTCGATTTCGGTTTTTTTGCCGCAGACGAAGATGATACTAGCGCGAGTCAAGGACGTGATTTCTATGCTTCACGAATATTGGGTCGGTTTGGCGCTAATAACTTGGCTCTAACAGGGACATTCACAGATAGACCAGAAATCAATAGGCAAGCGATAGTGACTAGCGCTGATGGTAAATTCGCTCTTGGAGATTCTGTTATTCTCCGTGGAATGCTCTTACAAAGTAGCATTGAAGACATGAACGAGGAAAATAGCATCGGTACTAGTACTGGAAAGGGAGGATTTTTGAATGCCGTGTACAGCCCAAGCAGCGACACAAGATATAGGTTTCAAGCGATTAACCTAGATAATAAACTAGATATCAATGATCTGGGTTTTCAAAGCCGAGGAGATCTACGATCGCTTTCAGGAGAATGGACTCATACAAAAAACTATGAAGAAAGTTCCATCCAAAGAGATTATATGAGAATTCAAAGCTCCTATAGTGAAAATGGCTTAGGTGAAAAACTCCCCTCTTTAGGCAAACTAAGCTGGGAGCGTAAATTCTCGGACACAAGTCGGTTCTATACATCTTTCGAGCATCGGACAACCGGCTATGATGATCGATTCACTCGAGGTTCTGGATCAATTAGATTGGAAGACTTTCATTCGATTTATGCTGAGTATCATTGGGATCAATCAGGGGATTTTCGCCACAATGCCGCGATTTGGTTGGCTAGTGGAGGAACTCTTGGGCAAGAAACTTGGCTCCACTACAATCCCACCTACTACTTTTCCGAGCTTACCAACGTAACAATAGGCCTTTATTATACAAAGAATCAGGGTTGGCTTAATTGGTCTGGCCTTAATGATTCGTCTGAGCCAGTGATTTCGTCTTTTGACCGGGAAAAGGTTGTTTCAAGATTCAAACTCAATCATGCAATCCTCCCATCTCAGGAATTGAGTCTAAATATCCAATGGGTTGGCGTTAAAGCTGGTTTTCTTGAGAGCTTTGAAGTCGAACGAGATGCATTGAAGCCCACTTCTGAAAAAGGAGACGATGATTTCTATGTTAGTGATTTTGGTTTGCAGGCACGCTACAAATACCAAATATCACCACTTTCGAATTTTTTTCTAGTCTATTCAAGGGGTGGATACGATGATTGTCAAGGCTGCGAAGCAAGCCTTGTAGATGTATTTGATGATGGAATCAAACAGAAAACTGTAAATCGATTTTTCGCAAAGATCAGATTGTCGTTGATATAGAAAGTCGTCAAGTAGTTGAAAACTCCAACATGATAATTTTTGAGTGATGGACTTCCCTATTCAAGATTCTTCTGTGTCCTCTAAGTCACATATTAACGTTTCCTTTGTGTATGATAGATCGAAAAACCGAGTAATAATAGGTGTATTTGACTGGCAATAGACTTGCAGGGTTTATTCATGAATTAACTTCAGTGATAGAACTGAAACTGAGAGGAAGCATCATGATAAACTTACTGTATAAACTTATTATCGCGCAGGTATTATTACTCGCCTCTTCAGCTAAAGCTGAAGATTTTTCCAACACGAGATTTGGAATTGGTATTCAAAGCTACTCTGGGTTATTTCCCAATCCTACGTTAGCGATAGGCCAACGAATCAGTGAGAACTTAGAAGTCGACGCTGCAATCAGCTACTTATTAGTTGCAGGTACGATGGATGTTGGTTTAAAGGCGTACTTACAAAGCAATGCAGATCAAACCCCATATTTGATGATTCGTGGGGGTCAGGCTTTGATTTTTTTGAAAGCTATTCCTATGTTTCAACACACCTTGGATTTAGTTTCGAGCGTGGAAACAATCGTAATATGAACATTGATATAGGTTACCGATTCAATAATGAACGTCAGGATATTGGGGCCGCAACTATCGGTCTCATTTTCTGGGGGATGTAATCTGTTGCAATAAATCTTTGTATTCCCTCGCCATGAGGATCCTCGAAGCACGTCTACCTCGAGGATCCATCTAGCGTTACAACCGACCTAATCAAATGACTTGAAATGTCTTTTAGTAGACTACCCCAAAACCTACCCAGTTTTTTTGCCCCCTAAAGACAGTCTCAAGGAACTCAATAGATCGATAACACGATCTGAACTTACCGCTGGTAGCATTTCCTATTTGCTGATGTGACCCTATGCTTGAACCTTATGCTCGGCATATCTAATCATTAAATACGAGGAAAAGAAAGGTTTGGTTACATGATTTGGCCTATCGTCCCAATGAAAAAAATTAAACTCACGTCTATTCAAAATCGTTTGTTTGCCCGAGACATATGCTTTCACTATAAGTCCTAGCTATTTGAAGTGAATTCCGAACTGTTGCGTCAAATAGAAATAAATGCAGCGACAGACCGCATTACTCCTAAAAAGTTCCGCTTAATTGAGGCATCAAGGGCTTGAGTGCTGACGAAATTTGGATGCGCCTTGAGTCTATTAAACTGCTAAGTTCTTTTTTCAGCGACCGATGCATTGGTTGCTGTCTAGGCATTTGGAAGGTTTTCTTGACAGATGGAAAACATCCGTCAGAATATTTAAGTCAGTTGCTCCATCGAACACGTTAGGTTCAAGGACACCACCTTCATGCCATTCGTTCCATGCATAGACATTTATGATTTTACTTAATGGCCCCTCTTGCTGATCAGAGGCTTTTTTTGCCTTAATAACGGAAGCCCTAAACAGTTCTGGAGTCTTACCAGTCAAAAAACGAATGGCGTTTCTATCGCCGATCTGTACATCTTGTCTTGGTCTTTCATCAAAGTTTTGGACAAGACATGGGCTGTAGTTTTCATGCTTAGCTAGCTTACTATGAAATTTATCAAGTTTATCGACTTTCCAATCATAGCTTCGACTACCTTCATTTGGGACTCTGGTTACTAAACAAGTTTTACCGTCAAATGCAATACGATCATCTTCTGCTCCTACAGAAACAAGTATATACGGCTCTACACCGAGTTTTTGTTTGCTGACCGCTTTTAAAAGTCCCAGAAAATTAGCTACATCCTCGGTTTTGCCCTGTCCGATGTTTCTAGAATCCCCTAAAACAAAATAAGGTCGATTGTTAACTGTAAGATACTCAGGTCTCGCAAATAGACTGACGATGCGGTCGACAACACGAGGGGCTTCAGACTTCGATATGTGCATAAAATCGGACCAAGGATGTGCATATAAACTGATCGCAAAGTCCATGCGAGATCTGTTTTTGGCCACGCTTAGATTTTTAATGCCATCTCCAAAAAGGGTGTCTCCCTTTCGGTTGTCCCAGTACCAATAAAAATTAAAGAAACTTAGACCTGCATCAGCCGCTTGTTCGATATGTTGTTCCATGATGTTTAAATCTTGGCTGTTATAATATCCCAGGCTTGGTTTTAAATGCGGGTAGTCACCGCCCCAGGAACGTGTATCTTTCGAAATACCAGGTTCTTTGCCGTAAAAGTCTTTGATACTTCCCCACCAATCGTTATCGCGACCGTGGACTCGCTTGGTTCCCTCTATCATCCAGTCAGCCTTTGGTGACCACATTTCAAAATAGTATGCCCCCACTTGATAAGAGGCTTCCGTTTTTTTGAGAAACTTATACTGTGTTTTTTGTCTGTGCCGATAGCGCCAAACATCTTGACCCCCTCCTTCCGCACTAAAAAAGGCGATTCCTTCGTAGATGTAACCTGCGGCATCACCCTCGCTGCGATTAAGACTATAAAAGTACGAACCGTCGGATATGCGAAATCGATGAACAGGACGACCTTTGGTCGGTGCATAAAATGCGACTCCCTTTCTCGAAAACCCGAACTCAACGGCTGATAAAGCCTCTGACTCACTAGTAGTCAAAAGCGATTTGTTTCCTTTGCTTAGTTCGATGACTGCAATTGCGTTACTGCTATTTGGATTAGCAAAAAACGCAGTTCCTTCATATATCCAATTTTGATTCAGACCAGCTGGGTTCCATTGGCTAAGACCTTTTGGCAAAGGTTAAGCATAGCTAAGTTTTGAAGTCAGCTGGTGCTTTCCGCAGCCTCCCAAAAGTATCAGCATTGCCGCAAGAAATTTTGAATATCTTAGATACAAGCCTTTAAACCCGACCATATTAGTTTTTCCTCGATAAGTAAGCGTGTCTCACAGATGTTTACCTTGGCGAATGGTAGTCACCTTCAAGATGGGGTATCACCGTGAATTCTATTTAGTATGATTATGAATAATACGAGTTTTCACTAGCTGGAGTATAGCAAAACAAAGATAAATAGAAAGAAAAAAATACCCCGATTAAATTCAAAAAATACAGGTGCTTAGGGTTGCTTCAATAGAGATAATGGCGGTTACTTTTGGAAGGAGGTACCTGTCGTACCTTACTTGGTAAGATTCGATCCTTTAGACTCTCTATTTTACAGTGGCGTTCGATGTCCTTTTTACCAATGCTTTTTTCCTTTGACGTCAGACGGCAGGAAATATTGAACACGAGCAAACGAGTGGAGTTCTCTTTTGAAAAATGCTTTGGCATCTCAACCTTTAGTAGTTTCTCCCGGATACATGACTCGATGTAATGATCCCCATAGCGATCTCCCTTCTTTTTAACAGACGCAACTTTTCGACCTTCCATAATGATCAAAAAACTAGAATACCCAGATCTTGCCGAAATATTTCTATGGTATGTTAAGTTTTGATTGAGTTGATGAATACAAACTTGGATATCTTTAGTAACGAATTGGCCGACTTCCATATGATTGTAAGAGTTTTTGTTTAGATCGTCTGCTTTAGGAAAAAGAGACTTATATGTTTGACCCTGAGCACGCACGCACAGGCAGTTGAAAAATATTGATAAACAAATAAACCGATTCATCAGTCATCCATTCGGTTTCTGACATGGGGCCCGATCGGCTAAATCTTTGTATGACTTTAATTTCCCTTTGAAAGGCAGTTACTATGCAACAATGGTAACACAAAATGCTGTCCTTGGATGACATCGTGCTAAAGGGTACACAGCTATTCCCACCCCCAAATGTTTTGAAACGTAGATGCCTCCCTTTCCTATCTCAATGGGATAGTATAGATTTTCTTTTGGTGGATCTTGATCCTTGTCTTTTCTTGCGGAGTCTAAAAGCATGTTCATGGATATCTTGAAAGGGGCCGCTCTTGGCGTGGCCAATATAATACCTGGTGTAAGTGGTGGCACGATGGCCTTGATGCTGGGAATCTACGAGCGGCTGATTTCTTTACTCAGTGGTTTGAGTCCCAAGGACATTATTCAAGGGGCGCGATCGAAGGCTGGATTTATCAAACTCTGGCGTGAAAGAGAGATGTCATTTCTACTTTGCTTGGCTTTTGGGGGAGGTGTTGCCATTATCGCGCTGTCAAAAGTCATGAAGTATTTTTTGACTGAGGCTCATGATCCTACTTACGGGTTCTTTTTTGGATTGGTTTTCGCGTCCATTGTTGTCCCTTGGCGTCTTATCCGCCGCAAGTCGGCAGCAACTATCTTGGCTCTGGTTCTGGGAGCGACCTCCGTCGTTGGGGTTTCGTTTTCTGTCTCGCCCGAAACACGAATTGAGGCGGCAGAAAAAAAGCTTTTGATCAAACAAACTCAAGGTCTATCCGAGCAGGCTGTGACGCGATCAGATTATATAAGCTTTTTTATTGCCGGAGCGATCGCGATAAGTGCCATGATTCTGCCCGGGTTGTCGGGCTCGTTTATTTTGTTGCTTATGGGGGTCTATTTTCGGTTACTCGAGGCCATTAGCCAGCTGCAGATTTCACTCCTTGCTGTTTTTGCCATCGGTTGTGGTATTGGAATGCTCTTGTTTACAAAAGTGCTAAACTGGCTTTTAGATAAATATCATGACGTGACTATGGCCTACCTAACCGGATTGGTGGTGGGATCACTTTATGCTGTTTGGCCATTTAAAGATTTCCAAATGGTAGGTGACAGTCGCATCAATAAGGCTAATATCATTCCTGAAATGCTTGTCTGGAATACGGGCTTAACCTTTGTCTCTGCTTTGGTCGGGATTGGAATTGTCTATGTATTTCTTCGCTTCGAGAAGACATCGACTTAAGTCTATCATCATCAATCAATGGGTATATCTGGGAATACCGATCGGACTTTATCCCAAACATAGTCGCCATAAGTGAGGTTCTCAGAAAGTTTTTTGAGGTCGACGCTATCCCATCGCGTCTTAGCAACTTGATTTTTTTGAGCGCCTGGTAAGAGTTCGGTATCGATAGGTTTGAGTTTTGCATTCCATGATGGATCATAAAAAAATGGCAGCGAAATACGATCTATATCTCTCGGGTTTTTAACTCTGTGGGGGGGTTGCCCGAAGCAGTCCTCCTGTCCAAAGCTCGAGCATGTCTCCGATATTGATGACGAAGGTATCTTCAACGGGTGGGACTTCCACCCAAACACCGTCTAGGGTTTTTGCCTCCAATCCACCAGATTGATCTTGTTTCAAAACCGTTAGGAATCCCATATCCGTATGTTCCGCTACACTCCACAGGTCCTTTGTTTCCTTTCCCACAAGGGCAGGGTAATTGAATATTCGAAATAGTACGGTAGGCTCTGCGAATCGTTTGACGAAATACTCGAGGTCTAGGCCTAAGCAAAGGGCTATATATCCTAAAAATTCACCGGAAATTCCTTCAAGTTTTTTCATATAATCTAAAATTTGATTCCGGAAATCTTGAAGTTTGGGGTTGGCTGGCCAAAGATTTTTTCCGTGAAGTGGCCAAGAATTTATAACTCCTGGGTGATGTTCGTCGTGCTCACGACCGAAATAGATGCCTTCCTTCCAATCAGGTTTGCCCAATGTCAGCTCTTTGCCTACCGAAAAATATCCACGCCAGCTTTGTCGGGCCTTGGACATTTTGATAGCTTCTTTGGATTCTAAGCTTTGACTAAAAAAGATTTTAGAGGATTGCATAATGGCAGAAACCTCACGTTCTGCCACTCCATGATTTTTAATATAGACGAACCCAATTCCTGATAGCGCTTCAAACAGCCGATTTAGCTCTTTCCTTGATGCTTTCCTAAGCTCAAGCATATCAATGATAGGCACAACCGACTGATCCATGTGACAACTCCACTGCTTATAGGGTCTGTTCTTGCATACTGGTCTTTAAAACCACAACACTATCACAAAAACTGTATTCTGAATCATTAGTTGTGTTTCTATTTGTTTGTTTGCCCAGTATTTTGGCTGATATGTGCGAGATAAATGGTGTCTTCATAGGTTCCAGCTCGATAAAAGTCCTGGCGAAAATAGCCCTCAACGACAAATCTGTTTTTTAGAAGTAAGATTCTAGACGCGTGATTGTCTGGATGAATTTTTGCTTCGATGCGATGCAAAGAAAATCGCTTAATGCCATCTTCGATGGCAAGGCCAAGGACTTGACTCATAATACCTTGGCCCCAATAGGTTTTTTTGAGAGCATAGTTTATTGAGCAGATACTTTTCCTAAAGTCATAAAAACCGATCCAACCGATAAATTCAGCGGTGTCAGTGACTGTGATAGCCCAGGCATACGAAGACAATACTTCATGTTTTGGTAGATAGATGTCAAGTTGCTGTTCTGATTGGCTTATGGAAGCGCTTGTTTCTTGCGACCAAAACTTAGTAGATTCAGGGTCAGAAAGGATTTCATGGACTGATGCCAAGTCCTCTATGTTTACAGGTCGCAAAGTCAAGGTTTCAGTATGCAAACGGTGTTGTTCCTGGATCATGAAGCCTCCTGGTTGATGAATGTGACCACCAATGTTGGTTTGTGAATGTGAATCAAGTAAACTATGGGGTAATCTATGATGACATCAACGAAAAAATAATAACTACTAGATTATCGTCTAACTATCAAATTTTAATAAACATAACGTCATGTTTTCGTTTAATCGTAAAAATAGCTCAGGAGTACGCATTGAACATAATAGTTTTTATGGTTTTTTTCTTCTCAGCATCCTTAGGCTTGGCAAAAGAAACTGTGCTTGTCACCCAGCCAAGTGAGTTTGGTCGCGAAAAAAGGCATCAATACTTTTCTGAATTGATAGAACTTGCTCTAAAACATGCGAATTTGAAGCAATCCTATCGTTTGAAGGCCTTTGGTAAAGACCAACAGCAAAGCCAAAATATCAAATCTGTTATTGAGGGCGAGATTGACATTATGTGGACCATGACATCATCGTCTCGAGAGGCTGTGTTAGAGCCCATCCGAATCCCTCTATACAAAGGAATGCTAGGTACTCGTATATGTATCGTGAGAAAAAAAGATGTGAATGCTTTTTCGGGTATTAAGAGTCTGGCCGATTTTATTCAAAGAGGCAAAACTATAGGTCAAGGTTCAGATTGGCCAGACACCCTGATTTTGAAGCGTAATAAACTTGAGGTGGTGACAAGTCAGACCTATGAAGAGTTGTTTCCGAAACTTCGTTCCGGAAAGTTCGATTGTTTCGCTAGGGGAATCAACGAGCCCTGGAGTGAAATAGAAAAATATGGAAACACCGACTTGGTCGTTGATCGATACATAAGTTTTATGTACCGATCTCCAGTATTCTTCTTTGTCAATAAGGACCGTAAGGATCTAGCTCAAGTACTTTCCAAAGGTTTGCATGTCGCTATAGAAAATGGTTCATTCGATCGCCATTTTCATGCCTATAATGGAGACTTTGTTAAGCGAGCAAACATGGGGTCGCGAGTAAATATATTTCTTAAGAACCTCGACTTAACCCAGGAATCGCAAGAAATCGCTAGGCAATCCAAATATTGGCTTAGAGTAGATTAGCTTTGCTTGACGGTATTTTTTAGAGTCTTTTGGAATGAATGAGTAAACTTGCCATAACGGAGTCTCTTTCATAGGGGTCGTCCACTTGATAAAGTTTCCCTGACTCATCGATCCATACGGAAAGGTAGACGATGTGAATGGGAATAGGTGATTTGAGAGACCTAAAAACATGCCTGTCACCGTCATGTAAATCTCTCGTGGAAGCTTGCCCTAAGTCTTCTAGTAACATGGCAAGTTCTTCAGCTTTTTCAACACGAATACAACCTGAGCTCAATGTCCATTGCTTACTGTTGTATTGATTCGGGTTCGGGCTATCGTGTAGAAATATCTGATGCTGGTTATCGAACCCTATTTTTACGTCTCCCAGGGGATTTAACGGCCCGTGTTTTTGAATGGCCACTGCTTTTAGCTGTTCATCCTTATTCATAGAAAAGAAGTGCTTGTTGTCGATGGAGCTTAGGCGACGCCGAGATTTTTTAAAGAAGCCAATATCTCTCTCATCGGCATAGGAAGGTTTGCGTCTTATCATAGGTAGCACGTCGGCAGACCAAATTGTTCTGGGAATGGTCCAATTGGGTCTCCATACGATGTGATCTATTTTTGAACTGAAGACCGGGGTTTGACGAGCAAGGCGACCAACGACAATACGACTACTTAATACGGTTTTATTATCGGAAACAAGTGCTAGACTAGCGTTTGCTACATTGGCAATAACATAGCTGTGTCCTAGCTGATTCTGCAGCCAACGCCATCTTTCCATGTTTGCCATGACGCGCCATCTGAGATCATTCAAGGAGTCAGCTTTTCGAGGTTCCAAATCTTTGCTTCGAATCCATCTAGCAAGGCGTTGGTAGCCAGGATTCTGTGGAGCAAACAACTCTAGTTTTGTTTGAAAGTATTGGTCCGGCTTAAGGTCAGCGAGAATCTTCCCAGAAATCCGGCGTTTTTTTAGCGAGCGCCAGTTCGGGTTGACGTTTTTAGGTTCAATTATGCCAAAACGAAGGTGTGCAGCCACTGATAAGATTAAATCTGCCACCAGTAGGGACTCGATTTCTTTACTGCGAGTGACTTGGGCTTTTTTGAGGCTTAGGAAGAGGGGGTACTTTTTTAGTGGAATACCGTGATTTTTTGCGGCTTTCTCTATGTCTTTCAGCTGCCTAGTAGAGAGTCGTTGCAATGTGTCGTAGCTTGTATCAGAAGTTGCAATGTAAGATCTAAGCTCTTCTTTGTGATTCAAAAGGCTGCCATGACGGTCCAAAATCTGAAGCCAATCCGCCTGTCGTTCTGCATGAAACTTTGAAGTTATCATACACGAGTTTAAAGCTAAGGCTAGGAACCCAAGAAATGCTAAGCGTAACATGTTTTTACATTCCCATATAAACTTAAGTCGATACACCGAGTCCGACTCCAAACTTGTCAGCAGCTCTCTTATCATACCTTTGAGTCTTTGATACCTTCAAATGTCATGGCCCCGGTCATCAAGGCCATCACGTTTTGCGAGACGGCACGTTCACTCTGGTACGGAATTTGATTGCTGAAAGATTTTACTGACCACGGCATTCTTGGAAAAATGCATTTAGATTGCCGGACAAATCGACAAATTCTTGTTTTGGCAACTGTCTCATGCTTGCGACGAGTTTATGAAATGAATGAGGTAGGTGCTTTAGCTCGCTGCGCTGGAGGCTCTTTTCGGACTCAATTTGCTGCAGTGCTGCTTTGATAACAGTCTTGTGGAGATCTGATTCATACCAGAGAGGTTGTGCCAGATCATCGAGGAGTACAGCGACGAGATACGATAACAGGTAGTAACTAGCATTTTGTTTTGACGCTGGATCGATAGCATTCAGACGTTTTTGTACTGAAAGAAAAAAGCTGTGATTGGCGTTTAGGCCCCGGGTATGAAAGCCTATTAGGTGATCACTAATGTCATGGGTACCTGAAAACACCAGTCGTTTGCTTGTCAGTAGATTCAATTGAGAATCCACTATATTGTTGTTGGCCTCGTCGAGGTTTGCAACGAAATAGGACGAGTCGTAACTGGGATCAAGGAGTGATAGCATCCACTCTGGTAAGATTCCTAAGTCCAAACCTTTAGAGTAATAATGATTGGCCACGAGATGGGGAAAGATAACTAACCTATTGATCTGACCCTGCGTATTCATAGACTTTCGGTCCAAAATATTGCTTAAGTCAGGATGTTGAGGTAGCAACGTTTCTGAGTTTGGAGGAGTCATAATTATTCCAATCTCTCCTCCAGATTCGACAAATTCTGTCGACCATGAGACGAGCTTGTTTGGTTCGGCTAATCCAACTAGTGCGCTGAGTCGATCATAATCAGGTCGTCCAATCTCAAAGTCTAGCCCCAGGCAGCAGCATAGAGAGGCTAATTGAGGCTCTTTTTGAAAGGAAATAAAATCGGATCGCCCTTTCAGTCTCTGAAGCAGGGCACCTTTAACATCTTGATCGATCTTTAGTCTATTCACTTGGCTCAACTAAGGTTTCGATTGCTAGATCTTGCTTTAACTGCTCAAGACAGAAACTTAGTTTTTCGTTCTCTCGTTCTGATGAAACAGGACTTGTTTGCCCATCACTCCAAAATCGACCCTTGATAAATGCTAGGCATTTCTCCGCATTCGAAAGCTCATCACAGTATCTATTGTAGATGCCTGCCTTGTTTGTTTGTGGGAATGGGCCGATGAAGCAGTTACCAGCAATGGGGGCAATGTTCGGTCCACGTACTATCTCTTGAGCCGCTGCACCTTGACCGAGTGTCACAGTTCCAGCTAACACGGCAGGTACCAAATACTTTTGTTTCATTTTTTCTGACATGATTTAACCTCCTGTATTTTGCAGCAAATATATCAGATCGAAGTCCAGCGGCAAGGGTCTTGAGAAACAAAGTGTTTCTCCTTGGCTTGAAACATAATTTCCTTTGGGTTATCGTCCGGCAAAATCTTGGAGTTTTTGATGACATCCCTTAAAGAAACTCTACGGAGTGAATTTGCCGAAAGAAAATCACGCAATCCGAGTTATTCATTGCGTGCCTATGCCAGATTTTTGGAAATTAGTCCTACGTCTCTTTCTCTATTCTTGAATGGCAAAAGAGGATTATCCGAAAAGGCTAAGCGTCCCATCTTGCGGAAACTGGGATTTCTAGATGGCGAGCTCGATACAGATGATTTTTCAGAGATCGATCTTGATAAAGTAAAAATCATCGCCGACTGGTACTTTTTTGCGATTTTATCGTTGATGGAAACAGATGACTATCAACATGATTGCCAATGGATCGGCCAACGTTTGAATATTTCACAGCTCTTGGCAAAAGAGGCTATCTCGATACTGGAAAAAAACGGGTTTATTGAATTTGATGATAAAAACAAAGCGATTCCTACGTTTCCAAGGACCAAAACCCCAACGCAAGTGCGATCTGCAGCGATTCGAAAAAGCCATATGCAAGCTCTCGATTTAGCAAAGAGATCTTTGGAATACGATGATATTTCCCTAAGAGATATGACAGCAATAACCGTTGTTACAACGAGAGACAAAATGAATGAAGCTAGAAAAAAGATCACAAAGTTTCGAAGAAATTTGATGAAGTTTTTAGAATCAGGTGAAAAAAAAGAAGTTTATCGATTATCCATTCAATTATTTCCCTTGTCGAAGGTGCGAGATGATATATAAGTTTTTATTTAGTCTTAAAATATTGTTTTTATTGTCGAAATTAGCAGTGGCTGGTCATGAGACTAATAATGGAGGGAGTGGGGTTGTCTGTCGTGATAAAGATCAGGTCGTGCAAACTGTTGAATTACTCGACTTCTGGGAGGCAAGAGTTTTACGATCGGCTTCGTTTCCTGACAATGAGTTATCTGTGGAGTCTCGGTTGAACGCGGCTACTCAAAAATTTATTCGTTTGACGGGGAATATTGGTTTTGGTGAAAAACTGCGAAAAAAATTGGTTCTGCTTCAGACTCAAAAGCTAAACTCTCTAGAGAACCTTGCCATCAAACCAAGTGCTGATGTACAAAACCGCTATCTTCCTAAAGACTGCCCAGTAGAAGGAATTGCATCCTTTGATGATACCTATTTGAAGCTTGATGTGAATCAGGAGCTTTTCTCGAAGTTGGATCAATTGAATCGTGCAGGACTTCTTTTTCATGAGGCAGTTTACCGCATATTGAGACATAACTATGGTCATACGGATTCCCTTTTGGCCCGATATATGACGTCATGTAGCTTTTCCAATGAAGTCTGTTCGGAGCTAAGGGTCTCGACAATACCAGATAGTCACGTCTGTCGGATTAATACAGGTAGTGGGGACACAGTATTTGAAGTTATCGTCATCGAGACTGGAACCCAGCGATGGTTTTTAAAGAAGTTAAACGGACATGCATTGCTGGTGCAAGCTTATTTCGATTTGGCATTCGCCTGCGAAAAAACGAATAACCGAATGAAGTGTCAAAAGTTTCAACCAGAATTTCGTATATTTCCTCGATCCTCAGAGGATCGGAAGCGAAATGTAGGCTTTGCAAAAGCCTTTTCAGCGAGCCTCGGAGTTGACAGGCTTCTCTACCTGGACCAAAAATTGGTGACTTGCCATTAGTATGAACTGTCAGAGTCCCCCCCCCAGGCAAATAGCTGTTGATTGGTGTCAACAAAACCTGACACTGAATTGTAAAGGTTTTGATCAGATTGTTTGACATTTTGATCTTCCTTTTTGACATTTTAGGTTTGATCAAATGAAATCCACGATTTAGTGAGAATTTGATGTTTGAAATTCCTGTATTTTGTCATGCTATCGCCTGATTTTGTCAAAAATATACGGCATGTTCGTTGCTAAATTGAGCTTGAGGTCTTTAGACCTGTTTGAATCTCTATTTAGGAAACGAAATGTGAAACACGAAGATCCTCTATTCGATGACTGGGAAGAAGTCCAAAGAATCATTGTTAAAGCATCTTTGCGGTACAAGATATCCGACTATGACCGCGAGGATATTGTACAAGCTGTATTCGAAAAAATTCTGGACCAAGCTAATAAAAAAGACAAAATTCGTTGCCTTCGCTCTTGGATATTTATAGTTACACGAAACGAATGCCTCAATCACTTTCGCATCCAGAAGCATAAACTTTTGCACGGCGAAGCTTATCGTATTCATAAAGAAACACTGGACCCCTGTCAAGATCAGGTGATTGAAGAAAAGCTGAATAATGAAAAATATTTTGATTACCTAGAAGAAAAGATACATAGTTCTAACGATGATAGGGATGTTGTCAAACTTTTTTATAGCCAAAACCTAAAGGCTAAAGAAATTTCGGCAATGACAGACACTAATATTAATACAGTTTTAGCGCGGCTAAGGCGATTCCGACTTGACTGCAGAAAAGATCTAAAGGCCATGAAGACTATATAGGACTTCCTACTAAACGCGCAAAGTTTTTGATTGATTCAGATCAACTTTTGTTGACAATTGTCGATAGACGGTTTGAAGGGAGGGACGATGTCGAATCGAGTTTTGATAGATCGGAAAGAGATCGAATCTTTAATCGCCCAGTCGGGATTAAAGAAGCAGGAAATCGCAAAGAAGCTCGGGATAGCAAAGGAAACTTTGAGTCGGTGGACATCTGGCAAAACACTGTCTATGCCAAGGAAAAAATTCGATCAACTCATGCTGATCCTTTCTAATAACGAGCGTCAGTTTGATAATGCTCGCCTCATAGCAGGTAGTGAGGTATCGTCCCTCGATACACAAAAAGCACTACAAAACCCAACAGCGCTTATTACTACCGAACAAATAACTCTTGGAATCTTGCTAGAGCAAGATAACTTAGACCAGTTTGAAGTGACTAGAATTAGTGGAAGCCAGTCTCATTGGTTTCTTCAGGCTGCTCAACAACTGCTTGGAAAGGGAGACCTTAGATTTGCAAAGGGTCAAAAGTTTGCTCAATCAAATTTCAACGATAGTGCTAAGGCTCTGACTCTTGAATGTATGCTAAATTTGTATGAAGGTAAACTTGAGGATTTGGAAACTCGTTGTGCTAAAGCGATGCTGTTAGCCCAGGAAGATTGGGTTTCGACTCTTATCCTTTACCTTTCTTCGGTGATAGCACTCAAAATGGGGAAAACAGATTTAGCTCTAGCGTCGGCAAAAAAGAGCCTGTCCTATTGTGATCACCTCGATTGGCAATTGAAAACACCTTTGTCTATAAATATTCGAGCGCTAATGGTCTTGATTAGTTTGGGAGACGCGACGAGCGTGGTTTGTCAGGGACATATGGATCGGTTCACCACTGCGGTAGGAGCAAACTCCAAACCTTTGTTTTTAATGAGAAAGTATGCGCTTGAGACTTTTTTGGAGATTAAGGTGAAGGATAGGGTAGACACCAACATCGCCGTTAAACTGGAACAAGTTAGGGATTATTACCTCGAGTTACCTGAGATATATAAATTCGAACTAATTTATCTTGTTCAAATTTTTAAGGATAAGTTTGAAACGGAGTTGTTAGATCACCTAAGCTTCTCGAATTTTACTACGGGGACTGTCAATGGCTAAAAAACGTATTCTTATGGTGGACGATTCGGAAATCGTGACTCAAGACCTCCAAGCCAGTATTCCTGAGAATCTAAAGTTATATGACTTCGAATTTGATGTGCTGCATGATGGTGATTCGGCCCTAGAACACATCAAAAAAGACCTAAAATATGACTTGATTATTCTCGACTGGGTTATGCCTGGTGCTTCGGGGCTGATGCTTGCGTCAGAGATCGATAAGGCCTCAAATCCTCCGCCAATTCTGATGCTGACGTCAAAGTTCCATGATTTGGAAGTGACCGAAGGAATTGAGAGCATAAAATGTTGGGTTCTTAAGCCAGTAAGACCAGACAAGCTTGCTGATACGATTGAGAGGATCTGGCAGTTAGAGAAAACAGCCTAGCGGAAGTGGTCCTGACCAAGAAGCCCGATACTCCCAGGGAGGAGACTATCGGGCTTTTTTCTATTTGTTGGAAGGTCTACTCGTTTTTTGATCTAGCAGGTTGATTGGTACAACCTGCCCTAAGAAACAATATTAAAGTTATGGCGTATATAGGACGCGCGGGCCACCAGGCGACCAACTCATACTGTAAGCTTTCCCAGCCCTTCCCGATTGAGTCGCATCCTTGGCGCAAGTAAAGCTACCACTGAAGGCCAAAGTTAGCTCGTCATCTGCCGTGAAGCCTCCAAGTTCAATGGGAATCTCAACCATCGCAGGTTTTGCCACAGGACTGGGTGTTGTCAGCTGCTGCGAACCGAGCGCTGTTCCATTCTTGTAGATCGTAGCCGTTACATCATAGTTGCTATAAAAAAGGCCGAAGGGAGTCATAATATTAAATGCTACCGTGTGACCCGATCCTGAGTTCAAGGCCGAGATCAGAGAATTACCGATAGCGCGTGTTCCGCCAATGGCATATTCTAAGGCCACAGTACCCTCTTTTTCACCGCAATTCGCCGTCCAATCGCGAATCCGGCGCTCAGAACCGCTGTTTTGTTTGGTTCGTCTAAAGTTCACGGACTTTGGCTTTGTGCCTGCTAAGCGAAACGCTGTGGAAGAGCCATCACAAGCAGCATTTGGATTCATGTCAGTTGTCAGCTCGTCAAAACACAGAGACTCTGGTGCCTCCAACAGAGCTGTTAGGTCAGCCTGAGCAGGGTTGGTGTAGGTGAATCCGTTATAAATGGAAAAGTAAGGTAGATTATCGGCGTTCACTGTGGGGGTTTCGATTAGGCAAGACTCGGAACCCCTGGCATCACAATGAGTGGCTCGGCTTGTAAAAGCGCCGCTTTCAATGTCAGAACACGGGCCAGTGGCGGCTTCGATTGCCTCGCCATACTGACCACAGCGATAATCGGCATATTTATATTGAACGCCATTGGCGTTATCGCCTTTGGCAGTAATAAAGGTTCCACTGAACTGCGAAGTAGAATCGTTTGGATAGGCAAAAAGAGAATAGAGGACCTCTTTTTTATCGATCTCCGTGATGTTACCCTCTTCATCAATCTCACCGCTTACTAGCAATGAGACGGTCTCGCCACCACGAATTGATTTCTTGATAGCCCTCACAATCCCAGCGCTTCTTTCCATCGTAACAATAGTAATGTCATCCGGAGTTGAGCTTTCGATAGCTTCAATTTTGGCAAATGAGAAAATATCCTCCGTGATCATAAAGTCAAGAATGATGGGGTTTTCGCCAAATCCAATGATGATGCGATTTGGTAGCGATTTGGTTTCGTCTAAAATAGCCGTTAGGGTAAGGGTTAGCTGGCTTCCCCCCTCACTCATATTTTCTGCCTGTGCTGCAGAAAAACAGGTGGTGTCAATGGTAACAGCAACATCCTCATAGACCTTACCTGGAGATGCTAGATACTCGATAGGCTCACCCAAAGCGTTTTCGAAGGCACATAGGACACCTTTTATCTGTGAGATGCTTCCTGCGAGCGAGTCCGAGGAATCCGGCGTGCTGATAAGACAATCGGATTTTGCTTGCGGAAATGTTGGATCTTGCTGAGACAATGCTGTAGTAGCATTTGCCATCGGTGCACCATTCACAGAGCAAGCTGGTAAGTCGGGATGCGGCGTTTGGCTTGCATCATCAGCAGAACTCTCCAGCTTCCCATCGCCATCGCTATCCTGATCGGCAAAGTCTGGTGTCGTTTCGATCTCGACGGGAGCCAGACGTAAAGACCCTGCTTCCACCGTCGCATCAATACCGTCCACGGAGAGCGTCTGATCGATTGCATTGACGGCAAGCTCTAACACCCCGGCTGGTGATGGTTCTGTAAGCGCTAACTCTTCATCGGCTTCTGCCGCTGCAGGGGCAGACGTTTCTGAGTCAGAACTGCTGCTGCCGCATCCGTAGCCAGTGACGATGCCTGTTATTCCTAGGGCTACATAAAATAACCCAGACTTGACCTGTTTCACGAAATACCTCCTCCAAATTAATTACCTATGGAGAGCGGAATCGGGGCCAAATCCCTTAAGTGTTTTTTTGTAAAGATTCCATAATACTCAATTAAGTCAATAAATTTGTCTGTATATAATGTTGGGTGGGTTTTTACGATGGGGTTAAATGGTTCCATTATCGCGGTACCGCGATTGTGAAATTGTGATTTCACATTGCCACCGTCCGATCACATTGATGGGTAGGTGAAGGCCCTTAAGTCTTGGCAAATGGTTTAGTGACTTTTTTGATTTTTCAGAAAAGGAAATAGGGCCTCGTAGTAGTCTTGTGGTCGAGGGTACGCCTCACGAAACTCGGGGTCGTATAGGCTCGATTCGCGATAGGCCTGCCTAAATTGGTGCACGAACTCTTTATTTTTAACAATGAACCGATCAATCTGATGATCGCTTCTCAAAAGCGATACAACCATTTCTGGCCAGAGTTCAGACCTACTCATTTTGACTAAAAACCAATATGTGCGGTTCATCTTTGGAGGGACCTTTGCCTTGCCCCCTTTGAGGTAATGAGTTTGCCAAGTCTGGTCCTGAAAGATCAAGGTCCGATCCTTGAAACGAACAGAACTCCTGAGACTTGGATGGGACTGCTCGAGTGACTTAATATAGTCGTCTACATCAAGATCGGATAAATACTCAAAACCCGTCTTACCAGGTATGCTGATATCTACCTGATCCACCCTAAGCCATGAACTACTAGTATTGACTAGGGTTAGGGCAAAGGCCTTATATTCATCTGAGGATAGCGATGGAATTTCGGTCAGTCCAGTTCCATAAGGGCTCTCTCTCAGTGTTTGCAGATCTTCTTGGACGGGAGTTCCGAGGCCTTCACTATTTTTAGTCACACATCCTGACCAAAAAATACCAGTAGCAGACAAAAGTAACCCGTAGAAGATTCTTTCCAATGATTCAAGCATAACCAAAGACCTTTCGAAATCCGTTTCGATGCTATTTGCACTAGCTGACTAGCTGACTAGCAAATAGGAAACACAACTGCAATGCCTAGAATCAACGTCCTTCAGAGAGTTTTTATGCTCGGTGTTATTTTTGTCAGTTGGATATTGGTTCCTTTAAGATCGTAAGTAGAGTCTTTTGTGACGCATCGACGGCTACGAATTCAACTAGAATTCCCAGGGTCGATTTGCTACAGGAATGTTGGAATTCAGTGCCAACAGCTCATTTGGGTGGGAGACTCGCTCCATCGCAAGAATCTTTGATCCGCTTGCTCCCTTGGTAACCCTCCTAACCGCTGGCAATGGACTGGCTTCCCAGGTAGGCTGATGCTAACTAATGAAATCGGAGTATGTTTTGGCGATTAGTTTTTTTGATCTGTTTAAGATTGGAATTGGTCCTTCAAGCTCTCACACCGTAGGGCCGATGAGAGCTGCCAATCGGTTTCTTATGGGTCTTAATGACCTGGGTGGTTTGGATTCGGTTTCTTCAGTCTCTGTTGAATTATACGGCTCGTTGGCCCTCACTGGAATCGGTCACGGGACAGATAAAGCGGTTATTCTAGGCCTGCTGGGCGAGTCACCGGAAACAGTAGATCCTGATGCAATTCAGTCAAATATCGATCGTGTGAAACAAGAAAAGAAACTGCATCTAGAGCGTAAGTCTTGGATCACCTTCGACCCGAAAAAACAGATTTTGTTTTTCCGAAAAGAATCTTTACCTCTTCATCCGAACGGATTGATCTTTAATGCTTACGATAAGGATCATAAGCAGATCCACAGGAGAGTTTACTACTCAGTGGGGGGAGGGTTTGTCGTTAATGAAGAAACCGCTGAGAAAGACCGTTTAAAAAAAGACCAGTCAGACCTGCCATATCCTTTCACGTCTGGAAAAGAGCTCTTGGGTCTTTGCGACGCTCATAGTTTAACCATCGCCGAGATTATGCTTGCAAACGAAAAAGTATGGCGAACTGAGCAGGAAATCATGACCCGTATCAACGAGATTTGGGAAGTGATGAAAGTGTGTATCGACCGGGGGTGCCGCACGGAGGGAGTGCTGCCTGGTGGTCTCAAAGTCCAAAGACGAGCTCCTCGAATGTTTCAAGACCTAATGAACCGACCTCAAGCCTCGATGCAAGATCCCCTTGCCGTCTTGGATTGGGTCAATTTATATGCTCTCGCTGTGAACGAAGAAAATGCTTCTGGATCACGGGTAGTGACGGCACCCACAAATGGAGCAGCTGGGATTGTGCCCTCTGTCCTACGGTATTATGAGGACTTTATTCCTCAAGCAAATGCCAAGGGTATCCAAGACTTTTTGCTGACAGCAGCGGCGATTGGTATCCTATATGCGGAAAATGCTTCCATTTCGGGTGCCGAGGTGGGTTGTCAGGGAGAAGTCGGTGTGGCCTGTAGCATGGCGGCAGCGGGACTAGTAGCGGCTCGTGGAGGGCGGCCCGATCAAATCGAACAGGCGGCTGAAGTTGGGATGGAGCATAACCTTGGCCTGACCTGTGATCCAGTTGGTGGATTGGTTCAAATTCCTTGTATCGAACGCAATGCCATGGGTGCGGTGAAGGCGATAAACGCGGCGCGTATGGCTTTAAGAGGCGATGGATCCCATTTTGTGTCACTAGATTCAGTAATAAAAACAATGAGACAGACCGGACAAGATATGAAATCAAAGTACAAAGAAACCTCTAGAGGCGGACTAGCCGTTAATGTGATTGAATGCTGATTGGTCTTGGTCTGTTTCTGGCTTTGCTAGTGGGCTGTGTTGCCTGGCGTTTACTTGCGCGTCGGTATTGTGTCCCCTGGCCGCATTGGCTTTCATTTTGGCTCAGAAATCCCTACATGCTCCTATTCTGTCATCCGGATAGTTTGATCCAAAGACTATCACTGAGGGATGGGGACACTGTCTTAGATATTGGTTGTGGGGCCGGTAGGGTGGCGATTCCGCTCGCAAAGGCTTATCCTAATTGCAGAGTCATCGGAATTGATATTCAGCCGGGAATGATTGCTAAAGCCAAAAAACGTGCCAATGCTGAATCCGTTCAAAATATCCAGTGGATTCTTCAGGACATCCGAAGACTCGAAGCAGGTACGTCTACCTTCGATCGGATCATGATAGTGACAGTCTTGGGCGAGTTTCCTGACTATCCCAAGCTGTTTCCCGTATTAAAACAACTTTTGAATCAGGACGGAATTTTATCGATAACTGAGGTGTTGCCAGATCCCTGTTATATCACAGAATCTAGCCTCATTGACGAATTAAGCCGTTGTGGATTTGTTGTAGATAGGGCTTACCGCAACCCCGTGGCTTATACCTGTCATTTCAAAGTCCTCAGTGCTTAAATCGTTTTTCTGCATCCATCCGACTAACTTTCCTCTTACATTCGCTAGTACTTTGTCAGTTTCATTTAGTAGTTCGTGTTTGCCACTAACTACGCTCACGTATTCGATTTGTCCGGTTTTGGACGATGCTAATGCCGTACGTGCCCAATGACTAAATCCATGATAGTCGACAACTTCTTCCTTGCTACCCGCTAGGATCAGTGTGGGAGTACGGTAGCGGGAAAGCGAATTGGTATTGAGGATTTCATCGGTGGCACGGAAAGTTGCGTCAACCCAGGAAAAGGTCGGAGGTTGGCTTGGCAAAGGAGACTGGTCGAGGGCTTTAAAGCGCCTATAGGAGTTGGTAAAAATATTGCGTTTAAATTTGGGTTGTGATTTGGACCTGCCTGTCGGCAGGAACGATAGTCCGCTCCAGCAGGCTGCTTTTGCAAGAGGTTTTGACCATCTTCGGTTCATGGGACGATGGGGTATTTGAAATAATGGACCGGTGAGTACTAAATACTTCGGATCGAGTTGGCCAGATAGGCAGCCAAGCATTGCGATCAGCCCGCCCATTGAGTGGGCGACAATGCCAAAGTCTTTATCGTCAGGGACGCAGGATTGTATGACTTTTTTCGCATCCGCTACGTAAGTCTTGTAGTCGTCTATATGATAGGGCTCCCCATCAGACAATCCTTGGCCTCTGTGGTCCCAAGTGACGACACAACAACTATCTTTGATGTTAAGTCTTTGTCTGAGGTCGTGATACTTCTCGGTCCATTCCGAGCGACCATTGATGAAAACAAGGAAAGATGTCGGTGGGGCCACAATAGTCTTCCTGCAATGAATTCGGAAGTGATCATCTGTCTCGATATAAAACGTTTCAGATATTTCTTGCCTCAAGTTATGATCCCTTCGTTGATAAGCCAGTTTTTATATTCCTGAGGGAAGTTCGTGCAAAACCCGTCGACTTTATGCTGAATCAGCCGCTGCCAAATGTCCTTCTTGTGTTCTGTCTCTTGGTCTATTCCGATAAATGGAATGATTTGCCAATCTCTCGATCGAGCCTGAAGAGTGAGGTCTTCGCACAGTAAGTCGACATGAGGATGGAAAATACCGCAATTTAGGGTGTCCATGTCACGGACTACTTCGCTAAGATTGTAGTCCTTATCGGCTAAAAAGGCTATGGACTCCGCGGGAGCCTTTTCTCGTAGTTCACTCAGTATTGACTTTTCAAAGCTCGAAAAAATGATCTGGAAGGGGCGATCTTCGATAGGGGGCACTTGATCCAGGATAGCGTGCACAATTGGTTTTTTTGTTGGCTTGATTTCTAGGTTGACCTCTATAAATGGACATACATGCTGAATGACATCCTGGAGTGAGGGAAGCCTCTCTCCGTTGTTTAATCTTATTTCCAGCAACGTTTCGGCTTTTTGACTAGAGATGGTAGCGTTGCTAGGGCATGTTCGACCCAAATCATAATCGTGCATGATGATCGGAAGGTTGTCCTGAGTGGCCTGGATATCGCACTCTATCCTAGAAATACCAAGAGCTATAGCAGATCGAAAACCAGCCATGCTGTTTTCAAGCTCACTAAACGGATTCCCTCTATGGCCTACGATGATCATGTTTCACCTCATTCCACGTCAACTAGATTCTATCAAATTTGGTTTGTCTATTGTCCTTGTGAGAAAATACACTAAAAAAGAACTAGAGAAGAAATAGGTTTCCGAAACGAACGCCAACTGGGTAATTGTATGACCGCAAATGATTTCTAGTCAAGGTCAAGGGTATCCGTTGATCGCCTAATTTTGTTTCCGAATGAATTAGGTATATATTTTTGATCATATGGGTCAAACTCTGCAGGCACCGAGACGTTTAAGTAACCGTATTGGGAGAGTCGTATTGCGTATCGCTATTGACGCCAGAATGATTAGGTCAGGAAGTATGCATGGCATAGCTAGGTATGTCTACCAGCTTCTGAACGGTCTGGCGCATTTGAAACGGGATCATCAATACTTCGTTTTAGTCAACGAGGCATCTCCTCTTTATGAGTTGAATTGGCCTAGTCATATTACAATGGTCGAAATGAAATCAAACTGGATTAGTCTACTTGAGCAGAAAGAGATCCCGTCCATTCTGAAGAAAGTGAAAGCCGATCTGTTTCACGCACCTTCATTTGTCGCTCCGATGTTTGTACCCTGTAAAATGATCATGACAATACACGATCTCAACCATATGGTTTTGCCTCAGTTCTACACTTTGTTTCATCAGTTTTATTATCAGATTATCGTTAGGTCGAGTATTCGTCGTTCCGAATTTATCTTAACTGTTAGCCAATTTAGCAAGCGTGAAATCGTTCGTACCCTTGGTCTCGAAAGCTCGAAGATCTTTGTCACCTACAACGGGGTATCTCCACGTTATAAACCGATTAAAGACATGGAGTATCTGAATTATGTTAGAGATATATACGGCCTACCAGATGAATTCATTCTTTGTGTATCCAACAATAAACCACATAAAAATGTACAGCAGCTTGTTCGTGCTTATTGTTTTAGCGACATAAAAATTCCTCTAGTATTGGCATGTCCGGTGGATAGGGATCTCATTTATATCGCAGAAAACTATGGTAAAAAGCATTTACTGTATTTTTCGAAATTTGTTGCTGAGGAGCATTTGCCAGCCTTTTATTCCATGACCAAACTTTTTGTTTATCCGTCGACATACGAAGGATTTGGGTTACCACCTTTAGAGGCTTTGTCTTGTGGCACCCCTGTCGTTGTATCTCAAACCTCAAGTCTCCCAGAAGTTGTTGGTCCACACGCAATATTTACCAATCCTTACGATTTTAAGACGATTGCGAGAGCTTTAGAAGATGGAATCTCCAATAGTAGCTTACGAAGGAAGTTGGCAGAGGATGGCCTAAAGCATGCGACCAAATACTCTTGGTCAAAAATGACATTGCAAACTCTAAACGTTTACGAATGCTGTGGCCGACTTGGTCAAGCATCTACGGCAGATTTGGAAATATCATGAAAATTGGCATTAATGGTCGTTTTTTGGTGGCAAAACAGACTGGAGTGCAAAGAGCGGCTTACAATCTGGTCAAAGCTCTGTTTGAAATCGACCGAAAAAACACCTATTTCTTATTCACTGGTCGAAGCCAACTTGATAACCCAAATTGGAAGCTACCAAATGTTAAGGTGATCGCGTCTCCCATTCAGGAAGGGGAGAGTTTTCGTAATCACCTTTGGGAACAAATTACCTTACCGCGTCTTGCTCGGAAGTATGGGGTGGACATTCTACACTCTCCAGCCAACATGGCGCCACTTATGTACAGCGGCAAATCCGTAGTCCATATTCATGACCTGTGTTTTGTTGTAAATCCACAATGGTATAGTTTCCTATTTCATCGGGTATATAATTTTGTCGTGCCTAGGCTGGCCAAAAAATCAACTATCGTCGTTACGAATAGTAACAACTCGCGTAATGACCTGTTTCAGTTTTGTGACGTAGATTCCGAAAAGGTTCGTCTAATCTACTGGGCTGTAGATGAAACCTTTCACAACCCCCCTGAGGACGATGTTCTAGATAAAGTCGAAGAAGACAATTACATTCTTTATGTGGGTTCTCTCGAACCACGGAAAAATATTTCTACATTGATTCGGGCGTACGAAAAGCTAAGAGAGTCGAATCCAGATATTAATTCGAAGCTCATATTGATTGGTGGTGAAAGCCCTCTGTTCGCGGACGCGCAACTGCAAATAAGAAAGTACAAACAAGATATTGTCTTTAAAGGATTCGTAACTGATGAGCTTTTAAAAGCTTATTATCGAAAGGCCGCTGTTGTGGCTTATCCTAGTCTCTACGAAGGATTTGGGTTGCCGCCACTCGAGGCCATGGCGTGCAGTGCGCCTGTTGTGACCTCAAATACTAGCTCAATTCCAGAAGTGGTTGGAGATGCAGCACTACTGGTAAGTCCCTACGATGTCGGCCAAGTGGCTTCTGCTCTAGCGCTGGTGATCCAGTCACCGGAGTTAAGGAAAAAAATGAGTCAATTGGGAGCTCAGCAGATTAAAAAATTTAACTGGTATAGGGTTGCAAGAAACATCCTAGGGGTATATTACGAAGTGTCTAGTAGTACGAATAGCAGTGCTATTAAGTCGTGCCTACCCTTTGCCGTCTGGCAAAACTTGGCGCAAAAAGAGCAAAAGTTTTTGGAAGCCAATCGTTAACATTAAGTTAGATACTCAAGTGTCGTCGAGGTGAGAATTGAGTCGGATAAGGATTAAAGCCCTTCTGTCGGGGCAAAAAAAAGATGGTGAATCTATTAGAGTCTGCGGATGGTTGCGCTCAAAGCGAGTCAACAAAAATCTAGCTTTCCTAGTCCTTAATGACGGCTCTTCTCAGAATGACATTCAGTGCATTGTCGATGCGGGTACTCGAGCTTACGAAAGTTTGGGAGAGTGTACTATTGGTGCAGCTCTTACCATCGATGGTGTTCTTAAGGCTTCTCCCGGAAAGGGCCAGTCTTGGGAGGTTCACTGTGACAAGGTAGAGATATCTGCCGGCTCTGCTGAGGATTATCCTCTTCAAAAGAAGGGTCACACAATGGAGTTCCTTAGGGAGATCGCCCATCTTAGAGGCCGATCTAATACCTTCGGTGCTGTGTTTAGGGTTCGCAATGAGTTGAGTTATTTGATCCATCAGTTTTTCCAGAGCCGCGGTTTTATGTGGGTACATACTCCGATACTTACGGCTTCAGATGCAGAAGGTGCTGGAGAGGCCTTTCAGGTCACCAACTTCGACATGGAAAACCCTCCTCTCACAGAAAAAAACAAGGTGGACTGGTCAAAAGACTTTTTTGGCAAGCAAGCAAACTTAACGGTTTCTGGTCAACTGAATGCTGAGGCTATGGCATTGGCTTTTGGTGATGTATATACCTTCGGTCCAACCTTTCGGGCCGAAAACTCGAATACCACCCGACATCTTGCTGAGTTTTGGATGGTTGAGCCGGAAATCGCATTTGCGGACTTGCATGACAACAGCGTCCTAGCTGAAGAGTTCATTGGGTTTCTTTTTAGAGAAATCGTTGCTAAATGCCCAGACGAGCTTGCGTTTTTGAGCAAACATTTTAAAGGCCTAACTCCCAAAGAGATTGATGATTTGGGGCGCCATCCTTTTGGTAGAATCTCATATACAGAGGCCGTGGCCGAGCTGGAAAAGGCCGGGAAGGACTTTGAGTTCCCTGTGAAATGGGGCATAGACTTAGCTACCGAACATGAGAGGTTTTTATCAGAGGAGGTCTTCAAAAAACCAGTTATCGTTACTGACTACCCAAAAGATATTAAAGCTTTCTATATGAGATTGAATAGTGATAATCGTACCGTTGCCGCTATGGATATTTTGGTTCCGCGGATTGGAGAGATGGTTGGCGGTGCACAGAGGGAAGAGCGCTATGATGTGCTAGAACAGCGCATGAAAGATATGAACATCCCAGCAGCAGAATTACCATGGTATCTAGATCTGCGTAAATATGGCGGTTGCCAGCATGCTGGGTTTGGTCTTGGATTCGGTCGTCTAGTCCAGTATGTCACTGGAATGACAAACATAAGAGATGTATACCCATTTCCGCGGTCGGCCAATAGTATTAGCTTTTAACCATAGGGCCTGCTATATAAACCATTAGTCTCAACAAGCTGTTGACGATGCTTGAGAGAATCATATATAGTCCGCCCTCTATGTTAGCCTGCTGGAAGGCTTCATAATAGTTCTGGAGAATTTAATAAAAATGAAAACGCAAAGTGTGACACCATCTGATATTCGAAAGCAGTGGTTGATAGTTGACGCAGCTGACGTTTCCCTGGGTAGGGTCGCCAGTGAAGTGTCTCGACTTTTAAGAGGAAAGCACAAGCCAAGCTTTGTCCCTCATCTTGACTGTGGTGACAACGTCATCGTTATCAACGCTGATAAAGTTAAGTTAACGGGTAACAAACTCGAGACAAAATTCTATTACAGGCATTCGAATTACATCGGTGGATTGAAATCGACTGTGGCGAAGGACCTAATGGCTACTTACCCAGATCGAGTGATCACTGCTGCCGTTAAAGGGATGCTGCCTCATAACAAACTAGGCCGAAAAGTTCTCGGTAACTTAAAGGTTTACGCGGGTACTGAACATCCACATGAAGCTCAAAAACCAGTGGCAGCACCTGCCAGATTAGCGTAGAAAGGTCGGCTAATGTCTAAACCAGTTCACACTGTTGGAAAACGAAAAACATCTATTGCCCGAGCTTATGTTAAGCCTGGTCAAGGAAAAATCATAATCAACAACCGCGATATTGATGAGTACTATATCCGAGCGACCTCTAAGATGGTTATCAATCAACCGTTAGAGCTTACGGATAGCGTTGGCAAGCTCGATATCCGAGTTAACGTTACCGGCGGCGGTTTGTCGGGACAGGCTGGCGCTATTAGGCACGCCATCAGTCGCGCCTTGTGTGAGATCGATCCAGATAACAGAAAAGTCTTGAAATCTAACGGGCTAATCACTCGGGATGCCAGGAAAAAAGAGCGTAAATTGTACGGTCAAAAAGGTGCTCGTGCTCGCTTCCAGTTCTCTAAGAGATAAAATCAAGTTACAATGGTCATGGGTCATAATGGCCATTGTAAAGCAGATTTGTCGCAATCTTTTTTTAGGGGTCCTAAGAAATGTCGGAAACAATTGATGATATAGGAATCGAGTATGTCGAAGATGATAAGGTAATCATCAAGCAGCTAGACAAACAGGTTCTAACTCGTGGAAGCTGGACAACGATCATGTTCCTATATCAGGAAATGGATAAGAAGACAGAAGATTACGGGCCACAAAAAGTTTCCATTAGACGCTACCAGAAACGAAATGGCGTCTATCGACAGCAAAGTAAGTTTAATATTTCCAGTGAAAAGCAGGGTCGGGAAGTAGTCAAGGCACTCCAGAATTGGTTTCCCGAAAATCCCCCTGAAGAATCTAAAGAGGCGACTTCATAATTTAAAATAATGAGTCGCTAATCTTTGGTCTGAAAAGCCGAGCGAGAATCCCTCTTCTTAAAGGAGGTGGTGTCTCGCTCTTTTTTTTATGCCGAATTCTTCTGATCTGAAGGTATCGAAGGGAAGACAGCTCCGGACTAGATTGCTCTGAAAGTTGCCAAGACTTGACGGCAATTTCAAGGCGGTCTGCTTTTTCCAGAGCATACCTACTTCCAGATTTTTTAATCACGCCGATCCGTTTCTGTCGAATGATTGTGCTGTCGGAGTCGGCTTGGAGATTGATGGTGGGCGGAACCAACATACTGTCTATGTCATACCAAATACTTACACTGTGGATTAGGGTGAGAAGACAGCTTTGCATGGGTAGTGGGTCATGGTTAGAATGTGTTATGTCGATAGTTGCGCGTCGTGATTTCCCTGCAAGTATTTCCACAGATACGATCATTTTAATGTCATTTTTTTCTAGCAGTAAAAAGTTTTTTTGAAGCCCGTCTCTGAGTCCCGACCTTTTGGCTAAGGTTTTGAGATTGTTTTGCATTAGTAAATTATTTAGAGTTTTTGTGTAGGAATGTTGTGGTAAAAAATGATCGATTTGTTGAGCATCGATCCACTTAAAGTGTGTACTAGGAACATTTACAGCAGTCAAAGGTGGTAAACTGTTAAGGGGTTCCATTTATTTGCCCTTCTAAGGTGGTTTGGTCTGTTCCATTATAGAACTGACTGTCTTCGGCGGACAACTAGTAGACGTCCATCAACATTGCCGGTAAAAATGGGAGTAACTAATGTTTAATAACAATCCAAAAAAAACGGCGGTAAAGCAGGTGAAAAAAGAACACTCAAGAGATTATGCAGTGACCATTTTGACAAATGGCTGCCATTTTGCTGGAAAGATGTACTGCCGCGGTTCCACTAGGGTGGGAGGTCGCGTCGAAGGCGAGATAGTTTCAGAGGGGCTTCTAATATTAGAAGAAGAGGCAGTAGTAGACGCCAACATAACGTGTGAAGAAATAGTTCTTCAAGGCAAGATTACGGGTACGATAACAGCGAAATCCCGAGTTGAAATGAGCCGAACCTGTACGTTTTCTGGTGATGTGATTACTCCGTCATTGGTGATTGAAGAAGGAGCTGTGTTTACAGGTCGATCAACTATGGACGACAGTAATGAGTCTCTGTCTAAACACGTGAAATTGGCTGATGATGTAAAAGGACCAAATATCGGCGAGCTTTCTGGTTCCGTCGGCACTCTTCCTGATGTAAATATTAAATCTGGTGAGGCTTCAGCGGAAGCTTAACGTGGGTTTAGTATGAGGTTCTTACATGAAATTACCAGCTGGATTATTGATTGCTGCATTGGCAGCCTTTACGCTTTCCTGCACACAGGAAATGCAAAACCAAATCTCAAGAAGTGTACAGAACTGGACTGGAACTAACGGCGTCCTAGATGTTGTCAGTGAAGGTAAGGTTATGTATCGCTTTATCGACATTGACAAATTGACCACTGCACAAGCGACTTCAGGCAAAGGAACCAGGCCTTATAGGTATGGTTATGGTGTCTTTGATAAAAATATGAACTACAAACAAGACGCGACTGAAAAAAAGATTTACTTCGAAGTTAGCGATTACGGTACAAACTATGTATTTTACGAAAATCCTTATGATTAGATCCATCGCCAGTTCGATATTAGCAGGGGTTTGTTTGTTTTCGAGTTCCTGTGTTTCCTATGACGAATTTAAGGCCTCTAATTCGGGTTTCTTGGAAGATACTGACAATCCTCAAAAAGTGCTGAAAGATATTCAGGCATCTACTGGCTCGACGAAACATGGTGAGATTAAAATCGATTGGGTCGATTGCTCTCGCCCCTCGAGTAAGAGTACAGTTCTCATCTTTCATGAGGAGTCCGAGGCGGGCAAAAATTTCTGTACAAAACCGTCTAGTCAGGTATTTCTCTCTCGCAATTTGAGTTTTTTGGCCATTTATTCGCAGTCAGTTTCAGAAGAAAACGTCTATGGATCTGATGAGGAGCTGGCTGCCGTTCGTCAGTTTATTTCTAAGAAAGGTAAAAACCTAGTTGGGTTCTGGTCGATTGGTTCTAAGAGTATATTGGCAAGCAGATATGTTAAAGGACTTAGTTTTGACTGGGGAATATACACTGACGGAATATTTGATATGGAGGCAGCCTTGGACTCAGGGGAGGCTAGTCAGTTTATTCAGTCTTACAAAGCCGATGACGGGCGTCTTTCCGATGATGAGCTGGAAAAACGATCGATTGCTTGGGATTATGAAGGTTTGCCCAGTAAAATTGTGATCAACCACGATGCCAAGGCATCAAGTATGCTAAAATTGCAGGCTGCGGAATTCCAAAAGGTGTTATCAGCAGGAGGTATTACTTCAAAACTGTTGGTTGGTCGCGCCGAAGACTTTAAAGATAGTTCAAAGATGCGAGTTTCTACTATCGTTACGTCTCTCAAGTATTTTCAAAACTAGTTCAGTATCGACCTAGCTGTGCCAACCGCTTGGCCCATTTTTTTGCCGCTTAGTTTTACTTGTTGCAACATTTATCCAATAGTTTCATATATGCCTAGGTAGCTGCGGCTATCTAGGTATTTTTGGAATGCAGGTAATTTATTCCTAATCGTATTGTCATTATTAGAATACTATTAAAGTCTGTGCCCCTGCTGTTCTGTTTGAATAAGTCAAACTTGTTAGAGATTTGAAATCCGAGAAAATGAAAGAGGAGAGTTGCCGATGGCCTTTGAAGTGCGTGTCCCAGCTGTAGGAGAATCTGTTCAAGAAGGCGAGATTTACAAGTGGCACAAAGCAGAAGGTGACTTTGTCGATTTAGATGACGTGTTAGTTGAGTTGGAAACTGATAAGGCAACCGTAGAGATCGTTGCCGAGGCCAGCGGAACCGTTTCCCTTAAAGTCTCTGAGGGTGATACGGTCACTGTAGGGGACTTGCTCGCGGTGATTGATACATCTGCCGCCAAGCCAGCAGATTCCCAAGTGTCGAAACCCCAAGCTGAAGCTTCTGCGCCAGCAACAGCTGCGGCCCCGGGTGGGAGTCAAGATTCCAGACCGCAAAGTCCCGCAGTTGCTAGGATGGTTAAGGAAGAGGGAATAGACACGTCAAATATACCTGGTTCTGGTCGGGGAGGTCGACTCACCAAAGGCGATTTGATGGATCATAAATCCAGTCCTGCACCGGCAGCGCAGCTAGCATCAAGCGATAAGTCTCCAAGCTCCGGCTCGGTCACGCAAGCACCACGAGGAAGTCGCGGAGTTAAACGTGAAAAAATGACTCGACTGAGACAAAAAATTGCAGAAAGGCTCGTTGAAGCCCAGCATAATGCTGCGATGTTGACCACGTTTAATGAGGTCGATATGTCTGCCATTATGGGGCTAAGAAAGCAATACAAAGAAGGGTTTAAAGAAATTCATGGTGTCGGATTAGGATTCATGAGCTTTTTTGTAAAAGCATCGGTCGAAGCCTTAAAAGCCTTCCCAGCTATCAATGGAATCATAGATGGCAACGAGATCGTTTACCATGACTATCATGATATCGGAATCGCCGTATCCACAGATCGGGGTTTGATGGTTCCCGTGGTCCGAAACTGCGCTGACTTAAGTTTTGCAGAAGTTGAATCAGCGATTTTAGATTATGCATTGAAGGGGCGGGCAGGAAAAATCTCTGTCGATGACTTATCGGGGGGAACGTTCACAATTTCTAATGGTGGGACCTTCGGCTCGCTGCTATCGACGCCTATATTAAACCCGCCTCAGAGCGCTATCTTGGGTATGCATAAAATTCAGGAACGAGCTATGGTTGAAAATGGTCAGGTAGTTGTAAAACCGATGATGTACCTAGCTCTATCTTACGATCATCGCATAGTTGATGGAAAAGAGGCCGTAAGCTTCTTAGTAAAAATTAAAGAGCGGATTGAAGATCCTACCCGACTTTTGTTAGGAGTATAGACTATGACAGACACATATGATGTTGCAGTGATAGGTGGTGGTCCAGCTGGATATGTAGCTGCCATTAGATCCGCGCAGCTAGGAATGAAGACAGCAGTGATTGAAAGCCGGGGTACTCTTGGTGGAACATGCTTGAATGTTGGTTGTATCCCCAGCAAGGCCCTTTTGCAATCCAGCGAAGTTTTCCATCAAGCCAAACACAAGGTGGAAGGTTTAGGAATTACCTACGAGAACCTAAGCTTTGACATAAAAAAGATTCACGCTCACAAAGACAAAGTCGTTAAAGAACTAGTCGATGGCGTTGCTTACCTTATGAAGAAGAATAAAATCAAATACTTCAATGGCCTTGGAACATTGCTTGGCAGCCAAAAAATAGCAATCAAAGGTGAAGATAATGCCGAGATTTCGGCAAAGCATATTGTGATTGCCACGGGAAGTGCGCCCATCGAGATTCCTACGGCAAAATTCGATCACAAAGATGTCGTTGATTCTACCGGAGCACTAAATTTTGCCAAAGTGCCAAAGCACTTGGTAGTCATTGGGGGGGGAGTCATTGGGTTGGAGCTTGGTAGTGTCTGGGCCCGATTAGGGGCAAAGGTCTCGGTTATAGAGGCGGCGGATACGATTCTTCCCATGATGGATAAAGATGTCATTAGGACGATGAAAAAAACCCTTGGGAAAGAAGGGCTAGAGTTTCATGAGAAGACCATGTTCAAGTCCTTAGAGAAAAAACCGCGTTCGATCAAAGTAGTTTGTGAAAAGGCGGGTGAGACCATCGAACTCAGCTGCGATAAAATGCTCGTAGCGGTTGGGCGTCGTGCCTATACCGATGGGTTAGGTCTCGAAAACGTGGGACTGGTAGCGGAGAAAAACGGAAAAATTAAAGTCGACCACAAATTTCAGACGGCAGTGCCTGGCATCTATGCTGTAGGGGATGTCATCGACGGACCGATGCTTGCGCATAAGGCAGAAGAAGAGGGTGTTGCTTGCATGGAGCTTATTGCCGGCAAGGCTGGTCATGTGAACTACAACGCGGTTCCGAATGTTGTGTACACTTGGCCAGAAGTCGCCTCGGTGGGACTTACTGAGCAAGAGTGCAAGTCGAACGGTATGGAAGTGAATATCGGGAAGTTTCCATTCACTGCTAATGGACGAGCAAAGTGCATGGCTGAGACCGATGGTTTTGTTAAGATCATAGCTGACAAAAGGACAGATTCCATTGTTGGTGCACATATTGTCGGTCCTAGTGCATCCGAGCTCATAGGAGAGCTGGCTGTGGGTGTTGAATTCTCGGCGAGTGCTGAAGACATTGCTCGCTCTGTTCATGCTCACCCCACCTTGGCGGAAGTCGTTAAAGAGGCTGCGTTAGGAGTGGACAAAAGAAGTTTGCATTCCTAAACAACAATAATGATAGACTTTTGTGTAAAGGCAGCAGGGCAAGATAGGAGTTAGTAATGACTAGTGAGAGTAGGTTTTCATTCGCCAGTGGTAACAACATAACCTACATTGAAAATTTATACCGTGATTATCGCAATGATCCAAGCAGTGTCGATGAGACTTGGCAAAAATTCTTTGAGGGTTATGAGTTTGCGTTGAGTGGCTCTGCGGGTGATTCAAGTGGCGACGACACCGAAGCAAAGGTTGAGGCATATATCAATGCTTATCGAAGGTTAGGCCACCTTGGTGCTGATCTTAATCCGCTAGCACCTACTGGCGATGATGACCCAGTCTTAAATCCAAAAGAGCATGGGTTGCACGATAGCGATATGAATCGGCCCTTTCACCCTGCGAACCTTCCTATCTCAACTCCGGCGACCCTTTCTGAGATTTATGATTTTTTGAAGCAAACCTACTCAGGAAAAATTGGTGCAGACTTCCGCGATATCAATAGTATCGAGGAAGTTACCTGGCTTCAGGATCAGATGGAGAATTGTCGTAATCGACCTGAAGTGTCTCAAGAAACTAAAAAACGAGTATTTGAAAAATTGGTTGAAGCTGAAGGCTTCGAAAAGTTTCTTCAAGACCGATACCTGGGTCAAAAACGATTTTCTTTGGAAGGTCTGGAGTCACTGATTCCGCTACTTGATACGATCGCCTATGAGTCAGAGTCACAGGATGTCGAAGAAATTTGTATGGGTATGGCTCATAGAGGGCGTCTGAACGTTTTAGCCAACTTTTTGGGGAAACCATATGAGCTTATGCTTAAGGAATTTGAGGGCAGTGACACCTCATCATATGGGATAGACGGAGATGTTAAGTACCACAAGGGATTTTCTAGTATCGTCACAACGGTAGATGGAAAATCAATCCGCGTTTACTTAAATCCGAACCCGAGTCACCTAGAGGCTGTAAACCCCGTGGTCTCCGGATTTACTAAAGCCAGACAATTCATGTATGGTGACAGTGATTGTAAACTATTCCTTCCTCTTCTCATTCATGGTGACGCATCATTTATAGGTCAGGGATTGGTGGCAGAAACCCTAAACCTATCTGCATTAGACGCTTATCAGACTGGTGGGACGATTCATATTATTACCAACAACCAAGTTGGGTTTACCACAGATCCCAAAGAAGCCAGATCCTGTCATTACAGTTCTGATATTGCAAAGATCGTGCGAGCTCCTGTTTTTCATGTTAATGCCGACGACCCCGAAGCCGTTATTTGGACGGCAAAACTTGCTGTGGCCTACCGGCAAAAATTTGGTAGGGACGTAGTTATCGATCTGATCGGTTATCGGAGGCATGGACATAACGAAACCGACGAACCTGGGTTTACGCAGCCGCAGATGTACAAAACCATCAAGTCTCATAAGACGACGTTGACTCAGTACAGCGACAAGATCGTTGCCGATGGGGTTTTGAGTGACGAACAAGCAAAAGCTGTGAAAAAAGAGTTTAGAGCCAAGCTGCAATCCTGCTTAGACCGGATTCGCTCAGAAAAAGTTGAAGTGCTGACAACCACCCCAACTGAACTGGAAATCTCGACTCGGTATATCAAAACAGAGGTTGAAGACTTTTTTCAGTCAGTCGATACCACAATTTCAGAAGAGGATTTGGATAAAGTCGTTAGCACTGTAACGGCGATACCTGGGGATTTTAATCCCCATCCAAAAATTAAGAAGCTTTTTCAAGGCCGTAGCCAGATGACTGCCGGTGAAGGGAAGATAGATTGGGGTCTAGGGGAGTTGTTAGCTTTTGGTTCCCTTGCGGTAGAGGGGCGCCACGTTAGGCTATCAGGTCAAGACTGCAAAAGGGGAACGTTTTCCCATCGGCATGCTGTAGTTTTTGATTTTGAGACAGGTGCAGACCTTCAAACGCTCAATCAGTTTGGTGGCAACCAAAATACTGTGGAAGTCATCAACAGCCCGCTTTCAGAGCAGGGTGTTCTTGGCTTCGAATTCGGCTATTCAGTCGCAAATCCAGATGCTTTGGTATTGTGGGAAGCTCAATTTGGTGATTTTGCCAATGGGGCTCAGATTATCATTGACCAGTTTCTGGCGGCTTCCGAAGCTAAATGGAAGCAAGCTTGCGGTATGGTTCTGCTGTTACCTCACGGTCATGAGGGAATGGGGCCTGAGCATTCCAGCGCCCGCCCTGAAAGGTTCTTGCAACTATGTGGCGACTACAATATTCAAGTCGCCAATCTAACGAGCCCTGCGCAGCTGTTTCATATACTTCGCAGGCAAGTGCTTCGAGACTTCAGAAAACCATTGGTTATCATGACGCCTAAAAGCTTGCTCCGGCACCCTATGTGTGTATCGAAAAAAACAGACTTCACTTCCGGTGTCTTTGACGAAGTGATAGATGACCCAAATGTGCAAGATAAGGACTCCATTGAGCGTGTGGTATTTTGCACCGGTAAAATCTACTACGAACTTGAGAAAGCTCGTGCAGAACGAGATTCTGCTTCGAAAGTAGCTATTGTGCGAGTCGAACAGCTATACCCCTTCCCTGAGCAAAAGGCAGAAGACATTTTGTCAAGCTACAAGAATTCTACGGAGGTTCTATGGACTCAGGAAGAGCCATCGAACATGGGGGCTTGGACATTCATCAGACATAGGATTAAAAAGCTTTGTACTCGTTCCAGGTCCTTCCGCTACAGCGGTCGTACCAGTGCTGGGACCACCGCTGAAGGTTATACGAAAGCTCATGAGAAAGAGCAGCAACGAATCATTGAGGATACCTTGACCATTAATCCTAAGGCTGAGCAAAGTAAGAAGAGGGCTTCTAAGTAGGTTACGTCTTCCACCATTAGTATGAAAATTTGGCGGTCTCTGGGACCGCCTTTTTTTTAACATGACTCGCCGAAATTCTCTCTCTAGAACGTAGACAACCGAAGGTGGTCGAGGCTTAGGGGGAGATGGGTT
>JABSRP010000004.1:0-113866 GCA_013215145.1 Pseudobacteriovorax sp.
CAGACTTTCCGATTGCTGTTTCGGCGCCTTTCTGGGCTCCGGTTGCATGTTGATGTGCTTTTACAACCGAACCATCAATAAAGACCCACTCCCAGTCTGAGTCTGAGCTTAAAGTTTCGAAAATTGTTTCAAACACCCTCTTTTCAGACCAGCGGTTGAAACATTTAAATATTGAGTTCCATCGGCCGAAGTTGTGTGGAAGATCTCTCCAAGGGCAGCCCACTCTTAGCTTATAGAGAATGCCTTCAACAGTTTTTTTCAGGTCAGGCTTGAGATATACTCCATTCTTTATCATAATGGGCTTTAGCTTCGACCAATGTTCGTCAGAAAGCATTGTTCTAGGCATGGTAAACTCGTTTTTTTATTTCTCAAAACAAACTTTTGAGTTTACCAACATTTTTCAAGCAAAACTTAAATTGTCAACAGCCCCTAATGAGCCTTCAAATTTGTCGCAAGCCCCATCAGAAGACTATGACCGCATTTACGCGTACACCGTAGTTTCTACTGGCTATCCCCAGTACAAATTGCTATGACCGACCGATGCTGGAACCGGAAACCGCCTAACATCAAGCCTTTCAAGCTTCCTAGGCAACATGTTTGAACTCACAAAGCCAACCCAAATGGGGCCGTTCCATGCTTAACAGACAGGGCAAAGGAGACACATATGCGACTAATGATACTAGTTTTACTAACAAGCTTGATCCAATACGCCTGCTCAGGGAAAAGCTCTGACTCACCTACGGAACGACCTAATGCCCTACAAGATGGTAGCACTCCCACTCCAGACGGTGACATCGATAACACAACGGTTCCTGAGTTTATTCTTCAGGTGGACTTTAGTACTAGCAGCGAACAAGCTCAGGATTTTTGGTTTGATTGGACGGAGCAAGGTCAACAGGTCACCTCATCAAGGCGTATATTCCCAGTTTTTGATCAGACTCCACTGGATGTTGCCATAGAGAGCTGCCTCGAATTCGATTGGCGTTCTAATCCTCACGAAGAGTCGGCCTGTCGGCACCAAAACCAGGCCATGGTTTTCGCTGATCGCGGTCCTGTCGATGATTCTCCCATCAACAATGTCTTATCCGATGGCATCATCGGCCGCACCCATATGGCGATGGAACTTAGTCCACTTCCAGCTGGCAAGTATGAGATGACGATGCTTTTTCATGATGCTGCCCTAGATACCCCGGTTGGTGAATTCGAGTTTTTTGTTGACTCTCCGGAGGGCCGTTCCTCTCTGGGGATATTTACCCCAAGTGCAGGACGCTCCGCTGAAGGCCTTAGAGAGGTCACCTTTAACTTCCAACAGCCCGTCAGCGGTAGGATTCGCATTTATATCCGATGCATCACTTCAGGATTTGTTATCAACGGATTTACCACAACAAAGTTTTTCGATGGCCCTTCTAAACAACCTCAGGTCTTCGATCTCCAATGCCAATCAAATGAAAGGGTCAAATATGAATTCTTAGAGCCTACCCTTTGGACTAAGCGATTTAGTTCCGACCCCGGCGCCCAAGATTTCCCTGGCCCCTTATATTCGACGACACCAAGATTCATTGACGATTTTAATGAAGACGGACAGGACGACATATTGTTCGTGGCAGAAAGCGGCATTTACGTATCTCTCGGCTCGTGGAACCATATGTCGTTTCCAGATCGCTGGCTCAACGGCGAACGAGGTCAATTTCTCAACACAAATCAAAGCGAAAGACCATTTACGACAGGCGATGTCAACGGAGATGGTCGTCCGGACCTCATTGCCTTTGGCAAAGATGGTACCCACGCTGCTTTAAACCAGGGCGGTAGCTTCGCTGATTTTGTTAAATTGATCGATGATTTTGGAATCGATCAAGGCTGGAACAACCGAAGTCAAAGCCCACGCTTTGTCACTGATATCAATGGCGATGGTCGCGTTGACCTCTTAGGAATCAAAGAGGATCGCATCAGAATTCGCACGTTCACCTCAGACCTTCGCCTCGACGAACAGATTGGGATCAACGAACCTGGTATTCTAACGGGCTCAGAGTTTCCCAAGTTTATCGAAGACCTTGATGGTGATGGGGTTACCGATATCCTAAGTGTGGGAGATCAGGGAGTGACCGTAGCCTTCGGCGTCAAAGAAGAAACTGTCTTTGAACCCTTTCAGTTACTTTCGCCTGCCTTCTCTCCTGTAACCGGTTGGGGTAGTCAAGACTACGAACCACGATTAGCTGGAGTCTTTGGTCGGGCGGACGCTCACTTGGCTAGCTTGATTGGCTTACAAAACGGCAAGTTTTTTGCGGCCGACAATCTCAGCACCACATCCCAAGCTAAAGTCATACCAGAGTTGGCGTCTTTTGCGTCTAGTAAGGCCGAATTGCAGCATTATGAATTTGATCTCGATCCCCTTGTCATTGGCGATATGAACGCCGATGGTATCGATGATTTAGTTTACTTCGGCTATCAGGGCACTTACGTTAGTCTCTCAGTCAAGCGTTGCCGCTAAGGTATTAGCCGTGAGTTTGGTCTCCTGATTTTTCACAAAGTCTGATAAACTCAAGGCGAGGTGCCAACCTCGCCATGTACCCGCTCATCCTGGAGGCCTCCTTGAAACGATTTTTATTGCTGTTGATTGCACTGATTGTGGTGACGTTTGCGAGTCAATTCTTACAGAGATTTGCTGGAGAAAAGCGTCAAGAAGTTGTTCAGACACCAGAAGAGCCAGAGGTAAAGGTAGGTAAACCACCGGTAGAGCTCGCCAATCAAGAGGACGACGTCATTCCTGAGGCTGATAGCGCACCAGCCCCTCAGACTAGCTATGAACCAGGGACGCAAACCGACACCAACGCTATCTTTCCCCAGGAGCTAAATAGCACCCTACTTGCCAATGACTTTAACGACTTTTCGTCAGAGGATATTTTGAAGCGTATGGAAGATCTCAATATCCCCACCGAAGTCTCTGATAAAGGCCACCCTTCCACAGGCCTTCGTAAAGTGATCCAAGCCAGCGATAAGGTTCGTGGCCTTAGCTTTTTTGAAGCCTCCTTCAACATTTTTGAGGATGAGAATCGTGAAGAGCTTGGTTTTATGAGATACGTTTACGATCCAGACAAGGCTAATCTAAAGGAAATCAAAGCGGGGTTAAGCAGAGAAATTGGCACCGAGCCCGAAACTCCAAATCCAGGCACCAGTATCTGGCGATTGGATGGTGGGGTCAATTTGATTGTTATTGATAACTTTAAAGGCAACCGGGAAGAAGAAAAAGGAATCATGGTCAGCTTGGAGCCTGAGATCCATTAGGCAGCATAAACATATTTTTCATCAAGAGGAAAATGGAACGTCATACGAGTCCCCTCGCCTCTTGTCGACTCGATGTCTATATAGCCACCCAACTCCTCGCAAGCATTCTTTAAGGCATTCATGCCGACACCGCGGCCGGAGATCTGTGTGGCCACAGTTTTTGTCGTCAACCCATCATAAAAAAGCGCTTGCTCGATCTCTGCCTTTGTTTCGTGGGGTAACCCAACGCGTTTGGCAATCTCTTTCACTTGATCCCAGCAAATTCCGCCACCATCATCAGCGATGCTGATACTTAAACTACCATCGTGAATCTCTGTGGTTAGGGTCAGTTTCCCGTTTTGTGGTTTGCCGATTTTGGTCCGTTCTTTTTTGTCTTCAATACCCTGATCCACAGCATTTCTCACAGCATGGCTAAATGCAGCCCAAAAAGAGCGCCACTGCTCTCCCTCCAAACGGATACCGTGATCTAGGATTTCGATATCGAGATCAGGTTTAGCTAGTTTTTGCGCCATAACTTTTGCAGCCTCTGCCGCTTGACGCAGCCTCATATGAGTGGGTTCACGCAACCAGGACCCTAACTCATCTAAGAGTTGAGGCGAGGGAGTCCCGCTCTCGACGGACTGGACTAGATGATCATAATCGGAGCGACTCACTTCAACCTTCAGCTTACTCTTCGAGGCCAAAAACGGCTCGATTTTTTTCATGAGATCCGACCAACTTTGGACCAACAGGCCAATATCATCATCGGAAAGGGTTGAGTTTTTCTCAGCCAGTTTGCTTTCTAAGTCATCGACAATCCGCGGGATGGAAATCATCCCCGAAACCGCCGAACTACCTTTGAGGGTATGAAGGAGGATTTTTTCTGTTTCCCGATCGTTGCTTTTCGCCGCAATCTGATCGACTATGGCCTGTAGCTCGTCGATAGTCTCTTGAAAGACGGATCCATAGTTGGCTACTTTGTGTACGATGGCGATAATTTCCTTTTGCGATTCCTGAGCCTGCTCAGCCTTAACTTTTTCGGTAATATCAGTGACTACCACAAGAAAGTTTTTGCTCTCGCCTACTTCCTGACAAGCGATAGAGATATAGCGATCGCCCTCAATTTTGAACATCGGTGGGATCTGAGCAAGAATCAGTTGGGACGGTAGAAGCCCCATGCCTAGTTGAAACCAAGCCATCTCCAACCAGTTACTGGCCTCCTCAGATTTGAGGGCAATAAATTCCCAAATCTTATGCCCCTTTTGCGGATTACCGATAATATCTTCAAGAGCGAGGGAGTGTTCGTCGTTCATCACACCTTCGAGGTTAACCATGACGAAACCCTGATCCACGGAATCGAGGACCATGCGGGCCCGTTGATGAGATTGCTCTGCCGCCTTGCGGTGAAACTCAGCCTTTGTCCGTGCCTCCTCCACCTCAGCTAACATATGGTTTTTTGCCGACTCATATAGGTAAGCTATTAGGCAAGCAACCACTGTCGTCCCGCAAACCGAGGTCACCACGGTGGTAGGTCGCAATTCAGCCGGAAAATCGTGAGGCAATGGCATGCCTAGTTTATGGCCAATAAAAAAGGCCACACAGCTCGTGATAGCAACAGCAGCCCAAAGCAACCCGCTTCGCCCACCGATGAGCATCACCGCGAACATGGGAAGTATCGGATACCAGACGAAAACTGCAGAATTAATACCGCCTAGATAAGAGATGAGAATCGTGAGCAGCGAGAACAGACAAAGGTTGAAAAGGCTAACCGTTTTCCTTAGGTCTTTCGAGCGCTTTAGCATCAGCGTCGTGCAGGTAGCAAAAAACAAGGCCACGGAGGTGATTAGAATCGCCATTTCGGGAAGGTTGTAGCGTAGCCAATATATCAGCCCAAAAAGTGGCGCAATCGCGGCAATTGAATAGGTGAAATTAACCACAAGCCGGGCCTTCCGCCTGGTTTCGTGGTCCGCTTTCATGAACTGGTCAGGTATAAGCCGATCAACGGTGTCTCTAAAATAATGGCGTTTGAACTTCTTTTTGGTTTCCATGCTTCCACTCAAAAAATTCTTGGTGGATGATCGGACAATTAGGCAAGATCCTGAGGGTAGTGATCGGAAAAATTTTAAGATCGGAAAATCTGTATTAAGCCTAGAGCCTTAGCTCGTCTTTGAAACCACACCTCACCGAATCCAGATCCTGTGGATGGTACTATTTTGACTGTTATCGGGATCGTCGTCACATTCCCAGTCACCATTTCCATTGATTGACCAATGGTTGTTACCCAGTTCCGAGCGCATGGTAGAGCTCGTCATAGCAAAATCTCCTTGGTTTTCGTCAGCCAATGCATCCTGATCTTCTGGTAAATTTCCGGTATGCTTAGATAGGGGTTGAAAACTGTTAGCAATATCACGACAGCTTCCAGTGCCAGTCTTAAAATACTGAAGGCAGGCGGTCTCGCTCGTGGAAAAGTGAATGATCCTGGGATTGCCACTGGTCTCACAGTACATACGCACCTCGGTAGCGGGAATAGCCTGAACGAGCTGGGCCGAAGCATGACCAAAAAACTCGGTTCCGGCTTCAGAGGTGCCTAACAAACCTGGTCCCATCAAAGGAAACTTATCAGACATGACGACTAAGTCCGGATTTGTGCCACCTTCGTGAACGTAGTTTAGAACTAAGGTCCATCCACCGCCTTCCGTCTCGAGATCGCAATGGGCTTGGTAGAGGATTTGTTCGTCTCCTTGCCCCACGTAAAGCTGATAAACCCCATTTTTTGCTGTGGGTGATTTCTCTTTGACCTCGTTACAACTAGCAAAGGCCAACAAGGCTTCCTGGACGTCGCCAGCTTCGATGATGACTTCAGGTTCAGATGGGCCGATGATGATATCCGCTGACTGCTGACTATCTTCGGCCACAGCAGCATCTCCTGAGAAGGTCTCAGATGTCGTCTTGACCTTTTTACAGCCAAGGCTGACAATAAGAAGCAAGCCCACCATAAAAAGTAGGTTCACACGTATCTCCCTCTAAAATCCATATCTCCACTATGGGTCCTTATCGGAAATACTTTGCCGTCAGCGTAAGATTCTAATTTTCATTTGCTATTTTCGGTTGTTACAGAAGAGTTTAGGACGTGTAGGAATGGCTAAAAGGAGAGAAATATTGAACACGGCAGCCGTGCCGTGTTCAACAACATCTGATACCTATGGATATCCCCTTGGCTATTTTGAGACACCTCTAATGGAATCTCCGCAGACCGAAAGGCAGATGCTGTCATTGAGTTGCTGTGCTTAAATGACGTTAATACTCGTCAATTGCTCTCACAAACACACATCAGCAGTTAGCCTGCTAAACGTCCAGGAATGGTAAGGTTCTAGGTCAGATGTTGTAATTTTACAATATTTTTTCGAATGAAAATGAAACAATTTCACTTTTTTTGCCTTATTTCCTACTCAAATGTTTTTCTTTCCTGGGCAAACTGCAACAATTGAACGAACGTTTGACTTGGTGTGAACGTCAAAGGAGGTCTTCCCGATTGATCGGCTTCGATCAGATGGCAAAGGAGTGAGATCGAGGCTCCGCCTAAACGATGTTTCAGACGCTTTATGATGCGAAGAGTCACAGTCTCGAAGGAAGCATAAACCAGGTGCTCGGCGACTAAGCCCCCAATCATGCTTACGTCTTGGTGGGCAAACCCTAGTGATGATAGCAGTTCCATGGCTAAGACCTTGGAACGCTGTTCATGCCCTCGGGCACGCCACCTCCCATCAATCATCTCTGTTGTTCCTGGTTTTCCGATATCATGGCACAGGGCAGCAATCAAAAGAATCATGCGCTCATGTTGAGACAGGCCCTCGCGATCTGAAACAACTGCGGCCGCATCACAGACATAACAGGTGTGGACCCAAACGTTGCCTTCTGGATGAAATATAGGATCTTGAGGAGTCTCTTTAAGCTTTGCCAAGAGTTCCCATTGGTCAAAGATTGCGGTCTCATGCTCTTGAAGCCAAGAGCCTGGATTTGTTATTCTAGTCCATGTGACCCACTGTTCTTTTGTATTAAATGTCACACCTAAACCCTTATCAGAAAGTCGACCATGATGCGAAACCGCAAAGTAAAAATACCATATGATTCTCAAATCGTCTTGGATGCCATGTCTAAAGGTGACGCCACCCTGGTGATGGATAACGAGTCCGCCGCTCAGGTCAACGTCTTAGATACAGAGGAACAGGCTGAAACCACTGTCCCCCTCCCGAAAGTCATCGCATCCATCGCAGGCTCCGATCCTTCGGGAGCACTGCCTAAGTCTGTGGGGTTTCTCGTCGTAGTAGTGAAATCCGGTCAGGGCGCTATCTACCACATGGATTCGGATACTCTTATGTTCAGCAAAGTCTTTCGTCGTTACATGGTGAGAAAGTCACAGGGCAAGAGTCAACTCAAATATCTTAAAACCAAGGGGAAATCGCGACTCGGCTCGCGCATCCGTCTTCGAGAAACAAGACTGTTCTTTCAAGAGCTCACTGGCTGCATTGATCACATTATGAAAGATCATGGCGAACGCATCCAAAAAGTTTTTATGGCCTGCGACCCGGGGACTAAAGGTTACTGGTGGTCAGAGTTTCCTCCCACTCGTTTGCCATTAAAAGACTCACGGATGGAAAAAATACCCTTTCATGTGGACAATCCTACCGAAGAAATCATGGATCGGGTGGTTTTTAAATTATATCAACCACAAAGTGTCTTTTGAGGCTGCAAAAGCAGCCTCAAATATGTCAATCCAAATCCATCACAGTGTTTTTAGAAACATAATGAGATCTTTCTTATCTGCCGGTGACAACCTTTCCTTTCCGTTATCTAGAAAGATTCCCTCGTCGTGGCCTTGATTACCCAAACCTGGGATGCTGGTATCAAAAAAGCTATCTCGATCCCTAGGACGATTTTGGTCTAAAGGATAACCATTACAATCTTTGTCAAAATCGCGATCCCTATCATGCGCCTCAACAGGCTGGTAGGTTTTAGGCCGATCCTCTGCACGGGTCAAGACTGCGCAAAGAGATGGCGCTGAATTGTTATGAAAATACGGCCAACGAGCCCAAATCCCCACTAAGGGTTGGGGAACGTAGCCTTTTTGTTTTTTTACTACAGTGCCAAAGCTCTGAGAAATCTTTAGATCGTTCAGCTGTTCCAGGGAAGCCATGCCTTGGTAGCGGAGTGGATCCGTCCCCACATCGATGACAGGCGTCTGACTGTGATAGGATACCTTAGTCGTCTTCAGAAGATCTTTGAGAGAGTCAGACTGGAATTCAGCCAAGGACCAAGCCTTTTCGTAGGTCCCGTGACAGCCTGCACAATTCCCTTTAAAGATCTGCTCTCCTCTTTTTGCTGACTTAAGATCAATGTCTTCAGCAGGAAAAAAATCAGTGTAGCGTGGCGCTTTGTTTTGGAAGACGGCGGCGGTTAGCTCCTGAACTAAATCAGCATTTTCTTCTAGCCATACCTCAAGTTCCCCAAGATCAGTACCCCGACCAATCTCGTTCCAAAGAAAGTTGGTAAATATCGGGTTTCCAGAAACGATGGAGCCATCGGATAACCAACGATTTTTGTATTTTACCAGCCACCATGTTCCAGGCTTACTATCTGAAGGATTCGATCGGAGCCAATCCCTTCTCGGGAATACCTCTCGCAAACGGCTCTTTGCCGCATACTCATCTTTATTGCGACGGCTTAGTGATAACGCGGTATGAGCCAAGGAAGTATCTAACCCTAACACCAGAGGGTAACGACCATCTGTAGCCGCAATATTGGTTCGCAAACGTTTCAGCTGCTGCCGTTCCTCTTTGTCCGAACCCAAGATACTTGCTACCAAATCCGATGGCACAGAACGAGCCGCAAGTTTACCCAACTTAAAAGAGACATTGGCTCGAGGAAACCTTGTCGGCATCCCAATGACTTTCGTGCCAAACAAATTACCTACGTGACAGGCACCACAACTGTAGGTCAAGCCGATAGTCCCACCATTTTCCACAAGACTCGAACCCATGCGACCATGAATATTACCTGATACAGGTAGGGGGATCGACTCGACAGAATCTATATTTTGCTCAATCGTATCTGGATAAGAATAGAGCCCCAGCCAGGACTCTAGATCGTCAACACTGCGAAATCCACTAGTCGCCCCAAACAGATTCTTAAGTAAGGCTCGTAAAGGATTATCCTGAGGACTCTCCAAAAATTGCTTGAGGCCTTGGTATGGTAGTAACAATCCAGTCACAGTCACAGGATAATTAAGAGCATGCCTTTTTCCTCGCATGGTCACATCGTCAAGCTTGTCGCCAGGGATTTGATAGATATTCCCTCGACCGTCCAAAGGCACCGGAACCCCTTCTGTCCAGTCTGGCTCGGGATATTTTGCCTCGGCTTGGAGGCTGGCTGCCGCAATAAACCCAAAAATCCATAGATATCGCAAAATACGCATAGCGATTCCCCTCTAAATCGTCGAAATGGAAAGGCCCATTCTACGAAACAGGAGAGCTAACACAAGTTAGCAATGCTGGTAGGGATTTCTAAATTTTCACCTTCCCTTTCAATAGGTCAGAACAACTAATCGAAATTAAGCAAATCCATAGTTTTTTGCATGAGTTTTTACCTATATTGAATTATAGTAGGAAAAACTCAGGGAAAGGCTCACCCTCATGCTTAAACTTATTTTTAGCCTAAGTTTGGTCGGTACTCTGTTGTTCGTCGGCTATGCAATGTGGACCGAACGTCAAAAAACTATTACCTTTGATGTGAGCGCCTATCGTGTCGACGACTCTCATTTGCAAATGGCAGACTATTCATTAATATCCTTAGGTAAACGCCTATTCCACGACCCGAGGCTATCGCAGAATCAAGAAGTCTCCTGCGCCTCATGTCACAAACTAGAGCATTCCTTTGCGGACTCTGAACCCGTTTCTCTTGGCATCAAAAAGACCTTTGTCAATGCTCCACCACTGATCAACATGCAGTTTCAGAAATGGTTTTTTTGGGATGGTAGAGCAGACAATCTGGTTTCACAGGTACTTCAGCCGCTTATGAATCCCCGCGAGCATGGACTCACCCCTCAAAGCCTAGCAGAAACATTCCGGATACATTATGAAAGTGAAGCCGATTTTATTTTGAAAAAGGCGACAAAAATAAATGCAAACCGGAGTATAAGAGACCAGCAACTCAACCTGGAGGTGGCCAAAGCCTTAGCAGCCTATGTCAATAGCCTCGTGGCTCTTGAATCGCCCTTTGATCGATTTATGGCTAACTACCAAGCAAATGATGAGCCTAATTTTGTCGAAGGTTTTGGCCCTGATGAATGGCATGGATTCCAGGTTTTTCTTGGTAAAGCCAGGTGTGCTAGTTGTCATGGAGGAGCGTTGTTCACAGATCAAGATTTCTATGTGACAGGCCTTGCCTCCGAACATAGAATTCATCGCCCTGACGCCATCCAAACACTTAGCCAAGATCCCCTTCGCTGCTTTGGCAAAGACGATTGCACCGAACTACCAGAATCCTCTCACCCCATGTCGGTGCGCACTCCTACCCTTCGCAACCTTGTTCATACCGCACCTTACCTTCATGACGGAAGTGCTCCCACCATTCGCGACGTTTTGTACCGGTATATGAGGCCGCGGCCGGTGGAAGATCGCCACCAAGATATTACAAATCTTTATTTGAATGCGTTGGAGTTGAATAACCTTGAAAAGTTTTTGGTTTCCCTCACTAGTCCAGTGAGGGAACTTGGGGAACAGCTCGAGGGAAAGACGCAACCAAGCCATTGACTATGCCCGCAGGGCTAAATCCTCAAATGCAGCTAAGCCTGCAGTGGAACCGTGCCCCATAGATACAATGATCTGCTTATAAGGTATCGTAGTCACGTCACCGGCAGCATAGATACCGGGAATCGATGTCCGCGCGTGAGTATCCACTTCGATCTCTCCATAAGCATTGGTCTTAACCAGATCTCGTACGAAGGAGGAGTTCGGACTGAGACCGATCTGGACAAATATTCCCTTGGCATCAATGGTGAATGCCTCGCCAGAATCCCTATCTTCGTAGCGAAGACCATTGGCCTTACTCCCGTCTCCGATAATCTCTTGGGTTGCAGCGTTAGTGATAATAGTCACATTACTGAGGCTATTGGCTTTATCAATCAGAACTTGATCTGCCTTCAGCTCCTTAGAGTACTCGATCACTGTCACTGATTTGCAAATACCTGCAAGATCGATAGCGGCTTCTATACCTGAATTCCCTCCACCCACAACTATGGTTTCCTGACCTTTATAAAAAGGGCCATCGCAATGGGGGCAATATGCGACTCCACTACCGATATAGTCAAGCTCACCAGGAACCCCTAATTGCCGCCACTTAGCACCACTGGCGATGATCACAGATTTGGTTTCAATCACCTCACCACTATCCAAGGAAATCGTTTTCACGGCGTCAGAACTAATAGAATTTACCCTCCGATTTTCCAAGGTTTTGATGGGATACTGCTTCATGTGACTTTCTAGTTGTGACGAGAGCTGTGGTCCTTCCGTATAGACGACAGAGATCATGTTTTCAATGCCTTTGGTTTCCTGTAACTGACCACCGATTTTATCTGCCAAAACAATAGTTTTTAGACCTTTGCGTGCTGTGTAAATAGCAGCCGAAATTCCTGCTGGACCACCACCCACAACAGCAACATCATAAAGCTCTGTAGGTTGATCCGAGGCTTCCCCTTGTTCAAGACCATAGGTGTTTTCTAAGGTTGCAAGGATATCAGCAAGAGACCCTTTTCCCGAATGGATACGTTCGTTGCCATCAATAACACTGGGAACTCCTACGATATTCAGACGATCGACATCTTCTTGCACCAAACCACCATCAATCATGGTATGGGAAAAGTCCTCGTTATAGATGGCAATCAGATTGAGATTTTGCACAACTTCGGGGCAGTTCTCGCAACTAAGAGAGACATAGGTCGACAAATGCTCCGGAAGCTTAAGCCGTCTCATCCGATCTATCAGACCGTCATCAGGTAATTTGCCCAACCCACCGCTGTTGAGTATGGCTAGGATAAGTGAGGTAAACTCATGACCGCTGGGAATTCCCTGAAACCTGATACCTACTTCCTGCTTGTTTTTGCGAAGGGAGAAGCTAGGGATTTTTGAGGAACGGTTAGAGTCTTCGATACGAATGGAGGAACTGCAAGACGCTACTGACTCCAAAAGCTCACGTAGTTCATTCTGCTGGTCATGGTGGCTATGATCGACGGCAAGGGTTATGTCGTCTGTTAACTTGGAAAAATGCTGCTGCAATTGAGTTTTGATGTCTTGAGCTAACATGAAATACCTCCTCCTTTGGGGCACAATATTTTTAGTTACTTTGGATAGGGGCCGCAGCCCCGAAACCATTAAATTTTACCGACAAGATCCAAACCAGGCTTTAACGTTTCTTTTCCAGGCTGCCAGTTGGCAGGGCAGACTTCGCCATCGTTATTGGCAACAAACTGAGAGGCCTTTACTTTACGAACAAGTTCGTCCGCGTTGCGGCCGACGGCATTATCTTGCACCTCTGCAATTTTAATCAGACCATCTGGATCAACGACAAAACTTCCGCGATAGGCTAGACCTTCATCTTCGATGTAAACACCAAAGGCTCGGCTTAGGGCTCCCGTCGGATCAGCAAGCATGGGATAGGTGATTTTGCCAATGGTTGGCGACGAATCATGCCACGCTTTGTGAGTAAAATGAGTGTCTGTACTGACAGAATAGACTTCGACTCCTAAATCCTTTAACTCCTGATATTTGTCAGCCAAATCTCCTAACTCTGTAGGGCAAACAAAGGTAAAGTCTGCTGGATAGAAGAAGAACACGGACCACTGTCCGTTTAAATCATCCCGCGTAACGGTTTTGAACTCACCATTGTGAAAGGCTTGAACGGAAAACTCGGGAACTTGGGTATTGATAATTGAAGACATAAGGCACCTCATATGATGAAAAGTTACGCCAGTTGCTGGCCACATATGAAGTATCGCCCGTTCCCAATGATAAATGAAATATATTAAATATATTATTCAATAGCTATTATCTATCGAATGATTTCCCGCAAATAACGGGTCTCAATGGTCTATTTTTATTGCCTTTCCCGCGTTATCTGGGTAAAAACAGCGCATCCCAAGGACCAGAATTCCTACCAGGCAATGGGAGGAGTACATAGGCTTGGAACATAACACTCATTCCCATTCAACGCCTCGGCGGCAATCAAAAGCCAGCTGTGGCCAGGAAAATGGCTTCAAATACTCTAACGATAGGAACGTTTACGATGAAAACACCCATTACAGTTGCCCACGGCGATGGCATCGGCCCCGAAATTATGGCTGCCACACTATCCATCTTAGAGGCTGCCGGCGCCGACCTCGAGCTTGAGACCATCAAGATTGGCGAAACCCAGTATAAAGCCGGACACAAATCAGGTATCCCCGATGAGGCATGGGACTCACTGCGTAAGACTAAGGTTTTCCTGAAGGCTCCCATTACGACACCTCAAGGGGGCGGATATAAGAGTTTGAATGTCACGATTCGAAAAACCCTAGGACTGTTTGCTAATGTGAGACCTTGTGTCGCCTACGCTCCTTACGTCAAAACGTTACACCCAACTATGGATCTGGTCATCGTTCGGGAGAATGAAGAGGATCTTTACGCTGGCATCGAACACCGTCAAACAGAGACAGTCACACAGTGTCTCAAATTGATTACCAGAGACGGTTGCGAGCGTATTGCCCGTTACGCGTTTGAATTCGCTCGATCACAGGGTCGTAAAAAGGTGACTTGTATGACCAAAGACAACATCATGAAACTGACGGACGGCATGTTCCACAATGTCTTCGATGCTGTTGCGAAAGAGTATAGCGATATTGAAAGTGACCATTACATTATTGATATCGGTTCAGCTAGGCTTGCCGATACTCCAGAAGATTTTGATGTTATTGTAACAAGTAACCTTTACGGCGATATCATTAGTGATATTGCGGCTCAGATCGCGGGTAGTGTTGGTCTAGGAGGTTCCTCAAACATCGGTGATGGATTCGCGATGTTCGAAGCCATCCATGGATCGGCACCCACCATTGCTGGCCAAAACATTGCCAACCCATCCGGCCTCTTGCAAAGTGCTGTTATGATGATGATTCACCTTGGCAAGAACGATGTGGCCACAAACATTCAAAACGCTTGGCTAAGAACCTTAGAGGATGGCTACCATACCGAAGACCTCAACACTCCTGGTCACACCAAAGAGGTGGTGGGAACGAAAGAGTTCGCAGCAGCTGTCATCGAAAGACTTGGTCAAAAGCCACAGAGATTTAAAGAAGCCCAGTTCGGTGATTCTAGTCAGAAGATGGAGTTTTCATTTTCAGCGACAACAAAACCAAAGGCCGTAAAAAAGCTACTTGGCGTTGATGTTTTCGTTGATACCTTCGATTACGATGCAAATGCTCTCGGCACCAAGCTGACAGAATTGAGTACAGATAATCTAAGACTTAAGCTTATTACGAATCGCGGTGTTAAGGTTTTCCCCGATGGTCACCCTGAGACCACTTGTACTGAGCACTGGCGTTGCCGATTCCTAAACCCCAATGGTTCGGACATTGCTCATAAAGATGTGATCGATCTACTGTCTAATCTTGCCAATGAAGGCGTGGATTTTATCAAGACTGAGCATCTTTGTTCGTTTGATGGTGAGATAGGGTATTCGCTGGCTCAAGGCGAATAGTACCTGATGAGGTTAGAGTATGGGCCAGCTTTGCTGGCCTTGATCCTTTTTATTAATTACTCAACCGTTCCTAGCATTACAGTATCGATTTGTTCATTATACCCGAACTCCCCGCATCCTTTTCCTCTTACTGTGACTACTTGATTGCTGGCTTTTGCAGAGAGAAGTAGAGAAAATGCACGACTGTTTTCACCGTCAACTAAATGAAATTTTCTCAAATCGACGCCATTTCTAGGGGCTGCACAACCAGCACCACGCGCCCCTTTAGAATCTCCATTATTCAACATTACATAACAGCTCTTGGTACTACCACTACAAGAGATGCCCTGAACATTACCCGTATAGCTAGCCGCACTAGCAAACGTTGACGCAAAAAATACAGCCGTTAATACCAATCGATTCATCATATGTTTCATTCCTTAAATGTCATTAAGTTAACAAAGTAATCTAGTCACGTTAAAAGGATGAATTCAAAGATAAATTATTGCCAAATAGACGCAAAAACATTTTAAACAACTGATATTAATGAATTTTTTTTACAAGTAACTCTAAAGAGCTCGAACCGGACTCAGTTGATACCGATCTTGGACCATGACTGACTCGACAACATACTCCCATACCAAACCTAGATTACCGGCATTATCCTCGGTCTGAATACAGACCTTGGTGGGCAGATCGTTGACATCCAGAGTTATGGGAATTCTAATGTAAAAGCGCATCAGATCAACGTCACAGGGATCGCTTGGGTCGTCAGTCACTTGAAACAAATAACCACTGAGTTCGGGAACCGAAAACAAAGGCTCAAACCAAATACTTTCAGCCCCCCTTCTCAATAAACTAGCAATCGGCATCTCGTCAGGACCGGTGCGATCTATCACCACGGGAACGACGATGGGAAAGTCGAAAGATCTGGAGTTTTCCAACTGAGCGAGGCGGATACAGGTGACAAAAGCTCCTGTCTCATCAGGAAGCGGTAATAGATCGAGGATATTTGATCTTGCGGGCTGTAAGTCGCTGTAGCCGTCATCGCTCTGACAATCGACAAGCTGAATAGGACCAGACTTATAGTAAAACCCTTGAGTTAGCCCTTGCATCTGTATGCTCCAGACAGGATCATCAAAAACAGATGGACGTCCATTATGGGGGGTAGGCACAGCCATGGTCACCTCAACTGGAGACCCTGGATCGAGTTGGCAACCACTCTGGTAGACATCGAAACGTCCTCGCACAAAACAGCCCTGGATAGCGAAAAGCTTAGGGCCGTAGCTTCGATTCTTTACCATTTCCGTCCCGGTGACCATCACCTCACAGGGATGTCCCAAATAACAGGTTTCCGTGGATTTAGCTGTGGCTGTCGAGGTATTAATCATTCCGATAACATTACCGTAGCTATCTATAATGGGTGAGCCGCTGCTTCCTTCAGCGATGGAGGAGCAGTCAGTCACTATGCTATTCGACCAGAACCAATTCCACTCGAGAACATCACTGGTACCGATATACTCACACTCAGCAAGTCTCAAATAGTCTAGACCATCGTCACTAAAAATAGGTGCGCCAACGACCTTAACCGGCTCCCTCTCAAACATCTGTCTACCCGATAGATATAGGGGCTTAATCCCAAGTTCTTTTAGCTCTAGCAACGACACATCAAGTTCTAATACAGCGAGATCCACAGATTTCATGGTGGCATAAGATATCCTGGCGATGGGGAACTCTGTTTTAACCGATTGATCGTAGAAGAAATCGAAGGTTATCGAGTATCCAAGGCCTCGAATATCCAAGTCCATAATGACTTCGCTCATGGTTTGAGTCCGACCAAAATCTCGAACACAATGACCATTTGTCAGGACCTGCGCAGGGTTGTTATCTCCCTGCTGCAAATCGATTAAAAATCCCGTGCAGGCTAAGGACCCTGATAGGCGCCCAATCGAGCGCCATTGATCCCCATCCTCTTTACTAACAAGAGGCGCTAAAGCGAAGGCTTTGCTAGTCAGACCCACTAAGTAGACGAAAATTGATAACGCAAGCACAGGGCGAATAATTGATTGCAGCATAGTAGTACCTTGTTCAGTAGGGAGTCACGTTAATGGGTTCGTCATACGTTTGATCGAAGCAAATCTCAAGTTAAGTTGGAAGCTTTATCTTAAGTCTACAAAACCCATGCCCAAACAGAGCTTTTTCACAAGAATGCAAATGCCGGACCATAAGGTTTGTTGGCCCGTTTCCGATACCCTCCCTATCAAGACCCTGAATGAGACGATGACATGAAACTATGGGCCGTAATAGCTTGGATGACCGTTCACGGATTTTTATCCACTGCTTGCCACAATGAGACCAAATCCGAAGCTGCCACCACCGAGGAGCCTCAGCAGGGTTCTGACTCGTGCGATGAGCCGGTATTTTCCGTCTCATATAAGGAACATATAGAGCCTATTGTCCTCGAGCACTGTGTGAAGTGTCATGACGAATCGGCGGCAGAAACCGCAGGCAAGCCATGGTCAAGTTTCGTGACCTACGAAGGGGCTCGCGATTGGGGTTACCTCATGCCCGGGTTTCGCCTATTTGCCGAACTCAATGCGGCTGACCAAGAAGCGATTCGCAATTGGATTGCCGGAGGCCTTACCGAGGAGACGTATAATACAACTGTTAAATCCATTCTTGACGCCAACTGCGTGAGTTGCCACAGTGAAATAGCGCCATCTCGCAAAGGAAAGCCATCGACAAGTTTTTACCTGCCGGATGTTGTGCGACAATACGGCTCTCAATTTCCCTCGTTCGGAAATCTAAAAAATGTTGGCTTGGAAAATGAAAGACTACTTGAGGAGTGGGTGAACCAAGGCCTTCCTATGGATTGAAAGGCCTTGATACGATTTTTAGTGGGACTTTGCGATAGCCGAGTCGACACCCATTTCTTTTAAAATGCGCCTGTCACCGGAGAATTTCTCAAGAACCCAAAGCATATAGCGCACATCCACGTGGATGGAGCGAGTGAATGAAGGATCAAAAGCCCAATCAGAGATCACACCCTCGATCACACCATCAAACACTAGCCCGGTCAATTCGCCTTTACCGTTAAGGGTAGCTGATCCTGAGTTTCCACCAGTGATATCTAGGTCAGCCAAAAAGTTAACGGGAACACTTTTGATCTCAGGAAGCTTCCAACGGCCGTAGTCTTTCGATTTGATCAAGGCCATTTGCTTAGCTGGCACATCGAAAGGCTCTTTACCGGTATTTTTTTCGTTGATCTCTTCTAATTTGGTAAACGGAGGAAATGATTCATTTTGACGATTTTTAAAGCCTTGAATGGTTCCGTAAGTGATGCGGAGCGTCGAATTAGCATCAGCATACATCTCTTCGCCCAATGACTTCTTATAAGTACGCATATCCGACATAAACTTAGACCGTAGTAATTGGAATGCACCTGTTCGGCCTTTATTCTTATCTTCAATCGCTTTTTCGTCTTCATATAAGGCCACAGCCATACGAACAAACGGATCGTCTAAAGCCTCAAGCTCTTTTTTACTTTTACCCAACAAGCTAACGCGGTAGGACTGATCCTCTAACTTCGACTTGTTATAAACCTCAATGATTTTCTTTTTTCGCTTTTCGTCAGAAAGGCTAATTAGACTTTGATAGGCTTTAGGAAGTGTAACACCTGATGCCTTAGCTTCCTTAAGACCCAAAAGCCAGAGTTCCTGATCGACTTTTTGGTTGTACCTTTTGCTAATTGCCACAAGCCTACTCTTGATAAAGGGTATGTCACGTTCCTGGTAGCCAGACTCTCTCTGAGCATTTGGCTTTTCTTTTTCGATGGCTAATCGATAGATCCGCTTGGCAGCACCGAGAAGGGCTGAGCTTTGTACGCGTCTTAAATTGATATTAAGCTCATCAGCAGCGATGTTTTCATCAATCAACTGATTCAATTGCTCGTAATTGACGATACCAGTCTTATTGTTAGACGCGCGTAAATGATTCAAAAATAGTTTTTCCGAGTCATCTTTTAGTTTAGCAATGTCACGGGCAGCGAATCCATCGAGCTTACCGGTGATGTTTTTACTGTAATTGTTAAGCCCAGCGAGTCGACCAGCGTAAGCGATGGCGATAGCCTTATCCTTTTTGGCGAAGGAATCAATCAACGCAATGCGGTCATCAAGGTAGGTCTTCATAGCAGGATAGTAGACCTTAAACATGTGACTAACTTCTTTTGCCAGACGATGTCTATTGGTCCGCCCTGGATAACCGGCAACCATAACAAAATCACCAGCGCGAGTTCCGACCTGGTCTACTTTCAAGAACCCAGCAGGTTTGAAAGGGACATTGTCTTTACTAAACTCGGCAGGCTTTCCGTCTTTACCCACGTAAGCACGGTAAAAGGCAAAATCCCCTGTGTGGCGTGGCCACATCCAATTGTCGATATCGCCACCGAATTTGCCGATGGATTTGGGCGGTGCTTGCACTAAGCGCACATCTTTGATTTCGAGCTGCTTGGTAAGGCGGTAGCTGGAATTTCCAAAAAAACCATCGATGCGACAGCGATACCCTTTTGCCGATTCACAAGTCGCGATAAGGTTTTTACGGTTGTTTTCCATGGCCTCGTAGCGAGCAAGACCAGTAATGGTTCCCAGGCCCTTAGTCATTGCAGCAGTAACATCTTGGATCGATTCGGTCACAAGGATACGAGAACCAGGAGCAGCTGGAAGCTCATCTTTCAAACTCGCTGCAAGAAAACCATCAGCCAGTAAGTTTTTATCTGCGGACGAATTGTATTGGATCGAACCGTAGGCACAATGATGATTCGTCAATACCAAGCCCAATTCGGAGACAAAAGAAGCGCTACACCCACCGAGACTGACGATAGCATTCATCGGGAACTTAGTCAGTTCCGATAAGGATTCGGTGGCTATGGCCAATCCTTTCGCCTTTAGATCTTTTTTTATCAAGGGGAGCTGCTCAGGCTGCCACATCCCTTCTACTGAAAATGCGGCTGATGCTCCAAACAGACTAAGACCAAGTGCCAGATGGTTAAGGACTCGCATAGTGCCTCCTACAGGGTTTCCAAAATTTTACCCTCTGTCCTAGCAATTATTTACTGGCGAGACAATCAATAAGCCTCAAGTCATGACACTTAGCCGTATAATATTTTTTTTTAGCAAGCTTTGTGTAAGTCCATAGTAAAGCTACCTATCATTTATCCGATACCTTGCTTAGAAACGTAAGAGAATACTTAGGCTTTTTGGCATGGTTAAAAAAAGTAGCATACTCTTCAATGATCATGAAGACATACTATTGGACAAGGCAAGCCTATCACTTGGATTGTCAGATAGTAATTTTAACGAGGACACCGGTGAGTTCTTTGTGACCATCGATCGTGCCCTGTTCAAAAGCCCCCTAGAAATCATCACAACCGTTCTGGAGGCGCACGGTTTCCTGCAAAACCTAGAAAATATTCTAGCTTGCCTCGACCAATTAAAATTTGGTGTTGTTGCCACAAGCGGAGGAAAGGTCTCGAAAGAAGGCCTTGTTGCCAAAAACTATCTTCCCGCCATCAGTTTCAAAATGCCTCAAAAATCTATCACGGGTTACAGCCTGAAGAAGTTCTACCAAGAGGTGGAAGCTTATGAGTTGGCGATCAAGGAACTACAGGATAATCCCGAGAAAAAGACTCCGTCGAAATCTAATAAAAAAGACTTAGTAGAAACCAATAAAGAACTGGAAGCAGAGGTCAAAACCTTGAAGCAGGAGATTGACAGTCTCAATAACTTACTGCAAAAAGCTGTTAAATCCGAAGCCTATGCGAACCAAGCGTTGGCTTCACAGAATATCCTACCCACACAGATGCGCCTGGGTGTCGTCAGAGACATAGACGTTGGTAACCGCGTGGTTATCGTCAAGTCCTCCCGCACGACGGTCAATCTCCCTTTAACTCTTTGCGAGTTACTGCCAAACGTTGGCGACAAGTGTCTGATCCAGATAGATTCGGGAGTGGTGACGGGCTGCTATTTTTACGAGACCACAGGAGAGCGTCTCAAACCGATACTCTGTGAGATCATTATGCATCAAAATCAGATTGTCAAGGTGAGAGATACCAGCCGAAGAACCTGGCTTGTCAGCCCCCAGAATGATATCGAGCGAGACTCTTTGTCTCGATTAAAAAAGAAAGACTTCGTCCTACTATATGTCGTGGATGGGCAGATACTGCGATTCCAAAATATCGTCCCAGGCACCATCCCTTACTTCGATTTATTCAAGGACCTTTTCTCGCGGTATGAAAGTGAGTCTGAAAAGCTAGAGGAGAACGCTGTTGGAAGGACCTAAGCTTCAAAGCTATCTTAAATCGACTCAAAAAAGGTTTGATCCAATATCTCTGCTTTTGAGCCTCACAGGATTGGCAGCAGTAGTGTATTCGATTGGATTTAAACAAGACGTCTCACATTATTTTGATGTTCGTTCCATACTCGTGGTTATCTGCGGAACCTTTGCAAGCATACTGTTTCAATTCGATATCAAAACCTGCTTTCTAAGCGTTGGGCATCTCTTTCAATCATTCCTGGGAACTCCCAATCGCAATCTAGTCAAAACCATCCAATTACTTGATGAAGCGATCCTTAGAGATATGTCCTTCACAGAGCTTCGTGATGGCAACGATATCAACGGAGAGATCCTCAACGATATGATCTATATGCACCGCCACGGCCTTTTAGTAGAAGAAATCGAAGATTTTATTAGCTCAAAGATATCCGACGGGTATTTAGCAAGACGGGTGACAGTGGATCTACTTAAAAAAGCGGCAGTCATAGCCCCTGCGCTGGGTCTATTCGGGACAGTCATTGGGTTAATCGGCGTTTTGAAGTCTCTAAGCGACCCGACACTTATCGGACCGTCCATGTCCCTTGCCTTGATGACCACCGCCTACGGAGCGGCCTTAGGATCCCTAGTTTTTACCCCTTTAGCAGGGCGTATGGAACACCACAATATTATCTATCTAGCTACATATGAGCGTATCATGACAAAGGCTGGTGTCTTGATTAGAAGGGAAGAGCAGGATGGACAAACGGAGTTCGAGCCGGAGGTGGCAGCTTGAAGATTCTCGATCTAGCAGAGGGACAAAAAGAAGAGGGCATGACGTCTTTTTATGTCAGCTTTAGCGATTTAATGGTCCTCTTAGCCGTATTTTTCGTCATGCTTTTGTCCATGAGCAAAGTTGATATCGGGTCCTTCGAAAAGGTCAAGACTAGTTTCACTGGCACCACGGAAGGAACTCTTATCGCCCTAGCTCAAGACCTCAAAGAGATCGTCGAAGGGGTTCCCGGGGTACCAGGCGTCGAGGTGGAAATGGCTGATGATGGAGTGCGGCTCAATTTGGATACAGGCACCCTTTTTGCTACGGGCAGCGCTAGTCTCAAACCTGAATTACTGGACCCCCTCGAACCGTTGCTCGCCACCATCGATAAAACCTCATACTCCATCGATGTGGAGGGTCACACTGATGATGTCCCTCTGAAACGATTTTTCAAGGTTGATGATGAAAGAATACTCGAGACCAATTGGTCGTTAAGTGGTCGAAGAGCAAGCAGTGTTATCCATTTTTTGATCAACCACGGTATCAGTGAAGATCGCCTACGACTTGTAGGCTACGCTAGCACAGTTCCCGTGAATGACCCAGAAGGCAAGTCTGGAGAGGCATTGGAAGAAGCAAGGGCAAGCAACAGAAGGGTTTCACTTTTAATTAAGTGAGACAAAGTGTAAAGGATAGCTAAGTGGTTAGACTGTTAAACAAAGAGAGTCTTAAAAACGGAATCACGGCAAAGTTCGACCGTAAGAACCGGTTTCAGATCAAACGGGTTCATAATACCACAGGGTTATTCGAGTATTTGCTTAGCAATCTTTCCACCCAGGAAACGATATCCATCGCACATCACCTTTATGATGTATTTCGAAATAAAATTGTTACCATATTCTCACAGCTAAACGAAGCAACCGTAACAAATAAAGATATCGATACTAAAATTTTATTCAAAGAAAATGCACACTATCGCATTCAGTATTCAACACATACATCAAATCAAATCATAGTTTCTAATTTAAAAACCACCCAGCATTTCCACGTTGATCGCGAAGCACTCCTAACATTGGTAAATCTGCTTTACCACCCAAAGGTGGGTCATCCCAATGGAACTTTTGATCAAATTGTCGAGTATCATCGCTTATTTCAATTCACTTTTAATGAAGGCAGCGAGAGTATTTCGAGCGGACTGACACTTAGAAAACACGTCCTCACTCATGTAGAAGACTACGTACCTAGACCCAAAAACGCCTCCAAATCGAAAAGTATTGTCGGTAACTTTGATCCGAGTGACCTTGATTTGAAAGGGCTTAAACCTGGAACGAAGAAGTCAACGGCGACACCATCCAACCAGTTTAAGTCTAAGTTAGGAGCCCGCAGTCACGACCAAAACTATACCGTTGACTACGACTCATTATTTTCCAGCGCCACCAAAAAGGGGTCGAGTGATGTTAGTCCCACGCTACCTCGTACACTACTTTCCGCCGAAGATAATCATTTTCAGGTACCTTTGATCGCTAATGATGTCAAAAATCACGACGCGAGGGTACTAAAATGTGAGCTTAGCCGGGAGGAGGCATCTGCCTTTCGGGATCATTTTTTGAAAGATCGAACCTCCATTCCATTGCTCGGATTCGAGATATTTTCTGCAGTATTCAAGCATGGAGGTAAGTTAAAGGCATTTAAGTTTCCTCTTTACTATATGCGTGTAGACATAGAGGAGTCAGGTCGCAATGCTCACATATACCCACCCAAATCCGGGGATATCTATTTAAATCATCTCGCATTAACCGAATTGATCGAACGTTTTGCCGTGGAGAACAAGGACGAGAGACTGATCAAGTTCTTCTCTAATATTCAATCGCAAAAGTTAGAAGTCGACCGCAACCTCATAGCAACGCGAATCCACCGACGATTACCAGTGGCTAACGAACTATTCAAACAAATGAGAGAAATCCTAATTGGTAAGCAAGGGGAAGACGGTAAAGGCGGTATTTTAGAGAACCTATCTATTCTAGGAATCGAGTGTGATATTGATGCGGTTGTCCTATATAAGACACCAGCGACACCCTCTCCTGTGATACGAGCCCTGGAAAAAGATCTCACTCAAATGCAGAGTATCGCGAAGGAAAAGCCCGATCGATTCTATAAGTCTGTCCTTGGTCAGTTTTTGAATCCGGAACGCGTCCATTTAGACAAGAACAAAGATCGTGACATGACATTTACTAATCGGCTTTTAGCACCAGGAGCTCCTCCCAAGGCGACCCGTAGTCTGGTGGATAATCTAAATCGTCATAATCTCGTCTTACTCGAAGGACCTCCCGGGACAGGTAAAACGTTCACAATTTTAAACCTACTACTTCACTGTATTAACGACGGCAAACGGCTCCTCATAGTTAGCGACCAAAAGGCTGCCATTCACGCCCTAACAGAAAAACTTCAAGAATACATCAATGGCCGTGACTTGGATTCGCCAGCTGCCAAAAAGAAAATGAATCTGTTAAAATCCGGCGTTAAAGTCATTGACGAAGCTCCTCTTACGACAGATACTCTTGCCACTTGGACCAACAAAGTTATCAAGCTACTAGGGTTAGAGAACACTCGGGTTTCCGATGAAGCCATTGATATCCCTTCCATCGAACAGGGAATAGCATCGATTGACAGCTCACAAGGCGAGCTAAAAGCCAATATACTCGAAATCTTGGAAAGCTACTGGGGCAAGAAAGGCCCCGTCCAAACAAGCCATAAACACTTTCATCCCACTACAGTGGAAGACATCAGAGATTTTATTGCCTTTACCAAGTTTTTGGGTAGCGGAAGCCATAACAAGGTCGGGAAAGACGAGGGCTATCATGAGCAGCGGAAACTAGCAGAGCAGTTTATTAGGGACAGGAGATATATCGCAGCTTCAGAGTTTTCGAATATCTATATGGATTTCAATGCCAAGGTATCAGATATCGGAAGCGAAGTCGATCGCTGTCTAAATCATATAGGCACCCTGAAGAAACTGATTGAGAAAAAACCAAGAAATGAACGGGAGTTTCAGAACTGCCTCCTTGACTGCGGCGAGACACAGTCAATGACCTTACTCAATCAAAACTGGCGGCAAATGATAAAAGGCGAGCAAAGCTGGCTCCAAAAAATTGGCGGAAAACTAAAGCACCCTTGCCTGCAATTCTGGAACGATTTGCTTCGTCTATGGGATAATCGTAAATTTTGGTTGGAGTCATTGGCAAGCTACAGCGACAGAAGCTCACTTTTGGCTCAGTTTCAAGAGATTCATGATGCTATAGACCCGGACGAGACCTTCAAAACTCAATGTGCAGCCTTGGAAATTGCGGAGTTTGCTCTGAAAGAAAGCGACGGTAACCCGACGATTCAAGAGATTTTGAATACGATGAGCCGACTTCAAGAGGAAAGGGATTCATTGTGCCGATCGCTTTTAAAAGCTCGATTGGCGGAAACTGCCGAAGCTGTATTAGAGTCAAATCAAAACGGCCCGAACCAGATCACATTATTATCCAACTGCCTCAACGCACTCAAGGACTGTGAGTCCATCGACACCAGTGCTGGAGCCGCCCTCATTAAGGAGCTTCAGGAGAGGCTCGCCGATTCGTTTCCCATTTGGATTTGCCGCAAACAAGTTGTTTCGTTTCTCTTTCCTACGAAGGAGGAGATCTTTGATCTTGTCATCGTCGATGAGGCCGGTCAATGCCGTGTGGACGATGCACTTCCGCTGCTGTTTCGCGCCAAGAAAGTTATGGTTGTAGGAGACGACAAACAGACCGTCATGGATAAAAATTCCACCGTAGATGATTATCTATTTAAGAATTTTGAGCTTGATGAGCATCTAAGAAGCCTTCAGGCTTGGGGAGTCAAAGGAGGCGGATCTCATTTATTCGGTATGGTCAAGTCCATCAAGCAAGGCACTGTGCTACTAGACGAACACTACCGTTGCCCTCCTTCGATCATCGCTTATAGCAACGAATACGTCTATAACTCCGAACTAAAAATCATGCAATGGCAAGCTCCCGGAACTCGACCATCTGTGGTTGTAGACTATAGTGAAAAAGGGGCAAATAGCGCAGCAAAACCAACAAAAGGTAAGTATAAAGGCATTGAAACGAACATGATCGATCGTTTCTTTGAATATGTCGCCAAGACAGTAAAAGACATCGAAAAAGAGACCGGCAAACAGATCAATATGGAAACCGATGTCGCTATTTGCTATTTTCTTTTGAAAAACGAGCCCTATATCAAGGATAAAAAAGTTGACTTCCTTCAAAAACTCAACCGGGGGCAAGACGTACTCGATGGTGCAGGTGCAGCCCTTCAAGGTAAGGAGAGAGACTACATTTTCTATCTATGGGATATTAATCGCTACAACTTTACCTTCTTTAAACAAGGCGATGATCCGGAAAAACGAAAGGGAGAGCTCAACGTACTCATGAGCCGTCCCAAAAAACGTGCCTATCATTTCCTTCACCAAGGCTTTGAGGGACTCAAGCATGAGCAGTCTAGCATCACCGATTATCTGTGGAAGACATACTTAAAACAAGGTGAAAGAGACTCAAAGAAAATTTGGACTCCCAGAACCCATAAGCCTGACCCACGATCTATCGTTTGGCAGAGAGGTAGTGGACAGGGTATTCAAGGCATACTTCACCAAATCTGGGACACAAGAAATACAAACCTCGAAAATACATACCAACCCAACTATAGCGTTGTATTGGGCGATCCACAGCAAAGGATTGACTTAATTCTGGCACCTCGAGACATGAACAAATCGGCCATCGCCATTGTTGACTTGGCCTGTTTTATGGATCGTAAAGATCCCGAAACAGCCATCATTGATTATTTCTTCCAAATGCAGCGCGCCAAACCTGGGCTTATCCCCGTCTTTGCCTTTTTACATGAAATCGCCGATGAGCGGTATCTAGCGTATCAAGAGATCGAGCGCAAATTAAAAGCCTTGGATGAGTCGTCCGCTGCCTAGGTTGACTGGCTCAAACAGCGATTTTCGAAGCTGTATTTTCCCCAGCTATGACGCGATAAAATAGTCTGGTAGCATCTTTATCATCTCGTATCGTCAATCTTTCGGGGTAGTAGACGGAAAATTGCTGTTTAATAGTCTCGGGAAGACCAGCGTAAACACCTTCCTGAAGAATCAATATGTGGTTCAGACCGATATCCTGAGTTTCCATGATTTCCTTTCTCATGGCCTCATACCGTGTCGCCAAGATGATGGCATCGCCGTAAAGTTCATAGTTCTTGATACCAAACTTTGGGAAATATCCAGTGATGGGCCCAAATGAGATGCCAATCGAACAGAAAGCAGGAACTTCAAGAAATGCCTGCGAAACGTGACCCATAATCTCGATAAAATCTTCCGCGAGAGAGATTGCCTCTTCAAAGATATTGCCTACAGGTTGGAACGGGAATCCGACAGAACATAAGAAGCCATCTCCCATCTCTTTAATCGTATAGGCTCTTGCACTTCTAGTACTGGGATCATAGTCCTCCTGGACACGGCTATGGCACTCTCTAAACAAACTTTCAAAAAACTCATGGAACTCAGAATGACCGATTTTCGTTGATTTCTGGATATCGAAACAAATAACACAAGCATCACCGGTGGACTCTGGCATCGTCTCCTCGAGATCCTTACCGACAAAAATTTCTTGAACTTGATGATCAAAAAGCAATTTTTTAAACTGGCGCAGAGTATGGTTTTTAAGTCCAATTTCCGTATTCAGCTGCTGCTCGATAAACATAGTATGATTTTTGGTATAGTTAGAGGATATCTTTCCTCTAATGGCATCCACAAATAAATCGTGTTGGACTTTTTCGTCTGACTGGTGATGTTCGGCGTATTGATTCATAGCTGCGAGGGCTGTCTGAAGGTCACCAAGATTTTCGTACACGGTACCCTTAAGCTGGAGGAACTCGAGAACTTGCTCAGGAGCAAACTCATCAAGGTGCATATCTTCGATCCGTTTAATGATGGGGAGACATCGTTTCCACTTCTTGACGGCAACCAGATAGTGAAGGCAGATTAAATACCCCTCACAAACATGATAACTTACTTTTTTGCTGGATTTCAGCGTCTGATTGACAAAAGGCAAGACGTCATTCAATTTCTTCAAGGCCAGCAAAGACATAACAGTCCTGGAGGCAAAATAGAAATCAGCTACCATCACTGTTTCCAAGCCCTTTAGATGCCTCGACTTTTCAATCAATGCTAGAGCCAGCTTATATTGTTTCATCCGAACGTAGTTCTCAGTCAAGTTCACAGAGGTAACAACGCTAAGGGTTGGAAAAAACCTGGACCGAGAATCATTCAAAAGCTGCTCGAAAGAACGGGTGGACTCAGGAAGCATACCCAAATGAGCGAAGGTAATGCCGCAGGTACCCAGATACATCGATTTTGTAAAGAAATTGCAGTCTGACAAATCGCTATCGATGGACTCAAGCCATCTCAAAGCATCGTTCATCTTCTGCCTTTGAACGGCTATGTTGGCCCCAATGAGTTTTAGGTCAAACATACGGAAGCTTTCGTTGTCTAAAAAGGCCTCCTCAACCAAACTTGTGATGCTATCGATCGCTTCATCATAGGTAAGATTACCGAATTCACGGAAATTATACTGTGTTTGCCAGGCCTTGACCAATCGGGCGTAGTGATGCATGTTTTTTGACTGATAAAACTCCAAGGCGTTAGCCAAAGTTTCGACAACCTCATCTGGCTGTCTTTCTGCAAGTCTTTGGGCTGCATGAAAAAGTACTTTGATATAGTAGGAACCAGCCTTGATTTTGTCATGTGAGGAGCGAATACTCTCGTCGAGAAGGCTTTGCAGCTCGCTCGAGCCCTCCATAAGACGATCAATCACTTCATCTATATTACTAAAATTAAACAAGAAACCTATTTCCCAAGACCGTGTATTTGGGTTTATGCTTGTAGGTAGGATATCGGCAAAAATCGCCATTTCTCAAATAAGTTGATCGAAGGAAGAGCATTCTGAAACGGGAATTCTCGTCACAACTGACATTGCATGTTTACACCCAGCCTGCTGCGATTTAGGACAGGACATAAACGAATACTTCAATTAAACTTTTAGCTAACTTGAGGGGGACGACGTATGCGTATCGCTGTGATTGGTGCTACTGGTTTTGTTGGAGTGGACCTTTGTCTAAAACTTGCTGAGACTTACCAAGTCCGCGCGCTGAGTCGCAACCCACTTCCATCGTCACTGCGCCATCACCCAAGTATTCAATGGCAACGATGCGATTTGCATAATCAAAAGCACCTGGAGGCTAGCCTTAGAGGATGCGATACAGCCGTATATCTCATTCATTCTATGCTGCCAAATCTGAGACTTAACCAAGGAACGTTTGACGACTTTGATCTTAGTTTAGCCGACAACTTTGGACGCGCATCAAAACTTGCTGGAGTGACGCGCATCATTTATCTGAGTGGTTTGATTCCTCAGACTGTAGAGCTATCGGCTCATCTCAAAAGTCGGCTTGAGGTGGAAAAAACTCTGCGGTTTTACTTCCCTGACCTAACCGTGCTGAGGGCAGGAATTATTGCAGGCGACGGAGGATCCTCTTTTACCATCGTCTACAATTTGGTGAAACGGCTTAAATTTATGATTTGTCCCGCATGGACCAATCATAGTACTTCAATCGTCGATCTGAAAGACACCGTTCTCTGTATTAAGTATTGCATAGAAAATTCCGCCACAAGTTCTAACATTTACGATATTGGTACCGTTGAAAAAACTAGCTATATAGACATCATGAGACAAACGGCAAAGCATATGGGTCTTAGACGTTACTTTACTACGATACCCTATTTTACATTAGGCTTGTCTCGCTTATGGGTCAGTCTCGTTTCTGGAGCACCCAAGTCCCTGGTTTATCCCCTCGTACAGAGCCTTAGGCATGAGATGGTAGTGAGAGAAAGCCATCAATTGAAAATACCTGGACATCAATTTAAGCCCATCGGATCCATACTGAATGATATTCTGTTATCATTCCGAAAACGCCCGCCACACGCTTTCAAAAAACCACAGGTAAAATGGGGATGGTACGGCAGTGTAAGATCCATTCAAAGGCTGCACTTACCTGATGAAAAGTCAGCTTGGTGGATTTCTCAAAGGTATATTAGCTGGCTGACTGCATATTTACCCTTTATCATCAAGGCTTCTCGAGTAGATAATAAAGTTAAGTTTTGCATTCCAGGCTTAGATATCATTCTCCTTAGCTTTACTTATAGCAAAAGCAGGAGCACAGACAACCGGGTTTTATTCTATATCGATGGCGGTTGGCTTGCCAGCAATCAAAATCGAAGGGGACGCCTCGAGTTCCGCAAGATTCCCGCTGATGAGAATACTGCCTTAGTTGCGATACATGACTTTATACCAGCCCTACCCTGGTATATTTATCGATATACACAGGCAAAGGTTCATGCGATTATCATGGCGTCTTTTCAGAGATATTTGGAACGCTACTATCATAGGCAAATTTTGCGAAACATGGCTATCGCCACACAGATCAATAATGACATTGATAAAGGGATATCCCGCGCGAAAGACGGAACTATAGATTAGACTGGATACCTATTGGCGGCTACTTTTGATCAAGACGCAGGTATTCTGACAAATCATGGTGGTTCTTTGTATAAATAACGTCCAAGGCGCTGACAGACTTTTGAAAAAACACTGTGAGGTTTGACTGGGAAAATACAGCATCTATCATGCGTTTTAACTCATCATCAGAGGACTCTTTTGCCAAAAAATTCGACATACCCGGCAGGATTTGACTGATCTGGGTCATTAGAATTTTTCTTTGATATTTCACAATGTCAGGGATATCTTTTTTTTTCGAAGCTCCCAAGTTCATAATCGTAAGTATAATTTTAGAGTGACCAATGGCGTCTTCTAGGAGTCGCTCCTTAAGTCGAATGAAAGCCGACAATTGTGAGATTATTTTTTTGCGCTTCTCGTTTAGAGCCTGCTGTTTTTGATAGGCTCTAACCTTTTCTATGCCTTTAGGAGAAAACAACTCTTTTGATGCTAGAGTCAGCATCGATAGCTCCTTCTCTAATGTTTTCGGCTGTAAAGACTGTATCAAGGTTTTATCCATTCTTTTGGTCAGATCTTGACAAAGTCTTTGTTCCATACGACCTGCTTCGAATAAACGCCTGATCTCACGAGTGATGGCTTTTTGTTTATCGGAATCGAGTTTGGAGGTTTTCCATAGCTTTTCAAGTTTGCCATCCAATGTCTTGGAATTTCCTGACAACTGAGCTGCCAAACCAGTCATTCGGATAAGGCTCAAAATATTCGTTTCACAGCTTTTAGCCCAAAGGAAATCGGAGATCGCCAACATAAGAAAGGCAGAGATCCATCGCATCGAAATCACCCTTAATGTTAGGCGTGAAAGGCTTACCAAGAGGCCCCGTAGTATCTACAGTAATCAGCTGCCCCTTTATGGTATCGAAAAGTCACCTAAGATTGCAATTCTAATCTCTTAGATCGAGGAGAGCTACGGGTTACGAAGGACCCCACTTCAGAGTAAAAGCCCCGCGCTACCCTAGGTAGGATGCCCCAAGCTTGATTGGTCAGCAGATATAGATACAGTATGATCGCAAAAGCGCTACCGTAACCAAAGGTATTCAAACATATGGTAAAAAGCACTGCTGATCCTAGAGCAAAAACGAAGATCGTCGAGGAAAAGGCAGCTAGTGGTTTCAAAGATTTTAGTGGTTTTGCAGACCAGAGATACACAAAGCTATAGAGAGTCGGAATAATGAAAACTCCCATCACATAAAGAGTAATAGCTACAGGTGACAGAAGCCAATCAGCAGCTGTGGCCCAAGTCCAGTCGCCAATCTGATCTTTGGAAGCAGAGAAAAATCGTTTGTATCCGATCCCATCCCAACCATGAGCTAGGACAAAAAACATTGCTAAATACCCATAAAAAAACAGTAGGTATGCCTTGTAATACTTTGCATTTTTAATCCACCAGTAAGCTAACAAAAAACCGAGAATACATTGGGAAACGTTTGTTATCGCAAACCCCCCAACCAACCAAATGGGAAGGTCCCGTGTGCCTACATGCATGGTCTCCCAACTGGTAAACGACCACAAAAGCATAGTCCCTGATGGAGCAAAGACCAGTGCTACAAACAGTAAAGTTGCCAAAAAATACGGTGATTTCATACCATCCCAAAACCCACCGACGCCTTCCTCAGTCTCCGCTACGATCTTTGGAATGGCAGACACTGCACATCCTGCCCCTATCGCCATCGACCAAAAAATATCTACCTGAACCATGAGTGCCTCCCTTAACCGTTCTTTTTCGCTAATCCTAATGTAATGAACTCAATAATGAGTTTTTCCCAATTGAGATAAACCTCGTCCCTGTCTTTGGCATCAGATCTAAGGACGGCTTTTATGGCAGAAAAAAGTAGGGAGTTTAGCGCTTCACCAGCAAGCAGAGTATCAACTTCAGATCGGATGTAACCCTGAGATTGGCCTTTTTTTAAGTAGCTTGCTGTCAAAGTATTCAGCTGCTTCATGGCGGATTCCCAAAGGGCGAAGCTACCCTGATCGATCGACTTAAGATCGCTAAAAAATATCTTGCCTAGTCGCGGGTCTGCAGTAAAAATTTGATAGAGCTTTCGACCAATACGGCTCAACTGCTCTTGATATTCGTCAAGAGTTTGGGCTGTGGGAGGTTCCGCGCTCAGTTGGGTGACTATGCTTTCAAGAATGCGGCCCACAAGGGTCTGAAAAATGTCCGACTTGCTATCAAAATAGCGATAAATCGTACCATGACCGAGAGTCAGTTTGCTCGCAATCATCTTAATATTGGTCGCAAAAAAACCATTTCCAGCAAACACATCCAGTGCACCTTCCAGGATTTTGTCGCGCCTACGATTTAAACGTTCCACTTTCATGGCCTCAGCCTACAAAAAACGGAACACATTGTCATCTTTTATTTATTATTACAATAGTTACAGGTATTTAAATGATTTTATCCAACCTCAGAACGAGCGAATAGGGATCGATCTGACACCTTTTGAGTCGTTCCTTTACGCGCCTCAACAGCACTATAGCGCCTTAGAACACTGGAAAACTTTTTTCCGGTCAGATAGTACTTTTTACCTCGGTAATACATAAATGGCACACCCAGATGACGATAGGTCATGGGATCTACTGAGACGAGAATCTTTGAAATCTGGATAAATACTTTGAATCCATCGTTAAAGCACAGCTCATAAACTGTCGGTTTGCTGTTTGAGATCGCTTCAATGGAAACATTATGCTTGGCTGAGTTCACTTCAAAAAATTCAATACTTTGATCAGCTCCAGCAACACTAAAGCTGAGCTCAGAATAATTATGAGCGCTCCGAAGCATGCTCCCTCCCCAGACTGATTCTAATATTTTTGCTGAATCTTATTTGTAACCAATTCCAGCCCAAATTGCAGTAGCAAAATGAATTACAATCATCACTTTTACATAAAAACCGCTGCTCCCAGAGCTAAAGACGCAGACTGTCGATACCTTAGTTGTAGCCAAAACTGATAACTCTGATCCAAATCCCAGCGCAGCTCTCCCAAGGTGTCTTGGTCTTTATCTATCTTTTGTTCAAGACTTGAGGTTGAAACAGAGTCAGATTGCCATTGAGTTAAAACACGTAACTTTTCTGACAGAGATAACAAACTCCCGAGACGCACGTAGGAATGCAGGCCGGAACGAGTTTCGAATTGGCTCAACTCAGCCGTCAGCAAGGAAAATAGCAGAAGATTTAGACTTGATACCTGATACGCTTTACCGATGGCCCCCAAACCAAACAGACGTGATTTTCCGCTAACGCTCAGCTGATTATCCATCCCTCCCGATAGCTGCCACGACCATGGGCTTTCCCATGGCAGGCTCGGCGCCAGGTTCAACACATCGATGATATGAGCTGTGTACCTCGTGGTATCAGCAAATTCCATTTCGATGTCAAAGTAATTAATCTGCTGACCAGATTCAAAGCCCTGATCGTTGTCTAAAACATCATGGAACCCAAGTCGATAACGGAGCACAGAGTTTACCTGATGGCGCCTTATTCTCTGACCAAGATGGATTTTACCAAGTTTATGACCGAGCAATGGGTTGTTTCGTTTCATAGCCCTTTGGTTGTTACTTACGGCCATAGACGATGCGCTCACATCAGCCATAGCAAGCAAGGCTCGATGCTCGATGCGATGCAATGCGTCCTGCTCATTTTGCTTAAGCTTACGTTTGCGATAGGTGATCATATCCAATAGAAGTCGTCCTTGATCCAAATCAGAGATGTCAGGCATTTGATTTTCATCGAGAGCCGAACTAAGAGAGTGCTGGATGGCTGGCAACACTTTGTCTGCGCTGGACGCAAGCTTGTTTCCGATTGAGGGGGCAAAGGACGCTTCCGTCAGTGGCAGGGTCTGCGCAATCTTCCGAAGGGCATCGTGAGGGGTGTATAACCAACCTAAGCTGCGAAAGGAATATAAATCGGGAAAAACTACCGATAGCAACTCATTGATCATGAAGGCACAATTCTCATCAAGAAAAAAATAGGATATCTCAGCAGATTGCATGAGCTCCCATAAATGCTTAAGAAACCACTCCCTCTCAAGACCAGTGAGTTCTATCCGATACTCCCAAAGATCCCTACTTTCATTGATGGTATATTCATTGATGGTTTCATAAAAAGGCGTTAGAGAGAAACGTCCTCGGTACCCTCCTGTCAGACCACGCCACATGTAAGACAAACCATCTTCTGTGTCGACGGCGGCACCATAGGCCACTCCATAGTTAAGAAAATCGTGACGTGCGGCATCGTCAACCAATTTTAGGGATAAATGACCAAATAAGGAGGCGGGATTCTGCTCGTAGGAGCTAGCAAACACGATAGCAATGGCATCAAACTGTAACCGACTCAGCCAATGCTCGATGCCATCGCAATAGGGTTGTTCCCGAACAACCCATGGTTTTAAGAGCTTATAACGAGCTGGAAAGGCACAAATGGGATCCAGTTGCGCGTAGCCCACCTTAGGCTTTCCTGTGGTTAGGGCCTCTATCGTAGCATACAACTCGGCCTGAGGGTTTTTCTCTCCGCCCTCGGCGAAAAAAAAGCTTCCCGGCTCCACAATGCTGCGATAGCGACCTGGCTCTCCTTTATAGTGACCAAGTCGCAGCCAGTCCTGCCAGATGCTTTTAAGTTCTTTGCCTTCGATCGCAGTCGGCAAGGAAAATGCATTTGGTACAGGCCCCAGAGCGACCAGAACACCCAATGTCCATGTCAGCAGCCATCTAGGTATGACACCAATCTCCTGCTCCCGGCACCTGATTGATAATACCCTGAGATCTCGTCACAAAAGACATGGAATCTTGTATACCGATCAGCTTGTGGGTTTTCGCACGAAGCTCTTTTTTAATCTCTGGCCCAATGGGAAATTGACAGCCAAACACTCCTAAATAAGCGTCCAAATACTGCCCTTCACCCAAGGCAATATCCTGTCTGAGTAAGGGCAAGTTATTTTCAACAAAATGAAGTGCTTCCTTGTCAGCCTTTACCAAAGAGTGTTTTGCACAGTTGCTGGTTCCAAAGGTCATACCAAGAGTCGAAAACGGGAATAGAATATTGTTGGTTATGGCGCGACCGGATGAGGACAGTAGGGAGTTTTTCTTAAGCACATACCAACCCGGCCCGCAACCATTACTCTTGTCCGCGCTATATGATGACGTGGCAAACAATAAGCAAACCCCTAGTAGACAAGCAAGATAACTCTTCATAAAACCCACCTTTATTGGAAATGATGAAACCATTTTAGACCTAGGCCCTTGACATAGCAAGTTATGCTGCAACTTCATGGTACCAATCCAGTTAAGTTCATTGAGTTTCCCGCCTGAGCTGGGTATAGTCGCAACCAATAGGAATCTCATGGGAACAATCGGGCTGAGGCCACATAATATGAATCAAGATATTTACATTTACTTTGCCGATCATGTGCCCCTTCCTCTACCGGAGGGGCATAGATTTCCCGCGGACAAGTATGAAAAAACAAGACTCAGCCTTATGGAAGCTAAGGTTTTTCAAGAATCTCAGTTCCTCCCTAGCCCGCTTATCTCTAAAGACGATCTAAAGTCTGTGCATGACCCAGATTATATCGAGGCTGTATTCCAAGGAGACCTTAGTTCTTTGGCGCAAAAGAAGATTGGATTTCCTTGGTCAGAAGATCTAGTCAATCGCTGCCGCGCCTCCACCGGGGGAACCCTGGCGGCCGCTCGACAGGCACTTAAAACTGGTTATGGCGCGCAACTTGCGGGCGGTACCCATCATGCTCACCGCGACTTCGGGGCAGGATACTGCGTGTTTAATGACTTTGCCGTTACGGCTGATGTATTGCTACGAGAGCAGCTTGTTAGACGGATCGCTGTGATCGATCTAGATGTTCATCACGGAGACGGCAATGCTTCGATGATGACTGGCATACCTGAGATTTTTGTATTTAGTATGCATGGAGCCAAGAATTACCCTTCGAAAAAACCAGCCTCTGATCTTGATATTGCGTTAGACGATGATACTAGCGATCAGCAATACTTAAGGCATCTAGAAGAAGCTATTTTAGCCGTCGGCTCTTTTCAACCAGATCTTATCCTATATCAAGGTGGGGTCGACCCCTTGATTGATGATAGACTTGGCCGTTTAAAACTCTCTTTTGCAGGCCTAAAGAGGAGGGACGAGTTGGTCTTTACCTTTGCAAAAGAGTTCAGTATCCCTATTGCCCATGTCTTAGGTGGTGGTTATAGCCGACCGATAGGCGCCACAGTGACGGCTTATACCAATACCTTCCTTGCAGCAAAGGCGTCTCATCTCTTCTAATAAGAACCAAATCGCCTCCTATAAAAAAAACTAGAAAAAAAATTTATCGTCAAATCGATATAGTTTTTCATATCTAATCAAAAAGACAAGGAAAATTCAGATAGGTATTTTTAGCGTGTCATTTTAAGTTGGCTATGCAGCCAAAAATCGTTTGAAGAAAGAACATTAACGTTTTATAAGTCGTTCGGGCACCAAAAATACGCATCAAAAGGAGAAAACTATGTCCGTACGGATAAAATGCTACGCGCCTACGCTACTTGGGTTATTGGTGGCACTGCCTGCCACAGGTCAAGAGACCTCGACCGAAGAAAAGAAGGTAGAAAAAATCGAAATCGTTGGTTCACGAATTAAACGATCCGAGCTAGAGGGACCCCAACAGATTATACGTATTGATCGCGATGAGATCATAAAGTCAGGTTATAACTCCCTCGGTGATGTCCTTCGTGACCTTCCACAAAACTCCTTTGGTTCGTTCGTTGCGTCAGGTACCAACCAAGTCACTCCATCGCTTCGTGGTGTCGGATCAACAAACACTTTGATACTATTAAACGGCCACAGAATGCCGAAAGATGCCGATAACGAAAGAGCTGATATCTCCATTATTCCAGTAGAAGTTATCCAAGAGGTTCAGATCCTACTTGGTGGTGCTTCCGCGATTTATGGTTCTGATGCCCTAGGCGGCGTTATCAACATCATCACCAAAAAAGAGTTTGATGGTGCTTTGCTATCAGGTGGCTATACAGGCACAAAACTTGAGGGTGATGAGGAAACAGTTCTATCAACGGTCTGGGGAACCAGCTCCGAAAAAAGCAATACCATATCCATGATCCAATTCCGTAAGGTAGAGCCGTTGTTCTGGTCTGACAGAGACTGGACAAACAACACAGCTCAGTTCGGCATTGGTAGCCCAGCTGCTTACCAAGGCGAATCTGGCCAAAGCTATGCGATTAGCCCCTGTGTTCAGGAAGATCCACTACGACCAACAGTTTGTGGAGCCGACTGGGCCCCAACTTGGAACTACTTCCAAGGCGACGTCGAACAAATCACCGGTATGAGCCAATACCGTCGATCCCTAAATGAAAATCATGAATTCGTTGCCGATCTTTTCCTTGTTCAAAAGAAAATCGAGCAGTCTAACACAGCCAACTTCCTAAGAGGCGATCTTGTACCCGTCGCATTACTTGGCGATCAGGCAAATCTACCTGAAGCTCCAAACATAGTTGGCGACAATCAGGTAAGAGCCACAGGTTTTATCGACCTAGCCGGTCCACGAACATCAACAACACGAACATCAACAGTCTACGTCGGAACAGGATTCAAAGGAACCTTAACCGATACTCTAGACTACGACACCTATGTTTCCATAGCTGACAATCTTGTCACTAGCGAAAACAAAAATGCGCTTTTGGAAGAAGAGCTTTTCGAACTGATGGAAGAGGGACGCTACAATCCATTCGCACCAGTCGGCCAGCAAGGAACGCTAGATCCAGCCATCACAAACCTTTATGGTCAAAACCGATCGTCAACCACAACCTTTGACGCCAGCGTTTCAGGTGAGCTAGTGGAAGCCTGGGCAGGGCCGGTTGAGTTCGCTGTAGGTGTGAATCACATTCAAGAAGACTTTAAAGTTGACGATGGTCAACTGGTAAATCCATCTAGCGAAGGCGAGTTCCGCATCTTCGGCTTCAGTGGTACCAACCGTGAAGCTAGCCGGAAAGTCAACTCTGCATTTACCGAGGTGATCCTTCCTCTATCAGAAGACTTCAAACTGACATCAGCTGTTCGTTCCGATAACTATAGCGACGTTGGTGAAGCGGTAACGCCTGCTTTTGCTCTTGAGTACAGACCCACGAACTCTCTTTTGATCCGAACAAGTTACGTCGAAGGCTTTAAAGCGCCGTCCTTACAAGATATCAACAGTCCTCTTGTGAAAGGCTTTGGCTTTGGTCGCGACTACTTAAAATGTGGTGAGCCATCAGATGCTGATGAGGGCTACTGTCAGAGAACTCAGCCACTAGAGACTTTCTCAGGTGGTAACAAAGAGCTTGATCCTGAGACCTCACAGACTATCAGTCTTGGTTTTTCTTTTGACGCGACGGATAACTTTTCCATCACAGGTGACTACTACCAAATCGAAATCACTGATGAGATTGGCAACATCTCTATTGATGACATCCTACGCTTCGAGAGCGAAGGAAGAGCCGTCCCAGGTGTCACCATCACCCGTGATCCAACAGCCGATAATCAACTGGTTTCCATCGTGTCTCCACTGCTTAACCTAGCAACTACAGTTAACCACGGTTGGGACCTTGGCATCGACTACCGCATCGATACAGGTGTAGGACGATTTGCCTTAGCCAATAACTTAGCTGTTAAAACAGTAGCTAAATTCGAGCGAGCTCCAGGGCTTGGCTTCGAAGATCAGGGTCGTGAGAATCCAAAGTGGAGAAACACTGCCTCGACTACATGGAGCTTAGGTAGCAACGCCATCAGCTTGACAAACAGGCACTTCGATGCCGTAAGAGAAAAAGCCGACCAAACAGGAAAAGTTCCTTCTTATAACGTTTGGGATCTTAACTACACCTACCGCTTCTGGACAACATCCAGAGTATCGATCGGTGGAACCAACATCTTGCAAAAACGTAAGCCAGTTGATGACAGTACCGTCTCCGGATTGTCTCGCGGTATCACCCAAGCCCTTTATGGAATTAAAGGACCTTCATACTATATCCAGACGTCTATCGAGATCTAAGATCTTGTGACCGTCTAGTGTCCAAGTAATGTCGTTCGCGAGCTCCGCTTTTTCAGCGGGGCTCATTTCATTTAAGCTGGTCAAACATTTAAATTTATCGCGAATTATGGCATAGATGTGATTCAGAAAAAATATTGGCATATTCACCAAACCCCAGCACACTAAAAGCCACAGCTAAAGGGCGAGTCCATAACGACCTACTTAGATTTAATGAGCTAATCGTCCCAAAGGAAAGAGCCTTCCCTCAGTACCACTTGATGACCCAGACTCCTACGAATCCTAGTCTTTAAAAAATAGAAAACCCACCCTATCTACCTTACGGTATTCAATAGGTCAGACCTAACGATGTTTTTAGAAGCGTCACCAAAATATCTTTAGATCACTCAAAGAAACAAAACTGAACTCTACCCAAGCAATAATTCCTACAATGAAACATTTGCTTAGAGTAGGTGGACAACGATTTCGAAAGTCTCGCTCAATAAATCGGCTACAAAAAAAAACTAGAAATCGGTTGTAGAAATCACGCTAGGAACGTTTGCATGACTGGACGGTAAGGTCCTACGCTCTAAAATGTTGTTTCTCTTGCCACAAGTAGCTTGACAAAAATGGTTGCAACTTGCGATTTTTGCCCGCATAAAAATAGGACCTTTTTTTAAAGAATAAACTCTAGGGGAATACCATGCTTTCTAAAGTACTCGCGGTTGGTGGCTTGTTGGCAGTCGCACAAACTGGTTTTGCAGCAGATTTTTCAGTCCAGATCAATACAAACGTGTTCAACTATGGTTCAACAACTCAAGAAGTTGATGCTAATGGAACTACAACTGAAACCACTACAACTGGCTATGTGACCCACCCGGGTGACCTGGAAGCTATCATTGGCTACGGCAAGCACGTGTTTTATCTTTATCCTGTGCAAGCGACTTCCTTTGGTTATGGATTCATGGTGACAGATACTTTAGAGGTTGGAGCCACTATTGAACTTGATAGTGTTAAGCAAGAAAAAGGCACGGAGGAAACGACTTCAACAGCAACCAACATTGGCCCTTACATCTACTATTATGGCTCTCTCACGAACGCCAGCTACGAGGCCTTTTTCTCCTTGTCTCTGACAAATGAAACTCAGGAATTCACAAACTCTGCCGACGCCACTGCAAATCGAGAGACCGATTCGCAAAGGACAGGGTTTAATCTCGGTGTGAAATATATCAAGCCACTAGTCAATGGATTTAGTTACTGGGCGGGATTAACATTTACTAGTGCAACTGGAACGAACACCGTTACAACTGCTGTAACAGAGGAAGAGGGAGATGTGACTATCTCTGGCTTTGCCATCACTCTATTCGGCCTAAGACTTGATTTTTAATCTTTGAGGTTAAGCCTAAAGCCTTCGGGCTTTGGCACGTCTACCTTTTAGGGTCTGCTCGTTTAATATGTGCAGACCCTCTCTTGCGTCTTTCTTCTTTATTGCCACATAGCTAGCGAATACAAAGATGTGGATCTTACCCACGGCATCACCCGCAAGCCCTCCGCCTGTGAGAGCGCCCAGAATATCACCAGGTCTGAGCTTCTGTTTTTTGCCTAAGTCGATTTTTAAAGTAACCCATTGGGGGGGATCTGGATTCTTGCGGGTCAGCTGGGGAGGACGGGAAAGATCAACAGATTGGCCAATGGCAGGCTCAAGATCGCTAGCTTTTAATTGATCCCGGTTGGTATCGATCAAGGTGATCACAAGACCACGCTCACCAGCGCGGCCTGTGCGTCCCATCCTATGGACAAACACACTTGGGTCACGGTTGAGCTCGTAGTTGATCACAAGGGGTAGCCCTTTAACATCAAGCCCCCTTGCTGCAACGTCTGTCGCAATCAGGACGGAAAGGCTACCGCCGGCAAAGCGCGCCCAAATCTCGTCTCGGTCTCTTTGTTCAAGCCCGCCGTGTAAGGCTGCGCTGGCATAACCCTCTTTTTGTAGCCGAGCGGCAAGATCACGACAGCCGTTCTGAGTGTTAGAAAAAATAAGAGTTTGGCCGCTATGATGCTGGCTCAATCCAGCCACGAGAGCATCATATTTCTTAATTTTAGTTACATCGTAAAAATGGCACTGAATGTCTAAGGGTGTATGCTGAGAGGCAACGGTCACCGTCTCGGGATTTCGCTGAAACTGCTTCGAAACCTCTTTGACTTGATCTGGGTAGGTAGTAGAAAAGAGCAGCGTCTGCCTTTTGTTGGGCGTCTGTTCGATGATTTCCGCGATACTATCAAAGAACCCCATATCAAGCATCCGATCAGCTTCATCAAGAACTAACAATTTTAACTGATCAAGTTGGAGATAGCCCCGGCGCAGATGATCCCCCACCCTACCCGGAGTCCCAACAATGATATGAGCTCCATGCTGCAAAGAACGCCTTTGGTAGTTGATATTCACCCCGCCATAAATAGGAAGGATTTTCACATTGGGAAGCGCTGTTGCGAGCTTGCGAAGTTCGCGGCAAACCTGATCGGCCAATTCTCGTGTTGGGCACAAAACGAGCCCCTGCGTAACCAGGGAATTCACCTGCAGACTATTAAGGGCCACTAACCCAAAGGCTATAGTTTTACCCGAACCTGTTTTGGCCTGCCCGATAAGGTCATGACCCCCTAAGGTAATAGGAAGCGATCTCGACTGAATTTCCGTCATTTGCGAAAATTCAAGTCGCTGCAAACTGACTAAAATCTCATTGCGAAGATTTAGTTGGCTGAAGTTTTTAGTTTTTTCTGTGGGCATAGTCTCTCACTACGGTGGCAACAGCTTAGCACTTAGCATCTCATTCATTTTGGCGCAAGTGTTAGCACGAACTAGGAGCCATCCTTCTGTTTTCGCAAAGAATTGCGTAACATAATGCTAAGGACGATGTTTAGCTAGTATTTTGTACGGATTCAGGTTAGACCTAGCAACCTTGTCGTGTTTTTTAAAACTTTTTGGAGAACTCATGTCCCTCGCTGAAGAACTTAAGGCTGCAAAAGCCCGCATGGAAGCCCAGAAAAAAGCTGATGCCAGCAAACCCAAACGCAAAACTACGCGGCGGGCTGCCACAGATTGGCAGGTTGAAGACGAAATAGTGGCCTTGTATCTGTATTTAAGTGACAGCTCGAAGTTCATCAAAGAGAACTACTCTAAAAAACGAAAAATTTCGGTTCGCGCCATGTCTACTCGCATGGGTGTATTTGAAAGTATTCATCGCAAAAAAGCGAAAAATGTCAGTGAGCAAACTCAGGCCGTTTACGATAAGTACGCGACATTACCAATCAAAGAACTACTCGGTGTTGTGATTTCGATTCATCGCGGTGAATTTGTTCGAGAATCATAAACAGCTTCCATAGACAAATACTTAAGTATTCAAGTCATCCGAAATCATGTGTCCGCCTTCATTGGTTTCGATTAATTAGGTGAGCATGCGAACCACTTGGGTGACCATGCCACCTGGCTTAATCGCTCCAGACCCTTGACCGAGGGATGAAAGCAGTCGAAGGGCTGAAGGTTTACCTCTTGGATATGCTCAGTCAAAGGAATCATTTTGATCCTCTCCCCGTTTATGTCCAGCATAGCTTGGTTCAAAAGGTTCGTGGCACGCCGCACCCACCTACTTGCATCGACCTCGTCCAAACGTCCGTAGCTCAATAAAGGACACTGGCCCCAACGCCATCGCTCTTGGCATCGCATCTTGTGGCCTTGCCAAAGATTGGAAAGGTCAGGAATCTCTAAAACTAAGAGTTTCACTTTGGGGAAGGAAAGTAAGATATCGTTTATGTGATTTACTAGTTGTATGCGGTAGGCATCGATTCCTTGATCGTCACCAGGCTCTAAGCGACAAAGATCGTTCGATCCAATACTCAGAGCGGCAAATCGGAGGCTACCGGGATCCTCCAAGCGATTTTTCATCGCCCTCACCTGCCTAGGAAGGTCGCTAATCCGTGCACCCATCGCGGCTACGCTGCGATACTGGCTCTTTGATCCAGACAAACACTGATCGTAACGGGTTTGAACCGTAAGGACCTTGCCGCCATCGGCATTACCAAACCAATCATGGGGCTCCCAAAACAGCGTTTTGTCGTACTGAGGCCCAAGCATAAGGGAGTCACCGAACCCACCAAAGCCAATGGTGCCCTGCTTTATTTTAGTCTGACAAGCCGATACCAAAACTATACAAAGCAAAGCCTTTATGGGAAAGGGGATCAATTCATTGACTCCACTAAGGCGTCGATGTCTTTTTGATAGCGAGCTTTTTCTTCGGCAGACATAAAAGCTGATGTGAAAGAATTTTTAGCCAGGACTGCGAGGTCTTCGATACCCAAATCCAAAGAATCGGCAACGGCTTTGAAGTTTTGATTGAGATAACCTCCAAAATAGGCCGGATCATCGGAGTTAATCATGACCATGAGCCCCTGGTTCATCAGTTCTTTTAGGTTATGATCTGCCATGCGATCGAAAACTCGTAGTTTAATATTGGACAAGGGGCACACAGTTAAAGGGATTTGCTTGTCCTTTAGGTAGGAGACGAGCTTAGCGTCTTCCAAACAGCGGACCCCATGGTCGATACGCTGTACCTTAAGGTCTTCGATAGCTTGCCAAATGTAGGACGCCGGTCCCTCTTCTCCCGCATGGGCAACTGTGCGAAGCCCCTCGTCTCTGGCTTTGGCAAAGACGCGACTGAATTTTTCAGGCGGGTGTCCTTGTTCGGACGAATCTAGACCGACTGCTAGTAGTTGATCTTTATAGGGTAACGCCATGTCCAGTGTTTTCATCGCCTCGTCTTCGCTCAAATGACGCAAAAAGCAAAGGATCAAGCCACCAGATATCCCCATGGACTCGCGCCCCTCCTGCAAGGCTTTTTGGATGCCTTGAAAGCAGGTTTCGAAGGCACCCCCTCGATCCGTATGAGTTTGGGGATCAAAAAAGATCTCCACATGACGAATCGATTCTTGCTGACATTTTTTCAGATAATCCATCGTCAGATCATAAAAGTCCTCTTCCTTCAGCAAAACAGCAGCACCTTGATAGTATATGTCGAGAAAACTCTGTAGATTTTCAAACTCATAGGCGGCCCGGATATCTTCGACGCTGGTAAACGGAATAGCGACATGGTTACGCTTTGCCAGTTTCATCATCAACTCTGGCTCTAGGGACCCTTCGATGTGTAAGTGGAGCTCGGCTTTGGGGCATGATTCAATAAACTTATCGATGGCTGTCATAAAGGATCCCTCATGATGTAGTGACTTAGTAGAGCCGAAATATGACGGCCGCTACTAGGTTCTATTCGAACAAAAAACCAAATAGTTGCAAATGTATTCAAACCTTTTTTTTCACTCTAATTCAAGGAATTCCCTTTCAAATGTTTGGATCTCCGCGGCTACAAGAACAGAACATTGGCATTGTCTATTGTGCTGGTCACGTTCTAAGCTGCGGACGAGTCATGCCCTTCTAAGGTATTTGCTTTTTTGTAAAGAATGCCTATGATTCGTCGGAACCTAAGCTTCAAGGAGTCAATATGCCAGAAAGAATCTTTAGCGCAGCCAAAAAAGACCTGGGAGAAGGCTTCGTTGTAAGGCGTAGTATCCCACGCATCGGCTGCAAGCATATCGGTCCCTTTGTATTCTGGGATCACATGGGTCCTGTTGACATAAAGTCTCTAGAGGATCTAGTGGTACGACCACACCCTCATATCGGCCTAGCTACTATGACTTGGCTCTTCGATGGCGCCATCCTCCATCGCGACAGCCTTGCCAATGAGATCACAATCAAGCCGGGGGCTATCAACTGGATGACGGCAGGCTCTGGCATCACCCATAGTGAGAGGTCTGCAGAATTGGGACCACTTGAGGCCATCCAGCTATGGATCGCCTTACCCAAAGACAAAGAAGACATTGATCCGTCGTTTGAGCATTATAAGGCCGAAGAGATACCCGAGCTGGATATCGACGGCCAGAGATTCACACTGATAGCTGGCAGCTTCCTAGAGAAGTCCTCTCCGGTGGCGGTTTATTCTCCCCTTGTGTACCTGGCAAGTGAGTTTTCCTCTAGTAAACGCATTAAAATTCCTCTCGATTCTTCCTGGGAGTACGGGATTTACTTGACCCGAGGTTCCCTAAAAACTGAGGAAAGTGAGCTTAAGACAGACCATTTCCTTTATCTATCTGAGCAATCGGAAGTGGTGCTGGATGTCAGTGCAGGGACAAACCTTTTGATATTTGGCGGTGCTCCCTTAGATCAGGAGATTCACCTCTGGTGGAACCTAGTATCGTCGGACCCAAAAAAGATTCATGTTGGTGCCGAGCGTTGGCGTCATGACTCGTTTCCCAAGGTACCTGGTGAAACAACGAGGATTCCCTACCCCGAGAACCGTCCTCTCCCCAAGATTCATTAAAGTCAGCAATCACGCAGGCTAGATATTCAACCAAGGAGTAATCATGCGATTAACATCTTACCTATCAGCAGCTGTCCTTATGTCAGCAGCAGTATCCTCTTGTACCACGACCCCTGAAAAGGCGATGACTGAGAACCTGGCTCTAAAGGCGGCCGTAGAATCGCCCGTTAGAACCACAGTAAACAAGCAGCGAGACAATTGGCGCAACCCAAAAGAGACCCTAGAGTTTTTCGGAATCCAACCTAATATGACTGTCGTGGAAGTGTGGCCCGGCGGTGGATGGTACACAGAGATATTAGCCCCTTACCTACTTAAAGACGGAAAGTATGTGGCTGCTGGCTTTAGCGCAACCTCAGAGCGATCTTACTTCCGCAAAGCCTCTGAGCGATTCAAAAAAATGGTCGCTAGTCGCTCCGAGTTCGGCTCAGGAATGAAGATTACCGAATTCGAGCCACCAGTGAAAACCGAGATCATCGAAGCCGGCACAGCTGATGCCATTGTGGCATTCCGCAATATCCATAACTGGATGGGCAACGATGGAGCCGAATCCGCCTTCGCCTCCTTTTACAAAGCTCTGAAACCCGGTGGAGTCTTAGGCATCGTCCAACACCGTGCAGCCACCAACAAACCTCAAGACCCAAAAGCCAAGTCGGGCTACGTTCGTCAAGATTACGTGATTAACCTAGCTAAAGGCGCTGGATTCACATTCGTCGCCAGCTCGGAGATCAATGCTAATCCAAAGGATACGGCAGATCACGAAAAGGGAGTTTGGACGTTACCCCCACGGCTTGCTTTAAAAGACAAGGATCGAGCAAAATACGTGGCCATCGGCGAAAGCGACCGCATGACTCTAAAATTTATGAAACCAAAATCATAATCACTAGCCATCTTAGTGTAATATAGTTCATGATCCGTCATGGGCTCGAAACATCCGTCACTGCACGTTGCGGCATCCCAGCAAAACTCTCAAGCGCCGATGCGCGCTGCGGTTTTGCTGCGAAGCCAAGCCCTGTCATCGTCGTTTGGTTCGAATCCCTGAGCTGAAGAATCCCTGAGTAGCATTTAGAGATTTTCATGTATGTAAAAACGATAGCTTGGGGACTACTAGGTCTCGTATTTCTCTCTAAAGAAACGACGTCCTTAGCGACTCAACCCACAGAAACCCTGACTTATCTTTCTACTATGGCTACTAAGCCTCCTGACGCCTCTACCAAACTCATCCGACTAAAGGATGACTTAAGCATAAAAAACGCCGAGCGCTACAGAAGCTTTCAGAACGCTATGGCCAGATCCCAAGCTATTGAGTTTAAACGCCCCGGAGTTCGGATCAAATGGAAAGGAAAAGGCATGCTTGCCGGCCAAGATATATTTTTGCTTGGAGGGATGGGGCCTTTAGCTGACGCAGACTTGATGGTTCGGCTCGCAACGGAGCTCGACGCGACCCATAGTTATCGTAGTGTACAACTGTTATCACTGCCGCCTCCGCAATCGCTGCAGCATATGCTCGAGAAAGGGGGCCCTTATGGCTCTGCATTATTCGATTTTCTTCCAAGGCAAAAACCTGTGGTACTCCTTTCGAACTCCGCTTACCTAGCTGCCCCAGCCCTCAAAGTATGGGCACGTCAGCTCAAGTCATTACCAAAAGCTATGGCAAACAGACTATCCCGCCTCAAGAATCAAACGAGCTTGGTTTTGGCGACCCAAAAAGCTAGGGACAATCGATTGTATGAGAGTGAGTTAGCTGCGGTGGGGATAGACGCTCTATACCCGTCCGCCGCGATGCAAACCCGCATCGATAAATGGATTCAACTCGCGAAGTCCAGGCCAATAAAACGCAGCGATGCCCAACAGTTTATCTCCGATCTAGACACCATAATCAGAGAATACAAAACAAGCAGCATCGCTCTGGCCTGCACCGAATTAAGCCTCCTCTGGGCCAATATCAAAGACAAAAGGACCGCTTTACCTCTCGTCGACTCACAAGAGGTCCTCATTGAGATGGTTGTGGCTGCGGTGACGCAACCGCATCTGTCAGAAAAGAAACCCTAGTCCGATCCCCATGAATGGTCTCAGTCTGTCTATTCCGAAAAAACTTGATTACGTTTGGTCTTGAGATCGTGCAAGCACCCGCCCGTAGAGAGCCATGTAGATGATTCCAATAGACACAGAAGGTGTAATCGTAGCAACTATATGCTCGGTACCGATTTGCCAATGCATATAAATCAGGCTCGGGATAGCAACAACATATGGCAGGAATGGGGCCATCCACCTGAGGTGTTTTGGTAGTTTCTTGTGGAGAATCTCGGTGACGAAAGTAAAAAATACAGTGATCCCAAAGCTAAATAATCCTTGACCGATAGCCGAAGCCCAAACCGTCTTGCTGCCCTGGTTTACGTAGTAGGCCCAGCTCCCCCACACGACGAGTGCCAAACAAGAAGAGACCAATACCCGCGTCGCCGCTTTTTTCTTCGTCATAAAAACCTAGAGTCCTTAATTCTTGCCTCTGCCTTCATCTTAAACAAGCCGCGATGAAATGTCATTTATTCATACAAAAGACGAGCCGTTTTCATGAACACAAAGTTCATCATTCCTCTGAAAAGCGCTAGTGCTTTTCCGTAGGGATGTCTAGTATGGGACTTCAAATGGGAACACGAGTTTTACTGTGGGGGACACATTCATGAAAAAACTGCTCATAGCGCTGGGTCTAATCGGAATCCAAATATCATGTCAACAAAGTCGAGAGGTCGATGAAGAGCCACTGAACCGCCCTCCAAACTTTGTTGTTAATTCTGATAGCCCTCTCCAGGGAGCCCGCGGATCTCTCGTTTCTGCGACACACGTCATCACCTTGTCAGAAGACGAGCTCAACGCCAGATTCGGTGGTTCGGTGACAGCCCGCAATGGAATTCATGTCTATCGGATTGAGTATGAGTCGGTAGACTTAAATAACGCTCCAATCATTTTATCTGGAGCGGCCTTTATCCCAGATAATTCCAATGGCCCATTTCCCGTGGTAGCCCTCCAACACGGTACGATTAGCGCCAAGGCAAATGCTCCCAGTGTTCGGCCTAGAGAGGGAATCCTAGAGGCCTCACAAGGATTTGCAGCTCTTGCCATAGACTATATGGGATTTGGCTCATCATCGCAGCTACTTCACCCGTACCTTATCGAAGAGTCTTACGCTGTTGCTGGAGTGGATGGCTTGCGCGCGATTCACGATTTTGCCAACCAAAGAGGCTTAACTTTTGCTGGGCTATTTCTCAAAGGCTATTCAGAAGGTGGGTATGCCACACTCGCAATGCAAAAAGCTATAGAACTTAATCCGGCCATCGAACTCGAACTCGCTAGCAAAGGACTACCATTAATCGCGTCGGCTCCAAGCGCTGGACCACATCAACTCGCCAATGTGGCTACTACTGCCGTCAACGGCGGCAACGCTAACCCGGTCTATATCGTCAAAGTCACTGGCGCTTATAAGCAGTGGTTTGCTGAAGACATCCCTGGTGGGTACAGCGACATATTGAATCAAAACGGCCTCGGCGCCATCTCTGAAGCTAATTTAGCGGAAAGGCTCAACGGCTTTTTCCTAACCGGAGCCTGGGATTTTGGAAAACTCTTGGAACTTCTGCCTAAGCAACAAACAGAGCTTCTATCGGATACCCTAATCGAAGACTTTGCTCTGGTCACCTACAATGAGAGAGGGGAAATTCTCGATACAGATGTCGATCGCACCGGTCTGCTTGCGGCTATGGACGCCAACAATCTTGCTTTTGGATGGTCACCCAAGACTCCTACACGTCTATATCATTGCGTAGGCGACGAGGTGGTCCCCCATGAAAGTGCTCTCACCGCAAAGATCGCTTTCGACTACTACGATGATCTTGACTCATCGACCCCCAATGAAATGGTCCAGGTCGTTTCGATTCCAGACCCAGATAATGGGGTCAAGTATGGACATGGTAACTGCCCTGCCATAAACCTACCATTACAATGGTTTGCCGGTATCATTCAGGGTCAAAATGCTGCTAATTAAGACTTAAAGGAGACTTGTTATATGAAACTCATGTCAAAAACCTGCATAGGAATCGTGCTTGGGACTGTCTCAACCACTCCACTTTTAGCTGGCGGATTTCAAATTTTTGAACGCAATACTAGCGACCTTGGCCGCGCCTACGCGGGCGGGGCTGCCATCGCCGAAGATGCCAGCACGATTGCGACAAATCCTGCGGGGCTGGTTCGGATGCGAAGCCCCGAATTTAATCTATCCTTATCGACTGTCCTCGCAGAATTTCAGGTAGAGACCAAATCAGCTGGAGTCAATATTCCAGGATTGGGGCTTCAGAAGAGTCAAGGTTTGACGACAGATGATGCGGCGCCCGATGGCATCCCTACGATTCCAGCTGTATATGCGAGCTTTCCCATCAATAACAGAGTTGTGGTCGGTCTGGGAGCGTTTTCTAACTTTTCTACAGCCTCCGATTACGAATACGACTTTTCTGCAAACCTACTTGCACTTGAATCTGAGATTACAACTATCAATATCAACCCTAGTCTTGGTTACCGAATCAATCGAGAGTGGTCCGTAGGCTTTGGAGTCAATGCAGTCTTAGCTGAGGCCACGCTATCGTCAGCCAACCCAGCGGTAGGACCACTGACTGACGAAGACACAGGGGCATTCCTGATTAATCCAGCCACAGGACAAGTCATTCAAGGACCTACCGGAGGGTTCGTTGGTTTTAGCGAGATCAAAGGCAATGACTTCGCCTATGGTTGGAATGCGGGCGTCATGTACCAGGCATCGCGGAACTTTCGCGTTGGGCTATCCTATCGATCTGAGGTCGATCTCGAATTGGATGGAACGATAAAATTTATCGACACTCCCAATGTTGATGCCTTCACCGACCTAAACGGTCGTGCTCCTTTAACCCTTCCCGAGATTGCTCAGGCAAGTGTCTACTGGAAACCAACAGATAGCCTTGGGTTAGCAGCTGATGTTAGCTTTACCGGTTGGCGAAGCTTCCAAAAACTGGAAGTCATCGCTGACGATGGCCGCTTGATTTCAGAGGTTCCCGAAGAGTGGACCGATTCTTACCGCTATGCCATCGGCATGGATTATACTTTCGACAGAAGCTGGAAAGCTAAGGCCGGGTTGTCTTACGATGAGTCACCCATCCCGGACGAAAGACGGACACTAAGAATCCCAACAAATGACTTAACCTGGGCTTCTTTGGGCGTGACCTACAGACCCATACGGGAGCTTATTATCGACTTTGGCTATGCCCGTATTTTTATGGAAGATACGGAGATCAATGACGAAAGGATTTTTGTTGGACAAAGCTTTGTTGGTGAGGCCAATACAGTTGTTTCGGCAAATATTGATGTCCTTTCGCTCCAGGCCACCTACCGTATCTAGAGACAAAGCATCGCAATCGCTTTTGTGTGAAGGGAAAGATGACCTTTCGCACAAAAGCTCCCGAAACAAATGGAAAAACATCCCATAGCCCCCACTTCTAACCATCCGACAACGGCAATAGGAATCCTTCGATATGAGCGATACGACATCCCAAAGACAAAAGCTTAATGAGATAACAGCCCAACTCAAACTTAATCAAGACTTAAACAAACGATATTTTGGACTGCTTTTTTGGCAGCTATCTGCCGTCGCGAATCAACTTTCCCTCAGCGAAATCGCTAGTCAGCCCAGTACACTTGCTATGACAGAAGGCGATGACGAGGCCCTCGCGGCATTGGTAGGTATCTATCTGCAGATTTGGGACAGCGCAAACGACTTTCACGCGGCTAGCCGCTTTTTAGCTAGCACGTTAGAAATGACTGCTGATGAGCTGATACAGTCGAAAATGATATTTGAGAGTGGCCAGGCCTGACTCTCGCATCCGACATGATCAAAGAGTGAGGACCTTAAATGGTCTTGAGGTATGAAGCACTAGCTTTCGCGTAGTCCCTGCAAGCCTTTGCACAATCGGCACATTCTTTATGATGGTCCGCATGTTTTTTACATTCTTTTTCGCAGTCGAGGCAAAACTCCTGACAAGCTTTAATTAAACTTTTGATCCGGGATTTCTTGGCGGAACCATAGCCCATCACTGTCTGCAATGACTCAGTGACAGCGATCATATCCATGACGACTCGTTGACATTCCAGCATAGCTGTGTCACCGACCTCGATCAACCTCATACAATGCGAAACACAGAGTTTACCCGTGCTCAAGCAGTCTTCAAGGCTAGCGAAAACAGCTTTTTCTTGTTTAGAGATCACCCTAGGCTTAGCCTTTTTGTGTTTATGATGCTTGTGATGTTTGTGATCTTTATGCGGATCCTCAGCCAGTAACGTGCCAGACATCGCTGCACCAACCAAAACAGCACCGGATCCCGCAATTAAGTCTCGTCGATTCATTTTTATACCCCATGCAAATGTTATCAGAGTGCTATACCACGGTTAGACGCGCGGCTGTACAAGAAATTCTTTAATACTAACCCAGCAAAAGCCAAAACAAAAGGAGCCTGATCTGTTTGCATACACTTGTAATATTATGTATTTCTAAGTAAGACAAAAAGGTCTGCGAATCGCCATGTTTCGGCTAAGGGGCAGCAACTGCCGTCTGATGATCCAGTATAATTATACCCAATAGGGATAACACTCAGGGCGGAAATCATGGCTTTAGAAGACTTAAACGAACTTATGCTAAACGAGAACCTAAGAATTAGGAAAGGCTTAGAAACCATTCAATCCAATCTCGTTGAATCCGTTGAACTGAATGAGCAGGCGCGGCAACTGCAGCGGAATTTTAATCAGAATTTTAGAGACCTAAAGGACCGCTCTCAGCAAATATCAAAAAATACCCGCGAACTAGATGCCGTCCTGACAAAAACCATGGACAGCGCAAAAGAGATGTTGGCTAACATTAAGGAAATCTCCAGTTTCTTGAAGGGAATCACCGAGATTGCGGAGAAGACTAACCTTTTAGCCCTGAATGCTAGTATCGAGGCAGCCCGAGCCGGCGAAGCAGGCCGCGGGTTTAGTGTTGTCGCAAGTGAGGTGAAAGAACTATCGAGTCAAACATCTAATCTCGTGAGTAGTGTAGAGTCTTCCCTTAAAAATGTTCAAACGAGTTCACAATCCGTAATGAGCAACATGAACCAGGCCATGGATCAAAGCAAAAACAACAGTGTCATCCTTAACGAATTCTCCCTCAATATCGCGGAATCTGAAGGCGAGATGAAAACCATCTCTCAAAACAACGGGAAAAACAGCGATCGTATTTTTATCACTCTGGCGAAGCTTGATTATGTTATTTGGAAGGTTGACACCTATATTTCTGTGGTCAAAATGGAACCTACATTCACCTATACCTCACACAGCTCCGGTCGTCTTGGCAATTGGTATTACGAAGGGGCGGGAAAACAATATTTCTCTAATTTTCCTAGTTATCGACATTTGGAAAACCCCCTCGAAAAAGTCCACGCGGCAACAAAAACAGTCTTCGAAAACATTCCATCAAACAATGCGACAAAAATCTTGGAAGGAATCGAAACCATGGAGCAAAGTAGCGAAAGAGTATTCGAATGCCTCGATAACATCGTCAGAGAAAAAGAGGGCGCGAAAGACACTATGAAGAGTGCCTCATAAAGAGGCTTCTATCGAAATTATTTAGAATCTCAGGAGTCTACCAGTCTCGGTGGTTCCGCCTAATCGAGAACCCTCATTGAGACAAGCTCGATTTTTCCGATTATCTTCCTATCTAATAGGGAGACTCACAATGACTAATGCTACCCAACCAAATTTAGATCAGCGCCTACTCAGCGGCGTTTACCAAGCTATCGATCGCAGCCAGGCGGTAATCCGCTTTAAGCCGGATGGCACCATCATACATGCCAACCATAATTTTCTTGCCGCAATGGGTTACGAACTCGACGAAATCGCAGGACAGCACCACAAGATGTTTGCTGCTGATGGTTTTGAAAACACTCCAGAATACAAGGACTTTTGGAGCAAACTCAATTCAGGGACGTTTCATCAAGGGCAATACAAACGCCTCGCAAAAGGAGCAAAAGAGGTTTGGATTCAAGCGACCTACAACCCCATTTTTGATCAAGAGAATAACTTGGTTGAAATCGTTAAGTTCGCCGTTGACATCACCGAGCAAAAGGCAGCTGATGTCAGATACCAGAATCAAATCAAAGCCATCGATCAGGCACAAGCTGGTATCGAGTTTGACTTAGACGGCAACATCCTTGATGCCAATAGTGTTTTTCTGAAGTTTATGGGGTATGAAAAATCTGATATTGTGGGCAAGCACCATCGTATTTTCTGTGAACCAGAATTAGTCAAATCACGGGACTACAAAACCTTCTGGCATAGACTAAAAAGTGGTGATTATCAGCATGGTGACTGCAAACGCCTTAATGCAAAAGGTGAAACTGTATGGATCCGAGCTTCTTACACACCTGTGATGGATGTCAACGGAAAACCAGATCGGATTATCAAAGTCGCAGCAGACATCACCCAACAGACTGTAGAGAACCAAAATCTTAGTCAACGGCTTGAAAAAACCAGCCGCGCCCTTGAGGAGGCCTCTACCACTCTAACAAATGCTGCAAACATCATGTTGAAAAGTTCAGAGGAAGCTGAATCACAAGCCAAAGAAGTATCTCTGTCATCAGACGGCCTCGCCGAAAATGTCAAAGAGGTTGCTCGAAGTACCGACGAAATGAGTTCAACCGTGGGAGAGATCTCAACTAAAGCCAGAGAGACGTCCACTATATCCGCAGATGCGAAACATTCGACAGAGAAAGCTAGCGGACTCATGGAAGGATTGGAAAGCGCATCCAACGAAATCAGTACCGTCATCAAACTCATTAGCAGCATCGCCCAGCAAACCAATTTATTAGCATTGAATGCAACCATTGAGGCTGCCCGCGCTGGCGAGTCAGGACGCGGCTTTTCCGTGGTTGCTAACGAGGTCAAAGAGCTAGCAAATCAGACAGCAGTCGCCACGGAAAAAATTACACAAACCGTCAATACGATAACTGGTTCCACCGCACACTCCATCGAGGCGATCAAAGAGATCTCTTCGATTATTGAAAAGGTCAATGAGAATGCTATGGTCACTGCCACCGCCACGGAAGAACAGGGTGCGACAACCACTGGCGTAAGAGATCTTATCTCAAAATCAAGCGATGGTATTCATAAGATTGTCGGTGGGATTCACGAGGTCTCTAAAACCTGCTCGGCCAGCTTGCAAGGAGCGAAGGATACCCTTGAAGCAGCAAACAAGCTTTCCTCTATTGCAGAAGATCTCATGGGGGTCCTTAATCAGCGCAAGTTCGACCAGGACGAAATCACGACCGTACAAAAGATTGCAGCGTGAAACCAAAGGAGCCTGCTGAGACCTGACTACTGCCAGTTAGCTCTAAGGTACTCTAGAGTTTGCTCGTATTCGTTAAGGTCGAGCAGGCGATCGAAGGACATAATCTCTCCTATAGCGCCACCAAAATGATGTTGTCCTATAGGAAAGGTCGCCCCTAGGTGACCGACGGTTAAGGTATCAAGAGTTACGGCGTCCTCAAATTCAACTACCAAAATCTGCCAGTTTCCGTAGGCCCAGGGGCTCAGATTAGTGTTAGCGAAGTACTCGCTGGTTTTTGGTGTTCCGTCGATTTGATAAAGGGCCCTAGTACCGGCGTTGCCATCAAAAGAAAATCCAAGCTCATTGCTTCCTCGTCGCGCATCCAGAGCCACGTGACCCACGCCATCGTACTGACCCCAGAGCTGAGCCAAATCATTTCTGTCTTGAAAGTTCGGATCCATACGGTAAACGATAAACACAGTATGTGAACTCAACTGAATATCGCTAACCTCTAAAAAGTCATCCACGCCGTCAAAAACGAGGTAGGGATACAACTTTGATGGCTCTGTCCGCAGTTTGGCCGCATGAGGGAGTCATCTTGTTTCAAAGCAATGGCCTTGCGGTCCGTATCTGTTATCACTTCAATGCGAGCAAGGCTATCTACTCGAGCTTGATCTGCCCTCATCCAAAAGGTTCTTCCCACTGCGATGGGATTGGGGGCAACCGCCGTCTCCAAACGCAAATTAGTCACCTTGCCTGCAGATCTATAGCCAGTTGCTTGATTCACACTACACACGCGAATATACCAATCCCCTGCCTCCAAATCCCCTAGAGGAACGCTCATATTCAGCGAGACCTCTTGAATCAGAGACACCGAACCATCATAACAGTCTACAGGTTCGCTGTTTTTTTTCATGGCAATCTGAAAAGCTGTGCTGCCTCCTCCAGACGACCGCCAGTTTAGGAGAGCCTTTAGACCGTCTTGCCTCGCAACCAGACTACGCACATCCTGGCTCGGATCACGACTCAGGCTGGGGTCCCATCGATGACGTATATACCGTTCCAAAACAAACCGTTCGTCAGGATTTAATTCGCGATCAAACACAAAGACTTCAGCAATGTCTCCACCTAAAAAGTGATTGTCGCGGGCGGATAGACTACCAATATACTGCTGATTTATAATTTGAGGAGTGTCATAGGAAACGATGGTCCACTGCATCGTATCGAACTGCCAAGTGGCATCCTCTACATCTTCCGATGATTGGATACTCAAGTTTTGAAAGGAGTTTTCACCAAACGAGGCGGTAGACGTTCCAGCTCCATCAAAGCTATATCCCAGACTATCATTCCGGGGATCTATAGCCAGATGCGCTCCTTCAGAGTAGCTACCCCATAGTGGCCCTAGACGCGCGCGATTGGTATCCTCTTGCCGCGCTTGAAACACACTCACGACAGTCTGGACCGTTAGATTATTTGCCGGTGCATATAGGAAGTCATCGCTACCATCAAACCGAATCGTAGCTGGCAATCGCTCCGTGTTCCATTGCGGAGCAACATCTTGACTAGCGGCCTGAAACCGAAAGCGGTTCTTAGATTGATCATTCCAGAAGAGCACTTTCCCATCCATAGCTTCCACACCTGCGTCCGCTCTCAACCATAGCACTGCATTATCGGGCAAAATCGCGACAGTTCCTTGAGATCGATAATAACGACGATCTTCGCCAACCGTAAATACTAAACATAGATGAAAGACGCCGATCCGCTCGAGGTTGATCGCTAAGCTATCGGTATTTGTTTCGCCACTAATGACGGGAGACTCTGTAGCTAGGCTAGACTCGTCACAAGGGATATGCTCTTTCACGTAAAATATCTGGTATGCCCCTGTGGAACTTGCCACCAGCTCTGCCTTTATGGTTTCGCCTCTTTGGTAAAATTGAAGTGAGGTTCCGGACGAAAGGCTCCAAGAGAGCTCCCAGGGATCTGGCGCAGAGACATCTTGTTCTGGTGATTCTGGTCCTTCCACCTCGAAGGGAAGATCCGTAGGATTTTCGTTGGAATCGGTAGGAATCTCAGGAGATGCTTCAGGAAGATAGTTAGGACTATCTTTAGTCCCGGATCCGCAGCTCAACATAAAGCTTAATATGATAACCGATAAAAAAGATCGACAGGTTCCTTGCACGTCTCACCTCCTCAAAAGTCCTTACTATAAGGATCCCTAATATATTTCTATCGCGCAAGGCAGCTGCGAAATAGATTTCCGCCAAGACATCGCATTTTCAAAGGGAAAGACATAGGTGATGGCAGATCTTCCCGATGATAACAGGTCGATCCACCTCGTATTTTAGCAATGCACCAAATGCTAAGGTAGATAGTTTTTGCCTAGGATAAAAAGATTTTTCAGCTCATTTTTTGACCGTTTAAGGATAATAATGCCTGGGAACAAAGTTCCCCGCATGGCAGTAAGCACAGGCCTCACGTTTGTGAGACACACCCCTCGGAGCTCGTAAAGCACCAACAGATAATCCGCTCCTCCATAATTCCATCAGTCCACCTGATTTCGTAAGCTCGTGACGAATGTCTTCGACGTGATCGATAAAGGGCCAGCCTTGCTCAACCCCTAAGTGAGACACCTCGTCAAGAATCCGATGCATAGAGCGTTCATCACCAAGAAAGGCATAGGCCTCGGCTTGGGTAATAAGCGTCCCAATATATTGGAAAGGTGCAATACTAGTGGCTCTTTGGCAAACACCGTCTTCAAAGCACTGATCGTAATAGTTGATCCCCCAAGTCACCAATTCGGGATCATTAGCTCCCATCAGATGGGCAACAGCCCCAATGGGACCAGCGGCTCCCCATTCTCCGTAAATTTCGCCCAAGGCGATCATTTGTTCTGCTGCCTCAACACCTCGTTTTTTGGCACCCACTGTGAATAGAGTGAAGTTTTCCATAGCCCAATAAAACGCCTGAGCATTAGGTGATCGTGGCATTTGGGCCCTGGCATCTAAGGCAGCCGCAAAGGCTGCTAAAACATGTGGGCTTTTTATGGGATCAACGATAAGAGGGCTGTCAGCGTAAATATGGAGATAAGCAAAGATTTTAAGCATAGCAAGGCGACCAGAATTGCGAGTCTGACTAAGAGATGGGTACCTGCTAGTTTTATCTAGCCAAGCCTTCATAGCTTTTGAGTCCATGGTAGCGACATGCCTCCAGTACTCCTTTTCTAGCCGTAGCTCTAGATCACTGTCGGCTCGGCAAGGAAATATTTTTGCGATAAGAACATTTTGGCAATTGATAGGTACGTGTACGATCTCTGCGGTTGGTGGATATATCGCTTGATATTCATCATCGACCAAAATGGGTTCGGGAGATTGGATCTCCTTATCCAGGTAGTGTGACTCGGCTTGCAATGCCAAACCGAATTGACTAAAAAAACCCAAAAAATACAATGCAGCGATTCGCATTCTTAACGACATGATTCGACCCCCTAAATTTAAATGAATAGAGAGGAAGTATTTGGCTGCAATAGAGAATTCTCAAGTCAAAAAAGCTAATTTCATAGAGGTTTATACCGCGACAACCAAAGGGTTTTAGGGTCTCAATTAAGAGATCAAATAAAAATCACAGAATAATCTAGGACTAAGGGATACAAGCGGTCCCACCTCACCAACCTATCGCATCGATGTGTAGCATGAGACGCTTGAAGAAAGGTGAAACTAGAGGAGTCCGATAACACGGTAGAAACACAAAGAAGTCCATTTTCACTAAGAAATACTAAGATTTAAAACAGCTAAAATTGAGAAAATCTTAATGAAACCAACAGAAAGATATGGCAAAGTGAGGGCTCAAAATCTTAACAAGGAGATCGAAATAAATGAGACGACTTAAAACTACCATATTAGCACTATCTTTTTTGACTAGCTATTCGGCTAAGGCTACTGTATCCGCTCTTAGCGATGTCGTGATTCCCTACAAAACCATCCAATCCGACGAAATTTGCCTAATGAAGCAAAAGATGATCGCTGAATTCGGAATTCCTCTTGGGTCTTTGATGGAAGGAATTCTAGAAGAGAATCAAGTACGACAGCAGATTCTTGGCGGCGGAAGCTTCTTCACAAATATTAACTTACTTGCCGAAGGTACAAAGATCTCTTCCACCTATATTAGCGACAACTACACAGCTGACGAGATTTGGGAGTATGAGTTTGCCTTAGATTTCGCCGCCGTTGCCGCATTGAATGGCCCTAGCGTTGCTGGTCGACAAAAAACTATTGATCGAGCAAAGCTAGCTGTTATCAGTATTTTGAACACAGCCGAACTTACTTTCGGCGCTAGAAAATTTCGCATCACGCTGAACTTGAATAACCTTCCGTCCCAAGCAGGACTTACTGGCAACACAGTTTTCCCTACAACTAGTTTTCCCTACACCTCTTCCAGCCCAGTTCTTGCTGGATACGAAGCAGAGCTGCTTAGCGCAAGCTGCCCAGCACTCTAATCAAAAGGCTGTATCAAGCGCCTAGATCAATTCTAGGCGCTTTTATTCAGTTAAATAGCTCGTCCTATTGCCTAAGCCCAGTAAACATACCCAGCCACCCAAAGCGGCAACCGAAAATCTTTACTCAACAAAAAAAGAGCGCTACCGTTAGGGTCTTTAAGACTATCACGGAGGCAGTATATGTTATTTATGATCAGTTTAGGTTTTATAGCCAGTCTATTGATGATCGGCTTCATGCACCTCATCACGATTTCAGGAATCGCCAATGCGAATATGATTCAAGCCATTGGCGGGCTGGTCACTCGAGAAAGAAAATCGAGCTTTAAGATCGGCCTTATGATTTATTTCTTGGCTGGAATCCTTTTTAGTATTGGCTACCAGCAAATTCTAAGTCAACTGCAATCATCTTCCCCAGCGGTATTAATTTTTGCGGGTATTTTCTTAGGTTTTGCTCATGGCTTAATCGTAGGATTTGCTATCGTCATTGAAGCTGTCGGTCGTCACCCTCTACCGGAATTTCGCAATGCAGGATTTTCTGTAGCTATCGCCCACATCCTCGGCCATATGGTTTACGGTGTCTCAATCGGCGCTGGATTAACTTGGCAATTTGCAAAGTCTGACGCTGTCATAAATAACATCGTACAGTCGAACGGTATTATCTATTTGCTATCAGCCCTCGTGATAGGACTCCTATCAATCTTCGTTATTGGAACTCGCGAGAGACTGAAGCAAGGCGTTGCCGCATCTGCTCTGCAAAAAACCTCTACGGATCAATAATTTAAATAAGGGCATGCGGTCACGTTTGGACGTGATCCGCTCGGCCCTCACCGTAAGCTGCAAGTGTTTTCATTTCTGAAACAGTCGTCTCTTTGGCTTTTGACATTTTTTTCCAGTTTTCTATAGTCGCTCCCAGAAAATTTTTTAAAGGAGTTACTATGCATTCGTGGAAAAAAGCTGTTCTACTACCAATCTTTTGCTGGTCCTTTGCTGCTGCTGGCAATGACATACTACACGACAATTACGTTATCGTTAATGTCGATGATACTACTACATCGGAAGAGTACCCCCTGGGCGACTATCAAGACTTTTTCAGTACAGATGATCGTCCCATGCTAGCAAGTTTTGAATTCGAAACCGGCGATCAAAAATGCACGATCATCGATAATTTAGGTCACAAATTTTTTGTGAAAAAAGGGGAAAGCTATTCATTTTCAAGGGTTTATTTCCCGTTTAAGGTCATCGACCATGAGGACAACAATGCCTGTGATAACTCTAGTTATCGCAACATCCAACTACAGGTGAACTCCCTAAACAGTTACGAAAACAAACTCGTCCGAAAAATTAATCAAAACACCCCCTTTAGTAATCAGTTTTTCCCCAAATTAGCAGGCGTAGACGTTCTTTTAAGCTTTCAAGCAGACTTCTACCAAAACTTTGAAGACACCAGTTGTCTAGGGCTACAGATTACCGATAACGAAGGACAAAGCATTAGCATAGACGAGGATAATAATAAAATTAACCAAGTACCTGTAGTGCTTCCTATTCGGGTACGTTACCTAGGCCGTTGCTTAACCTCACCTCTTGGAGCTGAGTTTAAGGAAAATAATACATACGATCTGAGATACTCATTGCGCATGGGATTGAATTTGTAAGTCGACGGCGGTGCTCCTCCTCATAGTGGGGAGCTCCAGATAGCGGTATCTAAAGAATTCCAAGAAATAAAATCAATTACAGTAGTCAAATTCCGACATTTTGAACATATTGACCTCTCTTAGATCCACCCGGAAAACAAAGTCATCCCAGTCGTCACTATCCCTATGGACATTGTCCTCAAATTGAAACTCAAAGTGCTTATCTTGGTCTTCAATTTTTGATACTACGCGGAATCGATCTTCATCAGCCGGTCCGTAGGTAATCGAGCGAAAAGCCGCTGACTCGTAGTCACATGTGTGATTGGTTTTGTTCTCACTCGTATCGTTTTGGATCGCTTTACTGCATGTTTCCACATCGGTTGGTCGAAAGGTATCAATTTTAAATGCAACTTCAATACAGACGTCTTTATCGAAGACCTTGTTGTAAATGACCTTATTGTCTAGGGCAAAGTTTTTGTTGCAGGCAATTTCCTCAAACCCACCATCGTTGAGCTTAACATAGAGGCAATTCTTAAAAAGAGCATCATGAGGCATTTTGGTAATATCTAGTTTAAACACCGATTCGTCTGACTGCCCTGGCGTTTTACCAGGACCGGGGTCAGGGGTAGGATCAGGATTTTTACCAGGTACTTGGATCTCCCCCCCCTCTTCAGTATCTTTATCCTTAGGATTCACAAGCTCTTCCGCAGGCGGATTGGGAGCTGGGTTACTCTTCTTTTTTCCCGAAAATACCGAGGTTTTACAGGATGCCGCCAGCATCATGAGAATAAACAAACGAATCATAACAGCTCCAATCTTAGAATATACCACTACAACAATCATTTTATCAGCTAGGGCCAGTCTTGCAAAATTGGCCCGCGGGTTTCTAGACTGGGGCAGACGGAAACGCCTGCAACCACCACAAAACCCTTTACTATGCTACCAAAATCTCATACTGCCCAAATTTGATCTCCTCACCACCATATCCGATTCGGCAAAATGGATCGTCGCTAATCTTTTTACCAGGTTGGACAGAGCCCTGGTAATTGACGCGACATGAGAATTGCTTTTTGCCCGAGGCTTCCAAACCACCAGCGATAGCAGTGGTAGGGATTCCACCATCTGCGACAGCAATATACTCGTAGCGGTTGTTCTGCAGAACCTCGTAGACAAGGCTTTTTACTTCTTTACCGCCATATCCAATGCGGCAGGCGTCACCACTAATTAGTTTTCCAATGTGCAGGCTTCCATCATGTTCCATCCGGCAGACATAGAGATCGCGATCACCTTCTCGTCCTGCAAATACCGGATTACCAGTAATACGTCCTTGATTCGTCGCAATCCATTGGCCCTCAGGATGGGGTCTTGTAGGATCGATTGGTTCCGGACCTTCAGGCTCCGTCGGCGTCACAGGTGTCGGGCTGGCCACTGCAGGTCTCGTAATATTATAAAGCGCATGGATTCCGGCAATATCGCCAACCGTAAGCTTGGCATTTGAATGACGGCGGCAATAGTTCATGATCGATTGAGGGTCATAAGAGCCAATTTCCGTACCATCAATCGCTGAGGTCGTTCGTGTACAAGTCGAGTCTTGTCGATTCTGCTCGTGAAGTAGACCCAATGCATGACCAACCTCATGCAGCGCCGTGGAAAGCTCAAAGGTAATGATAAGGTTCTGCGCGATCGAACGACCTGCTTGAAACCAAGCCGACTCGCCATCAGCAGACAAAGATTGGGCTGTCCGCCCAATGTAGGCCACTCCTGCGGCTCCGTTAGACGATGACCGGGTGATTTTAATCCGCAGAATGCGCTGCCTTGCACTACGCGTCGTGCAGTCATCCCAACCGGTCAGGTACACCGCAGCTCTTTGATACTCGCGCGTGATTTCTTGCTGATACATTCCATAGATGTTTCCCGAAATACTGGTATCCTTGATCCAGCAAACAGGAACCAAAACCCTTTGCCCAGCAGAATCAGACTGCACATCCCATTTTTGGGAGCGCCCCAGATCAGCAATAAAAGATTTCGTAGTGGAGTCTTCCGTTTGACCAGTTCTTCCACAGGAGAAAAGTAGACTTAGGGACATAAGGGTAAAGATAGATTTACTGTTTTGTATTCTTTTCAAGACGATCTCCATATCAGTCAGCAGTAGGTATGAATACCTAGAAAACAGCAACAACATCTACATGAGGGTCTAGAGTCTTTCAACTCCTCGGCCCGAAGGTTTAGTCTGCAAGTTTATACCCAAGGTATAATTTGCTGAAATGATGGACTATAAAATTTGTGTAAGCGTCAGAATTCTGACACCACTGTCTTGAATCCTAACACCGATGTATAGCGTTCTAGCTGCTAGACTTCAGAGCAAGGTCACTTCCTGAAGCTGCTGGATGGTTTCTGAGAACACGAACTTGATCATGCGGCATGTGGTAACTTCGGACAGCTCCATGCTATAAAAACGGGTTAGTTCCTGATTTCGCGCAAGAATTTGGTCAAAGTCATCAGGCTCGGCATTGCTGGAACAGGATATGGTCACGTCCAACGGTAAGGTTGCACTGCCACCCAGTATATTGTGAAAATTTATCGCCTGAAAACTCACATCACGTTGGAGATCGAGACTTAGCTCAGTCACATCAAAGGCCTCAAAATAGGATTTGTCATTAAATGACCCATTGGTCAACGAGGTTATGGGAAATTTGATGCCCTCTGCAGCAAACAGCAAATCGCTACCAAGGCTGACGACAGGTGCAGAAAGGCTCAAGCTTTGACTGGGGGTTAGGCACATGGAGTTAATTTCATCCTCCACGCGATAGTAAGCCTCAATCACAATGCGGTGAGTCGCGGCGGAAAAGATAGTTTTTGGCAAGACTAAAGATGTGACGGTGCCCTCCACCTGAGAGGCCCATAAGAGTCCATTAGTTTCATCATCAGCCACCTTTATGACGAATTGGGTTACAGTGTCTTCTGGCAAAACCCAGTTCAATGTAACATCATTGCTGTTTTCTAGAACCGAGAATGGCCCAAGATCACACAGGCGAATAGCTCCCAATTCAGTATCTTGCTGCTTGACGACAAATGCGTGCTTCATAAAAGACTCAGAGGCATCATCCCCTTTATTTGTGAGGACAATATTGATCCCACCATTTTCGTCCCGTAGTAAATTTCCGGCCTTGATCCGAAAGTTGTAATAGCCCTCGGCATCTGTGGCGGCTCGAGAAATAAAGTAACCCGGAGTCTCTTTGATCTCTTCGAAGTCTTTCCGATAAGCGGGAAAGTACCAAAAAGCACTGCGAATAATTGACCAATTAAGAAAAGGAACGTAGGGATTTATGATACTGGCATAGCCAAAAAAACGAAGGTTGCGCAGCTCTAGCCCTGTATTTGCCAGAGGCTCTCCAGAAATCGCCAGAATTTGTCCTTTAATTCTTACAGTGCTATTAGGATCAAACTCCGGAGACTTACTTTCCGAGGAACAAGCTTTCGCGAGACTACAAAGCATAACAATAAGAATCCATAGCCTCATTCAAATACCTCATCATCATTGCTGAATATCAATACAGCCCGAGGATCAGTTTCGTCAGGCCCATTGGTCGTGCGAACTACAATCGACTGGGTGTCATTGTTTGGATCATATCGCAGCTGAAGCACAAAACCTTTAATTTCTAGCTCCTGTAGACGAGAATCGAGAGTCATTTGGGTCAAATCAAAGCTCATTTTTTTAAATCCAGTGGCGTCTCGTTCAATATCAGGAGTAGCCGGGTCGATAGCTAAGAGATCTCCACCAGGGGTGGTCCAATCATATCCATCATTGAGAGCATAACGAGAATTCCAAGTCACAAAAGGAGTCCAATCAACAGCCATGGGGTATATCAATATATTTTCGGGATTGACTCCAATATCGAAGATGAAAAGCTCAAGCCGAATTTCGGCAATATTTGTAACGAGGACAGATTCATCATAGAGATTGATAAAGTCGGGAATATATAATAACAGCTTTTCCTGACGAGCTCCTGTCTCGTCTATACTGATCGTACTATCAGCGATATCGAAGTTATAAAGATCGGGTGATTGACTACTAATATAGGCATCAGAGACCTGGGACACCACAGCTATGACACCAGCATCCGTCTCTTCGGTTTTATTACCGCAAGAACAGAGCCAAATGCTAAATATGAAAAGAAAGACCAAGACCATAGGAATTGACTCCTGAAGGAAAGGCGTTCAAACCGATAATGCGCAAAAGCTTTTCTACGTCAAGGTCACTGGATTCTGTCCGTGAATGCATCGCATCAATCGATATTCCGCTTGGCAACTTAAATTTTACCACTAGATCGTGACTCAAAACATTGGGATGAGAAAACTCATCGCGCAAAACAATGACATCGTAGCGAGCTTTCAACTGCGAATAGACCTTAGTCGTAAAATCAAAAATGACGGGACCTAGGGCTATATGGAGATTAGCTGTCGTCACTGTATACGGATAAGCGGCATAAATGATCTCAAAGTTGTCCACATCCTTTGATCGGTTTTCGTTTGATTCAAATATCCTATGGGCCAAGTCGAAGGTCACGATATCCAAATTAGCATGTAGCCTTAATCCATATATCCAACGGTTCGAGGCGGTATTAAGCTCGTACCTAACCGCTTTTCTCATAGGTAGATGAAAACCGGCGATGGCAGCTATAGATAACTGGTCGAGATGAATGCCTAAGCCGCTGTAGTCTAGGTTGAAGTAGCTACTTAGTAACTTCCCATTACGGACATACCCATCCAACTGAATATCCCAAGAGGCAAAACCCTCACGTGTTTTTAGGGCTATCCCAGCTCGTTTCGAGTAGTCGTTGCTTTCGGGAATTGAGATAGTTTTGACCTCAGAATCGACGCGCGCTTGAACATAACTCTGCCCGTATAGAATTGCTGTCTTGAAGAAGCAAACTACCATCAGGATAGGATAAAGACTTTTCAATTCGTCTACCTTTGTTCCGGGCTATTCAGTGTTTCGTCTAAGGATTACCGAAGTATAAGAGATACCTTCGAAAGATGTCAAGCAGCCCGGAACTGGTAGTAAACTTGTGGCAGCTCGTCAGCGCTTCCTACAAAATATAATAATATTAGTTACTTAAGGGCCATAATGAAATCTCACGGACTTAACATATCCAATTGACGTTCCATGCTGACAATGCTATTTAGACAGCCTAAGCGTGTCAATCTGCTTTCATAAAGCATTTAGACTAAAACACGCGCTACACCGAAGATGCTGTCAGAGGACGATCCCATGCAAGATAAATCATTCGTCGCCTTTAAACCTGAGGAGGTAGGTGCGCTTTCTCAGAAAACTCTGGTTGCAACCCATAACCTCCACGAGACCAGCCTTTTTTCAGACGAGAGTCTCATTAAACTACTCGACAATCATAACCGCGATTGCCTGTATGCCCACACTATGGGCGAGGATCCTGAGAATCCTAGCGAGTGGTACAATGGCACCACCGATAAGCTGACTGGGGAGGAGCTTTTAACAGCTGTCAAACGAGGAAAGCTTTGGTTGAATATCGTAAAAATCGGCGATTTTCACCCACAATATAAAGAGCTACTTGATGAGATGTACGAGCAGATTGAGGCGCAAGCCGAACACTTCAGATCCATCCGGCGCTCCTATACCCTGCTAATCTCATCGCCAAAATCCATGGTTTTCTATCACGCCGACCCTTACGATGTTTTTCTTTGGCAATTGCGTGGAAAAAAACGGGTTTACGTCTATCCTTTCGAGGAAACCTTCGCACCGACGAAGAGTATGGAGAGGATTTTTACTAGAGAGGCTATTGAGGATCTACCTTACAGCTTAGACTTCGACGAACACGCTGAGGTGTTAGACTTGAACCCTGGTCAGATGGTGTCTTGGGCTCAAAATTCTCCTCACCGAGTGGTGAACCTAGAGGACGTAAATATATCAATCACTTCCAATCACTACACAGATTCTGCGTTGCGTCGTGAGTTTGTATACAGCGCTAATCGCTACTTCAAACGCTTAGGAATTCCCGCTTCTTCTACGGCTACTAAAGGCCTACTGGCAGATTCGAAGATCTTTGCCTTTCGTGCTCTGAGAAAACTGAACATTCATGCTCTCGAGCCCTACAACTATAAAAAAACATTTGTTGTTGATCCGCAAGCTCCGCAAGGATTTCGGTTTTTGTCAAATCCTTAGGAGATCGTTCATGGAACCATTGTTGAAGCGCAAAAACGTATACGATCGCATTAAATCCTTATCCTATCAGGGCAAGACGTATTTAAGGAACGATCTATTATCCAAACACACCCAGTGGAAAATCCATGGCTATCAACAAGATAGACCGATCAGTGTGGCTTTTTTTGGAACAGAATCCATAGCCGAAGATATTTGTCGGATCTTACTTGACTCGGTCCAAAATATGACGGCTGGAAAAACATATAGCTACCGCCATAGCCTAAAAAAATTTAAATCCCTTCCAGCTTATTCCTACGATATCGCTGTCATGGAACACCCGTATCTTAAGTTGCACTCAAATCAGCCGAGTCTATGGATGCAAACAAATTTGGATACCGTAGTCGCACCAGGAGACTGCTTTGAAGAGTTTCTACGCTCAAAAATGACCAAACGAATGCGAACTAGTGTCCGTAAGGCTCTTCGCGGAGATTATAAGATCGTACTGGAGAAACAATCAGATTCCTTGGGATCATTCTACGAAGATCTTTTGATTCCGTATACTAAGGCCATTCATGGAGAGGATTCCCATATCCCGTCCATGGAGGAGTTGATGAACAAAAAAAAGAAACTCATCCTTCTTCGATTACTGCAGGGGGAAAAAACACTCGCAGGATCTCTGCTTCTAGAGAATCACGATAGATCTAATCTTCGTATTTGGCGCCATGGCATTTCCACGGCAGTGTTAAGCAACAAACCCTTGAGAGGTAATATAAGCCGCTGTCTGGATGCTCACGCCATTAATTATGCTTGTGAGCATAGCATCTCCCAAGTCAGTTTTGGCCTAGTACCGCCTCTCGCAGACCATGGTTTGGTCACAAACAAAAAAGCATGGGGATGCCAGCTCGTTCCGATTCCCTTTTTCCCCTACTGTGAGATTAAGTCTAGCAAGAGATCAGAGGCTTGGATGCAGACCGAACAGAGTATCGTGTTTATGGATCCATCCAAACATACACTCATGCAAAGCACATGTGACGATGGAAAGGTCTTTTAACATGAGTCCCTACAGCGAAAGCGTAAATGGAGTTTTGATCACCACGGGAAGCTATCTCGGAACCCTCGCAGCCATTCGCGATTTTGGACGCAATGGGGTTAAAGTGATTCTTGCCGATACAAGTATGTCGCTGTCCCACTTTTCCAGATATCTACACAGGTATGAATCCTGTCCTAGCCCATCCAATTCCTCAGCATTTATTGCGTGGTTGCTGAATTACGGAAAGCGGCATCCCGGACTTTTTCTCTACCCAAGTTGTGATCTCACCGCTTGGCTTTATTCCGTTCATCGTGACGAACTCCGTCAAGTCTTTAAGATCTATAGCCCAGATAAAGGGGTTCTTTTTGAGATCTTAAATAAAAAGCGTCTCATGCAGCATTGTGAGACGCTAAATATAGACTGTCCGAAGAGTGTTTTTCCGACGAGTCTTGAGGACGTCAAACGCTACGCTAGAGACATCAAGATGCCTTGTTTGATCAAACCTCAGACCCAAGTGGGATCTAAGACGAAAAGCAAAGGAACAAAGGTCTACGAAATAGATAGCCTTATCGACTCCTACCAAACTCAAAGAGTCAAGAATCAATACGAAGGCTATATCAAAGACTACGCCAACGATATCGATTGGCCAATCATTCAAGAGTATCATGATGAAGCCACACGGGATACGCTTAGTATCGCGGGATTTATTGGTCGTGATCCCGGCCAGTTCTATTGCCGCGCTAGCAAAAAAGTGATGCAGACTCCTCGAAAAATTGGCGTTGGCCTTTGTTTCGAAAGCACTGAACCCCCTGAGCAGATCGTAAGGCAATGCGAAGACCTATGCCGGCATCTGGGGTATTATGGTATTTTCGAAATCGAGTTCATTTGTCGCGAAGGCCAATACCTCTTAATCGACTTCAACCCACGGTACTACGGTCAGATGGAATTCGAGATTCAACGATCACTGAGTTTGCCCATGATATTGTTAGATCAGATCAACCTTGAACCTAGTGAAATTCCCCGGCAAACGGCCACTGCCATCTCAACAAAACAAGAAGGCAGCTTTCACTACAGTGTTAACTGGTTGTTTTACATGACCTTAATCTGCTCGTGGCTTGGATTTAATCTTTCGACCACAGAGTTGAAAGAGTGGTTTAGATGGAAAAACAAGGCTCCTAACTATCACGATGCCGTCTATCGGAGCGATGACATTAAACCCTTTATTTTTCATCTAATTGCATCCCTTGCAAAGTATTTGCGTCATCCTAGGGCGACCTTCAGAAATCTATTCTTAGAAACGAACTAATCAAAAAAACTGCAATCAAATCTCTCACCATACGTCAAAAGTGTTAGCTGTGAATGATTAGGGTAACTCCCTAATTTTACGTAAACACCTAAGAACCGACTGCCTCGGAGACATCGATGATTCGGATTCACAAAACAATGGTTATGCCGATTTTCTTACTAGCAACGGCGAGCCTCGGATTTATGAGTGCCTGTGGTGGCAGTAGTGGAGGCGACAAAGCCCCTACCCAAGACCCGGAAACCACAGGTTCAAAAGACACGGAAAACTCAGGTTTACAAGAATCGGGAAAACAAAGTGCCAAGAGCGGCAGTATCGAAATCACAATGTTCGAACAAGAGGATCTCCGACCGGGCGTTCAACGGATCAAGTTCGCTTGGAAGTCGGATAGAATCAAAGGAAAATGCGCACTAGAGCTGCCTGGCAAAGAGCCAGAAAGCCTGATAAGCAACTTAGAAACTTTAGGTGTCCCTTACTTTTCCAGAGAAATCGAACAAGAGGGAGAGCTAAAACTATCTTGTGTAACCCATGCAGGTGAATCCGTATTTGACACTAGGACCATAACTTTCCCTGAGGCGGACACACTTCCATTCGATCCCGACCAACCTACGACCTTAATCTTTGACAAATTTGTAACAACCCTCGGAGGAAGAGCTGAGGACGTGACGGTCACTTGGGTGACTATTGATGGTTTTTCCTGCGACATCATCAGGGAAACACCGAAAAAGACCTTTCCCAACCTTCCGAGTCAAGGGTCTATTGAAGTTAGTATCGCCGAAAATACAAATATCATACTAGAGTGTCAGCACCCTAACGGCAGCAACACTCAAAAAAATGGCTTCATCGAAGTAAGTAACATAGAGGAAAAAATATCCTTTAACAATTGCCATCCTGGCTCATCCTTACCTGGATTTCACAGTTGTTCGTTTCAAATCAGCGGTATGGGAAAGCTAAGGATCGAAAAAGATAGAGCCCGGAATCAATGCGACCATATGTCGTTTGCCGTGCTAAATGACAACGGCGCAACCGGTATAGCAGGGTTTCACAACGAGGATCTCACCAATGGAACCGTGGGAAACAGTTTTTTCATGCTGTACCTCCTCGATGATGGAGAGATTTTCGGAAGTAATACATGTAATATTGCCCTTAAAGTATTGGATCGTGACACGAATCGCGTTCTTTATCGCTACTCTCAAGAGATCTACTATTAGGAATCTCAAAAACATAAGACTTGGTGTTGCGGCTCGTCGTGAAATCTATCAGGCCGCATCTTCTTAGTCGCTTAGCCCTTCAAGATGGGCAATATCATTCCACGACTTGATCTTCCAACGCTCACTGCGATACTCGAGACAATGAAACGAGGCGTTATCGATCACACAGAGCGGCCTTTGCCTATTAGGTATCTTAAGAATCTTAGCGAACAAGGCCGCAAGCACACCACCGTGGGTTACGGCTGCCACGGTTTGTTCGGGGTGGTCGATAATCAATTGATCTAGAAAGGCAAAAAAACGCAGCATCGCTTCGTCACGGCTCTCTCCATTAGGAAACTTCGCTGCCGTATCGTGATGGTACCAAGAGTCTATGATACTCGGATAGTTTTGTCCCACTTCAGGCCAAGAGCTTCCTTCAGCATCACCAAAATGAATCTCTTTGAGAGGATCAGCCTGCTGAGTCCTTATACCAGTAGATTGGCCTAGGATACTACTCGACTGACGGGCCCGACCGAGTGGACTGCTATAGATGACTGCGAGGGGAACTTTGGCTAACCTAGCTCCCGCCCGCTCCATCTGTTTGCGGCCAAACGGCGTCAAGGGGCTATCAGACTGCCCCTGTATCCGTTTGGCAATATTGCTTTCGGTTTGTCCATGGCGGATCAAGATAAGTTTGGTCATGCTGCGGATATTCCGTTTTCTCGATGGTCACCTAGATCTTTACTGTACGGTAAACTTTCCACCAACATGTGCGGGATGCATATGACATTTAAATTCATAGGTTCCGGGTTTATCGGTCACCTTCATAGAAAAGGTCATCGTCGGGACGGCACCACCCTTGACCTTTCCTGGCACCAAAATAGGATCGGTCATACCTTGGATAAAGAAGCCATGAGCTCCCTCGAGCTTATTCACAAGAGTCACCTTTACAACGTCGCCCTTTTTCAATTTGATATTATCCGTCGCCGGAACCCAAGTCTTTTTGTCACCAACTAGTTTATTGGTAAACTCAATGGACGATGCTCCCATGGCTGTGAGCGAGACAAAGGATGACAGTAGTAGGGAACTGATCAATACCGACTTTCGTTTCATAAATAGATCTCCTATAATCTCAAAATCCACAACGGGAGAAAAACCTTCCGTTCGATTCGTTAGCCAAAAACTTACCAGTCAAAGTACAAGTGGTACTATCTAACTGCATTTTACACAAAACAAGACAAAATAAAACCGTACGCAGCAAAGAGACCCTGATGAAAGTATTTACGGAAAAGCATGATAACTTAATCTTTCAATACCCCATCGATACCGTTCACATCGAACACCAGTCAAAAATGCAATTTATTGGCATATATGAAAACGCCTCCGTCGGACGATTTCTCGTCATAGACGATTGCATTATGCTCACCGAACTTGATGAATTTGTCTATCACGAAATGATGGCTCACATACCATTGTTGCATCATCCGAAGCCTGAGTCGGTTTTGGTCGTTGGTGGCGGAGATGGAGGGCTTGCGCGAGAAATCCTGAAGTACCCTAGTATCGCATCTCTGGTACTTTGTGAGATCGACGAAGACGTCACGAAACTATCTAGGAGGTATCTACCGACCTTGGCATCTGGCTTCGATGACAAGAGAGTGACCCTCAAGTTTGCCGACGGTATCGATTATATCCGTCATGCCGCCTCCGCAAGCTTTGATATGATTTTTGTCGATTCCACAGACCCAGATGGGTTGGCAGAACCGCTGTTTTCAGGAGATTTTTATGCGGCCTGTGCGGCGGCACTAAAGGATGACGGCATCTTTGTCTGCCAAAGCGAGTCCCCCTGGTATGATAGGGAATTGCTAATGGGAATCCAAGATCGGATCTCACAAGGGTTTCCCAATCGTAAAACCTATTGGGGCAGTGTTCCCACGTATCCGTTAGGGTCCTGGACCTGGACTATAGCAGGACGAAGGCATCTGCCTAAGTTACCAGAAGCCTTAGACGCCTATAAGAACTTCCATCCTCCTGGTTTAAAGTATGTCAACTCAGGCATACTCGCATCATGCTTCGAACTTCCGCAATTCTATATGCAAAAGCTTGCTGAGGAGACTTAAGAGTAGTCGACGGGAACCTGGCGTGGCGAGATCTTGGGAGATCTCATAGGCAGACCTTTTTCTGCGGAATCAATCCGAATCGAGCAGCTGTCATTCAGTTGACCTCTGTGAGCTAGCAGCAAATCCACGTCTTCCGCTTTTAGGCCTTCTCGCAGGGTTTCATGGGCCAATAACGGTTCGCAAACACCACAGGTGTAGACGTCAACAGCGGCATATGACTTTTCCGGCCATGTGTGTATCGACAGATGAGACTCCTCCACCACAACGACTCCGCTGACTCCATGACCACTAAAGCTATGAAACTTTTTAAAGAGAACAGTTGCGCCAGAATCACGTGCAGCCTGGCAAAGCAAAGCGTCAATTTGATCTATCGAATTGAGTATGTAAGGATCACAGTTCTTATACTCTGCCAAAAGATGTTTACCCTGAGTATCCAAATGACGTCGCTCCCTTAGCTTTGGAAAAGTACTAGCTTTGCTAACACGGGCACCATTTATTGTCCAGAAACACTTTACTTTTTGGTATAGCAGGGCTATCTATTGCTACTTAAATTCATAGGTTTAAACAGTGCCCAAATATTATCCAGACTTGATGTAGGGATCATTTCTGCGAACGGGTTTACCTTATAGGAGAGTAGGGAATGTCTCGAGTGAGTAAGGATACACCACTAGGCGTCACCATTCCAAAAAGCCACACAGGCTCGTCTTTTTTCCATCATATCCTCCAGTCTACGGTAGACACGTACCCCGAAGTCTTCAAAGGATTTGGGTTACCGATACTCAAGGAATTTAAGAAAAAGTATGCCGAGAGTATGGTGCAATTCGAAGCTCATAGAGCGAGTTCTACCAAACGTACAGATATTGCCGATTACATGATGCGCCTGCTGCATGATGAGATGATATACCGCTCAGAAAACGGACAAGAGACGCCTCTGTCCTCATACATGAAACAAGCCGGAAACGTTATTACTACCAAAACTCTTAAGCTGACAGGCAAGGCAGGGTATCGCCCCAGCGTTCCTTTTAGAGGGAGATACTATCAGGGAAATGAGCTTAGGGATCTCAGCCATTTACTACTGCAAGAACATAAGATGACATTAAAGACATCGGTATCACTCAATTGGCTAGCTGAATTTCTGAAAAAGCATGGCAACAAAATTAATCTCGAGGGCCGTAAATTTGTTGTGATGGGAGCCTCGGCTGAGATAGCGCCCACTTCGTTTCTATTAGCTGCTGGTGCTTCGGTGCTATGGCTTGATGTTAAGGGAGCTGACGATATTCTCAAATATCGCGAGAGCCTAGCTGGAGAATTGGTTCTCCCAGCACGTCCCTGCGATCTTTTAATCGAACCTTTAGATATTGCCGCAACCATTCGTGAGTTCGCTGGGGAAGATTCTATCGACTTGGGCCTTTACGCTTACGCTGGGGGCAAGGGTCGCGAGCTTCGACTTGCTACAGCAATGAATCACATTACGGCCAACCTACCTTCAAAGATGGTTCGTTCCGTTTCGATGTTTGTGTCGCCCACATCAGCAGCGATTATGCAACCTGAGGATATCTTCCAGTCTGAGGAGCAGCGTCATAACCCACCTATCTGGCAGGCCGCCCTAAAGTTCGCTGGCCAACTACAGAACTCTTCGTCGTTTACAAAAGACGGTACAGCCATCGCAAGGGCCATCGTTCCGATCCAAGGTGTCAGCTATTTTGCCAGTCAGTACCTCGCAAAAACTCTGGCCGCCGAGGTGTTTTCGGAGCGTGGCACGAATCCAAACGAACCACTCAACCCCGACCTGAGAGTTTCGGCAAACGTGGCCGGTATTACCAAGACCCAATCACTGCGTCACCCAATCTTTCAGGCCGCCTTCTTAGGTGCCAAAACTTTCGGCGTTGAGATCTTTGAGGTCACCACAACCAAAGAACTCGCTGCCCTGCTCAACTTCCACGACTTGTTGAACGAAGATACTTGGAGCAAGGACGAATTATTCTCCAAACAGATTCATGGCGGCATTTACTCCAAGGCCTATGCCTTAGATCCCATGATCAAGATTGCCACCGTGCTCGGGCTTGTCCGCAAACCCAAACTACTCTTCGATTTGTTTTGATCAAAGGCCTGCTTTAGGCTGGCCACAGATTTCAAGGGCCGCGTATGGCTTTCATACATCAGACTTGGGATTGGCTATATCCTACCAAAAGCCATCCCTCGTCTTTGCCATGACCGCTCAGTCTAGCTAGTCCTCTTCAATAACCTCAGTCTGACACCTTAATAATGTCAAAACAGCTTACATAAGTTATATTCAGATTTCTTTTAGTTAAACTTGCCTCTAGGATAAATAAAGTGTAAAGCTGCGATCAATTATTGGTTAAGACGCAGACAGGTTGAAGTGTTTCGCATTACATTAGCCAAGGCAGGTATCGATGGGGTGAAAGACAATTTACGAGGAATTCCCTCAAAAATTCTATCATCGACCCTTGCTATTTACCGGTACCAAGTTAAAGTTTTCTACGACTCATTTATTAGGTGATGATTAAAGGATCAAAAGAATGAAGCATCTATTGTCTCTTGGGATACTAAGTATTGGACTATCGACGGGCAGTGCTTTTGCTGAGGTTAAAATCAGCGGTGATATGCGCTACCGCATCGAGCAATTTGATCTAGAAGACGAGGATTACATTCGCACTCGCATCCGTGCTCGAGTCAAGTTAGCTTCTGACATCAACGAGCAGTTTAAAGTTGGACTGCGCCTCGCCACTGGCGGTGGATCAGCGACTTCGACGAACCAAACCCTCGGGGATGGCTTTGGCAACAAGGGATTCGAGATCGACCAAGCCTTTTTAAAATATCTTCCCACTAGTGATCTTGAGATCGGACTAGGAAAGGTTAAGAACCCTGTTTATAAACCCGGTAAAAGTGAGCTCGTTTTTGACGGTGACCTGACTCCAGAGGGTGTCTATGGGGTCTACGAGACTAAACTCGGCTCCTTTTCCTTGCGCCCCCTACTGGCTTCATTCACTCTTTACGAGAACAAAAAAAAGACCGATCAAGAGCTTGGCATCGTTCAGCTTAAGCTGGGCTATAAGCTTAATGAAACCGTAAGCTTTACCTTTGGTGGGAGCATATATAAATTCAGCAATATTAAAGGTCTAGTTTTATCAGATACAGAGGGTAACTCAGTAGATGAGTCAAGCGAGGAGGCCAGTCCTTTTCTCGAGAACTATAACCTTACAGAGGCTTTCCTCGAGGGGATTTTTACCGTCGGAGGCCAACCGCTAACCGTGTTCGCACAGTCGGTGTCAAATTCTGAAGTGGATGAAGATAATCAGGCCCTTACCTATGGCATTTCCTATGGTAAAGGCAAAGGTGAGCAGCCATGGGCCGTGGCCCTATGGGCTCGAACGGTTGAGAAGGATGCTGTCTTCTCACCCATATCTGACAGCGATTTTGGCTCTGGTGACACTGATGAAGAGGGTTATGTGATTCAGGTCAAATATGCCCTCTTTGACAATGTTGCACTCAGCGTTAGGCACCTGACCAGCGAAGGCCCTATCGAGCCTGCTGCAGGAGAAGAGGCGGAAGCCTTCAAACTCACTCAGGTCAATATTCAGGTGAAATTCTAGGCAGCTTTCCCATATAGTGATTGCTCATTGCTAGACGCGGCCAATCAACGGGTTGGCCGTGAGATGTTTTCTTTTCTTTCCGAATGATTCCCGAATCCCTTACAATGAAATATTAGCTAATCATTGAAGAGAGGGATTGACCTGATGCTGCGCCTTAGCCTGTTGATGTTATGTTTTTGCCAGTGGTCTTGCCGGACCGCTCCTCCCGGCCCCAACTATGGTGGGCGCGATCAACTAACCCCGGACTCTGGCACAGGTGGCTCCAATGAGCGAGTCCCCCCCGGAAGCACCGTACAGCCCGTGGAGAATCCCCTCGTAGAAGACGAGCTATTGATTGCCTTATGCTCGGATCGCCACCCCAGCCGTTCGAAAGCCGAGGCCCAACTAGCAAGCTACCCTCTCGGTCAGTCTAACAAAACAGTAGCCATGCTATCGGCATCGCAAGAAGCCTGTGTTGCAGGCCTTCTGCCGGCAGCTTTATTTACCAACTTGAAAACTGGTATCCCAGCTATCGTTTTGGTCGCTCAGGCTATTCAAGAAACGGGTTGGTGTAAGAGTGACCTGGCTCAAAAGGCCCAAAACTTCCATGGACAGAAGGCTAGCTTTGACAAAAAGCATTTCACATACTGGGACGGGGCCGCAGTTGACCATTCCTCCTCTGAGTCGGAAACTGGCGATGGCTCCAATGTGATCGTCAGCACATTTATGAAATTCGATCACTGGGAGTACTCCTTTTATTCGGCAGCAGAAAGGTTCCAGCTTCCTGGTTCGCCCTACGCGGGATGCCTCGACCGCAAAGACAGTCCCAATGCCTTTTTAAAGTGCATAGGCGCCATTTGGGCAGTAGATCAGAATTATGTGACCCGGGTGCAGGCCCATTTTTCCTTTTACCTTGAAGATCTGCAGATAACTATGAAAGACTGCAAACTTTGATAAACACGGCTTAGGCCAGAACCAAGAGAGTCACCCATGAGCCAAACCTTTACCGATAGCCAAGAATACGTCGCTTCGCCTGAGCTTACAGAAATCGTCAATATTGCTCTTGATCTGGAAAAACCCCTCATCATTCGCGGCGAACCGGGCACTGGTAAAACGCTTTTGGCAAAAGCGGCCGCTAACGTCCTTGGTCGAGACTTACTCACATGGCACGTTAAAAGTACCACCAAAGCCCAAGATGGGCTCTACGTTTACGACACAGTCCAACGCCTGAATGACAGTCGCTTTGGCGATAATGATGTGAGCGATATCAGCCAATACATTAAACTTGGGCCTTTAGGGCTAGCCTTTCAATCAGAGCAGCCCGTGGTGGTGTTAATTGATGAGGTTGATAAAGCTGATATCGAATTCCCCAATGATCTGCTTCATGAATTGGACGCCATGAGTTTTCTAGTCTCTGAGACAGGTAAAACCATTACGGCAAAGCACCGACCTTTGATCATCATCACATCCAATGCCGAAAAAGAACTTCCCGATGCTTTCTTACGACGTTGTCTGTTTCATTACATCTCCTTCCCTGATAAATCTCTGATGACAGAAATCATCAAAGTCCACTACCCCGATCTTGAAAAAAATCTGTTGGCTCAGGTTTTAGAGGCCTTTTATGCACTGAGAGATTTCGAAGGTATCAGCAAACCTCCATCTACCAGCGAGCTAATAGATTGGATTAGTGCCCTAAGAAAAAGCGGGATCGCCCCTAAGCAACTACAAAAATCCATCCCGTTTCTTGGAGTCTTGATAAAAAAGGAAGAAGATCTTAAAGCGCTGCAGCAGCCCGTTAAAAAACGAGGCTGGTCAGGTGTTTTTAGACTTTTTTTTATTGTTGAAGAACCAAAAAGTTCCGGTATCTCTTAGCGAGTGGCTCACCTTAATGTCTGCCTTAGACCGAGGCCATGGCAAGGCCTCCCTGGCTAGTTTCTATAGTTTAGCTCGGACCATATGTATCAAGCATGAGAAGTATTATGATGACTATGACCGTTGCTTTGCCCATTTCTTCTATGATGAAGCTTTGGCCAAAAACCCCGATATCGGCGAGGAATTTCATCATTGGCTCAAAACAGCAGAGCTTCCTGAGTTACCAGAAGAATGGGGTAAAAAAACCTTTCAGACCTGGGATCGCGATAGGCTGCTAGACGAGCTAGAAAAACGCTTGCAGGAACAGAAAGAAAGGCACGACGGCGGATCGAAATGGGTTGGTACTGGAGGTACCAGTCCCTTTGGTCATTCCGGCTATCACCCCGAAGGGATTCGCGTCGGCGGCATGTCGCGTCATGGTAGAGCCATTCAGGTGGCGGCAAAACGCAAATTTGCAAACTTGAGAAATGATCAGATTCTAGATACCAGGCAGATGAGCCTAGCTTTAAGGCAACTCCGGGTCCTGGGGCATATCGGAAGTCAAGACGAGTTAAATCTTCCGGAAACCGTAAGGGCTACCAGTCAGGCCGCTGGAGATATCGACCTGGTCTTTCAGGCTAGCAAGAAAAATACTGTCAAACTCTTGATGCTAAGTGACGTTGGCGGATCCATGACGGCCTTTGCCAAACTCTGTGAAACCCTGTTTAGTGCAGCCTCTGGTGCCAGTCACTTTAAGGCATTTGCCCACTACTATTTTCATAATTGCCCCTATGAAACTCTATATACCGATATGTCGAGAGAGCAAACTATACCGACCAAAGACATCCTAAAAACCTACAACAGTGATTGGACAGTCTTTATCGTTGGGGATGCCTACATGAGCCCCTACGAATTGCTCGTTCCGGGCGGCTCCGTGGACTATCATCACCACAACGAAATCCCGGGCATCGAGTGGTTAAACATGTTTCGTCGCAGGTTTCCAGCGTCAGCCTGGCTAAACCCCATTCCAAATAACTACTGGTATGGTGAATCCATCAGCTTAGTCAGGGATGTCTTTCCCATGTTCCCCCTTACCGTCGAGGGCATCTTTGAGGCAGCCAAGATGCTTAGAAACATCCAGCAGCGCCGCAAATAAACAAAATCTCATCAGGAAAATACATCATGTCGGCTCGATGTGGCGCCTCCTTGATAATATGCCTTGTCTTGATTGCTGTTAATTTATCTAATAATTTCAAATAGAAGGATATCTTGAACCGACCTTCCCTCAAGAACTAGCCCCTAGCGTCGAGTTTAATATAGCCGGTTTGGTTTGCAAATTGGCGAGGCTTGATAGCCCATAGATTCAAATCAATCGAAAATAATGGGCAATACTACCAGGCTTTCGTCACACTAATGAGTTCTGAGGAAAACTAAGATGAAACTTATACCATTTCTGCTCGCCGCATCCATGCTTGCTAGCCCTGCCATAGCCACGGAACTGGAGGTGATCCACTGGTGGACATCTGGGGGTGAGGCGAAATCTGTGGATTCACTAAAATCCATGTTCAAAAAAACCGGGCACACTTGGAAAGACTCGAAGATCATTGGCGGCGGCGGCGCCAATGCGAATAAAGCTATCAAGCAGCGTGTCTCAAGCGGCAATGCACCTGGTGTGGTACAACTGAAATCCACATCATTACCTCAGTGGGGTACCCTTGGCGCGTTGCAAGACGTTGACAAAGCGGCTGCCAACCAAGGCTGGGATAAGATCCTTCCTAAAAAGGTTCTAGAGAGCCTGAAATATAACAACAAGTTCGTTTCCGCTCCGGTCAACGTACACCGCATCAACTGGATGTGGATGAGTAAAAAGGTGCTAGATAAGTCCGGCGCCAAGGTCCCTACCAGCATTCCAGAACTGTTTTCGACTCTAGACAAAATCAAAAAAGCTGGGTTCACACCCATAGCCCACGGTGGTCAACCCTGGCAAGATGCAACGCTTTTTGAAGAGATTCTACTTGGTGTCGGCGGAGCTGACTTATATAACAAAGTTCTCGTTGACCTCGACTCCTCTGCTGCGAAATCGCCAAAAATGCTCGAAGTATTTAAGACACTAAGAAAGATCAGCACCTACTTACCAAAAGACCGAAAAGGTCTCGACTGGGACAAGGCCACGAAACTTATCATCGATAACAAAGCCGGAATGCAGTTCATGGGTGATTGGGCCAAAGGTGAGTTTATGACCAAGAACCTAGTTCCTGGCAAGGACTTCATTTGCGCCCCGGCTCCAGGGACGGATAAAGCCTTCATCTACACCATAGACGCCTTTGCCTTCTTCAAAACTAAGGGTGATAAGGCAGTAGCAGCTCAGAACAAGCTTGCCGAAACCATAATGACTAAGGAATTCCAAAACGAATTCAACAAACGAAAAGGGTCGATTCCGGTACGAACAGATATGGACATGAGCGGTTTTGATAGCTGTGCAAAGCAATCGGCGGACACATTCCGCTCTTCTGATAAAAGCAACACATTGGTACCTAGCTTCGCTCACGGAAACGCCCAGTCTTCTGATGTGCAGGGACCGATTGTTGAGATCGTTTCAGTTTTCATCAATAGCAACATGTCACCAAAAGAAGGTGTTGCAAAGTTAGCTGATACACTAGAAGAGTTCGAATAGAAGGATAGAGATATAAGATGGAACTTCACGGTAAGAAAGTTAGTATATCAAAAAAGGTCTCCATTGCCCTGTTTTTGAGTATGGTGGTCATTACGATCCTATCCATGCTCATCACCGGCTCTGTGACTACAAATCAGTTCAATGCCAAGGCCAAACAATCGTCTTTATTGGCCTCACGCATTACCGAGCTTTCTCTCAATCAGTTCATCAACAAAATTGTTAGTGGAATCGATTCCATTAACAATGACAGTGATCTGACCCGTGATGTTCTACTTTCTCTCGCCTCACCAAAGCCCAGACGTAAGAATTTTTACAAATACCTTTACCGGATCCATGAGTTTGGTCAGCAGTATAAGCTCAGCCAGGTTGCTATCTATTTAAAATCTGCGAAAAAAGATCTTATGGTCTACGGCTCCATGGATATCGAGAAGAATCATGTTTTTTCGTACTCTACGAAAAAACCTGGTGAAAAGATGAAAGAGCTATCGCGGGATGCCTACGGAATCATCGGCACCAAAGATGGCGGTCTTCGCGAGTTCGATTTTAACTTTCCATTGCAGACATCAGATTTTTCCCAAGATATAACGCTAATTACACAGGACGATCGCTTGTATCTGTCGCTAACATATCCACTCATCAATGAAAAACTTGGACCGGACCAGAACGATGGGCAGTTTCTCTATAAAGGCTTGGTATACGGCTACATCAATACCATCATTCCCATGCCAGAAAGTTTCTTAGCTCAACTTGAAGAAGAAACAAAATTTCGCATCAGTTTTTTCGATAATCAAAACAATTACCTACTTGGTGTTAATAAAAGCATTAGCCAGGAAGACGGATTTGAATCTTATGGATCAGATGGCGAAAACTACCTCAACTACGCAACTCCTATCAAGCTTTTTGATAAGAATATAGCAACGATCACAACGTCGATGAAGAAGGCCATCCTCGTCAATGAGATTACGGGTACCTTAGGTTATATCCTAGCTAGCATCCTAGGCAGTTCGATTGTAGTACTATTTTTCCTCAATCGAAAACTGAATTCGATGATCGTGGTCCCGATTCAGCTTTTATCGAAAACAGCAAACGATATTGCAGATGGCGCTTTAAATGAGTGGAAGAGCCTCCCAGATCAGGAAAAAAGCACAACGCATACCGAAATTGACATCCTTAACAGCTCATTCAAGTTGATGAGTCGTCAGTTGGAGCAGTTGATCAACGAAAAAATAAAAGACATCGAGTCCATGCTGACAAATATTGAGCAGGGTATCTTCACTATCACAAGCGACTACGAGATCCATCCCGAGTACTCACGATACCTCGAAAAGATTTTTGGCACCGATCAAATCGCCGGTCGAGACTACGAGGACTTTCTTTTTGAGCAGTCAAATCTTAGTAGCGAACAAAAGTCCACGATTTCCACTGTTATTTTATCTTCCATCAGTAGTGATATGATTGCCTTGAAAGCAAACGGTCAGCATCTGCTCAAGGAAATAACCATAACTGTCAACAATGAAATCAAAACACTGGAGTTAGATTGGTGCCCTATCGTCAACGATAGTATCGTTGATAAAATCATGGTGACCGTCCGCGATGTCACTGAACTTAAAAAACTACGCCAAGAGTCCACCAAGAAAGCCGTGGAACTCAATATGATCGAGCAACTTGTCAATGTCGACCATAACAAATTTATCGAGATCTACGATCAATCCCTCACTCTGATAAATAGTTGTATTGAGTTAGCAGACAACCTGCAGGGGGATGCGGAAAATGTCAGAATCATCTTCCGCAATCTTCATACAGCTAAAGGACTACTACGGACCTACGGTTTAAAAATTTCCAGTGCAGAGATTCATCAAATTGAAGAGGATTTCATCGATATTAAGGAGAATAAGGATAGCAATACCTGCTCTAAAAAACTTGCGTCATTCCGAACATCCCTCGAACAGAGTATCGACACACTCCATGCCTACAATCATGTGAATTCGGATGTCCTGAAACGCAGCACCAAAAGGGAGCTGTTGCCAGAGGCTAGCCTCAGTGAAGTTAAAAAGGTCATCGACAACTTTTTGGAAGATGCTGACGAGGCGGAAAAATTATTTGGTTGCGTCGAGAGCATCATGAAGCTCGGCAAAGACTCCACGCTTAAAAATCGATTTACTGACCTGGTAAAAGGCGTTTCTAAAGGTGCCGAAGGCCTAGGCAAACCACCGCTAGAACTTGTCTATCGCGGTGACGATTTCTCACTGCAGAAAGACAATTGGATTATCTTTGATGGCATTTTTGCTCATCTCATCCGTAACTCCCTCGATCACGGGATGGAAACAATCGCCGAGCGAGAGCAACTAGGAAAATCGAAAGTAGGTAAGATTGAGATGGACGTGGTGATTGACGCCAACTGGCTGACGATTAACATATGCGACGACGGTAAAGGCCTTAATCTCGATTTGCTGCGAGAAAAAGGTGAATTAGATCCTGAGGCCAGTGATGCTTTGGCGGCAGCTTTAGTATTTGCCCCCAACTTTAGCACGGCTGAAACCGTCACCGATATCTCTGGGCGCGGTGTGGGTATGGATGCCGTTAGGTCTAATCTTGAGGAGTCTGGCGGTTCTATCGATCTGGAGTTCACAGGCGACGTCAAAGACGGTTTTGTCCCCTTTACCTTCGTCATCAAATACCCTATGAAGAAACTAGACTTCGTCTCAGAAGAGCAATCCAAAAAAGCTTCGTAGATAAAAAAAACTCCCAGGCGCGATGCTGGGAGCTCATAAGGTAACTCATCTTAAAGTTTAGAATCTTAACGAAGTCTGCTCGGCCTTCTAGGCCTTCGCGTTTCACATCGTTTCCAAACAATTCCATAATTCTGTTCGAGGGCAGCACCGTCTATAGAGTCCAAGACTAGCAATGCCGAAGTATCTTCGTACTCCGCCCTAGTGGTAATGGCCGTGTGCATTCTCAAAGAGATATCGCGACCTCGCAGACCACAGGGGGAGAAAGCCACTCGACCAGCAAGGACCTCTTCTCTAACGAAGACATCATCCGTCTACGGACCATAGAATTCTGTGGTAGCAAATTCGTAGCGACTGCGCCCAAAGCTAAAACCAGAGCTGATGGTGGCCGAAGCACCTTCAAAGAGGTCGACATATCCCCTGGTATCCCAAGAAAAGATCCCGAAACTCCAGCCTTCAGGCACGCTCACCCGCAAATTAATCCGACAGAAAACCCTGTTATAGTCGGGAGCATCGAAGGAATAAGCCTCAGTAAACAACTCATCAAAGACGAGCGTTAAGGCTTCGCCATCGAGAGAAAAGGTTGTGGCCGTGCGATCAGGCAAACAACCTGATCCAAGGGCAGACACACTTTTCAGTACGACTTGATCTGGCGTAGCACTTCCGAGAGGGGCTAGCGCAAACGCTCCCATAAGGAAACCGATTAGTTTTTTCATGATCCCCCCCCTTAAGGCCGACGAAAGTACGATAAGTTGATCGAACCATTCAGATCGATATCTGTCTTCGTACAGCTGTTCGGTCTGCGAACAAGGGTTACATCTGCCCAACCAGAATCCGTCGGTAACTCTGTCACGTAGATAGCTTGCCCAGCGTTAATGGTACAGCGACCAGAACCATTGGGAAGGTAACTTGTGGTACGATTCGCAATCAGACGAATACCAACACCGGGAGTCACTACTGGCTTATCACTATCAGGAATCTTCGGTTCTGGATTCTCTGGTTCGTTAGGATCGTTAGGAATCGGTCTCGGCACAGGCCTTGGTCGTTCGCTAGGTGGAGGGTTTGCTAGAACTTGTCGACAGTCTCGTAGCCTTGGAGTGACGTTAAACGTCAGATCCGAACTATCGAAATTCAAAACAATCGCATCGAAGGCTGATCTTTTTTGACCTGAAAGCGCGACTTCGAATTGAAACCGTGTTCTTAGAGGCCGTCTTTGCGAGGCTAGACACTGAGAGTAAAGATCTTTGTAACTGAAATTATGCTGAGAGTCCCAGCCCGCCAACGGGCTATCAATAAACCGATCCCTTGGAAGTTTGACGTTCAAGGACTGCAGTGCTATCCGATCGTGAAACATCAGAGCTCTAGTCTCGATACTTCCCGATGCCCCTTCTGTTTTGTAAATACCGGCTAATACAGTTTGATCAAGGTTCTCGATAGCTTTCCCGCGAGGAATCGTCAAATCGATGGTTATGGTACAGCCTTGACGTTCGCTTAGGCTAGCCCCTTGGTTAGTAGACGAATCGAGATCTAATCCAAAATCAAAGAATATCAAGGAAGCCGTATTATCAAATGGATCGAAGTATACGTTGGATCCAAAGGTATCATTCGGATTGTAGTAACAAGGGTTGATACCGGTTCCTCTAACGCGGGGCTCACCCCAGCGTAAATCGTTTGCCGAAGCAGTGGCTGCCAAACCGGAAAGCAGCATAGCCCCAATCATTAGGTTGTGTTTCATATCTGCTTACCTCAAAGATCTGTTTATAATAAATTCGACTGTCTTGGACTTTCCACCAAAGCTACGACGCGCCTTAACAGTGACTCGCACTTCTGTATTGCGCTTCAACTTTTTGGTATCTAGATCCAGCTGCCCCAGCTCCAATACAAAACGTCGTCCTCGCTCAGAAGAAATCAAATTCTGAGGTACGACACCGTCAAATACCTTTTTCAAACGGCCGCGTCGAAATCGGTCTTCTGCTTCGATTTTGATATCCCAAACGGTATTCACAATCTCGGAGACACCAGAGCTGTCGATAACAATTAGTTCGAGGTCTTTTTCGGTTTTAAGGAGTCCACCTGACTTTAGATCGTCCACGTCGCTTTCTAGTACAGCATTGCTTACGAAAAAGTTTGTTGTCGTCCCAGAAACTTCCTTTGTTCCCTCAACCCAGATTTCATCAGAAAATCCAATGTCCATGGAACCACTATCGCTGATACTGATAGTCGCTGAGGAGCTTGGGAAACGGCTAGCCGGGAAAAACCCATCCCAAAAAACGTTCATAGTACCAGTTACGGTGCGTTGGTATTCTCGGTAGGAATTAGCAACAATGGAACCTGGCGCAAGTCTGGCTGAAGATCCAGAGCGGCTGCTCCAAACATGCTTTGATAGAGCATATGGGGTACCATCAATACGGCTAACACCGGCTGAGGCAAAGGGTCGGTCGCTAGGCAGAACACTAGAGCGTTTCACAAAATCAACACGTCCTGGCAGACCTTCGCGGCCATCGATTCCGTAGCGACCGTTGCCACCATCGCGACCATCACGACAGGTATAGGTCCTAGTCCGGCAATCGTCAGGGCCATTGCAAGTTTGGATATTCCAGCTGTAAACCTCGCAGTAGCAAGCGCTGCCGCCGTAACCAGGAGCACCTGGATAACCACCGTATCCACCAGCAGAGTCAATAAGCGTGGCCCTTAGCGCCGCATCAGAGGTGTAGTATACTGTAGCTGTACCACCGTTACCGCCGTTGCCGCCATTACCGCCATTACCGCCGTTACCTCCACTTGCAGCACGGAGGTTATAAGACACCTGACTAGGCCGAGCACGGCAATAGGCATCTCTACCGTTGTAGCCAAAGCCACCGTCTCCACCATCTGTACCTTGAAGGATGTGCTCTGAATAAGAGGTTTTTGCGAATATAGTTTTTGATGGGCCCTGTGCTCCCTTAGCCCCTGTGACACCAGTAGCACCTGATCGGCCGTTTGTACCGAAGGTTCTCTGACTAAGTGCCATGTCACCCCATGTCAACATTGACAAACAATACGCTGCTGTTAGCATCTTAAGCTGATTAAACATGATTCTCCTTTTCAACGATGTCGTAGTTCTCGATTCAATTCACGTGAATGTACTGATGGCTAAAGCAAGGTTTATTCCGATCTTTACAAAGGCATAGCGTTTCCCAACCACGGTGATGACTCTTAAGGTAATGCACTAATTTTTTTATAAGAAAATCATGAGAAGCAAAGGAGGCGGCGATCCTTGTGACACATTATCAGATCTCTTCCACGCCAACAAAGATAGGAAGATTCACTAAGATGATATGATCGCTAGAGCAAAGCTATTAATCTCTAAAATAAATATACTAACTCAGTCTCTAAGTGTTAACTTACCTTTCGTGCCTGCGAGTCGTCATGGTGAGCAAGAGAGGCTGGAACAACAATCTCAAACGCAAATGCGACATACTCAGCAGAATGATCAAGACCCGTTAAATCTATTTGAATGGAACCACCGAGTTTTTCCACATTTGCCTGGACGGCATCAAGACCAACCCCACGGCCTGAGATATCAGAAACCTTGTCTGCGGTACTAAAGGAAGCACTGAATACTTGTTTGGCAATATCTACAGGCGCCACGTCGTTACCGAGTCCCGCTTTGGTCCGAATCTTCCAGAGATTAAGCCCGCGTCCATCATCCCAAATGCGCATCACGATATTATCGTTATCGACAGAACTCTTCAGAAAAATCCTACCCTGCACTTCTTTTCCTGCCGCCAAGCGGTCTTCAACAGTTTCTATGCCATGGTCAAGGGAGTTGCGTACCATATGAATAAAGGCCCCATCAAGTACATGCCAGACATCGTCTGTGAAAGAGACTTCGTCACCTTCGGCTAAAAACAGCAGTGGCTTTTTATTTAATTCCTTAGCCGTATCCGAAAGCGACGCCACCATCTGCTCAACGCGGTATTTAATCTGATGCTGCCTCTTGTTGGACAAGATCTCTTCTAACTTGCTGTAAAAGTCATCGACAATATCAGCATCGTTAAGATATAGGGAAATCACGCTGCGGATCTCGGATAGCATCTCTGGTTTGATCTGTGAGACTTCTTCTTTTCCTCTGCCGAGTTTGTTCTGGTTGACGTCTTCGTAGGTATCGATTAGCTCCATCACCTCTTGGATTTCTGCTGCCATCTTTTCGCGGTTCTCACTGGTCCAGCTCTTTCCGCTTTTCAACTGCAGAAAATGCTCTTCAATCTCGTGGACTAGGTTGCTCGATGTCTTGAGTTTGTAGGTCCGTAGCAAACCTTTTAGTGTGTGCAGGTTACGAAACAGTTCCACCGTCTGGTCAAAAGATATCCTTGGATTGTGACAGAAGTCCAAACACTCTTGGATAATGTTACGAGATTGATCAAAAATTAGAAGGATGCGATGGTTTTCATTCGCCAGAAGCTCTTGGATGATGGCAAGTTCAAATTCCTTTTGGGCCGATTGTGCCTGTAGTTCTTTCAGTTTAGTTACGTCCCGAACAGTCACCATAATCTTTTCGATACAGTCATCTTTCTCAATAGGACACCAATCAATCTCCAGATGTTTTTGATTATCGCCAAAAAAGATATCCATCTCTCCGGGTAAGTGAGATTTATTCGCACTAAAATTGAGCCAATTTTCCCCCACAGAACTTAGAACGATCGATTTGACACAAGATATCTGTTCGCTCGTCAAATTAGATTTGGAGAACATAAATTCGGCAAAGGGTTGATCACCGATGTCCTTCGTTTCGAAAATATCTTCCAGGTGCTTACTGTACTCAGGATGAATGGTATGGTCGATGGTAATTGTGAAGATTCCCTGCTCAATATTGGTCAGCATTGACTTGATGTCTTTTGTTTTTTCCTCGATCAGTTCCTGCAGATTTTCGGTAAAGGTTTTGACCCTTTGCCTCATTTCATCAAAGCGTTCCGCCAGCAGACCCACCTCATCGTCGCTGCTTTTATTGATTCCCACATCGTAATCACCTTCGGCAATAATGCCGGCACTAGCTGTCAGTTCAACCACAGGGCGTGAGATCTTTTTTGCGATCCACATCGACACTGTTATCGCCAGAAGAAAAATCACAACCGCTGACATGCCGATAATCATTAAACTCTTTTGTAGCGACTGCTCCCCTTCACCCTTGATAAAGCCAAGGCTTTTCTTTGTATCGTCTCTCTGCCGCGCTAAAGCCTCTTTTACGCGAGTCTCCTCTACCGCTAAGGCTTCTTGCATCTTCGCCAAAGATAAGGTGTAGCGAAGGTAACCAATAGTCTCTCCCTCTTCACGAAACTCGTCTATCTCCTCTAAATCGCCTTCAATGATGGGGATGACAGCATCGTAAACCTGCTCCTTTACGAGGCTACCATCGGCGTCTGAGGTTTCGATCTCAGTTAACTCAAAGTCGAGATTATTTTTTCAATGATGCGACCCACAGCCTCATCCAAGACCACAAGATCAGGTTGGCCTTCTTGGACGACAACCCACGATTTTCGATCCGTATCGTATTTAGCCGTATATCCTATCCCATCCGGATATCTGCGGGACACATACTGCCAAGACTTGATACTGTCTTCTTCTACCGTGAAGAAGCTCGCCAGGACGATATCCTTGTCTAACCCTAGCTTCTTGGACAAAAGCTCCTTGATATCACCGACTGCGTTGTCCACAAAAGCCGTTCGGACCACAAAAGAATCTTGAGACAACAGCGTCGTGACTTTTGTCTCGAGGTTTTCGGTAAATATTTTGCGTAGATTTTCCCGATTTTTACCCGACCAAACCTTAAGATTTTCAACCGTCTGATTTGATTGCTGGGTACTAGTGCTCAAAACAGAGTCCAGCATTTGCGTCAAGTTCAAGACCACCAATACCGATAAAACAGAAAATGCAACGAACAGCATCGATAGTGTTGAGAATGTGATCTTCGACTGAATGCTTTTCAAGAGAGACCCCTTTTGAATTATTTGACTGTAAATGCTTTGCCAAGGGTCGTTTTTAACAACTCTTTTGTAAAATATTTGTTAGAATTTTGATGATGCCAGCAACGAAGTTTGTTGGCACCTCCCTTTGCCTCGGCAACAAAGGAGGTGAAGAATTTACTTTTTGACGAGGAATCCGATTGAATCGATTTAATCGTATAGTTTAATGAGGAAAACTTGCCAAAGCCTGTTTTCGATGACATATAACAGACCGGATCAACGCTGATCATCCCTCCTAGTTTACCATTTTGGAAGAAATACAATTCTTTTCCTTTTTGGGTCGTGAAATCAGTCCCCTTACTCAAGGCAATGGCACTTCCCTTTTTAAGAACAGTCTCTTTTTTTCCGCTGGAACTTGTGATGGTATCGGGTACTGAGGCACAACCTGTGATCATCCCCACAACGAAAAAAACGGTCAGTTTTGCCATATAATTTCTCAACATCGTCTCCTACGGGCTTTTGATGAGTTTGTCTTTAGCATCTGGTTTCAACTCAATATTCATATTTTTAAGCATCGGTTCGTTCACGGCCTGCTGAACGGATAGGATGTACTCTACACCTAACTCCTCTGGTGTAGATTCTCCGTCAAGCAGAGAAAACACCATCTGGCTAATCTGCGCCCCTAACTCAACATGATCAGGAAAGGAGGCGTAGCTACAGAAATTGAATTCCGGCGACACAAACTTTTTAATCCCACAGAGCATGGGGATTTTGAGAGACCGCGCTTTAGAAACCCACACTGAAGAAAAAGTCTTTTGATTCATCAATTTACTATCAGTAATAACAAGTATCGCATCCAATCGAATCCCTTGATAGCTGGGCTTGAGATAGCTCGAGAGAAACGATTTGAGCTTGCCAGCCGGTTGATCTGAGGCATCGATCGCGATCAATCGAATCCCTTCCCTATCGAGCTGCCTTTTAGCTTCTTCCACCATCAATGCAAACTGATCGTGTCTGTAGATAACCAAAACATTTTCTAGCTTGCGATTTTTCACGAGGCTTCGAAAGTTCGTCAAAATCGTATAGGCGGGGACCTCAAAGGCGACACCAGAAATATTTTTATCGTTTTTTAACTCGGTTTTAAGATTAAGGCCCATGGCAGCGACACTTTTAATGCCATTTAACACAGGGTCCTTTTCCTTGGCCAGTTGCTTTCCAAACTCCATGGCGCGATTATCCATCAGCACCAGAACTTCGGGGTTTTTCGACTTCACAAACTTCAGAAAATCTGAGTATTTCGCATCTTTGGACAATTTAAAACGAAGAACCTTGATATCTTCGTCTTCAAGGATTGAAGAAACAGATTTCTCCACGACCTGAAATTCCGGTCCACTTTCCATGACGATCCCAACCTGCGCCATAAGATGTCGATGGAACCCAAGAACTGACAATAGGCAAAACAAAGTAACAAAAAATCCTGATCGCATATCGGTCACCTAGTCCTTTATTGATTTAATATTGTCATAGCCTAAGGATTCCAGTGTCTCTTTTTTCAAGGAAACAGAGACAGGACCAGTCTTACCTTTTAGCACTGCTAGTTTTGGATTACCGATGGGCTGTGATTCCGTTACGGTATTGACCTTGGCTCTAAATTTATCTTTAAGTGCGTCGTAGATATGAGGCTCCACCAAGATATATTCGGCATTTTCCAAAGCAAGGAGGGGAAATAGATCTTCGACCTTAGTGACCCGCTTTACCTTTTTGAATTTCTCAGAAACGGATTCTCCGACATATTTTTTTGTCTCTTTCCGACCCAGTATCTGAACCATGCCTATAGTTCCCTTGGCTGTTTCGGCCTTACCCCACTTATCTTGTATCGAAAACACTTTATACTTGAATGTCAGATTGGATTTATGAGCCAATTGAGCGAAGGCCTTGTAGTCAGAATGAGTCGCCACGAACTTCGCGGGCCCTAGGACATAAAGAGGCTTTGTGTTCTTGATGGCCGAGTTAAAATCTCGGAATTTCTTATATACAGAAATATCCATACCCTTAAAAAGGGGTTCGGTGCTTAAGTGCTTTTCGATTTCGGAAACCGGAGTCACACTTGGCAGGAAAACGGCCACAGAGTCTTTACCTTGCGCCGTGCTCGCCAGCATCGTTAATAAAAAACAGTAAACAAACTTCGATACGTGTCTACAATAAGGCTTCATAACTATCCTAAGTACTATACCCCACTCCTCCTGGAAACGACTCGGCAGGTGTCAAGTTAGGGCATTGTAGTTGCGTAGAATTAAAGTATCGCACTCTATCCTTAAAAAGTCGATTCGTAGTGCAGAGAAACTTCTCTTCCCTTGTAGTCCATCAAACTGAAAGGCACTATCGGCATTCTCTTCGGTCAACTCTGGAACCACCGGATCATCACCTTCTTTTGCCTGTAGATAATTGTTCCGCAAGGTCCTCACACCGTGACTATCATAAGCTAATACCGAATATTGCAGGTTCCCCGACTGTCCGCCGTGAATGAATCCTATGTCTTGGTGCCCGTAACTTGGCCGTCCATTGATGTCTTTTAGCCGACCCATACGGGCTGAGAACTTGTTAAAGGTCTCTGTCAGGTTTTTCTTTGGGATAATATTGATCACTGCGAGTTCCGCTGTGCCACCATAGACAGCCGAACCAGGACCTCGAATCACTTCGATCCGATCCACTAAGTGGACTGGGATGTCATTGCCAATAAAATAGCTACCGAAATTGAGGTCATTGAGCTGCATGCCATCAAGTAGAAATAGCACTCGTCCTTCGAAGCCATAAATCCCACGCACATGATAGGCCGTTTGGTCGACATCCTTCGAGATATTAAACCCGGGAATCATATTGAGGACATCCACAAGATCGCGAGCACCATTTTTTTTGATATCGTCGCTGGTGACGACAGATACGATACTCGGGGTTTCGCGTCGGGACTCGGAGGTCAGGGAAAGCGATACCGAAAGATCAAAAATGCTGGCCAGCGAGAGCTTTTCATTGGTTTCCCCATCCTCAGCAAAACTCGAAGACGAGAAAACCATACCCGTTGCCAACAGCCATGCGCCGTGTTTCATACTCCACCGCAATAATTAAACGATCGTTTTAACTATAGGGTACTTCATGGCGTCCCAAAGATTCAACCCTACCTAGATGTAGTAACTAATGTTACCAGGAGGTGAAACTTTTCTTGGCGCCACAAATAATATTCAATATTTTAGGTTGGTTATAAAAATTCAAACGTTTGATTTAAAGTTTCCTTGCCAATCATCCGAAAACGATCATATGATAAAAACGAACGTTTGATTACTGACATTAGGATCACCACTATGCAAACCATCAACATGCTGAAACTGAGCCTCAGCTTGACCTTAGGGCTTCAGATCGCGACGATATCACAGGCAGAAACAGATGCTACATTCACGGCTAATGAGTCGACTTTATTAGAGTTAGCGCGCAAAAGCCCTCCCACACAACTCAATATTGAACTTAGTCAGACCGTAAAAGCCCTTAACTTGGAACTGGAAGAGGCTAAGTTTGGCAGTCAGGTCACCGGAGCGGCTAACTACTCCAGTTCTCGGGAAAGCCCGATTTCACCCTTTGCTCCCATCTTTAGTCCTGCGCAGGATTTGTCTGTCGGCTATCAAAGGTTGATGCCCAAGGGACTTGCTCTGAGCTCGGCCATCTTCGCAGAAAAGATATCCTTCGATGGCCCTACCGGACCCATCGACGATGCGACAAGAATCGGCTGGCGTGTTGGCGCTGAAATCGACCTTTGGAAAAACTTATGGGGTCGCCTCGATAAGCTATCCTACGAAGGAAAAGAAATTGATCTTGAGGTCAGTAAACTACGAGGCGTTATGGCCAAGAAGGACTTCGAGATGTCTCTTCTTAAAGTCTACTGGTCCTTGATCGCAAATAAGGAAAGCCGGGAGTTAACCCAAAATCTCGTCAAAAGCGCCAAGAGGCAGCTCAACCAAACCAGAGCCCGCGCCCGCGACGGGGCTTCTGATGCCGGCGACGTGGCGCGAAGCCGTGCACTGGTAAAAAGCCGCGAGAGTAGCCTTTTGTTCTTCGACTACCAAAGAGAGCTGCTGGAAACCCAGCTTAAAACCTTGCTTCCCGAACTATCCACCCAAGACATTATTCTAGCTGGCGAGAGCTTTACCAAGAAAGAAGAGGAGATGGTACAGTGTATGGCTAAGATTGTTACTGGCACGGCAGAGCCTCAGTCTCAATCATCATACTTCGATCTTATTGCATTGTTGGAAAAAGCCGAAGCCAATGCTAACGCACAGGCTGAGTGGACTGATAGTATGGATATTAAACTTAAGGGGCAGCTGCAGAACTCCAACGCCGATCAAGGCTACGGCAACACCCTTTCTGGTTACAGTGAAGACAATCAGTTTGGCAACGCCATTGGCATCGAAATATCGATGCCTCTGAACCCTTCCCTTTCGGCTGCTAAAAAAACTCAGAAGAGGATTGCCAATCTACAAAAAAAGGCCGAGGTGGATGCCCTCAAGGCTAGGCTCATGGCAGATTTTGATAAAACCAAGACAAGCCTTCAGCTGCTTGGTAAGGCATTAGAAACACAGACTGGCGCTGCTAACGATTTAGAAATTTCCCTAAAAACCACTACAAGGAAATATCAGCAGGCTCGCGTTGACCTCAATTCCCTTATCTTAGAACAAGACTCGTACTTTAACAGTCGTCTCGTGGAGATCGATACCAAGCAGCAGACGATTCACCTTATGTATGATTTCTTTAAATCTTATAACCGTTACCCCTGCGGTATCAATCAAATTTAGGAGCAGGTACCATGACTCGGATATCACGATTTTTCATTGAGAATCATAAGTTCGGCCTGGTGCTTATGGTCTTTATTATTCTGTTTGGGGTGGGCGGGTTATTTCAGCTCAATTCCGAAAGCTTTCCCACAGTAAATATGGGACAGGTCATCATCAAGACGGTTTATCCAGGTGCTTCGGCCGAAGATATTGAGACCAAAATCACCAAACCCATTGAGGATGAGATCCGCTCTGTCTCAGGGATTGATGAAGTCAAATCAGTATCCCAACCAAGTATCTCTACGATATTTACCGTGGTCGATATCGATAACTACGATGCGACGACCGTGGTAAGCGATCTTCAACGAGCCATCGATCGAATCACGGACCTCCCTGCTGATTTGGAGAACCCTCCGGCATTTATCGAGATCAAGACGGAAGAGTTCCCAGTCATTGAAGTGGCCGTCATTGGCTCCAATGAAAACCGGATCCGTGATAAGGCTGTCATAGAACTTGAGGAAGCCTTAGAAGACAACAAAAAAATCAGCAACGTCATCCGCACTGGCTACCGCGAACGCCAATTTAATATTTCCATCGACCCAGACAAGCTCAAATCATTTCATGTCAGCCTCGGTGAGGTTACGAGTAAAATCCAAAGCCAAAACCTCACGATTCCTGGCGGTAGTTTGGAAAGTTCAGAGTCACGGACCCTAATCAAAATCGACGGCAAACGAAAAACAGTAGAAGATATCGGCAATATCGTACTCAGGGCTAATTTTTCTGGACGACAAGTCCTGCTAAAAGATGTCGCCACCATTGGCGATGGCGAAGAGGATCCCGATCGCCTTAGTCGCTATAACGGGGAGCCTGCTACCCTCTTGACCATTAGTAAGAAAAGCGGCGCTGATCTCATCGAACTCGCAACAGCTGTACAATATACCATCGATGAGATCTCGGCAGGCTACAAAGACCAACTAGAATTTACGATTTTCAACAACGAAGGTAAGCGCGTTGGCAATCGCCTTGATGTTCTTTCCTCTAACGGTATTACAGGACTTGTCCTGGTTGTCGTCTTTCTTATCATCTTCCTCCCAGGTCGCGCCGGGATTATGGCGGCGATCTCACTGCCCATGGCAACCCTAGCGACTTTTGCTCTGATGCAAAGCACGGGGATGTCTCTCAATACGATTACGATATTGGCCATGGTGATATCCATTGGTATGTTGGTAGATAACTCGGTTGTTGTCAGTGAGAATTTTAGTCGTCTGAAAGAATCAGGCCTTTCAGCGAAAGAGGCCATATTAAAATCTGTCAACGATCTTTGGCTTCCCATAACGGCCACCGCTTTCACCACTATTGCTGCGTTTTTACCGATGCTAGTAACCAAAGGGGTCATTGGTCAGTTTATCCAGGGTATTCCCATTGTCGTTACAGCTGCACTTATGATTAGTATCGTCGAGAGTTTTATCATGCTGCCGGTCCGCTTGATCAAAGGCAAGGAAGCCGAAGATCCCGTGGATCAGGACAAGATGAATAACTTCGATCAAGGGGAAGAAGGCCTACCCACTGACTGGTTTGGTCGCTTGATACTCCCTCCCTTTAGCAAACTCGTATCAGGACTCATTCGCTTTCGTTATTTCACACTAGTGTTGTTTACCGCCACCATCGGCGTTTCCTTGTACCTGATGATTTTTGCCAATAAATTTATTCTGTTTCCACCTACCCAAACAGAGATCTATATTGCAAGGGTTGAGATGGCAAAAGGTACTAAAATCGAAGTCACTGACAAAGCCTTGAGTCAGCTATCCATTGACATAAAAGAAAGCTTTGGAGACAAAATCGATCATATTACCTCCAAAGCCGGTATTTCGGAGAATCAGCCCAACGATCCAAAATCACAGAACGGTGAAAACGTCGGTATGGTCTTTCTTTTTATGAGCGAAGATGCCAAGAACAACCTTGCAACCAATACGGTTCTTGAACAGCTCCGTAGTATTCCACTAGCTGGTGCCACGTCCTTAACCTTCGAAGCTGTGATTAACGGCCCACCCTCTGGGGACCCTGTTACCGGAATCCTACGTTCAAATAATAGCGTTCAACTCGCCGGGATGGCTGAGGCACTGAAAGAAAAACTGTCGCAGACCGACGGTATCCTCGATGCCAAAGTTGATGATGTTTTTGGTGAGGATGAGATCAAGGTGGTTGTGGATGAGCAAAGAGCCGCAAGACTGGGCTTGGATCTGCAATCTGTGGGGCTGACCATCCGTACGGCTATGGCTGGTCTCGATATCACAGATGTGAACTTGGAAAACCGCGAAGTGGATTATTTTGTAAGACTAGATGCCAATAGCAGACAGTCCATCGATCAACTCAAATCCTTAGAGGTGATGAATCGTCGCGGCGATTTAATCCCCCTAAGTCGCATCGCAAGTTTCGAGCAGGCTGACGGGACCGCTTATAAAAAGCGCTTCGACTTCAAACCTGCTAAAACCGTTACAGCGAATGTCAATGACGAGATCATTACCGCGACAGTTGCTAACCAGGTCCTTGAAACAAGTTTCAACGAATTATCCGAGCAATTTCCCGCTGTCAGTCTCCAGTTTGCTGGTGAAGGCGAGCGGATCAAAGAGTCCATGTCGTCTTTAGCCACAGCGCTTGTCCTTGCGGTCATTGGTATTTTTGCCCTGCTTGTGTTCTTGTTCCGCTCCTATATCAAGCCCATGATTATCCTCACCACCGTACCATTAGGCCTTTTTGGTGTGGCCCTTGCATTTTTCATTCATGGTCGTCCAGTGAGTTTCCTTGCTTTGATCGGTGTGGTAGGACTCAGTGGAATTATTGTTAACTCCGGAATTGTCTTGATTAGTTTTATCGATCAACTTAGAAAAGATGGACAGACTGACCTCAAAACCGCACTGGTCAAGGCGACGGCAATGAGACTAAGGGCTGTTGTTGTGACATCGTTAACCACTGTAAGTGGACTCATCCCGACGGCCTATGGCATCGGGGGAGCAGATGAGTTCATCATTCCCATGACTCTTGCTATGGCTTGGGGTCTAGTTAGCGGTACGATACTCGCATTGATGTGGGTGCCGTGTGCCTATGCCATTGTCGAGGATATGACAGGCTTATTAGGAAAACTATTCGGTAGAAAACAATCCGGGCAGGATGAGACCGAAACGATTATAGAAGAGAAAATCAATCAGGGGGCTGTCGGTGCCAAATGAAAAGATAGACACAAAAGAAAGGGTTCTGCAGGCAGCTAAAAAGCTGTTTGCCGAAAAAGGTTTTGCTGGAACCTCCATCCGTGAGATAGCTGAAGAATCTGAGGCCAACGTCTCAGCTATTAACTACCATTTTCGCAGCAAGCAAGGCCTCTATTGGGCCATGCTACACGAGGCTCATGAATGGTTGGCCAACGGAACGAAACAGGTCTGCGAGAAAGCCAAGGATCCAGAAGATATGATCGCTCAGTTGTTTACGTTTTTGACGGAAGATACCACCTATCTGATGTCGACGATGCGTTCTCTATTGAGTGATTCCGGTGAACACGCGACGGGTTCCACCGAGTATTGCGATCAGTTTAATGCCACACCTGGAATGCCAGGCTATGAGTTTTTAGCGAGGTTTGTCAGAACTCAACTGCAAGATGACCCTCCAGAAGAGGCTATATTCTGGGCGGTCAACAGCATCTTTAGCACCACGATTCATATGGCTTTGATGAGTAGTACCATGAAATTTAAGGTCATGGAGCAGGTCTCAGGAGTCTGCGGTGAGTCTTTCTTCAAGCAGCAGCTGACTCACATTGCCAAGTCTTCCATCGAGTATGCCGACAAGCATAGGGTCGAGCTGAAGTCCTCCATCACCATCCCCAATGGTATGAGCGCGCCAGCCCAAAGGCCCTGATCAGATGTCCTCCACAGACATCGACTAGGACAGCTTGACAAGGCTTGGGACCGGTAGTATAACACGCCCCTAACAAACGATCATTCGATCAAGCAGGGGTGGTTTCCGATCTGTCACCCCCACCAAACTCATCGGTAAAAACAAAACTTTTTTGCACTTCATGTTAGGAGATTACTATGAAGCGACTACTAGTCTTGTCTGCCGTTGTCACTGCGGGACACGGATTCGCAAACTCTGACGGAGCTATTCCCGTCGAAGCTGGAGCTGCGGCCGTTGTCGCCTGTGCCGAAGCTGGTGGTAACACACTTGAGCCAACATTTTTCGACGAAGAGGGTCTCTGCCCGGCTCTAGGTAACAGCATCTGGCTTGCGCCATCGACCAACCCAACCATAACTGTCACAACCATCGAAGGATGGGGCGCCGCGGGCCACCTTGTGACCTATCAGCCGGAAGCGTCAGAGCAAAGCTGCGGTTTTTACGGGAATTTTGATCTGACCTCCGAAGACGCTCTTATCGATGTCACCCAAGTTTATTGCTCAGCGCCTTACACCCTAGCAGACGAGATTAGCCTAACGATTGGTGAGATCTTCTGCGGTGAATTTGACCCTTATACCATCGGCGACGCTTGTCTAGTCGAGACAGTTGACGCCAATGGTCAGCGCATCAACCTGCTCACAGAGGATCAAGACCTCAATGCTTACGAGCTCCTAGAAGGTCTCGAAGGCCAGAGCATCAGCTTTACAGCCGCTTCCTTGAAACAGATTCAAGGAGCCCTAGAGCTTGATATCCTTTACGGAGCGCCAAGTTCTGCCGTAACCACTCTAAGCTGGGACGGAAGCTTCGTCACTCCAGAGGCTCCTGCAGTCGACTGCTACGAGTACTTTACTGCTGGTTTCACCCAAGACAGTCAGTCCTTTCAAATTCGTGAATTCGATCTGATCAACCAAGACGATATTGGCATCGAACTCGCCACAAGCGCTGTATGGCAACTTGTTTCCGAAGCAGAATGCACTTTAGATCAAGAGCTCGTGATCGACAGCCGCAACAGCGAGTGCCGCGAGATTATCCCTGGACTAGCTAGCTCAGAAGCCTGCTACGTAGAAACAAACCTTGGATACTTCTTCACCACCCAAGATTCCTTGGGACACATGAACCTGACTTTTAATCGCTGGGATTAACAAGCGATGCAGGGGATCCAGGCCCTTTGGGCCTGGGTCTTTTTTTTTGGGGGGCAACCGCCGAATCACTTCTGTTACTTATTGACAAGAACTAATATTTGGCAGTCCTGCCGATGACGAACCCTTTGTAGAGCTGTATTTTACCAACAAAAGTATAAGGCATGATTTACAAGATGTTAGAACAGGGTTCCGATAAATATGCCTTTTCAATCCGATGAATCTTCAAAGACGATTAGTCTACTTTCACAGATGTTGATCGTCCCTGTGTCGGTTTTAGATCGATGTATTGAACTATCAATAAAAGCCAATACTATCAATTATACCAGCGTTTTACCTAAAGTTTTCTAAAAATTTTCCGATACGAAGATAAATCTCAAGGGAATTATTTAGATGATAATACTTTTTATAGCAATTTTGCTCATAACAGTATCTTGCGATTCTAAAAAAGATAGTAAATCTGAGAGTCATACAACAAATCAACCGGATAATCAGATTGAAGAAACTTCTGATGCAAGTGGAAATAAAGAAAATCCGCCGTCTGAATCCTCCGAGATAGTTATAGAGGATCCTATAGAATACCCAAATTTAATCGTGACATATAGCGTCGTCGATTCAGGGCTTTCTTTCCCACTCACCATTCGCTTCGTTTGCGCCAGCTTTAGGGGGGGGGCATTTCAAGAGTTCGATAATAAAGAGGAATTTGATAGTTATGATCCTGAGAATTTGTCTGGTGATGCAGTATGTGAAGATGAAGGTGACAGCTTAATAGTCGATGTCTCGTTTCTCTATAACGGCGGCTGGAGGCAGGCTGTACTAAATGACGTCATCATTGGTGAGCATGTCTACTTCAATGTGATCCTAAATCTCGTTGAATTAACTGTTACCTATACATCCCCTTTAACAGCTGAGCAAATCACTCTTCCCCTTGAATTCCCGTAATTATGATTTATATGATTCAAGTTCATAATGAGTAGAATTCTGTGGGAACTTCTATAGTCTTTGTTTGATGCGAACTAAGAACACTATAGGGCGAAAAATGTCTATTTTTTCCGCAACGATCATTGCGCTTGCAGCAACCGCTCTAGTTTTATTCGGCAACCGCTCAGGAAACGGTCTAATGAGACAAATCAAAGACCTTAGAGAAGCTAAACTTCTGGAAAAGATTAGTAGTGAGGAGTATCAAAGCCGGCTAAAAGCTTTAGTCCTTAAAAATACAAAGCTGAGTGTTCTAGTTTTTGCCTCGATACTTATTATAGGTCTTCTATTTGGAGATAAAATTTCCCGTGACATCGGTTTCTGAAACGAAAACAACCCATCAACCATCAGAGAACTTCAAATCTGAAACAAGGGGCCTCGGCCGAAAACAATCGGCTACCCCCAAAATAAGGGCCGCGCTATCCGAACCAAGAAACTCTAATCTCAAACCTTCCGAACCGTATAAACCGCGTTCACATAATTCCCCGGCACATCCTCCTGCACATCGCAGTGAATTAATTCACCGTCATTTTCCGTGATAATAGCCTCCACCTCGTTTCTTGGCACGCAGTGCATCTCGAAGGGGGTGCTGGTGCGATGCTTAAGCATGCGGGCTAGTTTTAGCAGGATTCCGGGAGTGAACTCGATGGTCTTGGCTTTTAGATTATTCTTAAAGCTGCAAGGTATCTGAAAGTAGAGTAGACCGCCTTTTTTGGTGACGCGGTGAAACTCTTTGATATACATCTTTGCGATCTGCGATCGATTATGCTGGAGGACCATAAGGGAGAAAAACAGATCGAAGGTCCCATCTGCAAACTGACTTAAGTTACTTTCTTGGTTCAAGACAAAGCGACAGTTTTCTAGCGAGTTGAGCTCTCTAGCCTTTTTAATCATGGGGCCGGAGATATCAATACCAGTGGCTTGATCAAAGGACTTGGCAAAATTTTGGGTCACCCGACCGACGCCACATCCAAAGTCAGCAACACTCATAGCTTTTGGATCGGCGCTAAGACCCTTGACGATGTTGACCACCTCTTCCACTTGAGCTTGGCCGGTCTTAAAAAACTCCTCGAGGTTCCATTTGCCGCCTCGTTTTTCATCATGACTTAATATCGCCCAAAGGGGATCTTTTTCGCCTAGGCTTTCCCAGGTTTGAAGTTCTTTCAACTTAGGTCCTTATGGTATGTTTCGCAGATAACAAAGTTAAAAAGATATCTTAGTAGGCGGCAAAATGCCAATAAATTAGCGGGCTGCGTGATCGGCATCATAAAAACCGCTAGAGCAGAGCCAAGACGGCTCGGATTAGGGGCTTCACAGTGTCATAACGACGACACCAATGAGGACCTTCAATCTATTTCGACCGCGGAATCGCCTTGAAGAAGAAGTCCTTGGGTTTGATCGTAAGGCTATGATCAACCTGAAGGGTGTAACTGTCGTCCCCCTGCAAATCAAAGTGATACAGGATGTAAGTCAAGGCCACTTGGGCCTCGGTCATGGCAAAGTGCTGTCCGATACAAGACCGTTTGCCATTGCCAAAGGGCCGAAAAACATGGGACGGGCGCTGACGTATCGCATCGGCTCCAAACCTATCAGGATCGAAGCTGTCAGGGTTATCCCCCCAGGCCTTCGGATGACGATGGAGGGCTGCTAAGAATATGAAAAAGATATCATCGGTAGTCGTGCTGTATTTGGATTGAATGCTGGTATCACTCCGAGGACTTACCATAAACCCTGGCGCCGTTGGCCATAATCTAAGGCTTTCCATCAGAATCTGCTGTAAGTAGGACAGCCGGCTCAGATCTTGAAAACTTAAATCTCGAGGAGCGTCTCCCAATACCTCATCAACGATGGACTGGGCCTTGCGGCAAATCTCTGGATGCTTGATCAGATAATAAAGGGTAAAAGATAGCAAACTGCGTGTGGTCTCATGGCCAGCGATCAAAAAGGTAATCAGCTGATAGCGGATGTTGGCCTTGCTCAGTTTGGATCCATCTCTGGGATCTTCGGCATCGAGCATGAGCGCAAGGAAACTGGATCGCTCTTTACTATCATTGAGGTGATGATCAGCAATGATCTTATCAAATACCGCATTGGTGGCCTCAATATTTTCCTTCATACGACGCACCCCACCGGGTCGCAGCTGATTCACCCAAGCGGGCAGCTGATGGCTAATGGTAGCCTCGGCAAGGATAGAATCAATCGTCAGCATGAACTCATGAGGCTCTTCCTGCTCGAAGCTAGAAAAGGAAAAATCAAAACCGCACAGACCAATAATCTCTAGGGTTAGCCTGGTAAAATCTTGATTGGCGTCGATAGCCTGACCAGGCCTATCCCGCCACCATTGGATGAGTTTTTCCGTCTGGCGCATCATAATCGGGAGGTAGTCACTCATGGCCTTACGACCAAACCCTAGCTTCAAAATCCTATGGGCTCGGCCCCAGTTATCCTCATGATCTTCGGCGGTAATAAGGCCATCACCAGCAATGGGACGAATGGACTCGAGGATGCCTGCCACCCGCTTGCGAAATCTAGACTCATCAAAGAGCTCTTCCACCACGTCAGGATCACTGACAATGACCACCGAATCGTCGAGTAGCTTTAGGTTAAACAGATCACCGTACCTCTCACATAGTTGCAGCATCCGATCAAAGGGCTGCCGCGAAAGAACATAAGGTAGATGCCCAACGATGGGAAACTTTACAGGGCTTGGTATCTTTTTTAGATGATTCCCATCCGATGTTTGCGTCACGTCAACCTCCGCTCTGCTTTATGTGAGACTTGCTCAACCTAGCAGAATTCCGTCGAGGCTGTCTATGGGAGCGGCCCCAAGGAGCCGCAACGATAGTGTTGACTCATACAAAAAACCTAAGAAAATCCCTAAATCTCTCGCGATAAATCCCGATTTACCGTGAAAAGGGGTGAATTATGATTGATCCATCAAAGGAATCTTACTTCTCGTTTCTCAGCACTATGTCGAATATGGGTGTCGTTATCCATGATCCCAGGGGTAAGGTGCTGTACCTTAATGAATTTGCCAACACCTACTTCCAGGTAACCACAAACTCCGGCAATCAGATGAACCTGGCTGCAGAGTTTATTGATGCCGAGGGCCATAAAATTGCTGACGAAGAGCACCCTTTTTCTAAAGTCCTGAGAGAAAAAAAAGGATTTCGCGGCTATAAACTAGGAATTATCACCCCAGAAGGCCAAACCCGGTCGGTGGAATTCGACGGCGAACCATTCTTTGATGACAACGGCGCAATAACCCAGATCGCCATAGCGTTTCGTGACAGCACGGAACTGGCTGATCAGGTTGCGGAATTAGAGACATACAAACGACGAAGCGAGCTATCTCAGAAGGTTGCCAAAATCGGAACCTGGGAGTTTTCCCTGATCAATAATCACATCGATTGGACACCAGAGGTCTTTCGGATATACGATATCCCTGCCACTGACGAGGCACCAAATTTTGACTCATTTATGTCGTTGCTTAGTGAAAAAGACAGAAATCACCTAGCAAGCTGCATAGATCGCGCCATCGTTCATGGCGAATCCTATGACGTTCGCCAGGAAATTACCACTAGGACGGGTGAAAAACGCATCATCAGAGGATACGGTCAACCTATGAAAGACCATCATGGTCGTATAACCTCACTTGTGGGAACGGTGAAAGATATCACTGAAGTAGAAAAATCCGATGCTGAGTTGAAAACGCTAGCCCTGATCGCTAAGAAATCCGACAATATTATCGTTATTACAGATGCCAAAGGCAGTATCGAATGGGTTAATGATGGGTTTGTAAAACTCACAGGTTATAATCTCGCCGAAGTCATTGGTAAAAAACCAGGACATATCCTTCAAGGCGAAGATACAGATCCTTTGGTCGTAGAAACGATGCGTCAAGCGATCCAAAACCAGGAATCCATTACCACGGAATTACTCAATTACTCAAAAACTGGCGAACCTTATTGGCTTCACATCAATATTCAGCCCATTTTTGATCAGCACGGCCATCTCAATAAGTTTGTAGCCATCGAACTAAACCTTACAGAACGTAAGAATGCAGAGGCAAAGATCAACGAACTCATGAATCAATTGAACCTATCACTCGCCGCCAAAAATCGATTCTTTTCCATCATTGCCCATGATTTACGGACACCATTCAACGGTTTGTTGAGCCTTTCGGATCTTTTGTTAGATGATCGAGAGGAGATGACGCCAGATGAGATTCGCGAAATTATCTCGGCCGTAGATAAGCAAGCTCGCGGGACCTTCAATCTGCTCGAAAACCTACTGACTTGGTCCAAAAGCGAAATTGGTGCGCTGCGGTGCAATCCAGTCGATGCTGACCTCAAAGAGATCCTCCAAAGTATCCACGATAATCTCCATAGGAGCGCGGCGCTTAAAGAGATCCGGCTTGTGATAGACGCACCCTATCAGGGCGATTGCCGCGCCTATCTTGATCCCAACATGATGGGCTCTGTCTTCCAAAACATTTTATCTAATGCCATAAAATTTTCCCCAAGTGGGACAGATATCAATCTTCTGTTAGAAGATCTCGATGACCAATACTTTCAGGTTTCCATCAAAGATCATGGCGTTGGGATGAGTCAGCAGGCTGTGGATGATCTATTTCAAATCGATAAGATCAGCTCCACTGAGGGTACTCAAGGAGAATCAGGCAGTGGCTTGGGATTAATACTGGTTGGTGAGTTTGTGAGGCAAAATCATGGGGAGATCTCTTGTGACTCGGCTCCTGGTCAGGGGACTCTGTTTCGGATAAAGCTGCCGAAAAAGGAGTTTGCTGCGACTTTGTTTCGGGACGCGGCTTAGGCTGGCTTCCTTGGCAAACTTACCAACTTTAATAGGCCACTCTAACCTCTACGACAGTCTCGTAGGAATGTTTTTTATCTGCCTTTTCTAAGATTAACCAAGATCTCCAACTCCCAAAAAGAATAATGTAATCATTTCCCTACGGTCGATTAGGAGCGAGAATTAGTCCTTGCTGGAGCCTACGGGCTCGGGTATCACAGGCTTAGTACTCACTACGTTCGCATTATCCCTTTAGTTTGCTTTGCCAGGCTTGGTAGTTATGCGAGATTGTCATCGTTTATTCAGGAGACAAAACAATGAAACGTTCTTTATGGAGTGGCCGCACTTGGGCCTTTGTTGCCCTAGCTTGTCTTGGCGCAGAGTTTTCTACAGCACAGGCCAGGGATGTGGTTTACGGTCGCTCGGACAATTGCTCTGATCGTGAGATTGTCGCTATCGTTGACCCCTCGACAAAATGCTCCCGATTTTCAGACACTGATATCGCCTGGAGCATTAAAGTCAACGGCCGCTGTATCAATATCACCGATACCAATGTACAGAATGCCTGCAGTCAGGTTCAGCTTCGCCAGGCGGGCTCCAATGTTAGCGCCGTTTATGGCCGATCGGATAACTGCTCGGATGCTTCGGTAGCAAGTATCGTTAACGAATTCACGGAATGTGCAAAGCTGTCCAATGAAGCCGTCGCGTGGAGCATCAAAGTCGACGGTCGCTGCCGTAATATCACCGATACCAATGTCCGTAATGCTTGCAATCAAGTAAAGCTAGCACAAGCCGGTAGCAATGCTGATGCTGTTTACGGTCGTAGCGATAACTGCTCTGCCTCTTCCATCGCAGCTGTCATCGACAAGCGCACAGAATGCTCGTCTCTTTCAGACTCGGATGTCGCTTGGAGTATTAAGGTCAACGTACGTTGTCGTAATATCACCGATACCAATGTCCGCAATGCCTGCAATCAGGTAAAAGTCGCTCAAGGAGGCAGCAATTCTGATGCCGTCTACGGTCGTTCGGATAGCTGTAGTGCCAGTACCATAGAAGCCATCGTTGACAATCGCACTGACTGCCTTAAGTTGTCGGATCAGACGGATGCGTGGAGTATCAAGGTTAATGGCCGTTGTCAGAATATCACTGACACCAATGTGCGCAGTGCTTGTAGTCAAGTACAGGCGCAAAAAGCAGGATCAAACTTGAGCGCCGTCTATGGGCGCAGCGATAACTGCTCGGCCTCTGCTATCTTGTCTAAAGTCGATAGCGAAACACGGTGCGCTAGGTTTCCTAATGACGGTGTGGCCTGGAGCATACGGGTCAATGGGCGTTGTCAAAATATTACCGATACGAATCCTCAGAGTGCCTGTAGTCAAATCAAGTCTCAGCTCGGTGGCAATATTGATACGATTTACGGTCGCTCAGATAGCTGTAGCCAGAGCGCTATAGCCCTTACGGTAAGCCCGGAAACCTCCTGTCAAAAGCTTTCGGACTCAGATATTGCTTGGAGTATTAAAGTTGGGGGGCGTTGTATCAACATCACCGACACCAACGTGCGTGCAGCCTGTCATCAAGTTCAGCTTAAGCAAGCTGGTGCAAATGCAAATGCTGTCTATGGTCGCAGCGATAACTGCAGCGATCAGTTAGTGACTCAGGTCGTGGGTCGCAAAACCCGCTGCGAGAGACTATCCAATGAAGACGCCGCTTGGTCTATTAAAGTCAATGGACGCTGTCGCAATATCACAGATACTAATCAGCGCAATGCTTGTAATCAGGTAAAAAGTCAAATTGGGGGCTCCGATGCTGCCAATGCGGTTTATGGTAGGTCAGACAATTGCTCAGCGGGAGCTATCCTGGCCACAATCACAGGACGTTCAAAGTGCGAGCGCTACTCCAATACTCAAGCGGCATGGTCGATTAAAGTAAAGGGTCGATGTATTAGTATTTCCGATACAAACGTTCGGAATGCATGTAATCAGGTCAAAAGCCGACTCGAACCACAGCGCCCTGAGGACCCAACGGATCCTGGCGACGACAAGCCTTGCAATTACGAGAAGCTGCAGCAGTGTTTAGACTTTGCTGGTGGTGATGCATGCTATGAAAAATGGCATTGTGAAAAGCCTTAGCTAGCAGTCTTCGCCATAAAGACGAAAAAAGCCTAGATCGTTGCCGATCTAGGCCAAAAACATCTCTCTAGTCATCCATTGCGATCAGCGATAAAAGTTCATCGCCGGCACAATTTCAAATCCATTTGTTCCCTCATGATTCCAAAAAAGTTCGAGAGCTATCAGATATCTCGGTCCCTGATAGTAATCGATGCGGACATCATGAAATCCTTGGGTCAAAAACATGCTTCCTTTTCTTGCCCTTGGTGCGTGAAGCCCATCATTATCGATCACCTCCATGCCGTCGATATAGAGTATAGCTCCATCGTCGGAGTTTAGTTTAAACTCACAGTCACAGTCTTCGGGGATAAAGATCTTGCCATCAAAACGAATGCCAAACCATTCCACCAAGTCATTGACCCCAGGAAATCCATCGCTAAATGAACGTTTTGGAACATCAAAGTTTGGCGTCATGACTGTAGCTACTGGCGTCATATCAGCAAAATTGGGAAGACGTTTTGTGTTCTTAGGCAATTTAAATACGTTACCCACTAGGGCCTGAGATAATCCATCATCTTCTTGGAAAAAACTATTGTCATCGATCAAAGATATCTCGCAGTACTCTGGCAGCATATCGTCATCTATTCGTGATGCTACCACTAGGATATCATGATTCGTGGGAACCGCATCTGGAGCTTGGTAAATCAGGCTACCATCACTAGTGTAGACGCGACCAAAGCTACCAAACTGATCATCACCTACCAGTCTTAATGAGTAGTTGCTGATATCTTCGATTCCCGAAAACACTAGCTCTGCCATCTGCCCTGCACGCAGCACCTTAGGATCTCCACCGCAGGTGTATGACTGAGTCTCAGAGGGGGCCTCGTCATCGTAGTTGCGGCTATCCTCTTCCGCTACAAGGTACTGAACGATGATTTGACCGGCATAATCTTGCGCGGGAGCATCGGTAAAGTCCATGCGAAAACACAGCTCTCCATTGAACTTTTTGATCGTGTTTTCATCGAACAAAGCAAGAGTCAATGATTCGTCAACAATAGGGACATCCTTCCAGCCTTCACGCTTGACTAAAAGTGGAGCCCGTACATCCGTGAAAGTCTGACTATCAATTCCTGTGGTTGCTATCCTTAACATGGTGTGTTTGTCGTAACTAACGTTATCGCGAAGCTCAACGTACATACAACCAATGTCATTAACTCCATTGGTTGAGTCGGCAAATTCAATATCTGAAATCACCTTTAGATACTTTTCAGCAGAGACGCTTCCGGAAATGTCGACGATTTCCTCTAAATCAACCGCCCAGGACAAATCACCGTCTTCTGTCAAAGCCAAAGCCTGCGTAGACGAAAGGGTCATTGCCACAGTGCTAATCACCGTTTCCTCTGCGTTTTTTTTGAGACTCACCTCCTTAATATTCTCTTCGTTAATGACTATATCCGAGCTATAGTCGGGGCTGCTTTCCTCCGTCGACCGATCAATATATTCATGATCGTCAACAGAGCACGACGTGGCTGCCAGCGCCAGCATTACTTGCCAGCACAGGCCTCTTGGAAACCTCACTCTCATAGAATTCCTCCAATGGTATAGCTAGCCTCCCTGACTATATTTACCCATAGCGGCTTGGCTTCCAAAAACTAAACACACCCCTTTTTTCATTTGTTTTTCTAGCTGCTTACAGACCAACTTAAACTTTTAAATCATACCTTATGATAAAGGTTTTTAAGGTCCGTGGAAAAAACTAAGCGGCGCACGAAATGCCTCAGAAAAAGACCATAAATCCCCGCCTATTTTCCACAAGTTACAGGTCTATCTTACATCCAAAAAGACTAATCCGAAAAGCTTATATCGCTTTAGTCAGATGGGGTATCTATGAATATTCGCCTTTTATTTTGGGCTGTTAGCTCAACTGCGCTACTCTTGACATCATGTGCAGATGATCAGCTTACAGAAATCGAGGAAAATCAACAGGAAGCCGACGCTCTACTCATCCCTGAGGACGCCGTCATCGAAGAAGTCGAAGCCCTTCAACTCAACGGCTCGTGTCAGATCAATGGGATCCCGGCACCACCTGCCAGCTGTGAAGCACCAGACGGAATGATTCTCATCGGTGGACCCTTTGACCCAAACAAAAAATCCGTGATCTTGGCTCATGGCTGGATTCCTGACTATGAGATGGGTGTTCCCGATTTTCCCAATGCAGTCGGTTGGCAAGCAGAGGGATTTAACACCTTTATCTTTCGTTACATTAATAAAGCAAGCGATGCGGGAGCAGGAGGCACCTGTGTAGCAGGTGGTGCGTTGCTCCCTATATTTGGAGACACATCCTTCGATTGTCCGAAGGATGCAGAACCTCGAGTCTGGGCCCATGGTGGGCAGTGGCGAAGATCTTGTGAACGCATACCAATCGTTCTTTAGCCAGCACCCTTCCTATGACGAAGAGATCCGCATCGTAGGCCATAGTCTTGGCGCACAGGTCGCGAGCTACGCCACCTATCGTTTGCACACAGAAAGCTTTACAGGACCAAAACCAGCTAGACTTGAACTCATTGACCCTTTTATTGGAACCGATATTGCCGACACGGGAGTGCTACCTACGAACTTAAATTACGTGATTCCAGCTCCCCAGTATAACCCAGGATCCATATGCGGCAACTACAACAACGACACAGTTTACTGTGTGATCGAAAACTCCCTTACGATTCTTAAAGACCAGCATGATGTCGGGATCGCTATTTATGGAGCAGCTTCAGCCGGAGCCTTTGCCTACGACCTGCGAAAATACTTTCACTATCAGTCTTTCAGTTCTAACTGGCTGTGTAGCGAGTTTTTCTGGTCAGGAAACCCTGTGTGTACTGTCAGAAACTTTTCCGTCTTTACCGCACAGCATTTCTTTCCCTTGCTGTCTTACTTCTGGTCGATTGACGAAGCGGGTCCAGTAGGAGGCTACAACGCGAATACGGCGACGGCTACGTTTTTAGGCCCAAATAAGTGGCTCAGACAGAAGGAAAAAGGCAATTTTTGTAACCTACAGCATGGCTATAAGTTTTGGGAAGAAGGCGGCCTCGATCATGTATTCGGAGTCTCTCGATATCCTGATTCAGGCTTTAATGATGGTTATCAAGTTATAGCTTGGTCAAAAGAAGAGTTTGCAAGAAGACTTAGTGCCAACCTTGGATTTTCCAGCTGGCATGCAAATCAGTGTGCAAAAGCGATATCATTTGAAAACGATACATTTTATGAGGTTTACACTTACTAAGTGACCTTTAATTGCTCTATATGAAAATGACCCTAATCGATCAGAGATCGTTTAGGGTTATTATTTTGGACACAGATCCTTGCTTTAAAGGCTATAACTGCAAGCTGGCTTTCGGTAGCATTACGATTTCAATAATTATGTTGACTAAATTCCTCTAGATTTACACCGATGAATTTTCTGTAAAGAGACTTATGCATTTATAAAATGACTTGCGAATCTCGGTTCCCTAATAAAGCCATAGGCATCAATATTGGGAGTTCACGATGAAATTCTATCGAACCTGCCGGAATACCCCCTACTAGAATGGAGACGACCGAAGGTTGTCGAGGCTTAGTGGGAGATCGATAGGCTAATGTGATCCGAGCGAAAGCGAGGTGAGCAATCTATTCTTGACAACCATACAATTGTCTTACTAGTACCCACTTTTCTATAGAAAAATCTCCCCTAGTATTAGATACCTACGATCAGAGTTCGAGGATTGAACTCATCATAACTAATTTTTGCCAAGGACTGGGTGATATGACTGATAATGTTTGGTCTGATAATGAGTTTTCCACAATTGACTTAGGTGACGAACGAAGAACGAATAGGTTTTTGAGTATGGCTTCATCGTTGTCGCAAAAACCTAATCACACAATAGCACAAGCCTGCGGGACTCGATCTAGTACCAAAGGAGCATATACACTGTTTTCTAATGATAATTTTCAAGTTGATGACATACTACAAGCTCATTATGACTCTACCGTCGAAAGAGCTAAAGAAAAGTCAACTGTTCTTGTAATTCAAGATACCTCACAACTAAAGTACAACGGCCATATTAAGACTGAGGGCTTGGGTTCCCTGAACCGAGAGTTCACTTCAACTGATAGTGGATTGTTTCTTCACCCTTGCCTTGCCATTACTGATGAAGGAATGCCTCTAGGCTTAGTGGGCTACAGTTGTTGGGCAAGGCAGCGAGATAATCGAGGAATGCGAGATGAATGCACAAGTCAGAGACTAAATAAAAGTATAGATGACAAGGAGTCAATAAAGTGGATAAATGGCCTATGTGAATCCTTAGAAACGTTAGCAGATTTAGATGCTGAAATAATCAACATCGCCGATCGTGAGAGTGACATTTACCCCTTTATGGCCAAAGCTATCAGTTTGAACACCTCCTTTATAGTTCGTTGTAGGCATGATCGAACAATCGAAATTGATGGATCTAAAACGAAAATCCGAAAAGCTATAACCGAATCTCCTGTTCTAGGTACAAAGAAAATCAATGTTAGGGAGAAGAGTAAAGTACGAGAGGCAAAACTAGAGATTAGATGTTTGCAGGCTGTTATTCCAAAACCGGTAAGTGATGAGTCATTTAAGCATTTAGTTGATTCAGAACCCATTCCCGTTTCTGTAGTCGAAGCTCGTGAAGTAGACCCCAGTACAAAATCCCCAGTTCGTTGGATTCTTATAACCAATCTAAAAGTAGAAGGGTTAAATGAATGTCGTAAAGCCCTGGAAAGATACGGTCTGAGATGGACTATCGAAACTTTCTTTAAAGTCTTAAAGTCAGGTTGCAAAATTGAAGATTGTAGACTTGGAACAGCGGAGAAACTTGAGAAATATATCGCTCTCATGAGTGTAGTAACCTATAGGCTAATGCATTTGACTCTCCTATCTAGAGAGTCGCCTGATCAACCCTGTACTGCTGAATTGCAAGAAATCGAATGGCAAACTCTTCTCGTATTAGATAGAAAAAGCAAAAAAGCTTCCTACAAATTTCCTTCGAATTTAGAAGCTATTACAATGATAGCAAAATTAGGGGGCTATCAAGCGAGAAGAAGTGATCCACCTCCTGGCCCTATTGTAATCTGGAGAGGGTGGCAAAAGCTAATGAATAGCGTTGAAGTGGTCAAGCTTATCAGTGAAACTTAAGTTGAAAGAAGTGGGTACTAGTAAGACAATTGTCTAGCAATATCCACCCAACACTTTATAATCAAGGATGATTCCTGTGGCTCAGATTGGGTACAAATACAAGCTTCGATTGAACTGGAGGACCAAAGATCGTCTCAATCAGTGGATTGGTGCAAACCGCTTACTTTGGAACCTCGCCCTGTCTCAAAGAGAAATGATAGAACATAAAGAATTCAAATTTCGTGAAACCATTGCTGGAAACTTCTCTTCGGTTAACTATAACTACCAGGAAAAACAGCTCAAAGCTTTGAAGAACGAGTATCCCTTTTTTAAAGATCTTCCTTCCCAGTCTCTTCAGCAGTGTTTGATGCAACTAGATAGAGCTTTCAGAAGATTCTTTAAGAAGCAGGCTGATTTTCCCAAACCAAAGAAAAAAGGAAAAAAGACAAAGAGAAGCCGGTATCAGATTTCCCACTCTAAAAGAAGGAGCCATTGAGTATGATAGGCACTCAAGGAGAAAAGCCTGGATCACTCTTCCCAAAATTGGAAGGCTTCGCTTTGTCTCTTCGAGACCCTTTTCAGGGAAAGTTAAGAATGTAACCCTTACCAAACAAGGTATGGATTTTTTCGT
>JABSRP010000004.1:113966-155065 GCA_013215145.1 Pseudobacteriovorax sp.
AGGGTCATTGAAGTTGCTCCTCATAATACTTCAATCATCTGCTCCGCCTGCTCTCATAAATCCTCGGCTAATCGTATCAGTCAGGAGCTGTTTCGCTGCGTTGAATGCCTGTATGAAGACAATGCCGATACCAATGCAGCTAAAAATATTCTGGAACGGGCGGCTGGTGCAACCGTCCATAATGCTTTGATAGACCTCGGTCTGGATAAGAATCCCCCACTATAGCGAATGCTTAGTGGAGGGAGGTTTCAATATGTTTTTGATGAAAACAACAAGAGGATTGTTTTAGAAACCAATTGGTTTGTAACGGCCCTAAGTTTTTCCAAACGCGATACTCGCTATCGCGTACTTAGTTCGGTTATAGAACCTGACCGATCAATGATCCACTCATTAGTCGCGACATAAGCGAATCTATATTTTTTAAGGTGGGGCTAACCTCATAGCTTCACCACATGTCTTTTTGTGAACGACTTATCAAAGCCGGAATCTTATGAAGCCGTATCTTGCCTCACATGTCCTGTTGCTGAAAGCCAGCAGTCTTTTAAAAAATCAAAGAAAATATTTAGCAGAAGTAAACGATGAATCCCTATTTTCCTAAGATTCTATGAGATCAAAGAAATCTCCGACGAAAGTGTATGAATAAAATAGGCCATTGCATAACGATACTATTTGCATAGCATCCCTAAAATTCAGCAGTCTAAAGGTATCAACTGGACTATTAGGAAGAGGAGCCTAAGATGAATTACCGTTACGAAAAACTAAGCGTGGATGCCTTTAGGTCTGAGTCAGAGTCAATCGAATCACGTGGCTGGCAGATTAACTACTTGAGTTTTTGTCTGCCTCAAAACAAACATAAGGCTCCCCTAGTCCTGATCGGCGGAGCGTTTCAAGTGTTCCATTCCTTTGTAGGAGATGTGAAGGCTTATCTGCCAGAATTTCCGGTAATTATTGTTGCTCTGCCGGGACAGTCTAGTAATCAGGATGAAAAAGATGCCTCCGTTCTCTCGCTTTCCGACTATGCTGATCTCTTGGCCGACTTTTGTACCCAAAACAAACTGAAAAAGATACAGCTAGCAGGGTTTTCCTTTGGATCACTCATCGCCTACCATTTTAGCTACAAATATGAGAGATTGCTTGAGTCTGTCATCCTAGTGGGATGTTCTATTGAGATGCGTCATGGCCTCAGGCAGCTACTCAAAACAGGGGCTGAGCAGATGCAACCACTTCTAAGTGAAAAGATTGGCGACGCTATTGCCCAGACCTTATTTAATGTGGATTTTCACGAGAAAACGGGACTATCTCTCAAACTCGTCGATCGGCTTGCGGATTCTGTTAAAAAGTTGTCCCACAAAGATTTGGCAGACTACAGAGCGAACTCCCACCGGCTCCTCAACGAAAACGTACCCAAACGCCAGATGGAGGTGAAAGCCCTCATCATGACGGCTAGGTATGATCATTTTATCCAGCCTCATGAGAGCCTAGCTGTATCAAAGCTTTTCCCAAATGGGACCTTTGCGCTGATTGAGAATGGCGATCACCTAGTTCCTTTAACCTCACCAAAGCTGGTTTACCGAAGTATTTTGGCCTTTCTTCGTGACACATCAATTGTATCCGATGGAGTCGTGGTCGGAACCCAAGCAAAAAAAGTGTCTCTAAGAAGGCGTAAACTAGAGCGCATCCTCACTCGGCCTTTAAAGGTTCAGATCTCAAATGTTTTTGGCATCAAGATCGAGGGAATACTGCAAGATCTAAACTCTCAGGGCGCCGCCATCCAGCTTGATCCTGCCCTTAATCTCGATCTAGAGGGTGAAGGCATCTGGCAGCTGGAATGCGACGAATGGGAAAGCCCACTTCGCGGCTATCTTGAGGTCAAAGCATCCCGGGCCAGCATGATCTTCTACCGCGACAGCTTTCAATTTTATGATCACATCAATGCGATTATGAAAGTCGCTGTCTAAAAAAACGGGGTTACTCATTCTTGGTTAATCGGCCAGTTTGCCTAACCCGCTTTTCATAAAAATACCAGATATCTCTTGCCGTTACCTAGCCAGCCTTCACAAAATGTTAAACCTTTAGACGTCCGAAGAGGGCCTTTGACTTGCCACGACTGGGGCAAAGGATTTATCTATCCCGTGTCAGACAAAACCTAAACTTTGGAGAAACTATGAAAGCACTTCTTTTCGCACTTATGACTGTCTTTAGCTTATCGGCCATGGCACAAGTTCCGACGGTCCCAACAAAACTTAACATGCTTCCGGGCGCCTTCATCTTAAAAGATGAGCCGCGCGCACCAAGCACAGGCTGCGATATTGTCAGTCGTCTTATTTTGGATAAGGGAACCATCATGGGTGACTTCGCCTACCTAACGGATTACGTCGATGGATTCTGCGAAATCTATGTCAACCCAAATCCAAGGATTTTCACAATTTCCGAAACCACTAGCATTGGCTGCGGATCGGTTAAGCATTCAGGTACCGCACAACTTGCTAACGGCTTTCATACCATCGAAATCATCGATCACCGCACAAGACTATGCGAAGACCTCATTCCATTCCTTCTAAAAGTAACCATTAAAAATAATCGAGAGGTCGTACAGGTTGGCTTTCACTAAGCCCGACCTGCTTCAGGCTTGATTTCGAACAGTTGTACATTCAATTGTGCAACTGTTTCGTTTCTAAATCGGTTCGATGAATCTGTAATTTCCTGTAAAAAACTATCGATTTTATCCACAAAAAATTTTAATTGCTGCTTTTCCAGGGTAAACGTATGGGCAAAGAACTGGGCTCCCTTATCATAAGAGGATTCGAAAGCCTCTTGGGATTTTTGTAGTTGCTCTCCAATATATTTCTTGTGCATGAGCTTCATACCAGTTGGGTCTTGGTAAACAAAATACTCGGCGTTCATCACGTAGACTCCTGATTCAAGTCGAATCAGATCCACTTCGACAAATTCTTCAATCAGTTTTTCACTGGCCGGTCGATCAAGCCCAAGTCTAGTTTTAAGCCGTTTCACAGCAGTTTCTTTCGATACAGACTCGATACAGACAAGTGCTGCCGGATAGTACCAGGCGCTAAATATGTTTTTTCCAATATTTTTCGACAATTGTTTTGGACGGCTCTTGCCAAGCTCCTTCATCCTCTGCCGATAATAATCCTTCATCATCTGATTATCAGCCTGATTGAGGTTTACAAGAGCCTCAAAATACTGCGTTTCTTCATAGGACAAACCTGTGGCCTTGGCGAATCCAAGGATATTCTTGGTGGTCAGATTACGACTGCCATCAAGTATCATCTTTAGGTAAGCCCCAGATTTTAATTCGGCTTTTTTGGCAAAGGCAGAAAGAGAAAAGCCTCGGTTTATAATCTTCTGCGCCTCGTAATAAGAGTTAAGGTAGTCACGGTAGTCAACGAAGGAAAAAACGGTCTTCATAGTGATCATCCAAATGCGATTTCACAAGTATACTGCTGGAAAAAGCTAGTCTTTAAGGTTATATTCTCGCCCTAGCTATGACAATAGAGGAATCGACATGAACCTTAGATTTTCCATCATTTTATTACTAAGCATCCTGGGCCTTACCTCCCCTTCTCAAGCAATCACGAGTAAAAAAGCGCCTTCGGCCAGTACTTGCTCGGCAGAGTTTCCCTCGCTACTTATCAAAGCTGAGATGTTGGAAGATATGGGTATCGACGAAGCGCGAGACTTAGATGTAACTCTCGCAGACCCTTTAGTGGCAGAAACTGAGGTCCTTTTCGTTGTCGATTTGGTCCAATTCGAAGCGTTAGTCAAAAGTCAAAGCGTGGTGATACGCGAGATATCATGTATCAATCTTTGGCAATCTTTATATTTAAGAACAGACGGCTGTCCGTTCTGCGAGGGAGCCGTCACTGTAAGGAATGCTCCTATAAGTCTTCGCTAGTCATACGGTTTATTTATAAAATATAAGGTCACTGCCTCATTTTATAAAAATTGTGACCTTTCTAACAAAAAACAATAGATATCATACTACTATTTAAATAGCCCCACCGTGTAGCAAGCTAATTTCCCTTTATATCAGCGAAATACGATCGCTGATCCGCTTGACTATTGTCTGTAAAAAAATCATCATGACCAATCATTACTCAGAATTAACTGTTGAATCGAGGTCTCCATGTTAGGAAAATTACCTTTCAAGCTCCTTTGTCTTGCAGCTGCTGTTATTCCGATGACACAGACAGCTCAATCAGCTACCTGTAAACGCATTCGCCCCTTATTCAAACCAGCAACCAACTCTCCCATACTCGAAAAAAGATATCAGAAGAATTTAGCCGAAACCAGAGATGCCATGGCTCTACTAGCGTTTTCTACCTATAAGAATTCCGAGTATGGATTGCCTGGCGAGTTTGGTGTAAAGTCCGATTTAATTAAAGACGCCAAGCCATTACCGGACGGTACCGGCTTCGTATTCACCTATCAGCTCACTTCTGGTACAGCCACACGGCCAGCAAAGGAAGCTCAAATAGTGGCCTTTCGCGAAACCTTTACCAATGCTGATTGGGCTGACAACGCGAGTTTTTTTCTAACGATACCGACCCCCGATAATCGCTATGGTTTGGCTCATCGTGGATTCTATCGCAGCGCTTTGCGGATGAAAGATTTACTCGTGGGTACTGAGGACACTCCAGGATTACTGGACAAGGATCCGAACAAACCCATCTACCTAACAGGGCACAGTCGCGGCGGAGCCTTAGCGGTTCTTGTCGGTAATATGCTCATTAGAGAGCGGGGCATCGTGCCATCAGCCGTATTTACCTTTGGGGCACCAAAGGTCGGAGATAAGGACTACACGGACTTTATTTTTGATAGCCGTTTAAAAGATCGGATTCACACAACCAACACCATTGGCGATGCTGCTCCGTTAACGCCACCAGATGCTAGATTGACAAAGCTATTGAGTGAGCAAGAGGGTGGTTTTCTCAACGAATTACGTAAGCAGGGCTATGGATTTCTAGTCAGTGTGATGATGAGTCAATCCAAGAAATTCGCTTTCCAACGAGAGTTTTACGATATCATTCCCGCCGGGCAAATCAGTGACGGTGATCGCTGTATCCTAGCTGTTTCAAAGCTAGTGGGTGATTATGTGCGAGAAAATGGAATTGATCTCCCTGATCTTGATGCTGATGCTGGCGGACGTTGGCGATCCATCTTAGCGCAAATTGATTTTCTCAGCGTTCAAGATGATTTAGACGCCTGCCGTGAGTATCACACGGATGCCTACCTGAGAGAGCTCGATATGACAAACAAAGTTGTTTGCGGCATTTAAACAAAAAAATAGCGCGCTGCCAATCGATCAGCGCGCTATCACTAATCCCAGCAATATATTACAGCCATAGAAAGCTGTCAGGTGCCAATGGCAGAAGTTCCCATTTGTCCTGGTAAAGACTGTAGGTCACCGTATCAGGAATCAGCTGACTTGCTTTGATTCCTTGAAGCTGACTCACGAAACCTGTTCGAGCGTAGTCTCTTAGCATACGGAATGCCTCAAGGCAGACGTCAGACTGATCAAGGGTACAGGTCATATTACCTTCTGGAATAAACCGTAGAAGCTCAGTCGCTTCGCCTCCAGCTTGCTGTGCGGCAACTGTCAAGGTTACGCGTCCTCGCTCTTCCTCGGTTAAACGAGAGGCATCAAAATCCAAGTTGAAGTCTTCCAGCTCGTTAAGCCCCAAACCAAGTTTTCCGGATAACTCTTGCTTATCACTTTCTGTCGCAAACTCAAGCGAGAGGTTACCAGATAGCAAGGCTTTATATCTTATGGACGACAAATACCCATCACCGCACAATGCACGGCGTCTTTCTATTAGCTCTAGATCACTTAGATCATCGGATTCAAGTCGAGTTAGGAATTCAAGGGCACTGGTATCCATGGTCACATCTGCACCACGCAATGAGACCTCACGAGACAACGCCTGAGAGATAAATGTTCGCGTTATCTTGTTAGTCGTCGCGGCGTTTTCGGAGGCATAATTGACTTGACCAGATAGCTCAACGCCTTCTAAGCCAAAACCTAGTTCGCCACCAAGGCTAAGCTTCCTTGTCAATACTTCTAAGCTTGCATCACTTAGAATCTCATAGCGTGCTTCTAAAAAATCCACCGAGGAATCGTCAAGGCTTGCGCTATCAGTCACAGACTGGACACAGCTTCGCTGGTAGTACTCGGCATTCGCAGCATTGTAGGCGCGCCCTAGCTCAACAGGACCCTGAATCTGCTCTTCAATGTCACTACCATAAGATACGGCACCCATCGACATCATAAGGATAGTTGTCATAATTCTCATTTGTTTTCTCCATCACTATAAATTATTACTGCAGCCACTCAATACATTAACGTTGGGAAGATACTGAGTAGAGTCTTCCTACTCGTTGTTGATCAAGATCAAATACGTCACCGGTTTTGGGATCAAATCGAAAGACAAATCCCCAGATCGAAAATTGGTTTTCCGAAAAATCTGCATTAAAGTAAGTCCACGCCATGGGCGTGTGAAGTAAGGCATTCAATCCATGAGCCGTGAAACCGATAGTTTGATCGCTATGCCTCTCGTCCTGGCAGCCATCGGCTACCGCTTTTGATTGATCTGGAAATTGGCAGTCCTCCCTTGTGATCAAACGGATTAAATATTCGACGCGATTAGCTATTTCTGCTGGTTTAGTGATTTTTTCCTCACGAAATCCTGGAATCCTCTCTTGGAGGATGATTTGCGTTCGGCTGTCACCTTCAGCCATCTGGCCTAAGTTATCAAAGACAAGTTTTATCGTCTGCCCAGATAACCATCGTTCACGCCACTGCCCATCTAAATCCAATAAAATACCCCTATCATAGTTTTGAATGCTGGGGGTTTCATTGAGACAGTTTATCGGATCACTTGAGCGACAAAGCCGGAGCGATGCTTCCAAAGCCAACGCATTAGCCTGGCTCAGATTGTTGATCTCCATGAGCCGCAGACGTTTCTCATCAGAAATAAAACTATCGCGAAGAAGCTTTTTAGCTTGACGAAAATCATTCAATGAATCGTCCAATCCTTGCTGAAGCTCTTGGATTTTCACAATGACGTTTTCGCGCTCAACACTTGGGAATAGGCTTTCATGTAAGGCTAGCAAAGGTGCACCAGCATCTTTATAGGCGGCTGTCACATAACGAACCGGATTTAGCCGATCAAGAGATTCCAGCTGTCTGGGAAAGTCGTTTTTTGCATAAGCGAGAACTTTATCGAAAGCTGCTAAACATGGCTCTACGTCATCGAGAGTGCAAGAGATTTGACTATCAGGTAAGACTGCCGTCAAGTTCTCAGGCTGTCCTCCTAACTGAATCCCTCTGATCTCTACCTTGGTGCGCTCCCTAGCCTTTTGCCTCATCGTCCGAATACCCAGGCGGATTCCTATCATATCGAAAAAGCCAGCAACTCCCCCACCAAAGCCAACACCAAGTTTACTGCCAACTAAATCTTTATCGGATTCACTTTCGAAGCTATATTTCAAGGTTGCGACAAGGGAAGCGCCATAGTCAATTCTCTGAATATAGTCGTTTCCACACCACTGATAGACGTTATCGCCAAAACGTCTCACGGCTTCATCGCCATTTGCGGATAAGGCAAGACTTCCCGGATCGAGGATTTCGGAGCGACCGTTCACCCTAACGACTACGGTCTGCGTTGTACTTAAGCGGCTGACGGCATTTTCTTGCGCAAAATTTAACTCTGGACTTAGGCTCATACCGCCTGCCCCGAAACTGAATCCAAAATCAAAGTCAAACTCTCGTTTGAACTGATCCATAGTCATATCTTGGTGGTAGTCAATCTGCGATTCTAAACCTCCCGAGACAGTAGTGGTCCCAGTAATACACGAATACTCGAATAATTTACCGATGCGGGTATCGTAGGCCTGACCCAACTGTGCGCTTCCCACCTCACTCACCGGGATATCAACATCCAGTGAACTCTGCGTCGATTGAGTGGGCTGACAAGACGACAAACCTATACCGATAATACTAAATGGAATCCACAGCTGTTGTACAAGGTGCTTCACTTAACTCTCCCAACTTGTGATTTCAAAAATATTGAAGCGCTTCTGAGGTAACAGAAAATTTGGGTGAATAAAAACAAAAATACTTAAGCGCGGGGAACTCGCGCATTTTTGGCGAATTTTGCTAGGAGACATAGGTTTTTTCTTTGAAGAAACCAGCGCTTATCAAACTGTAGAGAACAGATAATTTTTTGATAAACGGAGGGTAAAGGTAGCTGGATATAAAAGAAGAATGAACTTTGGCCAGCAGCAAAGAATTCGACTTATTCCTAGTGCATAATTAGATACGTGGGAATCAAGCTATCAGCTTGTCACGATACCTTCCTTAGTGGAGGACCAATCATTGGGATCGGAAATACCTGCTATGAGTGATCCTTTCCCAATTGATAATAAATTAAAGTTGATCGGCAGCATGTAAGAGCAGACGTTCCGTCTCTTCAATATCGATACAACCATCTGTGATCGATTGTCCCCAAGTTAACGATGAGGTCAATGATTGCTTCCCAGCAACCAGATGGCTTTCCAACATGGCTCCCAACACAGTTGAATCACCTTGTCGCGCTTGATCGACCAACGAACGAAAGGCGATTCCTTGTTTTTTATAGTCTTTATTGCTGTTGCCATGGCTACAGTCGACTAATAACGGACGAGTGATATCGTTACGATGAGCCTCAATGTTCTCAGTAATTTCTAACACACTCACTGGGTCGTAGTTCGAACCTTGCTTACCTCCGCGCAGCACCACATGAACATCGGGGTTCCCCTTGGTTCGCACAATGGAGGTCCGTCCCTCTTGATCGATACCTAGAAACGAATGAGGGCTTCGGGCTGAGATCATTGCGTTGATGGCTGTATCCACATTGCCGTCGGTGCCGTTTTTAAAGCCAACGGGCATAGACAGTCCGCTGACCATCTCGCGATGGGTTTGAGATTCCGTCGTACGAGCTCCAATAGCGGCCCAGGTGACGAAATCTGACGTGTAGTGTGGGACGATGGGGTCCAAAAACTCCGTCGCACAGGGAAGCCCTAGCTCGCTAATGGATTTTAGGACCTGACGCCCTTTCTCAAGACCGTGGGAGATGTCGTAACTCCCATTGAGGTGGGGATCGTTGATTAGACCTTTCCAACCTACTGTAGTGCGTGGTTTTTCGAAATAAACTCGCATAATCACAAAAACCTTTTCCGCCACCTTCGACTCGATGGCCTTGAGCTTTTCCGCATACTCCATGGCAAGTTTTTCATCATGAATCGAACAGGGCCCGACGATAACGACAAATCGCTTGTCGTCTCCTCTTAAGCACCGGCGGTATTGGTCGCGAAACGATGCAACTGATGCGATGGTCTCGGCACCGGCGGGGATTTTTGCCCAAAGCTCGTGGGGAGGGGTCAAGGCTTCGAACTTAGTGACGTTGATATCTGAGGTATCCGGCTTTTTTTGATTTTCTGACATGGTTACATGCCTCCTGTACGTATTGCCTGAGTGGTATCGGGAAAAAAACCTAAGTCTTTACCCATATCTAGTAATGCAACAAGCCGGCCGATGCTCATCCGTATCTCATTTGTCGTATACTAAGCTGTGCCGGCAGACTGATTAGTCGCCTAGTGCTACTGTTACTAGTAGGAGATTTCCCCTATGAGCACAACCATCAAAACGATATCGACCGAGCAAACCATACCATTGCGTTCTATGGTGTTGCGCCCTGGACTCCCCGAATCCACCTGCCACCTTGAAGGTGATCAAGCCGACACGACGCAGCACTTTGGGCTGTTTAAAGACGAGAAGATACTTGCCATCGTCAGTCGCATGCAAAGCAGTTATCTGACTCCTAATGACTGGCAAATCAGAGCCATGGCAGTCCATCCAGATCATCGGCGCGAGGGACTAGGTCGCGAGATACTACAATTCGTTTTGGAGCAGGGTAAAGAGGCTCGCACCGAAATCATTTGGTGCAACGCGAGAGAGGTCGCTGTCCCATTCTATAGAAGCCTAGGCTTTCAAAAAGTTGGCGATGTGTTTACGGTCCCGGGGATCGGACCACACTACAAGATGGTTTTTGCCAGCTCGGATACTTTCCACCTATATGAGATTTGAGCGATGCAACTATCAATGGGTGCCACGCTATAATTCAACCTTAATCATAGCGTAAGCGATCTGAATAACCATGCGAACTATGAAGCAAATCCCACAGCCTGCGTTTTTTCCCACAGTTATTTTTTCATAACCAAGAACTTATTCACAAATTGAGAATAAAGCCTGCTTTTATGAAACCACCTTGTAAGATTCCTACGGCACGGGGTTTGCTTTGTAAGAGGTGACTAACATGCCAAAGAAGGAGTAAGACTATGAAACTCGAAAAATACGGAATCACTTGTCAAAACGTCCACAGAAATCTAGAAACGGCTGTTTTATATGAGCATGCGATACGCTTTGACCCATCATCTAAGCTAACAAATATGGGAGCTCTCGTTGCCTACTCTGGTGAGAAAACCGGTCGGTCTCCCAAGGACAAACGCATCGTCGATCATCCAGAGAGTACAGAGAATGTATGGTGGGGTGACGTCAACATGAAGATTGATGGCGAGACTTTCGAGACCAATCGTGAGCGGGCAATCGATTATCTAAATACCCAGGAACGGCTTTATGTAGTGGATGCCTTTGCTGGTTGGGATCCGAAACAACAGCTCAAAATTCGGATTGTCTGCAGCCGTCCTTACCATGCGCTGTTTATGAAAAATATGTTGATTCGACCAACGGAAGACGAGCTTAAGACTTTTGGCGAGCCAGACTACGTAATATTTAACGCTGGCAAGTTTCCCGCTAACCTCCATACGTCTTATATGACCAGTAAGACCTCAGTCGATCTCAATCTAGAGAAACAAGAGATGGTTATCCTTGGGACTCAATATGCGGGTGAGATGAAAAAAGGCGTCTTTACGATTATGAACTACCTGATGCCTTTGAAAGAAATCCTATCTATGCATTGTAGTGCTAATACAGATAAATCTGATAACAGCACGCTGTTCTTCGGACTTTCTGGAACGGGTAAAACAACTCTCAGTACCGATGCCGAAAGAGATCTTATCGGTGATGACGAAATATGCTGGACAGACTCTGGTATTTTCAACATCGAAGGTGGCTGCTATGCAAAATGCATTGACCTAAAAGAAGAGAGCGAGCCTGATATCTATCACGCCATCCGCTACGGGGCATTATTAGAGAATGTTGTACTCGACGATGACTCTAGAGAAGTGGACTACGAGGATGAGAGTATCACTCCGAATACTCGAGTGTCTTACCCAATTGAATATATCCAGAACATCAGGAAACCATGCGTCGCTGATCATCCGAAAGATGTGATCTTCCTAACAGCTGATGCATTTGGTGTCCTGCCTCCTGTGAGTAAACTAACGGAAGCTCAGGCGATGTTCCACTTTATCAGTGGTTACACATCTAAGATTCCCGGAACCGAGATGGGCGTCGTCGAACCAAAGGCCACCTTTAGCCCCTGCTTTGGCGGAGCATTTATGGTTTGGCATCCCATGAAGTATGCTGCCCTTCTACGGGATAAGATCAAAGCTCATGATACCAACGTTTGGCTTGTGAATACCGGTTGGCATTCTGGAGGGTACGGCGTCGGTAGCCGTTACGCAATCAAAGACACAAGACGCATCATTCATGCCATTCAAAATGGTGAGCTCAACAACGCCACCTTCAAAAAAGACGGATACTTTGGGCTAAGTATTCCAGACAGTATCGCTGATTTCCCAAGCGAGCAGCTAACTCCGGAAAAGACTTGGGAAGACCAAGGCAAGTACCAGGAGAAAGCGGAAAAACTGAAGAAGTTGTTTCTCGAGAACTTGGGGAATTACCAAGATAGTTTGAACGGTGAATTCGATAGAATCTTTGACTAAGCAAACTGGAGAAGTACCTTATACCTTAGGTGCTTCTCCTCATTCGTCCCCAGTTTAGCACCCTAGTTTAGGCGCACCAGCCAACTCACTTAACGTAGATGATTTTATTTTCGCTAAAATAGACTGACTTGATAAAACATAAGAGAGGACTTGCGCCTAATGGATCACTTTATTGTTAAAGATGGAAAAACCTAACGCAAAAAGGTGAGAGCGCATATCTTTGATATTGAGGATCATCTCTTAATTATTAAATGTGATGGACATATTGGTCTTGACTGGGAAGTTCCGGGCGGAGGCATTCAGGATAACGAAACTCCAACGGAAGCTCTAAAACGAGAGCTGTACGAGGAAGTCGGTCTTAAGAAATACCAGATCGTTGGTCATGCGGCAGGAAAGTTTTACGAAATGTTCACAGATGAGATTATTAAAAAAGGTAAGCTCAATTTTGACGGTCAAGTCGTTGAGGACTTTGTCATTAAACTACAGCATAGGTGCCCTGACATCATCTGCCAGGATCAAGAGGTTTCCGAGTTTAGGTGGATCACCGCTAACGAAGCTCATAAATACCTCTATTACGATAATCAGCTTGAGGTCTTTAGATATTTTTACCAGTTTTATAGCGCCAAAAATAGGGACGATAACTGAGCCTACGAGTGAGATCCCATAGCGCCACAAATAAGATACTAAGATAAATCATATAACGTACCAATGATGGATCATGGGCTATATAACACCAGTAAAAGTATCTCCAAAAGACTGACCTAACGATCAAAATAGAACATCGCAGCGAGTAAGTATTCCACTCGAAGTAAGATTCATGAATCAGATCAGACTTTGAAAACGTATTCGCATGAGTGTGGGGTTTGGTTTCTCGAAGAGGGAACAAATTTTTCAAGAATAGAATGACTCAGAAAAGGCATAGCTGTTAACAAAGATTAATCTTAGAATGACACACCCATCCATCGTAAACAAAATTTCTGAAACAAATCACTCTCTCAATCGTTATATGACTAGGAGCTTATTTTCCGTAAACCTAAACCAGTGTTGGAGAGAACCATGACGCACCATAAAAAAGCTGGCTGACCGAACTTTTTGCCGGTTTCCACCGTTTTTCAAGATTTTTTTTTAGATCCAAACGAAAACATAAATATGAAAAGTTTTAGGGATTCTAATCGTCATCTTCTGATCTGTATGTTATAGCAATTACGGCTAATCATGAACTAGTTAGCATGACAAGCTTTATTTGCTGAAGACCATTTCAAAATTTAGGTATTCCTGGCATATGAGAGTGACTTGACATGAGAGACTAAAGCTTTCAAGGGAGATAAAACATTGAAATTAGCGAATACAGTCATTTTTACCATCACAACGGCATTAAGCAGCGGTTTGCTTTCCGCGCCAAAAGAACCAACACCGCCTGTGCAGAAACCACATGTCGAAACTCCGGGTGTGATCGATCCTGATTTGATCGATTTGGATGGCATCCCCATTATTGGTGATCTCATCAGGGTAGGCGATGACGAAGGTCCTAGTGGAACTGATAGCCAAAGAGGAAAAGCTTGTAAGATTAACTGCGACTCTGATGTTCGTAGTGATCCCGCTGACTAGAATTTTGATTTTAGTGATGATTCAGAAAGACCTGAAATTTGTTTTGTCTTGAATCCTTGATAAACAAATTTCAGGTATATCTTAGAAGATCATTCAATACCTAACAAATTAAAGTAGCGAAACTACTTTGCATTGCCACCAACTACAGGTGGTGTGCAGGATTCGCCAACGGGGCATTTTAACCCGCCACCCGAGGCTGACATGGACCATGCGTTTGTCGCGAAGTTGACCGTAAACGAAATCTCTCCTGATGGTCCTGACAGCGTCGCTGTAAGATCAGTATAACCCGCCGCCAAAGCCGCCTGACTAAGACCACTGTAAGCAGCACTAGCTGCATCGACGGCCATACCAGTGCCCATAGAGATGGCTCTGACCAAAGTGCTTTCGCCTTTCCCTTTAGCTTTTCCTTTTTTAGATACCGTTACTTGGCTATCGATCACTTGTGAAAGCACGCCATCATCAATCTCAACACAGCCTCCAGTATCACATCCACCGTAGAGTCTATAAATCACGTCATTTGGGTTTGAGGCATAGGAAGAACTTGTCATTAACGATATAGAAACGATAAAAACTTTCATATCTTCACCTATCATTTAAGTACAAACCAATTTGCTTCATCAGTAACAGCATTGCCTTTGCAAATCAATGGACCTATGCGTCAGTAAGTAAAAATTAAATGACATTCAGTTCGAGTTAAGCATCACGAGTTTTGGAAACACTCAAGTCTAATGCCTAATTTTAGGAACCTACTTCCCAAAATTAGACAACGAGCGCCCAATTTTAGGAGATCGACCTTCCGACAAAAAGTACTAACAGTTATTTTTGTCGTATAAGGGCTCGAATAAATAGTGGTTTTTAACAATATGCCATCTTTGAAAACTTAATATGATTTAGCCTTATTATCTTATGCTGAAAAACTATCATTTTATCTTAGCTGTTTTTGGTATTCCACTTGCACTAGTCGTTCGCAAAGAGATTGCGCGAATAGGTTGCGTGATCAATAAGACCAAAAAGGGGACATGTATGAAAATATCAGCAAATCAAGGAATCAAGCTTGCAGCTACTGCAATCCTTGCGTCCGTCGCAACAACCGGGATAAGTGCACCAACCGCTTATTCGACAAAGTATGATGCTTCAGATGTAAAACAGGTTTCTAATGCATCCTTTCTTCGCGACAGTGAAACAGAGGACCTTGTTTGGGTTTTACCACCTACCGCAGGTAATGCTTCGCTTACTGGATTTGCACCTAGTGCAAACCTCAGATTTTGTGAAGGACTAAAAAGCTTAACAAACGCCTCAAACTCACTTGCAAAGAGATTCGAGAATTTGCAAACCCGCTTCGATGCTGACCTCGTAAGGCTAGATCAAGCCGAAAAAGATCTGATCGCGGAAAGAGAAGCTAAAAAGGCAATAGCAAATGCTAGTACAAGTGCCAAAGACATGATTTTTCTCGACGAAGCGATAGAAGTAGCTGAGCAAGAACGGGACGATATCCTCGCGGATCTCGATCTTTGTGTGATCGACGAAGTCTGCACTGGACTCATCGAAGAATATGGCCTAGTACGAGACCGGTTAAAGGGCCTTAAAGCAGAAAGAGATCAATTAGCTCGAGAGAATAGAGATATTGACCGTCAATTGAGGGCAGCTGACAGAAAAATCTTAGTTGCTGAAGACATTTTCCTCGACGTCGGCAGGGCAACAGAAGCTATGGCCGAAAGAATCGTAACACTAGATAGCACCATTCAAACAGCTTACGCGAACCGCGGCAAGTTAGAAGGTGGATTTGCTTCAGTACTGTACGACACCGGTTGGGATGCAGCTGTCGAGGATCTTTCACTAGCAAATCCTAATTATAATTTTCAGAAAGTCCGTACCGAAAATGCCCGAATTTTTGCTAATTTGATTGGCACTAGCGATTCCGTCTCTTACTACGAAAGTCTACCTGCGCTCCTTGACTACACCATCGACGGTCACAAGTTCCTTCCCGAAGGAGAGACAACGATTGGAGATGCGGAAACTTCTCTTCCAAGTGTCATTAATGGAACCATGCGCCTAAGTCTTATCGGGGGCTGTCCCGTAGCAGATCGTGGCTTCTTTGACGATCTAGGCTTCAAAATGCGAGAAGACTTGAACGGTGACCCTGTATTCAGTATCAGTGCAACTTATATGTACCCCGCAGCTTACAAATACCGCGTAGAAGCTTCATACAACTTATATAAGTTCTATGAAATCATCAAAAAAACCGGTACTAGAGGCGGCTTCTTCAGTTCCAAGTCCTACTCCAAAGTATCAGAAACAAGAGTTGATGAAGATGTTTTCAAGATCGATTGGGATATCCAAGATATGCAATTTACCGCAACGGAAAAGGCTCAAATTAGAACAGATCTTAAAACTGACCTCATGAACCGTGTTCTGGTAACTATGGCAGAACCGGTTTCTGCAAATGCCCCATCTCTTCCTCTTGATCCTCCAGGATCTGTGCCAGAGCCAGGATCACTTGTTCTTGCTAAAGGATTAGAGAAAACCTGTGGATTTAACTTCTACTGCCGAGCTGGTTCGTGGATTTTAAAAGGCGCCCAAGCTATCTGGGGAAGTTCTCGTTCTGAGCAGTCGTTTAAAACGACGTGGGATCGCACAGCTACTGAGATTTGGTCTTCTAAAGATGTTAGGTTGACGCCTGGAGCTACTAGCTTTAGACAGCAAAGGTAAACCTAAAAGGCGGCAGTAGCCGCCTTCTTCCTTTAAGTTAAGATTAACCTATTCTTATAGGAACGCAGGACCGTTGACTTAAAATTTTTTCGAGAACAAAAAAGGTGACGAAATGAATATTAAAAATTTTTACATGCTGCTTGGTTTAGCCATCTCAACTAACAGCCTAGCTATGGACTACGAAAGCACTATTATCGGCGCATATGAAGTGTTTTATCCCTCTAACATTGCCGTAAGTTTTGAAAAAAGAGGCGATGAATTTCCGGCTCCCGCTTGCGAGCAGGTAAAAGAATCTATCGAAGCCCTAGAGTCCGGACTGAGTATTTGTAGCCGCAGATGGAATAACTTCGTTTGTCCAAATGTAGTCAATCAAATGCACGAGATAATCTATGGGGTCACTACGGAAAATTTATCAAGTGTATCTGATGATTCTTTCAATATTTTTGGAGCAGATATAACGTCGTTTTCCATTCCCGATGCGGTCAAGAACCAGATTTTAGGTTCATATCAGGGAGATAAAATCCCAGTTTTTGGCGAATCATCATGGCAGATTCCAAATGAAATAAACTATAGCTTAGAGTTAGGAGAAGAATCCCTTACCAGCTTTGTGAAAAGGTTCGATATTGTCGACGAACCTCTTGGCGGTCGTACTTTAGAAACAGACAGTTTAGGCTTCATATTAGTGGGTAAGGATTTAAATTGTGATTTCTTACAGGCTAATGCTGCGGTTCAAATTGAAGGATCTATGAAGATCTCATATAAAAAACCTCTTCCCGCCGATTTAGTAGATACTCTATGGCAAGGCTATGAGTCTGTCAGAACATTAAAATTCGATGACACTATTTCCGACCGTCAAAAAGCGGTATTGATTGGCTATACTTTAGCGTCTGCCATCGCTCCAGAAAGTAAAATTGGAGTTCTCGATTTTTATCAAATCATTACTGATGACACTGGTAAACTAAAGACAATCGAAAATAAGGAAGGTCTTTCAAGTTTACTTCCCGTTGAAAAAGCCGACTTTGAAATAAAGCAAACCATTGAAGGTAAAGGTAAATGATGAGGATGCTGTTCCGATTGATATTGATATCTGCGATTGGGTTCTCCTGCTCCACCGAAGAACAAAAGAAGAATGAGCCCATCGAGACAGACAAGACGCCAATTAGTTGCGCTCGGCTAGAGTCGAGCGAAATACCAAGTACGAAAATGAGCTGTGCAAAAAAGGGCATTAATAATGATCCCCAGGACATAGATATCAATGTAGAACTTGGAGTCTATCTAAAACAGACCTGTCAATTTTCAATCGAACAGCTTCTGGCATATTTGTGTCATGAGGAGAGCAAATGAATAATCTAAAAAAAATTAGTCTTGTTACTATAGCAGTCACTGGTCTATTGGTCGTACTATCCATTTTTAATGGAAGTGACGACGAAATGATGCCAGGAGAAGGTGAAAAAAAAACCCAAACATCTATAGATCCGGTCAACGTAAGACCAGAAACAACTATGTCTAGTCAACCATTGAAAACAGAAGATGTCTCGATTTCGGAGACTCGGCCTACTACCGAAGAGGGGAAGGCGAGTATAAGTAATAAATCTAACAAACAACGAATTGCTGCATTGCAAGCTCAAATAGATAGTGAAAAACTCATCGAACGAGCTAATCAGAATGATCTGAGTGAGGAAGAAGCTGATCGACTTGAATCGCTAATGACTCAAATAGAAAAGCTGTATTTAATCGAAATAGAAAAGGAGATCAGTCTTGTTGAAGCATCATTTAAAAATAACGATTAGCGGGATGATCCTAAGCTGCATAATTGTCAGCAGCAGCGCTTTTTCCGAGATCCGAGAGTTAGAGCAAAGATTCAATGAAAAGTTACTCAAGGGCCTAGAAGAGATTTCTTTTAGCAAGAGTGCTAGCCAAGTATTACCAAATACTGATCAAAATATTTCAAATTTTGCGGGTTCGTTGAAAAGAGCCGTGATAGAAGAGACAAAACAAAGAGATCTAATTTATTATGGTATTCCAATTCCTAATATTTTTAGTGAACACGTCGAAAAAAAGATGTTTTACACCCTCAATCAACCCTCTCCCAGCATGACCTGTTCTGAAGTAAAGTCACTTTTTGAGGAAGGATCTTCTATCTGGCTCGATCTCGTTGAGGTTATTGAAGATGCTGCAAATCTTGATCCCGACACCATGTCAGACGATGAATACTTGCGTAGAATGGAACAATTTGAGGAAGTCATAGATAGTCTTCTGACTGAATACGATGGATTAGAAATGCATCGTATTGAAGATGATATTGTTCTTCAGGTATATCGTGCAGGGATTAAAGAACTAGTGCAGCCTAACCCCAACGATCATGTAGGTTCTAGAATTGTTGATGAATTTCGTTATGTCCTAGACTATGAGTTAGAATCATTTTTTTGGCAAGGTTTGAGTCAAGGAAACGATGGAAGCCGAGTATCTCTACCACCAGGGATCGATCTATCCATTGAAAGAAACTATATCAAGCTAGAACGCAAAACTAGCCGTATCGGAGCCTGTCTCTCGGAAAAAAATCTTGCTTTAGAATTAAACCTAAGAGTTAAATCTGAAGTCACTGTCATTGCAGATGCACCACACGTATGTCGACCAGTCTGGTTTACTACGCCAATTAATGAACCAGAGTTATTGGATCGAGAGAACACAATTGATTTTGATCGAAGGTCAACATGGGTTGCCGACATCGCTGATTCAAACCCAAACACGGAGGGGCTGTTCCGCTCAGACAGACCTTTTCCAATAACTCCCTTTCCTAGACCATTGCCAGACCCGCAACCACTGCCATTTCCTTTTCCTGAGCCCGAACCAAAACCTTGGCCCTCACCGTTTCCTAACCCTGTGCCATCACCTAGACCAGTTCCTCCGTTTCCACTACCTGAACCGCCCGATTTACCACCATCTAATGGTTGTGGATCTGTCGTGACGCATAGTTTTGACTATACAAGCCGCTTCTCAATATATGCAAACTTCGAAGACTGAACTTTGTCGCTTGTGTAAACGATTTAATTAAGCTGGATACGCTATATCCAGCTTATTTAGAGCCTTCTACGTTTCCTAGCTGGGAAATTTTTTTGCCAATCTGTTTAAAGACCTTTTAGGTCGTTTGACTTTTATATTTACTAGATAAAGGAGAAAAAATGAAAAAGAGAGCTGCAATTGGATGTCTGGTTTCGACAGTCATGACTCTACAGAGCGGGGCCTTTGGTCAAGCGATACTTGAGAAGGAGATGAGTCCTTTGAAACCATTTGATACCTTCGGGCAAGTTTGTCAGTTTCCCGATGAAGAAGAGCAAACTGAAGCACAAAGGCATATTATTGAACGTATAAAAAAGATTCAAGAAGACATCAGCACTTTGAATGAGGATCTTTCTAGACTAGAGTTCTCTAAAACACTCCTAAAAAGAAAAATCGAAGATATCCGTCGGGATGTTGCTTTAATCAATGATGTGATAATGGATCTCGAAGAAATTTACGAGTCCCTTATTGAGGATTTGAGGAATTGCTCCGAACTCACATCAAGGTGTGAAGATATCAGACTACGATTACAAGAAGCTGCTGAAGCTCTGAGATCAGCGAAGATTGAACAACAACAACTAGAGAGGGAAATTCAGAGGCTTGAGGCTGAAATAGAATTCATTGATTACCAAATACTCGACACAGAATCTCTGATTCAAAATTTAACAAAGATAATCTCTGATCTATGTGGAATCCTGAATATTTAGTGTTTGAGTTGCCTCCTCTAGACTGAACTAGTTTAGAGTAGGTCTTTTAGCCGCGAATCGCGTTGTTAATCTAGATAGGTCCTTTAGTGGCCTCACGGTCATTCACGAAAAAAACTTAGAGACAAGATCAATAGCAACAAATTATAGATAGTCTATAGTTTCTAATACTCAGTTATTGACTCTTCCTAAACTTGCACCATTTGCAACAAGATCACACTGATGGGCGACCTATTTTTTAGTATACTTAATCTCAAGAGCCTTCTCGACCTTATCAAAATCCTCAAGTATCTTTTTTTCCAAGTTGGGAAATTCCTCAATCAAGGACCGGGTACTCAGCGACATTCCCGTCCGTTCCTGGGCCCTCAGGAAACTCTCGTACCCTTTTCCAAGATGAAAATACCCTTGCTCATTGTCCAAAATATAACGAGCGACAAGAGCCTGACATGACTCACATTGGACATAGACCACATCCTTATCCTCACGAACTAGAATATTCCGAACATGCCTTGACTGACATTTTTGACATTGTTGGATATGTAAGTCCATGCCCACCCCTATGCTTTTATTTCGCGGATTCGATAACTGAATCAATCCATCATAAGACCCATCGCCAGTAGCCCAAAGCGCAGATACTTATGATCGTCACACTGACTAAAGAGATCACACTACCTGCTTTGACAATATCACGAACTTCCAACATTCCCGAGGAAAATGCAATGGAGTTTGGAGGGGTACTGATAGGAAGGGTCATGGCAGCCGAGCAAGCTAGGGTAACTAGCAAGGCACCTTCCTCGGCAAGATCAAAGCGATCTCCAACAACCACAACCAACGGGAGAATGAGGCCTGCTGTGGCAGTGTTACTCATAAAGGTGGACAATGCCATCACCAATATGCCAAGAATCACCATGGCTGCCAGCGATACCTCTTTCCACCCATTCAACAAGTCACGTATGGTTTGGTCTATTCCCGCTGCCTGCAACGACAATCCCAAGGAAACACCTCCCCCAACCATGAAGATAACATCCCAGGGCAACTGTTTGAATGAGCCTTCATCTAAAAGCTTAAGGGAAAAGGCACCGATGATGGGCAAAAGGCTCATGGTCGAGCTAGCAACGCCAAGCTGCCTGGAGAACATCCAGCCTAAAATGGTCAGTATGATGATCATAAGAGCCATTATGCGGGGTTTGGTCCACTGAGGTTTTTCCAAGGAGGACTCATCAAATACAACTACTGAATGTTTGGGGCGATAGCACACCCATAACACCCCAATGATCAGTAGACACAAAATCATAACGATCGGAAAGGTCCATGAGAACCATTGCAAAAACCCCACTTGATAGCCGTTTTTTTGGAGGGCGGCCAAGGCAATCGCATTGGGAGGTGAGCCGATGGGAGTTGCAAACCCACCTATGTTGCAAGCAAAAGGCACGGCTAAAAACAAGGACTTCCGTAAAGGATCATCTTGATCAAGCTGAGTGGCTATCGGAAGCAGTAAAACAAGCACCACGGCAGCTGTCGCTGTATTGCTCATCCACATAGACAAGCCTGCTGCCAATAGCACCATACCGATGAGCAATTGAAGGGACCTTCCTTTTGTATATTTCAGAAGCATCATCGCCAGCTGCTTGTCAAAGTGATAAGTCTGAAATAGCTTAGAAACGACAAACCCACCGAGAAAAAGTAAAATGATACTGGAAAAAAAAGGCTCAAAATAAACTGTGGAGGCGTGTTTTGTTACCGCCACGGGAGCAATAAATATCAGGTTGGTCCCGAGTATAATAAAGCTTACGACAAATAAGGGGACAATTTCCGAGACCCACAGAATCGTGGCTACGCCTAAAAGCATAGCGACCCTTGATTGAGCTGGACTCAGGGTCAGCCCGAAAGATTCTGAAAACGCGACTCCGCCGAGCCAGACAATCAGAAGTAAAAATGTAAAAAAATTCTTACCCATGGGACCTCCAGGTCTCAACTCTGACCTACCAGGACAAGGAGGTTTAAGGCAAGCGGTTATGTGGGTATTAAAAAATATTTTCCCTAACAAATGTAGGATTTGGATAGCTGGTCAGTGAGCTACCTTGTTTCGTACAATTTCCAAATAAATAGGGAAATGATCTGACGCCCCTGTCCTATCACTTACTTCAAATCGCCTTGGGCTTTGAGATATTTGAGGACGTCTTTGTAGCTTTAGAGAGTTGATGACCTCGACGGAACTTGGATCAATTTGCCAGGAGTTTTTAGCCGTCTTTTCATCAAATTTTAGATTGAGAATGGCATCTAAAAAAGACCAGTTATCCCGGTAAAAATGGGTTCCAAGGCAGCTGTGGCAACCAATCACATGAGAGGTTTGCCAGTCAGCATATCCGAGGCCTCGAAATATTAACGAGTCATAGCGGTTGATCACATTGAAATCTCCACCAGCTATAACAGCCGCTGACTTTGTTTTAGCTTTTTTCGCAGCATCAGTGAGTTGGGAAAATGCAGCCACTCTCTGCTCGTGAGGGTGGCGCGGTGATGGAAAATGGACGGCAAAGGCTGTTATCAGATCGCCATTTTTGGTTTTTAGCGGAGCTTCCAGTATTCCTCTCGTTTCTTTTGTTTTCCCTTTTTCAGGCAAACGTACGGGGTGCAGTTTTGCTTGCCCAGCTGGACTGAGTCGGGACAAAACAGCAGTATCAATACCTCGTCTATCACCACTATCTAAATGCATAACAGTTTGGTACCCAGCAGCTTTTAAGTGCTTCGTATTCCAGGTCTCTAATATCCCGCGATTTTCGATCTCCGAAAGGATCAGAATATCTGGCCCACGCCCTTGATTAACGGAAAGCACCACAGACGCAAGATTTTTCATTTTTGCTTGAAGATTAGCCTCTGACCAATCAAGGTTCAGACAAGACTTACGGTAGCGTCCGTCTTTTGGACATTTTTTCTGAATAGCTGGATTAGCCCTTTTTGTGGCTAACGGCAGATAGGTCTCATCGGCTACATTCGGATCATCTTTCGTGTCGAAAAGATTTTCAAGATTGTAAGCCATCACAGAAATACGATCCTGACCATTCACGAGAGTCGAGACCAAAAAGCCACCTAATATCAGCAAACTAAAACCAGCTATGTTCAATGCATTGTTCCTTCGTAAGATCTAAAACACCAACTCTCCCTTTTTCCAGACTCCATCGAAAAAATCTACAACTTCTTTGGTGGCAGCGGGTTCATCGAAAGCGATATTAAATTCGCAGGAATGGTACCAAGCAAATCGATCTTGATTTCCACTACCCAAAATCACTAGTTCGTCGTCTAAAATCATCAGTTTAGCATGCATGGCTTTGGCAACACCACCATCTGGGGGACTTGACATGCCAATTGGTACGTACCATCGCCCCTGTAGGGTACTGCCAGCTTCTGCGGAGCTTAGTTTCATGTTGTCAAAGACCTCTCGATTGGTTTGACCAACCACTCCGATCGTGCCTGCGTTGAACCCTTTACTGGTCATAATGGATACCTTTACCCCACGAGCGGCGGCAGATTTAACGGAAGAGATAAAATGCTCTGCATCAATATTTGGTGACAGTACTTTGATAGATCGCTTCGCTTGCTTCATCCCAGTCAACCAAGCCGCATTCTGGGGGGAATTCAGGCGCCTCGCACGACTGAGATCGTCCAGGTCGCAACTCTGGGGCAATGCTAAGACTCTTCCCGTGGGATGACTCTTGAAGTTAAGAAACCTCAGGTAAGTTCTTTGGCCAGGATTCACCACTTCCTTGGCGCCATCAACCTCACAGGTTAACTCTTTGGTTGCCCCAACTAACTCGCAGCGATACCTCCAGTTTTTACCAATTCCTATTTCGCTTCCACGATTCCATTTCTTGTCAAATTCATATAAGCCAACGGCAGCGATTGGTCCCGTCATGCTCACGGCAAGATCCATCCATTGATACGGTTTAAAGTTGTTTTGAGACTGGACGTTAGCTCCACCGGTATGCAAAGTTTTGCCATCCACAATAATCATCTTATCGTGTAGATTTCCCAGCTTAGTATGTGGATAAGTGGCAATACGAATATCGATCATGTTTGGGTCAAAATCGAGAGGGCTTAAGTAGCGTTGGATGGAACGTTTGACTTCAGCCAATGATTGGTTAGGACCCTGGAATAGACGAATCTGATTCACCAATATTTTTAGCAGAAGTTTTCGCTCTTGCCCCGACGGTAATGGAGTTAGATTCTTTACGGCTGTGGCAACCCCCTCGAAAATCGCCTTAGCGGGATCGAGATCATCATCCTTATAGATATCCTTAACAATCCAGTTGTAGGTTGCGATATTAACCTCATACTTTGCCTGGCTGATTTGTTCTTTGGCTTTATTGAAGATAGCCTCCCCCTGTACTAAAAAAGCGAAATTGGAGTTATTCTCAGTGGGCAAGAGTGCCAAAGGAACACTACTCAATTCTTGATTTTTAGGATTGTTAACCACAGACGCGCGGATGTGATCGTAAAGGGAGGCATTTGGTCCCAGAGACTGCGGACTCGAATCCGAGGCCGGATCGGACAACTTACAACCTGTTAGAACAACACTAAAGGCTAAACACCGCAAAAGAGTTTTCAACACGATAGATACCCCTAATAAATGCTTTCAGATTTATAAGGGTATCGTCCCAGCGTGATTTCAGCAAGCACCTGTGCGGAGCCAGGGAGTGAACCTAGCCCACAAAGTCTCGGCTAGGCGCCGCCACAGAGCTCGAACTCTCCCCTCTAAGATGTGCCAACATTGTATCTGCATCAGACACCTCGAAGGGATCCTCAGCATGATTGTCAGCCTTTCCTGGCTCTTCGAAGATTTTTTCTACCACTCCATTTTTCACCAACATCGAATACCGCCAGGAACGCTTACCAAAGCCGATATTTGATTTATCCACAAGCATACCCATTTTTTCTGTGAACTCGCCGTTCCCATCCGGAAGCAAGGTTACGTTTTTGGCACCAATCTGCTTTCCCCACTGAAACATAACAAATGCATCATTTACCGATAGACAGATAATCTCATCAACACCCTCTTTTTTGAAGTCTTCGTACAAGCTTTCAAAGCGCGGTAAATGGTTTGAGGAACAAGTTGGTGTGAAAGCACCTGGGAGGGAGAACAAAACAACGGTTCGCCCAGAAAAAATCTCAGAGGAGGTTCTATCCTGCCAACGATAGGGGTTTGGTCCTTCTACAGACTCATCTCTTACTCGGGTTTTGAATGTTACTTCAGGAACTTGATTAGCCATGGTTTCCTCCTATAAAGAACAGTTTCCTAGAACTTACAGAAGTTGTCTTTGATAATAAAGCGAAATTCGAACTAAGCCACGTTATCTTCCTCTAGCCCATTTGCCTGCAGAAGTTTATAAGCCAACCGCTTCGCTCGTTCATCATCACGGACCCGAAACTGGTAGTTTTCCAATTCGACTAAACAGAAGGACGCCCGAATCTCCGGTGAAAGGCCATCGTAAACACTGTCTTGGATGATGATGATATCTTCCGTTTTTTTGGTAATATTCTGAAATATTTTGCTGCGAAGCGCCTCGTAGCGTACCGCATGAACAATAGCTCGCCCCCATAAATCGTATCGGATCACGCCCGATTTAGAAAAGAAACTGTTTACATCACCACGAGAGATGCCGGCGGAGCAATGCACCGTATACTTTTGCGTTAGCTCCTTAGAATGGACTCTAAATAAATTCATGATTTTTTCGGCAAGTTCAACGGCACAGTCGGCTGTGGCATTTGTCGGCGCTTGAAAGGGAAAACCAACAGAGCAGAGAAAACCATCACCCATTTCCTTAATCATAAACCCCGAACTCACCAACTTATCCTCACAATATCCCTCCATCATGAGATCACGACACTTACCGGAGAAATCCTCCATCAAACTAGCAAATTCATCGTGAGGAATCTTCGAACTTCCCACCACATCAAAGGCAATCACCAGTGCCTCACCATTACCCACCGGCATAGTGGTTTCAATTTTCTTACCAGACTCTATCATTTTAAGTTGATGAGGAAAAAATAATTTTGCCAGCTCACTATAGCCATGAACCCTTTGCTTTTCAGTTATGTATATTTTGTTACCCATAGCCAAAAGCATGAAGATGTTTTCCAGTGCAGTGGCATAGACAAAGATGACATTGGAGTAAAAAGGGAATACCTTTGGTAAGGCGTCCGCCCAGATGATAGCCTGGATGACCGTACCGACAAGAAAGATCCCATAACCAAAGGTGTAGATCAGCAAATGAAAGTATCGCTCTTTCAAGAAAACATAAATAGAAAACAAGAAGCACAATGCCATGCTAATTCCATATATCTTAGTCGAAAGGTTTTTTGTTAAAAGGTTTAGTTCGAGACTCAAACTGGTAGCCGTGAGACAGCTTATTATAAAAATGAATTTAAAACAAATATTCAGTCGTGGATAACGAGTCCTAATAGAAAGGAACTCATAGGTGCACAACAAGGAAAAGATACCTGACAGTCCTATCAGAGTCTCCACTCCACTAGAATACTCTGTCAAAAACGGAATGTAATAAACAGACGTCACAATCATGGCGAACAAAGCCACACTAATAATATTAAGGAGATAATAAAAGTATAGCCGCGCCTTATAAACAAAGAACAAGGCCATATTAAACAGGATAGCCATAAAAAATATTGCCAGTAGAACAGACAAAAACTGCTCTCGATCAGCGATATCATCCGCGAGATCAAACAGATCAGACCAAAAAACCCAGCCCATACGCAATATATGATCCGTCTGTCTTTGAACGTAAACATCAGTGGTTGTTTTCGGAGAAAGAGTGATTTCAGCAATGCGGGACTTTCCTAAATCACTATGAGTAAAATCGGCAACCAATCTTTCGCCCACAAATACCCTAGCGACTTTTGTTACATTCACATGATCAAAAACATAAATGGTAAATGGTTGTTCACTTGGATTGTAAAATCTGTGACGAAACCAATAGTTTTTGTTTGTGAAGCCAAAGTTCAGAGCTGGCTTATCACCTATTTGAAAGCGATCACTAAATTCAGGTGCTGAAACCTCATAAATGGACTCGTCACCTTGGTACCACTCCGTTTTTTTACCTAGCATCTTTCCTGAAAAATCGGGTTTTGAGACATCAATAGCTGGCAACGCGGCCGCATTATGACACAAAAATAAGATAGGTATGACGATGAAAAGCAGCTTCATAATACTCCGTATTTTACCCCAGTAGGATATCGGTACGGGAGCAGTGCTCACGAAGGCAGGATCTGCCTATTCTATCGAACGTAGAGACTTACGCTAATTTGGGCTATAAATTTTGATTTTTTCTTTGTTTAAAGGCGATAACGAAGCTTAATCGTAGTCAACGAAGGCTCGTCGACTACATAAAGAGGATGGTTAATCAGTGTTTTCGATTTTCGAAACGACCATTTTTAGCAGAGAAAGACTTTTTGAGAACAGTACCATCTTTCAAAATCGCCTCGACGGTGACGACCCCGCGACCGGAGTACATACAAGGGAGTGCTAGAAAGCATGTCCGATGCCCCGCACAGTCAGCCATAAACGGTTGATCTTGGTCGGGCGATGTCTTTAACAAAAAATGACCTGTCTTCGGCGTATTCACCCAATTGTCTGGATCATCACTATAGTGTTTCAGAACAATAGGATCGTCTTCGCCTTGGTAGATCTTCCAAGTGACACCTTGTTCAGCAAGATAAACATCCGCGCCAGATCCTTTCAAATAAGCTCCATACGTCGCCCCCCGATCGTTACCGCATTTCGGTACGAAGGTGATATCATCGCCCACAGATGCCAAGTCATTTCCCCAGCAGTCTTTTACTTCAAGAGTCACGTCAGGTTTTTTTGGTGGCTTAGGCTCTTTCTTACCGCAGAGAGTAACACTAACAAATAAATCATTGTAGTCTTCGTAAGGTAGACGACAGGCTGGTCCCTTGTAGAATAGGTCCACAGGAACGTCTTCAAAGCCTAATTTGTATTGCACACAACGCTCCACGGTCTCGTCGGCCAAGTCGATAGGGCTCGAGCTTAGGATTTTTAATTGGTCATTCAATAAGGCTCCAGTTGGTAAAGAAACCAAAGCGTCGACTAGCGAGTCTTTTGTGATGGCAAAAGTGGAGCTACATGTTACCGATTGCTCCAACGTCTCTAGGCAGCTGCCGCAATAATTTCCCTTCAAAATGGTATCAAAAATAAGCTCATCATCAGCAGCTGAGAACCGCGTTTCAAAGGTTTTTTCCCCTTCTAGGACATCCAAAGACTTCAAAATAATGTCAGCACCGCTAGATAATCCAGCACCACCGAACAGTCCAAGACAAAGCAATGCAAATTTAGTGACTCGCATAAGAACTCCAATATTCAATTTTGTAACGACAATATGTATTTTTATGTGAAAAACTTAAAATACGAAATATAAAAATCAGAAAAAGCCCATAAAAATAAACTGACATTAGTATCTGTACTTAGTCCAAGTCGGTAGCCTAGATCTTACGATTATGCATTAAAGATTAAATTTACTAACAAGTGTTTACCTATCATTTTCGGCTAAAATATTGTTATGGCATTCAATTCTAAAAGGAATTATCCCATGAGTTTGAGATACCTGCTATTTCGTATGTGTTTGTGTTTGTGTTTTAGTTTTCTAATTAACGTTCAGATATTTGCCCAAGATTCTACCCTGATTGTAGGAGGCGAGAAGGTTCTCGATCGTAATACGGCGGAATATAAGCACAGCGTCCGACTCTTGGTGGAGGCTAAGTTCTCCGACTCAAATGATGTTCCCGAGGACATCCGCGGGAAATCTACGGGTTGGCGATGCAGCGGAGTGATTATCGAGACTGACGTTGTGTTAACAGCCGCTCACTGTCTTCCTGATACAATTTTGATTAACTATCAAGGAGGACAGCGTGAGGTGTCTGTGGATATCAACAGCATCGAAAGCTTTTTCCGGCTTAGTCCACGCGACGACGTTGCCTTTGGAATGCTCGACAGTGGATGGGTACGCCACGAGTCCTACCAAGACGATTGGCTGGATCGGACGTCAAATGTTTGGAATCCCCGACAGCCCATTAACGATATAGCACTGGTTTTTTTAAGCGAAGCCATTCCAGAAGACAAAGAACCTGTGCGTTGGCGGAGTGATTTGAGCAACCGTTTTGCACCGGGTCAGCCAGTGATCTTGACTGGATACGGAAGAACCCTTAGCACCAATCCATTTGAACTCCCTGAACTAAGAAAGGTGACCATCCCTTTTATCGAAGACTTACAAAACAACCAAGAGTTCTATGCTGGTTTTGGTAACAGCAAAAATCCAAGGACCATCACAAGCCCAAAGGGAGGCTGCAACGGTGATTCGGGAGGACCGGCTTTTATCAATGAAAACGGAGAGTACACCCTGGTAGGAATAACAGTAAGAGGCCCCGGAAACCAATCAGGCGGATGCGCAGCCTCGGTGACTATCCTTACCTCTGTCTCAGATTATGTAGACTGGATTGGCAAACGCATCAGCCGTTTTTCATCTGACCTGTAAAGCTCGGTGAATACGCAGGTAACATATGTTATTGTAATCTTAAATAAAGAGTTTGCAAAACGACCAAATAAAGAGACCTTCGCCGTTCGACCCACTGCAACAAAAGCGTCATTAATTTTCATTAAAGAAATCTACTAGAAGCCATGCCCTGCAGACTATTCTGCAGGGCACAGGAAATAGATAATAGAAGTATAAAAATGATATCGAAATTTAATAGAAAAAATTAACCCTACCACTGGAAGAACGTAAATTCTTTTCTCAAATGAAAAAAAACGATCGAAATAAAACCGGACATATTCGCCTGTTCTCGATATAGCCAAGAAACGTTAGGATTGCCGTAGTACATTTTGCTGTCATTTTGATCCAACGAGTGTTTAGGCTGCAGTAATCACAATAGAATCTTACTAATTCTAAAGAATCTAGAAACCTATTGCCAAAAATCAGCCTCGAAACCTTCCCGTCTAAACACCCTCGCTCTAAAATCCTTTTCGGAAAGCCGATACCCCGTTAGATCGAACTCATGATGCCTAATGGTATTCTCATCAACGGAGACGGTAATGAACCTGAATCTTAAAGCTAGAGTTGCACTTCTGGTTGGTGCGTCTTTCGCTCTGTTTCTCATGACAGCCGCATATATCACATCCAATTACATATCGTTAGTATTCGAACTGAGACACGGCAAGGAGACGATGGCTGTCCTAGATCAAATCTCCAATTTAAAATCAGCTATGGCTTTGGAGCGAGGGATTTCAGCAAGTCACCTAAGTGGTGGAGCTGACAAAAAACTTCTGGAAGAAAAAAGATCTCACGTCGACAAAGCAATCCCGAAGGCTATCGAAGCCTTTGAAGGGTCCTACATCAGTAAATTCAATCCAGAAGCCTTGAAAAATCTAGAGTCTGACACTCAGGCTGCGAGAGTACTGGTAAACAGCCAAGCGACAAAAGACAACGTGATTTTGACTTTCAACGCAATTATCGACGGCTTGATCGACATTTACGTTTTGGCGGCAAAAAATACAACCCATGCTGGTTTTTCAAGCGAGCTAAGATCTTTGTCCATGATCGAATCTGCTAAAGACAAGGCAGGGCGTTTTCGTGCAAGGTTAACTTCCATTTCCGCCAAGGACCAACCCATACCACCCCAAGAGCTCAAGGATGTAGCTGCACTTAAGGCTATGGTTGAGGGTTTTTTAAAGTCTAGAGCTCTGGTTCTCTCTTCCGATGGCACCAAGGCTCGCAATGAACTCTTTAACAAAAAATCATGGCGTGATGCCAATGCCTTTTATCTTACTATTATCGATAATTTTGGTACTGGTTCCTTCGGACTCAATGCGACCATGGTCTTCGATACCCTGACGATTGTCGTTGATGAGATTGGCTCTTTAAGAGCTACAGAAGCAAAGGCAACCATAAAAACCCTAGAAGAGGACCTTTTCTTCGCTAGGGTCGCCTTATACGGTTTCGCAATATTCTTACTATTCTCACCCATGGTACCGGTAAAGCTCGGTAACTGGGTTGTCAATGCCATTATGCTACCGATCAAAGCAACCATTGGCGAATTAGACCGTGCTTCGAAACGCATCAGTTCGGCTTCTACCCATTTGACTAAGGCAAGCTCTACCCTGTCTAGCGGATTTCAAGAAACGGCTGCATCGCTGCAAGAGACTGTCAGTACCATGTCCGAAATGAATTCCATGCTGGGAACAACCTTAGAAAAGACCAAAGAAACCCAAGCTTCCTCGAATAGCGTATCCTTAGAGGTTCACGAAGGTGACGCTACGGTAAGGGAAATGGTGCGATCTATGGACGAAATTCAAGCTGCCAATCACCAGCTTGAAGAGATAGGTACCGTTATTCATGAAGTATCCGAAAAAACGAAGGTGATCAACGATATCGTTTTCAAGACTCAACTGCTGTCCTTCAATGCGTCCATCGAAGCGGCGCGAGCAGGCCAACACGGGAAAGGCTTTGCTGTAGTCGCAGAGGAGGTCGGCAATTTAGCCCAAACAAGCGGCGGCGCGTCAAACGAAATTTCAAATATGATTCAGGAAAGTCAAAAACGTGTCAATACCATCGTTCGTAACACTACCGAACGCATTGATACCGGAAAGACGGTGACACGCAAAGTCAACAACACCTTCAGCCATATATCCGAGAAAATCTCTGCCATCACTGATCAGATTCAAGTGATAACAGAAGCATCGAACGAGCAGAAGCTTGGTATCGAGCAAATCACAACGGCTTTTTCTGAAATTGACACATCGACTCAAGCCAGTCTCAAAGAGGTAAACCTAACCTCCGAACTAGCTAACCAGCTGGAAGAAGAGAGCCGCAGACTAGAATCTGCTACCGATGGCCTGATGAGGCTAGTCAACGGATCAAAATACGAACAAAAACGTACGCATAAAGATCAGACCACTGAGGGAACACCCTACAAACCATCACCATCGATTCACCATGAGCGAGCCGAAGATCGACCTAGTGACGAGTCTATGATTCAAGATCTGACAAGCCGCCCTAGATCGCCGGCACATCTTACTGAAAATTTTCCGCAAGACATTGATGCCGATGATGAGTCCTTCGTAGAGCGTAAAGCAGGGTAAGCTATTGTGAATGACGTAGATTTTATCGGTATATTCCTTGACGAGGCTGAGGACTTACTCCAGACATGGGAGTCCTCCTGCTTAGAAGTTGAGAAAGAGCTTTCGGCCGAGGCTATCAACGAACTATTCCGCGTGGCTCATAATATGAAGGGTTCCTCAGCGAGTGTGGGACTCAATGAGTTTTCTTCATTCGTTCATAAAATTGAAGACACCATAACGCTTTTCAAAGACGACTTGAGTCTAGCGACACCCGATCGGATCGGGCTACTTTTTGAATGCCTTGATATCTTTCAAAGCTGGATTTCAGGCCTTAGAGATGATATCGAACACAAAGAAGCAACTCAAGATATTCTAGATCGGATTATGATCAAACCATTCATAAAGAATGAAAGTACAGCTTCATTTGGGTTCTTCGACGAACCTACAAAATCCGCGGAAGAACCTGATGAATCCAACCATAATAAAGACTTAGGAACCCTACTTATTGAATCTGGACATGCGACTCCAGAGCAAATTGAACAAGCAGCAACTATACAACAAAGACCTATCGGTGAGGTGTTAGTAGCCGAAGGATTGGTCCCTAAGGAAGCTGTGGAACAGACCATTGCCAAGCAAAAAAAGCAGCAAAAGGGTAAAGTCGACGAGACCATAAGAATATCCGCTAACAAACTTGACGAGCTCATGAGGCTTGTAGGTGAGCTATCCACTCAACAAAGTATCATAAGCCATGCCTTTAAAAGCAATACCATGGACTCAGCCATATGTCGGAAAGCAATTTCGCTATCTGAAAAAAACCTAAAAGATGTTCAATCATTCGCGCTCAATCTCAGAATGCAGCCGTTATCTCAGCTTTTTCAAAGAATGGAACGAATCATTAGAGATACGGGGAGAAAACAAGAAAAGTTGCTGTCGCTGTCGATAAATGGAGAATCAGTAGAACTCGACAAGTCAATCATCGAGAAAATAAAAGACCCGCTAGTCCACCTGGTACGCAATGCCGTGGATCATGGGCTCGAGCCTAACGAGGACCGTTTGGAAATAGGGAAGAATCAAACTGGGCATCTATCCCTAACGGCTTATCAGGAGGCGAATGCGGTTAATATTGTTGTTGAGGATGATGGCAAGGGAATGGATCCCAACTTGATATACCAAAAGGCGGTAGATAAAGGATTAACACAAAGGCCCAGAGAGTCTCTATCTGATTCCGAGATCTTCAAATTTATTCTTATGCCGAATTTTTCGACCAAAGAGGAAGTCACCGATATTTCGGGACGTGGAGTCGGAATGAACGTGGTTAAAGAAACAGTAGATAAGATTGGCGGACAATTGAAGATCGCAAGCGAACTAGGAAAAGGAACCAAATTTCTTATCAGCCTCCCTACAAACGTTAGTATCGCAGAGTCCATCCTCGTTTCCATCGATCATAAACCCTATGCTATCCCTATCCTTGAGCTTAAGGAGATCATCAATTTAAGAGAGTATGAAATTCAGCAACGCACCCAAAAAGGTAGGATGGTTTGTATTAGAAACAAGGTCTACCCCCTGGTGGATTTGGGAGAGTTCTTACCAGATTTAGAGTCTTGTCACATCCCGACCACTCCAAACAGTGTGGGTCTTATATTGCAAATTGAGGAGGAACAGGTTGTATTCTCCATAGACTCCATCCTTGGTCAACAGTCGGTCGTCATCCGAGCGCTTGAGGGTAAATTAGCCGACTTAAAGATTTTTGCAGGTGCCTGTATTCTAGGGACTGGAGAGCCTTCGATGATTATAGACATGAATCAAGTGGGACGAGAGTATATCAATCGTCAGTAAAGGGGAACAAACCATGCAGGATAATGAGCCTGTAGATGATAGCAATGTTAACAAGTACCTCGTGTTTCGTTTGGATTCTGAGCTATACGGTACCGATCTTTTGTCGATCCGAGAGATTATTGAACCGCAGAAAATCAAAAGTGTACCTTTGACCCATGACTACTTCCTAGGAGTCATTAATATTAGAGGCGAAATTGTTGGCATCATAGATTTGCGCAGAAAATTTCATATTCCAGCTGAAGAATCAGAAAAAAGCGCCTTTGTCATCTTTGAAATCCCTGGTAGTCAACCTATAGCAGCATTGGTCAATGAAGTGGTTTCTGTTCTAGAAATCGAACCCAATGACATAGATTCCGCAACCATAGAGAGTCACATCGATCAACGATATATTAGCGGTGTGGCCAAATCAAAATTAGGTTTGATTAACATTATCGAATTAAAACAACTGATCGAAGATGATGAGATTATCATTAACCGAGAAAAGGACCAGGTTGCATGAAGCGGTTTTCGGATAAGGATAAACAACTTATCTTTGAGCTGATCTACAAATTAGTTGGTTCCCAACGAATTGCAAACGAAAAAGCGTCTGTATTTCTATCAAATATTAGTCGCAGAATGTCTGCCAACAATATCGATAATTTTTCCGAGTATCTCTACCTTGCCACCAGAGATCAACAGGAATATGATCAACTCATTTCCGCTCTTACCATTCATACGACACATTGGTTTCGTGAAAACTCACATTTTGAAAAGATAGAAACCTGGATAAAGACGAATCGTTATAAGGATAAAACACCTATCACTGCCCTGTCGGTTGGTTGCTCGACTGGCGAGGAAGTCTACTCGTTAGCATTGACTCTACAGAAAATTTACGATGAGGGACATCCGATTGAATATCAAGTTAAGGGACTAGATATCGACCCCATCTCCATCCAATTCGCGGAAAAGGCCGTTTATAACGACAGCTGTCAGAAACAAATACCACAAAAATACTGGGAATATTTACTTCACGGCACAGGTAAAACTCAAGGCCTCATGACGATTCAAAAAGTCATCCGCAACCACTGCTCTTTTTTAACTGGTTCGATTCTCGAGTTGTCAGGTTTTGTCAAAGAGAGTTTCGATATTATTATATGCCGCAACATTCTCATATACTTCAATCAAGATCAAATTGAAAAAATTTTGGATCGCTATCACGACATGCTAAAACCTGGGGGAATTCTCGTCTTAGGACATTCTGAGGCCCTAATCGAAGATAGTGAGAAGTTCCAAAAGCAGGGTCATACAATATTTAAAAAACTATCTAGAGGTCTACCTCAACAAGAGGATCTCCTCGTATTTGCAAAACACAACACCTCTATCCTTCAAAACATTAAGGACTACCTGACCCAAACCTCTGTCCCTTACCAAAAGTTTTCGGATTTATTTGAATTGGAAAAAGGAATCGAGTCTCAGCATCAAGCACAAGTACTTTTCATTCACAGACCTCAGTCTGATTCTGAGTTTCATTGGCTCACGAATCCAGCTATGGAAAAAATGTCAACTTTAGGGTCCATCACAGTGATTTCTGACCTCAAGGATGAGTTGCCACCAGCCGGAATCCATAACCCAAAAGTACAAATTATGGACAACAGTCAGCCACAGAAAATTTTAGAGCACATGAGAGCTTCAAGAATCAAACTAGCTGAAGAAGCCAAAAAGCCAAAAATGATCCAAGAACCTCTAACAGGCCATATTCTCGTGGTCGACGATGATGCCGATGTCGGAAACATCCACTGCGAAATGATCGAAAGCCTGGGTTTGGACGCCACCTTCTGTGATTCAGGAAAAAAAGCCTTGGAGTTAATCCAAACCGAAGACTATTCTCTAGTTTTATCTGATCTGGTTATGCCAGAAATGAGCGGCCTTGAACTGTTTCGAGAAGCTAGGAAACTTAACCCTGATATTCAAGGCATACTGATCACGGGATACGGTGATAAAATGATTTTAAAGAGCGCAGAGGATGCCGGATACTCACGAGTGTTCGACAAGCCCGTTGAACTCTCGGTTTTGAAACAGGGTCTCCAAGAAACTCTCAGTAACAAACCAAACAAAAAAAGAACTCAGATCGAAAGAAAATCCATTCGTCCATTCTCTCCCGATTTGATACTTGTGGGAGCCAGCACTGGTGGAACAGTAGCTTTAGAAACACTCCTTCGAGGCTTTCACCGGCAATCGTTTTGCCCTCCTATAGTCGTAGTCCAACATATTCCCATCGAATTTGCTGGTCCTTTCGCCAAAAGACTTGCCGATGCCTCGAACTTGCAACTTGGCGCGATCACAAACCAAACCATGCTTCAATCCAATACAATCTATGTGGCTCAAGGGGACTACCATTTGGGACTGAAACGAAAGGGCGGAGCCATTTACTGTAGCCTTTCTCAGGAGCCAGAGATTTCGGGGCACAAGCCTTCGGTGGATTTTCTTTTTCATGCGGGAGCAAAGCTGGCGAACCAAAATATTTTTGCGATATTACTTACCGGGATGGGCAAAGATGGAGCGCAGGGGATGAAAGCTCTGTACGATACTGGAGCCTTTACTGCTGCCCAAGACGAATCCTCATCAGTAGTATACGGAATGCCAAAGGAAGCCATTGCCTTAGGAGCTGTTCACCTGACAGGAAATCTTCAAGACATTAGAGAGAAACTAGACGAGTTTATCAGTACCAAACGAAAGCGATCAGCATAGAAATCTAAAATATAAAAAAAGGCATCCACAGTCTTACGGGATGCCTAACGTCTTGACTTATCTAAAATAAGAAGAATTATTTATCAGATTTCATTTCTTCTTTTTTCTCTTCAATTTTTTCGTCGATTTTTTCAATTTCTTCTTTAGACTCTTTTTGCTTGTTTACTAAATCACCAATGATCTTTGTAAGGGCATCCTTCATTTCCTTTGGATCTTTCGAATCTAAAGCACCTTGTAGTATTTCTTTAAGAGCAGGATCTAAAATTTTATCTATAATCTGACGGAATGCGTCCGAATCGAGAAGCTTACTGATGGCAGCAATAATACCGTTCAAGCCGCTAGTTTTCTTCTCAACCTCTTCCTTAGCTTTTTCACTTTCTTCGATTTGCTCTTCAACATCGCCAAGCTTGCTCTCTTCCTCAGCCTTTGCCGCTTCTAGTTCGGCAAGCTCAGCCTCTAACCTAGCTTGTTTCTCGGTCTCAGACTCCACTGGAGTTTCGATCGTATTTTTATTTGCAGAAGCATCGACACCATTGGTAACGCCGCGCTTAGTTTCGCTTTTACAAGATAATATAAGGCCAGAACACAGAATAAGCATAAGAAGTTTCATTGAGGTTTCCTTTGGCTAATGTCACAAGAAGAAGTCAGTTTGTCTACATCCAACGACAGATCTGCAATAAACCTGCCACAAGTAAAATACTAAAATAATTGGGAAAATATGGACTGCTTCTGATCAACTTTGCGACAGTTGGTTCCTTACTGAAAATCAGTTTTTCAGCTTCATAAACCATCAATCAATCCTTCCCCTTGTTTAACTTTGCCTAGTTGACCTAGATAAGATTTGGGTATCGATTCCATCGGCGAGCTATAGAGTTCGCATTCTTGTGATAGGATAAGTTATGAAGTCTACCTTTGGATATTTACTCCTTATATCTCTAAGCATGCCAGCATATTCGCAAAATTCCGATGGTGGCGATACCGCCGAGGCCAAGCAAGGAAATAGCTCCGAAATCATCAGACAAACCAAACGAATAAGCGTGGGTTTTGAAGCTGGATCGTTCCTCTCACCAGTTATCGGACTTGGCGTCACAGGAGGCTACATGGTCACTGATAGCCTTCGACTAGGGGCGAGTTACGCCTCGGGAACTTGGGACGCTACGGAAGTTTTGGACGACTCAGACCCTGATGTATTTATCAATCGTTTTGATGTGAATGCATCTATTGCCGAGGTTGAAGTCAAGTGGTTTACTGGCAATAGTTTCTATCTGGGACTGGGTTTGGGACAAAGGGTCATTACCTTTGATGCGGGCGCTCAAGATCGTAATCTAGGACTAACATTAGAAACTGAAATAACGTTACCTCCATGGTTGCCAATCTGGAAATTGGCAACATCTGGACTCTGGATTCTTGACTCTATTTGGGGAGACAATGGATAGGGTTCGCCGCCCCGTTTAGCTCATCTTTCGAAGTCACCACCTCATCAAACTTCGGGACTGAGAGCGACTTAGCTAGTGTCCAGCAGGATATGGAAGATTCAGCAAAAACGATTGGTGAAATTGTGTCTGCCTCACTGCTTCAATTCCTGGTCGGCTTTCAATTCTAACTTTCACTGATTTCCCAAATTTATATAGACTCCAGCAAGACGACCCATCTTTTGATGAAAGAGCCAATAGGCCCGAATTTTCCGCTCAAATGGATTGACAGGAGCGAAAAACCAGTAAATAATGATAATGATAATCATTTTAAAAATCAGGAGGCGATTTCTAGAAATGTCAATATTAAGAGGTACTTATGATTTTTTGCTCATGCCTAGGTGTTAGTGATAAAGACGTCCTAGAGTTACATAAATCAGGCTATCCTGGCAAAACTATCATTCAGTTGACAGGCGCTTCTACAAAATGCGGCTCGTGTCGCCAATTTTTGAAACACCTGCTTTCCGATTCTGGCACCCAAGGTTCCCAATCCTAGACTTCAGCTGGCTATAGTACCTATAGTCCAATCCAATATAATAGATCCCCCCGCACAGTTGTACGGGGGGATACTTTTTTACCGAATTCTCTAACGTAAAAACATTATGCGATAGATTTTATTGTCCTTCATTTCGTAAACGACTGGGATTTCGAGTTCGCCTCTATCGGTCTTAAGGTGCTCAAGATCAATCACAAAATTTCCTTTGATGAGACGCTCTTTTATCGTCGCCTTTTTTTTCACCGTATTAATAAACGTCATGTAGGTTTTATCAAGTTCTTCGAAACCCTTAAACTTGAGCTCATTAGGGAAGTCATAGCCCTCAATTTCCGCATGAAAGAACGACTTAAAGCGAGCATAATCATTTTCATTGGCGGCCTCAATATGACCGTCAATAACCTTATGCTCAGCAATCTTTTGATGGGTTTGACAGGACACTAACAATCCAAGACAAAAGACAAGAGACACTGTTCTTTTCATTTCAACCCTCAAGCATTGAGAAACATGGCGACTAAAGTAGTCTCATTTAAAATACATATAAGCTAAGCATAGCAATAAAAGTCGAGCATAGGCAGTAAAAAATCATAGGTCCCATAGTAAAACGGATGACCGCCCCTTCTTTTCCCAGTAAGCCAACTACGGATACTGCAGCTACAATATTGACCACGCATATCATGTTTCCCGCATTAGCGCCAAGACTCTGCAGAGCTAAAATAGTCGTAGTATCTAAATCAAGGGTCTCTGCGACCTGATATTGCATTAAGGAAAACATCAAATTACTAAAAGTTGCACTCCCTGAGATAAATGACCCCAAAGCTCCAACAAAAGGTGATAATAGGGGCCAAGCCTGCCCAACAGACTCGCTCAAACTTGCCGCCAACTCCACGGGCATAGCTCGCAATCCCTGATCTATTCCAGTATCAGAGTGAATAAATACCCGTACCATAGCCACCGAAGGAATCAGTGCCAAGGCACTGGCTGTAGATTTACTCAACGTTTGTCCAAACAAGTCCTTGATCGCGTTTCCATCGAGTTTATGGGCAAAAAAAGTGATCACGCTCACCAGGATAAAGACAGTTCCTGGTAGATATAACAACGATAAGCTAGCTGAGATATTTGTACCAAGAATCTCTGTCCAGTGAATACTAGTAGACAGCAACCAGGCCTTAATTGGCAGAAAAGGTAGGCGGGTTAGCAATAACAAGGACGCCACCAATAAATAAGGCAACCAAGCCTTCCCTAGCGACATAGGATTCTGTGATGGTCTGACCTCACTAGTAGAAGGCTTACCTTGCCGAAACAAGCCCAAACGAATACTCGTCACAAAAATGGCGAGACCTATCAAACCTCCAAAAATGGAGGGAAACTCGGGACCAAGTAGAAAAGCCACGGAAAAGGCCGGCACAGTGAAGCACATTCCAGCAAACAAACCCAAAGCTAACCGGCTGAAACCATAGCGCCAGGATTTATTCTCGGAAAAGAACCGCCCGTAAACAAATAGTTGTACCACAGGCAAACATGTAGCCGTGATGAGATCGAAGGAACTGATTGCTTGGGCAACGTCTTGCAAAAGGCCTGTGGACAGCATATCGATCTCACCAGCAAGACCTTGATTCAGACCTACTAATAGCGGTGTACCTAGAGCTCCGTAGGTCACGGCAGCACTGTCGCCAATCAAAGCCAGAACAACTGCAGCCATAGGGCTAAACCCTAAAGCAACCAGTAACGGGGCACAAATAGCAGCGGGAGTCCCAAAACCAGCAGCCCCTTCGATGAAGGCGCAAAACAGCCATCCGACTATCATTAGCTGGACGCCTTTATCAGTCGAAATCCGGTTAAATCCATCTTTTATTGTCATCATAGCACCAGATTTTTCCAAGGTATAAAGCAGAAGCATGGCACTAAAAATAATCCACAAAATAGATAGCGAAATCACAAAGCCCTCTATCATAGCCGCGGCGATTTGGATCCCTGGAACCGTCCATATAAAATAAGCACCGATAGACGTGATGACCAAGCAAGCAGGCATTGCCAATGTCGCCTGTAGCCGTAATAAAACTAAAAAAATGAAAACAGAAACTATAGGACTGAGACCAACGATCAATTCAAGCAAGGTCATAACGTTAACTTCCCTTTTTTTTACATAGGTTCTGGTCTGACCATATCGGTTTCTGCTTACCACTAATAGTAGTGGATCGTCATGGGAGAAAACTGATCTGATAGGCATAAGCTTGAACATCAGAACAGGGCATACCAACAATTCTGTAGGTTTGTTGCCCTCCAGTGATTTCGGTTTTCTTACTTCAATGCCGTTAACTTAAGGCTGTAATCTATATGGGTCAATATTTCTGGGGAGTTGTCTGGATATGAAAAAGCCATGT
>JABSRP010000039.1 GCA_013215145.1 Pseudobacteriovorax sp.
CCTATCGCTAACTCGTGGGCTACCCGATCAAATTGGGGTCGATCAAGGACCTGAGTTCACAAGCGAAATTATACAGACCTGGTTCAGGGAAAATGATGTCAGCCCTTGGTTCTGTTCGCCTGGCAACAAAAATGAAAATGCCTTTATAGAAAGTTTTAACGGACGACTTAGGGATGAATGTTTAAATATGGAATGGTTCAAAGGTCTGAAGGAGGCAAGATATCTAATTGAACAATGGCGATACAAGTACAACTACGAGAGACCTCACACCTCAATAGGTGGTTTAACTCCAAAAGAACTTGCAATGAGATTAGCATCAGGATAGAAGGCAGAAACTCAACTTTCGATTGGTACTAAGATTGGGTTACCCTCGATACGTCTGAATACGGTAATGCTATTCAATCTCAATAGTGATGAAGGAATAAGCCGATATGTCATTATATTCGCTGCATAACCATTATCATTCAGGGTGTTAGAGTGAAGCTATCTATATTTTTTTCCTTAGTATTTTTAGCCCTTAGTTGCGGGGATAGTGATAGATCTGACAAGCTAGTTAATGGTCTTTGAGTGAACACGGCTGTATTCGAAATAAACTGGAGACCTTTCAATGAGGGATACTCGGCCACTTCACTTTATCTGATGGGGGCTCGCTATCTATTTTGGTCAAGACTATTCGATTAAATTTCACCAGGAAAAATAGAATTTGTTTCAGTCATTGCCAAAGTACATATGTGTAAAACTAAACGCCAAAATAGAGGGATTTTGCATTGGATGATTTTTCAAAAATTTCTATGCGAGCAAAACTAATTTTTCTTTCAAGCCTACTGTTAACTAGTTCATGTAGGTTTGGAAAAGTAGAAAGGCAAGAGGGTTGTCAGAAAAAAGCTGTGATTGAATGGAAACCAGCTGACAATGCCTATTGTATCCCTTTTATCACGGGAGTTTGCGAAGGAGATCAGAGAGGGTTCACACAGCTTTCAGAATGCTTAAATGAAATCAGTGCGATTGCTCCTTTTTACTATCAACTAATCAGCTTGTCCGATTCATTCGGATATCGAGACTGTTCCGAAGATAGAATCGTTGAAGGGAATAGCTGCGATCCTTCCATCGACATTAGTATTTGTAGAATAGACGTAGCATCCGATGAATGGTTACTTTGCATGCCTAATCTTAGGGAGGATTAACTGTGAAATGGTCACTTGTGAGGTACACCAACGCGAGAGTATGCAAAAGGATCGGTCTTTGAAAGTAATCATGGTACGCAAAAAGTAGCTGCATTGATTAGAGTTGGAGCAACATAAACGCAGTCGGTTATTCAGTTCGTAATCATTTAATTCTTAGTTTGTAAACTAGGGATTTGTTTCGAGTAAAGAGTGAAATGGTGGGATGACAGGGACTCGAACCCCGGACCAGCCGGTTATGAGCCGGCTGCTCTAACCAACTGAGCTATCATCCCCCATTGGTCCGGAGATCCTACACATCGACCAAAATAAAATCAAGCACGATTTTAAACGAAGCTTTAATTTCTATCCATTAACGCACCATAATGGTATACTTCTCTAAATTGAACAAACTTCCAGTCGTAAATATCTAATCAAAACTGATCTAATCACTAGGTCATCGTACCTGTTTTTGTCAATTGTTCAGCATTTCTGTTTATCTTTTTAATCGTCCTTACAATCGAGTCTGCATCATCGTCATCAAACACACCATCAATTCCGCTATCGTCAATATTGGTAAAAGGTGGCTCATAGAGCAATTTGGGTGACATTGTACCGTACCGAGTCAGATAGCCTATAATTTTATCTATAAACTGATTTTGCTCAGAAGGAAGGGAGCTTTCTTTAATAAAGAACGAGAACGCTTCTTTGGCTGCTTTTCTGTCAAGACCAACAATTCCTCTAATAAACTTACCTAGGTTTACTTCACCATAAACTTCTTCAAACTTTTCTTTGCTTTCAATCTCAGGCGACGTAAAAAGGAGTCTTTCTAGCTCTTCAATATCAAGTTTGGTAATAGGTTTGTTGCTTTTTAGCTTCTGTATCGTAATATGATCCTTGCAGGTCCTAATAAACGATTCTGCTTTGGCTTTGTACTGTTTTAGTTCAGTTCCAGATAGAATTTGATTGAAATCAAAGTCTCTTTCTTCCTCTATTCTATCTTCAAAATCAGTATAAACAATTCGCTGTTCATTTCGATCTACGAACTTTACAATTTCCCGAAGGCTTACTCTTAGTTCCTCGACAACGATGACGTTGATGTCTTTCCAGTAGCTATCTGTTTGAATATCAATTATTAGTTCCAGCTTTTCAGAAACAACAGGTATAGACTGTTTTTGCTCTAACGAATGACAAATCTCTTTAATCTTTTTGGCGCTGTCGTTTATTTTCTTGATGTTCTTTTCGACTATATAGAGCTGAAGATTATGACATAGAAGGTCAAATCTTTTTGCAAGCTCATGGGTCGATGGTGAAAGTGTGGGTAGCCCTGCAACATGACTTTTTAGATCCAGGATGTCATCTTCACTTAGTCTTTTCCAATTTTCCTTGTCGGTATATTTTGTTACATACTCAAGATTTTTTCTAACCTCGACATTTTCTTGATTCATCAAGGAGACATCTTTGTGAAGGTCATTTATGAGCTTGTCTCTTAGTTTTAGTATGGACTCTTTTACCTTTGGTTGATCTTTCTTTGCCAGAGCGTCTACAACGTCTAGTCTTCTTTCAAAAATTCGGCGGGTTAGTGGCTTTGCCACCCTTGGCTCTACACCCTCCGGCTTTTCTCCGAAAAACTCAAAGTTTCGACATATATCAAAGACCCTAAAATCAGTCTTATCATCACCTGGTCCAAAAAGATCTTCGCACTTTCTGGTGCCTCGTCCAATCATCTGCCAAAACTTAGTTTTACTTCGAACAACTTTGAAAAAGACAAGGTTTAAGACCTCTGGAACATCGATACCTGTATCAAGCATATCTACTGAAATTGCTATATGAGGGAAAAGATCCTTTCCCGAGAATTTATCTATCCAATCTTGAGAGTAACTGTCTGAGTGTTCGATGATCTGAGTAAACTTTCCATTGTATTCTGGGTATAGCTTATCAAAGCGTTCTTTTATGAAATGGGCGTGTTTAATATTTTTGGCAAAAATAATTGTCTTTCCTAGGCGATCGCCACCTAGGACCCTATGGCCTTTTGTCATTAGTAGGTCTATAACCTTATCAACCGTGTCACGATTGAATATCACCTTATTAATTTTTCCGGAGTCAATTTCCTTGGGAAGCTCGTTATCCTCCTCGTTGTAAAACTCTGCCTCATACCTATTTTTTTCTTCCTCTGAAAGATCATCATATTTTATACCTAGTTGAGGAAATGCTATGGGCACAGAAATACACCGTGGAGGCACAAGATAGTCCTCCTTAATTGCAGTATCTAGCTCATAGGCATAAGTGGGGACACCATCTTCAATTTCAAATAAATCATAAGTATTTCTGTCTACCTCTTCCCTTGGCGTCGCGGTTAGCCCAAGAAGAAGAGAATCAAAGTAATCAAATATCATTTTATACTTTTGGTATACTGATCTATGACACTCGTCGATAATGATTAGATCAAAGTTTCCAACAGAAAATCTTTTTTCTCTACCTCTTGTCTCGTCAATACAGTTCATCATTGTATTGTAAGTAGATAAATATACCCTAGCTTCTGGATCAGTTTGTCTTCCTTGTACTATATGAGGAGCGCAAGAGGGGAGAAACTTGTTAAAAGCATTTCTGGCTTGGTTTACTAGAGCTTTTCGATCAGCTAGAAACAAGATTTTCTTGGCCCAATTAGCATCTATCAGAAGCTTTACAAAAGCAACTGATGTTCTTGTTTTACCTGTTCCTGTAGCCATAACAACAAGAGACTTACGCTGGTTAGCACTATAGTTTTCGCAAATATTTTGAATTGCTAGTTTTTGATAGTAGCGCCCTGAAATCGATTCATCTATTTCAGGTTTTGATATGTCTTTTCTTTCTTCTCGTCTTTGGATGATAAGTTCTAACTCTTCCTTTTTATAAAAACCTTGAGTTAGTCTGTAGGGATACCTTAGATCATCATATATATAGGTTTGATATGCGTTTGTTGTGAAAATTACTGGCCTTACGCCAAATTTTTCCGTCAAACGATCAGCATATAAGATTCCTTGATGAATAGCAGGCTTTGCGTCTTTTTTAAGTCTTTTTGCTTCAACTACTGCTAATGGAAGACCATTATCACCCCAAAGTACATAGTCAATACTACCCTTTCCTGACTTATTAGGCATTCCAGTAACGGGATACTCTTTAGATACACTATCTGAATCTAGATCCCAGCCCGCTTCATATAGCATAAGGTCTATAAAGTATTTTCGAGTATCTGCCTCATTGTAGTCATGATCATCTGAAACACTTAGGTTTTTCTCTTTTCTTGTAGCTATTTCTATTCTTGTTTTTTCTTTTTCCTCGCTGGCTACCTTAAGAGCCTTATTTTTCTCCTCTAATTGCCTATCTTTTTCTTCAAGCTTCTTGTTCAGTTTTTCAATTAGTTTTTGATTTTGAATTTCTATTTCTTTTGGGGGAGCCGGGATCTTATCAGGATCAAAAACTTGTTTTGGTACTTTAGTCCAAGTTGAGTAGGCTTTATTTAACCAAAAAAGAAAATGAAATAGCTCTCTTGCAATATGAGCCGCATCACCGTTGGCGATTGTCTTGTCAGAGTGTGCAGCGAGATTTCCAAGTTTTTGGATGAGCTTTATTTTTGAGAAAAGTCTCGGCTCTAAGCTATCTTTAAAGCTTGGTTCATGGATAAGGGCTGCAAGATTATCCTTATAGGGTCTTCTTACACTAGCATCATTCTCATATATCCACTCAATCGCCTTTTCCAAGGCTCTTCTTGAATAAAAGCAAGAGGTTCTTGGCTGGACATTGATGTTTTTTTCGGCCTCTATGGCTTCAACAAAGATTCCTGGGAAATCTTGTTTAAGAAATAAGAAGTTTGACATGGAATTACTCCACTTGACGCTTGATCGTTAAACTCTAACTCACCCCTAAAGGCTTTTTGCATTAGAGAATTGAACAATTGATCCATATATTCTTTCGAACTTAACAATTTCTCTTCGAACTCTCTAAGTTTCTCTAACCTTGTCCGAAATTGATTTTGCAGGTCTAGTGGGGGAATTATGGTCTTAATTGTTTGCACCTCTTTGGCATTGATATTTGCCATACCCACTATATTTTTTGCCATATTTTTCAAGGTTGATTTGCCATGCCTTGAATTTAGAAGAGCAGAAATAAATTCAGGAACTGAGTTTTTATTGGGAGTAATTTTAACTAAGTAGCCTGCATAAGCCATGGGCTTTTCTCCGTAGTATACCGCTGTCTTTCCAACCAATTCCCTACTGTTCGTTCGATTGAATAGAAGATCACCATGACTTGCGAGATACTTTTGCTGAGACTTCTCGTCTAGGTCAATGTATTTCAGATCAGATAAGTCAAATTTACCACAATATGTGATATTACCCATCCTAAGAATTGGATACTCCCCCACTGGGCCTGCCTTTTGACTTGTCCCGTACTGAGTCGACTTCACTAGATCAGCAATAGTTCCTACTGGAAAGTGCTTAGAGTTCTTGATTGGATCACCAAACATCTCCAAGAAAATCGACTGAGATAGCTCGTCAAGCTTCTGAATCGACTCCTGACGCATTTTCCTTAAATTGTCTGCCTTACTTAGAATATTTGTGATGCGTTTTTGTTCATAGATAGGCGGAAGTGGAACTTTTACAGATTTTACGAGATCTATATTGAGGTTTTTTACCGTGGTGCCAGGGGCTAGCTGACAAAATTTCCGGTAAATGTAGTCAGATCCTAGCAAATAGTAAAAAAAGTCTGTATTTATAGATTTATCGTCTTTGGGCGAAAGAACTAACCAACCGTCATGGATGCAACCTTCAGTCGACATGATATACGGTCTGCCAAAACTCATTGAATTGGTCAGTAGAAAGTCACCAGGATATACCATCCTAGACTTTGCTAGACCTTCTTTCCTGATTTTCTTTTTTGTCCTAGTTATATATTTAGATTCACCTTTGGTATCACCTATCATAATCCAGTTTAATCCATCCTCTGAATCAGTAAGATAGTCATTAATTGGCCTAGGAGATCCACCTCTAGCTATCTTGAAGATTTCTCCGAGTCTAAACAGAGGATAGCTATCCATATACATTCCCCTTCAATTCATTAAGATCAGTAACTATCTTCGCTTCTAGCTCTTGTAAACTCGACATAATGTTCAAAGGATCTTCATATTCGACCTCGTCATACTGAACTTCTTTGTACTTGTTAATCGATAGATCATACTTATTATCTACTATCTCTTTCTTAGAAACAAAAAACGACTGCTCACTTCTTTTGCGCCTTTTCTCTTTCTTAAGATCATTATACCTAGCAATGATATCTGGAATGTTATTAGTTTCATGTTTTGATTGGTCTAGCTCGGTCCTTTTATCGTCAAGGGAATAACCGTCTGCTGTCATATGATAAAACCAAACATCATCTGTTCCGCCAGAATCAGTTTTTGTGAATAAAAGAACAGCAGTTGATACTCCTGCATAGGGCTTAAATACCCCTGAAGGCATATCGATTACTGCCTCTAGCTTATGATCTTCTACAATTTTTTTCCTGATGGTTTGATGGGCCTTAGATGATCCAAATAGCACCCCATCAGGCACAACAACAGCGCAACGTCCGTCAGGTTTAAGTGTTCTAAGAATAAGAGCTAAAAATAGTAGCTCAGTTTTTTTAGTCTTCACCACCTTTTGAAGATCGCTAGCGCATGCATTATGGTCAAGTGATCCCTTAAAAGGAGGATTTGCAAGGATAAGGGAAAATTTATTGGCTTCTAGAAAAGATGAATCTGTGTGAGAGTCAAGTTCAGCTAAAGAATCGCAGTATTCGATGGTTGGGTTTTCAATTCCATGGGACATAAGATTCATAGATGAGATTCTAAGCATCGATGAGTCAAAGTCATAGCCAGTAAACATGGTAGAAGAAAAATGAGTTTTAAAGGCTTTTTTGTGAAAGCTATCCTCATAGTTTTCTCTTATGTATTCACTCGCCGCTACAAGAAAGCCAGCAGTCCCGCAAGATGGATCTAAGATTAGATCTTTAGGGGCTGGCTTTGTTAGCTCGACCATCATCTTAATAACGTGTCTTGGCGTTCTAAACTGGCCGTTTACACCTGCTGTCGTAAGTTTTGATAGTAGGTACTCGTAAAGATCTCCCTTTGAGTCTCGGTTTCTAAGGGGAAGAGTATCTATCTTTCCAACCACTTTAGATAGAAGGGCAGGTGAAGATATTTGAAAAAGGGCATCTTTCATATGTTTTGCATATGATGAATCCTCTTTTCTATCTTTTAGTTTTTCGTCTGATGAAGCCTTTTTGCTGTGAAGATCTTTTATAAAGGGAAAGACTTTTTCGGCTACAATGCTATGCATTTCATCAGGGGATTTATTCTTAAATACTGACCAGCGGAGGTTTTTTTGAGATTTTTTGAATATGGGAGATTTAATTTTCTCCCCAAGACGGTTTGCCTTTTTTTCTTTTACAAGCTCAAGATCATCGAGGCGTTTTATAAAAAGAAGGTAGGTAAACTGCTCAATGACTGTTATGGGGTTTGTGATCCCGCCCGTCCAAAAATCATTCCAAATTCCATCGACTGTATTTTTTATATTGCCCGTTAGCATCTTTTCTTTAAGCTCCTACTTATCTGACTTACTTGTAATCTTACTAAACGCTTTTTCTAGCTCTAAACCAAAGTCTTTTTTGGTCTTTGCTATTTTTTTAGCTTTTTCAAGCTGTTGGACTATTTTTTCTTGTTCGCTCAATGATGGAATAGATATGCTTATTTCTTTTTCAGGCTTACTAGCCATAAACACCTCGCCTAAAGACCATGCTAGGCCCCCGTTATAAAATATCTGCCCACGACAAGCCTGCCTGGACTATTGCGATCCACTAAAACCCTATAGGTTTATCTTCTTTCAAAAAATCCTGACTTGTTAAAAAACCTTAGGTTGATACGATCATAAAAAGTTTCAAATCATATCATAACGAGGAGCTGCAAGTAATCAAATTGTTGGGATTTTGTAAAACTGGCCAAAAAGATGACATCGCGAGGAAGTTGGTCCGTCATATTTTCTTAGGCACTATTATTTTATGTTATTGAGCTTTAAAATGGTGCTAGCATATAAAGTCGTAATAAAGAGGGTTTTACCAATACAAAATGCTGGGTCAGACATTCCGTCCACCTGTCAAGTCTTTGCTACAGGGGTAAAAAAATGCGATAATAACGTGATCTAAGCAGTTTTTTAAAAAAGAGTTTTCGGCACTTTTGATAAGATCTCATGATCACTTCAAACCAATGCTAAAACTAGCATCCTTTAAAATCGGCAGTAATAAAATAGTTTTAATAGTTACAACAATGGGCGCTTCATTAACTCTCAGTCCTCAAAAAATGATTCATCGACTTTTTTTAAATGGAGTACATTCACGCTTCGGCACCCAATACTATATCTCACCATAAGTTTAGCTAGCTGGCTGCCATTTATCAGTACTATGCGAGAGCCAAGATCTTTTGTTGTTTGCAGGGCAGAGCTAGTAAAATCCGAAGTCGTAACAAAAATTCCTTTTTGCGCCCTCTTAATATTTAGGGCGCCAAAAAAATCCCGCACATCGCTAGAGCCAACATTATTGCCCTCGCTATAGCGTTTGGCTTGAATATAAACTTGGTCGACACCAAGAGGGTCCTGGTTTATAAGGCCATCTATGCCGTTATCACCTGATCTGCCAAGAACATGGGCAGCCCCTTCCCCAGAGCCTCCATAACCCATCGCTAGAAGGAGATCTAATAGGATTCTTTCAAAATATGCTGGCGATACTTGACGGGTGCGGCTTAATACCTCAGAAATTAGTGCGTCATTTATTTGCTGATATGCAGTGCGTAAAGCTTCATCTGGGGTTTCGCTTTTAGCCTCTTCGTTATCAACTTCTCCAGATTCATCGGAGCTATTTTTCTTTCCTAAAAACTCCCTAAACTCCTCAAATTTTTTAAGATACTGCTTATCAATAATTAGGCTCTGATCACTTAGAGTATCTTTACCTCGCTTAGTTATAACAAAATAGCCACGTCTTGTAGGTTCAAGTAGGCGAGCTTTTACTAGATAGGTTTTAGCCCAACCTACCCTATTAGAAAAAACTGTCTGCGTACCACTAGGTAACAGCTCGTTTTGATCCTCATCAGACAGGCCAAGACTTTCAGCGATCTTTTGTACTGCATCAGAGAATTTGATCTCCTCAGATCTAGCCACTTCCAACACTGGCCTCATTAATTCCTGGTAACTTGGAATCACTGTAACAATCTCCTTGCTAAAAACACCTATGAGTAATCATACCAGCGCAACGAGCGCTAAGTCATTGACAATTGGGATTATATAGCCAAACCTTCATCTTTGGTCGACAAAATTTTTGGTGTCCCCACTTTGGAGAATAGGAAGAAATCACTTTAGTTGGATTTACCGAAACTTCAATTCGGTAAATCCAACATTGTTGATTCTTTCTGGGGTAGTTTTCGAGTTCTGTCAAGTTTCCAATTATTTTGAAATCTGAATAACTGCAAATTTGGGCAGATATTGCATCATAGAATCTTTTTTTGCTTGATTCTTTTTCTTATCGCTGGTTTTTGTCAGGTATTTAACTCTGACAGCTTGTGGCAGTCCTGTGAACCTGTAATTATCTAGGTTAGCAGAGAAACAATCGAGCTTGACTCTCTCGGTGTGAGCTTCATGAGACTTGCACTGGCGCATGTCTTAACTTCGCTTAAGTTACAACCAACAAGATTTTTCACCCATTGATGGAGTCTAGCTGGTGATAGACTAATCATCTTAATGCAAATACCTAAGCGTAAAAAGTAAAAAATCCGTAAACTCTCTCATGATATCAACGTGTATCTTTTGATTTTGATGCTATCTAGTTGTCGATCTGGACTTAATAACCAAATATTCTGCTCGGAGTCTTTGATAGCTCAGACTTTGCTTTTACATCGTCCGATTCGTTCTTTTTAGTCTGATAGTTCACCTGCAGTATTTGTTTGTTGTAGTCTTCTTCAGAAATAGTAGTGACGTTTCTGATCCCGTTTCGAATTCAATCTATAGTAGTATTCCTGGGAATCTGTAGCTGCTGAATCAGGTTTGGATTACCAGATTCCATAATCGCTCTTTTTAATCTTCTATCATCATTCCGATAACTCGATGACCTACTACTGAAGAGGAGGGGTATTAAAAAAAGGAGCAAAAATGAAAGTTTCATACTTTTAACGCAGAGTTTTTGAGCTGAACTTTAACTATTGAACAGTCAAATTGTGGTTCGATATAGGAATAGTATCCGTTCCGCTCTAACCTTTTACGATTCATGAACTGCTCTCTGCCTAGGTTCAATGGAATCGACTTATTTCCTTGCAAATATTGGGAAGTAATATACTTATTGACCAAATAGCTTGCTAGTATCATCAACGCTACCCTCGGACTTCCATTCAAGAGCTCCCAGCTTCATTAACTCACTATTTCCTTTCGGCATAGTTTTAGAAGACCTTACAAATACTGGAATAGGTTTCTCACTGCCAAGCTCCAACGCGGCTCCCTGCCACGTTCCACCCTTTTTATATTTTGAGCTTACCACTAGTGCATTCTGAGCCAACCCATATATCAATTGATTGCAATAAAACGCGTTTTGCCTGGAAAATGAAGAATCTGGCATAAAAGGAGAAGCCAAGACGAGTTTTTTGGCTGAAACCCATTTATTGAATTTCCTGAAACTAAGCTTTTTCAGCAGCTCTTCAGAAACTATCCCTACGACAATGCCTCCAGAATTTAAACAAGCCGTCATAGCTTCCGAGTCTGTACCTCTAGCGCAACCGGATACTAGTGTCACGTTCTTTTGAGAGCATAGCTCGCCAATATATTGGCAGAATTTCTTCTCCTCTTCGGTTATATCTCTAGATCCAATCACGGCTAAACATGTCGTGGTCGCTAGTAAATTCGGATCTCCAACCCCGAAAATTAATGGAGGACTATTGAAACCTAACCTCTTCTTCCAAGTCTTTGGATACTTTGCATCCCCCCGATTTAAGGTCCAAATGCCATTGCTCCGAAAAGACTCTAAATGAAAACCAAGCAAGAAGCCTCGACCAAGCAGTTCGCCGATCCTAAATAAATCAAATCCACACTCCTGTGAGCATTTGCTGGATACAGTTTCACTAAAAAGATTCGCAGGACTCATGGCTTTTTCCATGAGCCATTTAACCACGAGTCCATATTCCTCTCCAGAAAGAGGAATCAAATCCTCGTTTTCAAACCGGCAAGTTAAGAGAATAGTTGCCTTTGTATCCTCATTAACAATATTTTTCATATTTCATTCCTGCCTTGGTGACACCAGCGCTAAGGCGACCGGGTAAACTTCAGAGTTAGTATGGCTCCTTAATAACGCAGAAGCGACGGTGAAAGTCCAGCCAGAATCAACAATATCATCAAACAGCAAACACGGCTCATTTTTGACATAATTAGAGTCGACTTCAAATGCTCCATCCAAATTAGTAGCTTGGTGGTAACTGTTTAGCATGGCTTTCTGTGGTCTCGTTTCTTCGACTTTGCTAATGCAGCTAACAAAGTCGATACCTAGTTCTTTCGCTAGCTTCATAGCAAAGCTTGGGACAAGCATCGGGTTAGAGCTTGAGGGGATGCAACATATCCATGTCGGATTTTTACCAAATTCCCAGGAGTTGATCATTTTGACGCATGCGTGTAATAGTTCATCATTGAACTCGCATTCTTCCCGGCATTTAGCTACGACGCTTCCCCAGGCGCTATCTTTCCATAAAGATAATGCACGGCCTTGCTCAGCTCGAAGGTCCCGTCTTATGTTGCCGGAAAATCCATACTTAGACATCCCTTTGAAATGGGGCCATTGTTTTCTTGGAGGCAAAGTCTGGTAACTTTCTTTCAAGAACTGCATTGCCTCCTCGGCAGAAGCTGACATTTCAATTTCTATCATCTGGTCAGTGCAGTTGACGCAGACTCCACACTCAGTTGATTCTTTATCATCCAATGCCTTTGTCAAGAATTTCATTAGACATTCATCTGTTTCGGAATATTCTTTCATCTGGAGCTGTTCCATTTCTCTATTCAATTGAACTTTTTCTATCAAATCCTTGTCGAGAGAAAATCTATCAATACTAGGGGAGATAACCCATTTAGAACCAACCTTAATGATCGGACCGTCGTCTTGCACACTCATTAATTTGATAGCCTTTTCAATTTGACCTTTGCGCAAATTTATCTTTTTTTGAACTTCTGCTACAGATAAACCATCGTCTGACTCTTTAACAGCTTTCAGAATTAGCTCAAAATGTGCTTGTGGTGGGAATGCATTTTCGATAAAAAAATTTGAAATTCTCTCGTCCTCATCACCGTAGAACAAAAAGCCATACGCAGTTATGTTGGATCTACCCGCCCGCCCCACTTGCTGATAATAGTGGATTACAGAAGAGGGACGTTGGTAATGAATTACAAATCTCAAATCTGGTTTGTCAAATCCCATTCCCAAAGCAGTGGTTGCGACTAGAACTTTAATCTTGTTTGAAATCAGTTCGTTTTCTAATCGAATTTTTTTATCTGGGTCAACATCGGAATGATACGTGTGAGCATCTATTCCATTAGCCCTTAGCCAAGAAGATACTTGTTCGGCGTTCCTTTTGGTAAGAGCATAAACGATTCCACTTCCTTCCAAAGTATTTAAAATACCAAGAATCTTTGCTAGTCTACAAGCAAGGCTTGCCTCCTTTATGTTTGCTAGAATTAGGTTTTCCCTTTTCAAACCACCTTTTAAAGTAACAAAATCTCGACCAATTTGTTTAGCTATATCTTCTATTACTCTATCATTTGCGGTAGCTGTCATCGCTAATACAGGTAGCTTGCTAGGCATTAGGTTTATTAATCTAGAGATTCTTTTGTAGTCAGGCCTAAAATCATGACCCCAATCCGAAATACAGTGAGCTTCGTCTACAACTAACAGAGAGAGATCCTCAAGGTGAGGTAAGATGTTCAGTTTAAATCTCTTAGCCGATAGGCGTTCTGGAGATATAAAAAGCATGTCAAGTTCATTATTCAAAATTTGCGTTTCAATTTCCTCCCACTCATCTTTATTCGTGTGCAAGATAGCGCCTGCCCTTAAGCCATGTTTTTTAGCTGAATCAACTTGATTGCGAATTAGAGCAGAAAGTGGTGAGATTACCAGGGTAGGTCCACCGCTATCTAACCGGAAGGACTTTGTAGCTACAAAATAGATAAGGCTTTTTCCCCATCCTGTTTTCTTAACTGCTAGTACAGTTTTTTGATCTAGAATTGCTTCGATGCATTCAAGTTGACCGCTTCGATATTTAGCTTGTTTGCCATAGCAATCAACCAACAACTTTTTGAGGTCGGTCTTTTTTAACAATTTTAGAACTCCTGTTGCAATTTAAAAGGCAGAGATTCCAATATATGAAAACTCTGATTTATCAAAACTTTTCTTCAGAGCCTATATTTAGCTATTTAAGCTATTCAGCTAAGTGCAAACCATGCAAAAAGTGTAACCGCTCTAGTTCAAAAAATGGAGGGCAAGAAACTGCAGTGCTACAAGCTGTTTATTACGCTGCTTTAGGTTTTGGTTAGTTAAGTTTTTATAACTGAATTTTTATTTAAGGTTGACGGATTATTTCGCTAGGTTCCGCCAATAACGAGAACACATTGAAGTACTAATGAGAAACAAATATGCTATCACTCAGTCTTAAAAATGCTGATACTATCGTTTTCTGGATGTGCGTTTAAAGGAGAATATGGATTAGTCACTGAACATCGACCTTTCGGTTCTTAGGAGAAAGCCCCAAAGAGAAGATTGTGCCAATATGTAAGCTTCTTTATCATAACGGCAAATATAGATCTTAAGGAAAAGAATACCTAGAAGTTTAAAAGTTGTCTGCTGCTATTTTCGAGTACTGCTTCGGACTTTTTCTCATCAATCTATCCCTTTACATCGCCCATATTCAAAACCTAATTTACCGCCAAAGTAACCTCCTCTGGTTATTAGTAGTTTTGGTCTACATCGCGTGAAGATCAATTTAAAAGTTCATATTTGACTGGGTGATTGCCATCACAGGGGAATAATACTTGAGCTGCCCATTGGTAATTTAGTTTTTCAAGATAGCCGTTTAGCTTATAACTATCATAAGCGCTAATTTTTTCACCTTTTTTAGCCTCAATTGCTAGGATGTTCGCCAGGGAATCTCTTATGTGAACAATAATATCTGGCCGCACAGATTTGTCATCTGAATCGAGTTTTTTAGTGTGTCTTTCATCTTTGTTGTACTCGCAGTCAACGTGAAAATCATAACCATCTTCCACAATAACCTCTTCCAAATACACTGCGAACCTATGAGTCATAGTCTGCTCATGAACTTCTAAATCGAGTAGAATACTATCACGTTCTATAAACTTGTTACGAGCATACTCTAACCAGTTTTTTACTTGTTCTTCATTAATCATAGTTTGTTAACCTAGTTAAAGTTACCAGATTCATCCACAAAGCAATAGCTTTTTTCTTAACGCTTTGACTAGCAGTTTTCTAAATTCACCCTTGTCTTTTCCATAGTGAGCCTGCCTATGATGATTGGCACACAAAGCAATCACGTTTTCGCTAGAATCATCGCCGCCCTCTGACAGTGGTTCTATATGGTGTGTTTCTAAAAATAAACGCCCATCCTCAGTCTCAAAACCCTTTTCGCCGCAGCACTCGCAGTGGCCTTTAGATCTTAAAAGGGCGATCTCTCTAACCTTTTTTGACCTGTTTAGAACCTGTCCTTTTAGGGTTCGATAGCTTGGATCAATCTTTAGATACCCAAACTGATCAGTTGCCATTCCCCGAATAATTCCCCGCGTTAAAACACATTCTCCTGTTTTCATATCGTATGAAACCGACCAAGGCTCATCATCTAATATTCTTGCTTTGACTTTTGAGCCATCTGCTCCCATTTCATCTTTATCGAGCATGTGACCTTCCTGCAGGGATACTCTAACTGGTATGTTGTTTTTTGCAACGTATTTAAGAGTGCTATCAAAGTCCATTGCTCTTTTCGCTCTTTTTGGATTTTTTTCTCGTTCGCAAATATTTTTAAACTGCTGTCTAAGATTTAATCTACAAGTTGCATTGTCATCCTCAAATACTACTTCTCGATACCAAAGGTTAAAAAGGGCGATCTCTTTAACCTTATCTATGAACGACCACTCGTAGCAGTATTTTGGATTGGAAGCTGGGTCTTTTCCTTTGAAATTCTTCCAGTCTTCGGTGCTAATGCCAACCCTACTTACTATATCTATCAGTAGATCTTTTCTAATTGGCCTAAGTTTTTCTGCTAATTTCATGTTTTTTCCTTTTATGCTTTATAGCTGGATGTAACCCAACATGAGAAGTTTAATAGATAGCAGCCTCGCTTTGAAGACTTATTTTTTGCAGTGATTAATGCTAGAAGCTATCTTTTATGTAGGAGGAAGGCTTAAGACAACTGCTTTTATATTTAGGTTTTTTCTTTAAGTTAAAGATGTTTTTTGGCCTGGACCTATCCTAGAAGCTTTCAAGTTATCTGCTGCAGTCTCTGTTTTGCCTTACCCTTTTTTTGAAAAGTGAAAAAGACAGCCTTGATCATAGCAGAAGATATCTAGCTTGTTTTTTCCTAGTAGGGCTATCTATATAAAATTTTTAAGGATAATTCTATTTAAAATACCTATTTTCAATTGCCTTCTAGTTTTCATGACCGCAGTTATCGCATGACTTTTTAAAAAGCTCTCCTGGCTTCCCGCAGGCCATGCAAGGATCATCAGGATAAGCTTTAATCCATTCATCCTCAGATTTGTAATCGGTAAAACTATCGTTTGTCCAAATAATTTCTTCCTGTTTTGTTGTAAGCGCCTGATCTAGACCACAAGAAACTGATCAAAAATGCTTGCGACTGTACCAAATTTTATCCACCTAGAATCATTGAAGTAAAATCCAAAGAATCAGCTGTCAAATTTCATCCGTTGAAGCGAATCAATAGCAATTAACCAGAATCAAACGAAATTTCGTCTGCACCTTGATTAAATATCTAATTTGGCATACTAATATCCCTCAATTTCAGGAGGGAATAGTGGTGCCAACCCGCCGAGCTTATGATCATCGAATTAAACAGCTAATAGCAAATGCCAGAGATCCAAACTTATTTCCAAGCCTAAACATTCCAAGTTCTACTGCCAGAGAGTGGATTAAAAAAGGATCCTTCGACGTCGTCACTTTACCAGAATTAGAGCTAGCTTCTGAAGACCTTGTTGTAAAAGTAAGTAACCTGAATAACGAACTCGAATCACTAAAGACGAAGCAAAAGCTCGTCATCTTCACTTTTAAGATTTTCGGACTACAAATCCAATACAAAAAGTTGCCAAGAACTGATGACAAGAGCCTTCTCATCGAAGCCATCAAATCGGCTGCTAAATCTCTGTCACTCGACACTTGCCTCGATGCTATTGCCCTGAGTCTAGCTCGATACAATCACTGGCTCAGAAGCCTTAGAAAATGCAAAATTCCAGAAGTTGACTTCTGTCCAAGAACCCACCCATTGGTCCTTACACATAAAGAGGTTGCAAAGATAAAAGACTACGTTTCGTAAAAAAGATTCGCCCACTTCAGCATTTCTTCATTAGCCATCTTTGCCAAACGACAAGGCGATCTATTTGCCTCACCTGCCACATGGTCGAGACTTGTCAGAAAACTGGGACTAAGACGACCAAGTAAACGAGTATACCCACAAAAGCCTAAGGTCGGAATCAGAGTAAATAACCCGAACGAACTCTGGCATATCGATGCAAGCGTCATCAAACTTCAAGATGGAACAAGGTGTTTTATCCAAACCATCATCGACAACCACTCGAGGTACGTATTAGCAAGCAGAGCCACAACTGACTACGGAGGTGTTAGAACCGCTGAACTTATCCGACAAGCTATCGATAATGCAAGATCTATCAAGCAGCAAACCACTCTCATGTGCGACCAAGGAACCGAAAACATCAACTTCGAGGTCGATTCACTCCTAGAGGAGCAAGACATCAAGCGAATCGTTGCTCAAATCGATATAGACTTTTCCAATAGCATGGTTGAAGCACTCTTCAAAAGGATGAAACACAACTACCTATTCAATCACCCCTTAACCAGTCTAGAAGTTCTACAAGAAAAACTCGACTACTATATCAAAGAATCAGATTCCCCTCGCTTGCCTTAAAGGCGCAACTCCTGCCGAAGTGTTCTTCTCTAGACTACCCAACGACTACGATCAGCAGATCAAGACAAACCACAAACTCGCATAAAAGCTAGGATTGAGTCCAATAGAGCTACAAACTGCGGGATCTGCATCGCCTGACGAACTTCAGTACCTAAATCCCTAGTTAAGTAAAATTGAGCAATTCCTAAGAGCCCTACCCCTATTAACTCGATCCGATAAGCTTCGAAAACATATAGCCCTTTCGTTATTTCTATGTGCGAAACTTCGTGCTCTTTAATATGTAGTCCACTGATTCAATGCTCGGCAACGGCTCTGTGTATATCTTTCTACAGCAGAGCTATCGAAACCCTGTTCTTTAAGGAAAGGTATCAAAAGTTACTCCAAAAACTACTGTAACTAGAGGTTGGCCGGGTGCAGGAGGGAATTGCAATTGAAGTTGGTTTCCCACAATGGTGTATTCAAGAGATCTATTATTGAGACAGTCGAGTCCTTCATCTACCCTACAACCTAGAAAATCATTATCTTCAGATACTGAGTATACCGAATCATCGATACTTAAAATTTCAAAAATACCAATCTCGCGAATCGCGTCGGTACTGCTTAATCTAATCGAAATATTTGCGTTGTCGAAAGCTTCTACATACATTCCATCTTTATCGCTACCTAACTCAAATACTCTCTGAGTAAACAGGTCAAATTTTTGACCAAAGACTGTTGCTTCTTCATTGCCATTTAACCAGCTGTCAAAAGTTGCAGAAATGTTTTTTATGTCTTCGCCAAACATATTTGCTTCTGTATCAAAGTTTACTATTTCTCTAGAATCAACTATCTTGTATAGAGAACCTTCTGATTTCGTTTTGGAGGCATAAATATTGATGAATAACTCAAGCTGAAAATTTTCCTTGGTCAAGAGGGTTCGAAGGTAATAGTATTTCATTCCTTCACCCCAAGCGGAATCTATGCATTGGCTTTCAAACGAAATAGAAACGTCATCGAATAAATACGTATCTACATAGCTTTCCAAATAAGATTTTATAGATTCGCACTTACCTGACCAATCTACTGAATCAAACTTAGGAAATTTAAATGAACTGGTCTCCAGTGCTACCGGAATCGAGGGCTTTTTGTCAGAGTTCTTTTCTTTTAGGTCTGTTTCAGATGATGTCTCTGATAAATTTTCACTATTATTAGTTGTATCATTATCAGGTTGTGCTTGTACGATCGGAGATGGCCTGTCGTTTGTCTTTCCACAACCAAGCGCGAATAGTACTATTTTTAATAATAAAACCAATTGGAACTTTTCCATAAATTTTCTCCACATTCAAAATTTGGTACTGTGATACTGATGCATTAGTTTTTTTGTAATGAAGTTGATACCATATTCCCTAATAACTGCATACTCAGAAGGATTAGTTAAGTGATATCCTTTTTATGACTGAAGGTGTGACCCCTTCCACCAAAAGAAACTCGAGCTGAATATGATTTCAGATTTGAGCCGTTTGTATTTGAAGAGGTTTGTCTTGGTTATCATGTCAGATTTGCTACCCAAGTTAACTAAGTGACCAACAACAATAACATTAACGAGCAATTCTTGCACCAAAGCCAACTTTTGTACTAATCCCGTATTTACACTATAAACGATTGTGGTTGCATTCATAACTCAATTGACGCTCCAAATAATCACTTAGTAATATACCGGTTGATTCCGGAGGATCTATATCTGAAACTTTAAAAACTGTAGGATCATCTTGATCTAGATCAATTACATACCAAAAATTTAATCCACCATATTCATTTACTACTAGTCGAGGGCTAGGAATCACGTGATTGATAGTTTTGTCTTCTATCAATTCGCTTAATATTTCCTGATTCTCTAAAATCATTTGCCCAGCACTGACTGCTGCAGGGTCTGAAAAATCTCCACAAACGTCCAAGAAAGCCTTATATGATTTCGGTAGACTGTGATTAATAGCTGACTCAAGAGTATAAATATCAGAGTTATTCAAACCAGAGAAATCAGAAAGACTTCTCGTCGTTTTTCTTGCAATTTCTTCAATGACATTCATAAATTTTGACTTGAAATCCATAAGTAGCTCCTATTGTGCCCAATCTGGACCAAAAATAGCTGCATAGTCAATTCTAGACTTATAGCTTGTAGAACGTGTTTCTATGCTAATCCCTGGAAATAGTTTCTTAAAATTTGAAAGAGCAGCTTGACATCGGTCACATATGATTCTCTCCGAAACAATACGTACTTTACCAATCGAGTTTGGATTTAAACTCCTTGCCAAATACTCTAACGCGATTCTCTCAGAATCCAAAGCTCGATCTAAACCATCAAAAAGAAATTCAGGATCCCCATTGGGTTTAATTACCATTCCTTCCCTTAGGATTCTATCGTTCGCCTTAATCTGTCCGCCTGCTTGATTTCTAATCAAAAACTTTGCACTATCGCTAACACCTTCAACCTGGACATCTATCAAGGCTAGGTTACGCCTCAACTGTGAAGTCGATGTTTGCTGTAATGCCTTTCTCATGCGTCGGAATATATCTAACGATTCCTTCTGGGCTGCCTCACCGGAAAGGTCAAAAACTTTATTTAAGTTTTGAGAGCTCCAAAGGTCCTTAATATCAGTTTTGACTGGTATAGCATCGAGTACCTTTTGTATATTCAGCCTTTTCGGATTAGCAAGTCGCTCAAACCAACCAGATATAGTTGAATTGCCCGTGCTATTTTCTGCAAGCTTGCTGAATGTCCCACCGCTGATACCAAGTCTTTCGGCAGATTCAACAGAATTCGTTATCTGTTTAACTAGGCATTTTACTTCATCATTGGCATAGGCCGTTGGAGTAAAGAACTCCTGAAACCCGTCTAAAATCCTGTACAACATTCCGGTGCGATTTGAAATGTTACAAATTTTTTGGCTAGTTTCTAGTAACAAACCAGTTACGTTATCATCTTCAATCCCGAGCCGATTCTTCAGCAGGTCCTTTGTCTGCCCTATCGCATCAAATACCTTATCAACACCTTTTCTGGAGATGTCAAATATTCCTTCGACAAGACCGCCTAATCTGCGCCAAAAAGTACCGCTTCCTACAAGCAAACCGAGTGCAGAGTAGATCTGATCTTTGGTAGTCAGAGCTTCACCCGTGCAATAATCAACCTTGTTTACTAACTCATACCAGTCTGAGTAATCGCCAGTGGCTCCAACCTTTGCTAAGCAAGTCGCAACATCCTTAAGTGCAATGGTAGCCCCAAGTATCATCGAAGCAAGCTTTTTACTTGAGTCTGCAACGGTATTAAATCCCGCCTTAATTGCATACCCAATAGCCTTCACTGCTGTAAGAGCTCTTTGCTGTTTTTCAGATAGATTTTGACCTTCTATTTTCTTTAGGACATTTTCTAACTGAATTCCCTCAGCTGGCATTTTGGCGACTATCTCTTCTTTAACTATTTTTTTAACATCGTCGGGAACGGGAGAATCTATGTCATATCCATATTCGTCCAGCTCTTTTACATCGACTGATCGAAAAAATTCTTCGAAACTTGCTACCGATCGCAAGTAGTTTTTCTTATCTGCAACAACGAAGTTTGGCCGATCTCTAAGAAGTTGATCACCGTATTGTAAAAATGAGCTAGCCCATGCATGAAGGGCAATAAAAAAATCTTTTTTCACGATCTGGCTATAACTAGGGCTTAAAAAATCTACAATGTAGCTATCTACCAACGCCTGATAGTTAGTATTATCATTTGGAAAGCTCGTCCTAAAAAGTCTATCGATTCCAATTTCTCTGTAATGAGGATCAAACGGCTCTACAATAGGTGATTCAAGGTTAGCGAGCTGATTAACAGCCGTTATAGCAATGGAATCGATTTCTCCCATAAGGCCTTTAATAGAGTTATCAAGCTGCTCTAATGCTTGTTCAGCCTCCCTCACTCTAGACTCTAGGGAAGGATCACACTCTTTCATGGCATAAAGCCTAGCAAAATCTATATGATTTAGATCTACAGAAAGGATTTTTTCCAAATACTCATAATCGCAGTTTTCTACCTGCTCTCTAAATTCATCTAGTTGCTCGCGGATGCTTGGAGAATTGTAATCATTACTCGAGCCATCATCTCCTCCATCATCGTCATCAGGGTCAGGACTAGGCCCTTTTGTTGAGGCATTGTCCTGATTTAAAATATAGTCATAAGTCGTTGAACCATCTGCAGTGGTTCGACGTCTTGTCAAGATTCTATCGCGATCGACTGCTTCACGCCGCTGGTAGTTTCCGCAGTCTGCCGTTTGCCTGCCAAAGCCATAAGAGTCATTTTTTGGATCAACGCATACAAGCTCAGGAATTACTTCGGATTCCCAACGCCATCTATTATCAGAGCTTCTTGCTACAAACTCATAGTGATCTGCAGATTTTAGCTCTAGGCAAGGACTATCTTTTTTTACTTTATACCAGCCTTTATAGTAGTAACGAAACACCGAATCATTTTGGCCGCTAGTTCCCACATAAATTGTCATATCTGTTTCATTACAAACACGAAAAAACGAGTATGAATAAGCAAAGTTACTAGTAACTGCGATTAGCAGTAAAAATATTTCTAGAATAAAAGGTTTCATATCGGTCCCTATTCCTTTGTTTCTTCGATTTTTGAACTCAATGATTGGTAAAAACGTCCCATCTTTTGATCGTGGTCTCTTCTAAGTTGTTTTAACTTGTTCTTCAATCTACGCCTCTCGCATTTATGAGGACCATCGGCAGGACCACAATGACAGCGATCTTTACCAATAAACGCAGCAGGCAGGTTTACTATTTTTCTGTCTTCTTCCAAAAAGCATCGATTAGTCTCTGATATCCAGTGCTGGAGCGATTTGTCAATTTCACGGCAGGGACCGCCGCACTGCTCCCACAACTCTTCTGAATTTGCAATTAACCAAAGTTGAGGTAGCTGCTCGTGAATAAAAAAGCCAACCCACTCTAGATCAGAAAGGCCGTCGAATGTTAAGTCTGGAATCTCAACTTTTATTTTTGTCAGCTTATCCAAACGAAATGAATCAGCTTTCACGTCAGGAAGCTTATCCATGTCTATTCTGAGTGAGCTTATCTGTTTTTCTAAATTTCTTAGCTCTCTACTAGCATATTCAAGATTTTTTTCGAGTTTTTGAAATTCTCGCCATGCTTCAGTAGAAAGATGCTCGAGGCCTTTGATCAGCCTTTGGGTGGCATCTTCTACTGACTCGCCAGCCCTTACGATAACTTCAACAGCTCCGTTACCGATATCAACGACGACAGTTGTAGCATTTTCCAAAAACTCGCCTGATTCTGTAACAACACCTTCAACTCCGTCACGAACAGCTTTTTCTATTTTTTTTCCTGTATCTGCGATTTTTTTACAGCAGCTTATCTTAAGTCCATGAGCTTCATAACCATCATAGACCTCGCCTACAGGCTGGCTACCCTTATGACCAAGCAAAACGCCTATTCCAATCGACCGCTGCTTAGCTGTACCTAGGTAAATGCCAACTGGGGTATTGCTTGAGTAAATCGCTCTACCAGAGTTTCCTTTTTGGCCAGTACAAGAGATGCTAAAATAAGGAGATTTAACACTTGTTATACTGCAATTTTCTCCAGAAAAACTAACACTTTCTCCAATCATCACTTTTTTTCGCAAACTGGTTTTGTCAGTAATAAGGCTGCTAACTTGAACTAAACTCATTTCAGAACTATTGTGATTTGAAATAGAAATGATTTTTTTTCGATCATAAACATCATCTTCTTTCACTAGGATATGATCACTATTTTGCTCGGGCAGGCAATGCCTTGGCAAAAGAAGATTTCCTTCTTCGGTTTTTACGGCTTCGCAAAGGGAGCCGCGACTATATACGGAGATCTCGGTAGCAAAGATCTCTGTTGCGCTTCCAAAGATTAATAGGATCGTGAAGAGCGCACTATTTAATTTTTTCATCTCTCAAGCTCCAATAATAATTTGATCCCAACCTTTACCTTTTTGCTAAAATCGAGCAGCTTTTCTTTATCTTCAAAACTACGATACCTAAATCGCCTAGACGGCGTCATACCAATTTCATCTTTAAAAAATGCTAACGCATTCTGCCAGTCACCACTTCTTTCACTCTCTGGTAGGGAGCGATTTAATGAGGCCAACTTTGCATGCGCTTTTCTAGTGCGATCACGAAGAAGTTGGTTTAGTCCCTTAATTGATAGAATTTTAGATTCATTTTTGAGGATGATATTTTTTTCAATGTCCTCTGCATATGACATCAGCTCATTTTTCCTTGATTGAGAAAAATTCGGAGAATTATAAATTAGAGCCTTCACGGCTGATTTTGCGTTAGGAAAGCTAAAATAGATCTCAAGGGCATCCTCAATATCTTTTTCTTGCAGACTTTTCTCCATTACTGCGCCCATCTCGGTAATCATTAACCTCAGCTCCCGATAAAGCTGAATTTCTCTTTCTCTGCTTTCGACTTTTTTTATAAAATCTCTTATTTTAAAGCTTGCCAGATCAGAATTTACCTTCTTTAGCTTAGTGAGAGTAATATTTAGTTTTAGCGCTTCGTGAAGATTGATAAACTCCCTACAACCCTGCGGAGTCTTACTGTGAAAAGATGACTTTTCGATAAACTCTCGTAGTGACCATGCCTGCTCGTTTCCTTTATCTAAATTATCCCTGCCTATTCTCTTGTATTCACTCCAGTCTTCACCGAGGCTGTTTAATCTTCTTAGTTCAAAGTCATAGTCTTTTAGCTCGACTAGGATTCTATTGAAAACCTGCTCTCTAATCTGGTTAAGAATAATATTGGCGCTTGCATCAGCCTGACATACTCTTGCTTCTTTAACTTGCCGTCCGTATAGGTTCGCTAAATCCTTAGCTTCATTAAGCGTTAGATTGGAGGATTCGATTTTTTCTAAGGCGCGATTGGTATGCTGATTTAATGCCGAAAGCCTTCGGTTATCACTATCAACAGCTCCACTCAACTCAGATTTAAGTTTTGAAAATAGGTCAAATAGCTGGCGAAGTCTATTTTGATAACGAACCGTCTTAGATTCAAATCTGTTTAAGATTGAAACGACCTTACTTCTTTGATCGATTTCTTGCTTAGTCTCATAAAGAGTTTTACTTTTTAATTCTACTTCATTTCTTACCTGGGACAACTCATTTTCTTTATCAGCTACTTCATCAGAAAGCCCTAGCGTCGAAAAACTGGCCCCAAGGGTAAACCAAATTAAATAATTTTTTAAATACATATTCTTTTTCCGTATTAGCTATTATCAAGAGTTCTTTTTAATCGCTCAAGATTTCTTCTCATTCGACTAGATTCCGTATCTTCATACGAATCAAGTCTTCTGATCTCATCGTCTATGAAATCTGCAACAAGGGAGATTTCTGCTTTAGCATCCGTGTACTTTTCTTTAGTAATTTCTCGTGCTTTTTCGATTGCTCTTATACAGAAAGTATTTGTTCCTGTTTCACAGTTTGAAACCCCTCTAAGAGCAGACTCTACTTTAACTGATAGTTCACGATTCTTTCGGGCTTCGTTTCTATAGTTATCAATTATTCCGCCTTCCCCTTGAAGAAGTTCAACTCTTTCGGCTTCGAAGTCAGTTAGATTTTCTGATTCGAGAAGGTCTTCAAGTTCGGATTCAGCAAAGTCTGCCTCTAGATCCCAGATATCGGCCTCGTCAATCAAGGTTTTAGGCATGTTTTGAACAAGAATCCATGATTCATTCAGGATATCAGCGGTTTCAATACTCTCATAAATGTCTAGAAAATCTTGGGTACTATCCTTAAGAATTTCGGTAATTAGTCTAAGTGAAGAGATGTCAATGTGAGAAACGTTTCCAACAACCTCGATTTCACAATCTTTTGAAATTATCGGAAACAGGTTTCTTGATTCGTTAAACCACAGGCTGAAGCTAGGGCTATTCTCGGCCGAGAAATACGTTTCGATAGTCTCAATCTTTTCTACCGGTAGCGTACTATTGGTTGTTTGACTTACCAGCCTAAAATCTAATTCGCCTCCAAAAATCTGACACTTGCTTGAATCGATAATTAAGGTATTTTTGATCAGTGCCTTAGACAGATATTTGCTCGATGTCTCTGAAATTGCGTTAGCGATGAAAGACTCACTTTGACTGTCTTCGGTTATACTATTACACTCACCAATGTAGTCTGGTGACAACGATTGTCCTGGGCAATGGTCTTTTGCCTTAAAAATAACCTGGGCGTAAGTGGTTTGCCCGATAAGACATAGGGTAAAAATTAGTTTCCGCATATCGAAATTCCTCTCAAATCATTGAAATTCGGTAATAACAACAGTCATTAGTTCAAGATTCAATTCTGCTGCTTGTACATCTAGTTCTACTTCAAATTCACCATTAAAATTTGTGGCGCTGCATTCGCTTTCTTGTAGTTCGTATACTACTCCTATCTGCTGATCGAACTCCCACTCGTTTGAACGATGAGAGTTGAATTGGTCATCAATGGCGATATTTTGATCACAACTGATTATTAACCGAAAATTGACCTCATCGAGGTCTCTTGAGTCGGAACCTGATCTAATTGAATAATTCTGTACTACACTGATCGTGTATTCAAATTCAGGGTTATATCCCAGTATTCGTCCGGAGAATCTCCTAAATAGGAAGCCGGACTTAGGATCAGAGGATTTTAATGATAACCTTCTCAAATCATATTGAGTTGGATCACCAAGTATTTGAGAAGGGTATACATTTCTCTGAGGTGGACGAGAGGGCCTTCCACCAAAGCCTCCCGGCCTTCCTCCTGGAGACCAAGCTCCCCACCCCCCGACATTCCAAGAATGAGATAAAAAAGAACTTTCTCCAATTGGATTTAGAAACAATTTGTTAGGATCGTACGAATAGTCAAATACACCGTCATTTAGTTGAACCATACCAGTTCGATAATCATATGCATCAGAGATCGATTCCTTGTTGTCTGAATCAACGGAATTTGCATTTGTTTCAAATTTATATGCTTTGGAGTCGGACTTTACGGGGATGACTCTTGAAGCGAGGCAGTTGCTCGAAATGCAAATACCAGTTAAAAATAGCGCTAAAACTTTCAATTATTCATTCCTTACAGTAATTCGTTTAAAATTCTTATCTATTCCTGGTAGATCAAAAACTTTTTTGGTTGAAGACTGACCACACCAATCCGATGATTGCTGATTCATGGAAACCCTAACATCTCCATACTCTTCTTCGTTGCTCCTTCGGGCTCACAAATATGACATTAAGTCTGTACTAATGTCTAAAGTACATAAAACACTCGAAACCAAAGCCAATCTGCATTCAAAACCATTTTTGACTTCCCAGGGTTTTTGAGGGGTGAGTTAAACCTTCAACATAAACCAAACGAGATAACAAGTCATATATTTCAAAAATTTAATTCTGATTATTGAAGCTTGTAAGATGGGAGTTAACATGACTCCTACTCAGAGCTTCATCGTTAAATCTCACAGCAAAAAGCAAATCCTATTCCATAAAAAAACTAGTGATCTCAGGCGGCACAATTTAGACATATGTTGTCTTTTAGGAAATATCTTCCTCAGATTGCGCAATCATGCCTAAATTTAGACGTATGTGATAATAACTATGAAACGCAAAGACTAACCCTGGATGGTTACTGTAAAATCGCAGTATACAAAAGCAATGGTTGAAATAACTATCATAAATGACTTAGTGGGTGAGCACTACACCTGAGGAAAAAAATATCTTTTGTCGAGCACCAATCTTCTTCGAATGTAATATTTGACTTCTTAATCACCAAATTTTCAATTTTTAACGATTCTCTGTGGATGAATTTTGTAGCCTCGAAATCACTTCTGCGACGACTGTAAATCATTGCGGATCAACTCTAGTGAGACTTTAGGATCTTTAGATATGACTCCATCGAACAAACCTAACTCATCCGCTGATAAGTTCTCTGCATCTGAGGATAGAAAGATCTTTTGTCGGGCACCGATCTTCTTCAAATGTAACGCTACTTCTACTCCAGTTGAATCATTGGCAAGATAATAATCGCAAACAATATATTCGAATTCGCACATATCACTTATCGGAGGATTATGAATAAAATCGTCTAGGCTTGTGTAGCAGTGGACGTTTTTTTCCCCCAGCTGTTTCAACCATTGGCGTTGGAAGATTCGTTCATCCTCAAACAATAGAATCTTTGACGAAGTTTTCTCAGACTTCTTAGAGTCAACAGCACCGAGGACCGTTATTAACTGCCCCTTACTAAGAGGCTTACTGAAATAAAGATTGGCACCAGCTTCAAATGCCATAGACTGATAGACTACTGGGTCACGATCAGAATGGATACAAATCAAGCCCTCAAAACCATTTTCCCTCAGTTCTTTTGTTAGCTGAATACCATCCCGCTTTGTATCATGGAGATCAATATCAATCACAAGCAAGTCATATTTGCTATGCTCGGAGATCAAATCTTCGGCGGCCATATAGGTTTTAACCTTAATACTTGACTTCGAATCAATATCTTTTATGGCTGATGACAGTGCTCTCAAGTAGACTTGCTCATCGTCAAGCAGCGCCACTTGGATAGGTTTATGAAGAGATATTTTGAGATTTGGATCTGTTTTCTCCTCTAATAATTTACTCTTGGTCGCCATTAAAAAATCAGTTGAATGTTGAACCTTAGTAAATGTGGAATAGTCTTTTTCATTCGCTAGGGGCAGATCAATGGTGAACTCCGTTCCTATTTCCAAGCTCGAGGTACAAGATATTTGTCCTCCATGAGCTTCAGTGATTTTTTTTGCGATCGCCAATCCTAATCCCGTACCCCCGGACTTATCCTTAGTGTAGAAAGCATCGAATAACTTCCCTATTTCAGAGGGAGGAATAAATGTATTGCTGTTTCCGATGGTTAGAAATAGTCTGTTTTTTAACTCTTTAGTCACAAACCAAATCTTACCACTACCATTCATGTGCTCGATCGCGTTCCCTAAGATATTAGCTATGACTCGTTCGACTTTTCGGGGATCAACATCAACGAAATATGAATGGTGGAAGTCCATATGAATATCAATATTAATTTGATCGTCAAACTGAAAAGCATACTTCGTACAATTACTAATGATTTCAGAGATCGCTACTGGTTGGGGGGTAAGTTTAGCGTCGCTCCCAACTTGCATGACATCTGCAATCATACCATTAACCGAGACGATAGCCGATTCAATAGAGGGCAGCGTATCGCCTAAGATCTCATTAGTTTCTTTCAAACTACTTGCGCCCTTTAGACAATCGACTAAAGCTCGAACCATAGAAAAAGGCTTCCGGACGTCATGCGCAAGCATTTGGGTTGTAGAAGCAATGGCTTTAAATTTATTGTGATCCTGAAGCTGGCGCTCTTTATCTTTAAGCTGGGACCACTGGGATTCGAACTTTAGATAAAGGTCCTCGGATTCTGTATATCGAAAGCTCGGGATAGCTACATCATCAAACTTTCGAATTTGGGTAACGACATCTTCGATAGCCCGCGAAAAGTTTCTAGAGATTAATTTTAGAATATAGCCAATAAAAAAAATAATTAGTGAGGTAACGAAAAGGGTGGCCAATATCCAAGTAAAAATCAAAGTCGTATCAATTGGTTTAATCAACGTGACATAGTATGCCTTACCCCTACTTTCACTAATTGGAAAAGTTGCGTGGTAGGAGAGTTGCTTATTTTTAATCGTCAAAGGAAAGGATTCGGCTCGGTAATCGATCGGCCCAGGTTTTGAAACAATTATACTAACTTCACCTTCGCCATCGATTGCAAAGATTGAGACTCCCTCAAACTCAGCGGTCGTCATAGATTCCATTTGCAATTCTAGACCAAACTTATCACCAAGACTCAATGCTTGCTTCAGGAAATCCTTGTTTGATTGGAAGGTAGCTTCTGCTTCATTTATTACTACAAAATTTACGAATAGAAAAAGTCCGACAATTGAAAAACAAAAGAAAACAAACCCTATGGATACGGAGAGTCTCCTAATGCTTTTCCTAGCTTCATTTAATATACTATCTTTCATTTTTGACAACGAACTGAAAAACTTGATTTAGAAGCAATGGACCTACTTGAGTCAATTCGACTTTTTTAAGGATTGGCTGAAGTGATAATAATAACTGATCAATATAGACATCTTCGACCCTCTTAAGAAAACAGGTATCAGCGGTCTCAATATTAGTTACTTTCAGAGACCTACAAGTCTTATTCAGCTCAAGAACTGACGCCGACCCACAATTTCCAAATATAAGACTCATGGATTCTCGATTCTATCGACAAAGAAATTTACACCACTTCGCTGCTGGCCAATGTCTATTTTTGACTCTTTTTTCACAAAAATTACTGGTGGATTAGCAAAGGTGGGCACTGAAATAACTTGTTCCAAAAAATGTTGTGAGAGTTCGTTTAGAGATTTTACTTTCACGTCGAAAGACTTTGATGCTGCAACCCTATTGTAAAGCACTGGGAACCGCTTGTCCCAAACAGGGCGTGTTTCAGGCAAAGGAGAATTTTCCATAAAATAGGAAAATTGTAACAAAGGATCAGGGCTCGAAACATTCCTTGTGACGATTCTAATAGGGAAATCAGGATCAGAATTTGTAAACTTCGTCCACCCCCCTATCACATCGATATCTAGTCCAATTAATCTTAATTGACGCTCAATTTCACTGGCATATTCTGTTCTTTTTTCAACATATCCATATACTTTATATTTCTTGTTCCGTAGTTTCTCCGGGATCATTTGGAAATATTTTTGCGCTTTCTTAAGGTCATATATTGGCTTGTATTCGGATGAACCCCAAAAATTTGTGGGAATAATTTCATTTGTTGGAAGGACATCATCTTCTCTGGTTTTGCCAATTTTTACGCCATCGATCCCAAATTGGAGTGCTTTCCTGAAGTTAATATCATTACTAATTTCGGAATTATAATTAAACAAGATCTGCCCAACCCAATCAAACTTACCAGAAAGTACAATCTTGTTATAATTTGTCAGATTGTGCGGAGGGATAGTAGCTATGTCATATACTAGATTCTTATCCTGTTTTACATATATCGATAGCAAGGCTGGTCCCTGACTATCTTTTTCAAATTTTGAAAGACTAAATAAGCCCTTTTCTTTGTCAAAGGAGTCGACTTTGTAAGGGCCCGCTCCTACCGGGAGACCCTTCCAATGATAATAATCTTCCTGTAGTGCTTCAATTGGCACCAAAGGAACGTCAATTAATGAGTGGAGAAACGTTGGATTAAATACATCTAATTTAATAGTAAGCGTTAAGTCATCAAGGATTTTGATACCATCAACCATTCCCGATTTAAACTTGGTGCCTGGTTTTAATTTGTCAATTCCGACAATGTTCGGAACATAATTTCTCTCAAAACTAGGCTTGTCTGTAAGAAACCATCTAGCGAAGCTAAACTCGATATCTCGGCTATTTACTAATCGACCAGAGTGAAATTTTAAACCCTTTTTGAGTTTAAATACATATATCTCTTCATCGAAATCCCAATGCCAGCTTTCCAGCAATCCGGGTTTGACTACGAGCGAATCCGTTATATTTACTAGGTATCCGAATACAGCATGCTTGACTGGCTTTTTGACTGAAACCATCGCGTCTATGCGCCAGGGTTCCTTTCCGTCAGTCGCCATCAATATTTTTAAAGGCTCACTTTTCGATACTGGTCCACCTACTCCGATTCTTGAACCTAGCAATAATTGTGTAGCGATCATTATCGCAATAATCAGGTACCTAGCCATAACTTATAACACTTCCTGAGCTATGATGTGCTGAAATAGTATTGTCTTTTTTACATTCGGGTCTTACCAGATACACTAAGTTTTCGAAAACATTTTGCTGATCTGGCTGAGAGATAGTCGTTCGGGCTTCACTAGTTACTACAGCCTTGGTCGAATCAACCCTAATTTGAGACAGTCCTTGTGAATTCAAAAGAAGGTCTATACGATCTGCAGTCACCGATCCCTTGTAGGATTTCTTTAAAGATTTCAGCTCAAACCTCCTTCGTCTAACATCCATGAACAATTTCAAAAAATGTTCACAGAAACTACTAATTAGTTAAAATTTGGCTGATTAGCAAGCACTATTTATTATTTTTGGGTGATATGTTTTCGACGCATGATAATCAATATTGATTATTATTTTAGATTAACCCAAATATATTACCCCCAATTTGAAGCAAACCAAATTTACTTACAAGTCTCTTTCATAAATTCAGTAATCTGCTGAAAGGCCTCTTTAGCATCCTTCTTAACGATCAGATCGAAAAGCTTAGCTTCATCACCAGATAAGGAATCGATATTCGAATTCAGGAATATCGGATTTTCAAAACCAACCTCTCGTAGCTTTCTAGCTACCTCAATCCCAGTCTCACCATTTTTCAGGTAATAGTCGCAGATTGCGTAATCGTAGTCTTGAGTTGAGCTAATATCGAAGCTGGATATGGAATCATGAATCTCGAGCTCTCCAGGGAGGTACAGGCGCTTCCATTGGCGTTGGTAGATTCCTTCGTCTTCGAAAAGCAAAATTTTTCGGATTTGTTTCGAATAGTCATTTTGCATTGCAGCACACTGAGTTAGCAGCGATAGAAGATCATTTTTTTTCATAGGTTTAGGCAGAAAAAAGTTCGCGCCTGCCTCGATAGCCTTTGGCTGATATTCTAGTTTTCCTCTATTTGAGTGGATACAGATTTGCCCTTCAAAACCATTTGACCTAAGTCGTCTACAGATATCGAAACCGTCATAATTACTACTCCCAAGGTCGACATCTAAGATAATTAGGTCAACGCTGAGGTCGGGTTTGCGGGGTATATCGTCGTAGCTCGTGTAAGCTTGAATACGATTGTGGATGGACATTTTTTCGACTAAGGATTTAATCGAATTAATATATATCGGTTCGTCGTCTAGTACGATTGTATGGAACCTAATCTCGCTAATTTCCTTCAATAAGCATTGATCCACGTTTTCTTCACCATCTTTGTCAGTGATTTTCGAGCTCGAAAGACTATAAAAATTGTTTGCGGAGGTGGGAATAGTGACCTTGGAGAAATTTGAGTTGCTTAGCATGGCTGGTAATGTAAAAATGAACTCTGTTCCATTCTCCCTCGAAGACTCACACCATATATTACCACCATGAACCTCGACTATTTTTTTCGAAATCGCAAGACCTAGACCGGTTCCGCCTTTTTTTCCTTTCGTAAAGAAGGTATCAAAAAGATTTTTTCGATCTTTTTCCTTAATATAAGTATTAGAATTACCAATGGTGAACTTAGAAAAATTTTCTTTCGGAGGTTCGACGATAATCCAAATATCACCTTTTGAATTCATATGTTCAACTGCATTTGTTATAATATTTTGTAGCACTCTAGAAAATTTCAGGCTATCAATCGAAAACAACACTTTATGATCAATATCGACTGAGATCTGAATATCAATTTTGTCTTTAAATTGAAAAACAGATTTGAGGTTATCAAAGACGAATTTTCTAGCAATAACTTGTTCAGTCATTATTTTGGAGTCATTCCCAACCTCCATAACATCCTGAATCATCCCTTCTACAGAGTTGATTGCAGAGGAAATACTTGGAAGACTTTCTCTCGCAATTTTTCTAGCCTCATTGATGTCAGAGTCGCTCATCATCGATATTAACGCCTTTATCATAGAGAAAGGTTTTCTAACATCATGAGCCAGCATTTGGGTCGTTTGAGCAATCGCTGTTACACTAGCATGTTCTTTTTCTTTCTTACTTTGCTGGATAACTATGTTTAAATATTGTTCAATATTCTCAGCCAAAAATTCGACTTCTTCAAAGTTTGTCTTATTACGAATGGCACTAATTTCATCGGGTTTGCTATCCTTATCAAAAAATTCGAAATACTTAGCCAAACTTCTTATAGAGTTAGCAAGATCAATTGAATTAGACTTCCCAAACCTTGACAGGATGCCCAACCAAAAAAGATTTATAATTACAATAAAAACACACGGTATTAGCCATTTAACAATACTTACCCTATTCACCAGAATTAATTCACCTAAGATTTCCTCGTTATAGGAGATTTTGTGATTAGTTATGATACTTAACTGTCCTTGAGAGTAGAGAATGTCGAATCTTTTTCCCGTGAGAAATTGTGAGTCAATCACCTCGTGTTTCTCGACAACATTTTCACTTACTGTATTTATTAGGAACGCATTCGAAGTGAACTCGCTTTTGAATGAAGTTAATATATTTCTAAGTCGAAAAACATCTCCTATTGAAAGGAGTAGTCCGATGGATCTTTCATTACTACTAACGAGGAAATCAGATCTATCGATCGCATCTTTGATCGATAGATATGACAAAACGACGATTATCATAATAATCTGAACAAGGAAGCTTAGAGAGTTGGCAAGTAAAAACCTTTTAGAGATATGATCCGAAATACTAATTCTAGTATTATTTGAATTTAAATCCAATTTCTTACCTTTTTATTAAATCATAGGAATCAATCAGCACTATACCTAGATGAGATATAACCATATACTTTTAAAGGTCTCACTTAGCCTCAATTTTAATTTACTGTTCCATATTAATTTTATACTAGCTATATCCAATGTATTTGAGAAATGAAAATTTAATTGTCATTTGTTCTAAACTCGACTAAATCGAAGTTAAAGGAACTGAAAAGCTTTTCTATCCCAATAGATTGGACTCTATCGCCTAAGTAATATCTTTGCTTTGAATCGAATAAAGGTAGAGTATTGAGATTATTCTTGATATGGGAGGAAAGTGCCTTCAAGTGAATAGTCTTATTTTCTATACTTTGCTGTTTTTGTGCCAATTTGTATAGCCTTAAGAATTCTTTATCGTTTTTTACTGATTGAAATTCTAAAAAATCCTCTGACGTGAAGTAAGAGAATGGAACCATGGGATCTGTAAAGACTGTGGACTTACCATAGACGAAGAAAAGTACATCAGAGTCCTTCGATTCAAATTTCGTCTGATTAGTAGGAATGAATTCAATATTTAACCCTACTCTCAAAAAATCTTTCTTCAATACCCTTATATGATATGGCAACCTTTCTTTGGGGCCATGATAAAAAGCTTTCCATTTCCTTTCGACAAATTTTGGATTTCGAGCAATGTAGTCCTTAGCCTTATTCAAATCGTAGGAATCTACATATTTTAATCGTCCGTAAAAATTGTTTGGTATAACTTGGTCATTCGGTACCCAATACTTTACGCCTTCAGTCATCTCAGAGCGATTGGCCAGAGACGCAATAAGTTTCCTAAATTCTAAGTTACCTCCAAGCTGACTGTCGAAATTAAAATCAATAGACATTATAGACTTCGTTATCGGACTAACTATACTACGATATTTTTTCTCCTTAGATAGTCCCCGACCTCCGGATGCGATAGCAAGGTCTACCTTATTGGCCATTGCGGTGCCATTGTTGAAAAAATCAATAGAAAACGGAACTCGATTGTCGTCATTCTTAAATCTTTCCACACGTACGAGGGGTGAATCCTGATCCGAGTATACGACTTTATATTCACCACAGCCAATAGGCAAATCATCATGATAGCTATATAGATCGTCTTTAAAAGAGTTCATAGGTGCAAGAGGAGGCATGACCTCACCAAGTGAATGAAGAAACGAAGGGTTGGGAGAGGTTAGAGAAATTTCGAGTTTATTATTATTCACGACCTTAATCCCATCGATTAATCCAGGCCTAAATTTTTGACCTTTTTTCAGCTTATCGATACCTTTAATTATTTTCAGAGGCCCTTGCTCCCACCTATCCTCTGTGACCGAAAGAAATGGTTTAGCTAATGCAAATTCAAAATCAATTGCTTTTAATTTCTGTCCATTGTGGCAAACGGTATTGTCGTCGATCTCCACTATAAACAAGTTCCTCTTGTAGTCCCATCGCCACTTTTTGATAAATCCAGGGCTTATGTTATAATCAGCATCAAAATATAAAAGCTGTACGTGTATAGCGCTATTGAAAGTTCGCCTCACGCTGGCCGATGCGGATTGATGCCAGGGTTTAAAACCGTCCCCACTCAATTGGACACGAAGGTGTCTTTCTGGTTTCTTGGGTTTTGTAATTGATGCTAAGGATAAATCTGCAGTATTGAGTACCAAGAAACTCGCAATTACAATTGGCCTAATTATTGAAAATTGCTCTTTGAAGGCAGGGAATAAAAAATCTGGTAACCCGAATTTCGACCACTTTTTACCTCTAAGAAACTCCATTGTATTGACACCTTTTGCTATCAGCATTTTTTAGCGAGAAATCTATCATCGCTATTTCAAAAACTGGTTTAACCTTTTAATTTTTCATTAGATATCTTATTTATTGGCTAATTTTTCGAATGACAATTAGCTAATTTAAATTAATAAGAAGTACCGTCAGAGCTGAAGTTTTATTTTCCACTTATCAATATAAGCTCTAATCCAAAATGTGTTAAGACGTGAACATTCTTAATATATTACCTATATATTTTGTGTGAACCATAAGTATATGGAAATATTGAGTTTAATATTAGATCAATAAGTTATCGGATTTATTTTGGCGCTGAGAAAGAGTTTGAACCCAAATCGGAAAAATTGCGAAACGAACTTTCCCTGACGGAGAGGTCACGCAAATAAATAGTAACTCAGATTTAAGAATAAATAGAAATTTGACAAAAAATGAACCAGTGATAGTCGATTCAACGGACCTGTGTTTCACTAATAAAAATACTATGATGATGTTTTGTCCCGATTCTCGAAATTGAGAGACCAAAAATTCCATCGAACAGCGACGACAATTCAGCCGTTTCATCTCAATTGTCACAGACCCAGAGTGGTTTGAAAATGAAATAGCCTAATGGGTGTCGGTTTTTTCGATACCATCCCATTGCACATCCAGATTCGTGAAAGTGTTTGGTTTGCTTCAAATTGGGGACACTTTAATACTGTTCTTGATTCAATTAAAGCTCCTTCCATTTGGGTTGAACCTTGATAGGTACTTAAAATTCTACCCGGAAGGAGCTATCTAAGACTTTTCCTAGTTACTTTCTGCCTGTAAACACTTATCCCAACTAATTCACATAAATCACTGCTCAAATATATTCTCGATTAATTTTGAGTGGAATCAGCCAACTAAGAAACAGCTACATAATCTGAGAAAAAATCTCCCTAGCCACCATCTTCTTAGGAACACGAATAACAAGATAATCGTCTTCTAGTGAAAAGCTCATACTGCGGCTACTAGGTTTTTCCATTTTCTTCCATTTATAGTAAGTACTTTCGGTCACACCAAACTTCTCCACAGCTTCTTTAACGGAAAAACCCAAAATTTCTTTTTTCTGACTTTCACTATACTTCTTCATAACTACTCCTGTTTTAATTCTATAGGTTAAGTATTTCATCGACAATATCGTCGCTTTCGATTTCTCTGATCATTTTTGTCGCGATGTGGTGATAAGCCTCGGCTGCTTGTGCCTTATGTCCAAGTATAGTCTGGTATATTTTTTCCGGAAACTTGAGAACCCATTCTGTACTACGTGCATGCCTTAGTGTATGCGGATGCTTAAACTTCATACCAACACTCTCCCAAACATATCTAACGACATCCAGATACCTGGCTCTTTGTGGAAGAAGCCTTCCTTTTTGAGTACTGAAAAGTAAATAGTTTGCCTTATCCTGACCAAAAGAATTTTTCATAAATAGTTCGGCCTGTATTTTTGCTCTTTTGAGAACTATTTGCCAGGCTTCTTCGTCACAAATAGGGAAAATACGGGTAAAGCGATCACTAATTCTCTTACGCCACTTCAAAGGCTTTCGAGCCGCAGCTTTATTCTTGTCTCGCGTTAAGTAGTCATCGTTAGGTTGTGAATCAAGAAGAATTAAGCCATACACCTTCAAAGCTGCATTAGCGCAAGCCTTCTTAATATCGCTGGGAATATGTTTTTCTGTTCTAATCATATGTAACGACAGGCCAAGTAGTTCACCAGTTCTCATTCCTGTATGCCACTGAAGGTAATACATATCGCCATAAGTTTGAAAGTGTTCAGGATTACGCCTCCCATCGCTATAGTTACGCTCTGAAAACTCAAAATGTTTCACTACCTTCCTAAACTCATCGTCAAACGTCAGAACAATATCCTTTGTTACCAGTCCCGATGCACCTTCTTGCAGACATTCCATCTTTCTAAGGTTTTCCTTTTTAATGTACTGATGTTTTTCCAACCACTTTGCGAAATGGTTGTAGGCATTGATAATCTTATTAGCTGTGGAAAGGGAGATACGTTGACCTTTTACGTGTTTCAGTGTTGGTTTGATGTAACAGTCATTTTGTAACCACACTTCAAAGTCTAATAGGGTCCGATACCATAGGTTGGCATCGTTTAGCTTTTTTTCCACTAGAAAGTAGGGCATGACCCAATTATTCAGATAGGAGAATTCGGTGCGATGGTTTCGCAACTGCTTAGTCCGATCGACTTTATAGTGCTCAAGTATCCGCAGCCACTCAGAGGATTCTCTCCACTTTTGCTTGTTGAGAATAGAAAACTCGAATTCAAGGAAGTCTCGAAAATACTCCTCAACCCACTTTTTAGCCTCTTCGGAGCTCTTTAGAGTTCCTGTGACAGTCTTAGGCACAGTTTTACGCTTACCATCAATAGGAGAGATGTAGCGGATATTAAAGTGGTCACCATATTTTCTCGGAGCCGCTTTGTTAATATAGGACTGGATCGACTTAGTAGAATCTGACATAAAAAAACCCTCTGAATTCGTCAGTTAGACGCTCAGAGGGCTCTTCGGTAGTTATTTCAGTGACTTAACGCAGATTTATGATCTTCGCCACAAATCTGCCACAGAAACCGAGTAACTGATCGAAATAACGATGCAATTCTGACACGTCATTTCGAGTAGAATTCCACAATCGAATTGATCTCAACTGGGAACGGAACAGATTCGCGATCAGGAAGTGCAATCACACTTGCCGATTTTCCACCATCTGCTACGCCTAACCAAGCGGGACGATTGATTGCAGGATTTTCCAAAGCTGCCTCGACGTGAGCAAACTTCTTTGCTTTTTCAGACAGAGCCAACTCGTGGCCTTGCTTGATTAAGAAGGAAGGTTTGTTTACGCGCTTGCCATTGACACGGATGTGTCCGTGAACAATCAATTGCCTTGCAGCAGGGATTGTTGGGGCAAAGCCAGCTCGGAAGATAGCGTTATCAAGACGACGCTCAAGAAACTGCAGTAAGTTCTCACCAGGATTACCGCGCTTTTGGAAAGACATCTTTACAAAGCGACGGAATTGCTTTTCGCCAAGCCCATAGTTAAAGCGTAGCTTTTGCTTTTCCATCAACTGCGTACCGTAAACACTTAGTTTTTTACGGTGACGTCCGTGGTGCATTCCTGGTGGGTAAGCCTTACGACTATCCCACTGCTTCCGTGAAAGTCCAGGTAGCTGGACTCCTAATGCCCGCATGATTCTCAGACGCGGGCCTGTGTATCGAGCCATGATAACCTCTTGATACCAATACGATTCAAAGTCAACGGATGGTAACTATAGGAAATCAGCAAGAAATGCAATCGTTTTCCGACAAAATTGACGTCTTTTCATGCCAGTATACACAGGCTCACCCAATAAGTCACAATACAGCATGAAAAAGCCCCAGCTATCCCCCCAAAATAACTAATTTATATTATTTGTTTTGTCATAGCATTAAATTTCGCAGCAGAACTCCGAGAGAAGGTGTAGTCGGAAAGTTAGCAGGAGAATATCATGGTGCGTACCCGCGTCTTTAACTTATTTATGCTATTGGCATGTATGAGTCTACCGTTTTCATCGGTCATGGCCAAACCATTTTACAAGCCAGACTTGAGTCACTTGGAAAACAGCCAGATCTACGAAGAGTGGCAAAGACTGACTCAGGAAGCTGATGATAACGGATTAACGAAAGCAAATATCATAGCTAAGATAAAAATTATCGAGCCAATCGTTGATGCCAAACCCCAGTGGGCTGACGGCAAATGGTTACTCGCCAATCTCTATCTCAATTTGGGCGAAACAGCATCATCGGACGATGAAGACAGCAAGAAAGAGGCCCGAGCCCAACTTGTGAAGGCACAAAAACTGACGGAAGACTGCCTAAGAATCAATCCTAATATTGGGATTTGTAAATTTTTCCTAGGAGCAGCCATTGGTAAAATAAGTACCATCGACGGGATTTTCTCTTCCCTCGGAAAAGGGGAAAGGGTTCTTAATCTTTGGCTTGACCTAAAAAAATCCAAACAAGACTACGTTTTTGATGATGGATATTCGCTACAAGGCCTCAATTACTATGCACTAGGAATATTTTATCGCGTCGTACCCGAATCTCGTATTTTGAAATGGCTGTTTGGAATCTCTGGTGACATCGAGCAATCGATTGCTATGCACAAAGAATCAGTGAAACGAGTCGGTGGAAACGGGGCATGTGGACAGTTCATGCTAGCAGTGGCTCAGCTTTGTTACGCTGATGTGGACGAACCTTCAGAAGTTAAATCATCGCTTAAGCGAAAGTTCCGGGCCATCGGAGCCATGAAATCCGATAGTGATTCAAGTAAAATCTGCATCAATGATGCTAGAAAGATGCTGAAATCTCCAGGGAATGCCTGTGGATACACCAAGGCTCAGCAACAGAAACGATCAGAAGACGATCCCGAGTATTAAACTCGTTAGTTTACGAACCAATCTCATTGGGAAGGTATCCTGTTGAAGGTTACCTTCCTTTTTTAAGATTCAACTAAAGGGTTTTTTGTAGCCGATCCAGAAGAGTCTCTGGATTCAGGAGATCACCTCTTCGCTGAAAAGGGCGACTCGAACGAACGGTGAGTGGTCCTTGCCGGTTTCCTTGATAGTATTCAAAGTGTAGCATGGGCTGCGGAATACCAGTGAGGACACCGATAGCTCCCACCTTCTGCCCCGATTTCACACGGGTTCCTACCGGTAACCCCGATCCAGGAGCAATCTCTCCGTAACGCACTACCCGGCGGCTGCCGTCAGGCAAGGTATGCTCAACAACGAGAGCCCAAGTGCCTCGATAGAAGTAGTAACGATCGCGAACGACTCCATCAGAAATGGCACGGACGGTCCTTCCCGCTCGCGTATAAAGGTCTGAGCCAGCGTGAAGGCGACTTCCACCGTCTCGACCCCACCCAAAGCTCGGTACTCCGACCTTATAATTAGCCTCAGGCCTCGTTGTGATGGGAAAGTACATTCCATTCGAGCTGCCGCCGCTTGACCCAGAAGAGACCTCAGCCATATGTGGGGCGTAAACGTATCCCTTAGAAAATCCGCAACCAGGAATGATAGTTCGGGTATTCACAAGATAGTGATTCCCTGATGCAGTCGTCGCTGCCGCTTGAATAGGGATATAAGTCCCAGCATACAAGGTGCATTTTTCCGAAGCGAGTTTTAACCCACTTGACTGCTCGTTTCGAATCTTTAAAAATGTGTCTTGATTGCCAATACGTAAATAGTGGCCACTAGGGGCATTATCTAGATTTGACTCCTCGTCTTGAGTTCCGCAAGAGATCGCAAACAGCATTATCCCCAGCAACAATAGGTAGTTTCGCATATTGGTAGCTCCTCTATAAATCTTACCAAAAATACAAGAGCAATCCTTGTGCCAAAAAAAACTGACTGTAATGAGACAACTTTCTGGTCAGCGTCTATCGTTTCTGTATACAGACTGTCAAAAACCTCTACAGTTTTAACGAAAAAAGTCGTTTGCCAAGGCTCATAGAATCCAGACTTCCGGTTATTTGCCACAATTGCTAAACTATTAACTCAACACTTAAAGAGGTCATCCATGAAACTCGCGCTTTCAGTTATTCTGATCAGTCTATCGATGAATTCGTGCAAAACCACCTCTCAGCAATCAGAATTAAAGGTGATTGGTGGTAGCGCATCTAAGGTTGACACTCTTTCCGGAATCATAAAAATTGGATCCTGCTCCGCGGTCAAGATCAGTCAAACGTCATACCTTTCGGCCAAGCACTGTGTCGATTCCAATGGATGGCGTTTAGGTGAAACCGTTGGAGGGGCATTGGTGTACAAGGATGATGTCCGTATCACGTTTGAGGCTAGTATCACCAAAATCGAAAGTCACCCAGAGGAAGACTTAGCTGTCATGGTCTTGGATCAAGGAATCCCTGAGATGAGACCGATTCCTATTTATCGTGGTGAAGAACCATCTGAAGTGGTCCTGGCAGGATATGGATGCACTCAATTTATCGTTTCAGGGTTTTCCACATTTCCTGGCAGCTCACCGGGCTACCTTCAAGAAGCAAAGGCAACACTCTGGGATCCACAGCGTCGCGTGGGGCACGACACTGGGAAGCGCTACTACGTCAAAGCCGAGGCAGAGGAATTTTTAGGGGAAAAAAACATTCAAGGGCCCGCATTGTGCCCAGGTGATTCCGGCGGGGGACTATTGGTTGGCTCTCATGAAAACGGATTTTCTGTCGTTGCCATCAATAGTAGCATCCACCCCCACTCTCTGATCAGCACCTTTGTCAGGGTGGATCCTACCGCCACTAACAATATTCATTCCTGGATTACTGAGCACATGGCAAGTGACGTCGAAGACGATAAAAACTAACTTAATAGCCTACAGAGCTGAAAAAAATAAAAGGGCTCTTCAAGAGCCCCTTGAGTTGCCACAGGGCCGAAACCCTATAGCTTGAGTCCAAATTATCTAATGATTAGAATTGGTACGTTGGGAATACGGCCCGACTCTGCTTATCTTTGCTGCCAATAGCCTGCGTCGAAGCATTATCTGGGAAGTAAAAGATCATCTTTCCACTACGAGCGCCACGAGTTAGTCTTGTGGTTTCATAGTCGTAAGGACCAACGGCCATGACTGGATCAAAGTCGTAGAAAGTCGACTCAAATGGATCTAAGTATACTTTCGTGTAGTCAGAAGCGAAGTCATCGGCACTGGCTCCTAGTCGATTGTCCAGAACCCCAGGCTTGATGGCTAGTTCACGCCAGTCACCAGGCAAAGACGATATGTCAATGGCAAGAGTCGCAAAGGTTGAGAACTGGTACGTCGTGAAAGGAGCAACAGAAATCACAGCGTCTTTGTAATCTAAGAAACTTGCTGGGTTGTAAGTTGCATCGTATTCAGCACGGATAGATTGCATCTTTTCCGCATTCACTAGAATACTGTACTGATCGTCGGGAACATTGAGCTGAGTTGTGTATTGACCCAGCTGGCCACCAAAGACCTCATAGTCAGCAGTGCCATCACCATTGATATCAATCAGTGCAGTCGGCTCACAGAAGAACCAGTTCGTCAGAGGATTGTACAATTTGAAAGCAATTTCCAAATAAGTGCTCTGGACGCCATTAGCGAAGCTATCAACCACGCGGAAGCCAGCAGACTCTAGGTCACAGAAGCTAATTTCCGTTACGCGAGTATTCGGATCTTGCCTTTCGTCTTCGGCAAGTAGATTAAACGGATATACCCGACCAGCTGCGGCACCCATATTCTCAATCCGAACGCTACCAGCGGCGCCGGCTGCTTCGCTAGCTGAGGCTGCTTCGACAACAAAGTCACGGACTCGCAGATCGGAGCTTCGGTGACGCAGAGTGTGTACCGGTATGCGGTTGACAACCTGACCGTTTTCATAAGCAACAACGTAGGCATCTAGCTCAGCTATTTGCGCAGCGTTGAAAGCCGGTTGAACCAAAGCGCTGCCAAAAACAGTCTGCTTTTCCATAGGAGCAAGGGCCACTTCTTTCGGGATTTGAATCAACCACTCGTCGGAAATCACTTCGGAACCTAGATTGATGATTTTTGGCTCAGCCGTCATATTCTGAAGTTCGATTTTGAAGGCTAGTGACTTCTTCTCGATGATATTGGTATTACCAAAAGAGACCTTCTCAGTGCCAAAAACTAACCCGCTGTTAATAGCAGCCATGACATCAACACGTCCTACACCCTGGCGAGACAATGGATAAAGCGTACCGTCTTCTTGCGTCATGGGAATCGCTGTATTCATCATACGGCTTTTGATTTCACTAACGGTACTATTTGGATAGCGCTGACGTAATAGAGCCGCAACACCAGCAATATGTGGCGTTGCCATGGAGGTACCGCTTAGACGAACACCTTGATTACCAGTACCTACTGCTGCGGATACAATCGCTTGACCTGGAGCACTGACCTCAGGCTTGAGAAGCGCATCGATAGACCGTGGACCACGAGAGGAAAAACCAGCAATTTTGTCAATGCGTTCTGGGTACTCAAAAGACTGTCCGGAGTCCAAAGTGAACTTAACATCCACATCTGCCATAGCTGCGACAATCGTTTCACCGACAGCTTTGCTAATCATGACACCTGGAATTGGTAAGCTACAATCACCGCCCATCACGATAGGAGCGTCATCGTTGTTAGAATAAACGACGAAACCAACAGCACCTGCATCCACAGCGTACTGACCCTTTTCACAGAATGGGTTTTCACCCCTTTGGATCAGAGCGTAATTTCCCTTAACCATGTCTTTAAGTTGATCCGAAGGTGGAGCAACAGCTAAGCCCATATCAACCAGCTTGATGGGAGCGGTAAATCCAGCGATGGGAGCTGAGATAGAACCTTCGGCAACAGCTACTAGGACATCATCGCCTTCGTCGCCAATGTTATAGACGGAAGCTGCTTCTTTCCAGTTGTGATCCATGGCATCAACCGATGCAGCCACGGAAATGGACTCTGCACTAGTGGATGGGGAACCTACGATAAAAGCAGAATCGCCTGAATTACCCGCTGCTATCACGGCAACAGTACCGCCGTAGCTGAGGTTTTTCACGGCTATATCGTAAAGGCCATTCGGTGAGCCATAGCCACCACCTAAACTCAAGTTGACGATATCAAGTCGATCGCTAACGTCGCCGTCTTTATTGGGGTCAGCGGCGTATTCTAATGCGGCGATCACAACGGCGTCGTTCGTCGAACCGCTGATACCGAATACCTTAAGGGCGTGCAATTCAGCGGCCGGAGCGACACCACTATAGGTGTTAACACCGTCTCCGAGACCAGCTACCGTACCTGCAACGTGAGTACCGTGGCCGGATTCGTCAATAGGGTCAGGATCGGGAGAAGGAATTTGCGCAGACCAATCTGGACTACCAGAGTTAAAGGCTGCACCAACGAAGTCGTATCCACCGACTACTTTCGCCGTTGGAAAATCATCGGCTAGGATAGCTGGATCGTTTTGAGTATAGGCCTCAAGAGTGCCTTTTCCGCCGAACATAGCATGAGTGTAATCAATTCCGGTATCGACGATACCAACACTGATACCTTCACCACGAATGCTGTAGGCTTCGTGTACAGCATTAGCGTTAATAAATGAGACTGAGGTCACGTCACCCCAAGAGTTTCGCAAGGAAGACTCTTCTTCGTCAGCCTCTATGCGAGCGATTTGCTGAGGACGAAAACTAGTTCCGCTCATGGACTCTACAACGCTGTCCAACCGGTCGGCATACTTGCCAGGTACGACCAATGAAAAGGCATTTAGGACCATTTTGTATTCGTATACCACTTCAATCTCTGGAGAGATAAACGCGATTTTTTCTTTGAAAAGCTTGTGCTCAGCGTTAATGGCTTCGATAGCCTCTGGGCTAATGGCACCATCAACCATTGAAGACGGGCTTAGTAGTGGCGCTATGGATAGCTGAACTGTCGTCATAAATTGATCAACTTCAGAGGGCCTTGCACTCACTGCTGAGTTATCTTCGGTCGGCGGTGGAACTTGAGGACTGTCCGGTGCGGGACTTGACTTCTTTCCGCTTCCACCTTGGCAACCACTGAATGCTAAAGCACCTAGTAGTAAAGGTGTTATAGGGAATGATTTGCGTCTCATGCTACGATCTCCAGTTAAATTTTTGCTAAATCTCAACAAATTTTAGGGAAACCTATCAAGAACACTTCAAACTGTCTAGTCGGGAAGTTTGACTACTCAGTCAACATTATCTAAAAAAAATGGCATGCGAGGAAGCTCAACGGCTTGATGAGCCTATCTTCTACGATCTTTCAAGCCACAGTTACGTAATCATGGCATTAAATTCTCGAGTATAGAATTAAGACTACATATTCTTTATGAGTGACAAAACTTGAAAAAAAGCTCTAGAATGAGCGGCTGTTCTACGATCTGGCTATGCCTTACTGAAGTTTTTAGTTAAACTTGACAGTGGATTTTGATTGTAAAATCTTAAGGGACGCATTGTTCAAACCTATTTTGAGGGCTCGATGAGATTCCATCCCATTATCGGACTGATGATTCTGACACTTTCCCTGGAAGGTCGAAGTAATTCAAAGGACATAGAGGTCCCGGAGTCAACCTTTGATTTGGCCGCCCACTGCGCCAGCTCACTGGCAGCGCTCCCGGGTACATACGATAAAACAAAGCTATCAGACGCCTGTGATACTGTGAAGACCCTACCAGAATGTAAGAGCGTCAACGACGAGGTCATTTTTCATTTTGATTCCATCGCCAAGAAAGAAACTGCAAAAAGGGTCTTGGTCATCGGTGTCATTCATGGCGACGAGCCTGAAGGTGGCAGTGTGACAAGGCGCTGGATGGAACGACTAGCAAATATCAACGCGAGAAACTCGTGGCGCATCGTCCCTCTTGCAAATCCAGATGGCTGGCATGCAAAAACACGGATGAATGCCAACGGTGTCGATCTAAATCGCAACTTTCCTTCGGAAGACTGGGAAAGGCTGGCTCACAAGTACTGGAGCGAAAGAAAGAACAAAGACCCAAGGCGCAACCCAGGCAAAGCACCCGGCAGTGAGCCTGAGACGCAGTGCATCATGAAACATATTGCGGACTTTAAGCCAGACTTTATCGTAGCTGTCCACACTCCCTATGGTGTTCTTGACTTTGACGGGCCAAAGATTTCCCAGCCTCGATTTAAGAGTCTACCTTGGGTGTCTCTTGGAACATTTCCTGGAAGTCTAGGTCGCTACATGTGGAAAGACCAGAAGGTCCCCGTCCTAACTGTAGAGCTTAAAAATGACGATTTGCTCAAAAAAATCGACGCTATTGACGATCTACAGGACCTAGCAGGAACCACGGCCATTCGTTCGACAAACATCTCCTCAATTCTGAAAAAAGGCCCCGATACCAAGCAGAATTGAGGCGCTTAAGCCTGTATGCTCAAAATGCAGGCTCTACCCAAGTTTTTTTCTTAATCATTACGATATTTTAAGTTCACCTCTACCTTTCCACTTGCACCGAACGTTCCAGCGTGTTAACACGCTACTGTGTTAACGTAGTAAAACATTGGAACATGGATTTTATGGCAAGCCAGCAGGATAAAGGAAACGACAAGGGCATCGACGAGCTCTGCCAGGACTTAGGGCATCTGCAAGACGAACAAGAAATCAAAGCTTTCTTCACTGACCTTTGCACACCCGCCGAACTCAAGTCGATGTCTGAGCGATGGCGCGTAGCTAAGCATCTGGCCACCGGTGAGTCCTACCGCTCAATCAATGAGCGAACGGGAGTTAGCACAACAACAATCACACGAGTTGCGAGAGCCATGACGTATGGAATGAATGGTTACCGTTTACTTCTCGATAAATTAAAAGGATAGAAATCATGACCAATATACGGATTGCGATCCAAAAGAGCGGGCGTTTGAGTGAAAAGTGTTTGGACTTGCTCGGCAAGTGCGGGCTGCAATTTGAAATGCACAAGCGCATGCTCATCATCCGTGCCAAAGATCACCCTGTTGAGCTGATGTTGGTCCGCGACGACGATATTCCTCACTATGTAAGAGATGGAGTTTGCCAACTTGGAATTGTTGGTCTCAACGAACTAGAGGAAAAGACAGGCTGTAGTCAAGCCCCAGAGTCACCCGTAAGAGTCATTCGAACGCTAGGCTTTGGACACTGCAGGCTTTCCCTAGCTCACCCTAAGGGCATGGCATACGAAGATGCCTCCTCTTACGCCGGAAAGCGTATTGGAACGTCTTATCCGAATATTCTTCAACGCTTTTTGGACAAGAACAGCATCGATGCCAAAGCGGTTGAGATCACAGGATCTGTTGAAGTCACACCGTCCATAGGAGTGGCAGATGCCATCTGCGACCTTGTGTCAACGGGGTCGACTCTCATTTCAAATGGTTTGGTGGAAACCGATACCATCATGAAAAGCGAAGCCGTATTGGTTCGATCGAAGCGTGAGCTGAAACCTGAACAAGAGGAGTTCATTGCCAAGTTGCTTCAAAGAATTGAAGGAACTCTCAAAGCACGTAACGCCAAATACATTATGATGAATGCCCCTAAATCCTCCATCGAGACGATTTCTGAGTTGATTCCGGGTATGGAGCAACCAACTGTGATGCCGCTTATGACTGACAACGATAAAGTTGCCATCCACGCAGTAGCACAGGAGGATGTGGTCTGGGAAACCATGGAAAAGCTTAAACTTGCCGGAGCATCCTCAATCCTTGTTATGCCCATTGAAAAAATTGTTGAGTAGGCCTATGAAAACGATTAATTGGTCCCAGTTGTCACAAAGCGAAAGAATAGATTGCCTCAGTCGTCCGGCTTTGGGAAACAATCAGGAGTTGACTCAAAAAGTCAGCCAGATTTTAGCGACTGTTAAAGATCAAGGTGACCAGGCTATAGCCAGCTACACGAAGGCTTTCGATGGCGTTGATATCAAAGATATCCGCGTGACCTCGGAGGAGCTATTAGAAGCCGAAGGACTGGTTGACCAGAATACAAAAATCGCCATGGACACTGCTATAGCAAACATTAAAGAGTTCCACAAAAAGCAGCTGAGCCAGTCTCTTGAAGTCGAGACCATGCCCGGCGTATCCTGTCGCCGGATCTCCCGCCCTATTGAGAAGGTTGGGCTCTATGTGCCAGGCGGTACCGCACCGCTTCCCTCGACCGTTATGATGCTAGCGATTCCGGCGAGTATTGCTGGATGCCAGGTCAAAGTACTTTGCACGCCACCAAGAAAAGACGGCACCATCGATCCAAATATTTTGGTGGCAGCTAGCAAGGCTGGTATCACCGATATTTATAAAGTTGGAGGGGCACAAGCCATAGGGGCTATGGCTTATGGTACGGAAACCATTCCAAAAGTATTTAAAATATTTGGTCCAGGAAACAGCTGGGTCACAGAAGCAAAAGTCCAAGTCGCCGCCGATCCTAACGGTGCCGTATACGATATGCCAGCTGGCCCTTCCGAAGTACTCGTCATCGCTGACAAGACTGCCAACACAAACTTCATCGCGGCAGATTTATTGTCCCAGGCGGAGCATGGCAAAGACTCTCAGGTTTTACTCGTCACCACGTCGGCAACCATCGCCGCGGGCGTAACCCAGGCAGTCAGTGATCAGCTCAAGGCCTTAAGCCGCAAGGACATAGCCGCCTCAGCCTTAGAAAATAGCTCCATCGTATTGGTAGACTCATTGGATGAAGCCATTTCCGTAAGCAATGCCTATGGTCCTGAGCACCTGATTATTCAAGTTGAAGATCCTGAAGCGGCTCTATTGAAGATAACCAATGCTGGTTCGATATTCCTTGGACCATGGACTCCAGAGAGCGTGGGTGATTATGCAAGCGGCACGAACCACGTGCTACCAACTTATGGCTATACTAAGTCGGTGAGTGGACTTGCACTAGATTCTTTTATGACGCAGATTTCTGTTCAGAAGTTGACCGAAATCGGACTACGCCGCCTCGGCCCAAGCGTCGAACAATTGGCAGCCGTTGAGGGGCTAGATGCTCACAAAAATGCCGTCACCATCAGACTTAACTCAATCAAGGAAACTGCTAAATAGGACCGACAACATGAGACAAATACTTTTCGTCGATCGCGACGGAACCATTTGCAAAGAACCCCATGACGAGCAAGTGGATCAAATTGAAAAAATCGAACTCTTGGACGGTGTGATTCCGGCACTGCTAAAACTACAATCTCAGGGCTTTGAGCTAGTGATGGTAAGCAATCAAGACGGTCTTGGTACCGATAGCTTTCCTCAAGAAGACTTTGATAAACCTCATAACTTTCTGATGAAACTTCTGTCGTCACAAGGAATTCACTTCTCTGATGTTCTCATTTGTCCTCATTTTCCTAGCGATAATTGCGAATGCCGCAAGCCTCGGGTAGGACTGGTCAAAGAATACCTAAAGGATCCGAGCTGGGATCGTACCAAATCAGCTGTCATTGGTGATCGGGCCTCTGACATTGAGCTAGCACACAACATGGGTATCCGTGGCTTAGCAGTTGGAGAAACCTCCGCCGAAAAACTTACTTGGGCAGATATTGTTGAGCAGCTTCAATTTGGAGATAGGACCGCCGCCGTCAATCGCAAGACAAAAGAAACGGAAATCTCAATCACGGTAAACCTAGACTCACAGACAAGTCAGTTCATCGATACGGGAATTCCTTTTTTTGATCACATGCTGGAACAGATTAGCAAACACGGAGGCATAAGCCTTGGAGTATCTTGCCACGGGGACACTGAGATTGACGATCATCATAGCGTAGAAGACGTCGGCTTAGCTTTGGGTGCCTGCCTGAAAAAAGCTCTGGGAAACAAAAGCGGGATCGGTCGCTATGGATTTGTCCTTCCCATGGACGACGTCCAAGCTCAGGTAGCCTTAGATCTTAGTGGTCGCTTTTATTTCAAATGGGATGCTGATTTTTCTAGGCCTATGCTGGGCGCCTTATCCACGGAGATGATATCCCATTTTTTCCGTTCTGTTGCTGAGTCCTTAGGGGCTAACTTACACATGTCTGTAACCAAAGGTAATGAACACCATATGTGTGAAGCTCTTTTCAAAGGTTTTGCTAGAAGTCTCAAACAAGCCGTAGCCCAAGATGGATCGGTCGGCTTACCGTCTACGAAAGGTTTATTATGATAGCAATTGTAGATATCGGTGGTTCCAACCTAATGTCAGTAAAAAATGCCTTCGATCGTCTAGATGTTAAGACCACTATTACCAATGATGCTGATAAGATTCAAAAAGCTAGCAAGGTTGTATTCCCAGGTGTTGGCGCAGCAAAACCAGCTATGAGCCGCGTTCATGAATTGGAACTTGCCCAGGTCATGAAAGGACTCACCCAGCCCACTCTAGGTGTCTGCTTGGGTATGCAGCTCTTATTCACCCACTCTTCTGAGGCGGACACTTCCTGCTTGGATATTGTTCCGGGAAACGTGACTGCGATTCCTGTTAAGGAAGATCTTCCGATTCCCCACATGGGATGGAATTCGCTGTTAATCAGTAAAACCGATAGTCTTTTACTAACAGGTATACAAGAGGGAGATCAGGTCTACTTTGTTCATTCATTCCAAGCCGAATTCGATCAGCACACCTCGGCTTACTGTCAGTACGGTAGCAAAATCCCTGCTGTGGTCGAAAAAGGCAACTTCTTTGGCACCCAGTTTCACCCAGAAAAATCGGCAGATATTGGCCAAAAGATCATAAGGAACTTTTTATCATTATGAAAATCTATCCAGCTATAGACCTCATCCAAGGTGAAGTGGTTCGTTTAACCAAGGGTGACTTCAAACAAAAAACTAAGTATCATGCTAACCCGTTAGAGATGGCTAGAAGCTTTTCTGCCGATGGAGCTTCCTATCTACACATTGTCGACCTTGATGGCGCTAAAGCTGGGAAGCCCCAGCAGACAGACTTGATCAAATCGATCTGCCAAGAAACCCCATTAAAAATTCAGGTAGGGGGTGGAATTCGTTCTGCAGAGCACGTCCAAGAATTGATCGACGCCGGAATCGATCGCGTCATCATTGGGAGCTTGGCGGTTAAGGATAAACAGTTAACAAAGCGCATCTTTGAAACCTTTAGTGGAGATCGTATTACGCTTGGGCTTGATATTCTACTCAGCGACGAAGGCGTACCCATGGTGGCGACTCATGGCTGGCAGGAGGTATCAAATATTGCGGCCAAAGATCTCTTGGAAGAGTATATCTCAGTGGGTTTGAACCAGGTTCTTTGTACTGATATCGATAAAGACGGTATGCTGGAGGGGCCAAATTTCGACCTATATCGTGATCTGTCGCAAAGCTTTCCAGACCTTACCATATTAGCCAGCGGCGGCGTCAGCAATCTCGAGCAGCTCAAGAAGCTTAAACAAGACAACGTCGGTGGTGCTATTATTGGCAAGGCCCTTTATGAAAATAAAATATCTCTGAGTGAGGCCTGTGATGTTAAGTAAACGAATTATCCCCTGTCTCGATGTTAGAGATGGGCAGGTGGTGAAAGGTGTCAAATTCAAAAACCATGTGGTCCTGGGCGAGATCATTGATCTAGCTAAGCGCTACCGCGACCAAGGCGCCGATGAGCTTGTGTTTTATGATATCACTGCTAGCGCCGAAGGCCGCAGTGTAGATCGCAGCTGGATCGAAAAAACAGCGCAGGTCATCGACATCCCTTTTTGCGTGGCTGGTGGAATCCACTCTGTGGAGGTGGCACGAGCCGTCCTTCATGCTGGTGCAGATAAGATTTCCATCAATTCTCCAGCTATTGAGAATCCTCAGTTGATCACGGCATTAGCTGATGAGTTTGGCAGCCAATGTGTCGTGATCGGAATTGACTCCACAAAGCAAAACGATGACTATTGGATTTGGAAGTACACCGGAAGCGAAGCCACGGCAAAGGCTGCCGGAAAGAGAACGCTTGACTGGATCAAAGAGGTCCAGGATTTAGGAGCTGGTGAAATCGTTTTGAATTGTATGGATGCCGACGGTACTAGGGCCGGATATGACATCGAGCAACTTTCGGCAGCCCGTGCGATTTGTAAGGTCCCCCTAATCGCATCTGGCGGCGCCGGGGGGGCAGATGATTTTGTCCATGCATTTAAACAATCTCGCGTTGATGGCGGTCTTGCGGCTGGTATTTTCCACCGTGGGGAATTAACGATTCCTGACTTAAAAGTCGCACTAAAAAAACAAGATATACGAGTAAGGCTATGACGATTGTAAATGAAATTAACTGGGAAAAAGTCGACCAACTAGTCCCCGCTGTTATCCAAGACTGTCGGTCTCAGGAAGTTCTCATGCTTGGCTACATGAATCAAGAGGCCTTGAAAAAAACCCTCGAAACCAAAAAAGTCACATTTTTTAGCAGAACCAAACAAAGGTTATGGACCAAAGGGGAAACTTCAGGAAATGTGCTTAACTTAGTATCTCTCAAAGTCGACTGTGATAACGATACCGTACTTATCCAAGCAGACCCTATCGGCCCAACCTGTCACACAGGTACCAAAACATGCTTTGGTGAATCCGAAAGCTCTGTCGCGTTTCTTATGAAGCTTGAGTCTGTCGTGAAACAACGTTTTGCCGAGCAACCTGAAGGATCTTACGTCACCAGCCTAATCAAAAAGGGCGTACATAAAATGGCCCAAAAAGTTGGTGAGGAGGGTGTAGAGGTGGCCTTGGCAGCCAAGGACGACGACAAGCCAGAGTTAATCGGAGAAATGGCCGACCTTGTTTTTCATCTGACGGTATTGATGGAAGCCAAAGGTGTCTGCTGGAAGGATGTAACTGACTGTTTACAAAGAAGAAACATCACAAAGTAGCACTGTTAACTTTAGCTGAAGTTCCTAGGCTCCGATCCCCCTGATTGACGAAGGGAGGGAGAGCTAAATCATGGCACAGACAACTGAAAGCAACCCGCCTCACATTTTGGTGGTAGAAGATTCAGAGATCCAACGCAAGCTGTTTGAAAAAAGGCTCGAAAACTCAGGTTATCGAGTCTCGTCAGCTGGCTGTGGAGAGGATGCCATCGAAATGGTCAAAAACGAGGGTCCTCACGATCTGGTGATTCTAGATCTCAACATGCCTGGCATGAACGGGGTGGAAGTGCTTAACCATATTCGTCCCACTCACAGCTCTATCGAACTTCCCGTGATCATGCTCACTGCTGAGGACGAAGAGGAGATAATCCTCGATTGTTTGACGGCAGGGGCTAACGATTTTATTAATAAGTCCACGGCATATAAGATTTCCCTGAGGCGCATCCAAACTCAATTGGAGCTTAAGAAGATGGCGGCCTTCGACGCCAAGGCCAAGGAGATCAAAGCATTATCGGCTATGATCATCACTTATAACCATCAAATCAACAATCCTCTGACGATAGCCATGGGAAATCTAGGTAATTCCTATGAATCTTTCAATGAGGATAAATTTGAGAAAACGAAGCAATCTCTTTTACGTATTAAAGATATTGTCATCGAGATTAAAAAGATCGATGTGGAAAACGTGGAATACGCATCCTATGCGGCGAATGCGTCTATGCTAAAAATTGGAGAGTGATGCCACATTTACAGGAAACGAGCTAAGTCTTTTCTCTTTTCCTTTATTAAGCCCCCCGAATATGCCATGCCTTAGGCTTTAAAAACGCCTGAAAACCTAGATCACCAAGAGTCGAACCTAATCCGGAATTCTTTCGTCCCGACCACGGGACATGAGGGCTAACACGATCGCAGCAGTTTAGGTAACAAGTCCCCGCATCAATCTGCTTTAAAATCTGTTTTCCACGACTTAAATCTTGACTAAAAACCGAAGCCGCCAAGCCATAATCCGTATCATTCATAAGGTTTACAGCTTCTTCATCGGAACTGACTTTTTGAATGCCAATGATGGGACCAAAGCTTTCTTCCTTCATCATTGTCATGCTGTGATTCACCTCTGTTAGTACCGTGGGTGCAAAAAACTGCTTTCCCAAATCTGATCGCGGCTCGCCGCCCAAAACTAGATTAGCCCCTTTATTCACAGCATCTTCCACCTGGGCCTGAAGCATCTGGCACTGGTGAGGCAGGGTTAAAGGTCCGATATAGGTTCTCTCGGCAAAAGGATCGCCCACAACAAAATCCTTAACCGTTGCAATAAATGCTTCAACAAAGTCTTCGTAAACAGACTCGTGGACGTAAACTCGTTCCACGGCGCAGCAGCTCTGCCCACAGTTATAGAAGGCTCCATCAGCAACAGCAGCTGCCACCGCCGCAACATCTATGGCGTCTGTGACATAGCATGGATCCTTTCCCCCAAGCTCAAATCCCATGGGAAGCAGCTTACCCCCCGCTGACTTATGAATGGCTCGTCCCGTTGCCACGGAACCAGTAAAAAAGACCCCGTCCACAGGCTTTTCCAAAAGCAAGGACCCGACTTTGCCATCTCCGATACACAAAGGAAAGAGATCCTCATCTAGACCACTATTCAAAAGGTGCTCCCTAATCTTCACTCCAGTGAGTGATGCGTATTCAGAGGGCTTATACATCACCGCATTACCTAGTAGCAGGGCTGGAACAAAAACATTGGTTCCCACAAAGTAAGGGTAGTTCCATGCTGAGATATTAACGATGACTCCTAGCGGATCCCAAGACAACGACTCTTCAATATTGCTGTCATGAAACGCAACCTGCCCTTCATAGTATTTTTGACAATTTTCGATAAAGTACTTGATCCTAGGAACGGTTGCCTGAATCTCGCCTAAAGATTGATTGATCGGTTTACCTGTTTCTGACGTCAGCGTTGAGGCCAACTCATTAGCATGATCCGTCAGGGCATCACAGAATCGCCTCATAACAGACATGCGATTCTCTAGAGGAGATTGTGACCATTGCTTCTGCGCGGCAACGGCAGCAGCAAATTTCTGCTCCACTGAGTTCGCCCCGTCTTTGATGAGTTCCTGTATGAGTTCGCCCGTTGCTGGACTAGTAATCTGAAGCATAAACGCCCCCTCTAGTAAGCTTGCTGAAAAAGTTTTCTAAAATCATCTTTTGATACTAGGCACGGGTTGTTTTGATGACAAACATCCTCGAAGGCAGTATTGATGAGATCATCGGTGATTTCGACTCCGTAATGCCTTAGACCAATTTTGATTCCTGCCACTTCTATAATCGCTGAGATCCAACTCAAGCAGTCTTCCGTCGTCTCAAGGCCGATGCGTCTTGCTATGATTTCAAATCTCTCAGGGACCGCTTTAGCATTGAAGGCCATACAAGCTGGCAGCATTAAGGCATTGGCCAACCCATGATGAGTATCAAAATGGGTAGAAAGCGCATGGGCGCAAGAATGGTTTACACCAAGACCTTTTTGGAAAGCGACAGCTCCCATTAGCGAGGCAATAAGCATCCCGCTCCGCCCCTCAGTATCATCCGGCTTCACGATCACATCCGCTAGATGCTTCGCTACCAGTGAGATTCCTTCGAGAGCGATGCCGTCACACATGGGATGATAGTTTTTGGCAAGAAACGCCTCGAGCAAATGGGTTAGAGCATCAATACCTGTCGCAGCCGTCACAGACTTAGGTAGGGACGTCGTTAACTCAGGGTCGGCGATCACAAGATTAGGTAGCATCTTAGGATCAAAAATGATTTTCTTTGCCTTCGTCACATTGTCTGATATAACCGAGCTCCGCCCCACTTCCGAACCGGTTCCCGCCGTGGTAGGAATGGCAACCATATATGGCAAGCGTTCGATGGCAGTCCGGGCCCCTTCTTTGCCATCTTCATAGTCAAAAAGATCTCCCTCATTGTGGACTAGCAAGGCTACGGCTTTCGCCACATCCATCGGCGCACCACCACCAACCATGACGATGGCATCACAATCGTTTTCACGGTAGGACGCCAATCCTGCCATGACATGCTCCTCAATGGGATTGCCAGAAAAATTACCAAAGACCCTAGGGTCTAGACCGGCATTTTGTAAGGGATTAACGATGTCATCGAGGAAAAAAGGTACAGTCAAAACCTGTCTATCTGTGATCACAAAGGGACGCTCTGAGGAAACCGCCTTTAGTGCATCCGCTAGCTCCCTAATAGCGCCAGATCCAAAACGAACGGGAGTGGGGAAATTGAACTGCTGAATCATAATTGTATCTCTTTTGTTTTTTGCTGTTGATTATACGAGTTCGAAGTATCGTTTTAACTCCCAGTCCGTCACCGATTCTTGGCTCTTTTGCCACTCCCAGTCGCGACTATTGGCAAATTGTTCGACAAACCCTTCGCCAAAGTACTCGCGCGCATATTCTGATTGACGCAATAAGCTTGAACTTTCTGCCAGAGTGGAGGCAAAGCGCGTCCCCTCTGAGGATTCATAGCCATTGCCAGCGATAGGGTCTTGCTTAAGCGACAGTTTATTCTCAATTCCATACAAGCCCGCAGCGAGTGCCGCTGCGATACTCAAGTAGGGATTCATATCAGCTCCCCCCACTCTCGTCTCAAGGCGACAGCTCTTGCTGCCCCCAGGGATCACTCGCAAGGCCACCGTTCGGTTATCAATTCCCCAATTGGCGCGGGTGGGGGCCCAAAAGCCTGGGACCAAACGTTTATAACTATTAATAGTGGGAGCGAACATAGCTAAGAATTCGGGCAATAAAGCCAGCTGGCCGGCTAAATAGGATTGGAAAAGTTGGCTCATATTGCCGCTTTCCCCAGCGTCATAAAACAGATTGCGCTCGCCGTCTTTGTCCCAAAGACTCTGATGCAGATGGCCACTGCAACCAGGCATGGTATCATTCCAACGCGCCATGAAAGACGGGATGATATCATGTTGGTAAGCTATCTCTTTCACTCCGGACTTAAATAATACAGCCCTATCAGCTTGCTCAAGTGCTTGCTCAACCTGCAAAGCTGCTTCAAAAACTCCAGGGCCGGTTTCCGTGTGTAATCCTTCCAAGGGCACCCGATATTGCTCGCAGCCGTCCATAATATCATGGAAATAGGACTGATTCATACTTGAGCGCAGCATCGAATAGCCAAACATACCAGGCGTCAAGGGATCCGGAGATGAAAAGTTTTTATCAGCTAGTGACTGGGGCGTCTCTCGGAAATTAAACCACTCAAACTCGGTTCCAAACATAGGCCGGAATCCAAGAGATGCGGCGCGATCACAGAGCTTACTCAAGAGGGACCTTGGGCAAACATCTAGGGAGCGATTTTGGTCATCGACAAACGAACCCAAAAGCAATGGCAAACCCGACTCCCACGGTATCTGTCTAATAGTCGAGGGATCCAACTGGACCGAGGCATCAGGGTAACCCGTATGCCAACCCGAATATTTACTGTTTTCATAGCAGGTGTCATGAATATCCCAGCCGAAAACAACATTACAAAAACCGAAGCCACCTTCTAGTGCGCTTTTAAACTTATTGACATGCATGTATTTGCCACGTAACACACCATCAATGTCAGTCACGGCAACTTTAACTTTTTGGTGAGACTGAGCATCAACTGTGGATAGGAGCTTTTCCAGAGCAGGATTTTTCATGAGGCCTCGCTGTATTACTGTTTGTCTGCCCATGGTAAAAATCGTTTCGCAATCGGTCAAGTAAAGTCTAGTATAGCGATTCAATACTTGGAGGGGTTTGGCATATGATCAAAGAGTTTTCTTTCGCGGAATCAGGAACAGCTCTCGACTTCGTCTTGATATCACCTCACAGCTCTCAGGGCGGAACTTTCTTTGATGCATTTCCCGAAATCTTCGCAGATGAGGCCGTAGATGCCAAAAAGTCTGAGTTTTTAGAGTACGTCCATCTGGAGAGCGACTTCGGCGCTTTCGAACTCAGCCTGAGCATTGCAGAAAGTCTGAGCCTACTAGGGCATAAGGTGACCTGTCTCGAATTAGATTATCCTCGCGGCATAGTGGACGGAGGCCGTGTTTTGGATCACTGTATTCGCGAAGCCCTGCCAGGGTCACTCCTTAACTCACTTAGGTCTCGCTTCCTACTGATGCATCAACAGAGTTTGAACCGACTTCACCAGCTATATCAAACCCTGAACGAGTCTTCCGGTTTTTTGCTGGATATTCACAGTATGGCAAGTTTCAACCCGGTTCATAACATGCAGACGATCACCAAACCTGTTAGTTTTGAGAATTTGTCATCATATTGTCAGCAGTTTTACGAAGCCCCAAGAAGCGAGGATAATTTAAGGCTCATTGATATTATCTCAAAGGACGAGCATGGCAATGCCATAGCTAACGAATATTTGCGCAAACATCTATGCGAGTCTCTAGCAAGGAATGGATTTCAACTCCAAGAAAACATCCCTTACTGGGCTGATTCTGCGTTTATGATGAACTATCACATGATGCGAACGCAGGCTATCGCCATTGACATTCCAAAACACCTACTATCAAACAGTAGTGATCCACTAGATTTCGACATTAAATCTATGAAAATTTCTGATGAACGCGCTCGTCATCTAGGAAAAATGATCGCTACTGCCAGTTCTCATGCCCTTGGCTCATACCGGGATTCGTTGTAAAATTGTTAGATGGCCTAAGTCAAAGAAAACACCTGTATCGTTTCACCAACAAGTCACCAAAACCATGCAGTTTGCTAGGTAAATAACAGCCTATGATAAGTTGTTGCGTGTCTTTTGTCTTTTGTAGCAAAACTATTTTAAGATACTAGGTTTAAACAGAAAAAGCTCTTTCGTGGAGCTCTTCAGTTCCCAATACTGCCAGTTCATTCTCAAAGAAAATAATAATTTTATTTAAAGCGTCATCACAAGCTCCCTTTGACTATTGCCCCGCAAACATTGAATGGGTTAATTTGAGTACGGTTTGGTATGAATGTAAAACCGAAATGTGGAAAACCTATGGACGCCCTCTTTGCGAACCTCTCACTTTCCTACCTGCTCATGATTTCCGTACTAGTAGGAGTTTTTGTTCTATGCGGTTTGAACCTAACTTTGGGCTTCAGCTTGTCTGGATTGGTGGTACCAGGTTTCTTGGTTCCCTTAATGATCAGCAACCCTTTGACGGGATTCATTGTTGTGATGGAAGGTGTTTTAGCCTACGGACTTGTGGCTTTAACCTGTGGTAAATTGGAGTCAATGCCTCAGGCTTCGCGATTTTTTGGTCGTGACCGATTCTTTGCCATCCTTCTGGCTAGTATTTTTAGCCGGATTATAGTCGAAGATATGATACCCGGCCTTGTGTTTTTATGGTTCGAACAACCATATCTTGCCAGTCAATGGCAGCACTCTTTAAGTTCATTGGGACTTGTTCTGGTCCCTTTACTGGCCAACCAATTCTGGAAATCTGGCTTAGGCCAAGGTTTGGTAGCATTAGGAATCGCATCCACCATAACTGCTATTTTCGTTTTTGGCTTTATGTGGGCAGCGTCGGTATCTAACGAGCACATATCGATAAGCCTACAAAACGCGGCAAACATGATTCCTGATCATGGCCAAGCCTATATTATCCTTTTGACAACAGTTTTTCTTGCCTCAAGGGCTAATTTACTCTTTGGTTGGGATGTCGCAGGTATATTATTCCCGGGCCTTGTCGCCCTGAGTATCTTTGATCCAGCAAAAATCGCTCTAATGATGACAGAAATCGTTGTCATTGTCCTCGCTGCAAAGCTTCTGATCACCTACGCTCGTATTCCCGCAAAATGGACTGAAGGAGCCTACGGTGTGATGCTCTGTTTTGCACTCGTATTCCTCTATAAAACCTTTAGTGGAACGTTACTCTCTAAGTTTGGTGAGGGATTGCCGGATGACTACTACGGACTCGGATTCGTGATATCAAGCCTCATTTGCCTAAAGATTCTCAAAAAAGCTTCCTTTGGCATGCAACTTATCTCTTCTACAGCAATTATTGCAAGCCTTGGACTCCTTATCGGAACATTGATCTCCATAAGTCTCAACCATTTGGGAACCATGACTCAGTGGAACACTATCATGGCACAAACGCAAAGCGACAAGGCCATAACCAAACAAAACCGAGAGCTGTCTGAACCAGTAGCCATCAAAAATTCGTGGCCGCAAGAGCTATTGATAGATTTAATAGCAACCGCATCATCTCAGAATCCAAACAACAGTGCCGTGTATAACGCATCTAAAACACAGTTAGACGTATTAAACCAGATTGCCCAACCCTTAGCAGAGTTTCGTCGGTTAGTATATGAAGAGCAACGACTCATTGATTTGGATGACCAATCTGATGATCAAAGACTTCTTAATCAAATGAACGAAAAATTGGGGAGTTTACACCTGCGACTCTCTCTTTTTCAAATGGACGAAAACTTACAATTTCTTGTGATACATAACAAGAATACAACAACTCCGTTTCCTGAAAATTTGGGCGTGGTATACTTTCAATTCCGCATTCAAAAGAGCTATGCCGAACCTACATTAACCTTGGTCAATCAGTCAATCAGCAACCTTGATACCAGTCACTTTCTAGTGTGGCTGGGACAAGAAACTAAGAGCCGTAACATTTTCTACCAGAGTTTATTGAAGTCCCCTATGCAAAGAAAAATGGATGAGCTTCCTCATTGGCTCACCAATGCCTTTCTTCTGGCTGAAAAGGCTTATATACCTGGTGACTCCTCGGAAAATCTCATACATATCCAGAGTACCCACCCATTAAGCGCAGACACCGATCAAATACAACCAGCATTAGGGTCGCAAAACATGGATGACCCTACCTTCAAACTGATGACTAAAGTTATGCCTGAATTGAAACAAACATCGCTTCTACAAACCGGGCATGTCCTGCAAAAAATTTCCGACTTGGTAAGCTTTCGGTTCCACTCACTCATCATACCACCACAATCCCTTCATCGCATTTATCCATTAAGTGGTTTGTCGCTTTACGAGAAGCATTGGCATATTTCTGGACGCTCTATCGACAGGCAAAAAGTATCTGAACACATGATTATTGATCCTAAAGATTATCCTGAGCTATTTGACACCTGGCAACGATACCTAAAAACGGCGAACCCATTTGAAATCTTAGGACGAGAGGCAGATTCTGCCTTACATTTCCAATTAGTCAGGACTTTGGACTCTCGTACTTACATAGAAGTCAAAGATAGAGACATGATGAGGATAGGATACTTTCCATTGGCTGACAGATCCATTCAAAGCCATTCTTCAAATGAAGGTATTCGACACTTGGGAACCATTAACGATGAATACTAAACACTCAATTCTCATTAGTTTGATATGTGTTTATACGGTCGTTTCACATAGCGCTTGTCAGCGCCCGTTTCGACACACCAAATCGATAACTCTTTTTGAAAAGACCATCTCTGATCAAATTTTTGAATACGATCTTTCCAGCTATGCCGAGGCTATCGAATTTACCGCCTTTTTTCGTATCCCAATGGCCCCGAGCCTTTTTGATCAGTGGCTATCACTAAATAGGATTACCTACCGTATCAGCGTTGAAGTGTTTCAAGGTAACAAGTCTCTCAGTAAGCATTCCAAAGTTTTTACCATAAACTGCTTAAATCAGAGGAATCGCTTTATATCAAAAAACTACAGACAAGAAACCTACTGCCAAGCCCATCGCTTAGCTGTTCAGTTAAATCGTGCATCAAAGGAGACATCTCAGCGCAAGGCAAAGTTGACGATAGAAACCCTCGACGGAGCCTTCGAAGCAAAAGAGTCTATACAAGCTCAAGAAATCGTTCATTTAAACTCCTATCAAGCCAATCGTAACTGGCAAAGACTGTCTCAGGTAGAACGTGAGAATCGCCTACAGTTTATCCCAGTCAATAAAAAAAAATTATTGCAGCCTGAGCAAATTCACAGAATCATGACTGAAGATATGCGCCCCATAACCCCTAGAACGAATCGACCTCAGTCTCCCAAAAAAGTCGATCTCTTTGAAGACCTTCTGTTTTCTAGTACCGATAATATTTACGATTTTAGGGAGGAGTATATTCATGCTCCAGGAATATCTTCCATCGTGATGTTACCCAACACTTCAAACAAGCTAAGTTTCAGGATGATACCCATGGACTCATCTGACGCCACAGCTCCTACGTTATCGCTATGCTATCAGAGACAAGCCCAACCATCGACAAACTGTGATCAAAAACTGTCTTACGAGACAGATACTGAAATCTCACCGCTAGTCTTTCCAAGAGGAAGACTGATAGTTACGACTAATAGTCCAGGCCTCATAAGACCTCATTTGGAGACGTTCCAACATGAGAAAAAAAATATGCAATTAAGCAATAGGACTGCCAGTCCATGGTTTAAACCGCAAAAAGTAGCAAAAGACGAGAGGCTAATCATTTCTGTTCCTAACACTAATAACACCGAGAGTTCTCGACTCGTGAGATTTATGTTCTGGACTCGAGATGCGAAAGCGACAAGCGTCAAGATCATAACTACTGCAAAAGATGATCGCTATACACATGTTCTCACGCTTCCTGAGGAAGCGAAACCTTCTGAATTTGACCGAATTTTTGAGAAGGGTCAACTATCCCTGCTCTCAAAACCAAGTATCCGATATATAAGCCTAGATCCTGGAGAAGACTCCATTATCCTGGAAAACAACGAAGACACAGATATTTTTGTTTCTCTGCATCTTAGTAATCGAAACAGCCAAATTAGACAGAAAATCGACACAATGGGAAATAGTAGATTCGATCAAAATCAAATCTCATGGATTAAACTTGGAGAGGAACATAAGTCTCCGTCAAGACTTTTAAGCTATTCAGTTAAAGACAGCGAAATTATTTCAAGCCAACCGAAACAATTCACTTCCGTTCCCCCAGCTGATACAGCGTCTGGCAGGTACCTTGCATTTATAACTGAGCTCCCACCTTCCCAGACTAATTCTGATGTTTCAGTGAAAATAGAAAATGGTCAGCAGATATGCTCAGATCACCTTTTCACCTTAAATTCTAGTAAAAAAACAAAGTGGCTGCGTATTGGAGGCAGAGATTTAGAGGTGCCAACAGGCTTTGGTGAAATGTCTGCCTCTACAGATTTACATAAAAAAATTACTTGGAATGATAAAAATCTCTTGGTCTATGGAATACCTTGTGAGGGACATTTGCCGACTTCAGAAACGTTACAGACTCGATTTTTCTATCATTTAGGTGAGAATCATATTCGTTTTGACTTTGATAAAAATTTGGAACAACAGTCTATCACTCTACATGTCGCATTTACAAGAGCTCTTGATCAATCGGTACCCATCCTCATCAATGTTTTTTCGGATGCAACCAAGCCTCACACAGAGCGGATGCAAAGATTTTATACCCGAAAAAGTCGATTAGTGGGCATCTTCCCTTCACAATTATCAAGTTTCATGTGGGATCCAAAGACAGGCGAACCCATGTTCTGGTACCGCTACCCTATGGTACTAAATCAAGATATTTCAAAGGGTCCCGTCACCATCGAAATCGCAAATCCTTTTTATAAGTCATCTCTTATGGCATTAAGCGTAGAAGACATCGCTCAACCAAAAGTCAGCTTCGCAAAAAAAACTATGAGCGACACAGGCCTAGGGACATTCGATGACTAAAAGTCGTATCAAGACTATTATGGCGAGAGGCTTAAATCATCACGTCGGTGCTTTATGGTTCATGATTCCAGTATTTATACCTATCATGCTGCAGGCTGAGCCACGTAAAATCAAACATATTTCAGAGCTAAATGAGATTTTGAGCCAAAACCTCAGTAAGGCACATTTTGGATTTCGTCAATTTTCATGGCAAGAGGTTCATCAATCAAGCATTCTGGATGTCAAATCATGCAAAGAATGTAATCTCGGGAATTACAGAATTCGGAGTGGTGGTGTTGGTCGATCGATTGCGATTCAGATCCCTCATAGATACTCTGATTTAATGACCTTTCCCATCGGTTACCGGTTGTGTCAAATGTTGGATGTTCAGGCCTGCGGTTTTAATACGAGTCACCGCCGTAGCTTCGATTTTGCTCATCATGAGCTATCACCATTCCAAGACTTTACCAAAGCCTTACTTAGCCATGATCCCGACATGCTCATAGTCCAGATACATGGATTTCGGCAATCGAAGAGGAACACAGATTTTAGACCGGAAACTCATATCATATTGAGTGGAGGAGCGAAAAAGGAGGCGTGGTGGATTGAAAAAGGCCTTAAAATGATCAACCTTCATCGTGATCCAAGAATTAAGATTTTTGGTCGCGACACTTCTGAATTAGGCGGAACTACCAATAAACAGAACGTCCTCATGAGAGCTCTGGGAAAAGGTCGTTTCCTTCATATTGAGCTATCGTTTACCTATAGACAGAGACTGCTCTACGATGCACGAGAGTTATTCAAACTCAAACAAATCATTCATGCTATGGAAGACACAACAAAAAACCCTCAAGTTCACAGCAGTAGAAGAGCGTTATGAATCTCAATTCCATCATTCTATATCTTTTGGCAATCGCAGGCTTGACAGTCAAGAGCAGCATAGGTACCGCAGCCATAGAACATTTTAGATATCAGCCTTACATGGAAAAGCTATCTTCTAACGTTAGGCTACATGAGCATTTTCCGGTCAGAAAAAAACATGTACTGAGGCAAAGCCACAGAAGATCTTGGGATCCATATCAGGTGACTCTCAATACAGGAGAGTACGTAGATATCCTTCAGTTAGCAGGAGCCAAAATCTCCATTAAATCAAAAAGCCCATTAGTTACCGATCAATTCGATATTTTGGTTCATAAAGGCTCGTGGCTAGCTGGAGTAACTCCTATAGCATATGGCTCTCATACCCAATCCATTCATCCTAGCAGTAGCTTTAACAAACAAACTATAAGGATTAAAGCGAATAAGCCTTCCACATTTTCACTTCACTTCGTCAAGGATCGCAAGGTTAGAGTCAGGAATCCTCAGTTTATAGAACGCTTTCCATCACAGAAGTACCAGGTCAATTCTGGGAATCGCAGTGATCCCAGTACCTATTCGCAAAATAAAACATTGGTTGTCCAATTAAAACCAAACCGTCTCTATCGACTCAAACTTCGCCAGCAGTATCAACCGAAGGCTACGGATCAAACAAAATCCTGTCATTTACAAATCAAGCACTTGGGACAAAGCAAGTTTGTCGAGCTTAGGTCTCCAGTAGATCACAATAGTTGGATATTGGGACATCAAGCTGCTTACCTAGCTGGATTTGCCAGGTACCACTATGTATCTAGCAACGAAGAAAAAGGCTCGGTTATTATTCACAATCATTCTAACTGCTATATAAGCTTGGCTTCGGCTTCCGTAGCTACCAAGACAAATGCGAAGGCTCTCCTTACTCGGGTCGATTTACCCCAAAACGCCAATCTCATAAAACTTGCGGTCGATGCTCACTCTGGAATGCCAAATACCCAAGAGAAAGAGCAAAGGCTGGAATTGGCTCGATCCGTTAAATTCGATGACGTCTATTTTCGACAAATGACTCCCATGGAAGCGATCGATGATACAGTCAAGTATCGGCAGTCAGAAATCATCACAGAAGAGCAGGTTAAAACGCGGGAACATACCCAGCTTATTAGAAAACAAGACCTGATTGCCATCAGACCAAAGCCAGAAGTTAAGGTGATTTCGTTTCAACTTATGAATAATCCTTCAGACCATCATTCAATTGAAGAGCAACTTGTTAGATTAAACATAGGTAGCCCTACGACTAATCAGACTCATTTTAATATCGAGTTTTGGAACGAAAAGACCTTATTATCCTCAATACCTGTGATCCAGTGGCCGAACAGGAAGTTAAAAGCTAAGCAATTTGTGTCTATAGACAGAAAAACACCCAAACATACCAACATAGTCAAAATTCGAAGACTGTCTGGAGAGCAATGGCCCCAGTTAGCATTGTTTCAAATGGTCGAGCGCGAAAAACAACTCAATGAGTCCGACTTTCTGTTTTGGTCAAAAGCGAAAGAAAGCCAAAAAAGGCAACTTGTGGATTTTCTATTGGGTAACGATCAAACTGATAGGCTCCATCATCTAACTCAAGCCCTCGTTCCGCATCGTTTTAAAATCATGGGTAGGTTAGGCATTTCGCCGCAGACGTCGGCTTCATTGATTACCATTAAACAGACTAAGGACTTGGACAGTTTATACAAAGCAAGTAAATTTTCTTATCAGCGCATTGGGATTTGTCAAAGGGCTCTAGCCTCTAGATCTATCATTGTCAGGGATAAAGGCTACTCTTGCCTGTCGCGGGAATATCAAAGTCGACGAGATTTCTATGGACTAGGAGCCTTGGAATTATCGAAGTTTGTCAAACAAGGCTCAAAACCTCATCTGAGTGCTGCCGCCAACCACTTCAAAGCAGCCGGAGTCTATGATTTATCAACCCTGATTCTAGTCCTACTAGATTCCAGTGAGACAAGCATAAAATCAAATATCAATAAGTTGCTAATTCATCGTCAAGAAACAAATCATTTCATCGTAAGTGGAGCAAGCAGAGAGTCCATCATCAATATTCATGGTGACCAGCAGATTGCCTATCGTCCCGAAAGGAACAATAAACTCAGTCTTAATATCTTAGATCCCGAACGTAACTATCTCGTCGGCATCCGACTAAGTCAACCCGCAAATTTAGATACTAAGTCTTCATGGATTCGTTTAAGTAAGACTCAGACATCTATCTATTTTCCTCTCCTTAACGCTCATAAGCAAAGTCAAACGATACTATTTCAGGACAATTATGTAAGTCAAAGCACAAATATATTTATTCAGCAATCAGGTCAGTATCAGATTTCCTTTCCTCGCCATTCTCATTCTGGGTTTGAATACCTAATTTCGGTGAAAAGCTTAGACAGGCACATAGCTCATCCAGCCAATGGGATTCATTTTAAGCCTCAAACTCAAACCGAAGCTCTCTTATTTAATTACTTTAAAAGACTTTATGGCACCGTCGATCAATTGGAGCGATATTCTAATATTGAAAATCAACTACTTGTCTACCTCCTCAGGAAAAGGAAGAAAGACGTCATCGAAGAAATGACCACCAGTTATTTAATGAGACGTAGAAAATGGCAGTACCAGACTCCAGCACACCATAAGTACACTATGATAAGAGATCGAAAGAACACGTTACCTGATTCGGAAATCCTTAGATCTTATAAAAGTTACATCGGCGAGACCAGCACGTCACACCTAAAGATCTTTCTCCCGGGTGACGAACTGGATACCTTTGTGGACTTACCTTCAGCGCAGAGTATTCGGCTAAAAATACGCAACTATAAACTCGAAACCAACCTACTGGAATCCAATCAAAACCCAAAAATAACCATCAATAATAAGGTCTACCCCATTAATCTCCTCCGACAGCAGTTGCTTACCATCCCAAAACTTAGCCCTGGCCGTCATAGAGTGAAAGTAACATTCCCAGAATCATCTGAGAGAGGATTCTACACCTTAATATTATCCTCATTTTTTGATGGCCATTGGCAACCCATCAACTTGCAACCATTCAAACAGTGGTATGCTGGTTTTCTAGAGGATTTAGGTCGACAACGAAATCATAGCCAAGAGATATTTAAGATATACGAGAAATCTGGGAGAACCCCCAAGTTTTCTCTAGGTAGAGACTTACATCGATTAGTAAGAAAGTCAGGAGAGTCATATATCAGAGCGTACAAACTCGTACAGCACGACAATAGGCCTCTCCCACAAAAAAGACTAAGCTCGTTGACAGTTGATGATACTTCTAGGCCCCAACAATTCGAAACTGTTTCATTGACTGAGACGCGCACACTATATCATTCAAACCCTTCCCAGATAACTTTGGGGACTGCAGCACTTTCCGAATGCCCTGAATCTTCAGATCCAAGTGTACTATGTTCTAACAATTGGATATTACGTCAATCTCTAAAAACCAAGATACAGGGGATCGATGATCAAATGAATCTTGGAGTCTCTATCTATCCCGACGCAGAGTCTTTTTTGGCCAGAGCTGACATAGGATTCAAACAAACTCTCCTCGATACAAACTATACCCTAGGCGGAAAGGTAAAAGTCCTTTACGGTAAGATTCAAAATGAAGCCAGACTACAAGGGTGGCAAATCCAGCCATTCTTAGAAAGGGCTTGGCGTTCAGATAATCTTAATCATATTAGTAGATTTAGTCTGATTCATCGAAAATATAGTCTATACGGCATTGAAGACCCAAAAGGATTTCCCTTGGGCGAATTCAGCGAATGGAAACGGGTTCACGATGCGATTGCCATTATAGGCCACGATACGATTTATCGCATGACTCAACTTAGTCGACTAAGAAGCTACGGCCAAGTAGTCAGTAATACGAATAAGGATTCAACGCCCCTCGACAATCTCCGTGCTGGCGTGAGCTATGAAGCTCTCTGGTCAAGGAATCTTTCTACCTCTCTAGGATATGAAATTAGACGATTCATGGACGATCGGAATCGTAGTAGAAACTCACTTGCATTCGGCCCCCAGGCAACGATTTTTTGGTTAGTCAAGAATCTCCCCTGGGGAGATAGTCATATCGAAGCCAGTATTCGAACCGATGCCGATAGTCCAAATGCTGTTTATCTTCTAGGAATCGAGACTCAACTTCAGAACAGACATTGGCCAAGATCTTACGATAGGAAACGATCGATGCTGGAGGCCTACCTAATCAAAGAACCCAAAATAGGCTTAAGTGATGCATCGGCAAGTCATGGAGGTGACTTATGATACAACAAAATTTTGGATCGTCCTTACCTAAGTATCTGCATGGCATTTATAAGCGTGATTTCGACGAGCTCAATGAAAGCTTTCAAGCGGTAGCTTCCGAACAAAATCTTAGCCTTAGCGATTTTTTGTGTCAAAAGATTCTAAGTGAGATTGATGACGTTAGATCGTCGGGACAACCATCCAGAGATCAAAGGCACCGAATCGATCTATGCATTAGGAAGTTAATACAAATTTCAGATGATGAAGGCCCAAGACTAGACAACCAAAGAATTGTCAAACTTACAGAGTCGGTTCCATTTATGACCCAATACGCTGGCCGTCAGATGCTGCGATATTTGGGTCTACATATTTCCAAAAATCAAAAAAAGCTCTCATATGGTGATCGGAAACTATTGACACCTTTATTACAGGAACAGGCGATTCAGTTCCAAAGTCAATTCTGGCTGCATTTAGAATCATCGTTACTTTTAATTGAAGTTAGTACCAACCATCTCAAAGAGGAGATTTTTGATCACCTATGGAGTCAAGACTATTCAAAAAGAGACAAGATATTTCAAAGGGCCTATATACTTGAACGGGGTAAGAAGAGCGATAAGATCTGGAACCTTCTCATTCAAAACGATATTTTATCAAGAGATATCAAAGACGAGTATCTTCAGATGAGGCTAGTGGACCTATTAGCATTTCGCCAATTAGATCTGGAGGATATGTTAAACCGCAAAGTACTTTTTGACAGTAGTTTAGTGACTACCATTTTTTATCTCATGAGGCCTCAAACACCCAACAGTTCTCTTTCCGGTACGATTCACAATTTCCTGCGAGAGTGTAGAAATCGAGACTTACCTTGCCAGTTAAGAATCCTACATTTGATTAAAGATCTCTGCCAGCATCACTTAGAAACTGACGTCACCCAAATGGGAAATAAAGACTTTTTCCAGTCATTATTGGATTTTTCCATCGATATGTACAAGACAGGATTACCCCAACATCAAAGACTAGCCTCTTGGATCATAACATTCGTTAAACATAGAATGAGAAAACCAAAATGCACATTCTTAAGGGATTGCTATGCAATAAACCAATATGACGCAAAACAACAACTGACGGAAATTCCAGCTGCCATAGGATTAGGGGAGAATGAAAAGCTAACACTCCTTGCGATGAGTACTTATGACAGCTTTGACGGCTATATAGTCAGGCAACGAGAGAGTATACGGATCCGTTTTGGTTATCGCCCTAAATTTGCCTTATGGCGCATGATCGCAGAAATCAGGAAACCCTCGGCCAATAAAAGGCAAGGTCGCCCTCACTGGTTTGCCAGACACTGGCTTGGTACCATCAAGCTGCCTTCTGCCCGACTGTGCGAGCAGGTTACAACCGAAGCTCCAGGAGAGCCAGTTCAAAATCAAACAACAGGAGATTGGTGTCCCTGGTTGCCACTGGTTTCAGATTTTTTTATGAGCCTAAAAACAAAGAAAGAGCTGATCATCAGAACCATTGAGGGAACCACCAGAATTTCTCGTCCAAATCATTTACTAACCCGACTCAAAGCTTATTGTCTTATGACCTGGAAAATTTCTTTGCTATGCGATTTAAGACTCCACCACCGTCAGGAAACCATTCTGGATAGTAGCTACATAAAATTTTATCGGAGCATTGGGTTCCAGATAGAGTTTTCTGAAAGTAGTTTTCTTCCTCAACCCAACAACTATATTCTTTCAGCATTCAAGGAAACATAGTGATGGAAATATTACAGAGTTTTGGCCTCTATCTCACAAGTCAATTTGAAAACAATATGTTTCAGCTGGTACTCTTTATCATAGCACTTAGTCTTTTATTTTTTGGTACTCATTTCAGAAAGAATCGAAAACTCTCCCAGAGTCGCAGCTCAGTTCTACTATCGGTTGGTGGTTGGGGTTCGCGAGGAAAATCTGGTACAGAGCGATTAAAGGCAGCCTTGTTTAATGGTATGAGTCTGTCTCTAGTCAGCAAAACCAGTGGCTGCGAACCAGTCATGGTCTGTGCTGGAGTGGATGAACCTTTAGAGGAAATTCCGATTTATCGTCCATTTGACAAAGCAACCATTTGGGAGCAATCGAAAATTGTCGAATTTGCCGATGGTATCCAGGTCGACGTATTCCTGTGGGAGTGCATGGGCCTTGAACCAGAGTACGTTGGAATCATGCAACGAGATTGGATGCAGGACGACTTGGCGACGATCACAAACACTTATCCCGATCATGAAGACATCCAGGGACCGAGTGGATTGGATGTAGCGGAATCTATCGCTAAATTTATTCCCCAAAATAGTTCAGTCATTACGTCAGAAGAAATTATGCTTCCGATTCTAAAGCAGCGATCCACACAGCTTTCGTCTGATCTGACCGAGGTGTCTTTGATGCAACGGACTGAAGTAACAGAAGACATCCTGGAGTTTTTTCCCTACGAAGAGCACCCTAACAATATCGCTCTCGTTTTAAGTCTTGCCGAAGCTATGGCTGTAGATAAGGACTACGCCTTAAGAGAGATGATCGAAAGGGTAAAACCAGATATTGGCGTATTAAAAATTTATCCCTTGCTTCACAGACATGATCGCAGCTTAGTTTTTTCTAATGGGTTTTCAGCGAATGAAAAAATGGGCTGTCTTTCGAATTGGACACGACTGGGTCTCGACTCGCCACGCTCTCAAGGGACCTGGGTGAGCTGTCTCGTCAACAATAGAGATGATAGGTCAACGCGTTCAAGAGTTTTTGCACAGATGCTTGCCGAAGACTTAACATGTCATCAATTTTTTGTCATGGGTTCTAATTGCCTTGGGTTTCGCGATCTATATCTCAAAGCCACAAAGGATTATATTAGCAAAATCGACTTAACATCAGAACTAGGTCGCTATCAAATCATTGAGCGACTCAACAAGTATCTCAATATACCCCATAAAAACACAAAAGAAACTTCCAACATTGATCACCATACTGATAGTCTGAGACCCATGGAGCGATGGCAAAATCTAAAACACTCCTATCAAGATTCGGATAGCGCTGATGCCATAAGGGAGTTATACCAAGATTTTCTAAGCAGTCGCATTATCGTATTACCACATGAGTCTCAAGACCCCTTGTTGATTCTTGAGACCGTAATAAAAAACGCACCGCCTAGTACTTCTATTCACCTACATGGCATTCAGAATATAAAAGGCCCCGGTTTGCGCTTTCTTGAATTTATGGAAGATTGGGCAAATTTCCATAGAGTCAGTCAGTTGAAGCCTGAATGTCGATTCCAACAATTTCTAAGCTCTCACGAGAAGAACGACAACATCTGTGATAATGCGTCACCTCTTCCAAAAGCTAATAAAGGTTCCGAACACTCTGCCATAAAAAGGTCTACGGCCATAGTTTCCTCTACTGTGGCAAAAATTCTTCGACCAGTAAAAGAAATCTCGCAAACACTAAAAGCTGCGAGTGTCTACAAAAAAATGCAGCAAGGAAAAATGAGTTATTCCCATGGTAGCAAAGAAATCCGCGACATCCAGTCCTATTAAAAGGAATGTCACCTTTTAATTTTTGTCTTTTCTTTTGACGTTGCAGACTAATAGACCGAGATATAAATGAAGCAAGCGAGATACCGATGACGTCGATATCTCTTATAGACACTAACTATTGTTCTTGAGATTGACCAAAGTACTGCGTCTTTGTTTTCTCAAAGGAGAAGAACCAACAACCGGAGGCTTGATTAGCAGTGAATATATCGCTATTTTCATTTAATGTAACCAACGAGATCGCAGGGTTTGACTCGTCAAAAATGCTAAGACTCGCATTTTCTACGTTGTATTGAAGTCGTCGCAATTGGGAGTCAGTCTTAATAGCAATGTTTGACAGATCGCTACGAGCCTTTTCATGACATTTCAAAGTATACTTAACCGTAATGAGTGCCGAGCGTGTTTCACCATCGTCTAAAGCTGGAGTATCTGACTCAGAAGCATCCAACTCACCTTCAGGCGTCTGACATTCGGGACTCTGCTGTGCGCTTTGATCGGGAGAACCTTCCTTACATAATAATAAATTGTCGGCTGACTGCAACAACTCAGGCTCTACCGGAATATAACTATCTACTGTAGATGGATTCGTCGGCGTATCTTCATCATCTGTTTTTACACCGCAGGACGCTGCTAACAACAATCCTGGTACTACAATAAATGGTAACATCTTTTTCATATTTCCCCCGTATATCCTTATTTGAAACTAGTTAACATTATCGATCATAGTGTTTACTAGAGGTAAATCAAAGGCAATATGAGAGACAAAAGATAAAAAATTTATGAACAGATTCTGAAAATATTTTGGATGGAAGAATTTTTGATGAAAATCTAATTGTCAAGAAAACAGAAATGCGATCATCTTAGTAAAGATTTCACGAAATAACGGAGACAAGGATACCGGATAATCCAAAAATTATCCGGTAGATTCTAGTTATTTGCTAGAAAAAGCACCTGTACCATAATCGAGACTAAAGTCACCTCTTCGGTTTTGTTTGAAAGCACTTACTGTGTTTCCTTCAACTAAAGGTTCTGTCTCACCAAGGTGAACGGTAATCAAACGATCTTCACTAATACCGTTGCTAATCAGATAATCTTGGATCTTCTTTGCTCGTTTTTGGCTTAAGGCATCATTGTAGCCTTCAGGACCTTGTTTATCAGCATGTCCTCTCACAAAAATCTTAGCCAATTCATCTTTCTTTAGGCCGGCAACTATCTTATCCAACGCGGCAATAGTGTCTGCGTTAAGCTCAGCACTATCAAATTCGAAGCGAACAATGATTCCCGCTGGATCGAAGGCTTCGTAGTTTTTTGCTATCGCAAAATCTTCAATCTCATCATCATCTTTAGCACCGGTTTCAGCGGCATTGGAATCAGACGAGTCGGAAGTCGCATCGTCAGCTAATTCAATAGCAGGGTCCGTAGCGAGTTCGTCCGAAACAGCCACCTGCTCTTCAATGGCTTGTGATGTCCCATCCGCGGTAATCGCATCTGAATCGCCGAGGGTGTCACCGTCTTCGATAGGGGCCATAGGTCCTTCATCTAAAGACTGAAGAAACTCTTCAGGTTCGGAAACCTCGGGTTCTGTGGTTGTACAGGAAGTAGCCAGAATCATGGATAAAATTCCGACAAAAGCAAGGGATCTAGGCACAGATTTCAACGTAGTCAACATAAGTACTCCAATTTCTTCATAGAATTCAGCTTCTTGTAAGTCTCACAAAAAATGTCAGATTTACAGCGTCAATCTACCATATTTTAGACAATACATGCGAAAAATTCCGAAAATCCACATGTTTTCATATACTTACTTTTTGGCATAGTTTTGTTTGAAGTGATTCATGCAACATGCAAGCCAATACTGCGGCCTTAGTGCCTGGGTCGATGATTCTGATTTGCGCGTAAACGCTGACGGGACGGGTGTTGCTATTTGGAAAGGAATAACTCAAAACCAGCTTTTTGGGCGAGGATTTTTCTAGCTGGATTTGAGTCGGTGAGAGGTTGTGGAAGTCTATTAAGTGGTTCGTTTGCAAAAAGCATTTAGATCACTCCACCTACGATGGTTGCAGATTTGGCATGTTCGTGATCCTGAGTGAACCCTTTAGCTTCTTGTTGATAAAAAAACTGCCGTTGTGACAAAGTTTTAAGTACCTGTCGTTTGAACTGAAATAATTTTGTAGTAATCATGATCATTAATCTCCTATGTTTGATCACTAGGAGTATTACAAGCTTTATGCCAAAACTTTCTGTTCGTAATATCTTATAGTTACCGATAATATGGTATCCTAGGCGATCAGAATCGGGCCGTTAGTCCATGATCCGGCCACAAACGAAAAGGATGATCTTTGACGAAATTGCACATTCATCACCTTGATGACGACCCGTTTTATCTGGAAGAATTTGCCGAAAAACTATCCCCTGAACTTAGGTCTCGGCTGATATCCCATTCCAAGGCTAACAGCCTCATACAGCAGTTGAAATCAGGTGAGACTCCAGGTTTGGTGATTCTTGATATTCAGCTCGGCCAAAGAGAAGAGTCAGGGTCCACGATGATTCACCAAATCCGGCAGTTACGCCCCAACCAGACCATTATCATGTGTTCCGATCTAAGCGATGCTGACACAGTTAGGAAATGTTTGGCCTTGGGCGCCGATGACTTTATTTTTAAAGGCATGGATGAAGGGGGATTGTCAGAGCGGATTGCAGCTTATCTCCACCGATCCGAAGATCCAGCTGCAGTGAGCAACAAACGGGAAAAAAGCGCTTCTGGCACGAGTACCGAAGACATAGCGGCACGGATCCCTAACATCATAGATTCTGCCATCACGGCTGTTCACATAAACGGTGAGTCTGGTACTGGTAAAGAATATGTGTCCGATTTGTTTGAAAATGCTCTGAGCAAAGGAGTCCCCTTTGTTCGGGTTCATTGCGGCGCCTTAACACCTTCCCTTTTAGAAAGTGAACTTTTTGGTCACGTAAAAGGTGCGTTTACCGGCGCTAATGCTGCAAAAGTAGGGTTGATAGAGCAAGCTAACGGTGGTTGGGTGTTTTTAGACGAGGTTGCGACTCTAACGGCATCTGCTCAAATTGCATTGCTACGAATCTTAGAAAATCAGACAGTCCGACCAGTAGGCAGCACCACGGAACGATCCATTGCCGTTAGGTTCATATCCGCCACTAACGAAGATATGAGCCAATTAGTAGAAGATGGAAGTTTCCGCTCTGATCTCTGGCAGCGATTATGCGAGGCCACAATTGATCTTCCTCCGCTTCGAGAGCGTATGGACGAATTCGATCAAATCGTCGACCACTTTTGTACCACTATGAACCGTGGTCCCTATAAAATCACATCGGGAGCCCGCGAGTTGCTTTCATCCTATGATTGGCGCAAAGGAAATATTCGCGAACTGAGAAACTGCCTTCGAGCTATGACTGAAGGTGCCGTAAATAAAATACTAACTCCAGCTACGATTCCCAGTCACATTTGGGATATGCTCGGTCCATCTAAAAACAACGATCTCCCCAAAAACGAAGATGGTATTCGTATTCCTTTATGTGAGCCCTTATCTTATGAAACGATGTCTCTTAGACTCCTTTTTGCCCTGATGAAACAAGTGACAAAAGACACTGGACCTCAAAGCATTCGACAGCTGTCTCAGCTGATCCAGGTTCCAAGATCCACTCTGGGAACCTACGTAAAAAAATTAGTCTCTGAAGAAATTGCCGATCAAATGATGATCGATCAAATAGTTAGTCGATAAGGAGTTTTTGTGTTTGAAATAACAAACGTGGATGACGACAGCCAATCTCTCAGATTAAACGAGTCGGAAAATGCAAAGATCCTGAGGTTAAAAGGGAGTCGCGAAGAGCAACTACTCTGGCTACACGATTTACGTGGTGCATTCAGGACGTTCAGTTACTTAGCAAAGAAATCAGTTAAACAAAGTCAGTACTCGCAAAAGGAATTTGATAAAAAAATGCAGATTCTGAATCAGCATCAACAAAAACTCGACGAGGTTTCCAAACTCATGGACCAACTCGTTGAGGTGAAAGAGTAATGGAAGCTGGCTCCCTCAAAAACACTCTATTTGTCTATTTGCCACAATTACCAAAACTCGATGCCAAGAGGCGATGGGACACAGACCTACTCAGATTCAATTGCGAAAGTCGGCTTTTGGATTTCGAAGGCGATAAAGTCAATCCCACAGTATTAGACTCCTGTTCCCTTACCCAAGATGGACTGGTCTATCGGATTCAAATAAAACGCCCCTACGTGGACAAGAAACTACTCTCCGTGGAAGATATTATATATTCTTTGTCGGAGCTTGCTTCTTGTTCAGTCCAAGGAACCCTCTTAAAGAACTGTTTAAAACATCCTCAAGACATTAAGCGATCATTTAAACAGATTTCAAAGTATAGATTTGAGATCCACTTTCGAGAGAAAGTACCAGAAATCATGTCCATCTTGTCTACGGTTGAATCAAGTATTCATGGAGAAAATCATAAATACCATTCGGGGCCGTGGAAAATAGCTGAGATCAAAAAACAATCGATACAACTGAATTTGAACGAAGCTCACCCTAGAAGCCATGAAAGCATGTTTCAGTCGGTCATCATAAAACCTAGTACTGCGTTTTCTAAGCACCCTTCTGATGCTGCCTTTGTCACTTGCGGGCCAGGCTTCACACATAGACAGAGTTTACGTCATTACCTGAGTGATACCGAACATCATAGTCTTGATTTCTATTTTTCATTCTTTTTTGTTTTATTTTCTGATGACACAGGAATCAGCCAAAGGTTCAAAAAAGCTTGTCATCGATTTATGAAAAAACCCAGCCCGTGGAAACGATCAATCATGACGGGCTTTTCGGACGAGACCAGCCCCTATCATGTTGCTTTTAGGCCCTTGATAAGTCGTGAGCATGACTCTAGTTATAAAAAGCTTAAGATCCATCTCGCCTTGGAATTCGATTTACCAAAAGAACTTTTGGATGGGCTAAGATCTAGCTTGCTTGACGAAAACTTAGAGGTGATTTTTACTAATTCCCCCGACCAAAGTGATGGAGCTCTCTATTCCATGGATTCGTTTAGCCATATTGAATCCAGTAGTTTTATCAGTCGAATTTTAGACACCTTCGAATCCAATCGACTTTCTTCCTACTTCGACTACACAAACCTCAAAAAATCGGCAAAAGAAGCAGATAAACGCAGACGAACGGCAAAGCTAAAACTTTTTGTTTCGGAAATCAGTCAAAACCCTCAATTTATTCCTTTGTTGACTACAGCTCTTTGCTTGAATTCTAATCGCTACATCGAAATAAGAGATCGTACCGGACTAGATTTTTTATCTGTTAAGTCTTCTATTCAGGAAATCGAAAATGAGAATGCCCGTGAAGCTAGTCTGCGGGCTATAGGCTCAGCAGTTCAAATGTTTACCCACGATGTAAAAAAACCCTTTTCTATGATAAAGAGTTTTATCAATCTCATTTCTCAGACAACAGACCCTATGAAAATCAAATCCCTTTCAGAAAAGCATCTACCGCAAATTGACAAAATTGTCGGTCGAGTGGAGGGTTTGATTTCTGACATCGCAGAGGTTGGAGTTGAGTCGAAGGTCTATAAGGAACCCAAGTCAATCCACGATATTCTTAGAGAATCGATAAGTGAGGTGGCGGTTCAGTTCGATGGCAAGCATCAAAAACTCGAGACATCCCTACGCCATCGGTATATGGTAGATGTAGATTTTTACAAGATGCAACGAGTCTTTGTGAATATTTTAAGTAATGCATTTCAGGCAGCGCCGAAAGATGCAAAAGTTTGGATTAGAACTTGGGATAAAGATGACAAACTAAAAGTTGTTATCGGTAACAGTGGATCTTTTATTCCGAAAGAAAAAATCAAAAAAATATTTGAGTCTTTTTATACCGAAGGAAAAAGGCATGGGACGGGACTTGGTCTTGCTATAGCAAAAAAAATCATTTTAGCTCACGACGGTAATATTGAATGCTTTTCATCGAAGGAATCAGGAACAGAATTTATTATTTCCATTCCTTGCCTCGCTCTACCAGACGAACCCGATAAACAATCTGACTTCAAGGCCCATCATGAGCTGGATATAAAATCCGCTGATCAGCCTTTAAGGGCAATTATCGCTGATGATAGTGAAGCCTACCTTGAGATTACAAGAGATTTACTCGAGGCCATGTCAGAACCAAAGGTTGAGGCGAGTTTTACTAACTCAGTTAAAAGTCTATTAAGTCTCGTCAGTGAAGCCCCCCTAGCCTATGATCTTATACTAGTTGATATTCACTTTGGCGACAATTCCCCTGATGGTTTTCAAGCTATTGATGCACTAAGAAAGCTGGGTACCAAGGCCGTCATATGCCTCCACTCAGACGCATCCATGCTTTCGTTTCAAAGGCGCGCATTAGAAGAAGGAGCAGATATTTTTTTACCAAAACCTCTTTCTTCCGTTCATATTCAGCAACTTTGGCGTTCGATTTTTTCTCAAGAGATTTTGACACCAAGTCGCAAGCGATTTGGTGATAAATTGTGGATTGTGGACGATGATGCTTTCTACTTAGAAATCTGGCAGGAGTATCAGTCCGACGCAGAGGTGTTCTCAACGCCGGCAGATACACTAGCGGCGTTAGAAGATGCGGTGGAACTGCCAAAGGTGATTGTGATTGACTATGTCTTTAAAAATTCCCCTATGGATGGCCCTAGTTTGGCCAAGAAGATTCGGAATCGATTCGGTACATCAATATTACTATTTCTTTGCACAGATATGAAAACCGATATAGCTGATACGGTGTTTACGGGTCAACTACCTAAGGATCATAAGGCGGCTCTTGCGGCACTTAGCCGCTACATATGATTCTAAAACTGGTTCTGTTAATTGGACCTGATTCGAGAAAATGTCATTGGTTAGAATTTTGAATCTAGCTTATGTTGCCCCTCTTACAAAGGGGGGTAATATATGAACTGCATTCATTGCCGTAGTGCTCAGTTTATCATACGCAAAGGATTCTATACCAGACCAAGTGATGGCAAGAGATTTCAGCGTTATTATTGTAAAATCTGTAAAAAGCGCTTTTCTGAGAGAGTTTGGGCCATAGATTTTCGCTATCGAAAACGAAGGATATGCCAACTAGTCTTCCGCTCGTTAGCCAAAGGTGTTTCTCAGCGAACTTGTGCCTTTTTGCTTGACGTCACGCGAGCAACCATCGCCAGGCGTGTTGTGCGATTTGGGGAGATATGCGAGCACAATCTAAATGTCTATCGTCAAACTCGCAAACTAGCCCATCAAGTGATGCTTGATGAGCTCGAAACATTTCTCCACACAAAGTGTAAGCCTCTTACAGTGCCTATTGCAGTCGAAGCTGGAACCCGAAAGGTTCTAGCATTAGGAGTCGGTTCCATAGCTGCAAAGGGTAAACTTGCTGAAATTTCTCGTAGAAAATATGGTCCACGTAAATGCCAGAGACGGCAACTACTTAATCAGCTTCTAAAAGACTTAAAGAATTGCACCCACAAAAAAACCGTCTTTCATACCGATAAAAGCCA
>JABSRP010000040.1 GCA_013215145.1 Pseudobacteriovorax sp.
GCGAGAAATTATAGATCGATGGTTCTAGTTGCATGTAGCTATATTTGGTTACCGATGTGAATTGTCAACAGCCCCTAGTAAAAAACCTGCCCAGAACCGGTCCCAGCTGTTTGAGCTTCGATGTCCAAATCACTCAAATCACCAGAATCCTGAAAAAATATGAGGAGCGCGGCTGGACCGAGAAAGCTGATCAAAAGTCGGCTGGCTTCACATTCAAACCAGAGCCTCTGCTTAAACTATTGGGCTCTCTAGCAGATCACGACGAGATTCTTCCCGTCAAACAAATTCTGTTTCTTCAGGCGTATCTTGACTCCTATCATAGAGTCATACGTTCCGTTCTAGCGGAACGTGGCTTAGACCTAAACTCCGAAGCTTCGCAAAAAAATCTGATGGTTTTTGAGAAAGGCCATCTTTTTCGTAAGCAGATTCAACTACTCAAACAAGGTGTTGCTGACATAAAGGAGCGGATTCTCGACTCCGAAAAACTTATTGAATTTATCTCAGATCATAAGGACACCCCACAAAAAGCCCTTACCTCTCTTTCCTCAGAATACTCCTATCGCTTATCACACATGAGATCCTTCAAAGAATGGTTGGAGCATTTACCTCCTGCGTTTCTAGAACACGAGTTTCAAGCAGGCTTTGAGCTTAGGCACGAAAGATTCTACCAATCGAGCTTGGCATTTTTAAATAGCCAGATTGCATTTTATGAAAACCAGCTATCGCTATACCCCTCTCCCTGAGGTCAGTCTTTTAATAGATTTTCATCTTTAATTTTGACCTTATGAGTCTTTTCCCTTATGTCTAAGTAAAGGGGAAACCCGACCCAAACCTACCAAGGACCATTCATGCGTTATCTTTTTCTACGTCTTTTTGTGCCCTCTGGCCCAAATCTAGCTGATAAGAACTACTTCCGAGACCTAGTTTATTCAACGTGTATCGGATTTAGTCAGTCGCTTCTCGGTGCTATCGCCGTCGTTGTCGTGAAGCAAAGCCTCAATGGCTCTAACCAACTCGTTGGTCTCATCCAAGCTGGAGCTATGGCCGGTCTTCTTATGTCGCTTTGGTACTCGTACTTTGTTAGGCGTTTCCCAAGCCCTTACGCCTACGGGTTCCCACACATCCTTGCTTGGATCACTATTCTCCTTGCAGCCTTCACACAGTCAGCCACGATTTTTGCTTGTTTGGTTTTTATCGCTCTTCTGGCGCTTCACATCAGTAGTCCGATCCAAGGAGTCCTCTACCAAGAAATCTACAAAAGCCGCGATCGCGGAAAAATCGTCGGAAAAATCAGGCTTTGGCAAGTTATTGCAGCTGCCTCCTCTGCATGGCTGATAGGCTCCGCTCTTGAAATCAGTCAACAGGCCTACTGGTCCTATTACGTGGCTTTAAGTCTAGTAGCCATCGTTGCCTTAAGTTTCTTTGTCAAAATTGAAATTCCTTCAAGGTCTGCATTTTGCCATAAAAGCGCGGAAGGCTCTGGGTTCCCCAATATTGTTAAAATTTTTCAGGAAGACTCGGCATTCTTTCGCTTCATGTGCTTTCAGTTTATATTAGGTATCGCCAACCTTTCTGGTCTTACAGCCTTTTACATTTATGTTAACGATGAATCCTATTTGGGATTAGATCCCAAGCAAGCGGCAATTATCGCTGGATTCATCTCTCCCTTGACCATGTTCTTAAGCATACCAATATGGGGACGAGCATTCGACAAACTGAACATTGTGCAATACAGGGTTGTTACCTCCGCAATTATCGCTGGCTCTTTTCTCTTACTACCATTTTATGGAGTCATTGGAGCCTGGATTTTCGCTGCGGTATGGGGCGTTGGTCGCGCCGGAGGGCAGCTAGCCTGGTCCCTTGGAGCTCTCGACTTTGCTCCCGAAGGTCGCTCGCGCGATTACTTAAGCATACATACATTTTTAACAGGGGTACGAGGTGTGATTGCACCATTTATTGGCATTTTTGCCCTCGAAAACTGGCAAGGAGAAACAGAAACTTTATTCCTTGGAACAGGAGTTTTAATCTTGGTGAGCGCCTGGGGGACTTACAAACTAGTCCCAGTTCCCAAAGCAAGAACGTAATGTCCCTATTTCGTTAGGATGCCTCGTTTTCAGTACGCGGTAGTTCTTCGTTTGTACCGTTTGCAACATCACAAACAATTTTCAGGAGAAGACGGTAGCTTTTTAGTTTCAAATCTAAATCACTTGGCTCCGAATTCTTTTTTGACAAAGCATTAGCGAGGTCTTGAATCCGAATAAATTCATTTTTGAGATACTCTCGACTATCTCCAGGATTGGCAATTCTCTCAAGTCCAATGAGACAAGCTTTCATTTCTTTTTTCAGTTGTAGTTTATCCTCCTCCCTCTTAAGGGGAGCAAGGACTTTCATGAACATACCTGAGGCAATTAACTCTCTGCTGTAGGGATTCTTATAAGAGTTTGCATTAGACTTAGGCTCTTGAGCTGACTTTTTCTGACCACTTGGTCTTTGAGGAATCGGAGAGATTAAAATGTAAGCGATCAGTAAGACCAATGCGACTGAAGTTGCTCCAAGAATCAAAAATGGGACAATAGACGACTCTTCTTCCAGGGGATCTGCGGCATCACTCCTTTGCTTAAGGTCTTTGGCCTGCTCAGGACTTAGCAATGGTTTAGCAGCTAAGCGCATGGTGCTATCCCCCGCTGATACGGGTGCCTCTATCGATTGATTCAATCGTGCCAAAGAACGGTCGATATCCAAGAGGTAGGCCCCTACTTGAGCCTTATACTCAAATACCGCCAGCCTTAACCGATCTTTTTCGGAATTGGGCTGAGCTTGCAAATTGGTAAGGTACGCTCGATGATAGTCCAGAGCCTTTCGGTAACTACCTGCCGCCCTTAACTCCAGAAATCGACTCACCCTCGCGGAGGTTTCGGTTGTTAGAATACTGTTAAGACTTTGTAAACGCTGGGTTAGTCTGACCCGTTTTTCATAGGCTAAGACATAGGTTCCTTGACCCGGAATCAAGTTTGCCAGCCTGTTTAAGTCGCGCTGAAAACCAAAAATCTGCTTTTCCGCCCCTCCTAATGCGCCCTGGTAGTTCAGCTGCAAGCCACGGATTTTATCGATAGATTTTTTGATTTCCGCCTGGGCACCGAACCCACTTGGAGCAAGTAACAGACTGACGCTTATTAACCATACCCAGTACATAGAAGACCTTTTAAGAAGATTATCTTAGACTAGGTATCGACATTGCTAGGCAAAAATTTAACAAAACTCGGAAAAATTTACCTAGGAACACGAACGTCGTTAGCGCAACAGAACCTGAACGGAGGGGCTCCTGGTATTGGCGTCTCCGTCCACCACCACTACGTCTCGAACCGTCACGTTTTTAAAGCTATTGACCTTTATGATCTGACTTTTACTATTGTTGACAGGAATATCCTCGAAGGTGATCTCGCCTTTTTCATCCTCACCTGCCAGAGTAAATTTAATAAATCCAATAGCTTGAGGACTCTTATTCTTGACTAGGACCTTGATTTGCTTGGCACCGGCAGGGCTAAGTTCGACAACAACATTCCCATCATCCACAGCATAGGCTTCCCTTTGCCATGCAAAAAGGTCTCCTATTAGTGTTGCCAGCAGAAAACTCAAGACTCGGTTGCTAAACATCAGACATCTCCCTTCAACGACACATCAATCACCTTTTCCAACTTAAAGGCTCTCAGGTCCGCAATTCAAGTCGAATCGACTTACCGCTTCTTCCAAAGTCACATTGATCCATCATTTTTTTTCCTTCAATTGGGATAACTAGTGACATTCAGTAGAATTTTTGCAAGGTTTTGCTCTGGGATAGACCAAGGAAAAGTGAACTAACTTAGAGACAGGATAAATCATGCCAGAATCCTACATATCCGAATTTACTGTGAAGGAAACAAACCTAGATACCATGGGCCACATGAATAATGCCGAGTATTTGAAAATTTTCGAACAAACTCGTTGGGATTGGGCTGAATTAAATGGAATGGGGTTTCACAAGATTCGCGATATTGGCATTGGTTTCGTAGTGTTAAGTATCGATATAAAATTTGCAAAAGAACTCCATCTCAGAGACAAACTCACCATTAAAACCGGCTTTATCGAATACCGTAAAAAACTAGGAATTATCCAACAAACCATGACGATTGGCGACACCCTATACTGCGAGGCTCAATTTCGGGTGGGACTTATGGACCTAAAAAAACGGCAATTGGTTAGACCTACTCCAGAATTTATTAAAGCCTTTTCCCTTGAGTCATTTTTAAACTAAGTACAGGAGCTTTCTCTGCAAGGACAAGGCAGCCCAATGATAAGGTATCCTATGGACATGATGTTTTCCTTTGAGCCCGTATTGTTTTTACGAAGATGTGAACCTGATAACTGGGCCCTTACGGCGGTTATCTGCTCCGATAAACTACCTTCATTTGCACTACCTCAGGAACCAAGTGAGTTTCAGAGTCGCACAATGAAATACGCAGGCTTCACCTTTCATGTGTTTGACTTCAAGCTTAGACGAAATGGAGTGTCGCGATATATTTGTAACGAAATTGAGTACAGGGTCGCGGTACCAGAACAAGGGGAATCAATTAATATAAGTCTTACCGCGTGCAACGGCTCTGAATGCGAAAACCTCAAATCCCCCCGTCCAGGACGAGAAAATATTTGGCAGATTATGTGGGAAAATCACCAGACAAAGCCTTATCATGTCCTTCTCCAAGGTGGGGACCAAATTTATAACGACGCTGTCTGGGATAGTCATCCAATGCTAAAAGCTTGGAGTGATCGACTTCCTTGGAGTCGATACCGAGCCGAATTCAGCACAGAAATGTTGGCTGCAGCAAGACAGTTTTATGCTGAAAACTATTTACAACTGTGGTCTCTGCCGATTCAGGCCAAACTTCAGGCTAGTATCCCCTCTCTCATGATGTGGGATGATCACGATATTTTTGACGGTTATGGTAGCTACAGAGGCTATGACTCCAATTCAGCCGTCGTCAAAGGCCTCTTTGGAGCTGCAAAAGAAGCTTTCCGTATTTTCCAAACCCCTCAGTACCCCTGGGAAGACCATGCAGGTGTTGCAGTAAAGATCGATAAGCTCGGGATTTTAATCCCCGACCTTAGGACCCAGAGAACAAGGCATCAAGTCCTAGGAGCTGTAGGTTGGGAATTCATCCACAAGTCTCTGAAGTCATTTCAGGACTGCAGGCAAGTTATCCTAGTTATGACTGTGCCTTTCATCAATACAGATCTGAGTCTGATCGAACGTATCCTAATCGCACCTCCTGGGCAACAAATGTATCAAGACGATCTTCGCGATCAGTGGCGGAGTTTTGGTCATCGAAACGAGTGGCAAAAACTTGCTCACACACTTATGGACTTCGTTGAACAATCATCAGCAGAGCTCACCCTATTATCAGGTGAAATCCATTTAGGAGCAAAAGGATTCATGAGTCGTGGCAATACGACAATCAACCAGCTTATAACACCTGGGATCGCACACCCTCCCCCCCCAAAAAAGCTTGTTAGATTCTTGAACTACTTGGCAAAAGAATCAGTACTGGATGGAACTTTCAAAATTGGAATGAGTCGCAACTCTAATGGCGAAACATACATCCCAGAGAACGGCTACATTTCCATGCAGGCAGCAGAGACTTTTCGATACAAGTATGTACTCAACAGACCAGTTTCCAGTCATGATTAAACTTCACACAAAGTGAGTCATGGCTGTACTCTAAAAGCTCTCTTAAGTTTTCTATGATATAGCCTGATGACAAGCTATGAGACTCCGCATCAGGATCCTGATTTAACATGCGGAACAAATCATGAATATTGAATTTCAAACCGGCCTTAGGAAAAGAAAGGATGACATCCTGTGGATTTTCTAGGTTGGCATGAAGAAAAGCCATCTCCGGACACTTTTCATCATCTTTGATCAATTTCACTTCGGCAATTCGCAGCGAGAGAGACTTCGTTCGCATGCGGAGGACATTGATAAACTGTGTCTGTTGTTTCTGATAATCCGTATCTTTGTAGGCAGGATCGATAAAATCCCTATCGCCAAAGTAAATACTCATATCTGCCCCTATAACTCTGATATTTCGTATGACCTATAAAGCGTATCGGGAGATAGGATCTAAATGTTCAGGAAACTACGTTTTTCTAGTATTTACTTTGGGATGCTACTAGACTTTTCGACTCCGAAATAGCCCGATCACGAATGCAAAAGTCGCATCTCTTGGCTTTGGTTTTGCCAACAATAAGGCGAAGGGAATCATCCAATGAGGTGAGCGAATTAAAACATCGGCGATTCCGTTGAAACCGTACATTGAAAATCTTGAACAAGCAGTTAGTAATCCCCAGAATCCCATCCATGCTAGCAGTCCGCGACTCGGCCTCAATAGAATCAAGGATCCTACTACAAGATCCATAGTTCCGATAAGAATTAGCATAAGATTAACCATTGATTCTGTTACCTGAATTTGAGGTATATATAAAGCTGTAGCAAATATTAAATCTTTGAAGTTTGGAGCAAGCGCTATCGCTTTAATACCATGAGATATAAAGGTCAAAGCCACTAAGGCGGCTAGAATTCTCTTGGCGTAAACGTCGAGAAAAACGCCATCAGTAGAGGGTTTCTTTGAAACAAGGAATATCAGAGCCAAAGGCCAAGCATAGCGGAGAATGGAAGAAAAAAACACCCAATCTGAGCCAAAGCTTCCGCCTCGGATAAATCGAAACAAAGTATCCGACCAAGCGACAGCTAACAACAAGAGAAGGCTGTGTCGTAATCTAGCAAACCTCGCAAGTACACAACAAGCGCCTAGAATAAGAACTAAACCCACATCTGCAATGAGAATCGTAGTTTCCGGTAGATTAGTGGCAAAGTAAAGATGCTTACTCACTGGCGAGCTATGAATCAGGATTTGGGCCATCAAGCCAATCGACTGTAAAATGATAAGCGCTTGCCAGAATCTAAGACCTACCATGCGGCATCCTTAAACATTTTGTGTGAGATAAATATGAAGTCCTCTCTGTAAAGTTAACATAAAAATGGCCGTAGCTAAATAACTAGCTACGACCTGTCAAATTTAGCAAAATCACCAAATGAGGATCAGCGCAACTCGATGGGAGTCCACGACCTCAGTACAGAAGGCGCTTCAAGGCTGGGTACATCATCAACCATTGTCAGAGCACCAGCAATGGCTTCTTCTAAACTAAGCAAGAGAGACGATTCAGCAGCAAATAAAGCTCTCTCCATATTGACGACGCCACCGGTCAATACTTTATCAGCCAAGAACTCTTTTTTGTCCACGGTACCCATAATGATAGTTTTTACAGCAAGTGGGGTTAAACTCGGATTTGCATCCAAAATTTGAGCTGCCATGTTTGCAACAAAGGGAGCTGCCTGGCTTGTTCCGCTGAGTTCAAGCATATTTTGATCAGGAACAGATGATAAAATAGCGACACCAGGGGCAGCTACTTCAACCTTTTTACCCCAGTTTGAAAAACTCGCTAGAGCGAATCTCTCTTGGGTTGCTGCAACTGAAATTGCATTATCAGCCTTAATATTGGCTGGCGCGACAGGAAACTTATCGTTATTTGTCCCATCGTTTCCAGCTGCGAAGACGAAAAGAGTATTGGGCGCTACTGTCACAAGTTGAGTTTGGGCTTTTACAGTCTCTTCGATGAAGAATATAGCTAGCTCTTCGATCAACGCCTCGTTTGGTTCTCCTTGAGTAATCAATTGTACGATAGGAGTGATGATCAGTTTTGCCTGAACCATACTTGTTCCTAAAGAAGCATTAGCCACTTCCACATTTTGCATGGCCATGTACTGCCCTATCGGACCAAATGCATCCCCTTGAGACTGAGCGATAAATCCAAGTCCCTGTTTAATGATAAACTTGACGATCTCGTTGACGTCGCCACCATCATCCATAGCCCTTTCTACTCGTCTCAGCAGTCCTTCCAAGGGATTTTCTACTGGAATCAACCTAGCAGTCAAAATCTTAGCTCCTGGGTTGTCTTTAGCCGCGATCCCAGCAACATGGGTTCCATGTGCGTAGTTTCCGTACTTTGTTAGCTGGCCAACGAACTCGATGTCTTGAGTGGCCTCGCGAAGCCACTGCAACTCTTCCTCGGTGATCGTCCCACCAAGGGCTTTGCTCTGTAGGCTGAAGAATTTCTCCACCTCTGGCGTAAACAAGTCTCCGTGCTTGTAATCAATGACGCGAGCATTGTTACCGAAGAAATTCCAGCCGTTTATGTCATCCTTGTAACCATTGTTATCGTCGTCTTTACGATTTTTACGCTCTAGAGGGTTTGTCCATACCTTACCCTCGAGCATGCTGTGCTTGATATCAACTCCCGAGTCAATAATCCCAATTGTCGCGCCAAGAGAAAGGCTACTGGTCAAAAACAGCGAGCCAAAAAATAGACATTTGAACTGCATAGTCGAAACTCCTTGATGTGAAATGGTGCCCCCATTGTAGGGAGTTCTGCAATTCAGTCAAGAAAGTTAATCTTTTTAAGCTATTACCAAATAAATATCCATAAACTCATAACTCAGCTTTATTTGAGATACTAAGGAAACTACAAATTTCTCCAAACACAATTACAAAGTAGACCAAAATACCAGCCTGTTGCTTAAAAGGAGCACAAATATTTGCTAAAATTCCCAAAGATTCACAGACCTTCGATTTTAGAGAAATCCTTGGCTACCAATGGCTAGACGACTGGGCAGCAAGGCATTTTTTCGCTACACTATTTACTGTTACGAAAAACCAGCAATCGAGGCTCATAAGCGCTCTGCCTTGCCGCGATTTACGGACAGAGGACAATTTGGCAAAAAACGATAACTATTAAGCAAAGATCAATATTTTCATTGTTTTTAATTAACCATTACCGTAGGTTAACACTGACGATAGCATGTTTATGCTGGTCATAAGATCATTTTCAGGAAGGATCACCCCCATGTTACAAGTTTTCCGAGCTGCCCTCTTTTTGACGACATCTTCGGTATTCATATCCTGCGTAAGCTACGAGCATCCTGAACCTTATTTTGCAGAACCGATTGCAAAAGATAGTCTATATGCCGAAGACACTGACGATTCCCAGCCAGAGGTCGTACCCGATGAGATTGATGAGGTCATCAGCGAGAAGGCTACTAGCATCCAAAACGAGCCCGTAGCTATCGGTCAAGATCCCGACGAAATTAACGAGTCCCTAAAGGGTGGCATTCCCCTGGAACTTAATGACGAGGTGAAACGGTGGATTCACTATTTCACCGTCAAAGACAGAGAAAGGTTTCAACGCTTTCTAGACCGAGGCGAGAAGTTTAAAAATATGATTGTTGGAACCTTAAAAGACCAAGGTGTACCAACAGAATTGTATTACCTTGCCATGATCGAAAGTGGATTTGTCGTCCACGCCCGGTCTCACGCCTCCGCTGTGGGACTTTGGCAATTCATCAAAGGTACCGGCAAGCGCTACGGCCTGCGAATCGATCGCTATGTTGACGAACGCAAAGACCCTATGAGGGCGACCATTTCCGCCTCCATATACCTGAGCGACTTGAAAAATGTTTTCGACTCTTGGTACCTAGCCATGGCCGCCTATAATGCCGGCGAAATGCGCATACTCAGAGCGATCATGAAGGGGAAAACTAGGGATTTTTGGGAGCTTGCTCGCGACAAAAGACTGCCGGCTGAAACTATGAATTACATCCCCAAATTTCTGGCAGCTTTGACAATTGGTAGCAACCCCGAAAAATATGGTTTTGTGATCAACCCGCAACCAAATAGACCCATATTAGCCGCAGTTGACGTCCCTTCACCGCTTCCTCTTAGCAAAATCGCCAAGAGCATCGGTATCAGTGTCAAAGAGCTCAAGACTCACAACCCTCACCTTAAGAAAAACATGACCCCTCCTGGCAAAAAAGATTACGCCTTATGGGTTCCCATGCAACACCGGGATAACCTAATTGCAGCCAGAGACACGCTACGCAAACAGACCTTAAAGATCAAAGCGAGTAGAAGTCAAATAGCTGGTACCCAACGCTATCATCGTGTCCGCAAAGGCGATACTTTAGCTTCTATCTCCCGACGCTATAATCTAAAAATTGCTGAGCTTAAACGACTTAATGGTCTAAGGAGCAATCGGATCTATCACGGGACGAGGCTAAAAATTAAGCCGAGTTCCACAAGCCGTTCCAAAGTTGCCACAAAAAACTATCGCGTGCGCAGAGGGGATAATCTTCACTCCATTGCAAAAAAATTTCGCACAACGGTCTATCGCATCAAAAAACTCAATCGTATGAGTCGGAATACTATTTATGCTGGACAGGTACTAAAAGTTGAATCGAGAGGCTAACATGCGATGGTTCTGCTTAGTGGTGGGTCTAAGCTTTAGTTCCAACGACTCCCTCGCCTCCCAGCTGTCCTTTGGCACAGCCCATAGAACCAAAGTATCTTCGGGTATCTTCGGTCAAAACATTATATATGGTCCAGCCGATGGCTCGGATAGCGCCCTAGCATACCCAGTCAAGCGATTCGGTGGCAACGTGGTTAGTCGCTATAACTGGCAGTCAAATGCTACCAATACTGGAAAAGACTGGTATTTTATGAATACAGCGGTCTCTATCAAGGTACCTGGCTTTTCCAGTTCACCTAACTTTGTTGACGGCTTAACGCGAAAAATAAGTCGGGATGGTGGGCGCTTATTCCTTAACGTCCCTTTCATCGGATGGGTGGCTAAAGACCCCAGAAAAAAGGGTGCCTATTCGGTCAAGAAATACGGCAGTCAACAAAAAACCGAACCCTACGATCCTAAGAACGACATGGGGAATGGTGTCTTAAAAAATGGCAAAATGATCACCAATAATAGTCCCAAAGATACTTCCGTCAAAGTCACCGCAAAATGGACGGTACGATGGCTATCAAATTTGACAAGAATCCTTCCCCAAAACAGAATTATCGTGGGCCTTGGTAACGAACCCACCATTTGGGACGAAACTCACCGCGACTTGCGTTTCGGTGATAAAGGCCTTAGTGCGCCTCCAGTGGGTTATGAAGAACTCTGGCAAAGAACACGATCCTATGCTCGTGCCATAAAAAGTCGCTTCCCCAAGATAAAAACTGCGGGGCCAGGGTCATGGGGCTGGTGCGGCTACTTTTCTTCTGGAATCGATCGTAAAAACGCTGGCGGGTGCACTAACGGTACAGACAGGCAAAAGCACGGTGGAACTCCCCTTTTGGCCTGGTACATGCAGCGGATTTGCGCCGCTTCTAAAGATAAATCCAAGCCTTTGATTGACTATTTAGATATTCACTACTATCCAGAAAATTTTGATTTTGCTGATGAATCTGCTCAGGGTCACCACAAGCGTTTTCAAGCAATACGCAGCCTATACGACTCAAAGTATAAAGACCCATCTTGGATTAACGAACCCATTGCTCTTATCCCACGAATGCAAAAATTGATTGCTGATAATTGTCCTGGGATGAAACTCTCAATTTCTGAGTACAGGTTTGGAACCAGCAACCGAGGGATTAGCACAGCATTGGCCCAAGTAGCTACCTTGGGAATTTTTGCCGAGCATGGCGTGGATCTAGCCACACATTTTCATCCCATCGAACCTAACTCTCTACTCGAGGCTGCCTTTAGATTGTTCGTTAACTACGATGGCAAGGGGTCTCATGTTTTTGACAGCAACTATTTGCCGGTATCTGTATCTCATCAAAATTTGAGGGCGTTTGGCTTCCAAAAAGGCTCTCGGAAACTGATCTATCTGATAAACTACGGCACCCAGCCTGTCACACCTACACTTCCCAAAAACTCAAAACCGACAAGGGCCTTTACCCTCAATCGCTCAGGTTTGAGCGAAGATAGGCAGGTCACTTCAAAAATCGAAGCTATGTCTGCCAAGCTCCTTGTCCTGTAAAGTCGACAAATCTACCACTTGGTTGAGCTGGGCTTTTTCAGCAGGCTGTGGGTTCTCATATTCGAAAAGCTCCGGGACTTGGCTTCCAACGGTTTCAGTTTTCGTTTGGAAAGACCTGTTCGAAACATCAAAGTGCTGCCTCTATTTGAAAAGCCTCTCTTCTTCAAGCGACGGGCCGCTTGAAACGTTCCATAGATGCGAACTTTTCGTTTTGGTAGAGCAAGAGACAAATATTTTAGCGGGATAGTTTTTTTAGCACCGAATAACTGCAACGTAACAATAACCTCAAACACATATCGGTAAGCTCAGTATCCTTTATACTATGACACAGTTTTTGACCAGTAACGAGAGGATTATGAGCGAGAGCCTTTTAATCTAAGAGGACTCACTCTTTTTGGCGTGATTACCCTCGACCTCGACACCATCTAACGATACGGAAACAGCTGATTCTTGTTGGTTGTGTTGCTTTACCGAATCACGAATCTTTTCGGCATACTCATTGGCTGCCTTCGATCTCAGGCCTTCGGTCTGCCTGGGCTCTTCAGATTCGCCGCTGGCTGCCATCGCCAAGTCGTGCTTTACTTGACGCGTTTCCTCTAAATCAGTCAATAAGGCGTGTATAGACTCTTTTCTTTGGTTGATCATGATCTCTAGGTCTTCGATCTCGGCATCCAATTTTCGGATACCTTCTTCAAGGTGCTCTTCTTTAATCTCAGCGTCTTTCAAGATATCGACGACCTGAATGTCTGTAGATTCGAGAGTTTCCTTGATAACTGCCGCTAAAACCCGCATATCACCATCAGGTATGCGTTTCATCAAACGAATAGCGTCCTCGATTCCATAGGACTTTTTCATGGCTGCTTTTTGCGCAGGCTGCTGAGGCGGCGGCACAACCTCCCGTTTCGAGAGTCTGGGCATTTGAGGCACGCCACTGGGCTTTGGCAAGCGAACCATTGCGTCATCTCTTTTTTTTCCAGACAAGACATACCTCCTTTACTTCGACCATAGGGTCATCGGCATCCTCGGTCATCCATTCAACTTTTTTTTATAACTAACTAAATTAATTAATTAATCTATTTCGTATTATGGCCGGCAAAGACCATACCAATTGGACTGTTTCTCGCCTCCCTTGCGCCAACAATTGCAGGCATTTCTTGCGTAAAATTGTGACCTAGGCTATAGCCTAAGAAGGTCCGGTGTTGTAAGGAGACGATTGTTGACTATTTCTATGACAGAGAAAAAAGATGCACTGCTGGCGGCGATGAACGCACTGCCAGGCAAAGATGATAAGCTAAAGTTCATTATCGATAAAGGCAAGGCCATGGAAGCTATGCCCGATAAGTTTAAAATCGATCAATTTCTTGTAAAAGGCTGTATATCCAGGGCTTGGCTATTTCCTCAACTAAAAGGGGATAAAGTCACGTTTTTTGCCGATTCGGAAGCCTTTATTGTCAAGGGAATTATTGCTCTGCTTCTAGAAATATACAACGACAGCAGTCCCGCAGATATTCTTACTGAAGATGGGAGCTTTCTCCTGGAGGCTGGGGTCACCCAACACCTATCTACTAACAGAAGAAATGGGCTTTCAAACGTACTAAACATGATACAGAGTTATGCAGCTGCATTTCAGAAAACTAATCAGGAAACGTTATCATGAACAAAGCTTGGACGCCAGACTCGTGGCGCAATCTTCCCATAATGCAGCAACCTCAGTATGACGATAGCTCGGTATTGTCTTCGGTTCTATCGGATATCTCCAAACTGCCTCCTCTAGTTTTTGTAGGTGAGGTGGAAACCCTGAAGAGTAAAATCGCGTCGGCTGCAAGAGGCGACTCATTTATCCTGCAAGGTGGTGACTGCGCAGAGAAATTTGAAGACTGTTCGGCGTCGGTTATTACAGCTAAACTCAAAATTCTCCTTCAAATGTCTGTGGTCCTCTGCTACGGGGCGAAAAAACCAATCGTAAGGATCGGAAGGATTGCCGGTCAGTACGCGAAACCTAGATCCAATGACACGGAAGTGGTGGATGGCGTCGAGATTCCTGTCTATCGCGGGGATATCATCAATTCTTATGAAGCAAGCCAAGAGAAGCGAAAGCCTGATCCTAAACGGATCAAGCAAGCTTATCTGTTAGCGTCTGCTACGCTCAACTATATTCGCGCCCTGACTAAAGGCGGCTTCGCCGATTTGCATAACCCCCAAAACTGGGAGTTAGAGTTCGTCTCTAAAGCACCAAAAAAGGACGAATATCAAAAAATTGTTTCCAATATTCAAGATGCCATCAACTTTATGGAATCCCTGGGAACAAGAGAAGACAGCCTCCATTCGGTTGAATTCTACACCTCTCATGAAGGCCTCCTTTTGCCTATGGAGGAAGCACTTACAAAATACGAGCCCGCCTACGATGCTTGGTACAACCAAGGCGCGCATATGCTGTGGATCGGTGATCGTACCCGAGCGTTAGACGGCGCTCACATAGAGTATTTTCGCGGCATAGCAAACCCGGTGGGTTTAAAGATAGGTCCCAGCGCAAACCCAAGAGATATCGTAGCCACGGTAAAAGCTTTGAATCCAAATAACGAAGCAGGAAAAGTCACTTTAATTGGCCGTTTTGGTCATGACAAGGTCAAGCAACACCTTCCTAAATTCGTAGAGGCAATTCAGCAAGAATCTCTAAATGTCTTGTGGAGCAGCGATCCGATGCATGGCAACGCCAGCAAAACGGAATCAGGTATCAAGACGAGAGACTTCGACAGCATCCAGTCTGAGTTGAAGGACTCCTTTGCAATCCATAAGAGTCTAGGTAGCTTTCTGGGAGGAATTCATTTCGAACTCACAGGAGAGGATGTAACCGAATGCATCGGTGGCACCGCTGGGATCACTGCTGATCAGCTTGAGTTGAAGTACGAAACGTTTTGCGATCCAAGGCTCAATTACAGCCAGAGCTTGGAAATGGCCCTACTTGTTTCCGAGATGCTCGCCTCACAAAAATAAGGCGAAGGGCCTCGAGGGCCCTCAAATCTTCCCCAATCCAAATTACCAGATGTAACTTTAGATAAATATTACGATATCAACAATTGTTTGAGTTTTTCCTTACTTGTACCGAAAAGTATTGATCTAAAAAAACGTGAGGACAAGGATAATGATGCGTAGCAGATGCGGTGGCATGTTGGTGGTGCCATTACTATTAGGATTACTCAGCTCTTGTAATGATTCTTCATTTTCTGGAAAAAAAGCATTAGGCGATGAAGCAGACCCACCTAAAGTGGCCGAAGCTATCCCCGAAACACCACCGGTTGTGGTGACAACCGTAGATGAGGAAGACAACCTTGCTGTCTCAGAGTACCCGTTCGGGGAACCTGATCCTGCGGTGGATTATCTTTTTGTCATCGATAATTCGGTGTCTATGGGTCCGATACTGGCCGATGTTAACAAAGGCTATGCGTCGATTGTCGGGACGAACTCGTTTCCGCCTAATTCTAAAGTAGCTGTCATGACAACCATGATTGGCGACCCCGTCGACTTCGCAAAAACTCATTCATCGGTGGCCACATACACTTTTATAGAGAACGAACCTGGCTTCCTGAATTTCGTCGACAAGGCAAGTATTGATGCTTTCGTTGCCCTAGACGCAGATTTCGCAAACGACTTTCCCGTAGCTGGTTGTGCCAACAAGTGGTTTTCGCCTGAAGACGTAAACGCCGATGGGGTACCTTGCCTACTAGCAGCAACGCAATCGGTTTTTTCAGCTTTGATTTCAGAGCCGGGCATACATGCCTTTCAGCAACTTCTTCTTAAGCATGCCGGGACTCCGCTGTTTCGAGAAAACGCGCTTCTCAACGTCATCTTTGTGTCGGATACCCATGATCCTGGTGTGGATAACGCGGACCTCAAAGCCGCAACTCCCGTCTACAACGAGCTTGTGACGATGGCAAATGTAGATAATAAACTCAGAAACGTGAAATTTCATGCGCTGGCCCCTGAAGTCCAATGTACTGGCGAGGGAACTCACGACTTTTCCTACTTTACGCTAGTCGCAGCATCTGCAGGACTCAAGCAAGATCCTTGCGCAACAGATGACTACCAAGCATTTCTGAAAGCAATGATCGAAGCTAGCGTTATCGATGCTCCCAACTTTAACCTAGAGTACTCTGCGACTCAAATCAAAGAGGTGCTAGTTGATGGTGTCGCGACAACTGAGTTTACGGTAAGTGAGGATGGGAAAGCCATTTCCATTCCTAGCCTTGATCCCAAAACTCCCGTCACCGTTCAAGTGGTTTACTCAATTTAGTGAGCAGAACCATTTGTAAGACTCTAGAGGCATCCACTCTATGGTTGCCATTACTCTCCGGGAGCCATAGGCAAATCTGGCAGTTTTCTTTCACCCACATCAAAGTCTTCTTCCTTTTGAGGCTCTTTAGGCTTTGCTACCTGTTTTTTCCCCGATTTGTCTAGCCCGCGACAATCCAAGTAGCTCCAGTCTCGGACTAAGCCTTCTTTGTCCAATTGCAGCTCAGAAGTGCAGACTTTTTTGATCACGGTTTCTGATAAAGGCTCCTGCTCTAACACCAAGATATCTTTAAAACGAACGGTGCGGCCTGATGTTTTGGGCAAATTATAGTCTGGTTCTCCCCACTTTCCCTTAATAAACTCAAAAGACATGTCCGTCAAACCACTGATTTCGGGACGATACTTTGCTTCAGGAACTGTTTCACAAGCAAGATTTCCGAGCAAAACGACCGTCAAGGACAAGATGGGAGTTTTCACAGCAGGCTCCAAAGTGGGTTTCTTTACGAAAGTTTTGCTCCCATTTTACTAGACTCTAGTATAAGTTGCATCTCGCAGGTTTAATTAACTTAATTAAGAGTACGAGATGATCAGGTATTTCATAGTTCTTTGCCTTAGTTTTTCAAGTAGTCTCCTTGGCTCCATTCCCTCTATGACTTTCGATGAGATAGATCGTATCGCCTTTGGTTCTTGCAACCACCAGGATAAAGCGCAACCTCTTTGGAATGCCATTGTCAGACAAAATCCTCAGCTTTGGATATGGACCGGAGATGTCGTATATGCTGATACCTCTGACAGTAGCGAAAGACAGACGATCTACAAAAAGCAAAAGACCCAGAGCGACTATGCGGCCTTTAGGGCTAGAATCCCGATTATAGGAACTTGGGACGATCATGATTACGCTGACAATAATTCGGATCGGACAGCAAAAAACCGTGAGGAATCTCAAAATGATTTCTTGGAGTTTATAGATCAAAGGGCCAATCACCCAAAAGATCGAAAAGGAGTCTACCGATCTTATAGTTTTGGCCCAAAAGGCCGCCACTTAAAGGTGTTCTTATTGGACACTCGATTTCACAAAGACCCATGGGGAACCGATTCTGGTACGATTTTAGGTGAGGATCAATGGAAGTGGCTCGAAGCTGGGCTAAAGCAAAGCCGAGCAGAGGTCAACATAATCGTTTCGAGCATTCAAGTACTACCGAAGGAGCATCGGTTTGAGAAATGGCAAAATTTTCCAAAAGAACGAGACAGGCTGTTAACCTTGCTGAGTTCGCAGAACGTTAAGACTCCCATCATCATTAGTGGGGACAGACATATCGCAGAAATATCCGGACTGACTATCAACGGCCGCAACATCACCGAAGTCACTAGTAGTGGCATGACACATAGTTACAGCAGCTTTTCCAGTGAAGCCAACAAGCTTCGATTTGGAGAGGTATACTACCAACTAAATTTTGGTGAAATTGACATCAATTGGGGTCGTAGAACGGCGGACATCTCTGTGAGAGATCAAGGCGCCCAGGCCGTCCTAACAAGAAGGATATATTTAGACTAATGGTCTGTGTTATGTCCATGTAGCTTATCGCCACAGTATATTAGTTCGTGGCGCTCACACTCAGGGTCAGCCGCTGCATTCATTGCGAATACGCCAATAATCGAAGCGACGATAAAAACCAACATGACGGGAAGTATTACGTTGTCCCATTTGTTGACATACTCAGCTTCATTAAAATCGCTCATCTATGTACCTTTCCACCAGAACGTTCAACATCGCGCTGATGGTACCATAGCCGTCCCGCTATAATTAGTAAAAATATAGAGCAGGACGAAAAATTTCGGAAACAGTGACTGCCTCCACCGGCTAAAGATTTACAGCTAATATGATTTTTAAGTACCTGATTTTAATTTAAAAATATAATATTTTTACATTTTTGTTAAGAATTTTAAAGCGATAGCCGATAAAGAAAACGAAGGTCGTCTTTCTTAGGTAAATTTATGAAACATTTTGCTTATTTTATCGCTGTCGTCACTTTATTGTTAGCTTCTTGCCAAGACGCTAACGTGGCAGAATCAAAGCGGACCCAGATCGGTGCCCAACCAAGTAATCCGGATACCGTAACCGACCAACCCAGTAGCGAAAATCCAGGGAGTTCATTTTCCGACCTTAATGATCCAAACGACCCCTGCGGGATGACCTCTGCCTTTAATATCGCCCCTCAGTTCTCTGCTTATATTGTTGGCGGGCAGGCGGCAAGGTCCTCCGACTTAGTCACGAAATCTACCGTAAAAGTCTTGCTAAATGGTGGCCATTGCACTGGGACCTTAATTGGTCCGAACCAGATCCTCACGGCTGCTCATTGTTTTCAGCTTGAGCCTAATAGCCCCACAGATTTGTCAGTCAACTTTTTAAGCGACCCGTCGGATGTAGCGATTGGACTGGGAGTTCAAGGAAGTGTCGCGCAAAATCTAAGGGTTGAATCAATCCTTCCTCATCCCCGATACGAAGGGATACTTGGAAACCCGAGTACAAATCGATATGCGGACATAGTGTTCTACGATGTTGCGTTGATTACGTTTTCTGGAACACTACCATCATCCTACCGCCCGGTGGTTATTGGAGACTCGTCGACTGAGGTTCGTGCGGGAACTTCAGTTTACGTTTCTGGGTATGGAGCCTATAGCGAGAACGATCAGACGCTCAGGCCGCTAACGTCAGTAACTACAACGGTGGACTCAGTGAATCAGTTTCGCGAAATTCAGCTAAGTATAGACGCCAATGACCCAAAGGGAGCTTGCTACGGAGATAGCGGCGGCCCTACTTACGTTTACTCGGAGTCTCTTAGCTGCCTCAAGCTAGTAGGATCAACTACAGGTCCAGGAAGGCTATCCAACTACACCTGTGATCAAGGTAGCGGCACCATGATGGACGTTACAAGCTATCGAGGTTGGATCAAATGCTCTCTCGAGCAGATGGGCGAACCACTTAACTACCTGCGAAACGATGGTAGTGAATCCGACTGTTCACGAAACAGCATCATCCAGTAACCAGGCTGGTCACTGGTTGAAATGATCAATGTGAACAGAAATCTACCCATAACCTACTAAAATTATTATTGAGAGAGTTCCAGAAGCCATAGTGACTTATCATCATGGAAGGGAACGTCGCGCTCTCACCGATCAACTCTTGATATCATCGCCAAAGAAACTTAAGTTCCGAAATGACAATTGAGCTTTTAGGATAATTTTGTTTTCGTCAGATGAAAATCTGAAGTCTAAATAATCCCATCTTTGGCGAGGCTGGTAGTTTCTACTGGCCTTGTTTTTTTCCCATTTCTATTTTTTACAGCTACAATACCTATTATCTTGATTTTTAGGATGAGATCACATGCGTCTTCTATTGTTGGTTGTTTTTATCTTTTCGCAGATACTTGATATAGGTTGCAAGGCTTTCAGCTCCATCATAATCGACAGCTACTCGCGGCGTATCGAACTTAGCGCTTCGCAATACCAATCAACCGAACGGGAGCGAGAAGCCAATATAGAACGGCTAGCCAAAAAAAACAGGATTGCGTTAGAGGTAAAGGACGCATCGTTTCTCATTCATTTGAAGCCAAACCTTCCCACTCCTAGCAATTGGAATCTCATTATCAAAACCCCTTTTTTATCGAAGATTGAGGTTCTAGTCTTCGAAGACGAGCGCATTGTTCGTCGAGAGCGTTGGGGCGATAATTTTCGATCACCACGACGTTGGATCCAGTCTAGCGACTATGTCCTTCCTATAAAATTGAATACTGGAATTGAAACAACACTGTTCGTGACTTTCGATAAAACGATTTTTTCTGGATCGGAAGTATGGCTACAAGACGAACGCAGTTTCCAAGAAACGGTCATGGCCAATCATAAGGTAGATCTCATTCTGTTTGGGGCCTCATTAGGAAGTCTGGTGGTCTTTGCCTTAACACTCTTAGGGCGTCCCAGCTCATTATACTTGCTACTTTCAAACCTGTCGGTGCTAGGAGCGTTAAATCTGCTCAACAATTCTTTCGAAATCGTATCCGTTCCCGGTTTAGGTACCGCTCGTTGGGTGGGCTATCTATTCTTTTTCGTGACAGCATCAGTATTTTTGTTTCTAGGGGTCACACAAAGCAAAAAGATCTTTTTTGCTAGGCCGAGCAACTTTCAGAATAGCGGCGACGCTCAGCTGAAGACCTCGAGTGTCGTAAGTATAGCAACACCAGTGATTTTCCTGATTGTTTGCTGGCTTATCAACATCTCCGTGTCCCTAGGGGTTTTGCCATCTGGTGCTCTTTCTTTATTATTACCACTATTTTTCTTCCAGCTTTTTATTCAGATCGTTTCGCTAAAACTCTCCATTCCTAAAATAGAAACGTCCGCAAAGGTAAGCAAATCTACTATTCCCGAATATAACTCAGAAAAAAAACCAGACATAAATTCGATCGATCAACAAAAGATGTTCGAAGAGGAAAGGCTTTCCTCCCTTGGAGTGCTTACGAATGGACTCGCCCACGAGCTCAATAATCCTTTGGCCATCATTACTGGGCATCAGCACCGCCTCGTGACCTTGCTCGACCAAAATGATCTCACCAAAGAAAGTGGAACGCACTCATTGGAAAAGATTGGAAAGGCCGTAAAGAGAATCCTTTCCATAGTTGAGGCACTCAAAGCTTACTCACTTGACGACTCAAAAAGTAAAGAACTAGCTCAGGCAAACTTTAGCGAAACCACTCAGTTCGCGCTAGATCTTTGCCGTGAGCGACTAAAAAGCATGGGGATTTATCTAACGACACAGCCCATTCCCAATATCTTCATTAATTGCCATCAAGGCCAGATCATCCAGGTGATCCTAAACATACTGGAGAATGCTATAGACGCTGTATCGGCAAATGATAACAAGCAAATCTCAATAGAGTTTGAACAAACAGCAACATTTATAAAAATCGCGATTATAGACAATGGCCCCGGGATTCCTCTGGGAGCACAAAAAAAGATATTTGACCCCTTTTTCACCACCAAAGAAGGCCATAAAGGGTTAGGTTTAAGCGTTGCTACGGGAATCTTATCCGTCCATAAAGGATCTGTGTATCAAGATACAAAGCACTACCAAACAAAGTTTGTAGTCAAATTACCCAGGTGATCCTAGATATTCGAAGATATCCCTATATTTGCTTTTGTTTCCTTTGGTTTCCTACTATACTACGCGAAACCAAAGACAATCGGTAAGAGTTATGATAGCTGCAATTAAAAATGTGCGATTTTGGCGCTCACGCCTCGTCTCAAAATGGTCCAAATTATCTATACTAAACACTGAGTCTATCTGCCTGATACTTATGTGCTTGAGCTTTATCCTGTCACTTGCAGCCGCCATGCTCATGACATCTAATAGCTCCACACTGCCCATACCTGCCCTGATATGCTTGGGACTCAATGGATGTTTGGCGACCTATACAGCAACACAAAAGGCGAGGCGGAGCCGACGTTACCTTATGGTTTCTTTGATCTCGTATTGGCTTGGACTAGGCAGCCTGTTTTCCTTCTTGTTCGCCTGCCTGATGACGATCTCTGTGGTCTTCTGGTATTACAAACACCGATGGCTTTCGAAGGCTAATGCCTTGACTCTTCTTTTAATCAGTGTGGTCTTTGCCATACTTTTTCCGAGCGCAACTGCTTATCCAGAGATAATCATTGCCCTACCACTCATCTTTCCCCTGTCCGCGTTGGCTATGGAAATGTCATCCCAACAGGACCCCAATCATGGGTTGAGACTCAGCCATATGATTCGCAATGCAAATCACGACCTCAGCAATCCAGTGACACTAATTCTTGGATTAAGTCAAATCGCACTCAACGAGAAAAGCTTGAACGATCCGAAAAAAATGCGCACTTTTTGGGAAAAAGCCTATTTTGCTGCGGAAAAGCTCAATCAGATTTTATTGTCAGTTAGATCATTTGACCAAATCCAAAAGACTGAAACTCCACAGCTATCGAGACTTTTGCTTACGGAACTCGAAGAATTCATTCAAATCACCTTCGAGAGTTTAGCATCTAGACGCGAGGTAACGGTAGAAATTGACCCTATCGCACCCAGAGACAGCAAAATCTCTACAGAGCCTAGATTGTTGAAACAAGCCTGCCTTTCCACTATCGTATATAATGCCATACTAGCGTCAGAGCCAGGGAGCGTTGTAAAGGTTGGTATGCACTGTGAAGACGGACAGTTTGTGTTTAAGACAGAGAATTACGGCCGCCCTATATCTCAAGCGACGATCGACCACCTGTTTGATTTTGCTTTTGTTGATGACAATTTTGATAAAAAGGATCGTCAACCCGCTGGTTTCAGGCTATCTATAGCCCATACAGTCGCTAAATTTTTGGGCGGTTCCTTAACAGTCAAAAACGGGCCAAACGCTGTTAGCGTCACATTGAAAATCCCACAGACTTTTGAGCTAAGCTAGAATCACGGGCCTCTAATTTGCTAGCGAACCAGTAGAGGTAGGGATAGGTAGATCTATGTCTCGGATCTTTTAGTACAATGCCCGCTAGATAGGACGACTCGGTTTTTCTTCCTTTTACCATGTCCCTATACATGGAGTTTTGGTTTTTTGTGGTTGCAGACACAAGGTTCAAGAGCTCAGCAAATAGCTCCTCACGAGACTCTTGCCAAGATCCAATTTTTGATTCACCCAATCGATAGGCTTCATCGAACATGGTTTTTATAAGTGATGAGGACTCCAAAACACAGCCATTACTTGGTAAACGAAAAACAGCAGTAACCGTATTTATAACCGTATTGAAAAGCCATTTCTTTTGTCTCAGATATAACCCATCAACCACAGGCCCAATAGTCACAGCACTTACACTTTCAAATAGTCTATCCATGACTGGTGATATGGCCTTAGTTTTGGACCAGCATATGGTACCCGTAGCCGAAGTCATCTTTGCAGTCCTATTGCCCTTATCAAAAGCAGCTCCGACGGTACTCATGCCCCAAAGTAGGTTATTCGGATAATTATTTGGCCAAAACCACCCATTGCTGAGCACTGCGAAGTTACAACCTTGAATAGTATCCCGATGCTGCTTCAGAGCTGATTTTAAGTCATAGGCTTTTACAGCAATAAAACCAAAATCCCCTTTTTGAACCTCCTCCGAGACAGGTGGTACGGATACTAGCTTGTCCGAGATGTAAACTTGCGTTTCCGAAGTCCGCAGACCAGCACGCTGCCAAAACCTGACTCTGGCACCGCTGAGATGAAGGAGACCTCCGAGAACATTTCCCATGGCCCCCGCGCCAATGATATCAATGACTGGTGTCTCCATATTCTTCCTTAGTTAGCAGATTTTTTGGCTATTATTACGACAAAAAATAATTTGTTTTGTAAACTTATTAACCGCTTACACGATAAGTACCAAAGATATGATTTCACGAGGAGCTCGTCAAATGAATAGACAACATGTTAGGGTTCAAGCCAATGCAAAAAAAGTGGTACTCGTTGACGACGACCAGGTTTTCGGCAAGCTTATGAACAAAGAAGCCTCTGGATTGGGCGTCCAATTAGACTACTTTGACTCTCTTGAATCGATTGGCTTTATCTCAAAACTTAAAGACTATGATATTATTATCGTTGATTTTATGATGGAACATATCAACGGAATTGAAATTGCTGCCTACATACCTTCTTTTTTTCAGGATAAGCGGCTTGTTCTCATCAGCAATACTCACCTGGAAACAGAATTAAACCAGCCACTTCCTGACTATATCGATGAATTTGTACACAAAAAAGTTGGTACGAAGGAAATTATCAATCGGGCTTTGAATCATTAGATTCAGACTGACCTTTGATTTTCTCATAGGCTCTGCGATAAAACTCTTTAATAGCTTCCTGAGCTACGGAAACAGGAACTTTTTTGGAAAAGTCTGGGATAGGTGGAAGAGTATGTCCACAAAGGGGACAAGCTAAGGTATTTTCTTCGGTTTTTTCGTGTGTCACGAAACTATTACAACCTGTACAAACCCTTTGTCGATGTGCCACAGCATGCCCTCCTGCAATTTAGGCTCAGGAAACCCAGTGACTTCCCTCATCAGATAAATTTATCGGCAGGATTCTCCAGATTATTTGAACTTTACCAGTAAAAAAGTTTAAAATTAATGTTGATAAGGATTTTGCCGAGCGACAGAGTTACGTTTCGAACGTCCTATCAATATGATTTAACGTAGGTAACCGACTATTTTCATGCCAGTCAAAAACTTTCGAGCAGTATGGTTCGTGTGTCTCTTCTTTCTCTGGTTCCAAGACCTAGCACTTGGTCAATCCAGCAGTCAGGCAGCCTTTGAGCAAGGTTACCAGAGTTACATGCGGAATCAGTTCCCGATTGCGGAAACCCACTTTCGCAAAGCCCTCCAAACCGCACCAACTGGTGAGGATAAGGCTTTCATTCTTAAGTTTCTCGGCATTTCCCAATACATGCGTGGTGATAAAAAATCAGCAACTCTATCGTTCAGAGAGGCTGTCACGCTTAACCCAAAAACGGCTATTTTTCAGGGAGAGGTCCTAGACTCTACGGTGATCCCCTTTTTCAATAACGTTAAAAAAAGTACGTTGGCCAGTGTTAAAGCTGTCAAGAAAAAACCAAAAATCTCTAAAAAGTCTAAATCAAAGGTGGCTTCCGAAAAAAAGAAAAAGAAGAAGAGGCGGAAAAAAAAGCGTAAGACCAATGACGATGACATCCAAATATCCTTCGACCCCGTTGAAGAAAAGAAGCCAGTCGCAAAAAAATCGGGATTTCGCCCCCTTCATTTACTGCCATTTGGTATTGGACACTTTGCAGACTCGAACTATTTTTGGGGATCAGCCTATGGCGTCGTGCAAGCCGTATCTTTACTTACCTATTTCAATAAGAACACTGAAATAGCTGCCGAAGAAAAAGAAAACGAGGAAATCCAGGCTCGAGATGACCTCACAGATGATAACAAACGCGAATTCATCCAGCAGAATAATAAATTTCTAACGGCTCTTGATGAAGACGCCCAATTATCCATTTCCCTGTTTGGCCTTACCTACCTCATCAGCCTGATCCATGGAATGTCGGTGGACCCCCCTCAAGCATCAGCACTCCACGATAAAGACGCTGGTAGCATATTGGCTCGTCTTCCGGATGCCAACCGCGAAAACCCATACAGACCACAAATCGACTTCCACCGCCACAAAAACAACCATGTAATATCAGCAACTTGGGAACTACGCTAAGCAAATCCCGGCAACATGGCAGACAAAATGATTGCAGGAATTCGTGTTTGTGATAAACAGAATCATTGACACGATACCACTGACGAAGGACCGCTATGAGCGCTGATGATATCACCAGAACCCTTGTAGACTATGTAAGACAACATCAAAACCCCGATCAGGCCTTGATTCCGCAGAACATCCCGCAAGGAATCCTTGACATCTTACTTACGGATGCCGAAGCGAAAAGCCAAGAATCTGCATCAGGAAACTACCTTTCGACAGCAGTCTTACTGATACTCTCGCAAAAACAGGGCTCGAGCAAAATCGATGTTACAAAATCCACTCTAGCCACTTCGATCAGCCACTATACTCAGGCTATCTACCTTGAGAGCTTGCAAAGGAAGGGGATCATTAAAGACCTCCTACCTGAAAGAAACTTGGAGAATATCTTGGATCGGGTCAAGGCCAGTTACGGACTCACTGAGCTTGGCAAACGATTAGTCAAAGAATCAAGCGACTCCACGCCATCTTATTTGACTAACGATTCTGATACTGTTTTTGAAGTTCACTAAACCAGTAAGGGCTACCGGAGGCTCCCAGGTTCACTGAGAGCCCACTGATGAGATTTTAAACTGCCCAGGCTGTAAATTATGTCTAGCCATCAACTTGTAGAAATCAGTCCGGTTGCGTTTGGCAGCACGAGCCGCCTGACTAACGTTTCCTTTGGCCTGTTTCAGTACTTGAATCAGATACTGGCGCTCAAACTCTGATTTGGCATCTGCGAGAGACGGTTGTGGTTTGACATCATCGGGAATAAGTTGATCTCTAACAGACCCTTCCGAGATCACAGACGAGGTTGCTAGGACAACCAACTTTTCAATCACAGTATATAGCTGGCGGATATTCCCTGGCCAGTTGGCTTGGCAAATGAGTTCCAAGGCTTTTGGAGAGAAGGTTTTGACTCGGGGTCGGTTACGACTGGCGATTTTCTGTAGGAAATGCTTGGCGAGAATAGAAATATCCTCTCGTCTTTCCGATAGCGCCGGTAAACCAATACTGATGACATTGATCAGATAATATAGATCTTCTCTAAAGGCCCCATCTTGGACTTCGCGAGCTAAGTCCTGACGTGTGGCAGAGATGACTCTGACATCCAAATTCGCTTGATGTCCACTACTACCGTTAGCTCTGAATCCCCGATCATCTAAAACCCGAGACAACTTACCTTGGATAGCAGACGGAAGCATGTCGATTTCCTTAAGAAAGATCGAGCCCCCTTTAGCTAAAGCTAACGCTCCTCGATTGTCTCTGGTACCATCACCGAACAGCTCAAGGTTTAAGGCCTCTTCATCTTGGTGAGAGCAACTAACGGATATAAAGGGGCCGTAATTGCGACGAGATCCGGCATGCAACGCTTTCGCCAATATGTCCTTACCGGTACCAGCATCACCGCGAATTAGAACGTGGCTCTCAGATTGCGCAACCAGCTTGGCTTTCTTTAAGACTTCCTGCATGACAGGACTTTGGGTCAAAATCTCTGAGGCCCATGCCTTCGGCGATTGGCCATTTTCTTTTCCGCTCTGCGGCAAAGCCTTCTCGATGACCTTGAACAGAGTTTCTTTTTCAATGGGCTTGGGTAAAAAGCTGAAGACACCTTTTTGCGTGGCTTCCACAGCCTCTGGAATCGTACCATGGGCCGAAATGATAATAACGGGAAGATAAGGTCGTCGTTGTCTAACCTCTTCAAACAGTGTCATACCATCAATCTCATCCATTCTGAGATCGCTGATAAGCAGATCTGGTTCGAAGATATCGATCTTTTGCAAACAGCTGGCACCGCTTTCCGCAGTATCGACAATATATCCTACCGAACTGATTCGCATTTTTAACAGTTGTAGTAGACCCTCATCATCATCCACTAGCAGTATTTTTGCTTTGTTACTCATGTCCACTCCTCTTTTAACGGGCAACTCTATCGGTTCGTTCCTGAATCTCTTTTTCAATCGTTGACAGCGCTCTCAATTTGTCTTTGAGCTTTACAGTTTCTTTTCGTCGCGAGTCAGCAACTTCAAAAAGCTTGTAGGAACGTCGTACACTTAATAAAAACCATTGTATGGCTAAGCTGGATTCTTCATCAAGGTCTTCACGTCTAGAAATTTTTTCAAAAAGAGCGATGCTTTCCTTATAACTCTTTTCATTTTGGGGCCGAAGACCAGTCAGCAAGGCGATTTTAAAGTCTGTTTCCCAAGTCTTATCTACCCGTTTTTGTTTCAGAATTGACAATTCTGAAGCGATCTCATCGTCAGGCTTAACCATAATATTATTGGCATATCTGATCCAGTAAGATAGGTTACTTTTTGGCTGATAACCTGTCTCTTTTAAGACAACAACTGGCTTTGTTACACAACTTTGAGCCAAGTATAGTGAAGCTAACAAAAAAGCTAAATATTTCATATAGGCTCCTGACAAAGGGTGGTTTGCGGCAACTTTATCTGAAGGTGCGCGCCAATGCGCGATTTAAGAATCGCTAGTTCACCCTGATGAGATTCGACACATTCCCTAGCCACAGAAAGACCAAGACCGGTTCCCTTGAGAGGACCCTGCTTTTTAGCGGTTCCTTGAAAAAACGGTAAAAACACCTTTTCCTGTTCCTCAGTGGGTATCCCTGGACCAGTGTCTTTCACCGCGATAACGAGAGTCTCCCCTTCAGCAGCATCTACCAAGTCCCAACTAACCTCAACATACCCACCTTCAGGAGTATAATGAACCGCGTTGGAAATAAGGTTATCCAAAGCGGCTTTAATCACAGATCGGTCGACATTAACCGTTAGCTCTGCGCCCCGCAGCTTGATACCAATATTTTTGCGGTCTGCAGTTAATAAATGAGCATTAATGGTATCCTGCACCAGATCACTAACGGAATGATGAGCTTTTTGTAGGGTGTTCTCCCGGGTCATGAGATTGAAATCCAGAAGGTTGTTTATCAAACTCTGGAAGGAATCAACCCCTTTACTCAAGATGCCAAGGACCTCCATTTGGCTTTGATTTAGCTTACCCGGAATCTGATCTTCCAGTAGTTCTGTGGCTTCTTTAATCGTCGACAATGGTGTTTTCAGCTCATGAGAAATATGACGCAAGAACCGCATTTTTTCTTCGTTGGTCTCGGCTAACTGCTTTCCCAGCCAAGTTAATCGTTTGGCAACAGTCTGCAAGTCTCGAGGCCCTTGGATATCAATGCGATGATTAAACTCCCCTTCGCCTAGTCGTCTGATCGCCTTATCAATCTGCTTAAGAGGTTTGAGAATCAAAACCATAAAAATCAAAATTAAAAATATCGTGAGAGGTATCAGAGTTACCGCATATGCGACCAACTCAGTGCTCACTTTTTCTGCACGGTCTTTCGCATGGTTCACACGACTGTTTAGAAACAATGAAACTTCGTTTCGCAGAGTTTTAGCCAAGAAAAACAGTCTCTCAAATCGCGCCAACTCCCCCTTAAAAGCTTCTGGTTTTGCCTTTAAATCATTGATGGTGGGATGCATGAGATCAACTTCGCCGATCATGATTTCAGCAAGAGGAGAGACTTTATCGACATTGGTTTCCGAGAGTTTTAAAAGCGACTCACGAACAGAAACATAAGTATCATTGAAGACTCCAAGAAGTTCTTCTTCCTTGAGAAGCTGATACTGCCTTGCCGCCCTCTCAAGATCGATAAGCTCACCATGAATGGTTTCGCTTTCTTCCGTCAGCAAGACAATAGACGAGGTATCGCGCTCGTGTCGCTTAGCCATGCTGCCAAGAGACTCAAAACTTCGCACCAATCCAATCAAGAGCGGCAGCAACACAACCAAGAAGCCGATCAAAACTAAATGTAAAATTGTAGGTGGTTGGATCCGTTTCATGCGTCATCCTGATGCAATTAAACCGAGTCACTTTAGCATTTTCCGCGACGAAAACCCACGGAAACTTTGATAATCTGGATCATGGCATATAAATGACAGTAACGACTAGAGAAAAGGCACTGTGAGACTCGATTAATTGAGCCTCAATCGCCGAGAAAAGCCAAAATTGTTCAGTTTATTTGAACGAAAATGGGTTGTGGCACTGCTCGCAGTTGTCAAAACGAGAGCTAGCATGACTTGGCGTCGTCACACTTTGTGCATCGGCCGCATGGCAACCGATACAATCAATTGGTAGGGCTTGATAATTGCCCTGATTGTGACAGCTTCGACAGTCCGTAAGGCGGTGAGCTCCGCGAAGTGGAAATTGCGTCAAATCATGGCTAAATGTTGTTGCATGCCAAAAGTTTTGCGTATGACAGTCCTGACAGGGCTGTAAAAAGCCGTTGTGCGGATCATCTTGGCTATGACACACAGTACAATCGTCGCTAGCGCCTTTTAACACACGATCGTTGATGTGACACTCATCACAGCCCAAGAGCAGATGCACTCCTTTAAGGGTGAAGTCGCGATGGAAGTTATCTGCATTCTCCCAACCGGCTTCGGTGTGGCACTTGGTGCAACGAGCACCGTTTGCTCCTTTATGTGGATCCGTATGACAAGCAGCGCAATTTTTAGTCTTCAGTTCGGGAAAGGCAAATTTTCCTTTCCTATTTTTCGGCCCCTGCTTAAATCGTTTTTTAGTTGGAACGTGACATTCCTTACAATCGACTTTCTTATGCTTGTATCTAAGCTTAAAACGTGTCTTATTGTGATCAAAAGGCTTTCTTTGTGTCCAGTTTTTCGTCACATGGCATTCCGCACAAGGCTTAGAATAAAACTTCTTACGGAACATATCCTTGTGTTCGTTGACGTGACAGTTTTCGCAGAATCCCTTATTTTTGCCCGGAAATTGGAATTTATGAGCAACCTTAGGTGGGTTTGTCGGTAGTTTTTTATTTGTTTTCACATGGCATTCGAAGCAATTATTTTTGATCTTCGCATGTTTACCCGTTAACTTGAAGTCAGTAAGGTTGTGATTGAAAGGCTTCCGCTTTTTGAAGTTTACCGTAGTATGGCACTCGCGACAGGATGTCTTGGCAATAAACTCTTTGCTAAATTGATTTCTATGAACGTTCGTATGACAGTTTTCACAATAGCCTGCTTTCGCATATTTAAAGATGAATTTGTGTGCGACTTTAGGAGGCTTCGTCGGGAGCTTTTTCTTTGTCGGAATATGGCATTTTACGCAGTTGTTTGCGATCTTTTTATGGGCCCCAGTGATTTTGTAGTCTGTGGTATTGTGATTGAAAGGCTTCCTTTTCACGAAATCGTTGGTGGTGTGACAGACAGCACAGGGCTTTGCCGCGAACTCTTTTGAGAATTGCTTTTTGTGAACGTTCACATGGCAGTTGTCACAGAAGCCTCGTTTAAAGCCTGGGAACTTATAAACTTCTTTTCCTTTTACCACATGACAAGACTTGCAATCCTGTTGAGCATGCTTTCCCGTTAACGGGAATCTCGTCTTATTGTGAAAGCTTTTATCCCCCCGTAACATACTACTGGCAGCCTTGATTTCCCAACCCTTAGGAGTATGGCAATTGGCACATTTTACACCTTTAAACCGCTGGTGAAACTCTTTAGAATGCGGACTACGATGACAGACCTCGCAGGTTTTTTGAGGTAAGTTCGCGAAATGATACTTTCTTAACGTATTCGGTGGACCAACTTTCTTTCCTGATTGAGTGACATGACAATCAAAACACTGATTTTTTTTGTGTTTGCCGTCAATAGGAAACCTAGTTTGGGTGTTATGATTGAATTTAAGGTCTTGTTTCCATGAGTTTTCCATGTGACACTGAGCACAGTTATCTAAAGGACCAAGACGCGGGGATTTTCTGTTACCGAAGCCATGATAATCGGCGTGACAAGACTTACAATCCTGATTCAATCCCACCCAGCGATAATCGCCTTTCTTAGAACGATTCACAGAACTTGACTGCTTATGACAGTCGATGCAATTGGTACGAGCGTGGGCACCTCTGAGGGGAAAGGTTGTGACTTTGTGGTTGAAGTTCTTTATGGGCCATTCTATTTGGTTATGACAGGTAGCGCAATTACCACCTCGGAACTTAGGTGAGAGATTGGTTTTGTGTTGATCCACATGGCAGGTTAAGCACTTTTTCGTTTTTAATTCAGGAAAATCGTACTTGGCGGATGCCTTACCTTTAGGAGCGTGGCACTTTTCGCAGGAAATTTTGCTATGAGTGCCAATCAGAGCGTAACCAGTTTCCTTCTTGTGATCAAACTCTTTAGCTTGCTTCCAATCTACAACGTTATGACAGGTACTACACTCAACCTTAGCAAACTTACCTTTGAAAAAGTGAATATCGTCGTCCATATGACAACTTTTGCAGGAGTCCGACGTTCCGAAGAATCGGATCTCATTTTGCCTAATCTTTTTTTTCGTCCGTTTTTGTGTATGACATTCAGCGCATTCTACTCCCTTGTGTCCGCCTTCAAGCTTAAAACCAGTCCTATTATGGTCAAAGTTTTTTTGATCGAAGCGTACAGCGTTGTAGTCTCGGCCTTTATGATCCTTGTGACAATCAATACAGTCTTTTCCACCCATTAAGCCGTGAAAGCTCTGTTTAGATAGTACCTGTTTTTTGATTCCAGTATGACAATCCATACACAATTTGTTAGGGACACCACCTGCCGGTTCGTGACACTTCAAACAGTCCTTATGCTCGAGATGTTCATGACCTTTCATAAGAGGACCAGGGGCAAGGAGCTTGTTCAATAGCCCTTCAAATTTCTTTGAATCACTCTGTTGCTGCGTCCAACCCGGCTGACTGAACATCATGAGCAGTATCAATCCTATGATTTTACTAAAGCTCTTCAAATGTTGGTGTCCTTCTCCGAATGGGTGACGTTGCCTCTGTTCCAAAACGATAGCCAATCATAAACATAAACGAAGATATCGATCGATCTTCTGCTGAAGACTGGCTATAACCCAAAGAACCCCTTGTTTTATCAGATAAATAGAATCCTAATTCAGTGCCTATGGTACTTGGGTTAAATTCCTCTCCCGAGTCGGATTTTTCTTGCTCCTGGGTATAACTCACCAAAAAATCCCAGCTCTTACTATAGTAAGACGCTTGGGTATAAATGTAGGTATCGTCACTTAAAAAATCGTCTTTGATACCATATCGGAGCGCTAGAGAAAGTCTCTTCTTTAACAAACCGTTATAACTGATCCCTACATAATAGTGCTGAGATGATAGACCATCGATAGATCGCTTGGCGTTGCCATAAAATACCCTGGATTGTAATGATTTATTGATTCTGTACTGATAGGTAAGCCGTGCAGCAGTCAGAGTACTTGGTTCCAATTCGTCTCTTATCTCTCGATTGATCCGGTAGTCTTCCGCGGTGATTCTGTTAGCCGTGATTCTAACACGATGCCGTGCACTGTAATATGCGTAAGTTAAAAAACCTCGTCTTAGGTTGGACGATGGAGCTAGGTCGGTATCAATCAGAGTACTTATTCGATGTTTCAATCCGAGATTAAACACACCTTGATGAAAAAAGAAAACACGGTTGATAAATTCGTTTAATTCAAAACTCGGCGCCTGAGCTACGCTGTTGGTCATATAGGTACTTGTCCCATCCATTCCTCCTTTTTTTTCATAAACTAGAAACGCGCCACCCTGATTACCGTCAAACCCTCTGACGTCTGGGTTAATACTTGCCGGCGTAACAATATCTTCTGCTGCCAATCCAAGAAATCCAACTAATCTGAGGTTTTTTGTAAATCGATAGCCATAACTTCCGCCGTCGTTGGCAATGATTCCCGCTTCTGAGACAGAAAATCGGCCAATTTCGAAAAAGGAACGATTCCGCTCCCAAGGTCTTTTATAGGCTGCTTCTCTGACCTGTAGAGTATTTTCTGCCTCCAGGGACTGTATCTCAGACTGTGACTTTCCAAAGAAATCATAGCGATCCCTAGCATCGACGCTAATATAATCATCCTTACGTGTCAGTCCATCCACATCCATTTTGAGTCGAGACGAAAGGACTTGGATATCATTGGTTTCACCCTGGATGTCGCCTGGGAAATCTACCTTACTGCTCACACCTCCAATCCGCGCACTTCCGGAGTACTCGGCCGCACTTAGAGGAGTGCTAGCTAGCATTAAGAGGGCAGAACATAGATATAGGCAACAAGATTTCATCATCAATTCACTTACGAGTCGACATGATTATATGGGGTCCCAAGTTGGAAATTTATGACATTGCACACAATCTCCAGCAGTCGGATGAGGCGCCGGAGGTCTCGTATCCGCATGACAAACGTTACACTCCGTGAAAGTGCTATGACTCAAACGCTGAGATGGTGATTGCAATGTCTCAAAAGCCTCCGGTGTACGATTACCGCAGCCGAAGGCAAGAATATTTATCATCACGATCACAAACCATTTCATCCGGCTTTCACGGCCTCCCCATGTTTTGTATCAATTTTGACTCCTAGGCTCTCCAAAAATTTGAACGGCAATTCGGCTCCCGCAAAAATAAACAAGTAATCATTTTGGAGTCTTAGTTTCTGTCCATCCTTATCCACAACTACGTGATCAGGCTGAACCTCGGTCACAGAGGTATTCCACGAGATCACAACTTGTTTTTTTTCGGCCATCTCGAAGATGATCTTTTGATTCTCTTCGTTGCAGCGATCAAGTTGATCCCCTCTGACCAGAAGGAATACTTTATTGCGGCGGCTTGGTTTTGCCAGATACTGAGCGGCCTCGACTCCTGCATTACCACCACCTACAACGGCTATCCATTGACCCTGGTACTGATCAGGATCCAAAAGATTGTAAGTCACCTTTATGGATTCTTCATTTGGGACTCCTAGTTTTCTCGGACTCCCGCGAACACCCATGCACATGATGACTTTTTTTGCTTTGATGATACCGTCACTGGTTTCCACATGGAAAATACCACTCTGCTTCGAGAGATTGATAAATTTGACGTTCTCTTTAATTCTCAGTTTTTTCTGTTTCCTTACCCCATTCCAGACAGCAAGAATCTCTTCTTTGGAGACTTTATTCTTTGGAAATTTGATGGGCCCAATTCCAGGTAATTCTAGAGGGTAAGACATGACGACCTTTTGTTTGGGGAAGTTATAAATGGTTCCGCCAAACTTTGCTTGCTCGATGCACAAATAATTAGCACCAACCGATGCCGCCGCTAGAGATGCGGCCAATCCAGCCGGACCTGCGCCTACAACAAGAATGTCGACATCGGCCTGCCCGTTGACACTGCCCGCGCTTTTTGCGGCATGTTCGACTGCCGTCTTTCCTTGCTTCACAGCGTTTCGAATCAACCCCATCCCCCCGAGCTCACCCGCAATGTACAGCCCGGTGACATTAGTCTCAAAGTGAGAGTTAATCCGAGGAAGTTGCATTCCCCTTTCCTTGGTCCCGAATACGAGTTTGATCGCATCCATAGGGCAAGCCACCTCACACTCCCCATGGCCAACACATTTCGTTGGCTCAATGAGAACGGCTTTGTGGTTGATTAGCTTGAGGATTTCACCTTCAGGGCAAGCCGATACACAGGCACCGCAGCCACTACATAGTCGTGGGTCGATCTGAGGATGCAGCGTCATAGGCTGATCCATCTTTTTTTCTTGGGTATCTTTCCATTTTCTCTTAGCGACTTGCTGTTCTTTTTCCCGCTTTCTTACGCCATGCCAGCTCAGATAAACGAAAAACAAGACCCCAAATAGCCAGAGGTATTCCGTAAAATAATAATACAGCTTAACCATGTCACCCTCTAAGTCTTCTGAATACCGTTTCGTCAGATTTAAGGAAACATTTAAGCTATTTGAATCACAATAAAAGGAAAAAGCACAGGCGGAGTAGACGGATGGACGTTGTTCCTAAACACCATCAGTGCACCTTGAAGATTAGCGAAGAAATTATATGAATGATTGCTACTATATACATAAAAACTGCAAAAGGCGTGTGAAATGTTCTCCAATAGCCGAACAAAATTTTATAGTAGTGCATAAAAATCATTTTTCGCTTAAGAATCGCCCATTCCCTCAATTTTAGCCTAATGGGGCGTCCGCCTCCCCAAGGGGTCTCGGGAAGCCGCAGTTGAGTGTTGATCTCACCTTTGGTAGCTCTGACAACGAACTCTAATAAACCGATATTTTTTAGTTGGGCTGCGGTAACGCCACCCGTAGCTTGGTAGAAAGCAACCGCCTTAGCTTGGTTCAGATCACCCTCGCTGAGACCTCGACTCGACATTTTAATGTAATTATCAAAACCCACTTCGTACCCCTCAAGGGCCGATTTTAACGAACTTTTTTGATGCAGTAGCTGAAGATAGAAATAACGGCCTACGATTCCACTTGCGAAGCTGATCACCATACTCCAGAAACTGATACTCACCAGTCCACTGACCTGAAAGTCACAGTGAAACAGCACCAAAGTGGGTCCCATCAATCCAAAAAATATGTGCCAGTCCAGCCAACGTTGAAGTTGACCAACCTTCTGCAAAACATGCCAGCGCTTACGGATAATGTATACGTTGGTCAGGGCCATGACGCCAAATCCCAACCAACCAAAAAAGTAAGAAACGGGACGCCCAGGCCGTGGATCAAATCGTCCGCAGTCATCGGAGAGGAAGCACTGCAACCCATCCAAGAAACCACGATGCTGATAGTACCCATGAGCTCCTAAATATTCATAAAAAAGCCAGACTGTTATGATTATCCAAACAACAGTGAGGGATTTCAAGGTCATAATAGATCACTCTTAGCGGTGTAATATGATTTCCTATAGTTTACACTAGTGTTAATCCAAAGTGTATTACGAGGTAAAGAGTATGAAAAGGTTGGCATTCCTTGGGCTTCTGCTATGTTTCTGCATGGGCTACGGCAGCAAAAATGAGATTTGTAAGACAGATGAAGAAACATTATGCGCAAACACTACCGATACGGTTAAAAACTGCCTACAAAGTTCATTCGACAAAATCAAAGATGAAGCTTGTCGAAAAAAGCTCCAAGAGACTAGGGAGACTTGGCAGAAAAAGGCGGAGAGCTACTCCAAAGTAAAGCCCATCTGCGAAAAAGATGTTAAAGCCCTTTGTCCTGAAAGTATAAATTCGCCAAAAGATTTTAAAGTCTGCCTCATGATGAAGTCAGAAAAAATATCGGCCCCATGCAAAGCTGCCATGAATCAGCACATCAAAGAGCATTTGCCAGGCTTCAAATCCATCCCCTAGCGACCCAGACTGCAACGCATCATTTTGTACAATTATTTCAGCCAGTAATAGATCTTCAACCCTTGGGGATCTAAAGATTTCCTCGTGTTCGTCGAACAAGACCATAACGGAGATGAGGGAATTATGGATTTTGATAACGAGATTAAGGTCGAGTTTTTACTAGAAGCACGAGAGCTTCTCGAGCACGCCGAGGAATCCTTCCTTGAGTTTGAGAGAGACCCTGGTGAGCTTGTGGTCATCGATAACATTTTTCGTCTCTTCCACACTCTAAAGGGTTCGGGCTTGATGGCCGGCTTCGAGCAGTTTGGTAAATTTACCCACAGCGTAGAAAACCTCCTGACAGCGTTGAAAAACGGTTCCATCGAAGCCAACGATGAAATCTGCGAGGTGCTCATCAGCTCTAACGATATCCTCAACGACTGGGTCCGCGACCTCGAGGATAATCACGACTATATCAAACCTGAGGAAGACATCTCTGGCATTCTGGATGCGATTGACTCCATGGCTCTTGATACACCCGAACCCGCTCCAGCAGCGCCTACGGGAGAGCTTTTTGGCTTTTTTGACGAGGAAGAGCCATCGACAACCCAGACTGATACTACACCTGCGCCGGCATCCGAACCGGCAACCCCGACAATTGCTTCGGAGGAACAGCCATCGAATGTTGTTGCATTTCAGCCTAAATCCAATGTAGCGCGCGTACTCATCGTTGACGACGAACCCGACATCAGAGAGATCATCGAGATGTTTTTGGAAGATCTGAACTTAGATGTTTCCACCGCTTCAGATGGCACTCAGGCCTTAGAAATGATTGGAACCCTTCGTCCTGATATTATCCTTTCTGACTTGCGCATGCCGAATATGGATGGCATCAACTTTATCTCCAAAATTCGTGAGCAAGATAAAGACACCCAAGTCATTTTCATCTCCGGGGCCGCTGATCGCGATGATATTATTTCATTTATTAGACTTGGCGCCTACGGCTTTATAGAAAAGCCTATTTCTCGCGAATTGCTAATTAACTTATTGAGTAATGCCTTATATGCCAAGCGCATGTCGGAAAATGTCAACGTGATATCTGAGTTGAACTTTAAAATGCATATGCTCTGCTATCAGCTGCTCCGCACTAGGGACGAGGCAAAACAAACAAAACTTCATGGTCAAATCAAGCAGATGCTCGATGAAATTGCCGAAATCAATAATCAAATGAATGAGATGAAAGGCGCTTCACTGGCTAAGTAACCCTAATCATCGTCCAAAACTAGGGCTATCATCCAAATAAAATCTACTCCAGCGTACTGCATATAGCAAAAAGAGTGGTGGGCTTCTGGTTGATATTCAACGGAATCTCTTTGCCAAAGATAGTCAGCTTTACGATCGCAGTTTTGCGGAAGCCTCGTGGCTGGAAATTGCTTCATACTAAGCAGGTTTGTTAACAGGCCCGCCTTATCGGAATCACTCAAGGGACCTCTTACTCTCAACGCCAGCCATTGAAAAAACAGATTTTTTTCGTCGAGACGAACCAGTGCATCAGCGGCCAGTCTCAAACGTTTTTGCTGAGAAGCCAACGTACTTTGCCAGCCAAGTACTTCATCGAGTCCCTGGCTAGCAGATCGAGGAATAATTCCCTCTTTCATCATTTCTAATTCCATCCAAATTCTAAGCCCCAAAAGATGAGATGGGAAACCTTTTTTCAGATTCAGTCGATCGAATTCCACTGTAGAAAATGCATATCTTACAGAGTTTGGCATCTGACTTTCATCGATTTGAGCATACAAGGCCATATTCCGAATTAGCTCTCCTACTCCTGGGCTAAGCTTGCTAACATGAAAGGCTCCGGATCCAATATAGCCATCATTTTCTTCGATATATTCCAGTAAATCCTCCAATCTTTGGCGAGCTTCTGGAGGTTGTTGAGTCAAACCAGCGAGCAGACCCACAATCATATCCCGCGATGTAGGTCTCCTCCTACACTTAGGATGCCGAAACCAGCGCCCATTCGATTGACTAGACATCAGAGCAGTCCAGGCTTCATGAGCGGCCTCTTTAAACCCAAGTTTGTTGAGCGCAACAAATCGTAAGGAAGAGAAAAGTAGACTATCACACTCACCATCCACGGGAGACCCCCCATCTTCAACCAAATGCAAATTCACAACCATCCCGTGATATAGATGCTGTGACTTCAGCGCATTTTCATAAAGTATGACTCTACGTAAGGCGGCCTCCCGCAGAAGGGGTAATCGAGATGACGAGGTATCCTGAGCAAAGTCGAGCAGGCGCAACGGCTTTGACGCAAGCTCTAAGTGCGATTGTACTATTTTTCCTAGGAAAAACCCAAGAATTGACATAAACAAGCAAAAAATGATTATCGATGCTTTCAATAGCGCCCCCTTAGGAGACTATCGGTAATTTTACTCATTTACCTTAGCAATTTCAGGTATTTAAGCGTGCGTTTAATAAAGCTTGATTCCCGCATGAGCTTGACGGCACCCAACACCAGATATCGGCAAAAAATAAAATTACTACCCGTAAGCCTTGGCTTCATATAAGGTGTGAGCCCAGAAGCAATGTGGTAGGAGATAAATAATTGGAACAAAGTCATTATCGCGAGGTGACAGTTGCTGCGGTGCTGTTAGGCATCGTTCAAGGAATCATCTTGAACCTAGCTTTTGTATATGCCGCGTTAAAGCTGGGTTTTTCCATTGGCGGATCAACTGTTGCCGCAATTATGGGTTACGCCTTGCTAAAGGGCGTCCTCAAAAAAGGAACCAGTATTGAAAACAATATAAATCAAACGATTGCGTCGGGTATCAATACGGCAGGTACAGGTGTTGTTTTTACATTTCCGGCTGTCTTTATGCTATCGTCGCATATGAATCTCGATATTGATATTATTCCCTATATGATTGCCGCTGCCGCAGGCTCAGTCTTGGGTGTCGTCTTTATCATCCCCCTCCGAAAACAGATGATTGATATCGACCGGCTAAGGTTCCCTTCTGGGGTTGCTGTGACAACTATCATACGTTCTGGCAGTTCAGGATTCTCTAAGGCCAAACTACTAGGAATTGGTTTTATCATCAGCGCAGCCTGGAAACTTCTGCTTGCATCTCACCTATTAGATATCCCTGGTGTCTTGGAACACGAAGAATTCAATTTCGGCTTCTCAATAATCCCAGACTATCTATATCCCGTGCTCTATCTATCATTAATGAATATTGCAGCAGGTCTCTTAGCCGGAAAAGGCGGTATCCCTTTCTTCATGGGTGGGGCTGCAGCTTGGTGGATTGTTTCACCGTCCATAGTTGCTCTCGACTGGGTTAACGCCGAGCAAGCACAGCCTGTAATTTATTCATCAATGCTTAGACCCCTGGGTATCGGTGCATTGATTGGTGGAGCGATCATCGGCGTAATTATGACGTTCCCCGCGATAAAAGCAGCCATCACGTCCGTTATCCAAGCGGGCAAAAATAAAGTCAGTAGCGACGAACTTTCCGGTAAGGTTATGGGAATCGGGATCGGATTGGCTTTATTACTCCTTGGTCTCGCCGCCTATTCCTCTCAATCGGTCTCCATAGGCCAGACCATATTGATATCTTTCGTAGGAGTGATCTGGCTGGCACTGGCAGCATTGATTGTGGCTCAAGCAACAGGCATGACGGACATTTCCCCTATGTCTGGGATGGCACTCATTACCGTTACAATCGTGATGTTTATTCTGGATAAAAACGTGAGTGTCTCAATGATAATTGCTGTCGCTGTCTGTGTTGCAATTGGTCAAGCTGCTGACATGATGCAAGATCTCAAAACTGGGTTTATGCTGGGAGGCTCACCGGCAAAGCAGCAAATGGTGCAGTTTGGTGTCACTTGGCTAGGAGGGATTGTCTCAGTTGTTGCTATTTACATTCTATGGAAAGCAGGACCTGGGGGAACCGGAGGGTTTGGTGAAGGGACCAGCCTTCCAGCCCCTCAAGCTGGGGTTTTGTTAGGGATTGTAGAGGGTCTGAGTACTGGCAATATACCCATAGACAAGTATGTGTTAGGTGGGATTATCGGAGCAATTCTTGGATTTGCACCGGTCTCAGGTATAGGTGTCATGGTTGGTCTCGGAATGTATCTGCCTTTTTCAATCACTCTTGCTTATGGTTTGGGTTGCCTCTTACAGATTCTCTTCGAAAAAATCAAAGGAAAGCATTTTTGCGCTCATAAACTAGTTCCCTTCGCTGCTGGACTTATCATAGGTGAAGCCATCATGGGGATAGGCTTCGCGTTCTATCAAATATTATCCAGCGGAGGGTTTTAAAATGATAAGGCTCCTAAGCATTATTGGTTTTCTCACATGCTTAGCTGTAGGGATGATCCTTGCTTCGAAAATACCAGTGGAAGGCACAACGTATCCTGATAGCACAGTACCATTTGCTGTAGTAGTAGCGACATCTATTGTGTTTCTAATTCTATGGAGAAAAAGCGAACAATCGTCGGATTATTCCGCGGAACAAGGAAGCTTGAACTCTAATCAAGTCAAACATATTTTAAAGACGAGTATTAACACCCTCGAAACCATTCATCAAAAGGGAATCGATAACGCAACACTCACGAGATTAGAAACTATATCTTTAGATATAGCAAAGATTATCGACTCCCGAATTAGTATCCAAAAAGACTTGGGATTAGAAAGCGTTTCGATGCTTTTCTGTGACTTAGCGTATTCTGAGCGATCTATCAATCGTGGGGTTTCTATGTTGCTCGACGGTTACGAAAATAAGAATGAAATAAGTGAACTAATAAGAAAGGCAGCGCTGCAATTAAAATACACCTGCGAGGGAATGAACTCTAATTAAAATAAAAGAACATCTCCCGGTGGATGTTTTTCCGTTTCAGTCTCAGCTGCTTTCGGAATAAAAAACTCACAAGAGTATTTTTCCTGATCTGTGACTAGAGTTTTGTTGACTAGTTCGAAAACCTTGGTTCGGATGGAAACCCAATCATCAACTTGATCTCCAGAGAAGTGTTCCTTAATGGCCTCTGCCTCCGAAAAACGGTGTTCGAGAATTTGCCTTAGTAAATCGAAACCTTGAAGTAAAATAACTGCATCTGAGATTGCAGAATCGATAGAATCCACATGCTCCATGAAACACTCTTTGGTATCCACCCAACTATCCTCAGATAGGGGGTCCATTATCTCTAGAATTTCTCGAAACTCTTCAAGTTTTTCCGGTGTTACTGATTCCTCGGCAATAGAATCCACAATCTTTTTCAAGTTCCCTACAATCGATAGTGTGGAAATTTGCATCCCAGTATCAGCACCAATTTCCTCTACATTCGGTAAAATCGGTTGAAGCGATAAGGTGTTGTTACAGAATGCTCCGACCATATCGTATAACAATTTACCCTCTTGAAAGTCTTTTTTGCCAGCAAGCAGCTGCATATGTAGGAGTAGATTTCTGCTTTCTTCAGTGGAAGTTTCCATGGCGGTTGAAAGAGTCTTGCAGCCGTCCCCAAGGAATTTGACGATGCCATCAATGATTGAAGCCGTGCATTCTTTGTAGTCAGGCACTAGTGCTCGAATAGCGTCCTCAGACTGTCTTACACCAAGCTCGATTTCAGTAAGTATTGATTTCAAGGTGGCGTTCAACGAGTCTACAAGATCTAACGCTAAAAGACCTGTGGTATTCGTGAAGTTACAGTAGTCATACCAGAAATCGAACTGTTCGTAATTTTCCTGATACCATTGTCCCTGAGCAGCCAAGGCACTGGACTCGTGCTGACGAAATTTATCTGGGCAAATGAAATGCTCTCGTCCAACAATTTCCTCTGTAGGGTTTACTTTAAGGAAGGCGTCGGAACTTGCGTTAGAAAGGAGACGCAGATCCTGTGTAGACAAGAAGACATTCTTAATTTCAAGACTCTCGACTTCAACGATGCTTAGCTCAACTTGATCCAAACTATACTTACCCTCAGGGTCGGGCATCAAGCGAAGGTAGTTGAAGATGTGGTTAGGAATATTCGTAAGTTTGACTGGTTCTTTGAGATCGCGGAGATATTGATCGAATTTGATGATTCCATTCCAGCTCGCACTCAGCAGTTGTCCGCAGTCGAGATCGGTTGTTCCTTCCAACATTTCGTCGATAACACGAAAGTTTGTCGTGTCAGTGATCACGCCATGTAGTTGAACAACGTGCCCAGCCTTGTGGACTCTGAATCTGTTGGAAATGGACACAACTCACCCCGCTCTCTAAGCATTCGCCATATATCGATGCCTATCGGTAAGGAGCGTGACCTCCTAACCAAATTTAGAAAAAAAATTATAAACGCCTGGAATAATAAAATTTTTTAGAGAAGCAGGATTTCTAAAATTTCGCTTTCCATCGAAAATAAACTAGTGTTCAACAGATTTTCTGGCTGATCGTGTGATTAATTGGACAAATTGTAATTCCGAACTAAAGTTTTTTGTCGGCAACCGATACCGAACTATCTAATGTCGGCTACTATTTTTTAGTTGGGATGTTGCACATGACTGAAGCGCAAGACATCAGCGAACTCGAGCAGAATGAGTCCGCAGCAAAAGAGCTGAAGAAGCTCATAAGAGCTAAAGTTGAGTCCACAATTGTAAAGTCCGCAAGGCTAGAGGATTCCAAAATTATCGAGGTAGAGAATTTGGACGACTACGTGTACGGGCACTGGATGGCATTCATCCTCATCTCAGGATCTTCGGTACGAACTATGCTCAAAGTCCACTTCAACGGAAGTACGGCAAGGGCTATGCTTGGTACCAAAGTTAGACGAGTAAAAGATCCGAAAGCTCTAGAAAGAATGGCCATGGATTTCATGAAGGAGCAGTGCAACTTAATGGCGGGAGCTTTGAAAACCGCTTTTAACAGCGCTCAAATAATCACAGGACTCTCCATACCACTCGTGACACGGGGATTCGATGAGGCGGTGTTTTCTGACAAAGTTGATCACAGCAAAATCAATGATGTTTGGAAGCTTTCTTGGCCGGATGGTGAGATCGTGTGTTCCTCAGTCACCGAGGTCCTGCAGTGGGGAGACTTCTCCTCTTATGTTTACGAGGAAGAAGAAGAAGAAGAAGATGGAGTATTCTTATGAGCGAAGTCTTGAAGTTAAACATCAACCAAGAAAACTCTCAAGCCAAGGTTGAGATAATTGCTGCAGAGGGTTTGCGAGCAAGTCACGAGATCATAACAGTCCTGGAAAAGTGCAAGTCTTCTTCGGAGCATATTATCGACCAGTTGCCGGATTTACTGGTAATCATGTCGGTTGATGGTCGAATCCTAAAGGGTAACGACGCAGCCGCCAGCCTCATGGAATGTGATCCTGAGATGATCTTAAACTTAAATATATTTTCGGTGTTTCAGGCCGAAACTAGAAATATAATGAAATCGAGGATTTCATCACTGCTGAAAAATCGAGACATAGAACAGTTGCAATTTGAACTGCCGATCATCAACAAGAATGGCACTCAGATTGAACACCTCTGGACGGTTAGTCTCTTTTCCCAGATTTCTGAGAGACGAGGCCCGCTGATAAAGATTCTTGGAAAAGATATTTCCAAGATCAAAGAATTCGAGAAGAAACTATCCCAAATATTTTCGGCTATACCTCTTGGAATTTTTACTGTGGACTCCGACGGCAAAATTGAATGGCCTTACTCACTATTTACCGAATATCTGTTAGGACAGGACAAACTCGCGGGAAGCGGCCTAGAGGAGGTGCTATTCGAGCCTATATGGGACTCACTCGACAGCATTGAAAAAACCGGAGCTGGGCAAGTCGTGGATTGTATCGGTGGCGATACGCTTTGGTTCGATATGGCAAAATTACACTTCCCCAATGAAGTGAAGTACGTGCGCGAAACTCCCGACGGTATCAAGCCTTGCTGGCTGGGAATTACCTATCATCCCATCGTTCACGAAAATACCATCGAAAAACTCATGATCGTCCTTGAAGACAGGACTGAGGTAGTAGAGGCGCGACGCGCTCTCGAAGTTCAACGAGAAATTGAGAATAACAAAATCAAAAAAATATTGGAAATTCAAAATTGTTCCGGCCCGTTACTTGAAGTGACGTTCAACGATTTTGACCTGTTGTTTCCTCGGATGAAAACAGAAATTGACGAAGAAAACTACGAGAAGGTCACAAGAACCCTACATGCTATCAAGGGAATCGCGCGTACGGCTGGTTTCACAGATATCGAACATCACGTTCACTCTACGGAAGATACCTTATTAACTCAGCTTTCTGCCAACAAAGTCAATAAAGAGTGGCTGGAAGATGGTTTTAACGAACTCAAAGATGAATGGAATGAGCTAAGGTCACTATGTTTCGCTCTATCCGGTCGTCAGCACGGTTTACAAATCAAGCAGGCGGATTACATGGAAGTTCTTCATGAACTAAAGGAACTGAGATCTACCCTGGAACCCGATGCCAGGGTTCACGCTGACAAGATTCTAGAAAAGCTAGGAGGGGGCCAGTTCGCCCAACAAATCTTATTATCGACCCTGGAGCAGCGATTAGCCAAACAACTTAAGGTCACCATGGAATCGCTTGGTAAAAATATAAATCTTGTTTTTGACTGGAAAGACGTTGAGGTTATACAAAGCGAAATCCTTACTTTTTCTGAGGTATTTGTTCATTTACTTAACAATGCCATCGACCACGGCATCGAGTCGCCAACCGACCGCCAAAAGCTAGGCAAACCCGAGACTGGAACCATCACTATCAAGGCGGAAAGGGCTGAAGGATTTATTCATTTTGAAGTCATAGATGATGGAAAAGGGATTGAAAAACAGAAGATTATCGACACAGCTATTAAAAAAGAAATATTAAATGAGCGACAGATTAGCAAATTGAAGAATGACGATGATATACTAGAGTTAATGTTATTACCAGGATTCTCAACTAAGGAAAAAGTTGATACTATTAGTGGTAGGGGAATCGGACTGGATTCTGTCAACGATGCAGTCAAGTCCCTTGGTTGTAACAAGCTACAAATACGTTCAGAGATCGGAAAAGGAACGAAATTCCTGTTCGACGTTCCTTTAACAACAGTAGACTAATGGAGTTAGGTTATGGCAAAGATCTTGATCGCAGATGATTCAGAGACTCTGAGAACAGAACTTAGAGAAGTTCTCGAAGGAGCTGGACATGATGTTGTCGAGGCGGTAGATGGCACAGACGGTGTCAAGAAAGCTGAGGAAGCAGAGGGTGTCCAACTGATAATCAGCGATTACAACATGCCAGGATTAGATGGAATTACCATGATCCGAAAAATCAAGGAACTCGATCGGTATGCTAAGGTCCCTGTGGGTATGCTAACTACTGAGTCTTCCAAAGAACTCAAAGCGACAGGGAAAGAGGCTGGTGTGATAGTTTGGTTTGTGAAACCTTTCGAACCTAACCGCCTGCTAAGTACGATTGACAAAGTTCTCGAAAAATTTGCCGCAGCATAAAAGAGATCTTTAGAATGAGAACAGGAAGGTTGGTACTGTACGATTCAGTGTACCAACTTTTTCTCATTTGGGTAAAAGTCATCTTAAATACGTAACTACTCCGTGACACTATTTATCCTTTAACATAACGATATGAGGATTCGTCCGTTGGATATCTTAAAGAAATGCTTTTCATTACTTTATGATAAACGATCCGAACATCGTTACTCACTTTTAGGTTATTTTTCTGGTCAGTTCACGAGAGAATCCTCAGAAGAAGAAACCTTTGCCGTTCATCCTATCGACGTATCTAAGTTTGGGCTGGGACTACTGATCAACCCCGTGCCTGCAGAAAACGAAATCATCATTTATCAAAACGATCCCATAACCGAACCCATTCGATTTAGAATAAAGCACGTTCATCTAACCAAGGGTAGCACTAAACTCGATACGAATCTTGCCCGCTGTGGTCTTCAGACGGAAGATGATAAGGAAATCATAAGCATCTTTTCTCAGTCTCTGTCGTTAATGATTCAGGAGTAGACTTTGAAAGGAGTTCTTGACAGAATCGCAGACCCCAGTTGTTTCGTTCGGATTATCGATCCCATTAAAGACCGAGCGAAACAAATTCAAGATATCTTAGCATCAAAAGGGTACAGCCGGGTTACATTGAACGACGATATAGCTTCTTTTGAAGACGACGTATCAAAAAAAGAAGTCAACTGGCTTATCTGCCATCACCATGAAGACAATCATGAAGAATTCAGCCACATGCTGAAACGGATTCATCATCAACGTTGTAAAACTCGTGTCTTGGCATTATGCCACAAATCAAACCCAAGTATGTATCGTCTATACGAATTAGGAATTATTGGACACATCCTTCGAAATACCAAAATCCAAGAGCAATTCGATCATTTTCTAAAAAAATGTAAACAGTACGCTACAACCAATCTCCTCGAAATAGGGTTATCAGCGTTTTATCTGAGAAAAATCTTTGAAGAGTTAGAAGACTGGCAAAAGCTCATTGACCTAGAAAGGCGTCTATCGAAGATCTATTCAAAGCAGATTAGCACTCACATCGTACTGGCGGAGGCCTATTGTAAAGCAGGAGATACAGATAACGCCCGTCTCATTACCGCACAACTGAAGCAAATAAACTCTCCCAAATACGCAGCTTCAATAGAAAAACTAACAAAAAAGTTTCCGCAACTCAATACCCCAGGAACAAATTTTCCCGATATTTTTAATATTGATAAAGTGTTGGTTATAGAAGCTGATGATTCAGAATTTGTCCGCATTGAATCTAGCTTAAACGCTATAAGTATTCCTGAAGTCGTTAGATATACAGACTTCGAAACAGCTTGGACAGCCCTAAGCCGAGGTTTAAAACCCAATATTGTGATTTTTGAATGGAGCAACAAGACTAAAGGATTAACCTGCGATCAATTTATACAAAGATATCGAATTAACATTAGTCGCACTACCCCTCTCATTGCACTTGATTCGAACATTCCAGACCGCGACAATCAAATTATTCATGACATGCGTACTAACGCAATCATTCGCAAACCGGTTCGGGAAGAAAACTTCGTAATGGCTGTCACCTACGCGGTGGAGCAATATTATCAACCTACCGAAGCACAGAGTATTGAAAGACGAATAGAGCAGCTTTTGATAGAGGGTGATTCTGCCTATGTGCAATTCCTAAAACATAAATTTATCAATGATCCCAATGTAGATAAAAAAAGAAAATTTTACATAGAGGGTTTTTATCAATACTGCCTAAAAGAATACAAAAAGGCAAAAAAATTCCTCACTAAGGGTTTAACGCTACCAAATAAGAACGCCAATTATATTCAAAATATAGACAAAAAAAATATCCTGGCACATTGTTTTGATCGATTGGGAGATAAAGTAGCTGCAATCAAGTTGCTATCACTTACCATTCGAATTTCTCCTAAAAATATAGAATTGCATTGCTTTCAGTCATCGCTTCTCTATGAAGTAGGAGAGAAAAAGTCTGCAATAAAGTCTCTGGAAAACGCACTGGCTTTAGATAGCAAGAACCCTATGGTTATTGGATTAAAGGCAAAAATTTCCATCCTTGAGAAAGGCGAAGAAAGTCTACAAAATTTGCTATCTCAGTCACCAAATTCCCTACGTATTATCGAACGATTGAATATTCATGCCAACCGTTATCAAATAAAAGGTGAATTTGACATCAGCCTAAAAATCTATGAATGGCTAATCCAATTCATTCCCGATAAACTCGAGGACACTCTCGGGATCATTTACTACAATCAGGCATTAGCCCTAATCCGATGTAATCGCTTTAATCGCGCCATGGGAGCTTTATACTCAGCAAGTGAATATGAAGCGACTCCTACTGCAAAGAAAGCTAAATTACTTCGCATCAAGATCGAAAAGATTCACGAGTCTAATCAGCCTATAGATCATATATTCGAGGAGATGCTCCCTCCCACAACAGAAACAAACATTTCTGTAACGAATGACTATGTGCAATTTGGTCTTTACTCTGTCTATGCTTGGGAACCGAATCCAGTAAAAATTGATCTGGTAGACTAATTAAGCTGAGTATTTTATAGAATCATTGTCTACATAGCCTGCGGAGAAAATTTTTCTTCCATCGAATTGATTGGCTTTGAGTATCTCTTCGAATTCATCTTTCTTAGCATAATCTCTATCCCAGCGCTGAACCAAGGGGTCCATAATTTTAAAAAACTGACTAGGAAACAAGGCAATTATGATCATTTGTAGGTATCCATACGGTAGCGTTGGAGCATCATTCATCGGCTTCAACTTCCAAAACGGTATGTGACCTTGCGCATGATGATGAGAATGCCTCGGAAGATTATACAAGTGATAACTCGAAGATCTATGATTAGAATTCCAAGAATGCCTAGGTTCTACAGATTTCTTTTCGCTACGTATAAGGCCGTAATGCTCTATGTAGTTGATCAATTCCAACAAGGCCTTTCCAAAAAACGAGCATAATAGAAAAAACACCAGGCCAAACCATCCACCAACTACTGCAAAAAAGCCGTAGACAGCTAGCGTCAACGTCCAATCTCGAAGGATTTGATTTTTCCAACTAAGTGAAGACCACCCTTGTTTCTTCAATCGCAATGACTCGAACTTCCAAGCCGAGACGAGACTCATGGTAGTAGATCTTAGAAGAAATCGATAGAACGATTCCCCTCTTCGCGAGGTTGCCGGATCCTTGCGAGTGGCTACGTTACGATGATGACCGTAGACATGCTCAATAGCGAAAGTCGTATCAGATGTAAATACCAACAGATACCGACCAACCCGAGTCCAAAAAGGGCTCCATACACGATGCACAAGTTCGTGAGCCACGTTGGTTCCGCCAACACCATAAAAGAAGGCGAAGTTTACGATAAGAAGAGGAATGTAGGCGTAGCTTAGGCCATTAGAAAAGTTTTTTACCTCACCATCCGTAAGAGACGATAGTGCAACACCGACTCCAAACAAGTCTCCTGGACTCACATACCAAGCTAGCAAGAAAGTATTCAAAATCAACTGAGGTAGGCAAAGAAAGAGTAATACATTATAAAATTTGGAAAATGATTCCCGAGGGTTGTTCATTTCGGGACTACTGATCAAATCAGGGATCAAGATAGCCAAACCAAGATAAGCAAGCGGAGCAAAAAGAAATGCGCCTCCAAAAACCAGAGACAATGTTCCAACCAGCAAAAACAAATTACAACTTGCAAATTTTATAATCCACATGGACTAAACCTCCCATAGGACTATCGGCATAAGTTGCCATCAACTTCAGTCTTAAAGTAAGAATTACCCGTTTAAGGCAAAGCTGCAGAAAAGTTTTGTAGTTTTTTTAGTCTATTACAATCTTACGCGGAGAGTTCCACGTCCTCTTTATTTTCGTCTTCATTTTCTTCGAAGTCCTCACCGTCGGCAGCGGCTACGTACTGTGCTGGCCATTTGATTAGGAACGTCATCCCTGTCTTATCAGCCTTTTGTAAGATCAGGTTGCCACCGACGGACTCCATAGAATGAAGAACAGCGTCCATGCCGATGCCTCGCCCCGAAATATCTGTCACCTCATCGCGACTAGAGAATCCAGGAGAACAGAGAACAGCGAGAGCATCTGCTTCCTTCCAAGTTTTCCAATGGCGCGTCTCGATATCTCTTTCCTGAGCTTTATTCCAAAGCACTTCGAAGTTCAAACCTCTACCATCATCCGCAAGGACAACGGCAATCTTGTCTTGATCGCGATGAATAGCGACAATGATGTTGCCTATGCGCTGCTTGCCTGAGGCTTCTCGCTCGTCAGGCTTTTCTATCCCATGATCCAATGAATTTCTCATCAGATGCAAGAGTAATTGCTTCAAAAGTCTAAAATCATAGTCACCCAGAGCTTCTGGCCGATTGAAGATCAACTGAACTTCTTTACCCAGCTGAACCGCCATGCTTTTCATGGAATTATTAATCTCTTCGGCGTAAGACTCCCAAACATCGGTCCATGTTACCTCGGTTTTTTCTTGGCTAGCTATGTATGGACTAACGATATCACGCATGGCCGCCAAAGCATCTTTTAGCGCCATAAGCTGCGACTTGAAAATCATGGTAGCATCTTCATTTAGTTCGCTACCAGATCGCGCGGCGGTGACGTAATTTTCACAGGAATGAGCCACGCGAGCCAACGCCTGTAAATCAAGTGTCCTAGCCGCACCTTTAAGGTTATGAAGGTGACGAAAGACATGATCAGCATCGTAGGGCTCGTCAATAATTGTAAGAATTTGGGCTAGGACCTGGATATTATCCACAGTAAAATCAAGAAGGGTATGAGCCTTCCACTTCCCCTGAACAAGTTCGTGAATCCGGACGATACTATCTAGCGCTTTATTTGCGGCAAAGCCTTCAATGTCTTCGAGTGCCTGGCGATCGGTTTCATCGCTAAATGTGACAACGATTTTTTTTACGGATTCATCCTGGACATAAGGAGCAAAGTTAAACTCATACAGAAAATTATGATCGTGAAGTCTCATGGGAAAAATCCGCGGACTGTTTTTCATAACCTCAGCAAACTGATCTGTGATAAAAAGATTGAAAGCCATTAAAAAGGCATCGCGTAATTGGGCGACTTCGTTAGATGAGGATACAGATTTTGCTTCGAGAATTTTGAAAAAATCCTGACCTTGAAGATTCTCCTCGTCGAGAAGTACCGAAGCCTGTTTTGAGAACAGACGACCGATCTTGAGGTTATCGTCGATAACAATCAAGCCTTCGTGAAGTGAGCGCAGAATCGGATGCTCGCCAGCCCCCCCATCTGGTGGTAAGTCACTAGCAGTCTGACTAGTTTTCGAGAGGGCGTCTATACTCTCTCTATCCTTAACCTGACGATCCATTTCAGCAATCTTACTTTGGTAACTCCCCAACTCTCTCGCGTTAGATTTGAGAATATTATCAAAGAAAACTAGTAGCTTTCTGTGTGTGCCAATTGCACTAAAAACCCCCGAATTGCCTGGATTTTTAGCGGCTTTGCCTTCTGACATCTCCACCAGACGAGCCCCCATCTCATGAAACCCTCGTTCCATGGACATCATCACGAAACGATAAAAGACAGCGAAGGCAACGATTCCGCAAGCAAACAATAGACTAATTTGCCAAAGCCAAGAAAACCTGACCTCTTGCCAACCAGAGCTCACATCAAACAAATGGATCCTTTGGGATCTCCCCTTGATTCCGACGACCCATACCTTACCATCGGAGTGAAAAGCTTCAATCGTCGCCCCACTTCGTTGTCGACTAGCTCGAAACCACGACTTTAACTCGGACTTTGTTTCTTCTCCCAGAGATTTTTGTTTTTTGAGAGCCTTGTAGGAAAATCGCTTCCGATCGACACCGGGAATGCTAGCACCGGATTGGAGGCTTTCGCCGACCTTGAACTTAGTTTCTGCGTGGAAACTTGATTGGGCTAAGTTATAGGTGATAAAGGCGGCAAATGCCAGAATCCCAGCTAATGCAAATGCGAAGCAAGTAAAAATTTTACGCCAAATATGCAAAACGACCCCATTTCTCGTCTGGGGAGGTGTTCGGATTTTGCCATACAAAATCAAGCAATATTCTGGAACAGGCTAATAATACCTACTTTTATTGATCAGGGATGTGTCAACGCCAGGCCTTATCCAAAAACCCTGCCCGACCTGAGCCTAGTTTGTAGCGTTTGTAAGCTTCAGGGTTCTTGGCATAGTATTGACAGTGAACGGTTTCAGCAACATAGAACTCCTGAGCCGGCTCAATGGAGACCGCAACACGCCCCGCGAAGTTATCTATTTCGTTGATGCGATCTCTGGACGCTTCAGCCAGTTGTCTTTGAGATTCGTCGTGATAGAAAATAACTGGCCGGTACTGAGTTCCTTTATCTGCGAACTGCCCTTCGGAGTCCGTAGGATCGATATTCTTCCAGTAGTAATCCAGTAAGAGCGGATAGTCTTCCAATTTCGCGAAAGAGACCTGCACCACTTCAACATGACCAGTCATGCCTGTGCACACGTCCTCGTACTTGGGATGGGCGGTATGCCCCCCCATGTAACCTGGTAATACGGATTCGACTTGATCCAAATTGGCAAAGGGCTCTTCCATACACCAAAAGCACCCACCACCGAAAGTTGCCAAATTCATGATACCTCTCCTTAGCTACCAGCTACCCTGACTCTCCATAGATGCCCAGGGCTCCTTAGGAGCAAGGGCTTCCCCTTTTTGAAGTAACTCAATCGAAATATCGTCTGGAGACGTCACAAAAGCCATTTTCCCGTCCCGAGGCGGTCTCAATATCGTAGTCCCATGATCCTGGAGCCGTTGACAAGCATCATAAATATTATCAACGGCGAAGGCCAGGTGTCCAAAGTTACGAGCGTTACCGTAGGTCTCTGGAACGTCCCAGTTGTAGGTTAACTCAACTTCTGGCGCGCCTTCTTCTGTTGCCAAATAGATCAGGGTAAAGCGCCCTTTTTCCGAGTCGTAACGCCTTGTCTCTATCAGCCCAAGCTGCTTGCAATAAAAGTCCAACGATTCTTCAACATTTTTCACTCGTACCATAGCGTGCAGGTATTTCATAGCTCCCCCATATTCGTTGACGCTATACCATCGCACAAAGTCATTCGGAAATCACTAAATCTTCTTCGGGATGCTGCCAAATTTCGTCCCAGTCAATTTCGCCAAATTGAGATACCAGATATTTCAGAGGGTTTGGTTTTTTTGGCGCTCGTATAAGAGTCATCCCGGCTTCCTCGGGAGTTCGGTTGCCTTTCCGACGATTGCAGCATTCACAGGCACAAACTGTATTGGTCCAGGAATTCAAGCCTCCTCGAGATTGAGGCAATATATGATCGATCGTTGCAGTACTAGAGTTCAGCTGTTTTTCACAGTATTGACAAATAAAGTCGTCCCGACGAAACACATTGATTCGGGAGTAGGGAACGCTCTGCCCCATTCCTTTCAGGACATTCACGTAACGCTTGAGTCGGATCACCTTCGGACGTGCAAAAGAGCGCGAGACTGCCTTGATCCGTCCCTGATAGACCGCAACAAGAACCGCTTTTTCGTTCAAAAGCATGACAATCGCCCGTTGCCACTCCACTACCTTCACCGGTTCAAATCCGGAATTGAGAACAAGTGTCCGCATAGAGTCTCCTTTTTTTAATTTTAATTATATTCATAGTATAATAATGAATAAAACCGAAAACTAATCAAACTCGATATTGTTGCCCGGTTACTGATATACTCACTAACTGTAAAAATATAATAAATTTAGTGAATTACATTTGATTAGAAAGAGGACAATGAGATGAAATACGATATTCACCTCGAAAAGCCGATTCCTGACTACGCAAAGGCAGGCCTTACTATCCTAAAAGAAAACCGTTTGGAAAACGGGGAGTACTTTTATCAAATCAACTTCAACACAGATGAAGAGCATGATGAGTTTTGTGAGCTCGTCTATAGCATTCTTGATATTAACGGCTCAGAAGAGTCAGCTTGAAAACGATAACTTCGGGGATTCAGTGAATTGTTCATAGCATCATCACGATTTTCATCTATTAAAATGTTTGTAATTGTCGGCGTGCTTTTCGGGTGCAAACAACCTAAAAAGGAGCCCCCGATGACTGTCACAAAAAGCAAAGTAGCTCCCTCCTTCCAAGGGGTACAGGAGGCTAAGAATTACCGAATTGCCGATATACTTGCTCTCGGAATTGCCGAGTCCTCTCAATCGAGAAACCTGATTGGCATTGAACAATCAGGCCAAGCCTATCATATCAAACTACCAAACTGCTTTCAGTGTCGGGCAACAGATTTTAAGATGACAAGCAATGGGGTTTACCTGAAGGGTGAGTTTTCTTTAGAACAAGGGACCGACCTCTCAGCCCAGTTTAGCTTGGCATATTGGGACTATGAGTCACTGCACCCTTTGTTCTCTAAGCCCATATCTAGGTGGCATTTGGTAGGGGAAGATATCGCCTTCGAATCATCTCATCAAAATAAGCTGTTTCTCATGAATCATCAGGGAGCCACACTCATGGAAATTGGCACCGACTCTTGGGAAGACTTCGTGGTCATGCTCAGCAAAAAAGTTCTTGTAGCGGCGAGGGAAGTTTGGCCGACAATCCATGACGACAACATATTCAAAATTGAAAATGGTGAGAATCTGGTATCTGGAGAGCGCTTTGTATTAGAAACTGGCTACATCCCTCATCAAAATCCTCCATCGCTAAGATGTCAAGTCAAACAACACTATTGGCGGCAGTTCACGGCTTCGGACAAACGGATATATCGCAGTATTGTTCCTGCACCATTAAATTCTGGCTCCAGGATATTGCAAAAAGACCATCATATTTTCCTTTTAAATTCCGACTCAAGCGAAGTGTTTGCTATCTCAAAATACGCGGAAATTCCTCATTTTCGAGACTTTCATAACCATAAACTCGAAAAAGTCGATAGCCTCAACCAAATAGTCTTTGATGGCTTCAATCTATTAAAGTATTCTGCGAAAACATCCCAAGACTTAACGCCCTATTTGAAAGTAAAATATGAATTCAATGATCTGGACTATGTTATTCGGGTGTATGGAAGACATGCAGGTTTTAATAAAAAGATTATTGGTCAAACAAAAGATGGCTACCTCACAGAGATCTCTCGAAACGGGACAATAAATTACAAAAGCAAAAAGAAAGTTGATCATCAGAGCCCATCGACTCTCAGGTTTTTCCTACTCAAAGCTAAGACAGTCGCATACTCACAATCCGACCAAGGTTTGTATTCGGTGGTCGAATCAGATAAGTCTTTTGATCTAAGGCTTATCCATACTCTCGACAGCCTCCCAGCCAAAAAGGAGTTCCTAGTCCTAAATGACAAACTTATCATTAAGGCTGGCATGGAGTTATTTTACCTTGATGACCAAAAGATTGTTCCCATCACAAGGGACCTTTGTCACGTCATTGCCATGGATTCTTTCGAAAAACAAAGCATCAACACTGTCGAAGTCTGCGATAATAAAGCCTTCTTGCGAAACTACATCGCCGGGAAGGAATTCAAATTAAACTCATCATTACGATACCCAAGACTCGACTCCTTCACCTCTCGTTACAAAAAAACCGAAATATGGATGCATTCGAATAAAGACCGATTTCGTTTAACTCGTCATAATCCAAATAAATGCACTAATTCGTCACTAGTTTTTCACAAGAACCCAGAATTGGTTATACTGCCTACGGGACGTCAAGATACGGAAACAAAGTCAGCAAGGTTTGAAGAAGGACAGATAAAAGGCGTTTTCAGTATCAAGCCAGATAGTTTCCTTATCACAGTAGCCAGTGGACTAACTCAGAATAATTACCTATTTATCAGTGGCCGAAAACACAGCCAAATAACTGGCCTAGATGGCAAAAGAGTTGATAGTATCAAGCGGATAAATAATGATGAAGTGCTCATTGCTGCAAGCGAAAGAGGAAAAAGTCAGATTTACTTCTTGAACACTAAGAGCCTAGTACTTACTAAAATCGAGGGAAGGAGAGACCAAATCATATTGTCGTTAGGTTCAATAAACTCCCAAGACGATGGCAACGGGTTAGACCTTTCCAACTAGATGACTAACGGTCTGCTACGCTGCTTTGATAAAATAGTGTAAGGATGATCGTCCAATTTTTTTTGCTTCGTGTTTGTCAATGGCAAAAAAAGCAGCCACTTCTGTTTTTTGTGAGGGAGTTACGTTGAATACTACGAGATCCGCACCCTCCACGATCATAAAAAGACCTCTCCCGGCTCCACCTTTTTCACCACCAATCAGTCCTGCATTTTCAGAATAGCAACTTTGAAGGTAACGAAAAACTGTCGGTTTTTTTTATCGAACCGAATGGATCGGTGGCAGCGATGCCAACATAGGAACCATCGCAACCATAATGAAACGTACCCTGTTCGTGGGGTCGGAGTGTAACTTGAACGCGCCTATCGAGATTATTGTACAGAGGTTCCCCACTACTAGAGATAGGAGCATCATAAATCGCATTCAGTAATAATTCTTCAGCAACCATTGCTATGCGACTAATAAGGCTTTTAGTTAAGCCTAACTCCGAGAAAAACGTCTTCATTTTCTTAATTACAATTAGCCTTTGATCACTACTACAAATTGGCTCTTGATTGATTTGTGATCCTAATTCTAAGTACTTTTCAATACCAAAAATGTCGGAGGTTGTCGTCTTACGTACGGTACTCAAAATACCTTTTATGGAAAATTTATGATCAGCATGACTAAGGGAAACGATATTATTAATGTATGGGTAAGGACCGAGCAAAGGGATATAAGTCTCTGGAGAATCAAAAGTGAGCATAATAATTTTTGTTTGAGGATCTCTTTCTCGGGCCAATGCGGCTAGCTTAATGGTGTCCTTATCTACAATCACCAAATCGAACTTTTTTTCATAAACTAAGACCTTTGCTTTTTCATAATCGGCTGTGAAATCGATTTCAGCACCCGTGCTAGACAACGCTACCTTAGCCATGCGCTGCGACTTCGAATTAGGGACACAGAATAAGATACTTAGGTGATCGAAGTTTATACTTGCATCTTTCACAAGTGAGTTACCCTCTGCAAAGCCACTCTTAATTTCCGAAAATACAGATTCTCTAAAGCCTTCGATGGCATGATCAATTTTGGACATAATTTCCTTGGGGTTCAAATGAACACTGTCCGGCCTGGCTCTTCCATGGGACTTTCCTTCTTGGGAATCTAAAGAAAAACCAAGCAGACTATCGAAAGTAGTCAGTACCTGAGTAACCATCTGCTTAAGGCTGACTATCCCGCGAATCTGTTTTTTTTCATCTACCACTGGCAGATGACTAATACTATGCTTAACGCAGAGGCTAAGAGCTTTTTCCAACGATTGATCTGGCTTGACTGTGACAGGTCTCGGGCTCATAAGATCTAAAGCCAGAAGCTTGCTTTTTACATTTCTATCGCCAAATAAATACGGTTCTATGACATCGTGCTCGGAAATGATGCCAAGAAGTTTTCCTGATTTCACCACAAGCAACACTCGCAAGGGAGATTCACGTAGCTTTTGCGCGACAAGATTCGCAGAGTCCCGGCTACCAACAAAAATCCTGTCTAAGTCGGTAGGTTCTCTGTCTATTAAGTCGATAACATTCATGACAGGCTTCCTAAATCGTTTCTCTCTAAGTCCTATCGCTCTAGAATCGAAAAAGTTTTGTCCCTAGCTCAGGAAATTTTTCCTAGTGAGTTCGCTCAATCCAGGAGCTTTAGCCACTGGTGTTCTATCGCCTAAACTGGCCAACCAACCAACCTAAAACACTCTGTTAAATATCTATAATTACTTGATTAACTGGAACTACTTTAAGAAAACCTCAATTCTTACCGAAAAGCATTATATCCGACAAACATGCCATTTTAGGGGATCAGCATGAAAAAAGTATTGATGGTCTATGATGACCGCCAACCCTCTCAAGACCACAGCAGGAGTTTGTACTATAACGGGATCATTCCTATGGTCACAAACAGTGCTAGCGATGCCGGCAATCTGTGTTCTTTTGGAAAATTTGACCTAGTGGTCATAGATCTCCTGGACGAAGAAGAGCGTATCAAAGAAGCCATCCAAGCTGTGATCGCACATGACGTCAAAATAATGGTGATCACCAGTAATGCAAACAGTTCGTTCGAGCAGCGACTCCTAGCGTATGGTGCCGATTCGGTCATAGTAAGACCAGATAAATCCGGTAATTTTGTTAGCCAGATTACAGAAAACTCACAGGATCTCGCGTACTACCATAGCTCATATCCTGGATCTTGGGGAGCTTAACAAATCGGAAACACTTTTGACTTCACTAATAACAAAACATAGGCTATTTTTAGCGTAGGAACAGACACATTTACAGTGAAGACGAGTTTAGTGTGGGAAACTTACACCATATCAGCCATGTTTTTCGGCTTTTGATGGGTATAGTTGTCGTTACAGCAATCATTAGTGAAACAAATACAGTTGCTTTATCGGTGGGTATCTTATCATTAACCATTGGTGCATTATTATTTCGTTGGCAGCTAACTGCCATTGGAGATTTTAGCAGACGGATTCAGTCCGATAGTATGTCGGGTCGGAATGCTGGAATTTTCCTTCTTATTCTAATCTCTGCTTTTGTCATTCAAGTGATCGCTTTTTCTGGAATTACAATTCTGTTAGCAGAGTCTTTTTCACTCTATGAGGCAGCCCTCCACGGGTTTGTCATCAATCTTGCTTGCCATACTGTTGTTCGTTATGGGTGCTATCCATTATTCGAAAAAATTCCGAAAATACTACCCTTAAACAACGATTAGTGAACTGCCAATCTTCCGGATTTTTGGAGCCAATTATCTACTATTCAAAAGCCTTCGGAGCATCTTAATCACGGCCCCGTCTTGTTTTTATTCACCAGGCGTCCTTTGCCTAGGATATTTTTGCTAAAATGAAGTGTCTACTAAAAGCATAGCGAAATCACGATGGAAAACTCAATCCTGCTCGTCACCGATAATGAAAAGCAATCTGCTTCCTTCAAGGCTATATTTGAGTCCATAGAGAACATTAAATTTAGCAGCACAAACTACAAAAGTCTAAAGCAGCAAAAACTAGAAGTATTTCCTCAAAGAGTCTTCGTATTTGATTTTAATTGCGGTGAATCTATCACTATAGAGGCACTAAAAAACCTGACGTTAAACAGAGGCTTCGATAGTATCATTTCCATTGTCTTAACCCCTGCTGATGTTGACGAAACGGTGCTAGAGGGCCTAGAAAAATATGGCGCCAATGACTTTATCCAGTCGCCCACGTCTCCAGCTATTATCAAAACACGAATCCATACCGCATTTAGGAATATTTACCGAGAGGATCTTTTACTTAAAAAAGAAAAATCTCTTAGGGACGCATCTGATAGGATGACTCATGATATTAGCACACCGCTGACGATCATTGCAGGGCATTCTCGCAAAATGCTTTCTAAAAGAGTGTTTATCGAGGAAAGTATCCATCAGATCATTGATGCTACAGGCACAATATCAGACCTCTTAGCAAGCTCAAAAAAAACTCTAGTAGGAGATGCATCCGAGACCTTTTCAGGGGAATGGGTGGACCTAGATCAACTTATCGAAGAAACCATTCAACTCCACCAGGAACGATTAGACCGTAAAAAAATTCGGCTAAATCTGAGTCTAAAAGCAAAGGGAAAGATCTACTGCGACCCATTACTGTTCAAGTTTTCCGTTCTATCCAACGTTCTTTCTAACGCGATTAAATTCTCCCATCAAAATGCCAAAATAGATATTGCCACCGATACTGAGGACGATAAAGTCTTGGTGACTGTCTGCGACTATGGTGTTGGGATGTCAGATTCGAAGATACTTAAAATTAATGGTGACAAATCGGTTGAAAGCACCATCGGTACCACTGGAGAGGAGGGTCATGGATTTGGCTTATCTATCGCACAAAGGTATCTTTCCTCTTTTGGCGGTTCATTAAAAGTCCAAAAAAATCAGCCGGATGGGATTCGTCTCAGTCTTCATTTTTTATTCCGCGTTGCGACGGATTGATTTAACCGTTCCATACTCCTGCCTAGGCCGATTTGATCTTCAAAAGTAGGCGCCAATATTGCATAATCCCCAGCAAGTGGCGCTCAACACTCGACAGGTTAAGTAAACGCCCCACTAAGAAAGAAAATAAAGACAATCCAAACACTTAACCAATCATTTTGGTTTCAGGCTGAGTTTTATTGATAAACAAGTGTTGAAGTTATTGCGATTGACTATAGAGTAGGCACCTTTGGGTAGCCCCGACTTTGAGAAGGTTATGACACAGATGGAAATCGAGTCACTTCCGGCTGAGAAGCAGGTCTTAGTGAATCAATTGTTAGAGAAGTCACTGGACTCCAATTTAAGGAGCCTTGAGGATCTCGTTAACTTTTTTCCTAATGAATCAAAGGATTTGTTGATCCTGGTATCTAAATTATTATTTGAAACCATGAAAAGCCGCGAGTCAGATACCACAGTGGGTTACCAACCCAAACCGTTAGCCAGCGATCCCACCCTAGAAAAACCCTACAAACCAACCTTTTACAGCAGCGGCGATACTGTTGGCGATTTTAAAATCGAACGGGAAATTGGTGAAGGCTCATACGCTAGGGTTTACCTTGCCAACCAGATTAGCCTAAACAGGAAGGTAGCACTCAAAATATCGCCATACCACGGGCAAGAGGCTACAAATCTAGCTCAGTTGGAGCATGAAGGAATTGTTCAGGTATACTCTCAGTTTGTGAGCCACGAAAAGTCACAGAATATCATCTGCATGCAATACGTACCGGGTTTGACACTTCATAGTATCATAAAACAACTTTATCAAATTGATGAAGATAAACTATGCGGCAAAACCTTTCTTGATATTCTTGATGAAAAACAGTGGGACAATGTAGTTGTCGACCCCACTCGATTAAAAGAACGAGAATTCCTAAAAGCTGCCACTTATGAGCAAGCCTGCCTTTGGTTTTGTAAAAAGCTTGCCGATGCCTTGTCGTTCTCTCATGAACGAGAAATCCTTCACCTTGACATAAAACCTGGTAACATTTTGGTAGGCCCCTTAGGTCGCCCACACCTTGTGGATTTTAATATCTCCCTTGCAGCGGGATCCAACTTCGACAGCGAGGAAATCTACCTGGGGGGTACTTTAAAATATACAAGTCCAGAACAGAAACTTGCATTACAGACGTCTGACAGGCATTTATTTCAAGACATTGATGCCCGTAGTGACATTTATTCTTTAGGCTTTCTATTGTCCGAGCTACTGGAGCTATCCCCAAACAAAATCGATCTTCTGGAGGCTATGGTTCTGAAAGCCAAAGACGTCGATCGAAACAGAAGATTTTCTAGCATGGCCGAATTTAGCAGCAGTCTCGAATACGCAATTGACTATCTACAGTCCATTGAGTCTTTGCCTGCAAAACATAGTTTAATAGGTTGGGTTGATAAAAAACCAGCTCTCGCTATCAGCCTGGCTTGTCTAATTCCGCAAATTCTTGGCAGTGTCTTTAATATTTCTTACAACAGCATCACGATTATCGGCGGGCTAACCCAAGTTCAAAATGAAGCTTTTCAGCTAACCGCCCTAATTTATAATATCGTTTTGTATCCATTGGCAATCTCTCTTTTCCTATGGAAAGTTAAGAGCTTCGTTAAAAACTACCAGACCCAAGAACACCTTGACAATCTGGCAAAAGCTAAAAAACTAGTGGATCAAGGACTAACATTGCCCAAATGGTTGCTACTGGCAACATCTATTGGCTGGATTCCAGGATGCTTTGCCTTTGCTTTCGGTATCGATGTTTTAGCAGGACCTGTGGCTTCTAGTGTATATTTACATTTTGCTATTTCCTGTTTAACCTCGTGGTTTGTTGTCTTTGCTTATTCCTTCTTGTTTTTTGACTTTATATTTGTCGAACGATTTTTCCCTCAAATAGTCTCTTACCAAAGGCCTTTAGAGAGCGATGCTAAGGAACGTACCTTCAAGCGAGTCAATCGCCACCTGAGTATTATTTTTAGTCTCGCCAGTATCATTCCACTGGTAGGTGCATCCATAGCCATCATCACCATGGGAGACACGGGATCCACTGGCTATCTTTCCTTCAAAATCCTAACTCTGCTATTGATATTTTTTGGCGCACTAGGTGTTATGTTCACAAGGCTGATTTCGAAGAAAATCCGAGCGGTTCTCGGTGCTTTTCGTCATCACTCCTAAGCTCAATCTCCAAGGGAGATCTCGAATCCATTTCATGAATGACAGAGCTCAAAAAGATCTGTTACCCTCCTAACGTGATACATGGAGGTTATATTATGCGTTTTTTACTATTGGTCATGATTTGGATCAGCTTTTCTTCCGCTTATAGCAAACAACCAGAAGCATCTTGGATAACATCCAGGGTTACAGAGGCCGAAGCACGGCTCGATAAGACAAAAGCTGGCAAAATATTGTCACAGTCTATGAAAGCTCATGGAGGACTCGATCGCTGGTACTCCAGCGGTCTTCTTTCCATTCGCTATAACTACAAAGGGGACAGCGGTAAACCGCACTTTGATACCGCCCAGATCGTCGACACCTGGTCAGCCAGAGCTAGTCACAAAGTTACGGGAAGCCCCGAACTTCGATTTGGTTGGGATGGCACTAACGCCTGGAAAGTGGACCCAAAAAAGTCACTAAAAATTAACCCGAGGTTTTGGTCGCTCACGCCCTATTATTTTGTGGGAATCACTTTTGTTTTTGCCGATAAAGGGATTAACCTTACCCTAGAGGGGTCTGATCGTTATAAAGGCACCGACTACTATATGGTAAAAGCTACCTTTGACGATGGCGTTGGGGACGCTCCCGACGATTACTATATCATCTATATCCATAAAAAAGACAGCACCGTCGACGCCATCCGCTACGTGGTCTCTTACAAGGGCTTCTTTCCGGAAGGGGGACATACACCCGAGTCATTCATGGAGTATAATGGCTCCCAGACGGTTTCCGGAGTGATTCTTCCTACTAGCTACCGATCCTATGCCTGGGACCCAAAATCGTCTAAGGTTGGCGATGCCAAAGCCTCTGTGACGCTTAGCGATGTTACATTCATCCCATGGAACGAGTCTTTGATCGTAAAACCACCGATGGCAACGGTGGTTACGGAGTTTTAATCGCTATGACTTGAGTAGTTGGCGTTTTCTACTGTCGCACGCAGATAAATTCTTTGTCGTAGTCACCAGCTGGATCTTGTGTCTCAGGGTGATACATGAGCGGGTGACGGAGAAACCCTTGAGGACATGAGCATTGTAGTTCTTTCTCAAGGCCCGACTCGGGATTTGGCGCCTCACAAAATTGATTTGGGTTAACTATAGTGTTGTCGCGAAGAGTCGGCGGCAACTGATTCCAGGGAACCCCATCTGTCATTTGATGATTGCTAAATCCAATCTGAAAACTGCCTCCAAAGAAGCTGTCTCGGGAATAAATACATTTATTTGCAGTAGAATCTATGGCTCCTCCTAGGGATCGGCAGATCTCTTCCACCATGGCACTACAGACTTTCTGGTCATCAACTTGGTATGAGCGCTCCCATTCGTTTTTGCAGCCATCTAATGGAGTAGGATCGCTATTGCTCACCAGTTCGGCATTTTCTTGACCAACGCAGTACGTTGGGCGATCATAACCTGCCATAAACTCAACCATTGAGGATGAGGTATACCCTGTGAAGTTTGCTGGACAGCTACAATCGCCGTTCGCAGAAAATTTATTGCTATTTTCGCAGAATTCAGTCACTGGGACGTTTGCCGCGTCTTGATCGTTAACCGTAACCGAACCAAGACCTACATCATCATCTCCCGAAACAAACATTCCGCCGAACACCGACTCTTGAGGTTTGATACCACAACGGCCCGAGGCACCATCAAAATTTCCACCCAACACGGTGCAGATTTTTGGTGGCAGGTCGGAACAGGCAGTTCTGCCATCAACTGCCGTCACCTTAGCCGTGCCCGGAGCACAGTCAGGATCTTGAGTGACCGGATATTCAGTGTTGTCGGATACCAGGCATAGGTATAGTCGCGAGTCAACATAGGGGTCCGACGAACCAACGGCAGCGCCTGCGACAGAGATGGTCATAGACAAATTTGCGTCGAATCCTGTGGGACAACTTGCGGCGTTAGTTCGCGGATTCACCATTGTGATGGCTCCATTTTGGTAACTACCTCCAAAAATGCTGTTGCCAGGTAAACGGCATTCCTCACCCTCAGGGATACCTAATAGTTTGCGACAGATATCTAGGGTGTCTAGTTTGAAGGGTTCAGGCAGCACTAAAGGTTCACTCTTCTTCTGAACGTCGTCGGTTTTTGCGGGTTCCGCAACTGGTGCTTCGGTCTTATCCGCTTTTGATGAAAAACTTTTGGATTTGCAAGAACATGCCAGTGCCACACCAAGTAGAATCCACAGGCCTCGTCTAAAATAACTCATATAATCCCCCATGCCTCGATATATGCCTCATCGGTACGCGGAGGATGCCTCTAAAGAAAAAGATGTAACCTACACAAAAAAACAATGGTTACAGCTAGTTACGAAAACCAACCATCGCTATTTTGCAGCCGCCGCCTTCATCCACTCCCAGATATATTTTGCCTCTGATGCGGTGAGATTGGTTTGTGCCGGCATCAGTAAGCCTCGCTCGATGCCATCAATCTTCTTGTATTTGACATGGGTCAGAAGGTTTTCAGGAGTTTTCATGGTGTACATAGGGATAGGATCAACAAAATCACGACCAAATTTTGCACCTCTATCGTCGACACCATGACAATATTGGCAACGCTTCATGTAAATGGCATGACCCTTTTCTACCGAAGGCTTTGCACGGAAGGCCAAGGCTTTTTCGCGACTGGGGCCGTTAATAATCTCAATCTCCTGTAAGCTATCCGTATACTTAAAGGGAATAAAGAGGCTCTGGCTAGGGATATATGTTTTGCTAGAATATACAATTTTGTTCGTCGAGAAGGTGATGGGCCGCGGATCGCGGATCATCTCATCGAATTTTGCAATGGATGGAAAGGAAGCTTTGAATGGTCCCTTTTTACTTTTTGCCAAGCCAGTGGCAAGAAACACAGGTTCCGTACTCAGGCTGTTGATCGGCACAGGAACAGACATCCCATTTGCGAAATTTAACAGGAGAGTATCCATACCTTGCGCATGGGGACCAATAACTTTGGCAATATCAAACCCTTGCACAAAAATTTTCTTGTTGTACTGAACATCAAAAAGCTGTCGCACCTCTTTACCTTTTTTCGGAAACTTAATTTTTTTCCGCTTTAATTTTTGAAAATCGTATGAAGCTGAGGTTTGCTTGAAGATTTCTAGGGCACTAGCGCTAGTCGGGCTTGCCAAGAAAACGACTGACGTTAATCCAACGAAAAAGGATTTCATATACGCTCCAAAACTCAAAAAAATTCACCTTTCGATTATAGTTCATATTGCCAGGGTCGCATAGATCCTCCAAACTATAATGGGATAAAAAGGACAAGTGGCTTCAATCACCAAATTTACATGCCAGCGCAGAAACTTCATTTGTTTTTGAATAGATAGTTTCCACATAGCAAAAAACTCAAATAAATGATTATATGACTTTTTGCGTAGCAAAGAAGTCAGATTCCGATCGAAACGCAAATCGAAATACCCTTCGAAAATAAGGACTAAGCATACGATTTCTGATTGCAGAAGACAACAAACATGACATGAGAGCGTTAATCAAAAACCTTGAAAAAGTCATAAAAGATTTTCGCTATGAGTGGTTCGAAGACGGAGAATCTGCCTTAAACGCGACTAAGTTCGATGACGGGTTCGATGCGATATTTCTTGATCTAGACCTCCCTAAAATCAGCGGAGAGAGTATTGTCAGGCATCTGAGTAGCCAGGACAGATGGAGAAATACGCCCATTTTTCTTTTGTCTGGACTGGTAGAGTCAGAATATGTAAAAAACACAGCCAATCAGTATGTAGCTGGAATAGTCGACAAAAACTTTCCAGCAACTCAAGATCTTAACAATATTATAGATATAGTCAGAAGTAGAGTCAGCAGAGAAACCCAAGCAAATTTAGACCCTGAAGTCATTGTAGGACTGGGCGCATCAGCAGGGGGTCTGGAAGCTCTCCAAGAGTTCTTTTCGTCACTGCCTGAGGATCAAAATGTATCATTTATCGTCATCCAATACTTGTCTCCCGATTTCAAAAGTCTTATGTACGAACTACTTTCAAAGTGCACAAAATTATGAGTCATGCAAGCTGAAGAGGGCATGAAGGTCGAGCGAAATAGTATCTATCTCATCCCACCACGTTACAATCTAACCGTTGCAGATGGTCGATTGAATCTATCTGAACAGCACAGGGAAAAAGGACTCAATCTTCCCATAGACATCTTTTTCAACTCGTTAGCCAAAGAAAGTCAGGAAAAGGCCATTGCTATCATATTAAGTGGAACAGGAAGTGATGGCGCTAACGGGGTAAAAAAAATATTCGAAAGTGGTGGTCTTGTACTCTGTCAAAGTCTGGAGTCTGCAAAATTTGATGGTATGCCTAAAAGCGCCATAGCAACCAACACGGTCCATAAAGTGATGCATCCAAATAAAATGGGAGCTTATATCGAGTCTTATAGGAAAGCCTTAGCTTCTCAAGCACCTAACTCGCTAACTAATCAAAAAAATAATTATTCTGAAATCTTTGCCTTACTTTCAAAGAAGTTCCATGTGGATTTTGGTGTTTACAAAAGAACGACCATCAACAGGAGAATTGAACGCAGAATTCAAGCCCTGATGATCAATAGCTTAAAACAATATACGGCCCGTCTGAATTCTGACGATGACGAACTACGCTATTTGTTTGATGATTTACTAATTTCGGTCACCTCTTTTTTTCGTGACCCTGAAATCTTCGATTACATTTATTCTACAGTCATCCCAAGACTATTCGAATCAAACCGTCAAACACAGGAAATTCGTATTTGGGTCCCTGGATGTGCGTCTGGAGAAGAGGCCTACACGCTAGCCATATTATTGAAAGAATATTCTGACAAAATTGGAGTGAGGTATGATATCAAAATCTTTGCTAGCGACATTAATAAAAAAGCACTGTCTTATGCTAATGTCGGTACCTATAGCGAGTCACAGGTCTTTCCTGTTGGTAAAGAACGACTTGAAAAATTTTTCAAGCCAAAAGGGGATCACTATACTATTGTAAACGAAATCCGAAATTTGATTGTTTTTGCACCGCAAAATCTCTTGACTGACCCTCCCTTCACGCGTGTTGATATGATTTCATGCCGCAGTCTAATGATCTATATTCAACCAGAAATTCAAGAAAAGCTTATTGGAACCTTTCATTTTCCCTTAAACGTAATGGGATTCTTTTTCTTGGTCCTAGCGAAGGAATCGGTGCTGCTTCAAACCTATTTACTTGCACCCACAACAGCTTCAAGATTTTTGAGAAAACAAAAGATTCAAGGACTCCCACGTCTAATTTAAGGTTATCCAGCGTCCGAAAACCGTTAATAGAAAACACAAGAGAAACATATCCCAATCAATCATCACCATTCACAGCAAGCGACTTTGAAGCAATCATAAAGGAATGCTTGAGCGATGGTATCATTATCAACGCCGATGAGGATATCGTCAGCATGTTTGGCGAGGCTAAAAGATTCCTTAATTTTGCTGACGGGTACTCCTCCTTCAATGTCTCAAAACTTATTTTGAAAGACCTGGTTAGTTTGCCGAGTACCGCCTTATATCGTGTAAAAATTGAAAACCAAGCGGTTGCATTCAAAAACATTCCCTTGGTATTAGACAATAAGCAAGAACGCATCGATTTTTATTTGAAGCCTATCTTCGATCAAAACAGCAAGAGAATCCGTTTTTATATATTGACATTCAAGCTGCTATCTTTCCGTGAAGAAGAAAACTCTCGACTTTTGACCTACGACGTTAGAAATCATTCGAAAGAGATGTTTCACGAACTTGAAAGTCAACTTGCCTCAACAAGACTACGGCTGAATTCAATTTTACAAGATTCAGAAATGACAAAAGAAGAGCTCCAATCAACCAATGAAGAACTTCAGGCGTCAAACGAAGAGTTACAATCCACAAATGAGGAGCTTCATAGTGTTAACGAAGAACTTTATACAGTAAATTCGGAGTATCAGAAAAAAATTGAAGAGCTCATACAACTTGAAGACGACATTGATCGTCTTCTACAAACTACAAATATAGGGACCATTTTTGTCGATTCTGAAATCAGAATTCGTAAAATAACACCAGCTATTTCTGATAGTTTTTCCATTTTAAACAGCGATATTGGTCGGCCACTGGAGACTTTTATTCATAAATTTGGTCACTCCCATTTAATTGCTGAAATAAAAAATGCGTTGGACGACAAGAGTGAAAAGATTTTAGAGCCTAAGCAATACAATGAAAAATGGATGGTCCTTAAAATCATGCCTTATTTTAGAAAGACCGTGATTAATGGTGCCGTTTTGACTTTTATAGATATGACATCTATCAAAGAGATGGAAACATCTATCGAGGCAAAAGATCAAACAATTGCCTTACGAGCACACGAATTCGACGATTTCGCCTACTTTTCTGCTCACGACTTAAAAGGTATCCTGCGTGCACATCAAAATCATATCGAGAATTTAGAAAAACACTTAAATCAATTTAAAATAGACGCCCCCGAAATTAGTCATCTAAAAAATGATCATAAAGTTCTTAATAGAATCGCAGATTCTTTATCTATGTTTTCTGATTTAGGAAAAAAATCCTATATTTCAGTTAAGACTGACTTGGAAGATTTGATTACGAGGCTTAAAGAAGACTATTCGGGTAGGAAAGATGTCAGCATTTCAAGCGATACTGATATTGGCAGTGTTACCTGTGACCCGGATTCTATAAGATACATTCTTTCGGAGCTTACAAAAAATGGTGTTATCTTCAACAGCAGCGAAACCAAACAGATCCATATTGGCCGTCTCTACGAAAACCCGAATGAAGATGTAGTTTATGTAAGGGACAATGGCATTGGGATACGGAAGGAGGATTTAGATAGGGTATTTAATATGTTTAAGAAGCTTTCCAGAACTGATGATTTTGAAAGGGGTCATGGTGTAGGTCTAAGTTTCTGCAAACGTCATTTAGAAAAGATTGGAGGACGCTTAAAGATTGAGTCTGAGCCACAAAAAGGAACCACTGCTTATATCGTATTACCGAACAGCTAACGTAAAAAATATACAAAAAACCTAATGCGAGAAAGTGAAATCAATGACCTTTTTCTCGCTGGACGATCGCAGCCACTTCAATAAGGTGCTTTTCTGTAAGCGGTTTGTTGATATATTTTTTCACAACATAAAAGCTATCAGCTGTCTCTCTGTCTTTGGGGCTGAAAGATGTTGTCAACATAATGACAACTGTCTGCGTAAAATTTTCTCCCAAGCGTTTTTGGGCCTCTTCTAAAAATTCGAATCCATTCATTTTAGGCATATTTATATCAAGGAATATGGCTTCTACACGCGAACAATCTTCATTCACTAAAAATTCTAGGGCTTCAAGCGGACTCAAAAATTGAACTAGACGCCTTACCACCTTAGATCTATCGATAATATTTTTATAGATTCGTTGATCAATCTTTTCATCATCTATAAGTATGACTGTATCTAACCTAGGATGGGTCATCAATTATAGCCTCTTGTTAAATTGAAGAAAAAATTTTGCACCCTTACCGGGTTCAGAAACAACAGTAATATCTCCAGAATGATTCATCATTATTCTTTTACAAATGGTGAGACCAACCCCTGTACCTTTATATTCTTCGAAGCGATGAAGCCTCTTAAATAGTCCGAATATGATTTCCGAGTGCTTTTGTTCAAAACCAATACCATTGTCTTCTATGGAAATCACGATAGAATTGTCGTCCGACTTAGGTTCACAAACAATTCGAATTATTGGCTGCCTGTCGCGACTCCGAAACTTCAAACCATTATTAATCAAATTTTGGAATAGCATACGAAGTTGAGTTTCATCACCTCTGATACTTGGAAGATCATCAACAAAAATCTCTGCCTTAGATTCGATAGTATCGGCCCTTAAATCCTGCTTGACGTGATCTACGATACGAGCCAGCGGAACGTCATTAAACTCAAAACTCCCTTCGATCAATTGAGAGTAACTTAGGACTGATTCAATTAAGATTTTCATGCGTTCCGACGTGTCGATTCCCATTTGTATAAAACTACTCAATTCTGAGGTTTCCGATGTTTCCTTTAATTCTGATTTTATCTCTGCCAATTCATTAAAAATCATAGCGATTGTATTTGTTGGAGACTTCAAATCATGGGAAACTGAGTAGGCAAACTCAATCTGTTCTCGATTGGTTTCACCAAGCAATTTATTGGTTTTTTCAAGGCTTTGAGCCTTCTCTTCCAATCGCATTTCTACGGCTTTTCGCTGTTCAATCTCCATTAACATCTCTTGCCTACTCGCTACATGACGTTGTCTCGACTCTTCAATTGCATTTACAATATTATCAAGGTCGTCTTGATTGTTCGGAGCTTTGCGATTTAGTATAAGTGGAGAATGCTCTGAAGACCATGCCAATCTTGAAACATATCTCGCAATAGTTGCCAGGTGTCTAGCAATCAGATGATTATAGATTCCCAGAAAAATAAAAGACATTAGGGGCTGTTGACAATTTAAGTTTTGCTTGAAAAATGTTGGTAAACTCAAAAGTTTGTTTTGAGAAATAAAAA
>JABSRP010000041.1 GCA_013215145.1 Pseudobacteriovorax sp.
GCATAAAATCCTCCGTGAATTGACTCAACTTAATTCACATAAAAATAATAGCAAAGGACTTTTTCAACAGGCCGTCGAGTATTTTAATTGTCACGTCGCTCGAGTCATGCCCTCCGTATGCCAAATCAATCGCAGAGTGCCTAGGCCTGTTGGGGATTTGATTTCTAAGCTATGCGCCAAAAACCCTGAGGAAAGATTTGTCAGCGCGTGGGGCGTCAAGCATGACTTTCAAACCATAGTAGAAAATCTTGATGCCATCCCCGAGGATTTTGAGTTTGGAACCAAAGACGTCCGGGACACCCTACACTTTACCGATCAACTGCACGGGCGTGGCGATGAAATCAAGATCTTAAAAGACGAGCTTGAAAACTTTGGTGATGGTGGGCGTAATCTGGTCCTCGTTCACGGCGCACACGGTATGGGAAAAACAAAGCTTGTAGAGAATTTCTGTGCTGGTCTCAGCAAAGAAGACTATTTGGTGACACAAGGAGCCTTTTCTCCTAGTTCACAAAAGGTCCCTTACCAGGCATTAATATTGGCTTTCAGTAATCTGATCAAACAGCTATTGATGAAATCGGAGGCTGATCTTGTTTTTTGGAAACAAAAACTAACTGAAGCTCTTGGCGAGAATGCGTTTTTTATTGCAAAGTTAATTCCCGAAATGGAAATGATTATTGGCAAGCAGAGACGACCTCGGTTTCTCGCTCCCAAAGAAGAAAAAAGTCGTTTTGAGCTGACTTTTAAAAATTTTGTCAATTGTTTTGGCAATGACTCATCTCCTGTTGTTTTCTTCCTGGACGATGTCCAATGGATGGATCATGCCTCCTTAGAGTTATTAGATTTTGTCTTCAAGAATAAGTACGAAAAAAAAATCTTCATGATCTGCAGCTATCAGACAGATAGTGAAGACTCCCACTGGAGTCTTGAAGAGATACGTGAACGATTTCACAACATGTTTTTTCATGTGGTCGACTGTGCCATGCAGCCCATCAAGCTAAATGTTGTGTCTAGTTGGCTACTAGAAATCTTCAAATTCGACGCCAATGATGTAGAAAATTTGGGACGGATTATTGTTTCTAAAACAGGTGGAAATCCCTTTTTTATCAGACAACTAGTGGAAAATCTTTACCAGTCGGGAGCCATCGTTTTTGATGCCAATGATTGGAAATGGAATTGGTTGGAAGATAGGGTTAAAGAGCATACCATCACCGAAAATACGGTAGCTGTTCTTGTAGACAAATTTCGCAGTTTACCTCCTTTTGCACTACAAACCCTTTGCTATGCCGCCTGTCTTGGAGATGTCTTTGATTTAGACGAATTTCTTATCGTTGCCGAGGGTGATGAGCTCGAACTAAAGCGTGGCCTCCTGGACTTGAATGAGCATGGAATCATCGTCCCCATGCAGGAGCGTAGCATTCATTTCCTAAAGTTTGCTGACGATTTTATTACGAATGCTACGTTTAGATTTACTCATGAAAAAATTCGTGGGGCTGCAGAGCAACTCTTGAGTCCGTCAAAACGAGCTAAAATTCATATCTCGATTGGAGAGGCTCAACTAGCCTTCTTAACTAAAGAACAGTTGAATGACAGAATCTATGAAGTTGCTGATCACTTTAATCAAGGAGTCTCGCAAGATGATGAGCATATTCAAACAAGGATCAAGCTAAATCTCAAGGCTGCTGAAAAATCTCATCAGTCATCAGCGGTTGTGGCTGCATTAGACTATTTGAAATTTGCTGATGATCTCATTGATGGCCAAGTTTGGGCGGATCATTACGAGCTTTGTGTCAATGTTTACCGGTTGATGGCTACAGTCAGCTTCTTAGCCAAAGATCGCAAAATGATGGCTCATGCAATTGGCTGTGTAAAGTTAAACGGTAAAAAAGATCTAGATCTTGTTGAGGTGAAAGAAATTGAAATTCATCATATGTTAGCATCTGACTATCATCAAGCAATCGAGTTAGGAGTCGCAGTTTTAAATGATCTCGGGCTCAAGGTGCCAACGAAGCCAGGGCCATCTTCTGTTTTATTAAGTACCCTGAAAACGATATTTATGCTACCGAGAAAGAATCTAAGGCAATCACTTAACGAAATTCCCTGTGTAGAAGATAAAGAGCTTGAAGCAGTCTTCCGTATTGGAGGTTCTATAGGTTCCGCGTTCTATTTAAGTCGACCTAATTTTTATCCTGTACTAGTTAATGCTGGTCTTCAGATGGCCCTTAAGAAAGGTCATGTGTCTTCCATTCCCCTTGCCTATACAGCATTTGCAAGTCTCCTGACCGGTTTATTTGGTCGATTTGATACAGCAGATGAGATTGCTGATTTTAGCCGAGAGCTGTCCCTAAAGTTTGGTCACAAGGATCAGATCTGTCGAGTCGAACATTTGGTTTGGGCATTTATAAAACCTTGGAAGCTCCCTATTAGTCAATGCCTTAATGGTTTAATCAAGGCCTTTCGATTGGGTATGCAGGTGGGTGAGCATGAATTTGCCCTCCATGCAATTAATGTGAATTCTTTTTACGCCTTCTTCTCCGGGCATAATCTGCAAAATCTCTCAGATGAAATGAGAGACTACCGAAAACTCATCGACGAATTAGATAACGAACGATTGCTGCCTCATCTAGAGGCATTTAGGCAGGGAGCTGCTAACCTTATTGCGGGCTCTCCCAACAATGTTGCTCTAAGTGGTCAGTTCTTCAATGAGCGTAGTTATACCGAATTTATAAACAAAAACCACGATTTCAATTTTTATGTCAATGTCCTGAAAGCTATGCTTGCTTATCTTTATAAGCAGGATATTCAGGCTTTGGAATCTATTAAAATCTGCGAGCAAAAGAAAACGGCTGCGTTGGGTTCCTTCGGCATCCCGACTTATATGTTTTATGAGGGATTAATCCGAGCACGTCTTGTTCGGGAGAGTCGCAGTCCATTTAGAATTGGCGAACGTATAAAGATAGCAAGGATACTACGCAAACTGAAAAAATGGTCGCAGCATTGTCCGCAAAATCATTATCATCGCTATTTGATTCTAAGAGGGGAATTGGCGCGTAATCGTGGAAACTTTGAGCTGGGCGTGAAATATCTTAGTCAAGGTGCTGACTTTGCATTAAAAAATGGTTTCGTTCATGAAGCTGCCATCGCATTTGAGTCCATCACTGAGTTTGCTGCAAGCACTGGGTTAGTAGTGATGGCACATGATTATCTCGCTCGATGCTTGTCTTGTTATGGCGATTGGGGGGCTACTAAGAAAATCCAAAGGCTCCTTAAGGATCATAGTGGTTGGTACCGACCAGAGAAAAATCTAAAGCCTACGGAAGCTAAGGTTTCTGAACAGTTAGATTTTGAGACTTTCAGGTCGGTGATTTCAAATCTTGCAAATGAAACCAGATACGATGATCTAATCTCTCAGGTGATGAGTTCTGCTATGACATTCTCATCGGCCGAGCGGGGATTTGTGATACTGCGTGAGGTAGGGCGGAGTCGGTTTGTTATCACTAGATCTCAGTCTGATGGAGAGGATAATCAGGAACATCAAGTCCTGGAGTCTTTCAGTGAGATTTGTAAGGGTGTGGTTAACTATGCTTTAAGAACCAAAAAAGCTTTAGTCGTCGATGATGCGTTGATACCGAACCGCATAATTCCTGGCCTGGAACGAGATCCTTATATCTCGGAATACCTTGTTCGTTCGCTTGTCTGTATACCTATTATACTCGGACAGGGCGAGTCGAGTGAATTGATTGGTGCTATTTATTTGGAAAACAATTTGACCTCCCACGTGTTCTCAAATCATAAGGTCCAGATGCTTGAACTCATTTGTCAAACCGCTGCTGGTCGGATAGAGCTATCGAAGAAAACGGAATCTTTAGAAGAGTCGCTTCAGCAAGCCTCTCAAGTGCAAAAAGCTATGCTACCAAATTCAGGGGGAGTCACTTCGTTTTCTTTGAGTGAATTTTATCAGTCAGCAGAACAAACCGGAGGAGATTGGTATAGCTATTATGAAGACCCGGATGCTGAACGATTATATTTCTTTATTGGAGATGTCACCGGTCATGGAGTGTCCTCCTCTCTGATAACAGGAACTGCCGCTGGTGCTGTGTATGGTACCCTCGAGACGTTGCGACGAATTGAAAATCGGCTGGATATAGAGACTGAGATCGACACTATAGCAAAGGCTGTGAATCAGGCCGTCTACGATACGGGTGCAAAAGTTCAACGCATGATGACTATGTCATTTATGATATTTGATACGAAAAATGGTGTCGGAGTCTATATCAACGCTGGCCATCCTTGTTGCTGTGTTATTGGCTTAGAAAAGAACAAGTCCTTTAAAACCTCAGGAGGCCCACTAGGACTGAAGATTGATCCAAACTATCAGATTCATAATTTTAAGTTGAGGCGAGGAGAATCTCTCTTCTTTTACACCGACGGCTTGATAGAAAATGAAGGTCCAAGTGGGCATGTGTTTAAGATGCGACGACTACTAAAGATCTTTGATCCTAGTTTGAATCCTGATGAGCTAAAGTCTATCATTCTTAAAGATGCCCGAGCCATATGGCTCGACCATCCCGCGGCTGATGATTGTGCGTTTGTCATTTTGCGCTGGGAAGGCGCTGAGGAAGAGATTCGTAACGAATACCTACCAGCCTAAGTTGACCTTGTTGTTAAACCTCGACACAGCCTAAAGCTCATATCATAGTTCTATGCTCAGTCCAAACGCTATGCTTTTGACCGTATCGCCATCGTAATCTGTGGGTGATATATCGGTGAATGTAATTTGACCATCATCGCCCGTGGTGGCCCTAGTTATTGTGCCTTCAAAGTCTATATCATGTTTGGAGGTAATGGCGGTTTCTAAAAAAAGACCAATGCTTCCGATAAAAAATGAAGTACCTAGTACAACATCATATCCCTTAGCTGTTAAATTCAAAGTTCCCGAGTCTTCTACATTGCCCTCTCGATACTTTGTCCTAACTGAACCTGATCCACCAAAGGTGTAGTCGACACTTAGATAGGGAAGAAAGTGCTCAAAATCCATGAACGTCGTAAGGCGTATTCCGAAATCGATGAGCTGACCGTCTTCGAATTCTTTTGGATGCATGATAACTGTGGCGTAGCGAATGCTGGGCCCAAACCTTATGGGCAAACCAGGAACAGACCATTCGGTTGTAAATTGAACCCCCTCCATGGTGAGAGGCGCATCGTCAAACCAACGTCTCGTCAAAGAGATATTCATATCGACTAAGTCCGGCTCCTCGTCCTCGACGGCTAGGAGCAAGCTATCGTCTCCTGGGTCCTCTGCTGGTTCCCCTGAGGCGTCTTGTGAATCGGCTCCCATAACCTCAGCCTCCTCTGCAGGTGTTAGGGCACCGGTGGGCTCTGGAGGCGTATCCGATGGCTCTGCAGGTTTTGTTTCGCTATTAGGATTTGAAGGAGTATCGGACTGAGCGTGGGCATTAGAGATAAGAAGGAGTAGAACCGATACAACTATCAACCTTGACATGGGAAAATCCTCACAATTATTATTTACCAACATTGTATAAACTCTTTTGGTAAATGTCATCCAAAGGATTTTCGTTTAGCTCCCGCTTTTCCCATAGTTTGGAAGCACCCTAGCGCTGGGATCCTTGACCTTGCAGTTACTCCAGCTTTGGTTTGGCATCCAAAAGTCTGGGATTAAACTCGATCGTCCGGGATAGTGCTTTTCAAAAATCCGTCTGTACAAGAGGGACTCTTTGGTAAACGGTGCTGGCTCGGCAAAGCTAAGTTTGGCTGCTGCTAGTTCAGTATCCGATATAGTCCCTTCCGCATAGGCTTTGATATCGTCCACCATACTGTGGCCTACAGCATCTGAGAATGCAGCTTTTTCACGATTAAGAATCGATTCTGGAAGGAGGTTCTGATCGGCAAACGCTCTTCTGAGTAGGTACTTTCCAATGCCGTACCGGTTGAGTTTAATCTCGGGGTGAATGCCGACGACATACTTGGCAAAGTTGTTGTCGCTGAAAGGGACGCGAGCTTCCAACGAGTGGGCGCTGATGCAGCGATCAGCTCTGAGAACATCGTAGTAGTAAAGCTCGGTCACACGTTTCAGTGATTCTTCTTGAAAGGCCTCTGACGAGGGTGCGTAGTCAGTGTACTTATAGCCAAAAAGTTCATCGCTAACCTCTCCAGTAAGAAGGACTTTGATATCTGTCTGTTTTCGAATGTGTTCGCATATTAAGAACATTCCGATTGAGGCACGGATTGTCGTGATATCCCACGTTTCAAGAGTTACGATAACCTCCTCGAGTCGCTCTAATATATCCTCGCGATCGAAGTATACGTTCGTGTGATCAGACCCAATATGGTCGGCCACGATTTGGGCGTAATGAGTATCGATGGCGTCGGTTTTGGTGCCAATGGCAAAGGTGCGAATGGGTTTATCGCGAAGCTTGGCAGCCAAGGCACAAACCAGGCTGGAGTCTAGCCCGCCACTGAGCAAAAAACCGATAGGAGCGTCTGCCTGGAGACGCTTTTCTACCGATTCTGTCAGTAGCTTGCCTATATTCCTTGTAATGGTTGTAAGATCGGCAGACTCTTCTGGGAGGGAGCCAATGCCTTTTCCGTCTTCAAATTTACTGAAGGCAACAAACTCGCTACCATCGAATAGATGGCCAGGTGGGAAGGGTTTTACTTCTGTACAAAAATCGTGTAACGCTTTTGCTTCCGAAGCAAAAGCCAATTCACCATCAATCTCAGTTTTTCCATAGAATAGAGGTCGAATGCCAAATAGATCCCGTGCCGCCTGCAGACGACCAGTTTTGGTGTCAGCTAGGACAAAGGCAAACTCACCATCAAGTTGCTGGCAAGCCTCTGTGAGTCCAATTTTTTCTATGAGTGGTAGGATCACCTCGCAGTCGCTGCCTGAATGAAAGCTATAACTATCACTCACGATCTTGGTCAGAGCCTTATAATTAAAAATTTCGCCATTGCAAATGAGCCTTTCAGAATTAGCTCCTTTGAAAGGTTGCATGCCTTGATGTGACAGATCCATGATGGCTAATCGATGAAACCCTAAAAATAATCCCTCGTAGGATTCTATGGCACTTTCATCGGGGCCTCTGTGCTTGATTAAATTAAAAGAGCGCTCAAGGGTAGAGGTTGTTATGGATTGTCCCTTGAATGCAAAAATACCACACATGATTAATTTCCTTTGTTAGAGCAATGTCGTCATCTATTTAATAATGATTTGTTATCGGAATTGCAAATCTAATACTTTAGGTAAAATATTTTGTGTAAAAATGTCAGAAAAAGGGTTATTTTGCTATCGAATTGATAATTTTATATAAGGAAATCGCTCTTGGATTACGAAATTGATAGTATGGATCGTAAGATCCTAAAATTTATGCAAAAAGATAGTAGAATGCCGTTTCTTGAAATGGCTCGAGAGCTAAAAGTATCGGGTGGAACCATCCATGCCCGGGTGAAAAAAATGAAAGGTATGGGGGTCTTAGAGGGTTCAAAAGTGGTGATTAATCACCATGCCCTAGGCTACAAGTTGTCTGCGTTTGTGGGGATTCAATTGACCGATGGTGCGTCTTCAGAAGCTGTCGGCGCAAGTCTGGAAAGGATCCCCGATGTTCTGGAAGTTCATTACACGACCGGTGGCTTTGGACTATTTACGAAAATCTTGGTACGAGAGACCTCAGAGCTGTATGAAATCTTAGCTCATAAAATACAAAAAATCAGAGGGGTCGGTTCGACCCAGACTCTGATTGTACTCAATACTTTGTTTTCCAGGGATATGCAGTTCTAACTCGTTAGAGTTTTCCAGTTAGTTCCAACTTGAGTGCCATATAGCTACTGCGGATGGCGTTGAATTTCTTGTTGATATCACGGCGATCGCTTCGGTATTTTCTGGCCAAGGCTCTTTTGGTGGCATCAATTTGTAAGAACTGAAATTCTATTTCCTCAAGTGTCTCTTCAAGCTTGTAGTTGGGCGCGCCCGTTTCCGCTAGGCTTAACATCTCTAGCGCAAGTAGGTTTAGCGCGCGAGCTGCTCTTACGGCTTTTCCATGATTTGTTCGGTCTTTTCTGCTATCAAGCTCTGTTTTTAAAAACTCTAAAGCCTCTCTAGACCGTGTTGCCAAAAGACCTGAAGCTCGTTCTACTAGGTCGAGATCGATTTCAGCATAAGCTTCTGCCTCAGCTGATTCATAGCTACTGTCCGCCATTGCAGGTACGGCTGTTGCTGTGAGTATAGTTGCCATCAAAATCTTACTTAAAGTTTTCATTTTTGTTTCTCCTTGGTTCGTGTTGTTTCCTGCCTCACTCTTAAGGTAAGCGGTCCCAAGGCAAAAAAGAAGGTTTAAAGACCGAAGTGTTCTGTGGAGCAAAAAACCTAATAATATTAAAGGGATAACATTGAACATCATTCAGTAATTGTCAGGAATTACCTATGTCTCTGGTTAGTCTACTTCTTGTTTCCCCTAAATTATTGTATGTAATAGCCTGAATTTATGGGGCGTATAAAAAAACTTTTGGGATTTGTGAAAACGTCCGAAACCCAAGTACGGGTTATGTGGGGAGAAAGTCTATGACGGATTCAGAACGAGACGAAGAGATCTCAGTTGCGGTATTTACCGTACCAGACATGGTAGCATTTGAAGGTCAACATCATCTCTTGCATATAGTTGAGGCGCGCTATCGAAAGATGGTGGAATACTGTGTTGATAAACAGATACCACTTGGATTGGCCTTGCCAAAGGTGGAGTCCGAACAAAATCTCAAGCTAGCTGGCCGGGACAATGTAGTCTACGAACCAGAATCCATTTTTGGGGTTGGGCCAGTTACCATAGTTAAATCTATGGACGACGGGCGTATGTTGGTAGCGATATCAGTCAACCAGAGGGTTGAAATTGGCCATCAACTGCAATCCGTTCCCTATCTTATGTATCGTGCTGTAAAGAAACCAAGCCGGGTGGAAAATAAAATCTTGGCAGACTTCACCTTTGATCGGCTGCGAAAGCTGAGTCGCGATATTCTTGGTGATAAGTACGTTCACTTTGAAAAAAGGGTGGCGGAAAGTATCTGGGAGTCGCAAGACTTAACGGCTTTGATGATTCGGATCATGGAATGGTTTCGTCTTGATAGCAAGGAATTACAGAGGCTACTAAACGAACCCATCATAGAAAACCGTGCATCCCGATATGCTGATGTGATGGAATTCTATCTTCGTCAATTGAGTCAGGAAGATACGCCTTCGCAACCCGATGAACCGCAAGCTAAGGTAACTCCAAGGGAGCCGATTCACGAGCCGGAAAGTGACAATGAGACTGAGGATAACGTGATTCAAGTGAACTTTGGTAAGGCGCGCTAACTCAAGCGCATATCGGGCCAGGGTTGCACTTCAAGCCGTAATCCCTCATACTCGGGAGGGGAAACCATTTGGGGTGTCGGCCACGTGAAACTGGTAAAGCAATCAAAAATTTTTCATAAAGAAATTCCTTATGGGGGCGACTCGAGTCAACCCGAAACGCTTCTCATGCTGCGAGGGTTGGGACGGTCTAGCCGCTACTGGCTTGGATTTGATCATTACCTGAGCCGTTACTTTAGAGTTCTGATTATGGATGCCCGTGGCCTCGGTCAGACCACAAGGCCTATGGGTTGGTTTGATCGGATTGAAGATCTCGCGGCAGACGCCTTGGAAGTCTTGGACCAGCGGGAGGTGCAAGCCTGTCACGTATTTGGCCTGTCTCTGGGAGGGATGATCGGGATGGCCATGGCCGCCGATTTTCCTGAACGATGTTTGTCGCTTTGTGTGGCTAACAGTTCCACAGCAGACTCAGGAGTGTTGCGAGTTCAGCCGGCAACCATTGCCGATTTGCTTGGCAAGTCCCTCACCCAAAACTCAAGACGGGAGCTCGTGACAGCTTTAACGACCACCAAGCTGTCGCGGCAAGTGGGCTGTAAAATGGCTGAACAATGGGAAAAAATCGAAGAAGATGAAGGTTTACCCACGAAGGTTATTAGTCAGCAACTACTAGCAGCATCAAGGTTCCGCATCAAAAATAGAATCGATGTCAACCTCGTCCCTACACTTATCTTATATGGTAATCAGGATCGATTTGTACCAAACAGTAACAGTATAGCGCTCAACAAACTGATTGTGGGTTCCAAACTTCAGGTGATCCGCGGAGCTGGTCATGAGATTTCTTTAGCCCGTGAGGAGCAGTTGGCACGAATTTTACTTAGATTTACTGGAGCTTATCCTGGTCGCCAGGTGAAGGCTTCTTGAACTCCTCCTCTTTGGGTCAGTTTCCATAGGTCCCTAAATAGTGCCAAACACAACGACGAATCATCCCAAAAGAAAATATAGTAGAGTCACAAAAATAAATAAAAATACAATAATGTCAATGTTTTAAACGAAGTTTGCTAAAGCCAGACCAAAATGTCTCCGAGCACATGCTTGGTTTTATTCATTGGTGAGGATCCCTTTATGCTTAGCAAATTACAAATGCTGTCAAGCTTGGTTATCTGGGCTCTTTGTATACCAGCATTTGCACAAGATAAAACGGCATTACCCATCCTTGCCCACGAACATAAACTAAAAATCGGCAAGTTGCTTGAGATTTCGGCCTTAGAGTTTGGGATTAATAAAATTACCTCATCGAAGAAAGCCGATGCCGAATACAAAAGCCTATTACAAAGTCTCGATAGTCTTCGTGCCGATGCCGAGCCACAAAGCGAGAAGCTTTTTGATGCATTAATTCGAGCTGTTGCAGTGGCTCATTATTACAACATTCAGGGACATAGAAAAAAATCTGAAGAAAGAGCCATACAAGCTCGCGACTGGATTTATAATTTCGCCAATCAATATGCGTCTCGACAAAATCCAGCCGAAAGGGTTCTTGAAGCTAAGTATTTTGCCCTCATAGCAGAGTTTGGTCAGACAGACGGTCGTGGAGGTACAGTACAAAATCTTGTGACCTTGACTAACGAAGCAGGTCTTAGCCCGATCATGAAAGCAAATATTGATCTTATGGTGGGTTATTCGCTAGCCTTGTCTTCGGCAACCAAAGAGCAGAGCAAACAATATCTGTCGAAAGCACCAAGTTCTTCCGTATTTGGTCGCATCGCCCATCGATTGACGCAAGTACTACTGGAGTCGGGAATCGATGGCAGTGGACAAGTGATTGGACCAGAAAGTCCACAGTACAAAAAGAATCTTAATTATACCCTGGACGTAGCTAAAGGGGCTCCCAAAGGAGTTCAAATCCTTGTAGTGGATACAGCATTTTACTTGTGGAAGGCTCGCGATCCCAATATGCAAAACCCTCCATTTCGCCCAGAGAGCTTTGGTGGCGTTTACCCCGCGGATTCTTATATGGAATCTGTAGCGATTAAGGATATCGCTGCAGGAAACTACGAGAAAGCTATTTCTAAATACGAGTCCTTAACCAAATACTATGTTCGTTCCCGCTACGGGACACGCTTAGATAGACGAATTTGGTCTCTTCATTTGCGAAGCTACCGTAAGAATCGTGATGTCAGCCGCTTGCAAGGGGCTTTCCAGTTATACTGGCCCAAATATGCCAGGGCGAAAAAAGGCGAGTCAAAATCTCTCAAAAGTAAAATCAAAAACGACTATAAGAAGTTTTCCAAGGCATTGATTATCAAAGGCTTCAAGAGCAAGCCATTGGCCCAAAAAGCGGTATCTAATATCGATTTCCTACTGAACTATCTCGACTCTCGAGGCGAGGCTTACGAGTTTAAGTTTCGGAAGGCACAACTTTTGACGTTTCTCGGACAGAATGCCACCGCTGTAGACGTTTATTTAGATATAGCCAAAGACAAACCGGAAATAAATTATGCAAATGCGATCAAAGCTCAGAGTCAAATAGCCCAGTGGCCGACTCAGCCGCCATGGCTGCAAACTCCCGCGGCAGGTTTTGTTTCCGAACGGCGCAAGCTACTTTTAATCTATGATCGATCCACCAAGTACAAGGGCTCATCAACCAATTGGGTCTCGTTAGCGCATATGGGTTTGCTCTACCGCGCCTTGAATAATCAGACTGCAGCTGAAAGTCTCTGGTTGAAGTTCCTCAAAACGGATGTTAAAAGCGATCCCCACGCTATGGAAGCCGCAGGTACTATCTTTACCGAATACTACAATAAAAAACAGTGGAACAAGCTGATTGACTTGGGGTACCTTGCGCTAAAGAGTAAGTTTGCCATGACCTATAGGCTTAAGCCAGTATCATTCCAAAAGCCATTTTCCGATGCTTTATTTGCCCAAGGAGAGCTGGACTCCGCCTCACGTAACTACGGCCGGTCAACCCAGTATCTCTCAGATTTTATCAAATTTTTCAATCAGGACCCGCGACGCGCTGCAGCTTATCACACCTTAGCGAAATCTTATGTAGGATTGGGTAAGAATGTCTTCGCATTGAACTCTAAGAAAGTTCTGGTGGACAAGTATCCCAAATATCCAAAAATGAAGGAAGTTCTGCTGGAAGGTGGCAGATGGGCTACGAAAAACAAAAAGACGATTGAGTATACGTTTTTCTTCTTTGGGAAGTACCTCACTATGTTTCCAAACGAGCCTAATACTGGCGTTGTGCGCGAACAATTAGCTGAGATTTATTATCGGCAAAAGCTCTATGGTTGGGCCTCTAGGCTCTATAAAGAGCAGTCTTTGTCAAAACTAAATAGCCCCCAGGTTCAGTTAAAGGCGGCTCTGAAATATCTTGACATCGAAGAAAAGTATGGTCAGCCGAAAGATGCAGCATTTGGCGCAACTAGGGTCTTGCAGTTGGCGGCGGAAGGTAGTCAGGCAGCAGGAATCGCCTACGCGTTTCTAGCGAAGTATGCTGTGTCGCGTAATGATGTGAAGGCCATGCGAGCCATCGAACCAAAGTTAATGCAATATATCAAAACGTCCCCTGATGCGAAGCAAGCCTTGGGCTCAATGAAGTTTAAGATGGCTCAAATATTTACCAAACCGATCCGCAACACCGAAGCCAATGCGTTTCTCAAGGATCCGGAAGGTGCCGTAAAAGGGTTTTACGATAAATTTCTAACTGAGAAAAAGTATTACGAGTCCGTTTGTAGTATTGGGATCACACAGAGCTGCGGTCCCGCTATGTTTAGGCTGGTTGAGTATGCAGAATCTGCTATGATTGCCGTGGCCGATGTTGAGATCGCCTCAACATTGGAGGCTAATCGTGTCAACGCCTTCAAGGTATTCAAACAACTGCATAGTTCCAAACTCGAGCAAGCTGCTAAGGCCTACGCTCAGAAAGCTCTGCAGCTGGCCCGATCGGGAACTACGACTCCATTGTGGAAGACAGAAATTGTGAAATCTCTTGCCAACAAAACCAAATTTGGGGTTGCTGGCGAATAAAAGGCATCTGGCGGAGGGTGTTGTGGCGGCGGAATCTTTGGAGTTGAAATCCCAGTTAAGCGAACTAAAGCGAAGTTTAGAGGACTTACTTCCTGGCAAGTCTTATGTTGTCGATGCCGTGTTAAGTTGCATTCTTTCAGGTGGGCACCTCTTGCTCGAAGATGTCCCTGGTGTAGGTAAGACGACATTCATCAAGGGCTTAACTAAACTCCTAAATCTCGAGATGCGGCGGATACAGTTTACTTCGGACCTTTTGCCTAGCGATATTCTAGGAGTTCAGGTATACGACAGTAGCAACCAGGGATTCAAATTTCATCCGGGACCGATTTTCGCAAATATCGTACTCGCTGATGAACTCAATCGAGCATCTCCGAAAACTCAGTCGGCCCTGTTGGAAGCCATGGGTGAGCGTCATGTTTCTGTCGATCTCAATACTATGAGTTTGCCTGAGCCGTTTTTTGTTATTGCATCACAGAATCCAAGTGATCATATCGGAACTTTTTCAATACCGGAATCCCAGCTAGATCGGTTTTCCATTAAAATTCAATTGGGGTACCCCGAACCCCAGCAAGAGAAGAAGATTTTTCTGGAATCCGTTTTAGATCCGTTAGATCGTGTGACTCAGGGTGTGATCGGGCATACTGAATTACTCAATCTGCAAGGCCACGTTGACAATATTGCTGTAAGTGCAGCGATTGTCGATTGCTTACAGTCTGTGGTTGATGCTAGCAGAAAGCATCCAGATATAGAACTCGGTATTTCTACACGGGGTGGAGTTCAGTGGATGAGATTGTCTAAAGCCCATGCTCTGGTTTTGGGTCGGAGCTATGTAACACCAGAAGATCTTTTAGCCATGGCCCCCTATTGCTTGCTGCATCGGATGATTATTCGGCATGATGTACCTGCTTCGGTGTTATCGGACATTCTCAACGCCATGGAAATTTAAATTGTACTTCAAGAGCCCAAACCGAGGCCTAAAAGTCACGGTATTGGGAATCTATTTAATTGTGTTAGCGATTGCGGTTGGGGCCATTGCCGTTGCCACCGGAGTCAACGGTATGTTTTTGTTTCTAGGTCTAACTCTTGGCCTGTTTTCTATTTCTGGTCTTCTCTCCGAGCGAAATATCAAATACACAGTGTTGGACGAACCTCAGCAATTGCAGTTCTTAGATAGAGGAAGCAAGCATTCCTTAGTAACGCGGATTCGTAATGAATCTCGCAAAAATGATGTTTATGGCTTAGAACTAAGTTTGACGGTGGTTGAACCAAGGCGAAGACTGTTTCGTTTGCAATCTGAAATTGTCGGACGTTTTTTCTGTCCAAGTTTAAATAAGAAGTCTGTAGAAAAGATCTCCTTTGTTTGCCAATTCAGTCGGCGAGGAGAATATCCTAACCTGTGGGTCAAGCACGATACCACATTTCCCTTTGGCATATTTTCTAAGTATAAAATTCAGAAGCTTGATTGTGCCATTACGATTGTTCCAGCAAAACGGGAGGATTTACTCGAGGTTTGGAACAAAACCCTACGAATGTTGGCTAGTAGGAATTTTGGCAACGAAGAGTTTTCAGGACACAATAAGTTTACTCTTGCTGATCCGGTGAAACTGTTAGACTGGAAGAAGAATGCAGGTAAGCAGCCTTCGTCTTGGGTGATCAAAAAATTTGTCCAGCAGAATTCGACTCAACGTGTTGCTCTTGTGGTTGGGCATAAAGATCTATCGTCTTTATCGGATGATAGCTTTGAACGATTGTTAGAGAACTTGCGAACTGGTTTACACGCCTGTCAACAGCTGCAATTTTTTCCCATGATATTTTGGGGAGACGCGTGTTTCGCCAAGGGGCAGGTAGATGCGCTAGCCTTGTTAGCTCGTTGGCACAAAGGACAGCGACCTGATGAGATCGATATGGGTAAGGATAGTGAGATCTATGGGCAGATTCTAGTGACAAGTGATCGGGTTGAGGTAGAGCAAAATGCGTCCTAAGTTATCCATTGGTAGATATTTCCTGCTGGCAACCTATGGTACTTGCTTCTGTTCCCTAGCTTTAGCATCGGTGGCAGATGTTTTTAGTCTTCTAGCAAAGATTCTTGTGGTCTTAATCATAGCCGTGACATTACTATCTGAAATGCGCCTACCCACGAGTTGGCAAAAACCGCTTGTCTTTTGGACTGGGTGGCTCGGAATTGTGTGGTCCTTGTCTCAAGTTGTTTTGAATAAAGATGTGGTGTTTCTCGGAGATTCTTTGGCATTATTGATGGTTATGAATTTGGGTATGATCAAAAAGAAAGCCAGATATTGGACCGTGATTGTGAGCGCTCTATTGCTCTGCTTTAGCGGATTAGTGCTTGAACCCGGTGTGATAGGTTATCTGCTATTTATCGGATTTTTGATCAGCGCCTCTGTATCATTGAATGCCGCCAATCTACATTTGGCTCTCAAGGATCAGTTAGGTGAGAGGTTTCAGCTCGATTCGTCCTATTTTCTCACGATGCTGAGGGCCGTCCCCTTTGGTATTTTCGTTGCCGTATGTGTTTTCATTCTTTTCCCAAGAATAAATCGTTTGGCTCTCGAAATGCCTTTTGCCGTGAAGCAACGCTATAAGACGGGATACAACGGCTCCATTAATTTGAATGCTCAGGGCGCTATCGGTGAGGATGAGGAGGTTGTTCTCCATGTTTCTTCGTCGGATAACAATTGGCTCTATAAGAATGCGGCGAATCTCTATCTTAGAGGGACCACGTTGGACTCTTTTGAAGCTAACAGGTGGCGCAAAGAGTCCTCAATCATTCAAGCCTACTCCTTATTTCAGCCTATCGCCACGCGCCGTAAACTGGATAAAAAAACTAATGTCAAGCTGACGATTACCACCGAACCACTCCATAATAATGTTATTTTTTTGCCAGATGCCACCTGGAGTATTCGATCAATATCTCAGTCTGTTGGCCAATTACGATTTGATGCTATGGACGGTAGCTTATTTCGAGACTCGGACTCTCCTTTGCGCTATCAATATACGGTCCAGTTATATCCGGACCATCAGATACCCAATTATACGATAGATGAGATAAAACAGAAGCTGAGTGACGAGTCTGTTCCCACCGACCGCAGACCCTTCGAAATCGACATTCGTCGAGATCAAGAGCTTTTCACCCTAGGACAAGATGTCGTAGATAGCGCCGTCATCAATCGTTGGTTGACCTCGATTCCATTTGGGTCGTCAAGTGGAATTGGACAATTATTATCGACACTTAGGCGGCATTTTCGGCAAAATTATCAGGCCTCTCTGTTGAACAGTTATACGGGAAGCAATAGTTTCGAAAGCTTTTTGACGGTAGACAAGGTGGGACACTGTGAGTTTTTTTCCACGGCTGCAGTTTTGTATCTTCGTTCCCATGGGATACCGAGTCGCGTCGTAACCGGATATAGAGGAGGTCAGTTTAATGACATCGCGGGTGCAGTGATTGTCAAGCAAAAAAGTGCTCACGCCTGGGTCGAGTACTTTATCCCAGAGCATGGCTGGCAGCTTTTTGATCCTACTCCGGCGATTTCCTTGGCTTCTGAAAACACACTGCTGTCCGAATTTAATCGATTTCTTCAGGCAGGAAACTATTTCTTAAACCAATATTTGGTAGATTATAATCTTTTAACCCAAAGAGATTTAGTTAGTTCTTTGAGAAAAAGCCTTTCAAGAAGCAAAGGAAATAAACCATTTGACTGGAAACAAAACCTAGGTTATCCAATAGCTGGATTAGCAATTATGTATCTGATTTTTCGCTATTGGAGGCGAAGCCAACGATTCCAGAACCGGCACTATCCAACTTTCTATATCAAGTTTTTGGAGCGTTGCGAAAAAAGTTCTCAGAACGGACAGAAGCAGGCTTCCGAGACATTTAGTGGTTTTCACAGTAGAATGCATGAGCTTAAGGTCATTGATCAGGCGACTGCAGAAAACATGACCATGGTGATGAATGAATACATTTTTAATCCACTGGCAGATAAAAAAGAACTAGAGTCCTCAGGACGCCGCATTTTGGAAGAATTAATATCTCATGATGAAACAAAATAAATCCAAAACTAATAATAAAGAGCCTTTACTGGTGAAAGACAGTTCCGTCCATGGTCTTGGTCTATTCGCTAATAAATTTTTTGCTGCAGGAACGTTGATTGGTGTTTTCGAAGGTTTCGTTACGGAAGAAAATGATATCCACGTGCTTTGGATCGAAGATGATCATGGTTGGACTGGACTTAACGTCACAAATAATCTGAAGTATGCGAATCACTCGAAAAAACCCAATAGCTACCTGGAAAAAACATCTATGTACGCGCTCGTGGATATCCTAGAGGGTGATGAGATCTTTTTTGACTACGGTGATGAGTGGGAGTGATGATTGATGATACTTTGAGACTATCCTTAAGAGACCTGATCGAAGCTTGGCCTCTGATAAATATTGGGTAGTCTAATTTTAAAGGTAACGCCCTTCCCTAATTCTGTTTGAATCTGAATATCGCCTCCGTAGTAATCGGTTTTTTCCTTAATAATTGACATACCTAATCCTCTGCCGGAAATATCATTGATATCTTTTTGAGTGGAGAATTCTGGTTCAAATATCAGATGAATGGGGTTGTCTATTCCTTTAAGAGACATACCTAACTCGGCTGCGCGGAGCTCTATCTTTTCCTTATCAATTCCACCGCCGTCATCGCTGTATTCAATCAGGATGTCCTCAGATTGAATTGAAATGGCGATATGGATTTGCCCCCTGGGGTCTTTTTGATTGGCCTTTCTCAATTCCATGGGTTCTATACCGTGATCTAGCGAGTTTCTGACGGATTGGGTGACGATATCCATAATATCCCTTGCAACCTGGCTTGGAATGATCAGATGCTCGATCCTTTGAGATATACTTACTTCCTTGTTTAGTTCGCCAGCGATGTCGTCAGCCATAGTTTGGAGACGGGTTATGGATTCTTCGAGTGGAGGACTAGTCAGGCTAGCTAATTGTTTAAGGAGTTTCTCAAGCAGCAAAGGTTCTTTAATGTCTTGGCGAACCGATTGAGTTAGTAATGCGATGTTTCTTACCACAAAAGAAACCTCGTGGTGCTCATCGTTGGAAGGTATAACTAGATCTTCTGCCTGTCCTCTTAGTGATCGTATAAAGGCATCGATGGGTTCTTTGGGTTGTTTCATGAAGGCTTCGATAAGTGACTGCATGCCATCTAATTTTGACTCTTTTGCCATGTAGCGGAGAGATTCGATACAAAGTTGATCAAAATTGCTGCTTGACGACCAGACCTTCATTTCACTCAGTTTGAACAGTGCCTCCTTGAACATGGTGTAAAGCCAGTTTTGCAGATTCGATTTACGAGAAAACATCGCTTTTCCCACGTCATCATAGTCTCTTAAAACAGGTGTCATAAGTTTCATCAATGCGAAGAATGTTTCGGGACCCACGCCCCTTGCATCTTGAAGCAATCCTTCGCAACTATGAATCATCGTAGAGATATCTTTCAATCCTAGGAGTCGTGCATTTCCTTTGAGTCTGTGGAGATCTACCAAGAGTGAAAGTCTTTTATCATCTCCAGGATTTCCAATGATAAGGGGAAGTGTGTCTTTTGTTTTTTCGATGAACTCGTTAAGAAATGCGATGACCTCGGCCGTTCCCAACTTTATAAAGTTTTGCATAATCTCTTGCTGACTTTGCCAGACTTCTTGTTGGGAGTTGAGTTGATGCTTTGCTTTGATCAGATCCGTCTGGTCGTCAACCACAAAAATGATTTCTATGATTTGTTCGTCTTTGTCAAGTATTGGGGTATAGCGAATCTGGATTGCCAGAGTTTCTTCCGGAGTGGTGTAATTTACTTGCTGAGGTAGCTTAGTATGATTCAGATCCCACTGAAACATCTCCTCGCCAAATGATGAACTTAAAATATTCCTTATGGAAGCTAACTCCTCATCTGTGAGACCTAAGCGATTGAAAAGAAAATTCATAACATTTTTACCGACAACTTCGAAACCAAATAATAGTTCGCTAAAGTCCGACACAGGATCTTGGACCACCAAGTCAGGACCGATGGTAAAGACAGCTTGCTGCATGCTATGAAGCATGCCCGAAAGCTCTAGATACTGCTGCCTCACTTTTTCTTCGGCTTTTGCTGTAGCATCATGGGATCTTGTGATTTCTACGTGAGCCTCTGCCAAAGCTTCGTTCTTTTTGAGGATGATACGATGAGCCTTTGTTTTTTGACGAAACCTCCCAATGGTAAGTAGAAGGACAATGATCACGGCTCCGAGAATGCTGGCTGTGATGCCAAACTTAGCATGTTCGTTCTCTTTTGACAGGCGGACGAGCTCGTTTTCCTTTTCCAATAACTCGATTTTTTGATTTTTAATTGCCGTTTCGTATTTTTGATCCATTTCAGCGATGGTTTTGGCTTGATTAGACTCTTGCAGCTCTCGACTTAGGTCATAAAGTTCTTCGAAATACTTAAGGCTGATTTCCGTATGACCTAATTCTTTATGATAGCGACTCAGATTTTCCAATGATTCTTTTAGGAAGATCTTCATCTTTGATTCCTTAGCGACGTCATAGGCGTCAGAGTACGCTTTTATGGCTTTCGAGCTTTGTCCTAAGGTTTCGTAAGCTTTTCCTGAACGTAAATAATTCGTAACCACAGTTAGCTTTCGGCCGGTGATCTTGAGGATGGCAGACGCCTGACCAAGGTAAGTTAAGGCAGCATCAGACTGACCTTCTTCAATAAAAATCGCACCAAGAGTTGACAGGGAGTGAGCCATGCCTGATTTGTAATCGATGGCCTTGGCTGCCTCGATGCTTTTGCTGAGATAGTGTTTCGCATCGTCAAATCGTCCTTGAAGGCGGGCGATTTCGCCAAGGTTTTCATATGTGGTCCATTTAAGCTTGAGGTCATTGGATTTTTTGTTATTCTTTAGCGAGCGCTTGTAATATGTGATGGCTCTATCGTATGATTTTCTTGATTGATGAATATAACCGATATTATTTAGTTTGGAAGCAAGCATATAGGAATAGCCGATTTCCTTATCAGAGTCGATAGATTTCAAATAGTTTTCTAGTGCCTTTTCCAAATCACCTTTGAGATGATAGTGTATGGCAATATTTTGATCGATTTTCGATAGGGTCTTTAATCGATCGATAGTCTCGGTGGCGGGATCCATCTTTTCTGCCTGCTTTTTAGCTTGCAGATTTTTTGCTTGCCCCTCCTCACTCTTTCCCATGTAGTGCAAGATGGTCGCTTCTGCTAAGTTTATTTCGGCGATTAGTTTATGATCATGCTCACGTGTCCAATTGAGTGCTGCCTGAAGAAAAGACATCGCTGTGGGGAAGTCCTCGTCTCGCAATGCAATCCATGCTGAGAGATAGTTAGCCTTGGCGCAACAAGGGTCCTTGATGGCTTCCTTACAACTCTGTTCTTTCACCAACTTCAATAGAGAACTTGCGGATTCATGTTGCCAGGTACGATAATAAGCTTCAGCTGCGATAAGGCGAAGCTCGGTCACTTTTTTGATTTCTATATCGCTTAACTGGCTTGGGTCATCCATGGTGCGCTCGTAGACATCGATCAGTTGACTGCTATCTGCTTCAAGCAGCTGTTTCCAAGTATTCGTGTCAATCCTTTTCTTGGACTGCGAGAATACTTGACTGCAAGTGACTAGATAAATCCCTAGGCAGTATAGCCAGCTATGTCGTCGTTTTATGTTCACGCTGTCTCAAAATCCTGTTTCACTCGCCCTTTTCCTGTATCGGATTTTTTTTTAACGAGATTAGGGTTTTAAGGTCCAAGAAGGGTATTTGGGCTTTGGTTGGTTCCCTAAGCTTGTCTCCTAAGGTCTGATACCAAGATTTACCCATAATTTTACATCTTCCAGCCATGAAAGAATGGGTGTTTTTTTGTGATCTTTTCACTCAACAAGTATACAATCTCTGCCGAAGGCCCCTAAGTGTGGCAGCTAGTAAATAGGGTTTATGTACCTATTTAGAAAGACACTATGGAGGTTTTTTCTTATGCTTATGAAGATGGTCGGGCTGATGATTCTCACTCTGGCGAGCATAGCATCGAATGTTGCGGAAGCTCAAGCTAGCTCTGAAGCTCTCGCTGAAACGTATAAATCCGATTTTCAGCGTCCCAAGGGACCCGTACCTGGATTGGATGAGGAAAACCCACGAAAGCAGTCGGTCATTAAACTGGGCTATATGCTGTTTTTTGACCCTAGGATATCAAGTTCCGGTTCCCTCTCCTGTGCTAGTTGCCATAATCCTGCGCTGGGTTGGGAAGATGGCTTAGCTTTAGGCCATGGTCACGGCATGAAAAAGCTTCCGCGCCATACTCCCACCATCCTTAATCTTGGTTACTCAGAGGCTGAGGCGTTTTTCTGGGATGGAAGAGCTGAGTCACTTGAAGCTCAAGCTCTGGGTCCTATAGAAGCCGCGGGTGAGATGAATATGCCGCTTGATCAGATGGTAAGGACTCTCGAGTCTATCAAAGGGTACGACGTGTTATTCAAACAAGCTTTTGGTGATGGAAAAGTGACAAAAGAGCAAGTGGGCAAAGCACTTGCTGATTACCAGCGTACCATTGTCTCGAAAGATGCTCCTTTCGATCTTTGGCTAAAAGGTGATAAGAACGCTATTGGGGAATCAGCAAAGCGTGGTTTTGTGCTATTTAACGAGAAGGCTAACTGTGCGGTTTGTCATTCTGGTTGGAGATTTACTGACGATGGTTTTCATAATATTGGTATCGGTGATGACGATGTGGGCCGTGCGAAGGTCCTAGATTTTGAAATTCTTAGGCACGCATTTAAGACTCCAACATTACGCAATATTGATTTGAGAGCCCCTTATTTTCATGATGGCTCGGCGGCTACACTTGAAGATGTCATCGAGTTGTACGATAAAGGTGGCAACAAGGATTCCCCATCTCTATCGTCTGAAGTAAGGCAGTTAAATTTAACAGGCCGAGAGAAGAAAGACTTAGTCAATTTTCTAAAAACCCTGACTAGTAAAGATAATGGAATAGTTATCCCCACTTTACCAAAAAAATAGGAGTATTTATATGAAACGGTTCTTGAGTTACAGTTGTGCATTTATATTTACGCTATTTACCAGTCATGCTTATGGATCTAAGTCACATACCATAGGCCAGAAGGGTAAGATTTTTAATCAGGAGGGGAATAAAGTCACTGAGATCAAAATTAAAAAAGGCGAGAGTATTACCTTCGTAAACGACGATAACACTCCTCATAATGTGTTTTCCATGACCAAAGATCACAAATTCAATCTTAAGATTCAACAGCCCAACTCAAAAAGTAGTCAGACCTTCGATAAGCCAGGAGAGGCCATCGTGCGCTGTGCCATACATCCTAAAATGAAGCTCAAGGTCATTGTGGAATAGGAGCTATTGAAATGACTAGAATTCAAAGGTGTTCTTTCCTTGTTGCGATGATGTTACTGGTATTTTCATTTCATCTGAGTGCAAAACCTGGTCAGAAATCGAAAGTGCCTGACGCCGTCGCATTTAAGATAAAGCTGAAAACAGAAGGGCATAATATTTCCTTCGATAAAACTGAAATTTCGGTAAAAAAAGACCAGCTAGTGGCCATGACTTATGAAAATCTGGCAGCTAAGGACTCTGAGATTCTTCATAATGTCGCTATTGTTGCGCCGCATGCAAAAGACGAGGTGTTTAGAGTTCTGCAATTAGCAGAATACGACTTAAGTTCCGTGAAAAAACTGAAATCTGTGCTGGCAATATCAAAGTCTTTGGCTCCTGGAGAATCTGATACGATTAAATTTAAGCCCACAGAGAAGGGAGTGTACCATTACATCTGCCTTATGCCCGGTCATGGCGATATGCTGGGGATGACGGGAACGATAAAGGTGGAGTAATGGGTTTGAATCGACGTTTTGCGAGATTACTGGTAAAGTCATGGATAGCTACAGTTCCCACTATTGCTGCCATAGTGTATGTCTGTTTTGACAGTTATCGCAATACCAATGATACCGTTTCTGATCTTAACGTCAGTGCCGCATTTTCTGAAAAAAGTCTTAGGTTACCTGAACTTATTTCCATCCAATAGCAGGCTACTGTATCCATGGTCCTCGATCCCGAAACCTTAGCCGTAGTCTCAGAACAAAAGATTGCCGCCTATGACGAGATGATGACCATTCTTAATACGATTCAAGAGTCTGCCCCTAATTACCAAATATCGCGCTGGATTCTTTTGATCCGCAATATTGATGAAACACAGATTCAACCCATTGAGACGCGCATTTTAGAGAAACTTTTCGAAGATGATTCTGCAGCAAAAAAGATCTATCTTGGTGAATATCAAGAGGCAAAATCAGAGTTGAAAAAAGCATTTAATGGGTTGGTAACAGAGCTTGATGCGTACTCGAAACAAAGAGTAAAAACCGTCATGGAACGTAGTGAAAACAAACTACTAAAACACATTTTGGTCCTGGTTTCTGGGGTTTTTATCGTCTTGCTCTTTTTATCGATCCTTTCGAAAAAGACTGCTGACGGTGAGGCAGATATCGAAATTTTACTCGGAAGTATTCGTGAAGGTCTCTTCTACTTTGATAAAAACGGAATCATCTCGTCTCGAAGCTCCGAAGAGCTTGTGAGTCTTTTGCCAGGTGCTGATGAATGCCGATCTTTGGAAGAATTTTTCCGACGATTTACTAATGATTTTTCGGAAAATAACTATAAAACCGCAATGAATTTATTTTGGCAAAACTCTGACGATGGATTTTATAGTTCTTTCGATGACACCTGTACCATGCTACCTAATCAAATTTTGAGGAGCGACAACGATCAGAACAGCGTTGCCACCCTTGCGATCAAATATAAGCCGACCTATCATAGACAGTCCACTGTGATCGACAAGATTGTCGTCGGAATCGAAGATGTCACTGACAAATTGGCCTTAGAGCGGCAACAAGAGCAGCAGGCCTCCCGAGTGGATCGCATTCAAAAGGCCACAAGTAACGTCGAAGCCTTTAAAAACTTTGTCGCGGAAGTCATTGTTAAGAAGCGCTCTATCGATCAGTGCTTTGCTCAAAAAGGCGATCCTTTGATACTGGCTCGCGATCTACATACACTCAAAGGTAACTTAGCTATGTATGCCTTTTCCGATATTGCCGCTAAGATACATGTTTTAGAAGGAACCGAACTTTGTAGCAAAAGCAATGATTGCCGTGAAAAATGGGAAAGGATCAAGGATCAGTGGAAGTTTGAAAGCATTGATATTGAAAACGTTATTGGCTTAAGGCAATTCGACAACAAAATACTAACCAGTCGCAAAAAGATTGATAAACTCAAAGCTGTGGCAGAAAAGTATCCTGAGTTAAAAGAGACTGTCAGCTCCTTGGAGCTCTATCCACTAGAGGAGGTATTCCAAAAGTATGTGGATTTAGTTCGACGACTGAGCGAAAAAGACGCTTATAAAGCTGCTGAGATCACATTCGACAAATCCAGTGCCGAATTACGATTTGCCGAGATCAAAATGATTGATAACGGTCTGATTCATATTATTCGCAATTGTTTTGATCATGGAATAGAAGACGCTCCTACTAGATTTGCTGCCGGAAAATCCGAGGCGGGAGTGATTCAAGTGTCGTGTTTTCGGACAAAACGTCAGGAACTCCATCTCACGATAAAAGACGATGGAGCCGGTATTGATGGGGAAAAACTTGCTAAAGTAGCACTGGAAAAATCCATCATCACTTTGGAAGAGTACAAAACTATGTCGGAGCAGAGTAAAATTGAATTGATCTTCCGTGATTCCCTATCCAGTAGAGAACAAGCTACAGAGATCTCGGGCCGTGGTGTTGGTATGAGCGCTGTCCTTGCAGAAGTGAAGGCATTAGGAGGGATCCTAACTGTATTTTCTCATCAGGGGCAGGGAACTCAGTTTGAAATAACCGTACCCCTTGGCCAGGATAGTAAGGCTTTGGACAGCGAAAAACTCATGGCAAACGGCTAATCCTCGGAGTCCTTGTCAGATCTCATTGGCACGGTGCCTTGGTTTTTTTCAGTATTTGGGTTTTCATCAGTCACATCACGCACGTCAGCGAGGGGGCTGATCTCTTCCACCAACCTTGGCGGTAATGCTGGCTCTTTATGCGACATGTCTGAGCCTATATTTGGGCTGTCATCGTAGGCAACGCGTTGTATCTGACGGGTATAGTCGTGAGCTGCCAACAGCGCTGTGGTATTGTCCCGAATTCTCCGTACTAATGCCTCTTGGTCCTTTGTCAGTGGGACCTCCCGATCTTGACGCAGATTATGGGAATGCTCCTGGTTTTTGAGTTCAACGGGAGCTGTGGCAAGACGAATAGGAGCAGGACTTTCCGTTCTTTCTTGTAAGGCTGCTTCGGATTGAAGTTTTGGTACGAATTGGGCTTGTTGGTCTATGGGGATAAAGCTCGTCTCTTTTATGGTAACGATTTTGGGGATAGCAGACTGAGGAGCATGAATTGAGTCTTCTACTTTCTTAGTGGCATGATCAGTGGCCCGTCTATTCAGAGTCTCTAAATCAGTACCTAGTAGATTTTCGCTGTTTTTAGGCTGTTTTTTCTCGAATAGGTGCTTCTGCATGCGTTGCCGATCGAACACTCTCTCGCTTTCACGGCTGATGTTATCTATATGAAGAGCATAATTTGCTTCGTAGCTTTTCTTATAGAAATCCAAAGACTCGATGTGTTTAACGATCATTGGTAAAACAATTTCTTTTTGTTGTTGAATGAGTTGATCAAAATGTTTGGCAACTCTTTCTTTGTTGACTTGTGATGCCTCGACAACTTTATCTTGGAAATTCTTATCCCTCATAAATTGCTGCTGATAGAGGGTTTCTTCGAGAATCACTTTTTGAAAAAAGTTGCGGAAAAAGTGTGTGGTCTCGATCAATTGCTTATCGAGATCCTGTTTCCATTTTACGTCAGCGATTCTTTTTTCGTAGACCTGATCAAAAACTTTTAGCTCATTGGGTTTTTTCAATTCGTTCACATAAGGGCTCTCGAGCTTATCTTTGAATTGGGCAGCGACACGATGGAGATGCTCAAGACGTCCCTCAACATGAAATGACATAAACTCTCTAGTGTCGAGCCATCGTTTTTCTGCGACGTTGAGAAACATATAGTGATAAGAAAGGGTGCGCATATAGACTCTTTCGAAAAGAAGAGCCGTAAAGTAAGCGGATATGCGATCTTGATGGGCGTAAGCTTCGACGATGGAGTCCTCTAAATTAAGTCGGTATAACTGCCAACGAGCTAGGGCGGCCTTCACGAGGGCTCGCTCCTTTTGCATCCTCCAAAACTCGTTCATGAGAGGAGTAAGGTCAGCCGCAAAGGTCTTAGTTCGCTCGGAGATGTCAGTCATCAAAGCTGGAGGAAAGCCCGGCCAGTCTCGTTGATTGGGAGGTGGAGGTGCCTTTTCGGGTAAATGAGACGGCTCGCTGAAAGCGGGATTCGGTCGAATCTGCGATGCGAAACTATCAATATCAATGGCAAGGGGCTCTGGAATTTTCTTAACCATTTTCACCTCCGTAAAAACAGGTAATCGGCGGAAATATCGCTCATGATGACCGATCATTTTCCCTTAAGAAAGGCTCGATAATAGTCAATAAATACAGGTCTTTAAGTGCGGCAGTCGCCGTCTGCAGTAACCGAATAAAATGCTCTTGTTTCGGGGCCTCAAGTGTTGCTTTTGATTTTGTCGACTCTCAAAAATATAGCCCGAGAATTTCGATGGTTACCAAAAAATATCTATAGTTTCCGCCCTAAGGGCTCGATGACAGAGATAGACGGGTGGGGAGGTTCGTCATGAGTTTAGGCAAAATTTTGATTGTTGAGGACATGGAAGACACGAGGTTTTTGGTATCTCGGGTGTTGGGGCGGGCCGGTTTCTCTATCCTCGAGGCGAAAGACGGAAAGACAGCAGAAGTTTCGCTGAGCCGGGAAGGCAACATTGATTTGGTCATTCTCGATATTGGCCTTCCTGATACGGACGGCTACGCGCTAGCAAAAAAGATATCCAAGGCGTTGAACGGCTGTAAGATTTGCTTCATGTCTGGAAAAAAAGAAAAGTCAGAGGTCTTAAAAGCGATTGCTTGTGGAGGGGATGATTACATTGTCAAACCTGTACTCCCCGAACAGCTGCTATCACGTGTTGGCAATTTATTAGACAAGGAAGAGCTTGTAGAGAGCTACCATCAGCTGGAATGCAAAATGAAGGCTAACCTTGTGGGCAGTAAAATTGTTCCTGATATTCAGATTCAGGCGATTGGAGAGGCTGAGGTAACGGTTTTTTCCACCGCGCGCTTTGCCGATGGTACCCACTTGAATGTCGAGTCTCCCAAACTTCAAGCTCTACTAAAGCGCAGTCAATCCGGTGTTATCCTTAGAGTTTCCCACTGTGAACGGCAAGGTTACGGGCGTTACCTGTTACAATGTCATTTTGTGGGGTTATCGGAGCAGGAGTCCGCTCAGTTGCGCGCGTTTGTGATCCGCGGCCGCTATGCAGCCTAGCCGTAAACACACGGCTAAGCCACTGTGATAGGCTATTATTTCATGCCTCTGATATAGGTCACAATTCCAGCAATCTTCTCGTCGCTGAGGGCTGCGCCCCAAGGAGCCATAGTAGCGCTGAGTCCCACAGCGGGACCGCCTTCTTTAATCACCTTCGTGATGTGAGCGTCATCGACTGAGGCTTGCCAAGAGCCATCGGTCAAGTTGCGAGGTTTAGGGTTCATGGCGAGAGCTGTCGGTGTATTAGCAGCACCATCAGCGCCATGGCAAGAGGAGCAAAAGGTTTGGTAATCCTGCTTGGCTGCTGCAGCGGCAAGCTCTTCAGGGCTTTGTGTCGCCGCCGCGTTTTTTTGTGATTCAGCCAACTTGGCTTGCTTTTCTTGAAACGCTTCGAAGTCTTCCTTCGGGTTGTAGTCAGAAGAATCGTTAAAATCGCAAGCGGTTACCAACAAAAGGGCAAAAACTAAGCCAGTGATCGATCTCATGTGTACCTCATATCCAATCAGTTCAATATCCAAGAAGCTGCAACTTATGGTAAAAACCGAATTTAGTGAACCAAAAAAGCTGCTATCGGATCATATAGTTTTTCTGAAGCCATAACGACGGTTTTTTCGTGGCTTTGTCGATTTTTCTCATGAATCCTCATTCGTGGAGTTTGGCGCGTTCTTATCGACCCTCTGAAGACTGTTCTAGCCTTGATGTATGCGTTCTGAAGGAAACACGATCTAACATTTTATACGGGTGTTTTTGTTGCCATTGACAGGTACTGATTTCTGACATTCCTTAGGATTCCGCTGCTGCGCCGCAATATGTGACGTATGCGCTGACGACAATTCCGGTATCGTGACCTTAAGCTTACAAGAGCCCGAAAGGTTAGGTATTGATGAAAGAAGATTTTGGCGAAGAACTCAAAAACAAACATGATGAAAACTTTACGGTAGCAGGAGACGAGCACAAGTCCTGCTGCGGTCCCAAAGATGCTGCTCAGACGATTCTTGGGATGACAGGAGAGGATCTAAGTCGCGAGGGATTGATCCGAACTCCCGACCGTTTTGTGAAGGCTTACAAAGACCTTTTTAGCGGTTACTCCCTAACACCGGAGTCAGCCGTGGGCGAGGGGGTCTTCGCATCCGAAGGCCAAGGGCTTGTGAGTGTCGAAAACGTTGAATTCTACAGTATGTGTGAGCACCATCTGCTACCATTTTGGGGGACAGCTAACGTCGCTTATTTTCCTGGAGAAAAGATATTAGGGCTGTCTAAGATTCCTCGCCTCATCAACCTGTTTGCTCGCCGTGTCCAGGTTCAAGAACGGATCACCGAACAACTTGCGCTGGCGATACAAGAACTCATTGCTCCGAGAGCTATTATGGTCCAAGTAGAAGCCCAGCATCTTTGTATGATGATGCGTGGGGTGGAAAAGCAAGCCTCCTCAACCTTCACCCAAAAAGTCCTAGGTTACGACCAATTGCAGCCCTGGGAGCAGATGCAACTAAACAACCTACTAAAGCGTTAATAGGCGCTGAAGAGTGTTGCCTAATTGACCATTACTCCAAAGTAATATTAGTGACTTAAACGCCAGACTCTTGATCTTTTGAGCCTATGTCCGATTAGTGGCATGAAGGGGGATAGAGTTTGGCAAAGTTTCTACTAGCGGACGACTCTGAGTTTGTACGCTTCGAAATATCTGAAATTCTTAAAGAAATGGGTCACGAGGTCTGTCTTGCTGAAGATGGCGGCGAAGGTTTTCGCTTGGCCAAGTCTCACGACGACTTTGATTTTATTCTGTCAGACTTCAATATGCCTGTGTGGGATGGCCTAAAAATGATAGAGAATATCCGTACCTTAGAACCCTACAAACATACCCCAGTCGGTATGCTAACCACAGAGTCCTCTCGAAACCTTAAGATGCGAGGTCGGGAGCTAGGCATTTCTGTTTGGTATATCAAGCCCCTCGATAAGGAGCTCTTTAAGAAAACTCTGACTATGGTCTTAGAAGGCCTGAATGACGTCGGATGACAGAGCAGGCAGGCTCTATTTCACGATCAGTCCTACAAGGCACCTTTTTTCCGCAAAGCATTCTGCATCTGCACACCGTGGACGAGATTAATTCCCGCTTCCATGGCCGCTCCAACATGTATGGCTTCTGTCATCTCATCTGGGTTGGAACCGTTTTCCAGACAGCTTGATGTGTAAGCGTCGATACAATACGGGCATTGCTTCACGTGGGAGACGGCTAGGGCGATGAGGCTTTTCTCCCGCTTAGTTAGAGCTCCCTCTGTGGCCACAACAGAGTTGTAGTAATCGAAGAACTTTTCCATCAGTTCTGGGCGAAAGGCGCCAACCTCCGCAAACTTTTTCAGGTCTTTTTGTTTATAGTAAGGTTCGGCTGGCTTTTGGCTATCACTCATCTGCTGTGTTTCCCCCGCAGCTTGACCCGGCTCCAGCTGTACAGCCAAAACAGTGATCATCAGTTTTAATGGTTCGCTTTAATAATTTTTCTCGGTTCCAAGACTGAAGATCGGGAACGTCCCGAAGTTTCATTCCTAGAACCTGATTGAAGTCACAGTCATATAAGGTGCCGTCATAAGCCACCGAGACAAGGTTACGGCACATGATGCCCTTAGCGGCGGCAGGATTAAACGCACCGCTGAGGGTTTCCATATATTCTTCGTATGTACCAAGCCGTTTGAGCTGAACTTTAAAGCGATGAATCGGCATATTTGTCAAAGCAAATAGTTGGTCAAAGGAGATCCCGAAGTTTTCTTTGAGATGTTTTTTGTAAGTCTTCTCGAGGTCTTCTTGGTTGGGCGGTAAAAAGGCACCCACAGGATTGTATACTAGATTTAAAACCCGCTCTCCGCCAGAGGTACCGAAGCCTCGCTCATTTAGCTGCTGAAGAGTCGTGATACTTTTTTTGAAGACGCCGCTACCCCGTTGTTTGTCGGTAAAAAACTCCTGGTAGTAGGGAAGCGAAGAAACAATTTCGACGCCATACTCGGCAAAGAAATCTGGTAGATCATGCATGGATTCTTTGGTCACGGGGTGAGGGTCCTGGGCAACTGTTAGATTATGTCGGATCATAACTGTTTTACCAAGGGCTCGGGCTTCTTTAACGACATCTTTAAATCTTGCATGAAGCTCGGGAGCTCCTCCGGTGATATCGAGTGTCTTGATCTGGTCATCCGCTTTTAGAATCGCAAGGATGCGATCAAGCGTCTCATCGCTCATAGCCTCTCGCCGTCTAGGAGACGAATCCACGTGACAATGGACACAGGCCTGGTTGCAGAGTTTCGTGATATTGATTTGCAGCGTATCAAGCGCCGTTGGTTTCAAATCTTGTCCAGAATGAAACACGCGGTTGGCAAATGCGGTTGATACCTTAGCCTCGGGAATGGTGGCAGCGGTGCTGTTTTCCAATGCAAGTCTCCTAACTAGAAATGGTGCCCTAGCATAGGGCTTCAACCGACGACCGGTCAAGGTGAATCGGGTTTCTTATCCAGCTATTCGACGAAAGAAGGGGAATAGTTTCACGCTAGGGAGAAGGAATACCAAATTGTGGCATATTGCTGAAAACACGTCTGCGCCAGTCCTTTGAGTCGCTAGCACTTTGGCTGTGCCAAAATAATTCAATAGCGTAGTGATCAGAAATTAATCGGCTTTCTTCTAGGCTTAGCCCAAAATAACTTTGGTGATCAAAAATATCTCCGTCGGACACGTCATCGGTCAGATCTGGTGATGCTAGAAAACGGTCATAGGTGCAGTCTGTAGCCGTTGTGGTGGTATCGATACTATTGTCGATCAGGGAGGTAAAATAACTTAAGTTTGGTAGTATGAAAGGCTCATCAGGTTCGAGGTACCGGCAGTCTGCATTGAGATCGCCCAAGATTAAAATGTGCGACAAACCCAATTTCGAGAGCCTTTCGGCATAGCTTGCCAAATGAGCTAGCTCTTCGGGAACCGCGCTTGGCTTCACATGAATCCCAATCGTCACCAAATGAGCCCCCGTCGTATCCTCCCATAAGGCCACATAGGGCTCTCTTTCAAATACGTCATCCGGATCCTCTAAGACAAAGCTGGTCACCGGTCTAAGCAGCGAGCTGTCGTAGATGTAGGCGTACTTCTCTTTTGAACGAGTCCGCCCAAGTGCTGGTGATAAGAGAAGGTCGTAGTTGGGATGGGTTTCGTGGATCGTGTCCATCAATTGGTTGATGGCCTTGTCACTCTTATCTCTTATCTCTTGGAGAAAGGTCAGCTGAGAGCGTGTCATGATCTCGGGAAGAATTTGAGCCGGTAATGGCTTAGCCATTTTTGCTCGGCCAAAAATCTGGACATTAAACGCAGTGATGCGATGGCTGCTTGCCTGAGCTACATGGCTGAAAACCACTAAAGCCAAGCATATTACGGGTATCCAAGCTGACGGCCATAGCTTTCGCATAAGGTCCCTAAAGAAGTCATCAGATGTCTCTTGACGAGTATGACAGAGATCTTAGTGTTTGTTTAGAAAAATTAGATAGAAATTATATAAAGATTAGCGGTTGAGGTGTTGTTTGGACGTACTGTATGGGCTGATATCTTCTGTAGTGTTCTGAACTCGGTCCTTTGTTTAGCTCCGATCCCCATGCAAAAAGCCTCCAGTTGCCTGGAGGCTTATGAGGTGAACACGCCTGTATCAAAACGTGAACATAACATCGGAGACACTAAAGTCTGAAATCAGTCCTTATGTTTTGCATTTCGACCGATCCTCTTTGAAGCTTATTGAGCCATTTCCAGACATGTTTTGGACCGTAGCCACCCCAGCATATAGACAGACTGATTGGCCTGGCCCGTACTCGGGTAAGGGCGCGATATGTCCGTTGACAGAGTAATCAGCCTGATAAGTGATGGCGCAGGTATTCTGGTCGACGTGGAGGGAGGGAAGGGACACATGTATGGCAAAGGTTGATGACTGCGGAAAACTGTCTACGATCCGTCCTTGGACCTTGTTGAGAGTTTCCAAAGTAGGCCGTGGAATCGGGCATGTCGGTCTAGGTGGCATTAAAGGGCCGGAGCAGACATGAGTGAAGCCGATGCTATTGTTGCTTGGGTTGACTATGAGAGCTGCAATCTTCTCGTAGAGGGGGACTAAGTATTTAGGACTCGTGGTGATGCAGAACCGAGCATTCTGCTTGAGGTTCCATCGGTAAGCATCCCATGCTGCAATCATCTCGCTCTCGTCTTCTAGTAGGTCCTGCACATCCTGATAAAGCGATGGGTCAAAGCCTTCTAAATCGGTATTCAAATCAATTTTGATATATTTGGGGGCAGCAAACATGCTTGGGGCTATGAGTGCGGATGCCATTAACAAAGCTGTTTTCATATGTAGTATCTCCTTTTCGTTTGATTGTTTCCTACTGGGGTAACGTCGAGACATTAGGATAAGGTTGGGTCTTTCAACATTCTTATCTGATGACTAGCGTTGATAATGTACGTCTGTGGAGTACAGTATGATCGACGGATTCTGTTTAGGTTTTTTGCAAGGCGTCACCTGCCGTGAGAGTCAGCCTTACTTGGTCAAAACACTACGCCTCCGCGGGCTTATTATTCTTGAAGCTATGGGATCGGCTTCATAAGTTTTGACCAAGTAAGGCTGACTCTCACGGCAGGTGACGGCTGCCAAATCTGTCCAAGAGTTAGAAAAGTTCGATTTTTTAATAATCTCTAATTTTGAGCTCCTAATTATTGTTTGGAAAATTTCCTCTCCAAATCCATCTTAAACATTTGATTAACTCTAATAGACTATGTTATAAACTGGGTGGAGGAGTTTAGATCTATGTTGAAATCTGTCTTTAGTGTAATTATATCAGTTAGTTGTCTTCTCTCGTTCTCCTGTCATCAAGGGAAAGTCTCGAATACCTACAGTAAAACCAAGCTGGACTGTGGAGAGGAGGTTGGCGACGGCGCATATTTTCAGGTGTTCAATAGCTCAGATCAATCACTATTGGGTAAAGATCTGACGGCTGTGCAGTTATTGCCAAATGGCAGCTTCCAAAGTGTGGAGACAATAAGCAAAAAGGGCTGCATTCCTCTTACCGCAATTGAGCCCGGAGCCTTTCTTTTGATTCGGACGGCAGACTCAGATAGTAAAGTAGAGTCCGCAGTCACAACCGCTGATTCGCTCACTGAAAACCGAAGACTTAGACTGCGCAATACTACCCCAGAAACACCGGAAAGCCTTTGTCCACTCCAATATGTTCAGTCAGATAGTCTGAATCCATCACAGTTTGTCAACTACTCCAATGTAAGACCAGACTTTCGTCTTTTCTATAGGATTGAGGGTCATATGTTTCGCAAGAGCGAAACGCCTAGTGAGCGTGCTTTGCTACAGACCGAAGCGCGGCCTCTCATGGAAAACTCCCAATGGGATATCTCGTCCTTAGATCCGGGAATCTACGATATTGAAATAAGGCTATTTGATTACATCCGAAATGCCGAAGCACTTTCCTTTCGCTGCTCAATTGATACCAACAAATACGAGCTAAAGGCGGATGTTGGCGTTAGGTTGAATCAATTCCGGCGCTACTTTGGCAATGAATATGGGGTTGTGGAAGACGGATACCAAGTCAACTTTTATTTGGGCGATGAGGTGGATGAGTCCCTGAAAATTGACTATTGTGTCGAGCCCATTGATCCTAAGGCGGTGGGGGCGGCCCAAGTCTGTGATCCAGAGACTACTAATACCTGGTTACAATCTGCAGGAAACAAACTCAGCCCTGGATTTTACCGTTTATCCTATCAAGTATCCAAAGATCAGCTGAAGGGAAAATGGATTCATCAGAACATCATGGTACCTAAAAACTGCTATGGTACCTTCAATGATACTGAGGAATTAAATGCGAATCACTGCACTGATGTCTATGGAAATATCGAACTTACTGGTGATATACCTAATTCCTTTATTGAGCAGGGGTTACTGGACTTTTCGCAAATATCAGTGATCAAAGGCGATTTAATCATCACCGCTCTAGGTAACTATGAAAAGCTCTCGTTTCCCAATTTAAGTGAAATTAATTCTATCGAGCTAGAGTTTTCCAAATTGCACGCACTGGAATTCGGCGAGATACGATCCGTATTTGGCAAGATGCTCATCAATAGTAATCTTGATTTAAAGTCTATGTCAGGCCTCGATCGCTTGGAGGTCGTTAACGACTCCCTCGAGATTTTCGAAAATGGTCTAGTAGAGCTTCGCGGGTTTCACAACCTAAGGCATGCGGGTTCCGTAGATATCCTACTCAATGAGGACTTAGAGATCTTTGATGCTTTCCACAAGCTTGAAACCATCTCGCGGGGGTTCAGCATCGGTAGTAGTCCTAAGCTGAAATACCTGACAGGATTTTCAGAGAGCGTTCAATTTAACGGGTACCTCTCTTACAGTGATTTGGGAAGTCTTGAAGCCTTTCCCAAACTCTCAAATATCAAAGAATTAGATTTGCTAGAAGCTGGCGACCTACCGAAAATTGATCATATGAATCATTTGTCTATGCTCGAGACAGTAGGTAACTTTTTAATACTCAATAACAATTCAATCGTAAATTTTAAAGGGTTGGAGCGTTTAAAGCACATCCGAAGTGGTTTTCATATTTTTGAGGCGCCGCAACTAAAGAACTTTGAAGGGCTCAGCTCCTTGGAAGTCTTACAGGGTGACTTCACTGTCAGAGATACGGGGATTGAGGATTTTACTGGCCTTAACTCGTTGAAAGAGATAAAAAATGACTCACGGTACAGCGATCCAGCTAGGCAATTGACCGCTAATATGCAGATCGCACAAAATCCGAATCTTGTATCGTTTAACGGTCTTGATCAGCTTGACTTGATCCAAGGCGGCATCGTTATCGAAGATAATTCTAATCTCACTGATCTTATGCCGCTAAAAGCGACTAAGATGGTGGATACCCTATCTAGCTCGAAGATCGATGCTCCTATCCTAGTAGAAAATTGTCCGCTAGACGCTACTGGAGAATTTCTTCAAGATTTTTGTCAGAACCTTCATGATAGCTCCACAGAACCGCAGTAAGGCATTGGGTCTCACACTTCGTGGGGCACTAACCTAGTTTTATTACTGCGCTGGAGGGATGTTCTCCCAGGGAAAGTTTTGATAGCTATCAAATGCCACCGTACCGTCTTTGCCTGCGTTTTTGCCAATGATAAAGCTCTTATCGAGAGCGATGCCGTGGGTGGCAAAGGCAAAGATATCCGTTGTGGAATTACCTACACCAATGACGATATCGATTCCCTTGCTTTGAATACTTCGTAACTCTCGCACCTTATAGGCGCCAACGTTTTCGTTACTCGGTAAGGCATCATTTAGCGTGGGAGCTAGTTTGATGTAGCCTTTAGCTGCTGGAAGCTGCGCTAGCCAGTTTCTCGTGAGCTCATTGACGATAAATGGTCGCCCTGTAATATATAGGGGATAGTAACCGCGTTCTTTTATTCTTTTGGTAAAATCGGAGGCTCCCTCGTAGGCTTTGCCCACATAGGAAAGATTGTCTTGAAACCAGGAGGATAGCTTGTTTAGCACAATGGTGGCATCAATGGATTCGCTCAGATAGCGCTTAAAGGCCTCTTGGTAGACCTCACTATCGCCAGTGGTGAGGGTGCCATCGATGTCGATCATCGCAGCTTTTTGTCCCCTCGGTAAAATATGTAGATAACTGGAAGTGTTTTGTCCGTTGGCCAATAGTTTATGATGAAGCTTATAGACGCCCGGTCCCAGATTGCCCACGACCTTCGGATCAAGTATGGTGTCTACTTGCCCCTTTTTGTCTGTGGTCTGCTGACCAAGCTCTACGAGTTGATTGCCGCATGTATCCAGGTACGATGCGATGTCTTCGCCAATGATCGGTGTCCGTAGAGGTCCTACCTGCCAACCGAAAAAGCTTCTTACGACAAAGGATTCGGCGTGGCCTGTCGTGGTGATACCATCGTTGCTGCGGTGATCAGGTTTTGCCACAGCATTTTGGGTACGATTTCCTATGTTTTTCCAAGGAACATTGCTGTGAGAAGGTAGTGGAGTTTGCTCGCAGTTCTGCCAGATGATATCAGAACTGCTCTTTAGGCCTGCTTGCTCCGTTTGAGTTGTGGATTTGCATGCTCCCAGGAAGATTAAGAGTATCCATTTAAATTTCATTCTGCTCTCCCTTAAATTCTCTAAAATTTTAAATTATAGCAGAGTTAATGGAATCCATAGTATTTTTTAAAAGTTATGCTGATCTTGTGGAAGTTATCAGAGTGATGGTCGACTAGGCAGCGTTGTCTTTATTATGCAATGACCATTTCAGAATAGTGTTTTTGAGAACATCTTTACGTATCGGTTTGGTTAAATAATCGTTCATCCCCACATCATAACATGCCTGCTTATCTTCCTTCATTGCCCCGGCCGAGAGTGCTATGATAATAACTTCCGATCTAGGGCCGCGCCTGATTTGTCTCGTGGCCTCGATACCGTCCATGACTGGCATATGGCAATCCATTAAAACGATATCATACTCACCGTCTTCGACTTTTGAAACGGCGCTCGCACCATCACCTACCAGATCTGCAGAGATTTGTAATTTCTTTAAAAGTCTAAGAATCACCATGGCATTCACAGCATTATCTTCTACTACCAGTAATTTTAAATCATTAAAATCTGTAGTATCTTTATGGCTAGGTAAAGTGGTCATTTTCTGATGCGTTTCGCTAAATGTGGCTTTCTCAATGGGGATTGAAAAGAAAAAACGACTCCCTTCCCCTAATTTAGATTGAACATCAATCTTGCCACCCATCAAACCAACCAGACGGTAAGCAATGCTTAGGCCGAGTCCTGTCCCTCCATATTTCCTGGTTGTTGAGTTATCAACCTGTAAAAACTCGTCAAAAACCCTGTCGATACGGTCCTGGTCAATTCCGATTCCTGTATCGTACACAGAAACCTCTAGCCTTTTATTAGGTATCTGACGGGCAACAACTCGTATGCTTCCTGTGGGCGTGAATTTTATACTATTGGATACTAGGTTTGTAACGATTTGTTTCATCCTAAGGGGGTCCAGTTGAACGTATTTGGGGAGGCTGGGATCGACATCAAAATCAATGCTTATCCCCTTACTGACGGCTGCTGAGCGAAACAAACCACAAACGGATTCAATGATCTCTACCACACTGCATGGTACTGTCTCTAGTTCAATCATGTCGGCTTCTATTTTTGATTGATCGAGAATATCGTTGAGGATACCTACCATAAGTTCACCAGATTCAGCAATGACTTGTAGATACTGTTTTTGCTTGTCATTGAGTTCTTCATCGTCAAGTAATTGAATGACCCCTAAAACACCATTCATTGGGGTCCTGATTTCATGGCTCATATTTGCTAGGAACTTCTGTTTGTGATTGGCAAGTTCCTCAGCTTTCATTTTGAGTTTTTGAGCTTCCGACGAGGCTGCTTCTAACTCAGAGGTCTTGAGTCTAACTTGTCGCGAGATTTCGTTACGGGTTGAGAGGACATGTCCCAAAAAGAATCCTGATGCGATGATAAAAAGGCAAGTGAGTAAACAAATGACAAGTTCGGGTTTGCGCATATCTGGCTGATCTAGTCCTAGGGCATCCACCTGGTAGAACAAGTCAAATCTTCCCATTCGGCTGATCTCTCTGACTAAGTCAGCGTTGAGAAAACCCGTCTGCAGAATTTCTAAATCTTTGGAACCATGACTTATCCTAGAAAAAGTCTGGTTATCGTTATTGTAGATAAGTAGGTAACCAGGGTTATTGATCTTGTCATCCGAAAGACTGAGTAAGTCCCTTAGGTTCATGAATATTGTCATGAAACCCTCAGTACCGCTATCGCTGCGGATATAAATGGATTGCATAAGTAGCTGTTGCTGTGGAAGAATCTTATCGGGTTCAATGACGTCGAAGTTTTCACATAATTCTGTCCGACCGACTCTAAACTGAATTTTAGGTTTATGGCCTGTCCAGCAGAGGGCTTCAAGGTCATTGCTACCTGGTAGTGCTTCGGCAAAACTCCTGAAGCTTTTTGCTGAAGGTTGGCTCTCGGTGGACATATAAGCTTCGAGTACTGTGAGATTAAGTTTTCTCCGATCGATGTTAGCAATAAGTTCGCTGCGGCGAATATCTGTCATTAAACGATGCTCTCCCTTCGTTTTCTCCAGAAGCCTTTTGGAAAACAAACTGTAAAGGTAAGCAGAGGCGAGCAAACTGATCACTATAGTCAATGCATAAACACCAGTTTTTGAGTCTATTTGTACTTTCCGCAATCCTTTAGCCCTTAAGATGACGTTTCAAGTGAGAGGGGTAACGATTCTGTAGTCTTTGCCACTGTTTTTTCTGGTTCTGAAAACCCTGCGCGCTGCTTATGCTATCCCATTTTTCTGAAACTGCTTTGAGGGCTGCCTCGGATTCAATACTTTGAAAGTTAGCGGCATGGATACCTTGCCTGAGAGCAGAAAAATACTGACCCTGGGCTTTGAGATAAAAATCTGGTATCGCTTCGTTTAGCGATGTCTTTAGGGTTGTCAAAAAATTCTCACCGTAGACATCCTTGATTGGTTCATATTGAAAGTGCTCTTTTCTGAATGGATCGAAAAAGCCCTTAGCTTCCGCAATGGCGCGACTAGAAATCACGCCATTTGTAGCAAAAAAACCGAAAAGACTTGCAAGTTCAGGACAACGGCTATTCTTTCCAACGACATAGCTCCAGCCCCAATTAAAATACGAAATAGATTGCTCTTTGCCTCCAAGTGTTCCACCAGGTGTCTGAACAACAAGCAAATCATCTTTGATGTTCGACTTTGGCGAAAAGAAAAATTTCTGACCACCCCCCCCAACTAAGATTCGCGTAACAATTACCTTGATTGAACAACGAAAAATTTTCATATGGCCCGTTTCTCTGGCAGCTTGGATGCAAAAATCTTGTAGCGCTCTTCATCTCCTCGAGTGCAGTCACACTAGAATCAACTGTCAGTTGAGGTCTCAAATCTGCAGAGCAGGGATAAAGGCCTTTGCCATGCAGTCTGATCCAATATTCCCAATGCATATAGAGCTTGTGTCGAAAAAAGCAGCCGCCATATTGATTTTTTGAGGGTTTATGAAAAAAAGCAAGTTGTCTATCGAGCTCTTCCCAGGTTTGGGGAATTTCAAGGTTTCGCTGGAATTTTTGCCGATACCTGTCTTGATTTTTCTTATCTAAAAGCCAAGATTTCCTGAGAAAGAGCATGTAGGCATCGCCGCTGGTTTGCAGACCAAAGAGTTTGTCTGCATAATAATCCCCAAGTGAATAAAGTGATGTTTCATAGTCTTGAAGACTCATTTTTGAGACATCATTGTCAAACTCCTGGATGACATCAGCCTCTGCTAGGTCGGGTATCGAAAAACTTGGAGGGATCGCAATATCAAAGTGATTATCTCGTCCCTTAATCAATCTCGTCTTCAATAGGTGATTGGTTATATCGTTGAAGCCTACTTCTTTAAGTTTAACCTGTACCGAGGTTAGCTTGGAGAATTGTTGAATAATAGGTTTTAGATTTGCCAAGCAACCTTTGGGATATATAACTGTCAGATCCTTAGTTTTAGCTGAATCGGCAATGTCACGGATAAACTTTTGATCGATATTCTTGCCATCTGTGGCGCTTTTTACCCAAGCAGGCAGACTAAGGAAAGCTCCTCCACTTGCAAGGAGTAACTGCCTTCTATTCCAGTTCACTCTGAGCCCCCTCTGTAAACCTAATTCTATTTACCCAATCGTATTCGGAGTTCTCTTGTTTTTCTAAAGGTTTGAGGTATGGCGTTTTTATTTTGTATCGTTCGCTTCCGTTAGAAATAGGATGGTATGGAGTTGGGTGGCTTTTAAGCTGCTGTGAAAGCGATGGATATAGGCTTTTATTGCGGAAAGCAAAAAAACTTTCCGCAGTCCTTTCGAAAAACAGTCTGTTGACAAAACGTTCTCAAGACCTACGATTCACTTTGGTCAATAGATCGTTCATCGAGTAAATTCCTTAAAATGGCAGCTTCTTCTTCAAGGCCTCCTTAGCCTTTTCCTTGGCTTTTTTCTCGGCCTCTTTTTTGCGCTTTTCTGCCTCAGCTTTAGCTTTCTGCTTGGCTTTGTCAGCTTCGGCCCGAGCTTTGGCCTTGACTTTAGCTGCCTCTGCGGCAGCTTTTTTCTTTGCCTCCTGCAGTTTTTTATCCACCAATTGCTTGGCCTGGCCTTTAACAGCTCGCGTGATATTAGCTGTGGCTGTACCGATAAAGTGCTTGGGAATACTATCGTAGCGATAGCAGGGGCTAGAGAGCTTGCATCCTACCTCTATGGGAAGATACACGGGTTCGCCAGATTCGGAGAAGACCTCTTCCACTTCAATGGGCCCTTGCTTGACATCGATATCTATGAGGCCTGTGCGGTTAAAGGAATCAAAAAGCTTCCATTGAGCTTCGAGCTTATCCTCTGTGAGATGGATGACTGTGTTGCCTTTGATATCGATACCCTGATCCGGAAACGGTTCGGCATGAAAATTCGGAGCGACTAGTGCACCAGCCCTCAATGAAAACTCTGAGCTGATCCGCTTATAGGATCCTTTCACATCTTTGAGGGATTTGACCTTGCCTAAGGAAAGGTTGGGGACCTTGCCTTTCACATCCGATAGGATTTTTGCAACACTCTCGTCAAGCATCTTTCTAGTGTCGATTGTACGTAGTGCTGCATTATCTACAGCAAATTGACCGTTAAGGTTTAGGTTTGCTAAGACAGCATCCGGGTTAAGACTTTTACCCTCCCCTTTAGCTTGCAGGGTCATGGACCCTGCAACAGTATTAGCGAAGGAGTCCAAGAAGGTCTCTATGGCTTTTTTGAAGTCTAGATTAGCGACATCCAGATCCACCTGGTAAGTCGGCGGTTGCTTGTCTAGGGCGAGTTGCAAGGAGGTATCGATGTGTCCACCGAACAGTTTTAGTTTAAGAGGTTTCACTGCGGCCGTTAAATCTTTGTAGTTTACCCCAAGATCTATCGAAGAGATCACGATATTTTGATAGCGAAAGTCTGCGATATCAGTTTTCAATTGAAGACTGGATTCTGCAATGAGCGGATTTTTGATGAGCTCAGCAATCATAGCATCGAAATCAGCTGCCGGCTCCCCTTGACTCTCGCCCTTTGGGGATGGCTTTCCTCCTGGCTGGCTTGTAGGGCGACTTTCGGCATCTTTCGATGCAGATGTTTCGTCTTGAGGTTCCGGTTCAGGAAGGACCAAAACCTTGTCGAGGTGTAGCTGTGTGGAGTGGATTTTGATCTCAGCCTGTGGTGTGGCAAACCCTTTAACCTTGGCGTCTAGATCCAAGTGATCTTTGCCAGAAGTCGTCATTCGTAGCTGTAGGTCTCTAACTTCATCTGTGACAACCGAGGTTTGTAACTCAATTTGCAAGTCTGGGTGAATAAGGTCTCCCAGTGGTGGGATCGTGTCTTTAAGGCTGGCAGGTTTAAACGGGGCCAGCGTTGCTTGAGCTTCGTAACTGAGCCCCTCTTTCCAGTTAGCTTTGGCCGTCACCTCTAAGACGGGCCCCAAGGCCTCGAGACGTAACTTCGATACTTCAATACCAACGGCGCTTGCTTCAGCGAGTAGCTGTATGGTGAGTGGATCACCATCGGTTTTGTTTAAGGCTCCCGGTACTTCCATGGTCATTTCGTTTAGGTTTACTTCCAAGTCAATCTTCGCTTTTTGAAATGCTGCACCACTAAATGTGGGATTGATGGTGGACGCAATACGAAGCGGACCATTGATGGCAATATCCCCCAGTTTGGTCGCAACATCACTCCAGACCTTTAACTGGATGGGCTGCTGGAGCCCTAAATCCTTGAGCTCCAGGTTGAAGCCCTTTAGCTTTTGATTGAGGGCTAAACCTGCATCTTGGAAGTGCAGGTGGGCGTCCTCGATACTAACGTCGATTTGCGCAGCAAGAAGAATGGCAGCCAGTGGATTAGACTCAGGGTCCACAGATGATCCCCTCGACGAATCTGGCGATTTAGTGGCACTTGTCTGATCACTAGATGCTGCCTCTGAGCTTGTAGATGGAACGAGATCTAAGGCGTTGAGCCTTCCTGTAGCGTCACGTTGGATATGTATACGCGGCTCTTTAAGTTCGAAAGTGACTTGCGGTTTTCCAGCAAAAATATCGCTGAAGGGAATCACTAAGTAGGATCTCTCCACTTGAATCAAACGTTCACCGTTAGGCAGTGTTACACTGGTGCCTTGGATGTCGATTTCGACTCGGCCCCATAAACTTAAACCAAGTTGATCAATTGACAGCTCTCCTTCGATCTGCTCGTTAGCTACCGCTAAAAGCTCCTCACGATACTGGTCAATATCAACGATCAACGGAATGATGACAGCGGCTAATGCCAAAGTTACAAGTAAACTTCCGATTATGAGCAGTACTTTTTTCATAGTTGGTAGATCCTTATGGTGACAGAGCAGCGCTGAATCGATTTGGTCAATAGCCATCGCGATGTATCCTAATTGATACAATAGGAATAACGAGCCAAAGTCAAGTCACTCAGGGACAACGATTACTAGTTTTCGCCCTTTAGTCTCCTAGGAACTAACCCTTGCAAAATTACTAACAGCCTAAAGGCTGATTTAGGTGGTAAGCAGAATTTATGTTATCGATCGGTACTCAGTTCTTTGCGCTTTCTAAAGGTCTCCGAAAAAATTCCGATACTTACACCAAACAACTGGAACAATTTTGAAAACTAAGTAGAGGTCTAAGAGATTGAAATTAATAACATTTATACTTCTTTCTGGGTCTCTGTTGGCATCATGCAAAGCCTCCTTTGATAACGTCGATGGCAAAAAATTAGAAGCCAGCGTTCAGAAGAACCCAGCCACCGTAGAGAGTGACTCGGCAGACAAAAAAGGCGGATCTAATGATCCTACCGACGAAGGCGTGCGGATCGTGACGGAAGATGAGTTTGGGCCAGGTGAGTATGAGGACTGCCCAGAGGGCGGAAAAAAAATCACCATAGGGTTAGATAAAAATCTAGACGGAATTCTCGATCCAGAGGAAATTGAAGACGTCGCATACGAGTGTACCGATGGTTCAGAAGGCGGTCCCGGTAAAGACGGTGAAGGTAAAATGCTTTGTTGCTGCTGTTGTGAACCCGACGAGAAAGACGATGGCAAGCTAGATAAGGATAAGAAAAAAGAACTGCTCAAAAGGCTTTTATATTCTTCCGCCAGCGGAAGTAAAGATAAAGAATCCGACGCTGATAAAACGAATTGTTGCTGCATGGCGGGTAAGGATGGTGAGCAAAAAACCTGTAAGCCGGATGGTGAAGCGAAGGCCTACGGCCATAAGAAAGATAAAGATAAAGACAAGGACGATGAAAAAGATCCCGCGATGTGCTGCTGCTACCCCATGGAAGACGGCGACGATCCTAGTCAATCAAAAGCTTACCATAACCAAAAACCTGGGGACTGTTGTTGTAGTCCAGAGCAAGGTGGTGCCAAAGCTTACGGTCATAAAAAAGACAAGGACAACGATAAAGACAAGGACCAAAAGAGCTGTTGTTGTGTTGTTATGAAACCGGATGATAGTAGCGGAAAATAGACTAATGTGAAATAAACAAAGGAACTCCCTATGATTCAAAATAGGGAGTTTTTATATTTGTCAGTGTTTTTATATGATCTCATACCAACGACTCTTTTATTGACCAAGTAAAAACATTACGCCTCAACGAGTATTTTATGACTCGCCGGTTAGATTGGATAGGCGTCATGAGTGTTAAGTGGTAAATCTCTGATGCTTCCGCTTCAACTTGTCTAGGCTCTTATCTTGAAAGAGGGGGAAACATCCCCCCCCCTCTTTTTCCGCCTATCGTGTTAGGTATCCACCATTGATAAACAAAGTCTGCCCATTCACCCACTGGCTTTCCGGAGTTGCCAGAAAACTCACAAGTGGTGCAATATCGGAAACCTTACCGAGTCTTTTCTCGGCAGACAGCCGAGATGCATAGGCTGCAGAATTCTTGTTTTCTTGGCTGTGAAAAAACGGTGTATCGATGGGGCCAGGTGCGATGCAATTGACTGTGATTTTCTTATCACCTAATTCCTTAGCCACCATTCTAGTGTACTCTTCTACTGGGGCTTTGGTCCCTGCATAGACAGAGTATCCTGGTGCTGCTCCAGCGAGTAAGGAGGTACCGTTATTGATGATTCTGCCTCCAGGTCTGACCCGTTTTGCCGCTTCTCGCAGAGAGTAAAACAAAGCTCTGTTATTGACGCGATCGAGTTTATCAAAGTCAGCGTCGGTAAACTGGGCAATCGGTTTTTTGATAATGGCACCTGCGTTGTTTATGACGATATCAATGCCACCAAACTTCTTTTCTGCAGTGTCGTAGAGTTTTTTGACATTTTTTACGTCGCCCAAATCACCCTGTACTAGCACTGCTTTCGCACCAGCTTTTTGAACCAAGCGTGACGTTTCAAGGGCTTGTTTTTTCGTGGATTTGCGGTGGTAGTGAATCACTACATTAGCGCCGAGCTCTGCAAGCGCCGCGCAGAAGGCTCGGCCCATATTGGCTCTTGCTCCAGTGACAATCGCCACTTTACCCGACAGAGGTTTTTTTGAACCGGCTTTGCCAAATGCCTCGGTGGACGCCATCATTCCTCCGCCCACTGCCATAACTCCTAGTCCAGATAGTGCGCTGGCACCGCTTGCCAGCATATCTCTCCGACTCATTGGGGGTGGTTCGTTGGATACTGTCTCTGTTGATGGTTGTTTTTGGTTTTTATTCTTAACGCTCATTTTTAAGCTCCTTTGGATAACTGTTAGCAACAAGACAATTATCGGGGGGGGATAGAGCATTATTCAAATTAATTACTCTCATTAACGCATGAGATCTATTCATGACCTGTGGTTAAGAACTTGGTATGATTGCCAAAAAGGAGGAGTCTATCATTCAATACAGACTTATGAGGCCGTTTTATCAGCGACCTGGATAAGGCTTTTCAAGGCATTACGCATCCATTTATGGGCGGGGTCTTTATGGGTCTTTCGCGACCAGAATAGCTTTACCTCAAAGGTCGGCAGGTTTAAGGGGGCTTTAAATAGACGAATTCCTTGATCTTCGGCCTTGAGTTCCATGAACCGTTGAGGAGCGGTGAGGATGCAATCGCTGTTTTTAATGATCAAAGGACCACTGGCGAAGTTCGGCACCGTATGGGTCAAGGTTCTCACTCGCCCGATCCTTTGAAGGGCTCGGTCCACCACTCCTTTGAATCGATCCCCACCACTGGTCATCGTGTGCGGAAAGCTTAGAAAATCATCAAGGGTTTGTTTGGAATCAAAAAACGGGTGGTCTTTGCGCGCTGCAGAGATGAAGGAGTCTTTATATAAGACACTCTGATAGATATTGGGAGTCGCTGGCGTCGTCACACCAATGCCAAAGTTGGCTTCCAAACGATCCAATTGATTGTGGACGGTATCGTTATGCCAGCGTGTAAGCCTTATGGACATATGAGGAGCGTGCTGGACCAGGTACCGAATGATGCTCGGCATATACATCGTCTCGACGATATCTGTAGCCGAGATGTAAAAGATTTTTTGCGAGGTGAGCGGGTCAAACTCCGTCGCATCAACGATCGTCTCAAGCTCTCCTAACCATTTTTTGAGTGACGGATAGATGGCTTGAGCCTTGAGCGTGGGAGTGAGGCGGTTGCCCTCTCTAACCACAAGCTCGTCTTTGAATTGGGTCCTTAGTTTTTTAAGGGAGTGGCTCACAGCAGACTGAGTGACTCCTAGCTTCTTGGCTGTCGTTGTGACACTTAGGGTATCCAAGATAGTAATAAGTACCGGAATTAACTCAATATTATAGTCATTAAATCTGTTCATAATATAATTAATAACATTAATTTGATTCATTTGCAAAGGTATCCGACAATCTCTCTGTTGATGCAAAACGATAAAGGAGATATCAACATGGGAAAGACAATCTTAATCACTGGCACTAGTTCTGGATTTGGCAATCTTATGGCTCGCTCTTTGATCAAAAATGATCATCAAGTGATTGCTACCATGAGAGATATCGATGGCAAAAATAGGGAGGCTGCCTCTGAGTTAACAAAGCTTGGGGCTAACGTCGTGGAGCTTGACGTCACCAACGATGCGAGCGTCACTGCCGCGGTGGAAGAAGCGCTGTCTTTTGGCAATATCGATGTTGTGGTTAATAATGCTGGGATAGGGGTTCTTGGGGTTCAAGAGGCCTTTTCCGCAGATGAGTTCCAGAAGTTATTTGAGATCAATGTTTTTGGGGTGCACCGCGTAATGCGTGCCTTTATCCCCCACTTTCGCGAGCGTCAGCAAGGATGCTTTGTTAATGTTTCGAGTTTGCTTGGTCGGATGACGATTCCCTATTACGGACCCTATAATGCTTCTAAATGGGCTCTCGAAGCCTTATCAGAAAACTACAGGACAGAGCTTTCACAGTTTGGGATTGAGGTTTGCATCCTTGAGCCAGGAGGATTTCCCACTACCTTCATGGATCGGCTGATCAAACCAAAAGATACCTCGAGAGATAAGTCCTACGAAGCGATTGAACCAGGGCCGCAGCTCTTTTTCGATAATTTTGAACAGGCTTTAAAGGCCAACCCTAGTCAAGATCCTCAGGATGTGGCGGATGCTTTGGTTTCATTAGTGAGCAAGAAGCGGGGAGAGAAAGAGTTCCGTACTGTTGTTGATAAGATGGGGATGGGTGAGCATATTGAAGGGTACAATGTAAACCTCAATGCGATCACTGGTGGCATCTATGGTGCCTTTCATATCGATCATTTGCTTACTCTCAAAGATAATTAATCCGATTCTATCAAGTCAGACGACTTGATTGTCCGTATAGAAGAGCCGCGGTACTACCGTGGTTTTTTGTTTTTAGCCATATCTCATGTGTTAGAGATTGTCGCACCGAGCCGTTCGACGGTTCTTCAGGCTCAAGCAGCAGGCCAGAAAAAAGCAGTGAGTCCAGTTAATACCGGCGCCTCGGGGACCTTCGGCGCTAGCCTGTCGACCTGTTGTTATGTAATTTCCTCAGATTTGTCCGGGTGTAAGGTACAGGATTTACGCAGAAATACGAAGTATAGCGAGGGTTGCTCAAGAAACTCGCCGAAAAACTCGAAAAGATGACTCGTAGAGGTGTGGGTTTCATTGTAACAAAGGCAATGGTATGCGTAGTAACTCTACACCTCAAATTAATATTGGTCTGATTAGCCTCTTACTGGCCGCTATCCTCATCGCATGTGGCGGCGGCGGAGGTGACGAGGCCCCAGAACAAGAAGCACCAACGGGAAGCACTGAGACTGCTGTTGAGACAGAGACCTCGGGCTCGAGTAAAAATATTGAGCCAGAGACACAGACAGCGCCGAGCGAAGCCCAGCCTGAGAAACCCCAGGACTCCCTCGAAGAAACACAGCCACCTGCGAATGAATCTCCGAAGAGCGACGGTCCGGAACTCGAAGATATCGAACTAATCCTTAACCAACCCATAGCGAGCGCGATCGAATTTTTGATCAACGGATCCAGTTTTCGCCTCGATGCGGGTGAAAATCGCCTGCTTGCCACTAATGTGGTCGTCGCTGGTGGAAAGTTGCGTCTTTCGATCTCTGAGCAACCTGCCTATCCACAGCCGGCTTGCAGTATCGAAACGAGCGAAGTGAATGAATTTGATCCTGATGATCCAAAAATTTCGGTCAATTGCCCGGAAGCGGAGGGCTTACAGGTATCGGGAAGCGCCAACACACTGTTGGCGGGTGAGTTTTTGAGCTATACAGCCAACCTGGCTTTCAGCCAACAAAACCAAGTAGGAGCGACCGCTTATTGCGATTGGACGAGCAGCGATATTGATGTAGCTAGAGTCGTTGGGTCTGGCTTAGTCGAGGGTATCTCCGCCGGGATGGCAATAATACAAGCGAGTTGCTTTGGGTTTTCTGAAGAACTGACGGTTTTGGTGACTGAGCCGACGCTGATCGCGTTGGAGCAGGTCGAGCCGAATCTATCCCTCTCTCTTGGCGAAGAAATCGATGTTCTCATTTACGGAAGATTTGATGACGGCTCTCTCCGCCAGCTCTCGGATGTGGTGACGTGGAGTATCGCTGATTCCGACATAGCGACCATGGATGGTGCCACGGTTTCCGGTCTGATGGAAGGTTCGACGAGCCTAACGGCGGAGTTCAACAGTTTGCAGTTCCGCTTCCAGGTCAACGTTGCGAATATATCGGTACAGGAAGTTCAAATTAGCCCTGTCCTCGCTCGAATGGCTGTAGGACAATCTCTTGAATTCTATAGTACGGCGATTTACTCCAACCGGACCTTTGCTGATCGAAGTACTCAGACAACCTGGGAAGTTGGTGATGCCCAGATCATTGATGTCGACGAATCCGGGCGTGTTTCAGCCCTCTCACCGGGTACAACAACCCTGACGGCAAGTTTCGGGGGGCAATCAACGGCCACGATGATCACAGTTCTCGGAAAAGTCGCTGAATCACTGGAAATCGTTTGGCCCCTCGCAGCCTTGCCGGTGGATGCAAGTCAGGAATTGCAGGCTCTCGTTCACTACAGTGATGGCAGTCGGCTCGAAGTGAGTGAGGGCCTTCTTTGGAGTTTCGATCGCTACACTCATGCGACTCTCTCGAGTGGGGCCGGACGTCCCTCGCAAATCAGAGGGGTTTCTCAGGGCGAGGTCACTGTTCAGCTGTCGTACGCTGGTCTGTCTTCGCAGCGGACCGTTCAGATATCGGGAAGCACGATTCAGGATGTTTCTCTGGTACCCGAAGCCTTCCTCCTTGCGGAAGGTCAGCGACAACGAATCGATCTATTATCGACCTTCTCAGGCGGTGAGCAGGTGTCGACCCCTCAGGATTGCATCTGGAGTGTGAGTGGATCAGAGGCTCGAGTTTACCTCGACACAGACAACCAACTTTATCTCGAAAGTCAATACAGCGGCAGTCGCACGATCAATCGCAGCGTTGACTTCGACTGTTACGGGCTGAGTTCTTCAGCAAACCTGATTCTCAGCCCTGGGTCACCATCTGAGCTTATCATCAACCCGGAAGTCGGATCCGTCGCACTTGGCTCAACCGAACAGCTACAGGCGATTTTAAAATTTAATGATGGGGCCTCGGTTGATGTTACGAACCACACCACTTGGCTATCATCCGATCGATCACGATTGAGCGTTGGTAATGGTCCGAGTGCTGGAGGATTGACGGCGCTCGCTGCAGGGCCCGCGACGGTGACGGCCAATTATAGCGGATTCGAAGTTTCGGCCGACTTTTCAGCAACGGAGCACAACGCTAATTTCGTCACCCTTGGAACGGGTTTAACGGGGAATTATTTCAATGGGAAGAACCTGAGTGCAAGTCAGCTCAAAGGGACTCGAATCGATGCACAGGTAAAATTTGATTGGAGTCGGGGGCAAGCACCCTTAGGAGTTGGGGACTATTTCTCAGTGCGTTGGACTGGTAAAATCCGAGCTAAGTCTTCAGAATTATATACCTTCTGGACGCGATCAGACGATGGGATTCGGGTCTGGGTGAACGGTGTTCTGGTGCTCAACGAGTGGAGTCTCCACGCTCCTCGTTGGGATCGAGCTGATGTCACGATCGCTCTCGAGAAAGATCAGCTCTACGATATTAGAGTCGAGTTTTTTGAGAATGCTGGACACGCGGTGGCTGAGCTTTATTGGCAAACCAACACGATACCCCGAGAGGAGGTTGCCACCGAGTTTCTCTATCCCGAATAGTATGCGATGATCGATAGCCGTACAACAAATCGTTAGTTGTTGGAGTCTTGTAAAAGAACATTCGTTATCCATCGATTAATTTTTTTTGTCTGCATAGAACCTAACTATGAATGGAACAAAATTTTGATTCCATCCCACTAGTTTGAGATTGAAATTTTGGCTCATACAGTTTATCCCTACATGTCTATATTGAACATGATCTCTCAGAGGATGGAGAAACTTATGAAGACACTTATCTTGGCCTTTCTTTGGTTTATGACGACTGATGTTTACGGACTTATCCGAGTTCACAATTGCGCAGGTGGTGATAATATTCGTGTTGTTAGTTACAATAGCAACGATTCTGGCAACTCTAGTCCTTACGATGAAAAGGTCGTTAAATCTGGGAAACAAAGAAAGTTCGGTTGTGATACCAACAAATGCAAGCTCTCTTGGAAGCCTTGCAGAACCTGTTTTGTGAAAGATGGGTTCTTGAAGTACAAAAAACACGGAGGTATCACCGTTTACATGTACGCATCTCCGAAGGGCAAGTGGACAACCGAAGAACCTGTAGAGTTTACAAATCGCAGTCGGGAATCCTCATTTGAAGACGGAATCTGCTACAGTAAACGCGATTAGTGACCTCATACTTCTCTCCAAAGCTTAATCCTCCCTTGTCTTTATGGAGTTTTTTTAGTCGAAAAAGAAGAGTGTAGGGCGTATAAAAGTCAAACCCAAGACTCCGAGCCATCTTTGGCATAGTGGTGTCAAAGTCACCTTTGACACCTACGGGCAGCTTGGTGCTAGTTAGGTGCACTGCAGCAAATCAGTAGAAATTAGATGAAACCATAGGAAACTTCATTCGCCACTCTCTACAAGCTATAGAATTACAGGTTTGATGCTTTGCAATCGATCGTTTCAAGCCGCAGACTCTGCTGATCAAATCGAAGAGCTGTCGTTAATGTCTGAGTACCTTCATCATAAAACATAGAGCCATTCAGTGTCCTGCTCCAGGTGAGCCCCTCTCCTGAAAAATTCGCCGTCGCATTCTCGAACAGATACAGCTGACCGAGTCGTGTTTTTGCCGAGACTACTCCGGGGTTTCCTGCATTCAAGGAGAATCCAGACTCCCAGAAATTCACATCGATGCGGTCACCACCAAGGTTCACAACAAAAATGGAATCTCCTACGTTCTGGACTGTGCCGTTCGAGCAGACCAAGCCAGTGGGAGCTGCGGTCGCGACAGGAGCTGCTAGACATAAAGACACAAGACCTTGTTTTAAAATAGACTTCATACCAATTCCTTTACGTTCGTCGAATATCATTCTGCGCAAACTGAGCGCGTGATTCATGGCAAGTTTTAAGCATATTTTACTAAAACGCAAAAGCATATTCGATTTTCTTGAGGAAAACGGAGGCTTGTTTCACTTGTTCTGTGTCTTTTTTATGCCTGTCTATTAAAAAAACTATAGCGTAACTTTAACCACGACCTCTGATGGCTTCAGTCTATCCACAACAGAGGGATTTCTGTTCGAAGGTAAGCTAACAAACCTGTCTATAATATTTTATAGAAGTTCCCTTTTTCAATTCCTATTGGACCTTGCGCGCCTACCTGTGGGTAGCCCTTAGTGAGCAGATTTATTGATTCTTTATTTGCAAAAATTGCTGTCCACCACGATATAAACAAGCTTGCATTTTTTGTGGAGGTAGTATGCAATTCAACGTAAGTTTGATCTTAAGCTTGGCCGACAGGCTAGGTTTATCGCAGCGAGTCACTAAGCGCCTGAAGCTAAACCGGGTGGAGTTGATCAATATAGCTGCAAAAAAAGTAGGTGGAATTGGTGAGGTAAACTTTGGTTCGCGAAAGTTTGTTATCGCAAATGAAGTCGAAGACATCAGCGAAATTCTCATCAAAAAGGCTCGCTTTTTCGAGAAAGGGAGCTTTCAGAAGTTCGTCATCGGCTCTGGCGAAGGAGTTCGAGGATTTGGAAATGGCATTTTGACGAGTAGCAACGAAGATCACAAGCATCAAATGCGGCTCATGGGAAAGTTCTTTTCTAAAAATGCGGTCGATTCTTATACAGATACCATTGCTAAGATAGCCTTAGATCATTGTCACTCTTGGAGGCAATGGCAAGAGATAGATGTTGGCTTAGAGATGATGGCTATTGCGGTTGACTCCATACTGAGAACTTTATTTACAAAGTTAGTTAGTCGCCAAGAGATCATAAACCTTTCCTAAGTGATAGTGAATGCCACAAACAAACTGGGCGGTAGTCAAGGGCAAAGAGGAGAGAAAGTAGCCGCAAAAAACACGACCATCCAGCATACCGCAGATCAAATGATTGATTTTATCAATCAAGTGATTGCTGATCGCTCAGTAAACCGGGACACCATATACTCTGACCTCTTAGAAAACCTCATTCAAGCCTTCCACAGAGATCAGTCAAAGTCTGATGACTCCTTTAAAGTTACGAAAGATCAGTTGTTTGATGAAATGGTTACTATGTTAATCGCAGGAGCAGAAAATCCAAAAAACTCCTTGTGCTGGACCCTACATATGATCCATTGTAATCCAAAGGCTAAGACTAAGATTTACGAAGAATTAGAAAGGCTCGATAAGGATACTATTACTTGCGAAGATCTGGAGTCACTCCCTTTTCTCCTTAAAGTATACAAGGAATGTGTAAGGCTTTTCCCACCAGCCTATGCCTTTTCGAGAAAAGCCATCGAAGATGTGGACATTCGAGGATTCCAAATTCACAGCGGGCAAGAAGTCGTCATTAGTCCCTATGCGATTCATAGAAATCCAAAGTACTACAATAATCCCGCTGAGTTTAACCCGGACAATTTTTCAGAAAAAGGCCAAAAGATGAGGCCATCCTTAGCGTTCTTGCCATTTGGAGCAGGCCCACGGGCCTGTATTGGTGGTCAGTTCGCTATGAATCAGGGACATATAGTACTTGCCAATTTACTCAATTGCTTTGAGTTCGAACATAGCGTACCTAAGAAGTCTGTAAAGATGTTGCCGCTGATTACCTTGCAACCTAGTTCAAATTTCAGGATGTTCGTCAGGAGAAGGAGATAAGCTTGTATTATTGGATGAAACTAGCGCATGTCGCTATCACTGGTCTTTGCAAAAAGCCTGCATCCAAGGCTTTAGATCGGCATACTATAAAGATGAGGGCAAAGCTGGTCGACCTCGATTTTAATGGTCACGTCAACAATTCAAGATTTCTAAGTATGATGGATGTAGGGCGAACCCATTTATTTTTTCATTCCGAATGGAAAGAGCTTTTTAAAAAACAACGGATATTGCCGATAGCCACAGGGGTAGATATCACCTATTTAAAATCCCTTTCTTTTGGCAGCACGTTTGATCTTACCTCCGAAATTATTTATTGGGATGATCGATGGTTATACATGAAGCAAAGCTTTGTAAAGGAAAATGATCTGTTAGCTGTAGGAGCCGTAAAACTGGCCGTGATGAAAGGTAGAAAACGCATCTCACCTGAAAGCGCAATGGCCATGATAACCGGCGATCCGGCACCTACACCTAGTTTTCCGGAAGAAATAAGAGAGATTTTTTCCCTTCAGTATCAATGGGTCAAAAAATGCACCTGATGCTGGGTTTTTTTGTGATCTCCGACAGTGCTATCTTTGTCTGAGTTGGCGATCGTTACGAAATCACAAGTTTTGGGGTTTACGATCATTGGGTTTCACAATTCACGCGCAACTTGGTCAGCCACACTACTTGTAGCGTGGTGCCGTTTGGACGAATTCGAGGTGGCCTCTCATCATGCTCTCTACAATCCGAAAGCGACGAGCTAGGCTATGGGACTGTGTAAGCTTGGTGCTAGCATTACGAAGCTCCAGGTACTGTTCAATAGCGTTGTTGTGTAGATTTATTGCAATCGCCCTTGCAGTCTTGTGATCAACCTCGAAATGCTGACTGATCAGGATAATGAGGTTGTGCACATCCCCCGCCTCCATTTCTTTTTGCCACGAGTAAATATCGTTCGCATAGCAAGTTTGCCGATTGGCAAATCGGAGGGCCTTGCTGAAAGATTTTTCGGAAGGTGGCTTAAGATCAACCTCGGGCTCGAAGGTCAAATCTAGGAGGGCCAGGTAGGTGCCAGTCGCTCCAGTGTACAGGCGATCTGTGACATAGGTTTCTATACTTGGGGCCTTCTTGCTCTGTCGGCATCTGATTTCTTCAACACTCTTGTCTAAAAAGAGGCCTACTTCTTCAAGAAACCGTTCTGACGCTTTCGGATGCCAGTGTTCTTCGATGCTGTCAGCCCATACCGTCAAGTTTTCTGGGAGCATTCCATCGGAATCTCTTTGTCCACGGAGGCAGTTGTGCCAGCTACGCGTTAGTTTTCTGAGTTCATCACAAGGCCTATCAGAGTAGCTATCGAGGAGATCATCCATGAGGAAACACAGGCACGCCCACTGAGTCAAATAGAATGTGTGATCGAAGCTTAGGTAAGGGAAGGCGTATGCGGCACCTTTGGCAAACTGTCCGGCCTGAATCGACCTAAAACCACGCCAGTTAAGCTGTTCCCATCTGCAGGCTGCCTGAATCAATTCTTTTGCTTGGGGATGCAAGGACAAGGGGAAAGGGCAGGTTAGATTCTGGGGACTAAAGTGAATATCGCTCATTTTCTAGCTCTTAAGTTTTTTCTACTTTGGGTGAATACCTCGCAACACGAGGAAGCACTAATACCTTTATGAATCAATTTTTCATAGAGCCTTTTGGACTGACGTGGGGGGGGTAAAATCAGTTGGGGAGCCTCAAGGCTCGACTCATTCAGAATTCTAGCATTCTATTATTGACCTGCGGCCTCAATCAATTGATGATCTAAACGATGCCAAGAGGCGTGTTGATCGCCTCGTACGTGAGTGGTACGAAGGGTGTTTGTAACCGACTATCCAACATTTCGTCTGCCGCCTTGATGAAATGCTAAATTTGACATATTGATAACCCACAGGGTCAGGAGGAAATAAAGCTGCCAACCCACCGAGCTTACGACCATCGAATGAAACAACTCATGGCAAATGCCAAGATCCAAACTTAATTCAGAGCTAAGCATTCCAGGCTCCATTCCACTACCTGAGAATGGATTTAAAAGGCTCCTTCGACGTCATCACCTTACTAGAATTAGAGCTAGCTTTTGAAGATCTTTGCTATAGAAGTAAATAAGTTGATGAATGGACTCTGACATGTCGATGCAAGTGTCACCAAAACTCTAGATGGGACAAGGTGTTGATTCCTACCTAACTGTAGGCTGAAGGATCTCTATTGCAACTTTGAACACTTGAGATGCGCCGGACAAGAATTTTTTGTCTAAAACCGAATAATAGTGATACCAATTGTCAGGCAACCTCTTTTGAATTATTTGTAATAGAAGAGCTGAAGATATCTGGAATACTTATATGTATCTTAAATGGAACGTAGTCAGAGCAAATCTCAGAAAGAATTAGGTTTAGGCTACCTCCTCTAGTTTCTACAAAGCTTTTGACTGCACCCATTCCCACTCCTCTTCCTGAAATATCTGTAACTCTGTTCGCTGTTGAGAATCCCTCGTGAAAAATCAGGTTCGCTATTTCGGATCGATCTTCATCATCGCTGATCAAATTCTTACTAGTACCAATCTCTTTTAGGAGTGCTAGGTTAAGGCCTCTTCCATCATCGGAAAAATAAATGTCAACATTACCATTGTTCTCGCTCAATTTAAGAGTCAAATTTGCTATTTGAGGTTTACCCTTTTGTATTCGTTCCTCGGCTTTTTCAATTCCGTGATCAATAGCATTTCTTAGTAGATGGGCAAATATACCTGATATAAAACTCGCCATTTCATGGCTAATATAACCACTGGCATCGATCTTTATATCAGGGGTTGGTTTGCCTAGGGCACCTGCAATTCTGTGACGATCTGATAACAGGCTTTCTCCAAATTTAGTCATACTTACTGCAAGTACTTCAAATATAAGATCTCTATAATTTTTTGATTTTTTTACAGCGCAGTGAATACGATCAGCTAATATTGTTGAAACCCTAACTTCCGGCACAAGACTTTTTCCAATTTTGTTCTTGTACAGAGAAATGTATTCTTGAAGTAGATTTTTGAAACGAGAGTGTTCGGTTCTCAGTTTCGTGAAGTCGACTTGGCCATTTTTATTGAAGTGATTTAGGTAGTCCTCGACTTCATGGATTGTTTTCGAAAGTCGCTCAAGTCCAAGGCCGCTCGCCGATCCTTTTGCCGTATGGAGGTTGTGAAAAATAGTCTTTAGATTTTCTGATTTTCGAGAATCTATTACCTCTTCATTTTGCTCGATGAACTCCATTGTTGAATTTAAAAAAGAAACAGCTCCCATTTGGTCAGAAGAAAGCAGCTCGTTTACTAGAACCATCTCTTCGGACATTTCAATAGCTAATTGTTGATGGTGCTTTAACTCTGTGGTGTCGTCAATAGTTACAATAATTTTTTTGACTGTGAAATCGTCGTCTTCAACAGCTGACCACGTAATTTTAAAATATCTGCTGTCTACCGACTCAAGTTCTAACGGCAGATGATAGCGGTTAGCTTCAAAATTAATTGAGTCACCCCCTATTGAATGACCGACTACGGTTGCGATTCTACTTAATTCTTGGCTGTCTAATTTGAAGTTTCTATGTATGATCTCGATAAAAGATATTTCTTCAACTTCCTCTTTTTTGAATATCTTAATCGCTTCTGCGCTGCAGGCTCGCTCGAGTATTGCATTATTACTTCCGATGATGACGATACCGATTGGAACATGAGTCATAATTGATTGAATATCTCTTGTTCTTTCAACAACTTTTTCTTCAAGCTTTTCATTAAGATCTTTTAGGTTTTTATTACTTTTATGGAGCTCACGGTTTAATTCTGACACATTTTTCTTTAATTTTTTTTCGTGGCGATACATACTAATAGCAATGGCTATACTTAAAAGAAAACACTGAATGCTTAATCCAATTAAAGAAGAATTTTTCACAAATGGATTAAGATAGGAAGAGTCAATATTTTTTAGAAAAACTACGCTCGCGAATAAATTAGATAAAAATGAAAGAAATACGATTAATGCAATAGCATCACGAGTCATAATAAAAGACTTCGCAATGATTGTAAGCATCGTAAGTAGTGATAGAGCAATGAGTGAGCGGGAAATCTTGGGATAGAATCCCCCGATTACGAGCTTATTGTATTCAGAGTCTACTAAAATACAATTTACTGCAACAAATGCAAAAGCCGTAAGGCCAGCAATTAGGATTCCTTTTAGGATTTTTTTTGAGACCCAACCTAAACCTACACTGAACTGTAAAATTAGAAGGGATGAGAATGAAATCGTCACAAGGGGTAGATAGGTCAATAGGTGTAGATATGGTGAAAAATACGAAAAATTATCCACATAGTGGAGAAGGCCTGCGTTCCCGCTGACTACAGTCACCGAAACTGCTTGCGCCAGGGTAAGAGCAATAAAACTAAGAATTTGCCGGTTGCGAGTCGTGAAGAACATGAAAAAAGACACCATAGTCAAGGTGAGAATCAGGCAACCACATATGTAAAATATAATTTTTGACTGAATATTTAACGTCTCTGCTTCAGATTCAGTCCAAAGCTGGAATTCACCGAAAGAATGAAGAGGGCTCTCAATCAACACAAAAACTTTATCTGGTCGTTCCAGTCCTAATTGTGCCTTAAAGAAACTATTAGCCCTTCCAAATCTCTGGCTTTTTGAATAGAAGTTGTATTTATTTATAATTTCAAAATTGGTATCATTTGTTTTTGATCTAGTAAGTATTACAGAAGGAATCGGTAGAGCATTCATTACAATTGTATTATGTTTTAAATCAGTCTGTCTCAAATCTAGTTCAAAAATCGAGCAGTCCGCATACAATCTAGCGCTTGATTTATTTTTAGGTTTGAAATTTTGCCAGTTTAGATTTGAAAGAGTGATCGTATTCGCGATGATAGAATACTGACAATTTTCAACTCGGGCAATTTTAGTAGGAATTCTAGTTTTAGGGCTGTTAGAGTAGTAGTTTGAAAACACTTGGGATCTAATTTTATCAACCTGTTCGAAAGGAGTATTTAAGAATACTGCATTGATAATAGTTGAAAATATGATTATTAATGGAATAGTTAAGGCTTTATACTTTATCATTTTTATGAGGCCTCAAGATACTTGTACATCTAGTTTTAGCTCGGTATCAGCTTGCTCACCTTCAATCTGAATATGAAACATGTGCGTCATGAATTTGAATTCTTCTTCGTGATTTCCGAAATGACGAAGGAAGATATCTGATTTGTTGGGAGTCTTAAAATGAATCACTACTTGTTCATGCGTACCGCAAAAAATCGTGGTTTCCACCCCTTCGTAGTTACTAAAACTTTCACGTATTCTATTAGCCATCTTATTAGTTGATTCTAAGCACGCCTCTATGTCTTGATCGCCAGTTTTCACCATATTGAATAGTTTTAAACATTAGATTTCCAACAGTAAATAAAAAATACGACTTGAAGAGCTAATCGGATTTTTCCCTAAATCTTAAAGTCACAATTTAAGGCAATCATGCAGCACATCAGAAGAATTAGCTAAATTAAAAAGAAACATCGTTCGCTTACTTGTCTAAGCACCTAAATTGATGGACTAACAGCCCTTAATTTTGAGGAGGGAAGTAGGATTCTTTAGAGGCAGCACCGAGTCCAACAATCAGATCCTCCTCGTGTCCTTTGAGGGGCTAACAGCTGATGAAACCTTTTTCTCTAGCCTACTTGATAAGTATTTTTCGGGTAGTACAGTTTGACATGAAGTGCAGCTATCCCGAACTTTCATAGTTTTGGGAAAAATATGATTTTTAGGAATTATAATAACTATCTATACATCGATAAAGAGTGCGCCTTCTTTCAGGTCTAATAATGATACACAATGCTAAACTCTAATCTTCAACTTTGCTAATAGTGCTTATATATTGACGAAGATACCTTTTCGTTCGCTTAATACTGTAAATCTAGATAGTAGGTATAGCTATTCAAAAGACCGATCCTAGCATTTGACTTGCCTTAGCAAAGAGGATCGCAATTAAGTGCTGGCGTGTCCAAGGTTATATCAAAGCGGTGGCGCCAAGCATCTAAAATGAGGTAACAACCATGACTCAAAACTTAAAAGCTATCTCAAAAGAAGAGGAAAGGCTCGTATTCACTAAATCCAGTTTTAATAAAGCCTTTTTTTAGACTCTATGTCTTTATCTTGGCATCGGCAGCCCTTAACGATGTTAGTGTTAGTATTTACTGCCCTAGAAAATACTCCACAAACTGTGACATCAGAGTAAATAGGCCTTGATTGCGATGAATTTGGCTCATGATCAACTTATATAAAACCGTAACCAGCCTGGAAGCAGGTTACATCTCAGCAGGTCTAGGAGACTTCTATAGAAAAATAAACCTGCCTCAGATCCCACGTCATGATTGACGAGGGATGAGAATTTTTGAAAGCCATCTTTTATCTAATTTGGAAACAGTATACCGATCTCCGTACCCGAACTAAAGACAATCCCACTATAGGTGTATGGCGTCGCATTCTGGATCCCAAAAAAACCTTCGTCTCCTGATAGACTCGGTACCGTGAGCCCACTTTCCAGGTTGATAAATATGGTCCTTTGATCGATGCGAACGGCTGCAATGGAATCGGAAAAACTGGTTAGCTCGTCAATTTCATCGTAGGGACCGAGACGATGTCTGGTGATTTGATCTTGGTAATCAAAGATACTTAGAAAACTTTCCCGAAAGGTCTGACCCTCTTCAAGGATTGCGACTCGGCCCAATCCAATAGGAAAAATCCGTTTGCTAAGGGGAACCAAGAATTCAAGGCTTCTCCAATCGATCAAACCGTAGACTCGATCGCCGTAAGGGCCAGTGATTTCGACTGCATCTTGCCGCTCGTTAAGTCGTAATCTATAGTTTCTGGGATCCCTTAGTTCTAGCTGTTTGATGATTTTTTGCTCCTTATAATCGGTAAGCATCAGCTTTTCCCCAAGTAGAACCATAGCTTGGCCCTCTGCTGGTAGAAGGGCGACGCTATCAATGATTCCAGGACCAAAGCTCATCTCGTCCTCTGCGCCATCTTCAAAATTCTTTACTTTAAGCGTGTGGGGCCAATCAACCCAAGCAAGCAGCGGCTTATCTTGCAGGACAGAGATCACTTCGCTTTTGGGCAATGGATGGGACTCGAAGAACTGTTGAGATAAAAAATATGGGTTGGGCTTGCTCTCCCAAAAAACAACATCCCTGAAAGATCGGGTAACGTAGCCCGTTCGCCAGGGGCCATTAGGCTCTTCAAAAAAGCTAAGCTCATGGATCTCGGATACGCGAGAATCTGTGAAGATCGTGCCAGTGTACCCCTCGCTGCCCGGGTTAAAAAAATGTATAGGACCTTCACGGGTGACGGCGGCCACACCGCTGAAAGGATCGAGTGCCTTAAAGGAATCAATTTTGCTGACCGGACTTAAACCTAGATCAATACGATTTTGGGTTTCTCTTTCAAAAATCGCAATTTCGCCATCGAGCTCCACAAAAAAGAAATCATTGGTAAGCCCCAGCTCGCTAAGCTTATCGAGCCTTGAATTAAGGTAGAAACGGCTTGGCGTAGCGGCTCCAGAAAGGCTTAGATCGAAGACCAGCAGCTCGCGCCCAACCAAAACAGCCAGAGCATTGCCATCATCAAGAAATTTGAGATCATCAGTGAAACGAGGCCTACCGTCAAGGTCGGTTACGGGAAGCGTGATTAAATCTTCCAGACCGTTCCAAGTGATCTTATAGAGTTTAACTTCGCTAGATGAGGCGAAGGCAATTGTTTCATTGAAGTGAGCCACTCCTAAACCATCGATACCTACGGGAAGCTCAAATTGACGAGGAAAACTGTCTTCGAAGTTTCGACGCCTTGTAAGAGTGGTCGGCTTTCCATCAGCATTGCGCCCTACCACCGCAACGTGGGATAAAGACTCGAGATCGATGTCTACGACATCCTCCTTGAGCCAGGCGTCGCGGACGGTTAATTCCGGAATTTTGAGGTTAAAAATTTTCTCTCTTTGATGAACATTAAGCGAACCATCCTTGTTTAAACGAATATCACCGGTAAAGGGATCGTAGATCTCATTGTCTAAGATTTCATGGAGAAGTTGACCCGTCTCAATGTCCCAGGTAGAAAGGCTTGATTCACCCTGAAAGGATGTTTCAAGTATCAGAATCCCCTCTGGACTGACCTCAAAATTGGAAATATAACGATCCGGAAAGTCAAGCTGGCGTTCTACAAGTAAAGAATCCAGGCGCCGGATCACGATACTTTGCCGACCACTCACCGCAAAGATTCTGTTTTCTTCAGGCTGCAGACGAAAAGATCCTTGAAATCCTTTGGTCGGAAGAAATTTTCGTTCAATAGGACTATAAGCTCGAAAAGCTTCAAAAATCAATGAAGCAATAAGGCTCTCACTTGGATTACCAATCACTCGTACATCCGATGATAAAATGGCCAATGCCACCTCAGCCCCAACCTGATTAAGGTCGGAAATTTTTTCATCAAATGCCTCCAGTTGTTCACGCACTATATTAGTGACGTTTGTAAGCTCGGTGAGCTCGTCTTCAAGTAGAAGAAGCCGTCCCTCAAAGGTCGCGATGACTTCGGGCGAAATTCCCTGGTAGGACTTGATTTCTTCAATGTAGGCTTTGAGGCCTTCGATGTCAGTTTTGAGTGTTTCGATACGCTCGCGATCACGAAATGAATCGGCTCTGGTCTTTAGGCGCGATAGTGAAAATGCGCGCTCAAATGCGGGTAATAAAAGCTCAAGGCCTGTTCTGCCTCGCGGACCATCACACTGTTCGGAAAGTGAGCTGTGAGAGCGATCACCAAAAGTTTTTGGGTCAGATACGTTAGCACATGTGTAGAAGACAATATCTGAGCCCTCGGCTTTAAGAATGACGACTTGGCCATTGCTTTCCGGAATCGCAATTGTATTTAGGTTTGATGGGGCCGTTTTTGACTCAGAACAGCTGATTACATTGAAAATTATCAGAAACCAAAGGGATTTCCATAGATGATTCATAGTGTTTTCCTTTCAAATTTACCCGACTTTTCCTAAACAATTTTCCTATCGAAGAACAGCAGATCTTTTATACCAAAAATTGTTAGTTTGCGTGCAAATGTTATTCAAGCCTTCTCGACGGTCTTCGCTTGCAGAGGCTTGATCTCTGCACCTCTCAATTACATCATTCAAACAATAAATCGTTTCGGAAATGTTCCTTTCTTTATATACCCTTCGCCGAAGTTCGAGGCAAGTACCCCCATCTTAAAATGATTGAAGGCAGTCGCAGAGTTGGTGTTGTTCTATAAGACTCAAGTCATCTAAGTTTAAGTTCGATGGAAGTCTTTGGATAAATATGGTATTCATGTTTTCGAAAAACACTAAAGAGAGCAATCATAATCAAAAACCTCAGGTCTAGTTTATGTAGGCTTTCTATCTACGGCCATATAGTAGCTTGAAAGCTCGTCTTCGCCTCCCTTACGAAATCTTAGCTCAAGTATCCATCGACCTGGTTCGGCATATGTTGTTTCGAACCATTCTCGGTATATGTCTACATTGACTCCGCTCAAAATACATTCGCCCTCCTCACGAGGCTCTATGATATTAATCACATAATACCTCCTCTGCGAAGGAACATATCGAACCATCTTAGCTTCGACGCTGCCTTCCACAATACATTCTCCTTCAGGAACATCAAGACTCAATCGAAAATCATCCTCTAAGGTAATCTGGGCGCTTTCGCCATTAAAGCAATCTGATCGATTTGGAAATTCATCACACTCCTCAATGGGTTCTACGCAGTCTCCAGCATCCTCACAATCAGATGAATTATCTCGGTAACTACCCGAGCCTGGTGTACCGCAAGCAGCTAAAATGAATGTTAAAAAGACAGGGATAAATAGACTGTTTTTCATATTTTACTCTTGATATCTGAAGTGTTTCAACAGGATAAACTCGGTGACCGAGCGATACTTTAATACTGACTAAATCTTCCGGATTATTAATGATACAGACTCTCTCCTCATCCTTAAGCAAATAAAATATGAGAAACTGGGGCATCCGCTTACCTTGTAACAAGCGGAAACCCACGTTGTTTTTTTGGGGGGGAATCCCCCAGGTGAAAACTTGTCTAATCGATCGTGTGATTCCCGTGGAGGCAACACAAAAGCCAACGACGTCATAGACGAAGAGCCGCTAACGATCTCTAACTGAGTAACATGTAAGTTTGTAGATATTACTTGGGGCTCCCCAGGTCTGTGTGGCTCGGCATCTATTGCCATAAGCATCTGTGTCCCCGAGACATCTTTGCCGACGCTCTTCAGTATAGTCATAGTCACACTCGCTTTGATAGCAACTATAGTTCCATTGATTACAAATTGATGACAGAAAAGCTTCTTCTACAGGGTTTACCGCCTGAGAGTTATATTGCCCATCTGTGCTTGCGAAGCCAAGTGTAGAAAGTGATAGAAAAACTGCTACAAAGATCTTTTTCATTCGATTACCTTCCAATTCAAAGATAAGTTAATTGTGAGGCGTTATTGCCTTCAGGCTTCCTGATTAGCTTATCTTACAGAATGTTTTCAACGAAAATGAGAGGTTATGTTTCCTAACTGTGAACCTATATAGTTGTGTCCGTGCTAGGTATCTCGCTTTATTGATCTCTGGACGAATCTTCTGAATTCAGCATGGTTACGATTCGTTGCGTTATTCTGCAGCCAATAAACATTGACTGAAGGCCTGTTTGAGCTGAATTTTAAATCTTCTATGATGCGAAAGCACCGTGTTTAACGGAATCTTGAGCTCTTTAGAGATTTCAGGAAACGTAAGCTTTTCGAAATAATAGAGTTTCGCAATGGATGACTTAGGTTCTTTTTTATAGTCTTCGAGAGTTCTTTTGAGTAGGTCCAATGTCTGTTCGAGATCAAAAGCGTCATCGGATGTATCGATCAAAGTGTTAAAGTCAAAACTTGTTGTGAGATCTTTTTTTCTTAAAAGAGAAATGCATTGTCGGGAAAAAACTTTGTTTAACCAACTTTTGGGGTTGTCGAGTTTTGATAAGTCGATTTGTTTCTCGAGAATCTTTAAAAAGAGATCTTGAATACAGTCTTCGGTATTTTGTAAGCCAATACCGTAACGTCTAGCGCTTCTTTCAAGGTGAGCTTGATTCTCTTTAAAAACCTTTTCTAAATATTTAAAATAGCTCGAATTATTCATAAAGACTCTGATAGGAAAATTGTTATAGAGATCCTTTTCATTCGATTACCTTTCAAGTCAAAGATAAAGGAATTGTTAGGCAGCATTGCCTTTAGGCCTCATGATTAGCTCATGCTACTAAATGGTTTCAACTAAAATGAGAGATTATGTTTCCAAACTGTGAACTTATATACTTGTGCTCGTCCTAGGCGCCCCTCTCAATATCTTTGCCTTAACAGCGGCAAGTTTAGCCGTAACGTCGCGCATCTTGGTAAGTCTAAGTTTTATTTGGGGTGCGGAAGAGTTGATGATGAGGATTTTCTCCGGCTCGAAACTCTATGAAGATGCAGGCTATTGCTACCTGTTACCTGTTTTGGATAGAACAATGATTTTGCAAATGAAAGAGACGTGATCCGGAGCCGACCATTCTATATCAGGTTTTGCAGCAGAATATCGGAGATGCTTTCAAGCGGTAGAAAGCGATCCTGATCAAAAATCACTTCCATACTTCGTAATAAAAGGAGCTTGAAACGTTCCTATGCTGCGGTCTTCCGAGACATGTTTTTGTCTGATTAATGTACTCGGAGGACCCAGAGTCTTATGTAGTTACTTTCAGCTGCAGAGGTCGAGGTTTTGCCTTTTGCTCATGTGGTGCAGGGCGGAGAATGGCAGAGAAGGTAAAAAAGCTAAAGGATAAGGGACTCCCTTTGTGTTGACAAGGCATTGGGCTTTGTCGGTGCTCTTTGAATGACACTATTAGATAGCTACCGATCTCGAAAGTGGTACGAAAGTACTACTCGAGTAAGCGTTGGCAGAATTGTGCTACGAGATCTACTGGGAAGTCGGTGGGGCAGGAGCTTTCAGTTCTTTTGATAGGATTATCTGAATTCGTGTGCGTGAAACGTGCGTCTAAAAGGTTGAGAGTTCTTAGTTCGGGGAGCTCATTGGGCATGTGTTCTAAACTCTTCAGTCTGTTTTTTAAAAGGTAAAGAGATCTCAGTTCGGGGAGCTCATTGGGCATATGTTCTAAACTCTTTAGTCTGTTTTTGCTAAGTTGAAGAGATCTCAGTTCGGGAAGAACGCTGGGTAGACCCTCCAGACTAGTTAGCAGATTACCGCTGAGGTTAAGCACTTGAAGACTGTCCAGTTCTTGGGGCAGACCCTCCAGGTTGGTCAGCTGATTGTGAGATAAGTCAAGTTCCAACAGGCCTGGTAATCGCTCAGGCAAGCAGTTAAGATTTGTGAGTTCGTTCCCTCCGCCATAGAGATACTTAAGGTTGTTGATTACAGCGTCACTGAGTAGCCTTAGAGCACTGAGTGATCCACCGTCAAGTCTAAGACCGTCAATCTTAGTCTCACCCAGTTGGACCAGATCATTCGTTATCTCGATCCACTTCTCAGGGTCGAGGAATCCTTCAATGAGCTCATTGAAAAGGCGTTGACGGTCCGCGTTTTGATCCTTAATGCCGAAACCCTGGGAAATGAAGTAATTCAGTAGGCGTGTGTTGCTGGATGTAAACCGAATGTCCCTCATTTTCGATTCACCATCCCGGCAAGCAATGGTCTCTTCCTCTGGGGCGAAGAGGTTGATTTGATCAATATAGTAACGGTAGATCACTTCGTGGAGGATAAGACCTACCTGGTCGATGCGAGAGAGACGGTCCCAGTATTCCCTATTGATAGTGTAGAGAGTGGTGAAGTTGCCTTCACTGCAGAAGCGGCTTGAGTTATCCTCTGCATTCCTACAAGTGATCGCCAGTTGAACCAACCTGCAACTTCCATCTCTCGTCTCATCTTCTTCGAAGTAGGCGCCCATAAATCCAGCATCACGAAGTTCGGAGGCAAAATCTTGAATTTCGACTTTTTGCGAAAACTCTATCAGGCCTTCTGAGATGGCCTTATAAAAGCCTAGGTATGGCTCACCCTCTCTATCGAAGTTGATATCTAGGAGTTGTTGTGCGGTCGATATGGCGCGATTGAGGTCAAAGTCACCCTCTTCAAGTTTCGAGACAAAACTTGTGAAAAATTCTGAGTGGGCCGATCCCACATAGAAGTCCGAGTAGTCAAGGAGGAAGACTTGCCCGCTGCTTTGGCATCGGATGCCATCGCCACCGCCTTCGTTTTCTTGTGCCGCAACAAGTTGGCCGGTTTGCAGCCCCTGGGCCATGATAAGATGGCTGGTTGGCAGCAAGGTTGCGATTAGCGTGAGGTAGAGTTTGTAGTATATCTTTTTCATGTTTTCACGTCCCACGTAGAATTCATAAGGCAAAGCTGATGCTGCAAATTATATAGGCCTTTACAAGTAATCAATAAAAATAGTGCGGATCTGTTTCACAACTGTGTAGTGGGCTGTATTTATTAGGAAATGTTTCTCTCAATCGGGTTTGGCTTAGGCCTTTGTCATATTTGCTTAGTGAGTCTGTGCCGATGTGCTTAGAACCTACGGTAATGGGTAACGTCGAGGTCACCTAAACAGGTAAGTTCAAGAAGACTTCGAAGGAATTAATTGATAAAATATAAATCATTATGCTGTGAATTTAGTCCATTAGACAATATTTCTTTAACAGTATGGGAACTAGCTCCATGGGATCCTACGAAGAGATCGCAAAACTACTGACTTTTCATGTTTCCAAATTAAAAGACGAAACAGGCATGACCTCAGCTCAAATCGCTCCTCTGCTTGGCGTCTCCCCTTCGGCGCTTTCGATGATGATGGCTGGCCGAAGAAAGGTCTCGGCCATTGTTAACCAAAAAATGGCTGAAACCTTTGACCTTGATGCCAATGAGATCAAAATCAAAGACTTGCTCTTTGAACTCCAGTACACAGAAGCAGGTACTGAGGAACATATTCGAAGCAATATTAGCAGCCTAATATCGAGACACAGTGTTGAGGAATCCTTGGATTCCTATGACTGGGTGGCATTTTAAGAGGGTGAATTACCCTTCGAGGAAGCCAAAAAAGATCTAGCGAGACCTGTTCCCCAGCGGAAAAGACACAATTCTATACGAGACATTTACAAGTGTGACGCAGAGGTCTGGAAAAACTTCGATCGGTTAGTCTTGGAAAAGTCAGCTGAGTCCATTGAATCTCAGTCCGTCGATACTCGATACTCGAACAACCTAACACTCGCTTGCAGGAAGGATAAAATTCCTGAATTACGAAGCATTGTTGATAGAGGCGTGAATCAAATCATGCAAATTCTTCAAGAGCAACAACCCTCGAAGACGGCAGTACTCAGTTGTCACATGTTTGAAATGAGTGAGGATTTACCTTGACCACATGCAGTGATTTTCTCCTTTCAGAGTACAAAAGGCGACGGTCAAAGAACTCCTCTTATACTAGAAACACCTTTGCTAAAGATCTTGGAATGTCCAAGTCCTACCTTTCGCGTGTTTTAAGCGGCAAGGTAAAAGTGAGCAAAAAACTTGCGCACAAGATCATAGCTCATACACCTAGTTGGACGGAATCAGATCGGTCTGTTTTCTTGCTTCTATCCAAGAAAGATAATGCTTCCAGTGAGAAAGAACTCGTAGAAATCGATACTGAAATTGAAAAGGAGCTTGAGAAAGAGAGTTGCATACCTGACCGTGAAGTCGAGCTTTTAAAGCATATTACCGATATTAAGCACTTCGCTATCCTTGAAGCCATCTCTCTGAGGAAACTTGATCAAAACAATCTAGCAAACTTTCTTGGTATGAGCCCCATCGCCTTAAGCGCTTGTTTGGATCGGTTGGTGCATAATGGTTTAGCAAAACAGGACGATAATGGGCGGTGGCACAGGGTGACTTCCGGCTCAGCGAAGGCATTCAAGCGACCCTCTCGTATCATCCGAAAAACTCACACGAGTTCGATCGAACATGCCCAAAAAGCTATTTATACCAAGAAACATATTTTGAGCCGTAGCGAGGTCGTGAACATAGGGCCAGACCAAATTGAAGAAGTTAGAAAAGTGTGTAGAAGGATGATCGATGAAATCTGTCACCTTGCCGAAGACGATCCCAAAAACGATTCTGTGATACACCTTAACCTCAACTTATTTGATGACTAGCGGAGAAACTACCGTCATTTATTAACGTGCTTGGATCTTTGTAGGGTATCCTTACGGCTCAGTCTAATAATTTGCAGGAATATGAACTTCATATTTTCCTCTATCGAGCCCCACACAAACAAATCAGGAAATTCGGATCTCTGATTTTACGGCTAATATTTGTGCATAGAAACGCACTATTTTTCTAGCCAGACTTTTTGCAATTTAACTATATTTGAAGGGTTTTCTTGACCACCACTTACTAAAACTAAGGTTTAAGAATCCGTTTCTGCGGCAGCCTATCTAATATTTACAGATACTTACATCATGAATCCGTGTGATAGCACCATGAATTATCTAACTATTTCAGTGACATACTCCTTATCTTTTCGCTGAGAGCAGTTTAGCTCAAAATACCCCCTGATCTTTGACGATTGAATCTGAAACTGGCTAGAAAATGCTATGGTCTTGTAGGGCTGCGCCCTTGGAATCGATAGGACGTGGACGGCTACAGCAGACTCGTCACTCTAAAGTCAAACCTTAAAGCATAAATTTTCTTATATTATCAATCCTTTATTATTATGTAGTTCGAAATTCTGCAATGTTTCAGCTGACACCTCGTCCTATTGATAGACCGTAGGTCAGCCTACAGCAAAATATCAATCTATGGAGAGAACGTGAAAAGTCGTCACTTTTTCAAAATTTTAGTTGTTAGCTCGCTACTTTTATCCTGTGGTTCTAAAAGTGACGATGTCAACGAGAATGTTAAAGATAGGAACGGTGAGAGCATTGAAAACAACGGACCTGCAAGTGACGCCGAAAGTACTGAGAAAGATGGTACAGCTATAGGTGGCTCTGAAGCCGATGATTCTAATGCGAGAGGGCAGCCGGCAGACCCAAATCAAGCCTTTGTCGAAATAAATGTCCAGTCGGATAGGGAGGAGTCTAGTTCGATAGCTGAGCCCGCGCAGTTCCTTCTTTCATGGACTTCGGCTAATGTCACGAACTGTAGGCTAAAATCTAGCATTGAAGAGGAGCTGTCTATACCAGTGATGACGTCAACCGATCGATTTCTATATCAAACCAACGATTCCGAAACCCTGACGATCTCCTGTCTTGATGATAACAATAACGTGATTGATGATTCCATCGACCTAACTGTGATCGACACTTCCTCCCCGAATACCTCTGAAACTGTCAAGTTTTCCTTTGATAGCAGGTCTAAAACCGTGCGGCCAGGAGAACAAGCGAGGTTTACGGTAAAATGGGAATCTACAGAGGGGGCAACTTGTTCGATAGAGCGCGACCCCGGCATCATTATGCTAGATAATCTGAATTCATCAGGACAAGACGTTGTCTATCTATCAGAAAGCGCTACATTGAATCTAACATGCCAAAAAGGCAGTGACTACTACGGTGCCTTCACCGCAAACTTAACGGTTCGAGTCACGGACGATGCTCCACCGTCCCCTACCCCCGGCAATCCACCAAGCAACCCAGAGACCGATAGGATTGATGATTTCGCATTCAGCACCTGCGCAGATAGTTTGGTAGGTTCACGATGTGCTATTACTTTTGTAGGAAAAGGCACCTTTCGAATTTCTGTTAGATCAGAGAACTCTGCATGTAGTTATGAACTTAGTGCTCCTGGATTTAACACCAATAATATGACGATCAGTGGTTCCGCTGGCCTCAGCTTCCAAGTATCAGTCGATACGAACACAACACCGAGAAGAACGATGTGCAAATTCATCATTTCAGTCACCAGTACCAGTGATTCAAGTATCACTAAAACTTTAGAGAGAGAAACAACCCTAGGTTTTTAAAGCGGTGTTGCGAGTTATTAGATATGAGAACATATAAGTTCGTCGGGTCAGGGGATACCTTTCGGTTCCCCTTCCCACAGAACCCATCGTGCCGATTTCCAGCAATAGGCTCTTCAAA
>JABSRP010000042.1 GCA_013215145.1 Pseudobacteriovorax sp.
TGCATAAAATCCTCCGTGAATTGACTCAACTTAATTCACATAAAAATAATAGCAAAGGACTTTTTCAACAGGCCGTCTCCGCTGTTGCATTTTCTTTATTCAATCTCCATAGATCAATAAGGTCTGATCCTAGGATCTCTCCATCTGGGCCTGCAAATATCGTTTCCTCAGCAAAGCATCCGCAGCGGCAGCGATACTTTACGTTATTAATGACGGTGACCACCCAATGACCTACAGGTACCGTACCGAAACAGCCACCTGCCTCAGCACAACCCACGGCAGCATTCACACAGCCTGATATCATAGCCGATTTGGTTGAGTCATCGGACCAGCAGCGACTACCTGATACCTCGGTGGCATCGCAGATGGCATCAATCCAATCACTAGACGTACAAGCCGTCGTATTCGCTCGTTTGGCCAGGGCGGCGGCTTTTTTGATTTGATCTTTGATCACATCCGAAATGCCAAAGGCATGGGATGGATCACTATGGGATACTAGGATGGTCATCATTGTCAAAAATAGAATGATAGGTCTCAAAACATACTCCGATACGTGTAATATTATTGGTTTCATACATCTACGATGCCGCCTTTGCAGCGGATCACGCTCCCTTTACCTCAAAATTGGGAACGTACTCGCGAATCTCTTGAATAATCAGCTCCCGGTCACCATCCATCATCATGCGTGTGACAAAGATTCCTGTCGCATACTTCATTTTCATACTGGGGCTTTGGATACTGCCAAGCAGCTTTAGCGATGATGGATAGTCATGTTTCGCCAGAGCATCTACCAGCTCGATTTTGTCACCAATCATGGCCGCCTTATAGCGATTGGATACGGTGTCTGGCACCTCATTTAGGACGATCTCTTGAATATGGGTCTTGATACTTTCGTCAAAGCGCATGCGATAGGATAAGTATGATATATAGCTAAGCCGATCGATCACCTCTTGATCATTTGTCGGTGGTGTTTTTAATGTGTTGGTCAGCGAGCGAACTCCAGCCCTGTAGCGCTCATTCAGTGCGATCAGATTCTCTTTGGCAGTGGATTTGTCGGCAAGGTGAGGCAGGATATCACCAAACAGGTGCTTCACTTCTCCGAGGAAAACGGCCTCTTCTTGTTTCGGCAACGCCTGATCCTTTGAGTAATCAAAGGCATTATTTTGTTGTTTGGTCGATTTGCTCACAATCTTTGTTTGAGGATCTCTGCTTTGTGGCTCCTTATTATCCTGTTCGGATATCCTTTCAGCAGGAATACTCATGGGCTGCTCAGACGCACCTTCTTTTGAGTTATTTGTAGGAAATAAGGAGGCTGATAGTAATCCTATGAAAACGACAGCGCCTCCTCCGATCAGGGTACTTTTCTTAAACATGTTCATCTCCAATCTTTTGTTTGTCTTTGGCCTTACCTAGACCATTTACTAAGATATTTAGTAAATGGCCTCAGGTAAGAAACTTTAAAACACCGTTTCCAGCTGCTAAGCTAGTTGATGACCTTAATCACCAGATCCTTCACACGAAACACCCTTGATGAGACATTACACAGAGCCACTTGAAAGCCATTTAACTGAGCTGGCTCTCTGAATGTTTGATCGATAGAGAATGTTTGGTAAATGTAGCCTTGGTCATTGGAATGACCCACGCCTCTGCCGTCGACAAAGGTCTGAGAGCCAAGATCAGCAAAAAGGATCTTCTTCGAGAACAGGTTACCGCCCTCGTCAAAGGCCTGAATATCTAACCATGGCGTATTACGGACAGGACCCTGCGCCCCTTCCTTAACAACGATGGCATTGAAGGTTAGATCGACATTGACCTCGCGGGCGTCAACAGCCCAGATAGGCTCCGATGCAATCACGCAGCCACCGCCATCAAAGTTTCGTTGGAGACACTGCTGGTCGCCGCCACATTGCTTGACATGATCGACGGTCCACTCACCAAACTGGGTATAGCCCAGCCCATGGGCAGTCTTCCATTTTTGAAAGTGAGCCTCTTCGTTGAAGGTGTAGCCCGTATAGTAGCCAAAATCGACTCCCTCAGGGGCGTAGCTGAAGGCTAATGACGAGCCAAGAAGCCCAAGGCCCAGGCATAGAGACTTAAGCTTAGTCATGATCAACGCCTCCGTTTTCTAAGTCTCGTAAGATATCCAGTCGTGATAGCAAACGGCTTTCTTCGCCGGCTAAGACCTGCTGCCAGGCGTTATCACCCATGATGAAACCGTTAGCGGACACAAAGTGATCAAGACCGGATTCCTCAGCGACGTTGAAGTTGACGACTAATCCTTCGTAAGCAGTTTCTTTGATCTCATCAATTTTTACGGCTTTACCATCTTCGCTCAAAAGATAGTCATCTGAACTAACTTGGCTAGCAGCCTTAACAGCCACGACCTTGCCAGTCTCATCGGCAATCACCACAGGGTGAGCGCGGGTAAGAGTGACTTGGCCTTGCTTCGTGATGAATATGAAGACATCTTCTTTTTCTGGTCCCGAGGTAATGCCGTTGATGGAGGCCACAGAGAAATCACCGTGGAATGGGTTGTAGGCTAATAGATCCGTGGTCGCCTGTTCTTTGTTCACGCGCCATAAGTCGATGAGCTCTGATCCAGTGACAACACCTGACGGCCCAGCAAACTTAGTATCTTCGCCAAAGCAGCCGCAGCGGCAACGAACCTTTTTGTTGTTGATTACGGTAACCACCCAGTGACCCACCGGGTTAGGACCAAAACAACCGCCGAGTTCCTTGCAACCAGCTGCCGCATTGGTACAACCAGTGATCATTTGTGCTTGGGTTGCGGTATTATCCCAGCACCGACTACCCGCTGGGTTAAAGCTACCCCAATCTTCAGCCGAGCAGATAACTTCGACCCAGTCACCAGCAGTACAGGTAACACCAAAAGCTTTTGAGCCGAGTGATGCCGTCAATAGTAAAAATAGTAGCGAGAGCTTTTTCATTTATGACTCCTAAAAAAATATGAAAAATAATCGTCGTGAAAGTATTCCTATATGTCTGGCTGCGAATTAGTTGGTTAGATCATGGTAGTAGCTCCTTGAATAAAATCCTTGGTAGTTGATGGAGGCCTCGATTGAGGTGCTGTCATTAAGAGTGAGTTGCAAGCGAAAGGATTTGTCATCGGCCTGACGATCGTCGAGAGCGACAGAGATACTGCAAACCTCAGCGAAGGCTCCCTCGCAAAGGGTGGGGGAGTGGAGCTTTTCCAGCTGATCTTCGACGCTGTCTAAGTCAGCAACCTTGCGAAATTTACCGACTTGTTGAATACGTCCCTCATGGATGAGATAGATGGGGGCTTCCTTGGTATCATAGTCACTGCCAAGGCTGGCGATGTTGAAGGGTGTGGCAAGGGCGGTACCACTGTTTTGAAACTTCAAAGGACGTCCGCTAAAGTACTCATCACCGCTGGCAAGGTCTTTGTGATAGATACTGAACTGAAGGTAGGAAAAGCCTCCGATGGCATCGTAGTGGAAGTTGCCTTGAAAATTGAGCCAACCATCCATACCTGGCTTGAATACGATGGAGTCTTTTTCGAAGAGCTTGGCCTGAGAGAAGCTTTCCACCTGATTGTTTTCGATAGGTAGGTCTCCACTGGAGTCCTGTGAGTTTGCATTCCCGTATAAACAACCTGTCGTCATGATGGTTGATGCTAGGATAGAGCTTGCTAATAAGCGCATGTTGTATCTCCTTATACATTTACAATTAAAAAAGGTACTCGTGACTAAAAGGTTTTTGTTCGGCCGGCAGAGCGCAACCATTCCTTTAGGGACTGATAGCATTCGTGCGTTGCTTAAAAATCATCACGTCAAAGTTTTTCTCCAATGTGGTTGTCGTTTACTTTGGATATGACGGAGGACTTGCGATTAGCTTTCACAAAAAAAATCATTTATTTTTCGCAGAACGTGGAAAGGCTTGTTTAACAAGGCTTACAGGATTTTATTTTTTTTTGAGGGATGCTGATGTTTGCTTGCAAACGCGGCTTTCGGCAATAAGGTGAACGCATGGAGGGATAAGAAAACCCTACTATATAAGCGTATTTATAATATTTTCGTCTAGCTGTTTAGTTTTATGTCATGAAATAATTTGGTCAACAGTTAAGCGTTAGATACTTCATCTTCCCATGGCCAACAGGAGCGTTTTACAAAATCGATGAATTCTTATAGGAAGGACTCTAAGATTTAACTACTATTGTGTTTCGATAATTGGATAGATCATTATTATAAGAGTCAGCATGCAAGACACTCACGACTTTTACCGCAGCAAGATTCAGAAAGCTCAGGAATATATTTGCCAAAACCTATCACAGAACCCGAGCCTAAGGCAGGTGGCTCAGCATTGCGCTTTCATTGAGTACCACTTTCATCGTGTGTTTTTGGCTGTGGTTGGCGAAACCCTAGGGGATTATACCTCCAGAAAGAAAATGGAGAAGGGGATTTGCTTGCTGTTGTCCTCGCGGAAAAGCCTTATCGATATCTCTTTTGACTCGGGTTTCTCCAGCCAGGCCAACTTTTCGAAGGCCTTTAAGAATTACTTTGGTATGAGCCCGAACGCTGTCCGCAAACGTCAAGATTTAGGAGACAATAGCAAGATAGGAAAACTTTTTAGTAGGTATGGAAAAGAGTTTCTGCCGCAAAGTTTATATGATCCCACTATCCTTCTGGATGAACAGAAGGGCCTAACGCAAAAGGAGATCCATATGAAAGCAGAAATTAAAACCTTTCCTAAACGAGAGTACGCCGCATTACAGAGCAAAAAAGGCTACGATTTGCCTACCGTCTATGCGACCTGGGAGGAAGTCCATACCTATCTAAAGGGTCAAGGACAAGATCTCGAAGCCACCGAGCGATTCTCCCTGGCCTACGATAAACCCAACGTCACCCCAGAGGACAAATGCCGTTACGAGGCCTGCTACGTGAGAGGAGCTACCCCCTCAGATACCGAAAGGTTTCGGCTCGGTGACCTGCCCGAAGGCAAGTATGCCTGCTTTCGCTTGAAGGGAACATCGAAGCAACTAGTATCGTATTACCAGGATATCTACAGCAACTGGTTTGTGAAGACCAACAACGAGCCGGACGACTATCCGATGATTGAGTATCACATTGGTCTAGAGGATCATGAGGATATTGATAAGAGGATAGTGGAGATCGAGCTTCAGGTTAAGCTTAAGTAGTGTTTCCATCAATCTGCTAACACCTCCCGCGGCACTCAGTCCGCCAAAGTATTCTCCCTGCCTCCCTGGCCTTTGAAAGCTCGATAGAAACTGGGCTAGGGAATTCTCAAAACTTTTTTTGGAGAGGCATTGCAATATTTTTTTAGGACCGTTGTCCTGAAAGTAATAGAGGATGCATTCTTGTTTTGCATCGCATCATGTTGCTATTTATTCTTTTATAGGGAGAAACTTAAAATGTTGAAGACTACTTTACTAACGACAGCTATCGCTCTAAGCTCTATCGCTTCGGCTGAGCCTTATTGGCAAGAAGCTAGCCAAGGGACCGTTGGTCCAAGCCCGGTTTACGTCCACTCTGTTGGCGGAAGTCCGGAGTACGTCTGTCAGGTCGGGGCTGCGGGAGGTTATATTCCAGGGGTTCTGAGTCCCGGCAATCGGTTTTGTACATTCATCCATTGGGGCGGGCATCGCTCAACGACGTACAGAGTGCTACAAGATCCCCATGGAGACTTAATGTGGATCAATAAGAATAGTTTCGATCCTCGTATTCATGAACTATTCTTAGGTGGATGGAAGGCAAGCAGGCCATCACTTTATATTTGTCGTCCAGACCATGATCGCTACGGCTACCGTTATGCGGGTGCTCTAGAGGGTGATGCTGGCAATGGAGTGTGTTTCCTTCCGAATTTTTATGGACAGCAGGATCAGACCTTTGACTACGAGGTCCTAGTTTATAGACCATAAGATTTGACAAGGACGAAAATTCACAGCTGTTTAGATGATTTCTAAACAGCTGTGTTTCTATGATTTAGAACTCGACAACAAGCAAGTAACAAATGACTGATTTTGGTGGTGTCTAGCGACTGGTACCTCTAGAGACTCTATTCTGACTCGCAGGTAGCCACCGCGATGGCGAATCGATAGCCTTCAATCTCACAGAGTAGTGGATTGAATGATGCCGAAGAATCACCGCTAATCTTTGCCTCCGCATTCACTTTGAGTGACTTTATCGAATCGTTATAGTTTACTTTTAAGGCATTTGCATATTCAAGGCTGGGGATTTCTACGTTAACTAGGTCGGTGTTCGTGATTTTAATATCTCCGGTCACAAGTTTTAGCTTCGGCAGAATTAAGGTTTCAGCTCCTTGGTAGATCGAAAGATCTCCGTGAATGGTTTCGATATTAGGCATGGATATCTGTGCGCCCGATTCACTATTGCTTATAAATATCCCACTTGAAGTCGCCGCCGTCGTAATAATCTTTCCGATACGAGTATCACTAAAGATGCTAAGTCTTAGCGATGTAGCGTCTAAGTTGATCTCTTCAGCAACGGCATCACCACTAAATGAAAAACGCAGATCGTCGCTCCCTCTCGGGTTCGAGATTGAGATGTTTGCGATACTTGTATTGTCAAGGCTAACGGATTCGATAGATTCGAGCACCAGATTATTGATCCCCGAACCACCATTATCAATGATAAGTCGCTCGGGAGATCCAAGTTGAGACTGGTCTAGGTTAGTAAAGCTGTGAGGTCCGGAAATCATAACTGTTCCAAAATTGTTCCTAGACCAAGAAAACCGTGGAGAGATGTCGTTCAGCAGCGGATTATCCTTGAGCCTCAAAGTTTCGATGGCAAATCCAGCTGCGAATTGCACCTTATTGAGCAAGCTATTGCTTATGATGTCAACGGTGCGGCTATTGACTCGTGGCAGTGCGACGTCTGTAAAAGAAGTATTGGCCACAGTAAACGACTGTAAATGCTTTAGATTGGGCATGCTTGGGATTTGGTGTAAGTCTTTACCTAGAAATCTGGCTTCGGTCACCGAGATGAGATTATTGAGATGATTCGTACCGTCGTCTTTAAAATCTCTAATAGTTAATGAGGTTGCGCTGCTCAAATTATTCAACCAGCTGAGGGAGAACTCCTCTGTATTTATGGAAATAGTCGTAGCGATCCGGATACAACTTAACAAATCACCATTCTCGAAACCGAGTTTGATCTGTCGACCCCCTGGCACACTGATGGTTATCTTATCATCGTCGGATTCGGTATAGACTCCGGTGATGACTTGGGGAATCTTTTCTGCTTCGCATGTTTCGTTGGAAAATACGGGACTGTCGGCAAATGCCGTTGGAGCAGCAAACGCGGTGATGAAAAAAACGTGGGATAGTTTCATAACGTATCATTCCTTTTTTTTTGATGACTATGATTTGCGCCAGAGTTTCCGAAAGAGCCCATTGGCACTGGCAGCAGGTCGCCAATGAGTGATTGATGGCGGCTCGATAAACCTGCCTTTAGTTGGACCTCTATGTATTCCTAGAGCCTTGACAAGTTTGAGTGCGATTCGCCACAGCTAGTAGACAGAAATCGCTGTGATTTATTGCAGTTAATAAAACCATCAGCCGGCTTTTTTACATGGTTTTTTTGAGGGTAAAATCTTTTGTGATTTTAAATGTTTAGCTGCTTTTTTCCTACTAAGAGTGAAGGAGCTTGCAATGGATTCAAAATACAACAAGTTCGTGTTATCGTTAAATACAGCGAAATGACTTATTTTTCCAAAAAAAGCGTGAGGGTGACGTTTCCTTTTTGGTCGAAGGGCTTTCTCTTCTATTCAAAAATTAGTCTTTATGGGTAGTATATAATTGACGTAAGGATAGGGAGGAGAGCTATAGTGTAGCCCCCTTAACCTCCCCTGGATTGTATTCTATAAATTGAGAAGGGGAAATAGCGGCGTCAAAACACTGCGATTAAACAGCCGACAGCGATTATCTACCGATCGATAGGTTAAAGTATCGTTTGAAGGAGTCACAAAAGACACTAAGCGCAACCCTGCTCTAGAAGGATCTCCATCGAGCTCAGGCTCAAGGATCTCAAAGCTTTTCACTGGGATCCGTGCTCCGGAAATATCTGTGAGAAACGAGTTGGGAGCGAGTTCAAATATATAAAACTTTGCGCCTTCGGCGAAGCTATCGGTAGCATTCACTGCGACATCGAAGCTATATCTTTCGAAGATCGAACGTAAACCGCCCGGAGTCCTTACCGTAAAAATATACTCTCCCTTGAGTGCGACAGCAGCCCCATTGTCATCTGTCTGGACGGCGACGGAGATGCTTTGAGCGGGGAAGCCACCACCCTGGCTGTCGTCTATAACAGCTTCACACTGAGCTATTTTCCACAAGCCTGCTCTAACTGCAGCAAATGAACTACTACTTGAGTAAAAAGAACTTGTTGTCAAAATCAGCAGACCTAACACTATTCGTACCATTGATATACTCCATACTCAGTTCTAATGGATATTTATGCCCTCGACAAAGGGCAGCGAATAACACTTTCGTTAGTATAATCATCTGAGGTGGTCAATGTAAAAATAGTAATAAAACGAGATAATGTACTGAACAGTGTCTTTTTGACTTTATTAAGTGTTGTATAAGTACAGGATTAACCAGAAGACCTCTTTGGTGAATTATGGATCGGTGTCAAGGCTCAATCAATCAGGAGAAAATATGACTTTACCCGCGAGTCGTAAGGTCCTAGATACCGCTAAAGAACACCCCAACCAGATACTACTAAAAACGCTCTGAATCAAGGCACAAGGAATAAAAGTACCGCAGTTAACCAACGGTTAATGAGGACACTTTTTTTCCGCAGTAACGCCGAGTCAGTGCGCCTTTTAGTGGTATCTGTTAATGAGGACACTTTTTTTCCGCAGTAACGCCGAGTCAGAGTGTTTTTTAGTAGTATCTAGCAGCACGGTGCATCTCTTTTAAGTGATACTCATTGATCTGTTCGTTAAGCGTGAAAAAATCATAGACCACACCAATACCCAAAAGCCCACCCGTACAAAGATAAAGTAAACCAGTCAGCCACTTACCCATAAAAAAGCGGTGCACTCCAAAAAAACCAAGGAAGGTCAGCAAAATCCAAAGGACATTATAGTCCAAAGGTCCGGCAGTGTAGTTATAATCGGCCTTACGATCTAGACTGGGGATCAAAAACAAATCCACTATCCATCCGACGAGAAACAAGCCTCCCGTAAAGAACCACAGCAGGCCCGTCAGCTGACGGCCAAAGTAAAATCTGTGGGCTCCCATAAAGCCGAATATCCAAAGGATATAACCCATCACCACGCTGTGGGTGTTGGCGCTTTGATTATGATAGTTCATCACACATCCTTCTCTAGTTTGCGATACTCCTGATCGAGACGGTAGCGGTTTGAGACCATGTAGGACTCAAGGGCATTCAGCCTCCGCTTGCAGCGGTTCAGCACCTGCTCGGCGTGACGAACCTGGTAGCTGCGGTTGTCTCGGATCTTCTGCTGGCTGCGCGTATCCGCTAGTGAGGGCTTGGCTGCTGACTTACCGATGGGCAGGACAAACCCCAGAGCGATATAGGCAAAGGCCACCGGAAGCACGCCAGTCAGCACTATTAAGACAAGCCCGATACGCATAAGATTCACCGGAATATCGTAGGAGTCGGCGATGCCGGCCGTGACGCCGGTAAAGACGCCTTTTTCCGGCAGGCGATAAAAGCGGCGATTAAAGTCTGTCATGACGTGTTCTCCATCCCGGAGCATCTTGGTCTAAGATCGACTCCAGTGTGTTGATCCTTTGTTCGAGGGACAAAGCCGTCTGGCTAAGCTGCTCGAGGTCGACATTGGCCTCGCGCCGCTGAAATTTCTGCTCTTTACGATCGTTGCGATAGCGCAGGGTCATAAACGTGTGAAGCAGTTTATAGACCAAAACGCTGGCAACGATGGCTATGGCTAATTCGTTTCCGCTCATACGTTTGCCGCATCATCTGTAGAGGAATCTTTGTTGATCCGTGATTTGATCTCGGCTAGTTGCTTGTCGATGTCCTCTTGGATCTCAAGCTCTTCGATCTCGCTGTGCAAACTCTGTGACTGCGAGCCACGGTTGCGAGCTACGGTGACCTCACCCTCGAGGCGGTCGATACCTTGCTCGTACTGCTCAAACTTTGCAAAAGCCTTCGCGCTTCCTGTGCGATCCAAGGTGTTTTGGATCTGCGCCTGATTCTGCAGCGACTGCTGACGCATGATGATGGACTTTTGTCGCTGCTTGGCGTCTTCGAGTTTGCCGTTGAGGGTTTTGATGTCCTCTTGCAGCTGGTTAAGGCTGCTATCGGTCTGCTCCATCCGCAGCTCGTAGCCTTCGATGGCTTTATCGACAGCGAGTTTTTCTTGCAGTGCGCCGCGGGCGAGATCTTCGCGCTCTTTGCTGACGGCGAGCTCGGCCTTGCGTGACCATTCGTCGGCCTGTGCCTTAAGGCCTGATATCTGGCGCTCGAAGCCTTTCTTTTCGGCGATCAGTTTGGCGGCTGAGCTTTTGACTTCCACCAGGGTCTCTTCCATCTCCTGGATCATAAGTCGTACCATTTTGTCGGGGTTTTCTGCCCGATCGAGCATATGAATGATGTTTGAACCGAGGATGTCTTTGATGCGCGAAAATATAGTCATGATGTGCTCCTTACAGCTGTTGTTCAGCTCTGTACTAAGCATAAGACGTGCCAGTGCCGGCTTAGATTTCAAAAAAAGCCGTAGACCCCTAAAACTATAGGGTGAAATGATTTTCTGCTGCCGCTTATCCGGCGTAGGTGCTATAGGAAGTTTCGGCTAGTAGACACATTTGAGGAAAATCTGCTAGCAGTTTGCGCTAAGTTTTAGCAAAAAGCACTAAATGTTTAAAACCATGAACTAGAAACTAAGAACCAAGGTCCAGGTGCTCATATCTGAGGACTCTTATTGGGGGAAGTACAAAGTACATAGACTTATGCAAAGCCCGTCATCCTTTATAGGCCACTCCGAAGCGTTTTTAGATCTGATGGAGCACGTCGCCGCTTTGGCCAAGACAGAGTTTCCCGTGGTGATCTACGGCGAGCGCGGCACTGGCAAAGAGCTAGTGGCCGAGCGCCTGCACTATCACTCGGGTCGTTGGCAGGAGCCTTTGGTGAAGGTCAACTGCGCTGCCATCAAAGAAAGCCTGCTCGAGGCCGAGCTCTTCGGCTACGAAGTTGGCGCCTTTACCGGAGCGCAAAAACGCTACGAGGGTAAGTTCGCACGGGCTAACGGCGGTACCTTGTTCCTCGATGAGATCCACACCGCCAGCCTTAATCTGCAAGAAAAGCTGCTGCGGGTGGTGGAATACGGCGAGTTCGAACCCCTCGGCGGGCGTGAAACCCTGCAGGCCCATGTCCGCCTGGTGACAGCCACCAACCAGAACCTGCGCCAGGCCGTAAGCGAAGGCCGCTTCCGCGCCGACCTTCTCGATCGCCTCTGCTTTGATGTCATCGCCATCCCCGCCCTGCGCGAGAGACCAGCCGACATCATGCCTCTGGCTGAGCATTTTGCCATGAAGATGTCGCAGCTCTTAGCCTGGGAGCATTTTCCAGGATTTGCCGCGGCGGCTGAGTCCGCACTCGAAGGCTATGCCTGGCCCGGCAATGTCCGCGAGCTCAAGACGACTGTGGAGCGCTCCCTGTTTCATCACCAAGCCGGATCGGAGGAGGCGGTCAGCGCTATCCGCTTTGATCCCTTTACCCAGCTGGCGTCGGAACAGCCCCAAGACCAAGTTGTATCATCGGAAAAGACTAACAGTCCCTCAGAGGCAGATAAAGAGACATCCACTGACAACGAAAGTGGCGCCAAAGAGGCAGGTATAGCCAACGAAGCCGGACTAGCCGCCTCCTTCAGCGAGCAGGTCCGCGCCTACGAGATCCAGCTCCTCGAGGATGCCATGGCAAAAAACCGCTACAACCAGACCGCCTGCTCCCAGGCTTTGGGCCTCAGCTATCACCAGCTGCGAAACCTGCTCAAAAAATACGATATCGCCCGCTCCCCAGTCTCTAGCTCGGATGAATTACACTAATAGACTAGTGGCTTGAATTTTTTTTGGGGGAAGAGCCTACATAAAGGGCTAGCACCTTTGCATACACCCCACCAGACTAGCGAACCTGGGCAGGATGTACTGTCTTTAGGTACTAAACTTTCTTGTAGACTAACCTTAGACCGAGCGTCCCAGCACGTAAACTTTGGAAGTATTACGCTTTAGTGCCTGTAACTAGTAGCATACAGCTAGATTTTTCTTGAAGTAACTGCGTCCAAATGCTAAGTGGTTCGGTCTGAGAGCTTAATACAATTTGGGATTGCAAATGGACCTGTCGACGACTCTGAAAGAAGGGATCGCTGCTTGGCTAGAATCTAGTCCAAGACGTAACCTTCGATTACTGGAACGGTTCACCGGAGTGTCCTACTCCACCCTTAGGCGGCTCCAAGCCGGCGAGCGGACCCCCACTCCAGACTCGATCATACCTTTGTGCGAGGTGATCTTTGATCGGGAGCAGACGGCTAAGGTATTGGCCGAGCATTATCCTAAGATGTTAAACTTTTTCGAGAATATTATTCTCAACGGGATAGTTTCTCAGCCTGACGACAACGCTAGATCAGCTCTACTAACTCCAGATAACTTCATCATTTTTGTTTATTGCTCTATCACAAAAAAGGGTAGTCGCGAAAAAATCAGAGAGCTTTGGGGACGACGAGGTATTCGTGCCTTGGAAGATTTGATTGATTCGGAGGTGCTCGTCCCCGAGGATAATATATTTGTCGGAAAAAAAGAGCGGGTTGCTTTTTCAACGGCAAACACAACAATTAGCCACGTTACCGCTCTTTTGGATGAGTACAAATCGTCTACGCCAAAAGACGGCTCTAAAATTTCCTACACGATTTCGACGGTTAGTGAGAAGGCTTTGGATTCCCTTAGACAAGCTCACTTGGACTTTTTAAATAGGGTTGGAGGTATCGTAAAAGATGATGCAAACGATGGTGAAATCGTGTATTATCTAGCCAGCTTTAGCAGCGTGATCCCTGATGGAGGAGGTGAATCTTGAAAAATTTGCTTTTAGTATTTGTAATGCTTTTATCGGAGTTTAGCCTGAGTGCCGGCATTATTGTTGGTAATGGCAATAAAAAACACAATGTAATCAATGGACAGCACCATGTTGTTCTCGAATATAACGATATGCAAACAGTCAAAGAAGCCCTTATCGACCGTGAAAACATCACCTTCGATGACGTTGAGCTAAGACCATTCCAACAGCACAGAAACACGATTCGTGCGGTGGATGTTAAGACTCAGCAGCTTTATATCTTCTCTGCCGAATAAAAATAGTTAATCTCTTACGATTAAATTCTTGTAAGTTTTGCCCGCAGCAGTCGTTGCGGGCTTTTTTTGTTTAGCGTTTAGAATTAGTCACTGCGTTGGCTTAGCCGGTCCTGCTGCAGGGGTCTAAGCTTTTCGTTTAGTGTATCTATAGTATAAGGGAAGATCAGCCGCTGAAAGAAGCCGTTGTTGTGGCTACCCTGGGCGTATTCGTAGAACTGGCCGATGTCAGCATAGAGGGGGAACTCGGCGGCGCGGACCTTATCGCTGTCAATGAATTGGATAAAGGCGGGGCGCTCACCGGTCCATTGGCTTTCGCCCTCGAGGGCGACGCCAAGACCCATGGGTTTGCCGGCGGCTTTGAGTTTGATCTTGGCTCGCCTGGCCATGCGTTCGGGGATGATATAGGAATCTAAGGATATCCAAGTCTGGTTGAGATAGACCTCGGCATAAGAATGATCCACATAGGGCCCGGGGATATCGAGGCCATCTAGGATATCGACGTTGATCTCAGCAAACAACGGCCGCGCAGGAATCCCTGCGGCGCGCATCATCGTCACAAAAAGAGTGGTCTTGCTATGGCAGAAGCCGACCTTAGAGGCTAGCACCTCGCTGCCCTTATACAGTCCAAAGTCCTCGCGCCAGCCAAAGGCGATCTGATCGCGGACATAATCGTGGATGGCCACTGCGATCTGCCGCCTGTTCTCAAGCCCCTGACTAAGATTCGCCAAAAGTTTGGCGATGCCCTTGTGCTTAGTATCAAACAACTCTGTCTCGCCGAGATATAGTTTAGGATCATCCTTGCCATAAATCCTCTCGGTGGGCTTAAAGTCTTCAGCTGGCAGAATCAACTCGCTGTCCCCTTGTTTTGGGGCAATAAACGCTGTGACTCCATGCTTTTTCTTAGCGGCTTCTAGATCATCCATCGGCTCATTGATGCCCTCGTAGGTGAGTTTGAAGGTTCCAAAGTGGATGCCTACCGAGTACTCGCTATTGAGATCCTTGTGGGCGAGTACCGCCTCCTCGGGATTGGTATGAACATACTGCATAAACCAGCGTGGCTCATAAGCGCCGATAGGTAGTAGAGCTAGTTGAAAGGATTTGAACTGAAACCCCTGCTTTTTAAAGTGCTCGGAGTAACCTGTATCACCAGCAAAATACACCCGGCCCGAGGGCGACTGAACCACAAAGGAGCCCCAGAGGGTTTTCTTTTGATCAAAGATGCCCCGGCCTGAGCGGTGCTGGCATTCCACAAACCAAACATCTACATCACCGATCTTCAATGACTGATTCCAGTCCATCTCGCGAAAGCGTTTGACCCCAAGATCACGCATCAAAGGCCCCAGTCCTAAGCCAACAACAAAATAAGGCTGCTTTTTCTGCGGCCGGGCCACAAGCCTTTCAATGGTCTCGGCATCGAGATGATCGTAATGATCGTGACTGATCAGAACCAGATCGATCTCAGGCAGGTCTTCGAACTTCACTGCGGGCTTGCTATAGCGTTTGGGTCCGGCAAAGGATACGGGACTGGCTCGCTCGCTATATATCGGGTCGGTGAGGATGTTAAGCCCTGCCGTCTGGATTAAAAAAGTCGAGTGATTGATGAAGGTGTAGCGAATCCCCTCGTTCACCCGCTGCGCCTTTGGTTTGGTGAAGATCACTGGATTAAACTCCGGCCAGGGGGTTCCCGGTGAGTTCCAGGCGAGTTTGATAAAATCGAGGAAGGTTTTGGACTGGGGGTTGCTGTTGCGAAAATACCCTGAGTCGAAGTTATCGCTTTTGGGTCCATTGTAAGGAGACTGACAGCTGGTCAGCACCACAGCCGAAACACCCGCAAACAAAAACAGCAGCACAAACCAACGCATCCAAGGCAGCTTTGTCATAAGACCCATCCATCAGCAATAACCGTATGTATCGAAGACTAACATCGAACAGGGGACACCATCGATATTCGCCCTATACTATCCTATCACCTAATGATGAATTCTTCCCAAGTCAAAGCTGTGGCTATATTTGTGTGGGTAAAATAGGCAAATCCAAAGGTGTGATCGAAGCGGACGCTCTTGAAACCTCTAAAAGTTTTTGCTAGTCAATCGCTAATAATAACTCAGGAGAATACTATGAAAATCTTTTCAGCCAAGACTTTGGCGGTGACCTCGCTTCTGCTTGCCACCACGTCATGTGATGACACGTCCTACTTTGTCAGGTTCCTCAACTCCAAGATTCTGAAGCCCTTCACGCTGACGAACGACGCCGGTACGGCCCTCAAGTTTCAGGCGGCAGACTATGTCCCGGAACCTGAGCCCACCGACGAGATCGATGCGATTGCGGTGCCAGGAATCAACCATACCGGCGACCTTGGAGTCTGTGAGTCCGGTGCTGCGCAAAGCCAGTTAAAAAACGATCTTTTCTTTGTGATTTCCGGTCTTGAGCGCCAACCAGCAGGGCAGCGTGAGCTCAACTCGTTTGCTGTGGAAACCCTAGAAAACACACCTCTATGTCGGCCTTTTGCTCAGCGTCTGGTGAAAATCAACGAGTTGCTCACAGGCAACAGACCAACGGTGCCAGCGCCAAAACCACCAACCCCTATCGAGCCAACTTACGTGATCACAGGGGTAAATCTTGATCTTAAGAAAAGAAAACCTGAGATTAAATTATCTACGAGCGGTGGCATGATCACCCTTAAGACCAACCTTTCGAAAAAGGATTTGAAAGAAGCCTTATCTCGCAACAAGGTCTATATCCCGAAGGATCGCACAGGCAAGAACATCGCGGTAAATGTTCAGAATGTTCCGGGAACTTGGGAATATGATAGCAACGATTACACTTACGAGACGAGCTGTCAGGACTCTTACACCGAGACTCACTGCGAGTGGATCGACCGCGAGCGCGTCTGTCGTGATGTCACGATTTATGTTCCAGGGACACAAGAGGTCACCGTTACCACAACGACCTCGGCTGAGGACTTTACATTAACTCTGCAAAAGGATAATAAGTCCGTCGCAGAGGTGGTATTCAACCTCGAAGAAGAGAACACCTATCGTCGCACGTCGACCTGTGTTGCCGATTATCCCCCCCATCATGGTGGTGGACACCATGGCGGTTGGGGCCACTAATAAACGGTAGCCGGTAGCGGACACGATGGTTTCTAAATGACTGCTTACGCAGTAGATGAGACTACGTGGCCAGCCCCTAGGACAATAGGGGTTGGTTCATTTTTTCTGAAATTACCTTTCGAAAAAAATACAAAACACAAAATACGGACATGGAAATGTTCGTTGTGCATTAAAGCAGAAAAGTCTTGTTTCACTCACTTATACTTTTGGCTTTGGGCTTCACAACGGGTTCTTGAAAAGGGACTCGTTATTTGATTTTTGGTTTGGATTTTTTTCAAACTCTAATCCTAACGATATCCCTAGACCTCAGCAAAACACTGCGCCTCGTTGGGGTGTTTACGGTTCTGCGGTTTTCTTGCATCGGCTTCATAAGTTTTGCTGAGGTCTAGGGATATATCGTTAGGATTAGAGTATAGACTGCCATCTTTCAAGGAATTCGGGATTGATGGGATTAGGGGTAGAGTATCATCATTCTCGTAATTCACGGAGTTAGTGGATTAGAGTATAGACAGCCGTCCTTTTGAAAATTGACGAACTAGGTAGGGGTGACTTAGTGCTCCACATAAAGATCCATGCTTAAGCTAAAAGTTTTAGCGCGCAATCACCCTCTTTCCTTGATCAAATTTTGCAATATTTGTAGGCGGCAAACGTCATAAACTAGGAAGCAGTCTGTATATGAAGGTTTGCCGCTGGACGTTTAATTGCTCGTAGGATTTTTGTAGGTACATCGGCTGTGGGCAAATTACATCAATACGAAAAGCTGAATGGAGTCTGAAAATTCGAAATTTCATACAAAATGTACTTTTCGGTGAGACAAAATATCGAGCTCATAGCGCAGCTAGCGAGACGCGTTCCACTTGGACCAGTCTTATGAAACGAGGAAGTTTGATACATCTTGGCTTCACTTGTCTTTTTTGCATCTTTTGTCTTACTAGCCTTTCAGGCTGTTTAACGACTTCGGCAAAAAAATTTCAACGGGGTCTTGTGACGAATCACAAGGAATCTGTACTTTCTGGAGTGGACAATTGTAAAATATTCTCCCTAAATTTTTACAATCGATGTGTCTACCAGGAGGCTATGGCACTTATTTTTGCTACCGAGGCAAAAGACACAAAAATGGTGAAAAGGCTCCTGAAGTCTGGAGCCGATGCCAATGGTTTGGCTAGAGCTCGTCCCATCTGTCACGCCGTAATGGAAAATCATATCAGTGGAATAAAACTATTGCTTGAATATGGTGCCGAAATCAATCCTAACTTAGACACTCAGCCGAGTTTCGAGGACAATATGGCGATTGCTCGCCAGCAGCCCTATAGTCTTGTGGGTTTTTATGATGCCCAAAATACAAATTCAGATTGGTACTCTTTCAGGCGTCGGAATAAACCCAAACGATGCGTTCCGCTAAACTATGCTGTTCTATTCGGTGATGAATCATTAGTCAGTTACCTATTGAAAGAGGGCGCTCGACCCAATCGAGATACCATATATTATGCCCTAATGGGCTCCAATCTTAGAGTCCTAAAGAGTTTGCTCGACATGAAAGTAACCGTCCCCGTGGACGCCTTAAGAGAGTTAGCGGCGGGACAGCATGTACACGCCAAGTATCTCATTGACGCCGGGGCTTCCGTTAAATACGCAGCGGTGCATCCTGCCGATGTTGATACTTTAAAGCTGCTGTTAAAGCATGGGCTCAATCCGAGGCAGCGCTATGGCAAAAGTCAGTCGACGTTGCTGCACGAAGCCGCTAAGAGCAGTGTCTCGGCCACAAAAATACTTTTGGAACAGGGGGCGAGCGTCGAGGCAAAAACCGTTATGGTTGATGATCCCATCATTGCTTATGCCTTTGGCAAGGGGCGCAAGGTACCTGGTGGTGATACACCGTTACACTATGCTGTTCGGCCAAATGCTGGCACAACTGGTAACTCCTCTCACTTATCATTGGATCAAAAAATAGAAATTGTCACCTCTCTATTGGATTTCGGAGCGGATCCAAATCAGCCAAACGAACTGGGTTATTCACCGATTCAAATAGCCAAGGAGACAAGCCCCAGACTAGCTCAGATCCTAGAGACCTATATCAAAAACCAATAACTAGTATCGAGCAAGGCGATTGAACTGCTAATAGAATTGGGTATGTCGAGGCTCGATTCCAATGGAATCTGATGGTTAAAGCTGCCAAAACTTCTAAATACTGTCTAATTCGAGATACGTTAGTCGATGGCTTGCTCCCATGCAGACCTCTCCCCCCAATATATTTTTGATCTAAAACTAAGTCTATTGTATGTTCCGCAACGTCACTCACAGCAGATTAGTGCAAAGGGCAAATATATGAATTTCCTGACAACGTTCCTCTTTTTTATTATGGCTTCAACCATTCCAGGGATTGTCTTTGCCTTGGCCGATGAGCCCACAGACAGCGATCGCATACACTGCCCCGCTGATGAAAAAACTATTCCTGCCGATTTTGTTGTCGAGACTATAGAAGATAAAGAGCGGCTGCTTTCTGCTGTTTGTATTTTGAGGTTACTCGATACTACTGTCGATCCGAATAGTTTGATTTTCAGGGAAACGGAACTAAATTTTCCGAATCTTCTCTTTTTAGAAGGGATATCGATTGGCGGAAGTCTGTCTATCCGATCGTTAGCGTTTCCCAAGTTAATCGAGGTTAATAGTTTAGATCTTGGGTCTCCCAGCTATATCTCTGTCCTCAACCAACTTTCGGTACCCAATTTACGACAAGCAAGGCAAATCACCTTAGGTTCGATTAATCTACCTTCGGTTTCGTTACCCGTGCTTTCACATTTCGAAAATTTCACCGTTATGGGAGCTGGAGCAAGCTTCTCTGATCTGACGATACTCATCGATGCCCCAAGCTTAGGCGAGGATTATGCTATTGATGTCGGCTTTGGTAGCATAGTAACCATCAACTGCAGTGGTTGCGGTTTGCGGAACCTCTAAATAGCCACCCGGGCGGGTGTATGGGAGGCTTTTTTAATCGCCGGACTTTTGGTAGATATCTGGGATTTTGATCTCCATCCAATTATCAAAATCCTTTATAACTTTGAAGCCAAACCTTTCATAGAGAGAGTGGGCATCCTTGGTTCCGAGGCAAAATCGTCTGAGTCCCTGAAGATCTGGGTGTATCATAACAGCTTCTATTAGGGTTTTGGAATAACCATGACCTCGATGCTCTTCATGGATGAATACATCGCCCAAATAGGCGAAGGTTGCGTAATCTGTGACAACTCTAGCGAAGCCGACTTGGATTTTTGAGAGATAAGCCCCAAAACATAGCGAATGCTCTAAAGATCTATCAAAAGTCTCTCTTGGTATTCCCTTGGCCCAATAGCTGTTGCGAATCGATTGATGTGTCCAATCAAAGTCCAAAAGACTGGTGTCGGTGCTAATTGTGAGTCCATGTTGTTGAATTTGGTATGTCTGCATAGGAAGAGGCTTTCAAAATTTGCAGGTAAATGGAATGTTCTTTTACCGAATTGATATTACATCAAAAAACTACGCTACGATAGTAAAAGGGTTTTTAATGCCAATAGGGATCGTTTCTATGACAAGCACCCCTTAACGATTTAACGACTTAACGATTTAGCGATTTAACGACAAAGGCTGTGTGACAGCAAAAGGAAGTTAGCAAAGACGCGACATCGTATCTTTACTTAAGCTCCCTTCATAGTAGATAGCCTATGAATGGCTATCATCATGGTAATTAGCCTTCTTTATTCTCTACTGTTCTAATAGGCTCAAGACTTGCCATCAGATATACTAAGAATCATAAAAACCAATAAGGATTTAAATCATGATCACCTATGTACGAGCACTTTTTTTGTTATCGGTTGTAAATCTGCTTCTTTTTTCTTCTAGTTTGGCGCTAGCACAGAAATCTAAGATGATATATTTTCCTGAGATTCCCAAAGGTTTTAATACAGAAGTCAATCAACTACCTCCTGGGTTTGCCCCCGCTATGAAAAGTAGTGGCAAGCTTGAGTTGCTCTTCTCTCCTGGAATGTTCAATCCTAAGGCGAAGGACTTTTTTTCCTACGTGTTTGTTTGGGCGCTGGATCGGGACAGTCACCTATCGTTATCGGAGATGACATCCGAGCTGAAAATCTATTACCAAGGTCTTCAGGAGGCTGTGAGTAAAAAACAAATTATCAATAAGGTCAACGTTGATTTAAAGAGCCTGTCATCGGATAATAAGTCCTCCGACATTAAGGAATACGAAGGCCATATTCGTTGTATTGAGCCGTTTCAATCAAAAAAAGCGCAAACACTGAAGTTAAAGATTGTATCGAGACAGTGTCCCAAGCAAAAAAGACTTGTGGCGAAATTTATGGTAGCGCCAGCGAGCAAAGCCTCCGCATCATGGCCTATGTTGAAGGGGATCAAATGGAAGCCCTGTCCCTAAAAACTGTCCCATGTAGCAAAAGGCTTTGCGGTCTAAATTATCTGGTAAAGATACACTTTTGATTATTGCTAAATCGAAAGCTATCAAGGCCCATCGTTGAGGAGGCTGGAGTATTATGGAACACCAATAGTTCCGATACGATCCGATCGCCTTCCAGTCTATCAACAGCTGTGATCTGAACCCCTTGAATTTCAAAATGGGAATACAGGGTGTTCCCAGTCAAGTAGTGGTCGATGATTCCAGGTTTTTCATCGAGCTGATAATGGCCTCTGGCTTGATTAACTGTGTTCATTTGATAGTCGCGACCAAACCTTGACCAAACATAGCTTTCGGTCCCAGGTATGCTTTCGATTTTTAGCGATCCTCGAAACCCATCAGTTGGGTTTTGCCCTGGTCTGTTATTTTGACAATTTCCCTGCCAATCGCCTTGCCAGTCTTCTAGTCCGGCTGAATATGATATTATTGAGAGTGTTAGGGCTAAGACAGATGGGATTAACATAGTTGCTTTCATAGGTATTCTCCTTTGGGTTCATGTTTAGAAATACGAAACAGCTAAGACTAAAACCGATCAGTCGACCCGCCAAACAACTCTCGATTCATAGCTATCTACCTCTCCATTATCGTCTAGTTAAAACAATTAACTTATACGTAAGGGGTTCGTCTTAAGTCCTTTGGGTCATGTCGTGGTTCTTTTACACTTAGTGTTTTAGTAGTCCTAGCATACGGATAAGGCAACTTTCATCATAATCTATGAAGCTGAGAAGATTTCATCAAGCTGCGGAGCGTCTTTTTAGAAACGATGTGATTCATGTTTTGTGCCACAACTGGCAAGCTTTATTTGATGGCTACAACTTTTTGGTAGACATGGTCAGGTTTGGTTGCGTCAAAATAGTCGCTAGGACTCATGTCCCATGATGTCCCCTAGGATTGTTAGACCTCACCATTCCTTGCTGTTATCACTTAGGAGAGCTGGACATAACCAGCTATCAACTCGTAACACAAGGATGTATCCATGAAAAATTTTGCAAAAATCACTCTATTAGGATGTTTACTCGGGGCCTCTTCGATCTCGTTGTCGCAGGCAAGTCTCGGTCAGACTTCCGACCTCACCATCGACGCACAGGTCAATGGCTATACTGCCGAACTGGTTGCCTACAATGAAGGCGCCTTCTTACAGTTAAGTGGCAAAGAGTGGGTTCAAACCACTCCTTCTTACAACTTTCCCTTCGTTGAGACCCATCGCGATGAGTGGTCGGTCTACCTAAAGGCGACAGATCGCAACGTTAGGATTCAGCTTGATCTTTGGACTTCGGAAGTCAAGTATTCCGATAGCTCTCAGAGTTTTGTGCTTTTTGATATCACGACTGCAGATCCTACTAGGATTAATGGTTGGATGGCTCAGAAAGCAGTGGTTCCGGATGCGGCCTTTGTTCAAATCGGACGAAACACTTGGGTGCAAAACACCGATACCTACAGCTTTCCGTTTGAAGAGACTCATCGCGATGAGTGGTCGGTTTACCTCAAAGCTACGGACAGACGTGACGTCTCGATCCAACTGGATTATTGGACCAAAGAGGTGATCTATCGCTCTGGCAGTCAAGAGTTCGTTCTTTACCGTATTGAAGATGCACAGCCCAATCGCCAAAATGGTTGGACGGTTCGCGAAGTCGAGTTCAATGGCGGATTCTACCGGCAAACAGCTCGGGGTGAGTGGACCGAAAGTAACCGCTTCGCTTTCGAAGAGACTCATCGCGATGTGTGGTCTGTGTACCTTAAGTCTACGGATCGGCCGGGAGTCTTTATCCAGCTAGATCTTTGGACCAAGGAAGTCAAATACAAGGCACCAAATACTGACGGTTATATTGTCCTGTATAAGATTGCTGATGCTGACTAGCCTAGCGGTCTAAGTACAGTTTATCGATAAATTTGCCATTCTGATTGATTCGTGAATGGCATTTTTATTGGTTTAATTTTTGCTTAATTTGTCGCTGGTTTATTGCTTAGAGAATTTGTTGCTGATAATAATAACTCCAAATTAGTTTGTACCTAATTTGAAGGAGGCTGAATGAGACTATTGACGCTATTATTTTTGCTAGCCTTTGCGATACCCGTACTTGCCAGAAACGGCCCGATCGTCTGTGACCCTATTGAAGACGAATGCAATAACGACGACATACCTACAACTGGCAGACCAACCGTAACTCCCCCGCCAGAGCCAATTGAAATAAACTCCGCAGCTGAGTTTTGTTTTGAACTAGGCTGTGTACTTCTGGATGTAAACGCTGTCACTTCAAAGGTCATTGTCTACACGACTGAAAGAGATATTTTTAATTTCTTCATCTTTTCTGACACCCGCAGTGCAATGGCTTACTCCATAACCGCCGCTTTGATCACAAAGAACGAGTATAAAATCAGAAGAAGTCTTAGATCTGAAGAACTCCAAAAAGACATAGATAAGTTGGAGTCTGAAGGATACGAATTCACAGACTACTTGAAATGTATAACTAACGGAGTTGGCTGCGGACAGGCCTTACAGAGTGTTAGAAGTCCTTGGGGGGCAGCGCTTGCGTTGGTGACCTGCTTTAGTTTGATCGTTGAGTGTAGACAACTAGACTTGGAAGACAAGCAGCGACTGGAAAAAATCGATAAGCTCAAGGCGGAGTTAAACAAGGAACTTGAGAACGAAGCAAACTATAACTCTTGGGAACCAGCTGATTTGCCAGCAATCCCTTCTGAGCCATCGATAAATTTTGGTGTAAATGGTATTGAATGTTTTGCTGAAACCTGGTGTCTCAACGGACAATACTGTCAGAAAATAACTACCTGTGAGGCTAAGTGATGATGAAGTTTATGATTGTGTTAGGGGTTCTGGTCTTTCAAAGTCAAGCTGCTCATGCCTTGCAGACGAAGATAGATAGAAACTTTGAGTCTGTAGAGGAATACAAGGAGTTTCGTTCGAAAAGTTCGGGCGTCATTATTTCGGATAGGTCTGTGGAACTATGTGCCGGTAGCATCTGTTTCATTACTGAGCTAGATGAGCTTTCAAACACGGCAAGGCTTTATACTGACAACGCTTCGCTTGAGCCGTACTTCGGATTTGTTTCTTCCATTTTCAAATACTACCAAAGGTTCTTCGGAGGCGATGAACAACTGAAAACGATGGAGATAGAATTCACATTGGTGACTGAAGGCGAATACGCCCTGCGGAAAAGCTATGTCAATCATGTGTATAACGAAGAAACTCAGGATATTGAGCCTATTAAATAACACTGTTTCTTAATGAAATTTGACCCTGCTGCCATAATGGTTTGCGGGGTTTTTTTATTTGAGATTAAGAGATATTCTCTCCTACGTCCTGTCCAATGAGAGTTTCCACCTGTCATTTAAAATCAAGCTAAAAAAGTGACAGGCAAAAACCTTTCAGTATTGATCCGATTCATAGCCTTAAAGTCAATTTGCAAACCCAAAAACTAGCAAATACCAAGAAAATACGTCAAAGTATTGGTATGCATATTTTACGTTGGCGATTATATGTTCGGAAAACTTCCTGTTCGTCTCATCATCCTAAGCAGCATGTTAAGCCTGGCCCCCAAGGCTTACGGGGACCGAAACGAGCTCACAAGTTATCTCAGCGGCGGCGGCCGCGAGACCTTCTCTGCTTTGGTGATGCACAAGGGCGAAACCCTTTACCAGCTTCCCACTGATGGCTCTCGCTCCCAGCGAAAGTATGTTGCCTGGTCCTTAGCGAAAGCTGTAGTGAATGCTTTGGTGGAAGCTCATATTCAAAAAGGCCTGATACCAAATATCGATGTGACCCTCGGCAATATCGGAATGTCTGATGTGAGGTTAGCCCATGCCTTAGGGATGTCCACCTGCAGGCGCTGGAAAGAGGTCTATGATGACAACATCATCCAAAGCGATCCCATTGCCATGCTTTACGGTGAGGGCTATCAAGACACCGCGAGTTACGTGACCGAAAGACCTAAACTCAGAGGTTGCAAACCAGGAGAGGACTGGAAATACTCAAGCGGGAACTCCAACCTAGTCATGGCCTATCTCAAAGCCCTACGCCCCAGCGGATACGATAATATGCCCTGGGATTTTCTGTTTAATCCACTGCGGATGTCACAGACCACCCTGGAAAGGGATTTGTCGGGGACCTTTGTGGGCTCATCGTTTCTTTTTTCCACCGCCAGGGATATGGCAAGTCTAGGAATGCTTTATCTCGATGGTGGCCGCGTCGGCGATCAGCAGGTGTTCTCAAAAGAGTGGGCAGAGCTAGCAGGAAACAAAACCCCTACAAAAGCCTAAGCGTGCGCGGCGGCCAGCAAGGTTGGAGCCCCGGCTATCATTTCTGGAACAACAGCGAAGGCGGCCTACCCCAGGTCCCAAGAGATGCCTTCTGGAGCTGGGGTGTGTGGGGGCAGTTTCTGATTATGGTTCCGTCTAAAGAGCTAGTGATTGTGAGGTTTGGCAATGAAGCAGACGAAAACTTTGATCTCAACCAGTTTATCCCGAAAGTTCTCACTATTTTGCCTAGCTAGTCTGGTCCTAGCGAGCGGGCTGTTTGGGTGCAAATCAGTAAAAGACGAAACCCCAGAAGACAGTAGCCTATCAGCCATCAACATCAATATCCCAAAGATCTCGAGCCGCTTCACCGCAAAATCGATGTGCTCCTGCTTTTTCGTGATGAAAATCCCCACCGACGAAAACGGAAAAACCTACTGCGAGCGCATCTTCGGCAAAGATCCCAACATCAGCAACTATTCCATAGACACCGAAGACAAAAGCGTCACAGCAGCCCTCAAAGTGCCCATAGTCGATGCCGGTGGCGGGCCGTTTAAAGCGTAAGCGATTTTTGTGAATGAGCGCTATGGTTGTCAGCTTATCTAGGTTTTCAAAACTAAATTTAGAGCTGTTCGATATCTCTTTTCGTCGACTTTCAAATCAGGACTAGAAGGGTTTGCATGCCCAGCCAGCTATCAACTCACAACCAGTTAAATCCCTCTTAACTCACAATCAGTTAATTCTCGCTTTTTTGCGCTAGAATTTCGAATTCTAGAACATATCTCACATATGATCGGTTTTAAGATTTGCGATTTTATATCTAAGATTTTACCTTAATTAAAATTCCATACACGTTGTCAAAACTTATGGAGCCGAAGTAATAAATACATCCAAAAGAAAATAATCCATTGAGTCGCAATGTTTTGACAACGTGTATGGAATTTTAATTAAGGTAAAATCTTAGATATAAAATCGCAAATCTTAAAACTGATTCCAAGAATAATTCTTTTCAAGAATTCAAAATAGCCCAGGCCTTCTCTATATCCTTCGGCAAAATCCCCACTATAGGATGCGCAATCGGCAACTCATCATAGTTAGTATACAAATACATCGGAGCCGTAATATCCCTCTCATGACATAAAAACTCCGCCACATCTTGTCCCGAAGCCTGCGTCCCCAACTCGTAATCAGCAATCACCAAATCAATCTCATTCAAGACCTCATGCTCTAGCGCCTCCGCCTCAGCCATAGTCTTAATCCCAATCAATCGCTCCTTGCCAATCACCTTAGCCCAACGACGGTGAAAGATCGGATCATCTTCCACAAGCAAAATCTTACGAAAGCTCGTCGGCATCGCCGCCTTAGCCCGCCGCTGCTTTTTCGCCTCGTGTGCCTCACATAAAAACTTCAGACAGGCCACAGAACCCATGGGCTTTTCCGTGCTCATATCCACGTGACTAGGCATCTCAGCACCGGTCAAATTCAAAAGATTCGAGTGCATACAGATCAATCCCTGATGCCCCGCGTCGCGCAAAGCCTTACCAAGACTCAGACCATCCATAGCGCTCGTCTCGCCAAAATCATAGTCCAAGATAAAGGCATCTGGTTTGTGATCCAAATCCGGCTCGGGCTCGGTATAGACGGAGATATTGAGCTGCTTATACAGATATGGGTACTTCTTAAAGATCGCCGTCAGGGCGTTAATATAGGTGATATCATCATCGAAGATGGCGATATCTAGGGTTTCGTCAGCATAGAGGTTAAGCTTTTTCAGATAGAATAGCTCGTCATCATCATTGGACTGACGGGCAAAGCGGATCTCTGCGTGACGGGAGAGTTCGGAGCTGGACTGGGGCATGGTCATGAGTTGGCCGCGGCGGTCTGTTCTCGTCGAATATGGTAGGTAAATGTTAAACTCCACGCCTTTAATCTCGTCGGAGCGACAACTGATAGTCCCACCATGCTGCTCTATAAATTGTTTACATATCGCTAAACCAAGACCGTTACCATTCGCTTTACCGCTGGTGTAGCTGGCATCAAATAGTCTTGGGATCACATCTTCTGGAATATGACTGCCGCTGTTTCCAATGGTGATTTCGCACATGCCATCTACAGTCTTCGTCCGAAACCAGAATGTTTCGCTACCAGAGATGGCCTCTAGAGCATTGACGACTATATTGGTCAAGACCCTTTTTACTTTAGATTCTTCTATCTGAATGGCACATTCATGATCGAAGTCAAACTCAAAGTTTTGAGGTTCGCAATCGCGATAGGAAAATATCTCTCTTAGAGTGTCGAAAATAAGCTGACTAGGGCTAGTCGCTTTTACTTCGTACTCCTTTTCATTCGAAAGAATATCCTTGATTTTTTCATCCACAGAAATCATGGCTTGATTGATATCTAATGATCCCTGGTTGGCAATTTCCATAAGCTCTTCTGGATTCTTAGCTTGTTTCATCATCTCCATAAGGGATTTGACCATGGAAAGTGGACGTCTAACATCATGAGCTAAGCCTTGTGTATTTAATTTTCCATCATTATTGAATTGCCTCGGATCAGAGTCATAACTATTATTTAGATGATTTAAGTCGGGAAAGGTGCCAAAAACTTGGGAAAAGCTAACGGTAATTCCGTTTTCTTCAATTTCCTCTTTTTCAGAGTACTTTTTTAGAATTTTCTGCTGCTCTGAATGGTACTTTTCAAAAATTTTGCCTAGAAGAAGATGATCTTCCCTTGAAACCTTAGCCATTCCGTAGATCGATCGATTGTCTTCGAGTATACCGGATTTCATTTCTTCTAAAATTGCCTGAATATGCTTAAACGATCTAGATCCATTAGTATAAGTATTCTTCTTTCCAGGGTATATTTTGTCGCCTTGTTGCAACAAGAGTTGCTTTTCTATGAGTTTCCTTATGATACTCAATCCTGCTTTTCCCCAAAGATGAAAAATCACCTCTTTATTCACCTCGCCTTGCGTGATGACATAGAAATAGGGGACTATCTCAACGGTTTCTAATGAGTTTTCGTTGTCATTCGAAAATGTTTTATTATCTGTGACAGAATGAAATCTGCTTACCTGATTAGGATAGTACGAGTTTAATATTTCTAGTGTTTTTTCTAACGGGAAAATAGTTTTGAAAAACTCAATTGGGACAGACTCAAAAAGATATTTCCCGTCGATAAATAGCTTCAGTTTCTCTTCAGGTATCTGACTGAGTAGAGCCAACCCCTCAAACGTCCGCCCCTCTTCCGCCGCCAACCAATCAGCCACACCTTTTTTCAAAATCGCCGTTAAATCCATACCCTACCTAGCTAAACTATGTCAAATAATCGTGCCGACACTAGCATTAAATACTATGAATAATCAATAGGTTTTATATATCTGCTGAGGATTTCTGCTTGGATAGCTAAGTCGTTGAAATAATAAAGATGAATTTGGGCCTTGGGGATAGTGCAAGCCGGCTGGAAGGGGACATTTTTGGTAGTTTAGCCGGGATCTGAGGAAACGGCGCTGGCGGCTGTATGGTGCCGCCCTCTTCGTTTTACTTATTCTTCTTCTTCGGGACATGCTTGTCTAGGGCGATAGTCTCTTTGCCGTTGAGGCGGCGGAGCCAGAAGATCTCTCCGCTGACGGCGTGGAGTTCGAGAAAGCTATAGGCTACCTGGGTGCGGTCCTCTAGCATCTTGACGAGATTGTTGGTGATGCGGATGTCCTTATTGGTGCGGCACTTAAAAATCAGTTGGCCGCGGTACATCTTCTCGCGAAAGATGGTGCCCGACAGGGCGTATTCGGCTTTGGCGATGCGGCACTTGGGTCTTGAGCCAAACAGTCGGCCGAACATGCCTTCGGCGCCCGAGGTCATCTCCACATGCTTGCGCACCCACTTATCGAGCTGGACGTGGCCTTTGGCAAACTCTTTTTCGCTGACGCTCATATCGTTGTTAAAGTCGATGCCTTCAAGGTTAAGGGCAAGATCCCGCTCTGGTAGCACGAAGTCATACATCACGCGGCTATCGGCCGCGATCTTAACGATGGCGCGATGATCGATCATGGTGGGGGCGGGAGGGAAAAACCCCTCGTCCCATAGATGGGCGAAGGCAGTCCCACTCGCTAGGATGGTGCCGGCTAGGATCGCGTGGACTAGACGGCGACTGAGACGATTTCGTTGATTCTTCGAATTAGATTTATAGTTGCTGTACATTGGCTCTCATTGTGGCGATAAAGTCCTTGGGACCTTGGATTTCACTGGGACTGACGACTAGGCTTGTTAGCTTGAGCTCGTCTTCGATAAATTTGCGATTGGTCTCGTTCGGGGCCGACTCCCACCAGAATAGTTTACCTTTTTTCTTAGCCACTGCGGCGCTGATCTCTTTTTTCTCTTTGTCGGTAAAATCAACATCAGGCGTGACGTGAAAGTTATGCACCTTAAAGCCGTAGTCCTTGGCTAGGTAGTTGTATGCCGGGTGATTGGCAAACACGGGGCCGCTGGTTTTGAGTTTTTTGCCGGCGGCTTGCCAAGAGCTGTCGAGTTCGGTGACGGCGGCCTTGAGTTTTTGGTAGTTGGCATCTAAGGTTTTTTGGTCGACGATGGCGGCGCGACCTAGGCGTCTATATAGGGTGTCGATCTGCTTGAGAAAACGCTTGGGGCTCATCCAGGTGTGGCCATCGGTGCCCTTGTGGGTGTGGACCTTGTTGCCGTGGCGATGAGGCTTGGCGTGTTTGTCGTGATAGTGCAGCCATGTTTTGCGAAAGGGTCTGGCGGTGTCGACGAGCTTGGATTTGGGTAGGGAGACGACTTTTTTCCATTTTTCAAATTTGGCGCCGTTGATTACGATCAGTTTGGCTTTTTGCATCTCGGTGATCTGGCTTTTGCTTGGCTTCCATTCGGCGGGATCTGAGTCCACAGGATTCCAGATCTCAGCCTTATCGCCCACGAGACTTTGCACGGCGTATTCGAGGGGATAAAAGCTGACAAAGATCTTATCCTTGGCGAGCCCGTAGGATGAGTACAGTAAAAACAGTAACGCGCTGGTGATGAGAAATACATGCTTCATGGTAGATAGGCCTTTAACAGATAGTTGACGGAATAAAACCATATCACAGCAAAAACAGTCGCAAGACCGGTATAGATGGCGATCAGCTGAGTGATGTTGAGCACCAGCAGGTTCTTGCTAGCGCCAAGGGAGATCAGGATGCTGAACTCCTCTTTGCGGTACTGAATGATCAGCCCAAAGATCATGGCGATCATCATCAGAGTACAAAGGGACCAAAACAGATGATAGGTCTTGATAAACTGCTCGACTCTCAGGATGATGTTCACCACCCCTTCCATAGCATCTCGGGGCCGGAAGGCCATCAGATCGCCATCAAGGTTCACTGCATCCATCAGCAGGACCTCATCCTTGTGACTGTCCCCTTGAAAAACCATATGGGTGACGGGGAGCTCTTCGATACTGCTATGGTAGTGAAAATCGAGGAGGTTATCTTCGGTGATCTCTTGTTTGATGGGCAGAGACTTCGAGTAGGTGGTCGCTCCCTCTTCAGATTCTTCCTTGTAGGGGTCTTGATCGGCATGAGAGTGCAAAAAGCCTTCGAGAATCCAAATGGTCTTAAGGCTTGTGAATAAGGCATGATCATCAGGGCTCCCCGTGGGGGCTAGGATGCCGGTGACCGTGAGTTTGAGCGGTGCGGACTTGGTGATATCGTAGATATCGTTGGATTGGAGCTTGACCTGATCGCCAATCTTGACGCCAAAGGACTCAGCTACCAGACTGCCGATCACAATATCTCCGGGGATGGCAAAGAGATTCCCTTCAGCCACCTCACTGTCACGAAAGTAAAAGTAATCAATCTCTGTGGCAACGAGGGGACCCTGCTTGGTGGTATGACGGATCAGCATCGGGATCATCAGACCGCTTTCCTCACTGATCTCTTCCACTTTGCCATAGGGCAACTCATGCTCGTCGTGGTTGCCGACAAAAAACAATGAGTTCAGCGTCTGGCGGATCTTGCCACTGCGGGTGGTGATCAGCACGGGGGTGGAGTCGGTGCGGCGGTTGACGTTATCCACCAAAGACTGACTGATCTTTTCGCTGATAAAGGGTAGGGCAAATGTGAGACTCAGTATCCCCACAAACACCATGGATCTCAGGCGATAAAACTGGACGTATTTCCAAGCGAGTTTCATGGCGATATCTCCTTAAAGTTGAGGACAAGATCGCAATGAGGGATCAGGCTCTCGTCATGGGAGACGATAAGGCTGGTATTGTACTCGTTCTGATAGTCTTTGAGCAGATTCACAAAGTAGGCGCGGTGATCGCTATCGAGATGATTGGTTGGCTCATCGGCGATGATCAGCTTAGGCCTATGAATAAAGGGACGAATCAGCGAGACCCGCTGGATCTCTCCGCCGGATAGCTCGCTGGGGTAGCGCTTTAGCAAGGGCTTGACCCCGAGCTCGTCGACGAGGGTATGATCTGTGGGATCGGGAAAGCTTTTATCACCGAGGAATTGATTGATGCACAGATTTTCCTTCACCGTGAGATAGGGCAGCAGTGCTGGCTGCTGAAAGATCGAGCCGATCTCTTTGAGTCGCAGGGTGCGCCGCTGCCGATCGTTCATAGCAGTGAGATCGTGACCGAGCACATGGATGGCGCCACTTGAGGGCTGCAGGATGCCGCGAAGCAGCATTAGCAAGGTGGTTTTTCCGCTGCCACTGGGTCCGCGGATCAAGACGATTTTACCCGTAGGAATCTCTAGGGCATCGATATCGAGGATGCGTTTGGTTCCATAAGAAAAGCTGAGCTGACGAACCTCAATCATGGGCGTTCCGCTTTCGCTGTTTCTTCTTCTTCTTCTTCTTTTTCTTTGTCTTTTACTTCACCTGCTTTTGTTTGGGGCTTGGCGTCCTCGGCTTGATCCGTTGTCTCCCCTGGGGCAGCTGCGGCTTCAGTGTTGGGATTGGTCTTGCCCATCTCGAGCTCGGCTTCGGTGAGTTCGAAGTCATCGTGCTCGATCACCTCCGATGCGGCGATCTTCCAGGCCTCGCCTTGCTGGGCTAGGGTGTACTTTGCCTTGTATTCCAGAGAGCGCAGGTGAGTGTGCTGGTTGTGCTTGATGCGGCCCCGCACCACCCAGTTGACGGTCAATGACTTTCCATGGGAATCGATGTCGATATATTCGATGTCATCGATAAAGATACGGATGCTCTCTTTTTGCTTTTTCTCGTGGAACTGGCTGACCCGTTTGAAATGCCGCTCCACCTCAGTCTTGGTGAAGATCTTGTCCAGGGCATCATATAGCTGACCTTTTTCGGTGATCGTCATGGACATATAAATTTGTTTATGGAGGTCCTTGAAGGTGTCGATGGGAACTTTTTTTTCGCAGGCAAAAAGCATGGTCAGCAAGAATCCCAGGCAAAGACTAATCCCTAAGATTTTAGAAGATGAGCAGGGTTTAGCTGGCCTAACCTGGCTATTATTTAGGTCTGTCGATCGATCAGTAAGCAAGGGTTATCTCCCGTGGATGCCTGACTTCGTGGTTGGCACCGTTGTTGCGCTTGGGCCGAAGTCTAGGTGTAAATGCAAGTATTTGCAATAAATGATTGCCCGTAGTTATGGGGCTACAGAGCTTTGGATATGTTCTTTTGGCATGTTTTCCGTGCCTCGCACCACCTCGCTGGTCAATTACGAATCATCTGTCTGAGTTGAAAGTATAGCAAAGCATTCGTGATAAAGACTCATTCAAATGAACGTAAATTTTTAGGTTAAAAATTCATAGCTGACGTCGTGCTTATGGAATTTATAGTATGTATATTCGACTTATTTGTGTCCCGAGGGAGGCGTTCCTGCTTCGGGAAACGATAACCGTGGTGAAAAAGTTTGCCTCTGAGAGCTTTTGAAAGCTACCTAAAAATATTGTAGAGTCCGGCAAACCAATAGTTTGGCATCTAAATGTCTTGATCGAAACGTTTTGAAAAAACTTCTATAGGGAAATGTAATGAAAAAACTTTTTGTCTCATCGCTACTCCTGGCAGCCACCTCGTGCTCACAAACTGACAGCACGGAACTCGAGTCTTCTGGACTGGCCCAAGTCACGATTGAAAAAATCGGCTACGACTATGTCCGAGTCGAACTGGTCGCTCAGTTGACATCCAGTGAAGATTCTATTCGCTTCGTTGGCGAAAGCCACCTAGAGGCGACCCTGGAAGCAGGCACCTACAGTCTCGAGCTACGATACTTAGACGAAGAGAATTCGGTTCTATTGGATAGTACTTTCTGTCCAGAGTCACTTCGTCCCAACGACAATATCTTTACCCTGACGCCTGGCGACAACGTTGAAGTCATCAATGTCTGCAACGAAGAAGGCGCGACCCTAGCAAACCTAACGATCACTCCAGTGGTTCATGACGACGCTCATGGCGAAGGCGATGATCATGATCACGACCATGACGATGATAACGGTTCGGGTGACGACGATCACGACCATGGCGATCATGATCACGACCATGGCGATCATGATCACGACCACGATCACGATCATGGCGATGACCATGACCACGAAGATCCCGTGGTTCCGGCTGATGGCGAAGTCATCCTGCCTGAAGGCGTATCATCTATCGTTGAGATCAATAGCATCGATGCCGCGATGTACAACCTTGGTAGCTTCCTTGGATACGATCCGATCAAACAAGCGTTTGGCGAAGAAGACTCTTGTTATGTTTACCTTGTGGCTAAGGTGATTGAAGACGACAAGACCACTTACTACCTACGCTCTAGCTTTAGTCACGGTGGCGCCACGCATCCAGCCATAGCTGTTGCATGGCAACCATCAGATGAGCTACCCGGTGAGATTAGAATCCCCGATGAGAACGACGGATTCCTACGATTGAACTACGAGACCGCAGATTTCAACAGCATCTCAGAGTTCACCGTTAAGTGGTTGCATATCGATCACTTCCACTCAGATCAGTGCAAGGCATTAGCTCCTGTAGCGGAATAATCAAAAAATTCGACTGGCCTTAGCGAGACCCCTCCTTAAGGCCGGTTTCCTTACCTATCCTTATCTTAAATTCAGTAGCAGTGGGATGGACCATGAACTCAACGCGCCGTTACGATTTGGACTGGCTCAGAGTCATAGCCTTCTTGCTGCTCATTTTTTATCACATCGGCATGTATTATGTGAGCTGGGGCTGGCACCTTAAGAGTGCGCATGCGGGCACCGATTTAGAGCCTCTGATGCAGCTTTTGAACCCTTGGCGTCTTCCTATCCTATTTATCATCTCGGGCGTGGCTGTAAAGTTTGCCAGCGATAAACTCGCTCTTGGCTCGTTTGCCTGGCAGCGCTGGAAGCGGTTGACGATCCCCTTTTTCTTTGGCGTCTTTGTGATCGTCCCGCCGCAGACTTATGCCGAGCTGCTTTATACCCGTGGTCTTATTAGCCCTGGGTACTGGGACTTTTATCTTAAATATATGAACGTGGGATACCAATGGGATGGGGTTGTGACACCGACTTATAATCACCTTTGGTATGTGCTCTATGTTTTGCTCTATACTCTGCTGATCCTGCCATTTTTAGCTATGATTCATAGCTTTACTAGGACCCGTATCTTCGCTCGTTTGATGGAGCCGAGTCTGGTGCTGTTCGTGCCGATTTTACCGTTTTTGCTGTACCGCTTTACCACAGATATCTCCTTCCCCGAAACCCACGATGTCCGCGATGATTGGGGGGCGCATATCCGCTATCTGAGCTTTTTTCTGCTGGGAATCATGATTGCCAAATCAAATAGCTTTTGGCGGCGGGTCTCACAGCTTCATCTCCTAGCCACGGTATTATCTCTGGGATCGGCGGTGCTGCTTTCGGTCTTGTGGAGTCAGTGGAGCGAGCTCACTCCGGAAGGGCTATCGATGTATATCGCCCGTTGCCTGCGGATTTGTTATATCTGGTGGACGATATTCGCCCTGTTTGGCTGGGCTCAGAGGTATCTTAACCGCCCCTCGGCGCAGCTGAGCTATTTGACGGAAGCGATCTTCCCATACTATATCCTGCATCAAACTCTGATTATCATCGCGGGGATGCTGTCGCGGCCATGGGGGTTGAATGTTTATTTGGAGTTTGGTTTTATAGTTTTGTTTACCTTTGCTGGCTGCGGTTTGCTACATGAATATGTGATTCGACGGATGAAGTGGTTGCGGCCTTTGTTTGGTTTGAAGCTCTAGTTTTGTCGGTTTGTTTAAGCTCTTAGTAAAGCTGATTTCTGCATTTACATCACCAAAACATTGCGCCTCCATGGACTCTTGTGTTTTGGCGTGGGTTTTTGGATCGGCTCCATAAGTTTTTATTCCCGACACTACCCTAATCATCTCTCGTGAGAGCATAAAACCAAAAAAATATGACCCCCCATGACTCATTCATGGAGGGCCCTTAAGCAGTGATTATTATCTATCGCAAAACTATTGTAATAGCGATTGATTGATATACATGACGCTAGACCTAGCTCCGATAGATATCGTTTGGTTGCCAGAAGCAACACTTATCTGATTCTGATTTAGCATATTGATATAGCTGCCCGAAGTTAACCCTAAATCCACGTTAATCTGAAACGGCTCACCACATTTATTGATACCGACAAGCGCTCGGTCGCCGCGACGGAAAGCGTAGATGCAGTCATTAATAAATAAGGTCTCCTGTCCTGTGCCATTGACAAGATTGCGAAAGTGAATCTTCGGCCAAAGCTCTTGATCGCGGTGTGCCATCTTCCAACGATCTTCGCGTAGTCCATCTTCGATGCCTAGATCGGAGTAGATATGAGGAGCACCATCAGCGCGACCAAGGATGTAGGTATAGGCTAAATCCTCGTCAACGGGATCTAAGATCATAAAGCGAAAACCGTCGTTGTTGGGGATATCATGGTTGACTGTGAAGGTGATGGCGCGATCTCCAGCAAGGGCTCCTTTGCTAAACACTGGGTTCTCTAGGGACCGTAACGACCCACCAAAGCCAAAGGCTTGCCTGATAGTAGCCTGCAGAGGGAAGTCCATAAAGTCCATGGAGGTGGTGGACAGGTAAGGTCCTAGATCCCGATCGAAAGACCCAGAATCAGCAATGACCTCACCAAAGATAAACATCCCTTCTGTGATGTCATCGGTGAAAAGCTGAGAGAAGTAGGCCTCTTCCATATGTTTGACAGCGTCGACGCGAAAGCCTTTGATGCCGAGATCTTTGAGTTTGCGGAGGTAGGTTTGGTGTACGTTAAGGGTCCAAGAATTGTTCAGGTCAAGATCAGGAAGTCCTTAATCACCCGGTCCTCCGCAAAGCCTTCCGTTGATCACGTGCTCACGGTTCCACCACTCGGTGATACAGTAAGCTGGTTTGAAATCACTAGCTTGAAACAGACCTCCTACACCATAGGTATCACGCACAAATTGTGGTGGATAACTAAGATCAAAGTTGGGTCCTAAGTTTGCCATATGGTTAAGCACGAGATCAGCTATGATGCCGATGCCTCTTTTTTCCGCTTCATCAATAAGGTTTTTTAGTTGGCTTTCATTACCTAAGGGTCCATCGATGATGCGGTAATCGAGTGGCTGGTAGCGCCCCCACCAGGGACCGCCGTTGCTGAGTTGTGGTGGTGAGATTTGGATAAAGGCGACTCCTGCTTGATCAAGGGTCGCTAGTTCGCCAACGATACGATCGTAGGGGTAGTTAAACATGTGGACGATGACGTTAGATTTTGCGGATTGAAAGGTTGCTAGGGCATCTGAACCAGCGTTGAAGGTATTTGACGTCTGTTCAAGTTCTTTACCAGATGGTCCGTTAGACTGTGAACAGCCGAACTGTAGCAAGACGAAGAAGGATAAGAACAACGTTACTGTCTTCATAATCAACTCCAATGATAAAAGTTATCAGTCGTGGCAACCAAAGTTAGACTAGCATGGATAATTCGCTGCAGCCAAACACCCTGATCTGCCAAAAAACCTATTATAGTAGGCCTATTTTACCGTGTAAAGATGTTGGTAAATTACAACAACGCTACAATCGCTAAGGAATCAGGTTCTTACAAACTTCCTGTGACAGCTGATAATCACAAGTAATCACCTTGCTTTTATTATTTTTAAACGCAGCATTGCCTTAATCTGCTGCTGTTTTTAAAAAACGAGGGGAAAACTTGGCGACATCGGTATGTTAAGCTGACGATTTTTGCGTAGGTGACTGACTCATATGAATAGGATTTAAAACTTTTATAAAGCGTATTTTTTTTGTTTTCTTCTATGTTACCAACGTTTTTTATCCTTTGTTACCAGTGTTTATGCGCTTATGTTACCACTACACTGCTACTTTGTTACCGCTGTTTTTTATGTTGATGTTACCACTTGCATGTTTACTTTTGGTGATTTGAGTCTATGTTACCAGTGCTTTGTTTGTTTTGGAGGTTTGTGCTTCGTTTGGAAATATGTGGTATGGGTTGGATGTTTTTAGATCTCCACGCGTTGGATATGATAGCTCGCACGATGAAAACACTACGCCTCGATGGGGTTTTTCTTGGTGGCGGGGTTTTTGGGTTCGGCTTCATAAGTTTTCATCGTGCGAGCTATCATATCCAACGCGTGGAGATCATAGACAGCCCCTTCATTAGGTGTTTCCATATCGAGTTTTGAGGATCTTTTGGAGCCTATGCTTTCTTTTATAATTAAGCGGTGATGAACGTACAACACTATTTAAGTCAGCAAATTAGACCTTAGTCAGATGACATCATCACCATGAACAGATAACTTTCTATGATCTCACGTTGGTTTAGATGAAGTATGTGATTGGAAAAACTTATGGAGTCGAACCCAAAGATATGACCAATCAAACCCTATTCATTGAGGCGCAATGTTTTTTTAATCACCTTCTTAATCTAAATCAACGTGAGATCTTAAAATATCCACAATCCAAAAAGGGATCAACCTTTCGATTGATCCCCCTAAATATCGCATTTCAAATGTAAAGCTTAGCCATTCGGCTAACTTAGAATGATAGTGGAGGAATCATAAATCCACAGCCACCTGAGACTAGCTTCCATCGTCCATTCTCACAGCGATAGTTTTTCACGCCATTGAGTGGCGCGCAAGACTCTGACTTCGTACGACCATTGGTGCACTGAGGACGAGAGACGACTTTTCTCTTCTCTACTGTTACGGAAGAGACTTTGTTGTCGAGATTTGCCGGAAGGTTCACCTTATCACCGCGGTAAGTGCGGCATGTTCCTGCTGCATTGGTTCGGTCACAGACTTTTACCTGAACACCCTTACCAATTTTTAGAGAGGAAATTTTATTATTGCCGACAACGTTTAGCTCATGAGAGTTGTATCGTCCTTTGGCAAAAAGTTGTTTGCGTCCTTCTTGTGATCTGTCGCGGAAGGCAGAAACAGTACTTTCTTGGAGGAAGGCAGATTTAGCTAAAAGCAAAACGACTTTTTGTGATTGTTCTTGCCACGAGTCGCCAGCATCGACTTCTGCGATACGATCAATGGAGTCGATAAATGCATCTAGAGTATCCTTCGAGATATCGCCTTCGGAATCGACCTCATCATCGTTACCAGATATTAAGTTGATTACGAACTTGATCACGTCCCAAGCGATCACTCTCCAATCAATGGCTTCGTCGATATCGATGTCTGATTTGTCCTCGTCAATTTTTCCATTCTTCATTACGACTGTAAAAGTCACTCTATCGTCATGGGCCCATCTTTTATAGTGTCTGAAATGCCCACTGACGCGAAAGGTATCATCGTTGAACTGGGTATTGATTTTACGGAAGTTCCAACGATGATCATAGAGTCTATGCTTCTCTAACTTGGTTCCTTCTAGAGCTGCACTCACAGCTTTTTTCTCTGCCTCAGTTAACGCGAAACTTAGCGATGATACTGATAATCCGACTGCTAAAAGTAGTGTGCGAAGTTTGAACATGGTTTTTCTCCTTTTGTTCGGTTCGTGTTTTTCCGACTTCTCTTGGTTTCTCAAAAAGTCAGTAGGAAATTTTGATTGATTGGTTTTCCTACACAGAAAACGGAGCTTGACTATTTTTCATGCAGTGAGTGCGAGCTTTTTTCTGAAAAATTTGGCTAAGCAAGACTAAGTCAGTAAAACTACTTGGAATCGCGATAGCATTTTTTTTGAACAACTCTTGGAATCAGATTTAGAAGACTCTCATCAAGAATGTGGAGGATAGCAATAAATAATTCATATTGTTGGGATTCCCTATGAAACACCTATTTGTATTATCAATTCTGTTGATTCCTACCCTTAAAGTTCAGGCTGAACCTATCTATATAGAGGGCGGCCCGCTGGAGTCAGGAAAAATCTTTTTGAATTGTCAGATCAATCAAACCAGGGATAAGTGCTTTTTTGATTCGGGCAAGCGCGGAATCACTGTCCTAAATACGCCTGATTTTGCATCAATGAAAAAACATGGTGAGATCCGTGAGTCCAGCGCTTCAGGAGCTGTGATCGCCTGTGACAGGGTAACTCCCAAATCGATACGTGTCGCGTCTTCAGTTAGCTTCGATCAACAGTCCATTGCCAGATGCCCCTTTTCTGAAAAACTCCCTAAGATTTCTGTGGGTATTGATCCCTTTAAAGACTCTGTAGTCCGCTTTGACTTTCAGGTAAAAAAACTATCCTTTGCCAATAAGTCATTGAAGGGGGTCAAGCAGGCGAGTGAGTGGCGCACAGAGCCCAAAGGCCATATCGCTTTGCCGGTTACTATCGATCAACTGGATGTTTATGGTATCTGGGACACGGGAGCGGGCTTGACCTCTGTGGATACGGCTTATGTTACAAAACATCCCGATAAGTTCACCTTTGTCCAAGAACTGACCACAGGTATCGATGCTACGGGAAACCCCGTTAAGATGAAGCTCTACAAACTGAAAGCATTATCTATCTTAGGGACGAAGTTTGCTGACATATCGGTGCTTGCCTTTGACTTTAAACCGATTAGACCCTACTTCAATAGAGACGTTCAGTTGATCCTTGGTTTTAATCTGTTGTCCAAGAAGAATTGGGTTTTGGATTTTCCTAATCGTATGATTTTGCCTGAGGCTTTTTGATTTCGAATATAAAACGATAATGGGATATTGTTCTGCCAGGGGCATTAATATCCATCTTGCTTTTTTCAATTGGCTTACAATAGGTGAAATGTAGCAGTCTAATTTATCGTAGGCTAATCTCCATCATAATAGGTATATGATCTGAGCCTAAATCTGTAGTTTCCGGGTAGCTCCTTATTACCGATTGCACTCCCTTGTTAAACAAAACATGGTCGATAGGAATCCAAAGCGGTGGGAAGAACGATGGCCAGCTGGGAGTCAGTAGCGTATCGATCACGGAGACTTGAAGAACATCGCCTTCGGTTATTTGAGCAAAGCTTGGTGACCAAGCTGTGATATTGAGATCACCCACTACTATCAGAGGATCATCAGTTTGCTTTGCTTTTTCTGCGATGCGGCTGAGGTGCTTGTTTCTGTCTTGCCAATACCGTTTGTTGATAGGAGGGATGGCATGAGTCCCAATGATCTCTAGCTGCTTTCCTTCAAATTCGATGCTTGCGTGAATCGATGGCAGATTCAGATCACTAAAAGATACTATGGATTGGTTGACAAATGCTTTCTTACTATAGAGTTTGATGCCAAAATTATCGGATCTGATGCGTTGAATCTGATAGGGATAGATGCTTTCTAACGGGCGCAGATTCTGGCTCCAAGCTTTGTTCAATTCTATCAGTAAGACTAAGTCGGGGTTCTCCTTCTGAATCAGCTCGATAAGCTTAGAGTACTTTGTATTGGACGTATTGACATTAAATTGCAGCATCTTAATAGAGGTGCTTGTGGAGCTATCAAGTTGTGAGGAAGGCGCGTGTGTATGAGTCAAGAGCATCCAGATGCTAAAGAGAGATCCTAAGCTGCAGATAAGGACCTTTTTCCAATCTCGGCAAAGAATCATCGATAGACTTGCTAGGATCATGATGATGAGATATTGCAGCTGAAAATGACTGAACAGATCGAGGAACCAAAATTGGCTACCACCCAATGAAATAAAGGAGCATAGGATAGAGAGCAAGGCGAGGTACCAAAGGCGTTTATTGATGGCATTGATGAATGTCATGGATCCTCGAATGTTTGTGTGAACGGTTGACTAGAATAATGTTTATAGGGATCTTTTGAAAGCTATTATAGGTTATTGACACCTTCAGCTTTAAGCTCTGGATTGTTTGTTGACTTTATGGCGCAGTGTTTTACTGATAATACTTCAATATCCTATAAACAGGCACTTGAAGAGACATTATAGTTTTTTGAAATATTTTGTCTCTCCTTGTGTCTTAAGAACTGATAGGAATTCCTACACTTATTAAAAAAGACTATTTTTTCGTGCTTATTTTAAGCATTGGCGTTGGTGAGGTGGCTCGATGAATAAAACATTTTTTGATAAACATGGTCAAATGATACAGGTCGAAACCATCGACAAATCCCTCTGGCCTAAGACGTCTAAGGAGTGGGGGATCATCCTTCTGCTCCCTTTTTTTGTTGGCTTGTTGGCTACCATGACCATATTTCTGTGGGATAGCATTCAGCGAACTCATTATGCTAACCAGTCTGAAGTTCATCTCGGATTTCTATACGGACTTCCAGCTCTATAGAAAAAGCTTCAAGGTCATCCGCTTTGAAAATGATATACAACTGAATGCCGTAGCCATCGTATAAGATATGGCTTCAGTGATTTAGTTAAGAATATACATGACCAGTGACTCGATATAAGGAATAGATATGATCATCTTAGTATATATTGCCCTGCTTTTTCTCATTTTTTGGCTTTTTGCTCAGGCGAGAACAGATTCTCATCAGCGGACTATAGAAGTCCGAACTGTGGATAAGCAAACAGGGGAGGTGACCGTCAGCTATAGAAAGGTCAAAGATAAACAAACAGCTAGCCAAAAGGCTGCTAGTGATACCATAGAAGTCCTCCGTAATGCGGTGCTATATGTGGGGGCGTTTCTTGGGATAGTTGCGTTTGTGGTTCTTTTCGTCTCGATGGTTCGAGGCTGAATACATTCTATTTGATGATATTCGCGGGAGATCAAGGGACTTTTAATCAATACTTTTCTATAAAAAGGAGGTCTTTTGGGTTTAACTTTCGGTTATGTCTAAGCCCTCTTCCTAGTATTTTATCTTTATATGTATGAAAACTTATGGAGCCGATCCACTAGCCCCGAATAGAAGTAACGTCCCTCGAACGGCGCAATGTTTTCGTACATATAAAGATAAAATACTAGGAAGAGAGTTTACAAAAGAAACCAAAAAAAACGACCGGCAGTCACCCACCGATCCTTCCACTTACCGAATTGTATTAGATCCTTACCTTACATTCGTTGACAGGCGACCCACTTAGATTCAACCAAGCTGACGAGGTGTTGTATTTTTTTCCCACAACCTTATATCGGAAAGCCCACTGGCGATATCTACCGTTAGAGCTACCAGCGTGCAGTCTTAGACTGTAGCTACGGTTAGGCCTCACAGTTATGGTATTGCCTAGGTTAGGGAACTCTAGCTCGTTGTTACCATTTGCCCACCATTGAATGGTCAAATTCTCATTACCACAGTTTTGGACAAAGGCTTTCATATGACTGGTATTCTTGAATCTCATGACATACGTACCTCGCGCCGCAAACTTTTCTCTAGTGGTGAACCTAGGTTCACAGGATGGGTTGGGTACGTTTCTACAACTTGAGCTTGAGTCTAAGCATCGCTGACCATAAGGGCCATAGAATTGAGCTATGGGCAATACATCGCTGACACTTAGGCAGGACCGCGTGACCTGCCCATTGGGTCGGTATTCAGAGCATCCGCAATTGGGCCCTAGCTGCCCAAGCTGACATCCTCTGGCGTCCCAGCTGAGATATAGGTTGCAGCTGTCTGAGCAAACTCGTTTCGTCGATTGAAAAGCCACATCGTCCTTAAGTTTGTCATACTGCTCATCGTGCTTAACCCGCGAACACGCGACGGGAGTCCTGGTTGCTGCCCGAGAAAGCACAGGCTCAAACCTTAGATTCATATGGTCTTTAAGGTCGGCGACAGCATACTGGCGACGCGCATCGAACTCAGGAATCTCATCCTGGCATTCTTCGGCAAGAGCTGCCGGTACGACTTCATCATCGGCGGCGTGGGCTAAAAAGGTCCTTAGCGCGCAGCCCTCGGAGGAAAATACTCTATCATCCCCAGTGGGTGTTTCGATACCAACCATGATGGGGCCATCTTTAATTTTTAAAAAGTCTAGGGTTGTGGTACCGCTATCACCTGCCACCTTGAGTTGACTAATGTTTTCGAAGCTTTGAGCATACGAACTGACTGACGTGAATAACAAACATGCAGTAACGAGGCTCGTTTTATAGATTTTTCTTAGCATGGGGTCCTCTCCTTTGGGAACGTTAAATCATTGTGCTGTCAATTCTTTATAGCACTCTATCCGTCATCATGAGACGAGCTTCGACGCCCCTTGATCTTTTGTGGGTACAAATTGTATCGAGTCTCTTCCGAGGCTTTCGATTTTGATTTCTAGAAATATTTTCAAGGTTTTTTTGCTATTTCGATGGTTTGGAGGGTTTGGGGATGGCTTCCCAATGCATCGTGGAAGACCCATAAGCCCGCTAAAGTATTTAGTATTTAAGTCGATACGGGGGATCAGATAAACACTAGGAAAATTTGATGATCCAACGCCTCACCTTCTTATGTGTGCTAGCTCTTCTTGTAGCCCCCAGGCTACGGGCAGAAAGCGTCGGAGTTTACGTTCCGTTTATCGGTGATATACGTGTCATTCAAAATGCCTTCAAAAATGATCCTGCCTTTAGGGGAAAAACCGTTACGGTTTTTTCGAAGTTTAAAGACTTTAAGGGAATGAGTAAAATCTCTAAATTTGATTTTGCGATCCTACCGTCATCCTATGGTCGCTACTATAAGGATTACGTGGCTATAGGTCAGCTCAAGAAAGGGGATGTTCCAGATCAAAAGTATCTTCTTTTGAGCCTTAAAAATAAGATAAGTATCAAAAATTTAGCCAAAGGCACTGTAGGTCTTGTTGATGAGGTTGGTCGGCGCAAAACGAAATCCCTTATCAAGGATTTATTTGCGGGAAGCGTGTTTAAGCAGATCAAAAGGGTTAATAAGCCAGTGGATCTGTTTCCTATGTTGGTACTTGGGAATGCAGATTTTATTATTATCTCGCAGAGAAACTTAGCAAACGTTAAAGAAAGCAAAGCCTACACGATAGACTCCTCAGAGGCAGTTAGCCTGCCTCAAATCTATCGACGTCAGGGAACCAAATCCAGCCAGGATTGGCTTACCAAAATAAAAAGGGAAACACTGATGACCTTAGACTTCTCGGAAGTGGAGGTGTTCAAATGAACCCATCACGTTTCATCTGTCTGAAACAGACAGCCTTCCTGCTGATAATGGGGTTTGCATGGATGATCCCTTCGATGAGTGGTTGGGGAAAAGATGTGTTAATTGTCTTGTCCGGCGATGATTCGTTCAAAAATTTTGCCAGCAAATTGGAAGCCGAACTAAGCGATTATCAAGTCGAACGATTAGAGGTAAATACGGACTCTGATTATCCTATCTACAAAAAAACTATAGAAACTGTGAAACCAAAAGTTCTTATCCTCTTGGATAATATATCTGTAAAATTCGCCCAGAAACTGAATCAATCGGGACAAAGTCATAAAGCAATCGCTTCTATGGCCCTAAATTTGAAACGATTGCTTGCTGACGATCCGCATATTGCCGGTGTGGCCTACGAGGTGCCGGGTTATACCGTTGTTTCCTCTTTCAAAAAATATGTGAAACCCGAACTGGAAAAGATAGTGGTTATTTATCGAGAGGAAGAATTTCATACCTTCGTCAAGGATGCTAAGACACAGCTAGCATCCTCAGGTGTCGAATTGATTCCGGTTAAAATCGATGGGTTTGCCCATCTACCAAAAAAGATGAATCGTATCATCAAAAAACATCTCACCAGAAACCCTGAAAATGCTGATGCCTTTTGGTTGATCAATGATAATAAATTGCTTACGAAAGACAACTTTGCATCGATTTGGATCACCAGTGCGCGAAAGAATAAGTTGCCTATTCTTTGTGGGCTGAAAAATTTCGTCAACCCCTCCCTTGGATTCTGTACCTTTGCAGCTATACCGTCGGAAGCAGGCTTAGCAAGTCAAGTGTCCGATTACGTATTCAGTGTGATTGACGAGGGGGCTTTACCCGCGGATATTGGTGTCGATTATCTGCTCGAAACCAAGTTCTATATCGATGAAACCAAATATAAACACTTTGAATTTTCTATAACCGATAAGCATCGCTACCTCATTGAGTTTGTCAAATGATAGCATTGGGTGTACGTGGTAAAATTCTCTTTCTTTTGCTGGTCTCGGTTTTATTGTCTTCGACATTTATTGCCATGGGAGTCTTTTATCGTTTTGATGGTTTTTTTAGCGATATTATGGATATTAGGGATCAGAGCTTTCGCAAGAATGAGGAAAGTCTAAAACAGATTTCCCAAAAGAATAGGGATAAGATTGCTCAAATATACGAAGAACAAACCTACCAAAAGGCCTTAAGTCTCGCGCGCAGGGACAAATTGGTATTAGCAGATCAATTTGTCGAAAACTCAGTATTTACCATCATCAACTACGTAAACAACGCCTTCCGCATGGATGAAAGCATAATTCGCGCTAGCTTCTTTAGCCGGACCGATGGAACCCTGAGCTTGTGGGTCTTACTGTCTGATTACGAGGATATTCCTAAACTCGAATTTGCTGTTTACAACGAGGTAAGTCAAAGCTGGTCGTTGAAGACAGAAGATAGAACATACACTCATCTTGATTCATCAATTGCTAAATCACAATCTGTGCAAGGCATCGATATCGCAAAAGGTGAAAGAACCATCACTAGAGAAGGTGTAGAAAAACTCATCGATGTTTTGGAAGTCACGGTTCCCGTACATGACCCTGATATAGAGTCGGTCACGGGGGCTATTGAAGAGGGAGAGCCTGTTGGCTACCTTACCTACCTCATAAGCTTGGAAGCTATTACAAAGACCATAGCCCAAGAAAAAAAAGTGGAAAAACAGTCCTTAGCATCGCTGAGCCAACAAGCCATCGAAGATAAACAAAGAACGGCTCAAATCATTACTGATTCCGAAAATGAGTTATTGAAGGTATCTGCAGGGATCTTCTTTGCCTCTATCCTAATTACAGCTTTCTTTGGAACTATCATCGCTGCACGGCTTGTCAAACCTATTCGCCAATTGACTAAGGCTGCCACTGAGATGGAACAAGGAAACTACGATGGTACCTTTAGTGTGGACTCTCGCGATGAGATCGGAAGGCTTGCTTATGCATTTAAATCCATGCGGTCACAGATCAAGTCCTACACCTCGGATCTTGAGAACATGGTGCAGGAACGAACCGAGAAGCTGAACCTGGCCTTAGCTGATTTGACAGCTAAATCTGCCAATATTCGCGCCATATTGGAAAATATTTCCCTCGGAATCTTTATGATTTCAAAAGATGGTACCGTTGGCTCTGAAACATCGCACTACCTTGGTGAAATCTTAGACCGTGATACTGCATCCCTCGATGAGTTCTTTTGGAATCGATTGCAATTGACTGACTATAATTTGAGTTTGGCAAAAACATCGTTGCATGCATGTTTGGGGGGCGACGATATTGGGTTTGAGATCAATCGGCACTTGCTACCGGAGGAGGTCTTTACAAAAGATGAACGAATTCTCGAGGTTAACTGGAGTTCTATCGTCCTAGATAACAAAGTTGAAAATATCCTAGTTTGCCTGCGTGATGTTACAGAGCTAAGACAACTGAAATCTCAGTTAGAGACTCAACAAACGGATATGCAGTATATTATGGAGCTGCTCAATGCCGAGACGGATCGCACTAATTCGTTTTTTCAGTCAGCTTTTGGTCTTATAGAGAAATCCCATTTGACCCTATCCTCCGACAAATCAAATGTGACTAAGTTAGATGAGATGTTTCGGAACATTCACACCATAAAGGGTAATGCAAGTTTGATCGGCTTCACTCATATCGGCGAGAAGGCTCATCAAATGGAAGACTATATCGATACTATTAGAAAAGAAGGCGTTGAAGAGATCTCATCAATTAATCTTAATCCCTTGATTAACATGTTGAGAAAGTATCAAAGCCTGAGGGATGAAAAAATTCCAGGAAACAGAAAGATACATGATTCGATCCATCTTATTAAGTCTGATATATTCTCTGTGGTAGAAAAAATGGATCCGGAGGCTGTTCGTGGTGAGTTGATCGAGGATATCTTTTCGAGGCAAACTGTCACCGTTGAAAGTATCGTTTATGAGGCTGAGATAGAATCGATTCAGACAGCAATTTCGATTGGAGTACTGCCTCCCAAATTTGTTTATCGTGGTGATTGCCTTCTGATTTCCGATAGTATCTACCAGCTTCTGAAAAACTGTATGAACCACTTGATCCGAAACTCATTAGCCCATGGTATCGAAAGTGAGGCTGAGAGGAGACGGCATCATAAACAAATTCATGGCACCATTAGAGTTATGGGAAGGCGCATCAGCGATGAGGTCTATGTGCTTGAGTACGATGATGACGGTCAAGGCATAGATTTGGAAGCTATCAGAGATAAAATAGTGGCAATGGGTAATACCGACCAGATAGATCTGACTGATCCCTATGCCCTTGCAAAGCATATCTTTGTTCCGTCGTTCTCCACTAAGACCGAAGTCACAAATATAGCGGGGCGAGGTATTGGTATGGATGCCATCAGGAGTTTTCTCGAGTCAGTGGAGGGCTCGATTGATATTCGGTTGGAAAGCACCAGAGAGCTATCGCGTGTTCCGTTTACCTTGGTTATGACCTTGAAAGATCCCCTTTCTACCAAGCAGAACGAGGCCATCTGACATATAGCTAGAACTTATAGTCAGCTTGGATACGAAAAGAGCGGCCAGACCCTGGAAAACCCCCATCATCCCAACGAGAATTACCCGCCTCAGCTTTATCTAGGCTTAGGTAGTATTGCCTGTCAGTTAAGTTGTGGATATTGAAAGACAAGGTCATTCCATCCACCAGCTCTTTTGCACCTATGGTCAGATCTAACAGCTCGTAGGCCCCCACATCCTCTTGTATAGACTCCTCTGGATCGAGGGAATTCAGGTAGGAGGTGTAGTCTTTGCGTCTTTGTTCGCCTATGTGTTGGCCTCTCGCACTGACCCAAAGGTGCTGACTTGGTCGATAAACAAACCCAGCTTTTGCAAGTGTTTCAGGGACTCCAAACTCTTTTTTATCGTTGCCATCTTTGGCCTCAAGTGTGGTTCCCATGAGGTAGATATAGTTACGATCCGAACGCCACTCGATCGATAGCTCGGTCCCCTTGCTGGTCTGTTTGCCTACGTTTTCGTATTTTTCATTTTGAACATCAATAATATCTTTGATGCGATTGGTAAAGTATCCTGCGGATACCGTGAGGTATTCCATAGGTTTTAGCGAGTACTGAATTTCAGCCGTCTCGATAACCTCCGGCTCGAGCTCTTTATTGCCACTAGTCCAGCTATCGCTCTCCTCGATAAGAAGTTCGCGTGCGACGGGGGCGCGAAAGGCTTCACCATATAGTACTTTCACCGCATGGTTATCTATAGGTTTTACGATAAGTCCACCTCGCGGACTGAGGTGATTTCCGAAGAACTTGTGGTCGTCAACGCGAACTCCGGTGGTGATCTCCGTCTTTAGCGAGTTGAGGTAAACCGAATTTTGGATGAAGAGGGCCTTGTTACTGATTTCGACATCATCTAAATCAAATCCCCCGACCACTTCAGATTCATCGCGATCAACTTTGTCGCCGCCGGTTTCGGAATTGCCAAAGTCAAACTCTCTATCTTCAATCAAATCAATACCATCTGTACTGAGTTCGACCCCCGCAACCAGAATGTTTGAAAGAGACTCACGACTTCCATAAGACCATGTTAGCTGGGCCTCTGCTCCGTTTCGATAGGTTTTTTTCGTGGGGATGGTAAAAGAGGCGTTAAACCGAGAGGGTTGCTTGTAGTCTAGGTCTCCCTCTTCGTCGTAAGCAAAGTTTAGGTCTCCATATAGAGCGGGATGATTGTAGTGTTGGGTAAATGCCTTAGCAGTAAATGTAGTACTTTCACTGAATTTTTTGTTGTAATCTAGGGAAAATGCTTCAGCGAAATAGCGATAGGATACGGCGTCCTCAATAAGTAGATTCTGTATATTGTTTTCGCCGTACTTGGCATCGATCCGATCGGTCTCGAAGGAGTACACCTGAGCTCTAAGTGTAAAGTCACCCAAGCCTATTTTCATACCGCTGGAGTAGGCTCGTTCTGGACGCTCTTGCTTGAAGTTTACGATGTTACGATTGGCTCTCCAGTATCCACCGTTGCCCTGAGTTTCAAAAAGTTTGCCGTAAAACATCGCATCGACTGTACCGAAATCGGTTTCTTTTTCGCCGCCGGCAAGAAATTGAATCCGTCTTTCATAAAATGTCCCGGAAGCAATACTGATTTGCTTGCTGTTAACGTCCTTGCCGTCGAAGGTGATTAGATTGATGACGGCGGCAAAGGCGTTGGCACCGTATAATGAAGATCCTGGGCCCTTGATAAATTCAACTTTTTTTACCATATTGAGAGGAATGTACTCATCAATATAGCCGTGATTATAGAAGCCATCTTTAAACGGTATGCCATCAATCAAGACTAAAATGCGATTGTTGTCGGGGCTAGCAGCTCCTCGAACCCAGGCTAGATCTCTAGACTCTGGAGACAGTCCAATATGAATCGTGGTGAAATACGCCAGGAGATCTGAAATCGTTTGAGCATTGCTGGCCTCGATGAGAGAACGGTCGAATACTTGAACGATAGCCGGAGCATCTTCAACGTTTTGCGAGTACTTTGAAGCCGTACTTACAGTATTTGCTAGCTTCATTAGGTCGCCAAGACTGAGATCTGATTCCTTGGCCTGAATTAAGCTGGAGCTGCCAATGAGCCCAATTATGTAGGGTGCTGCCGAAAGTAGCCTAGCCATATGACTCCAAGAGAGGTTTATTTGTCAAAAAAAGCCTTGATTTTAGGATGTCATATCCGCTTACCTTTCTCAAGGTTCGGGCTCTTCGTCATAGCCGCTAAATGTCTGGAAAATCCTGTCAGGCAAGTCATTAGATCAGGTTAGGCAAGATCTAGAGGATCAAAAATAGCGCCAGTTGGCTGTCCTAGTACCACTTCTATTAAGCCAAGTCGCAGCCGAAGGTTTGGGTTGCGACGCGAGGTACCTTTTAGATGATTAAGACGTCATCATACCATTCGGCTTTAGCAAGCAAAATACTTGTGCGCAAAGCACTGCGTGCTTCCGCAAGTTTTGTCTCGTCGCGAGGCTCCTCTTTTTCCATTCTTGCTATGACACCACTCAGGCAACCAATTCTATAAGCTAACTCAGGGTCCATATGATCCAGTGGAGGAAGCTCACCGTCTACAACCTTTTGACACTCTTTGACGATAATATGATCCATTTCCATGTCGCTACTGCCTTTTTTTGCTAACTGATTGTTGTTTGGTCCCGTCAGTATCAGCCTGTCAGGCCTACCTTTTGTTTTCAGAGCCGTTCGATTCGACACTCAATGGCCCTTCCCTTGCCAAAGGCTGGCTTTCATTCGTAGTGATCTTGCCATGCATGGTTTCAACCTCCTACTAAGACAGAGAAAATTACCTCTGAGCGAAATTTTTCCTACTATAGGAAACCCCTCGACTTTTGGTCAATAAAATTTATTTACATATTTTTCCCATACTCTAGTGATAAATGGTAAAAGACGGCAAAACATTTTTTTTGCAAAAAACTCTTTGATATTTTTCTGTATCCTTGCAGTATCTAGTCTCAGACCGTCATTCAAAAACATTGCTACAGGTGTAGATATGGACTTTTACAATCAGATCGAACAGTTTAATCAAATGTACAAACTTCCCGCTCCGGATGGCTTGAAGCTCAGAGAAAAAAAGGACTTGGAAAACTTTGTCGACATCCTCAAAGAGGAGGTGGACGAATCCAAAGATTTATTAGAAAACTACGACCCTAATTCGCTAGAAAAGGCCACTGAGCTGTCTGATTGGTTAGGCGATATCATCGTTTATTGCCACACCTTTGCGCGATCCAATGGAATCGATCTATCTCAGGTTTTGAACATCATTATGGAATCTAATTTCTCCAAATTGGGTGCCGATGACAAACCTATCTACGATGAGCGCGGTAAAGTTATGAAGGGGCCAGGATATTGGAAGCCTGAGCCAAAAATACAGGAGTTCTTTTCTAAGACGTTGTCGTAGCATGATGTTGCTAAGGGCTTTGCTCTGGCCCCTGTTGCTGTGGCTAACGTGTTGCTACGAAAGCCACTGTTACAGCTCTCGCCGACGGACTATGTGTTTTTAACGTTATATCATTGGTCACAGCTTTTTCTAGGAAATGAAGAGCCAATGAAAGCTTGTCGGTTGACTATTTACTGACTCATGTCTTTTTTAGTCTCCTTGTACTCTAAGGATAATAGCGTATTCTAATCGGGCCTTTGATGTCCGAGGGATCGACCTGCTTACCATGTTGCAGAATGTCTATTTTTTGTTGGTGGGCTAGCCGTCGTGCAGCTTGCCTAACCCGTTCCATTTGTGCGCGCCAATTGTCAGGATATAGGCGTTGGGCAATCTCGGAAGGACAACAGGTCTTTTCTTGGTCCATCCACCTCGCCTGGCTAAGTTCCAAAATAGCTCTTTCAATATCCGAGTCGCGAGTACTCGGTTTTTTGTTTTGGCAAGCCTGACTACAATAGCGAATGTGCTCCCAATTGCGTTCCCATTTTTTTCTCCAAGAAAACTTGCGGCCACAAGTCTGGCAGATTTTTTCGCGATTGAGAGGCATGGTTTGCTTACTTCCTCGGCTTTGGTCGCCTTTTGCCCTGGGTTGGGCAACGATGCCTGTAGCCCGTAAGCTGAGTAGATGTGGACTTTGTTTTTCGTCCGTTGACTCGTTGGCGCCAGTTGCGAAAGGATTTAGGATTGAGGTTCTGTCTCATAATTTTTATGACCTCGGCCTCGCTAAGGCCGAATTGAACTTTGATGGCTGCAAAGGGCGTGCGGTCCTCCCACGCCATCTCGATGATTCGATGTATACTTAGCAAAGAGTCTCCCTTCTCTCACGACGACTAGTGAAGTCTAGCATGAGTTACTGGGAGATTCTGCTTTCTGCCACAATAGGATTTTGGTCAGATACACCACTTTTCAAAACAGGCGTTGCCACCTTCGAATTTGCGGCAGAGGTCCACCTCTTTGGTTTTGCAAGCCCGTCCTCGAATGGCAAAGGGGCTGCAAAGAGATGAATCCACCGCATATCCAAAGTATCGCCCCCGTTCGTCAGCGGCAAAGCAAAGACGCGTGTTCTCGGTGGACGTCGAAATACCATAATAGCCGGTACTACAGTAACTTACAGAAACAGCATTGCCAAAAGTCCGGCCTCTATCATCGGCGGCAAAGCAGAAAAGCCCTCCGTCGGCGCTATAGTCAACCTTATAGGTCGTCGCACAGCGTGCAGCATTGATCGCATAGTCGAATGCCCGGCCGCGGCTGTCGAGATAAAAGCACTCTAAGGTATCGTTGGCAGAATAAGCTGTCCCAACAGTACTTGAGCAGTTACTAGGATTCACCGAATTTCCAAAGGCACGGCCATTGGCATCGGCCCTGAAACAGCGCCTGACATCGTTGGTATCGTATGTGATGACAAAGTCTGCTGCGCTAGCCAGTGTCGACAAGTTCAAAAGAAACAAAGACAAAAACAAGAATTTGATGATGGGAATCATAGTGCCCTCCTGAGTAAAAAAAGATTTCCTGAGTAACGATGCTTAGGAAACTGGTACTATGTTTTTCGTTTGCTTGCAATGGGCTAGGTGTAACAAGGAGGTTAATTTTTAACAGGATTTTTGACCTATGTTTGTAGGGTTTAGCCCGTTTGAGAGGAGTCTAGACTCGGACGTCTAAACATAACTGGTGTTTAGAAGTTGGCCCGACGGATTTCCAAAAAGTCTGAAACATCTAGCTTGTAAATTATTCACAGTAAAATGCTGAGTGATAGGCAAATCGTATTTGGTAACATTGCGCTGCAGCGCCTAATATGAGTTTTGTTCGTAGCGCATCGGTAGCTGACAGTTTTCGAAATTACCGTCGAGCATCCCTACGAGCTTGCAGGGATCAGGAGAAGGGTTAGGGTAGGGAAATGCTCGCGGAGAGACAGTCCTACAGGCTTTGGTAGATTTGAGGAAGCCTCGTAGGACATAAAGATTGCGGTAGCCGAACTGTAAGGTAAAGCGGTTTTTTGGGGAATGGTATTCAAAAAGTATCAATTTTTGGTACTTATGAAGAGACAAAAAGGTAAATGGTTAAACTGGTCCCAGTAATTGTGGATGAGGTGCTAAATCCGAAAGACGACCCCATATTGTAATATTATTAGCGGTTTATGACATTCTTAGCACAAGTTTCCGTGACTAGACGTATTCTGTAGACTAGGACCGAAGTTGCTTTTTTGTAAATACTTTAGTGGCTTATAGCTTGCTGTCAGGATCATCAACAATTAATAGAGCCAGTTATTGGATTTCCCCTGAATAACTGGCTAAAAACATAAACGAAATAGCTATTCATGAGCTCGCAGTAGTGACTTTCCGATAAGACTTCAAACGACTTTAGTGAGAAGGGGAGTCCGTGAAATATTTGATCATACTACTCATGGTATGGCCATTGGCCTGTACTGAATCTGTGTTTAAATCCAATAAAACAGCAGACAAAAAGAAAGAAGCGCCTTCCGAAGCTGATGCGGTAAGTGAGGTGATCGCTGAGACGGAAATAGAAATGAGTGAAGAGCCATCTTCGGCCGCTCCCGTGGTGTTGCCTGAGATTGAACTAGAGGTCTCCGAACAAGGTTTGATTGGTGGGCATTTTGATGTTGATACCTCGACCCAGATATACGAGTTAGGCGAGGGGGAAACCGATGGTCATGTGCATGAATACGACGATAAATATCAGGTGAACGGTGTGAATTTTCTCGCCGTGTTAAATGATGAGTTGTCTAACCTTCAGGATGTCATCCCCGCTGGTGTTCCCTTTATCCTTCATGTGGTCAACGGTAATTTGTCTCCTGGCGCTGTTATCGAGGTCAATAATCGTCAGCAGTATGCAAATGTCTATAACGAAGACCCTGGCTTTGCAAAGGTCACTTATATTTTCAGTCCAGATGATGTTGCCGGCAGGCTTAAATCCTTTTCTGTGCGATTCAAAAAAGATGCCTTAGCGGGTAAAGGATTAATTGGAACTGGGACTGACTGTGTTCGTAGTAACGAGCCTGGTAAAAACAATGAATATCGTAATGGTGCCCTACTGGTACAAGCTTTGGATGCAGGTAACTATGAAGTAGATCCTGTATATGGGCAGGCTACCAAAGGTTTGTTATGGGAAGGGGCTATCTTCTGGCACCATGACGATGGCTGTTTTGAATAGCCATCAGTCTTTTCAGTGATTTGTTCAAACGAAACGTATCGCTCAGGGCTTATCGGGACCTTCTGGCTGCTCGCTGTCCGGTAAAACTTCCACGGCATTGCCAACAAAAGCAAAGCTCTGCAGCCGTCCTGAAAGTTCCTCGCGATCCCCCACTTGAATATTAAATGAGCGATTGCGGATGGGGTTTTGCCTTCGTCTTGGCTCCCAGTCCTCATTCGTGCGAATCAATCTCTGCCGCACAGGAAGTGCAACATTGTTAGGCATGTCGCTTGTGTAGTACTCAAATCCGTTTTCGGGTAGAGATCCTACCCCTTGCAGTTTGATCCTAAGCTGTAGGGTTTCCTCGTCAAGGTCAACGGCTTGAATCGTGACATCTCCGCCGAGCATACGCCCCTGATAATTATAGGTCTGCTCTGAGGATGAGGTCCAAATGTCAAGTTGGGTTTGCCGCAAACGCGATTGCGCTTAGGCCAAGAAGCGTAAAGCAAAGAACTTTCATAAATAAAACTCTCTATAAATTGAAACCGTGGCTACCAGTGATACTCAGGCGGCTGTAAGGTAGAGTCAAGCAAACATTTCTGTTGCTGACTCTTGGTTGTGCCATGAAAGAACTTAACTGGCTAGGTGAGAGTCATATTGACTAGAAAAGGTGGTCATAGGCCACCATAGCTGACTTGGAAACTTCATGCGAATCTGAAAGGGAACCCAGTCTGAACTTTGAGGGCTACCCTTTAGTTCCAGGACGATTTCACCACCAGACTTTCGCAGGTAACTGCGTACTGCGTCCATACCGACCCCTCGTCCAGAGATATCTGTAGCCGTCTCTTTCGTACTGAGCCCCGATGTGAAGACTAGGTTGGCGATACTCTGGTCATCGGAAGGACGCTCACCGGAAACCATGTTTTGTGATAGGGCACGATTCCAAATATGGTTGAGATTGAGTCCTTGTCCATCGTCTCGGATAATCAAGTCCAGAGTGGTCTCAGTGGTCTCAGTGGTCTCAGTGGTCTCGGCAATGACAGCGATGGTTCCCCGAGGGTTTTTGCCCTTTTCTCTTCGGGTGTCAGGATCTTCGATTCCGTGATCGATGGCATTGCGAAATATGTGGGAAAACACACTTTGGATGAGGGTGCTGCCCTCCACGGTAAGCAGAATATGATCGACCTGTAGGTCAAAGTTAGGTGGCTCTTTCCCCAAGTCACGGGCAATGGAATCAAATCCAAAGCTACTCTCCTCTAAGTTCTGTCGTAGTGAAGCGCAGCTGGCGTCTTGAAGTTCACGATTGACAGCAGCCATAGCCTGTTGCTGGACTAGAGTGGGCTGAGGCGCAAGGCTGATTAACCAGGCCGTTTGTTCGAGAGATTGAATAACTGTATCGCGGGGTAGTTTGATAATTTCCTTACCTATTTGCCAGTCAAGCTTTTCTTTTGCAGTGGTTTCGTATCGCGACATGCTTTGTCTGAGGCGATCCAAGTCCTGGCCCATTTTTGCGGCAGTAAGAGACTCTTTATCTGTCTTGGCCTGAGCGTAGCTTTTTTCGATGGTATGACTGATATTTGAGATGTCTTCTAAATGAAGTGATCTGGCGTTTCCTTTAATCGTGTGAAGATTGATAAATAGTTGCCGCACGATACTATCGCGTGTTTCCGCTGAGCTGTCTTGAAACGAGTCGATGAGTAGCTGGCTTTCTGTCAGGTAGTCCTGAGCCCTGATAGCAAATCGTTTGAACTGACCTTCGGATATTTGAACTAGCTCATTAATGATTTTTAGCTCTCGCTCATGCTTGAGTGAGTTTTTTTGTAGCGCGCGAAGCTCGGTGACATCCCTTAGACAGACGAGAATCTTGGCTATATTATCGTGTTTATCTATAATCGGATTCCAGTCGATGCTTAGGACTTGCTCGCTCTCATCTTGATCACTGTTTTTGACTTTTTTTAATGTGATCTCGGTGGGTAAAAGGTGAGAGTTTGAGCCAAAATTAAGACTGTTTTCGTGAATCGCCGATTTCAGTGTTTCCTCCATCTGACTAAACTGGTCCTCTGATAGCGAACTGTTTGCCCTTAGATGATCAAGGGGTTTTTTACAATCCGTTGGTAGGATTCTACTTAGGTATTTGGACTTGTGTTGACCGATGTTAAGATCGATATCATCAATGGTGAAGATCCCTTGATGTATGGCTTGCAAAATTGTTTTGATGTCTCGGGTCTGGCGCTCTACCTCGTAACGTAAAGACCTGCCTAAGCGTTTAGCAGTGGCAAATGCCTTAGCAAATTGCTTACTAATGACGGCTCCCTGAAGCATAACAAAACTCACTTGCGAGTAACTCAGAATACTGGGCGTATCGACAAGCCCTGCTCCAATCAAACCTTCATTGACTGCAGCTAAAGTCATGATAGCTATAGCTGCGCATATGTAACTCATGGACTCTATGTTTCTTACGTTGCGAACAGAAATAAAGAATAAGACGCCCATGATCATAAACATCGATGGCATAAATACTGGTGCGTAAACTCGGGTAAAGTAAGCAACAGGAAGACAAATGAGACAAGCCAAGAATACATTCAATGCGATCAAAAATTTCTCGAATCGGCGCATCCGTACTTGAGGAAACGCATTGGCTAAGAATCCATAAAAAGCCGTGCCACCGATGATATTGCAGATGTACTCGAATCGGGTACGACTTGCGATAAGGGCAGAGGAGGGCTCGGGATATAGGTGCTCCCACATTCCTTCTCTAGCTAACACTACAGCCGCTAAAATAGTACACTGGGCTGCTAGCCAGTAACTCGCATAATCGTCTCCTCGCTGAAAGGCTATGAGAACATGGTAGAGAGCAATGATGAGCATGGAGCCAACCAAAAGGGCTTGAAGCATATGCCTTCGGGTGTGCGTGGTCGCCATCGAAAGGACAGGTCCAATCTCGGGAGCTCGTCTGATACCCGCTTTCGAATGCAGGCTGTTGGCTACATGGATCGTCAATAGGTATGCTGTTGCCCTGCGCGATACCGGTAGTTCGATAAATTGTTCGGCAATATTACCCTCGGAAAGAGTCGGTTGTTTCTGATTCCAGCCTTGGTTGTAAACTACTCTTGAGCGTCCAAATCGATCTTGGATGATAGGTGTCCATATCACGCGATAGGCAGAGAATATCCATGAGGTTTGTAGTCCTAAACGTTTGCTTGAAGGCCATGACTTATGGCCCTCGATCCTCAACCAATAGGTTCCCATACCGTTGGCTTCCTCCCATACTGGCGCTGTTGGGTTAAGGGCCGTTTGATTCCAAATTGAGGGGACTTTAAGGGTTGGGATATCACCCTCCCAGTTGCGAATATCTGCAGGGGTCAGTAATCGATTTTTGACAAATCCCCAATCACCGGATAGAGCTGCAGGTTCACAAACCTTTTCTTGATTACATAGATCGGAGATATTTGTTATCTGATTCAGTATCGGCAGCACCCTCGTTTTAGCCTCTGATGACCCCCAGGCAATACTTAATGAACCGATGATAGTTAGCCAAAAAAACTTCATTAGGATACCTGTAAGTTGGTTTTGGTATTTTTCAGTAGGTCTATAGCAGATGATTTCTTTGCTTTTACCAGTCTAAAGTAGAGTCTTTGAGCTCCTGGATCATCACGAACGGAGATCTTTTCTGCCTCTAAATCGATACTCTTAAAATCATTTCTGTGTGAGCTGCTGATACTTTCGAACACCCTCTCGGATACAATAATGATATTGTCACTCGGGCCATGGCGCTCTATGGTTTTCCGCATGCTCTCATAGCGGGTGGCGAGTAAAATGGCTTTGCCGAATAGATCATACTCTTGAGTCCCCGATTCGGGATAAAATCCTGATATATTGTCCAGAGCTATGCCTACTCCGCAGCAGATGGGTTCCACGGGATCAAGGATCTCCGAAACGTCTTCAAGGATTTCAATAAATTTGTAGGTAAGCTCCAAGGCATCGATAGCAGCATTGCCCGATGTAGACTTGAAAGGATAGCCAACAGAGCAAAGAAAGCCATCTCCCATCTCTTTGATGCGATAAGCGTTAGCTGTCAAAGTGTGAGGATCGTAGTGTTTCATCATAAGATTGTTGCATCGCAAAAATAGCTCGCGGTAAAACTCCTTGGCTTTGATGTGTTTGATTTTTGAGCTGGAAATAATATCAAAGCAGATGACGCAGCACTCAGACTGGTGGGTGGGCATGGTGTCTTCAAGCTGCTTTCCCTCCTTCATGGAGTTTAGTTGATGTGTGTAGACAACTTTTGCCAGCTGATCAAAACTGTGGCGGTTGATTTGTTTTTCACGAAGTAGCTCCGTGAACGATGTATTGTAAACTTGGGAAATTGCAAGGCCTTGAGTCAAAATGAAGAATAAAAATGAAAGGTGAAAAATGTGAAAGTGGCGATTGTCAAACACTTGGGCAGAGATCTCGTCAAAAATCCCAGAAAATAGGATGATCGTGGCTCCCAAAAGAATCAATTTTGCACCAACCTTTTTGTCGAGGTATGCCTTAATCAATCCATGAATGATAAAAATTCCCATGACAACCGACAGGAAGTTGACGGCATGTAAATATTCGGTATAGATGCGAGTGGGAAGGGTTATAGTTAAGACCGATAGCAAACCCACTCCGTACACAATACGGGTAAGCCAGTTCGAATAATATTCGGGGAAGAGTCCTTTGGCATAAAAGCAGAAAGCGGGTAACATTGTGTATTGGGAAAAATAAGCAACTCGAAAATAGCTGTGAAAATAGTCTGGGGATATAAATTTCAATGCGAGATTGTTGTTAAAAGAATAGTGAACGAGACTTATAATACAGCACAGAGATATTCCGAGAGGTGCTGTTTGACGTCTAATTGTGAAAACGAAAAAATAGTAGAGCCCCATCATAAAATATCCACCAATAACTACGGCATAGATAATCATTTGTTGATCGTATTGGGTGTTTATTTTTTCGGTGATTCCGATCTCGATAGGGTGCCAGGTACCACCTCTGGCATGATGAAAGTTGGAGATCTGCATGACAATTTCGATATCTGAGGCTGGGGGTAGGGGCTTGACGGCATAGCGTCTAGAGGGGATCGATTGGTCTGGAGTTAATCCTACCGTTCCGGACTCGAAAAATATCTCGTTATTGATGAATACTCGAGAGGCGGTGGACACGAAGGGTAGGATGATACTTAGGTCGGGGTATCGCTCACGATCGAGGCGAATACGGGTGCGGTAGGTTCCGACGCCAAGACCAGGACGATCAATGGCTGGCCAAGTTTTGGGCACTGATAAGGGCTCCTGTGGGCCCTTATAGGTCACGATCTCTAAGGGAGTCAAAAGTTTGTCGGGGTAAAACTCCCAATCATGATCGAGAGTCTTTTGGTCGTGACGAAACTCCACCTTTTGTAAATCCAAAATGGAAGGCGAGGCAAAACCCACTACTGGAAAAAGTAGTATAAAAATGGTGGTGAACCACTGGAGATGATGTAGTCGAGTTTTTATAGTCATACAGGATGTATTTTGACATGTCTGGGCAAGGAGGGGCAGATCCAGAATTGCCGATGTCTTTGAGGAGGAGGTTATGGATGGTAGGATCCTGTAGGTGACCTACCATCTTTGAGAGATTTAGAATGTAGGCATTAGGAAAATTTCACGGATGTTATTTCTTGGATTCGCATTGACAGCGTGCATCACTGCGTCGGCAACATCGTCGGGATGAAGTTTATCTGGTTTCGGGTCGTTGAAAAAAGGTGTGTTGACCATACCGGGGCAGATTGTTGTGCATCGTCCGTTCCACTCAGACATTTCTTGGGCAAGGTTGAGTCCAAATCCATAGGCAAACCACTTAGACGAACTGTAGATAGATCCTGAATGATAGGAACGACCTGCCATGGAACTGGTGATGATAAAGTGACCTTTTTTCTCTCTTAAATGAGGAAGAGAATGCTTGGCTGTCCAAAGAAGCCCGTTGATGTTGATGGCTAGCATTTGCTCCCACTCTTTAGGGTCACCCTTCTCAGTGCCGGGTGTATTGATACCTACCCCAGCATTGGCGAAAGCGACATCAAGGGATCCCCAATGTTTAACTCCTTGTTCTATCACCTTGCCAACCTCATCATAGGAGGATGCGTCGGCAGCTAATGCCCAGGCTTTATCACTTCCAATCTCCTCCACTAATTCGTTAAGTAGATTTTCTCGCCTTGCTGTAAGGATAAGCTTGAAGTCGTCCGCTGCTGCTTGTTTGGCTACAGCTCTCCCGATACCACTAGAGGCTCCCGTTATTAACATCACGCGACTCATGGAAACTCCCGAATAGAAAAAAATTCTGTAAAGAAAGACGACTAATCTTAGCATGTTGAGGTAAACAAATAAAGTCAATGCGGTGCCTTAGCACTGCACTTTTAGGGTTTGAGCTTGCGACCTTTAGAGCGCTTAGGAGCTCATCTTCTGAGTCTCTTCCTTTGTCGGTTGGTTCTTTGTCACATCGTTGATAAAGGTCGAGAGGGTCTTGATCAGAGGAGCAACATTCTTTGGATCGTTGTGGATGGGCTCATGCAATCCGTCAACATCATGATAAGCTTTGCTTTGGGAACTGCATGACTTGGCGAAGGTTATGATCTCCGCCCGTGAAATCACATCATCTTTTTTTCCTCGGAATAAAAGGATAGGAATCTCTATGTCACTGCCCTTGGAAAGGCAGTATTGATAATTTTTTGCCACCGAAATGGCTAAGGATAGGCTGATTTTGTCGTGGAGCAATTGATCTTCTTGAATTTGTTTCAATGAGGGTTCATAAGCGGTAAGCTTTTTGAGCTCTAGCTTTGTTGCGACCACAAGATTCGGTAGAACGCCCCCTAAAGCATTGGCCATGACCTCTTTGAGTTTCTGCACGAAATCAAGGATTGGCTTAAATAACGGGGCGCTAAAAATAGCCCCAACTGCCTCGCTGGGTGTTGGAAAATCAATAAGGTAGCGCGCGAGAGTCGCTCCGCCCAAGGAATGTCCGAAGAACAGAATTTTTTTGGGGGCATAGAGATTTTTCAGTTCCCTCACCATGAAATGTAGATCTTCTGCCAGTTGTCCTACATCCCGTATCAACCCGCGTTTGCCACTGGTATGCCCATGTCCGCGCATGTCGTAGGCGACAATCCTTATATTAAGAGGCTTCAGGAGTTCGGCGAAGTAGTTAAACCGCGAGGCGTACTCACCATGTCCGTGGTGGATGATCATAAGGCAGTCAGAGGGAGATTCTGGCTCCCAAGTCTCGGCGTGAAACACATCGCCAACGTTGTTCTGAAATTTTCTTTGAATAGGTTTCATGCCGTCAATTGATCGAAGTTAAACAAGATGTGATGCTGACACCGTCAGATGATGACCTGTTTTTGCTCTAAATTGCTTATTAAGCTGATATTCTGACATGTTTACGGAACTTAGGCAAACCTGGTAAAAACCTTTACATAAGATTAGTCAGTTTTGATCAAGTTGTCCTTGCCGGTCTCCGGGGAATGTTGTAGCAATCGTGAATAAATCATCGTTTGGGATCTTCTATTATCTTAGTTGAACCCTAAAAGCTCAGTTGTCGAGGACAGATCATGAAAAATTTTTTGTTGGTGTCGCTTTTATTTTGGGTGTCCAGCTTGGGGATGGCGGAAACTTCGGTTTACCTCACCCATCACGAAGGCTACACGAAGGATCGGAAGTCGGTTCACAAGACTGTTAGCTACCTGGCAGAGGCTGGCGTTGACCAGATCTATGCCGTCGCCTATCGAGCTGGCTGTAGCCTTTTCCCATCGCGAACCGTAGCAAACTATTCAGGACGCTCGCGCTGTGCCAGCTATGAATACTTGCCGGAACTCATGCAAAGAGCTGCCCTTCACGATATCAACGTTGTGCCATGGTTGGAATGGAGCCTTATTGTCCCCAGTGATTCTCCGATCCTCACGGAGTTTCCGAGGCTTCCTACTATCGGGCGTGAAAAAAATCACCATGGTGTTCCCACAAAGCATTTGGATTTCCGCTCTGATCGCGTGATCAACTTCGTCGCAGGGTTGATACTGGATACTCACTATAACTTAGGTAGCCTCGAGGTTCATCTTGACGATAATTTCGCTGCACCCAAGGGCTATGTGGTATTCCCGGAAGAGTTCACTGAGTTCTTTCAAACCGTTATGAATCGTGTTTGGGAGGAGGTACCTGATATGAAGGTGTCCTTTTCCACTCATAATCGCCGTCACGCTTTGGCCAATTATGGAGTAGACTGGGCTTCCTGGAAAGCCTCTGGTTTGATCGAAACTATGTCTGTCCAATTGTTTCATAAAAGACCAGATACTAACGGTCGTCCTGTTATCTCGAGTGAATGGGCGCGTTGGCGCAAAGATTTTCGCGATACGGCCCGCGCCGAACGTCAATACGGAGCCGACTCCATCGGTGTATATGCAGGGACAAAACAGGGCTGGACCATCAAAGATGTGCGCAGTCAGCAGGATCAGTTGGAAAGGCTCGAACTCGATACAGCCTTATTTACGGCAGGAGCTTTTATCAAGAGTCGCGGTGGTCTAGATTCCGACGAGGCCTTGACGGATTTGATTTATGCTATAAATGAAGAGAGACGACCTGTGACTTGGTTTTGTCAACATATGCAGACTTGGAACGGTGGCCTGCCGGTTGATCTTTTCGCTACAGCGAGTAGCTTGAGGCCAGCGCGCACGATAGCTTCGGGCGTGAAGGTCTATCGTGAGTTGACAGATATCTGGCAAGACAATGAAGTCCGCATGCGGGTGCGTTTGATCACTGGGGAGTCTTATTGGGTAGGCAGTCATCAGTTGAGAGCCGCATCGAACCTTGACCTCACACCAGAGGAGCTTCAGTCTCCAAATTGCCAAGAGCCAGAGTACCCTTGGAATCAATATCCTTTCGATTTGCGGTTTTTTAATCGTATCGCCGCTGTGGAGCGCGCCGCCGCTATTCCAGTCTTGATGTACCACGATATTGTTGAGGATGAAGAGAGTATCGTAGCAAGCGATGACGTAACAGCGGAAAACTTTTCCATGCAAATGGACTGGCTCAAACAAAATGGATATAAGACTATCGACATAGAAACCTACACCAACCACATCCTATGGAATTTCTCTGTGCCGGAAAATGCCGTGTTAGTGACCTTTGATGATGGATACATCGGTAACTACGATTTTGCTTATCCCATATTAAAAGACAAAAACATGCATGGAACCTTTTTGGTTCACACCGGGTTTGTCGGTGTAGTCACAGCTAAAGATCATATGGATTTTGATGAATTGCGAGAGTTGGATAACGATCCTCTATTCGATATCCAGTCTCATACGGTGAATCACCCAAGAATGACTGAGCTCGATGATGAGCGCCTGCGCCGGGAACTCGAGGACTCCAAGATCCGTCTGCAGACTGAGCTGAATGCTAATATTGTTGCCATTGCCTATCCTTTCGGAGCTCATGATAAGCGTGTAGAAGAAGCTACTGCCAAATTCTATCGGATTGGATTTTCCGTTGGTGGTCGTCGAGGAATCGATCGTAATATCTACAATATTTCCCGTCGGGGCATTGGTGCTAGAGTGAAGACTCTAGAGGACTTTGCTGCGATCATGCGTCGTTGATGAAGTCGATTAGAGTTGATCTATCCGATCCCGCTCTGGAAGTCTTCGCTGAAAGGCGCGATCGGATTCTCAAGTCTCGCAAACAAATCGTCGTAGATAGCCCTAAAGTTGTGACCAAACTCCTTGAGTCCGAGCATACTGTTGAGTCGATCTTGGCAACAGAGGGGTTCATTGAAGACCATAGCAGCTTATTAGCGCAGCGTAAGAACCTCACCGTCTATCAAGCCGACCGACCCGTGATGGAATCCATTGTGGGTCATCAGCTGCATCATGGTGTTATTGCCCTAGCGCAGCGACCTGCTGATAAACCGTTGCTAAATATGACCGGCAGTGTTTTGGTACTCAATGGAGTGAATAAATCCGAAAACGTCGGGACCATCATACGCACCGCAGATGCCCTAGGGATAACGAATGTGATTGTTGAAGATGCAGCTGTCTCTCCCTATTCCAGGCGATCGATTCGTGTCTCAATGGGCTCTATATTTCGGATGAATGTGTACCACAGTCAAAATTTAAGAGACGATCTTTTGCTATTGAAGGAAAGGGAATACTCCCTAGTGGGGACGGGCCTTTATGCGGAATGCCAAGCTGTTGGCGAAGTTCGTTGGCATGATCCCACTGTATTGGTCATTGGGAGTGAGGGCTTTGGTATGGCAGAGGAGGTGAAAGAGATTTGTGACCTACTGATCCGTATTCCCATTCGGCAAGGGGTGGACTCTCTCAATGCTGCTGTTGCTGCGGGGATCTGTATGTATGCTTGGAAGGGTTGAATCGATTGTCCTTAGTCAACTGTTTCATCCTGCTCATTATCATTTGAAACGTATAGAATTGGGTAGAATTTATTCAAAGTTTGAATTTGGGCTAACTGACCTATAATTTTCACCAAAACAAAGTATGTCGTCCATGTTCTTATTGTTTAGATAAACGTAGCAATATATCAGAGCCTTTTCGTTATGCTCCCAAGCTTCGTTTGCGATAACGATTCCCAAAGAGTCTTCTGCCAATTTTTTATTATCAAAATAATAGATGCACTCCTGAGATCTAAGTAACCTATGGCGAAACATGCGGCAATGATTTATGAGTATGTCTTGGTCATATGGTTGGTCAACGACAAAATAGATGTCTATCATTTTTATAGCGTCGCGAAGTGCCTTCGATGCCTTACTTAGTTTCTTTTCGATGGCTTTTTCGAATATTTTCCTTTGTTTCTTTATGTTAGGCTTGCTCTTTTTAATATGATCTACTTCTTCTACTGTAGTAATCGAAGGTACGAATCGTATGCGCTTTTCATAGTCCCTTACAATCGATGAGTCAGTTAGCTGAGCTGCGTAGGCCCATTTGAAGTGGAACTCTCTTAGTTTCGAACTGAAGAGATAATTTAGTTCTGCGTATACTGTAGAAAATACAAGATTGACTACGATAATGGCTATGATGGTATTAGACTTTTTTTGCAGCAGTCTAAACTTGAGCCGATTGATATAGATAAAAGCTGATAGGAAAAGGGCCCCCAATAGCCAAATAGCTAAGTAGGCTAGCTGATCCCAAATCTGTTCCAGTACAGTCATAGAACCTTTGTTTGAACCGTCGATGATAGTTGAGAGAATGTTTGCGATCACTGTGATTAGACTGTTGGTTAGGCTCAAAACTAAACCTCCGATCATTCTAGCCTTTTTTAGCCGAAGAACCAAAGTTGTTCTATCGCGCGGGCGCGTGACTTATGTGATCTATGTGCTATGATGATCTCACCGACGACGATATTTCCTGACTCAAGAACATCGCCGCCGAACGTGAGTATATTAGAGATCTCGGAAAATGGCTTCGCGAGAATGAAACGGATTAATTTTTTAGCTTTCAATCATTGATCCTCTCAAATCATCGGTGAAGCCTTTGTTTCGATGTTTCGCATAATTCCTAGCTTAGGGGACTAAACTGACGACAAAAAGAGGATATGATAACAGCGAGTCGCTTCGTTCAATCTCGCGCCCTCGAAGGATGGTCCCACCGCTGGCATTTATCAATGAACTCATGGGTAAAACGACATCAGTGCGGACAATCTCTGGTATTCCATCCTCGGCTCGCGCAAGAGAAAGCGTCAGCCGAGCCAGATCATTGGCGTCGGTTTCCACCAGAAAAAGTGGTAAAAATACAGCGTCTGATCCTGGGAGATCAAAGATGCCATATCCACAACCTAGGCGAGCTTCCTGGGCAATTGCCTTACGCGTCGCCTCGTAAGTTTGTTTCAGAGGGTGACGCTCCCTATCGATGATGTCTTTTATCAACGAAGGATCGATCCTTGTGCCTTTTGTCTCGGCAAAAGTTTGTACCGAATCAGATACAATAAGACAGGAACCGCCACCGAGGTCAAGTTTAAGCTTTAGTCTGTTTTCCAGTCGCCAGGTATCAATGCATTCTTGCTCTCCTGGCTCCCCTCCAATTTTTTCTGTGCATTCCCTTAGCCCAAATCGAACTTCCATATTGACGCTATCAATCGTCCTAGTAGCTGATGCGTAGATGAAGTTTGATTGCCCTAATAATCCAAGGATAGAAATGAATAATAGATAACAACCAAGAGTAGAAACAGCGGATCGAAGGGAATGCATAAGCGGGCTCCTCAAATATTATATCTTCATAAAAACTAATTTAAAAAAAGGTAGCATGATTCGTAGCAAATCGTAACTCAAGCATTAGCTAACCATAACCAAAAAGGTTTCTGTATTGTCATCTTTCCATGTGCCCAATACCTTGTGCCGACGACTAGTTCGCTGTCTCTTTCTGCGCTATTCGCTGTTCGCTATTCGTTTTTTGTTAATGCGATAAATTCTAACGACACTCCCTTCGAAAACATTGCGCCTTTCATGGCTCAGTGATTGGTTGGGTATTGATGACAGCTCCATAAGTTTTAGATGGGAGTGTCGTTAGAATTTATCGCATTAA
>JABSRP010000043.1 GCA_013215145.1 Pseudobacteriovorax sp.
CAGCAGCAAAGCGAGCCCCTCCCGCGCTTTCGCCAATCCCGACGACTCCGACAGCTTTCGCCAAACCTTTTCCAGTTTTAATCGCTGCCCCGCCGAACCCCAGACTAGCTATGTCTATTACCGCAAACATTCTTGAGGCAAGCACTCGGGAAACTTACATAGTATACGTCCAGCCAAAGAGATATCTTTGGTCTCGACATCGATACCGGCTTGTTTGACAAAAGCTTGGATGAGGGGCAACAAGGACTCCGTAGCCAGCGCAGGTGCTTCGTCGGTGTAGGTATAAATGATCTTTGGCTTAGTCATGTGTAAGTTTCCTTCTACAGGGATAGATTGATTATAAAACCTATGAGTTTCCTGGTTTTTGCAGGGGCGTTATCCTAACAAACAAGCATCAGCCATTCTATCTGCTTAAATGGCATACATACGGAAACAGAAGCCCTTCCCATTTAGGGGTCAGGCTATGATGGGACGGAGAGGTTTAGCTAGCTTTTTTACCGTGATTTTGCGGAACAAACTCGGTACTGCGGCGCAGTTTTTCTACAAGTTTGACGACGGTGCTCATGGACTGGCCAATCTCTTCTTCTAGGCTCAGTCGATTCTCTTCGGTTAGGTTTTTGAAGGCGAGTTTTTTACAGTTAACATAGGCTTTGAAGTTTTGCGCACACATCTCCTCCAAGATTGACTGGGTATAGAAAATGCGAATGGCTTGGCGCACGGCGAGCCTTAACACGTTCACAGTGACTGGCTTTTCCAGGTAGGAGCAAGCATCAAACTGAAGCATAAACCTAGCGAGATCCTCAACCTTGGCCTGACCTGACATCAGAATGTAAGGCACTTTAGAGTCGATTTTTCGCACCTCTTCCAACAACTCAATACCATTGATTCCAGGCATCAGAAAATCGGCGATGACCAAATCTATCTTTTGATTGCGGAAGGTTTCAAGGCCTTCATCGCCGGAATGTGCGCGGACCATCTTGAAGCCTTCTTTTTTCAGAATCTTCTCCACCAAAAGACCAAAGTCGCTGTCATCGTCGCAAAATAAAACCGTCGGCATTTCGGCCAACACACGTACCTCGCTAGGCAGGATGTGGAGGTTATCGTCGTCTTCTTGAGACCGCAGCTCTTTTTTCGCTACGGGTTCAGGCTGCTTCGCCTCAGCTACCGGCTCGTCTTCATCGTCAAAGATTTCAAAAGCTGGCAGAGCGTTTGTGCTGGCCACATCGACAAAATACTTTTCAAGAAGTAAGGGGATCTCTTTATCCGACTCACTTGAACCAGAATCACTGATCTCTTCGATACCAGATTTAAGAAAATCCATGCAGCTGTATAAATCGGAAATCAATTCATCGCTTTGATCGATCTCTTTATCGGAGATTTTTTTCAAAAGATCTTCGAAGCGATGGATACTATTGGAAAAATCAAGTAGGTTGCAAGCTCCGGATGATCCCTTAATCGAGTGGACTCGACGAAACACATCACGAATCGCCTCATCGTCTTGGTTGCTGCACCATTCGTTTAGCTGCAACTCGATGTCCTCTAGATGCTCTCTTGCTTCTGAGATAAACGTATCAAACAGCTCTTTTTGAAATTTTTCGTATTCCTGATCGATAGGCATTGATTTACCGAATCCTCGCATAAGCTAGTGGCTAGTGAATAGTATACCCAACGGCAATCATCATATCGCCACTACCCCCCAAAACTTAAGAAAAGCATACAAGGCAAAATATTTGATTTTGATTTTAAGGACTTGTCACAACAAACTAAGACGATGCCGTCGGGATTACTTAGGTAGTTTTACTTTGTTTGGGAAAAAAGATCGATTTATCTCCTTGCCGTTTCCAGAATAGGTTAGAGACAATTCAGCAAGATGTGGCGCTATATCAAAGATATTGATAGTGATTTCTTCAAAGGTCGCAGTCTTGTCACAGACGACTTTGAAGGATGCTAGAAGGTCAGTAAACGGCTTGATAAGCTTATCCTTCATTTTACCTGTGACTTTTTTCTGAGGTAAGTCCTGAATCAGCCTATGCTTATGCTGCAGATCCACGGACTTAAAGCCGGGTTTGCAAGGTTTACTGCTAACAAGCGATATGATTTTTTCGTAAGAATCCAAGGTTTGTTTGGCGTTGGTCTGAGCTGCCTTGAACGCCTTCTTATCCACTAGGGGGGAACCCGTAAAAATCTGTAGTGGAGCTTGAAGGGAAACGACGAAACTGTTTTTACTCCGTTTTACAGTAAGCTTAGCCTGCCCATCTTGCTGATGCTTGGCATATTTAGGAACAGGAAAGTCGTCGTGAGGGCCATCATGAGAAAATGCGTCCGCAGCAAAGGACAAACAAAAGATGACGGCAAGTAGTTTATGATGCTTTCCCACGATCATACTCCTTATCCTTATGCTAGCACACGAAAAAAAGACCACCCTCTAAGGATGGTCTGAATTATTGTACTATACTTTTATAGATATCAGGGATTATTGAGCGGCTGCAGCGATGATGGCATCAGCGCCAGCCTGGTCAACAATATTCATACGGAAGTAGTTGTTGCTGTTTCGACCTAAGTTATGGTCATATACACTGTTGTTAGTCGGTCCAGTGTCTCCTGCAATCGTATATTCTGTACAGGCTCCAGGAGCGATGTTTGCTCCGTGAGGGAACGGACGTCCGCCGGTATGAATACGAATGTTTTCCTGACCATCGTTACAAACATTCAAAGTTTGTCCAAGCATTAGAGTCAGTGTGTCTGGCATCACCAAAGAGGTGGGCTCGATGGTTTCATTGATGAACTTTGTGTAACGCAGACCATCAGCTTCAATGGCTGCATTAGAATTAATGCGTAGCGTAAATGCTGGCAGCTGAAGGATATCAGCTTGAGTAGGAAGTGCGTTTGGATCCTCTACGACCACTTCCTCTTCTGGAGTCTCTTCGACTTCCTCTTCTACAACCTCTTCTTCAACGACTTCTGGCTCAGTGCCTTCAGGCTGTGTAGTGCCTACAGCATCGTCGCTACCTGTAGAATTATCTGCGCTTTCAGCGATGTCTTCTTGAGCCGGTGAAAACTCAAATTCCTCGGAACAAGCCACAAGGCCAATCACGAGTAATGGTAAAACGATCATGTTAAGTTTCATAGTCGATCCCCTGATATTTCCAATATTTTTTGTTGCACCTTAAGAGATGCAAAGGGTATGCCGGACTTTAATGACTACAACTCGTTGTTTTTATATAATGTGATGGCGCTTTTTCATGAATATAGTTTTGACAGTATACAAACACTAAACAATGACATGTTTTCCTTGTTTTATTGGACTGTTAGGAAAAATACTAAGTGTCATTGCGAAGATAAAGACGAAAAAGAGAAATGCTTAGACAGTGGTGATTTGAACCTTATCTATACTTTAGAGTAAAAAAAACGCCTTTTCAACAAAAGGCGGAGATGGATACTAGGAGAAGGGTTGCGCAACCCTCTCCAGTGTTTTTTAAATCGTCAATTAGCAAGGCTTGTCTAATCGTCGGCAGCAGCAGAATTGATCAGATTTTGACAAAACGTAGCGACAACGACTGATGATGCCGTCGTTGGACAGTTGGTTTCATTAGCGGATGCAGGATCTAAAGCTAATGCTGTTCCAGCAGCGTTAAATGTCGTAATCATAGTAATCGCAGACAAGGCGCTCACATCAGCAACATCGGTATTGCTGATATCAAGAGTTTGAAGGGAGGTAAACCCCTCTAAACCTGTTAGGTTTGTGATACCAGTCTGTGAAACATTCAGTTCCGTAAGGCTATTTGCCCCCGCGAGAGTAGACAGTGACGTGACCCCAGCGATATCTGTAGCGATTAAGGTCTCCAAGCGTTCGAGATTGGCAAACGCAGTTAAGTCCGTAATCGGGTTACGAGAAACATTAACGGAGGCCAATCGAGGCATCGTCGCCAGTACTGTAAAATCGGTAACCCTTTGACTGAAGAGATCCAATGTTTCCATAGTCTTGTGATGACGTAAAGGTCGGATATCAACCACGCCCGTTACTTGGAATGAGAAGTCAGTGATTCTTGAGAGGCGACCGGCAGTCAACCCGCAAAGATCTTCACCAATCTGGTCCTTAATGTACTGGACGGTCTTGGCAAGTTCGCCTTCTAAATCCGCCTCCTCGCAGTAGTGAATAAAAGTCTTATCTTCGTCGGCGCGTTCTACCTCGTTATCGACGGGAGCTCCCCCAGTGGAAGGCTGTCCAGTCGCTGGGCCTTCTTCCTCAGTCTCGGCATCTGCCGTCTGAACTTCGCCACTATTCTCCGACTTATTATTACACGAGATAAGGGTTGCCAAACCTGCAATCAGGATAACTTTATAGAAAGCAATCATGCGAAATCTCCAATTTTTTGTTGCGCAGTCAATATCGGTTTTGTATGCGGCAAACTTTAACCTGACGAATAGGAGGGTGGTTTTTATTGAGATTTTAATCACTTACTTAAATTCATACTTCAGATAACTTGTCCGATTTAGGCTAAAAACATGAAGATTATCCTTAGAGTCTAGTAACTACAGTATTTTGATGGAGAAATGAGGCCTAAAGTAAGACCTGACCTACCCCTTTTGCAAAACCATGGGCACTTTAACCTCAGTCTGCAGAGGGGACAGATCGTCAAAAAAGGGAAGGGGCGCAGTACCCATTATCAGTTTGTTAACTCGCAGGAAAGAAGGACGACTGGCATCGCTGATTTGGAGCAAGTCAATGACAGCCCTGCTGCGTAAAGTGAAGGATCCCGCAAAGACCATCGATCTATCCTTGATTGATGAGGCTTATGATCTCTCTCCCTACCTTTGCTGCTGACGCTGGATTTTGGCCTGAAATCAAGTGGCCATCAACGATCACATACTCTTTCCATGGGGCCACTTTACTGTAAATACCGTTACCACGGGCAAGTGACTCCTCGAGAAGATAAGGAATTTTATCGATGGTGCCATAATCCACCTCTTCCTCGCGAGAGAATCCCGTCACATGCTTGTTATCCAATAGTTTCGAACCATCGGATAAGGTCACAGGAAGAAACCCAGCTGGTCCGTGGCAGACGGCGCCCACAGGCTTTCCCGATTCATAAAACTTGGCCACCAAATCGGCAACAGATGTGTTTTCTGCCAAGTCATATAGTAGACCAAAACCACCCGGATAAAATACGGCATCGTAATCAGACATATTCAACTGCGAATAAGGAATGGTATTGTTCACCCTTGTGACAAATTTATCATCTTTCAAAACGGCTTCGTTGATACCATCTTCGATCTCGTCGCCGTAGATTGGGGCTGAACCGCCTTGGATGGAAGCGATCTCATAATCTAAACCCGCCTCGGTAAACTCATGGATGGCGTGAGTGATCTCAGGAGCGTAGGTTCCGTTCTTTTCTTGCTGCGTTCCTAATGTGCCGTGATTTGTAACGAAGATAAGTACTTTTTTCATAATATGCTTTCCTTTTTTCTCTTGGTTGAAATCCTATCGACAAAGACAATTATCGGCCTTTTCTCTGAAACAACAATAGGCTAAATTAGTAAAAGACTATTGCATATATGCAACAATCAGTCATTCGAAGGTGATTATGGATATAACTGATTCATTTCAGGGCATTACAGAGTTCGTGGCGGTTGCTGAGACCTCCGGGTTTACCGCTGCGGCAAAAAAACTAGGGGTTTCCACCTCCCATGTTAGCCGCCAGGTAGCAGCACTTGAGGAAAGGCTGGGCACTAGCCTGCTTGCTCGCACCACAAGAAAAGTCCGTTTGACCGAAGCGGGACAAGGTTACTACCGCCGGTGCCAAGAGATCGTCGACGGATTACTTGAGGCCAACGAAGGTTTACAAACCGAGCAGATTCAATTGACAGGAACCCTTAAGGTGTCTGCCGCCGGAGAATTTGCGGTCCAATATATTGCCCCAAAGCTTTTGGAATTTTCACTGCTTCATCCCGAACTTCAAATCGATCTTAATTTCAATTCCCGAGTGGTAGACTTTATTGAAGAGGGCATCGACTTCGCCATTAGATACGGACGCCTGAACGACTCCGGATTGATAGCACGTAAATTAGCCACTAGAAGACTAGTAGCCGTAGCAAGTCCTGCCTACATCAAGGCAAGGGGCAGACCCGATCATCCTCTCGATCTGAAAAGCCATAGCTGCCTCATTGCTAACAATGATCGATGGCTATTTCAAGATCAAGGCAAACCCTTAGAGGTTAAAGTCACAGGACGACTGCGCTGCAACGAAGTCAGACCACTGCTGCAGGCTTGCCAAGCCGGTGTTGGCATTTGCTACCTTCCGCGCTCTAGCCTGGGATCCGAATTTACAAAAGGACAGATCGTAGAGGTCCTTGAGGCCTATAGTCACCGCGATGCCACCTCCTGGATTGTCTATGCCAATCGCAAGTTTTTGCCAGCGAAGGCGCGCAAAGCCATTCATTTCCTGTTAGAAAGCTTTAAAGACTGGGAGGAGTGACAGCTTGTGAGTTCAGGACTCTACATCAATATTGGCTCGGACCCGAATATCATGCTCCAAAACCTTTAGAGAAAGGAAAAACTCGCCAATAAAATATATGAGACCACCAATCAAACAAACTAGACTCATAACGAAAAAAATGATGGGACTGTCTCCCACTTCGATCTGAAAGGCAAGAGACAAGAACACTGAGATGATGGTCATCACCACAAAGGTCGCTGCAAAAATTTCCAGAATGATCATCAGGCGCAGCATCCGTGCTCGCCGGTGGAGAGTCTTAATTTCCTGATCCATATGATCAGCGCCTAAGGCCATTCCATATAGCTTGGGACCATCGCGAAGGATCGTACGAGTACGATCAATCACTCTCCCATAGCGAAAGCTCATACTAGAGATAATGGCAGCGATGCCCGTGATCAGGAAAACAGGCGCCACAGATGCAGACAGAATCTTAACTAGTTCGTTGGTATGGGCATAGAATTCAGGCACAGAGACTATTCCTTTAGAGGAGTTTGACATCACCGTTTACGCCGAAAGAGGTGTTCTTGGTCACCTATCATTATGACATAATTTGAATGAGCAGAAATGAGAAGCTTAGTTGCGTGAGTCATGATTCATGATGACGAACAGGTTTGGTAGAGAAAAAAAGTTAAGTTTGACGATATCGGTTGACCCGCGAGACCGAAATCAGTTAGAACATATGATATTGATAATCATTATCATTTTTAAATAATTACCATACTTTTAATATTAGCTGACTAAGGACCGCAAAGGAGTTATTCAGTGCATATCTATCAAGAACCAAGTATCTCAAGCGGAGGAGTTATCCTAGACTTTGAACGTTATGAATGCTTTTCCGATAATAGAGCCATTCGGCTGACCTTGACTGAGTTCAAGCTGCTGCGTTGTCTCATGCAACGAACTGGCTTCGTTGTCACACGCGACCAACTACTGCGCGAAATCGCCCCAGACCGAAAATTAGGAGATCGAAACGTCGATGTTCACGTCGGATATGTTAGACGTAAATTGGGCTTTTGGGGACAGTGTTTACAGACGGTTCGCGGCCTTGGATACAAGTGGCAAAATACGGGCACTCAAACCAATCTCTCTCAAAGCCCTTTGATCGTCGATGGTTAGTTGAGCCATCCACACATCAATGGAGGGGGCAAGGTTGAGCCCCCAAATTCACAAAACAGATATAAAAATCCCCAAGTAGTGAGCTCCAACTAATCCAAGTAGTTTAATTTACCTGCCATTCACTACCCCACCCTCCTATAATTATATATTTTTTTAGACATTTTTTGAAATCATTAAGTCTCTCCCGGGGGCTCCGATCCCCTAAATACAAGGAGGAATGCCCATGGGTACTAAAAATTCCGCAATGCGGACATTTAACCAGATCACTGATTTTTTTCTGCCGGAGCGTCTCCGTACTCAGGACAACTCGGAGCGCGCGGCCTTTCGCCTTTTCGTACGCATGAGCTTCGCCCTTCTTCTTGTTTGTATCGTGAATGGCATTCAGTATAAGGGCTATGGCATGAGTATCAATGCCGCCATAGTCTCTTCGTTTGGAGTGATCATCGTTGCAAACTTATTTTTACTACGAAATTTGGGTAATTACCTCCTCAGCGCAAGAATTTTCCTCATTTGCGGTACGGTTGTAGTGGTATCCAGATTTTACATCACCGGCGGATTCGAATCGCCTGTGATTGTGTGGGCCGTGAGTATCCCGCTGGTAGCAACCTGGCTAACTGGTAAAAAGGAAGGTTTTCTTTACGCACTCACTGTGGCTGTGGGGCTCATATTGGTGTTACGGGGTGAGAGCTTAGGACTTAACCTTGCAATAGAGCCTTTTCCCGAGGCTGTGGTTGCCAAAACACAAATCGTCCAACTGATCGCCTGTAGTTTTATTTTCCTCTTTATCGCCTTCCAATTCATCAGAAAATCCGAAGATCTTATGGAGCAGGTCATCGAGGCGAATCGCTCTGTCAACGAGATCGTTGAAAATGTTCAGTCAGGTTTCTTGATCATCAATCATCTCGGAGAAGTGCAAAAAGGTCACTCGCGCATTTGTGATGAGTTTATTGGTAAAGACATCGACGGTAAAAAAATCGAAACCCTGCTATTTACCGAGCCTAAGGATCAAGATCATTTTGCTCTTATCTATCAGCAGGTTTTCGATGATATCCTACCTGAATCCGCAAGCTTGTCACTTTTTCCACCTTACATCCAGACGGAACGCTACCACTTGAGGTTGAAAGCTGTAGCCTTACGCAACGAAGAGACGGATCAAGTTAGCGGCCTACTGCTCACATTTAATAATGCCGACCGCTATATCGCTGCAGAAAGAGCGCGAAAAAGTCAAGAAAGTCTCATCAAAATTCTCATGCATAAAGAGAGTTTCAAAACGTTCCTGAGAAACTTTTTGACAGAAATGGAGCATGCACACGAAGCTTTAGGAAGCAACGAACAAACTAAAATCCGTAATATCGTTCACACCATCAAAGGGAATTCCTCGGTCTTTGGGCTTGACGGGCTGGTGGACAGGATTCATATCATTGAAAACGCCGCTGAGATCAACAAGGATCAGTTAACGGAAATATCGGAATTAATGTCTGACTTCCTAAAAGACAACCGCACCATACTTGGCATCTACGAAGACGAGGTCAATCGATTTGAGACTAAGATATCTCAGAATGATATCGATCAATTAATGGATCTGTCTGAGCCATTAAAAGAGCCTAGATTTGTCCAACATATCGACCAATGGGTGGTGAATGCGACGTCTAAGTCGAGCCACGATCTCCTGCGTAATTACGAACCATTCGTTGAGAACCTTGCTGAAAGACTGCATAAAAAAGCCGATCTAAAAATCTCTGGCGATCAGGTCATGGTTGATGCCAAGACCTGGGCCGCCGTGGATATCCACCTCCCTACCTTGATTCGCAATGCCCTTTACCATGGCATCGAAAATGAGATGGAACGCGGTGATAAGCCCGAGAGCGGATTTATCGAGATCTCAGTCAAAGATCAAGGGCATCAACTTGAGGTTACTATGGTGGACGACGGTCAAGGCTTAAATATTGAACGAATTAAAGAGAAAGCCCTCCAACTTAAACTCATTAGCCCTGAAAAACTAGAACAACTCCCTGAGCAGACTGTCATGCAGTATATCTTTCAAGATAGTCTTAGTACTGAGTCACAAGCTAACGATATCGCTGGCCGCGGTATGGGACTGTCTGCTGTTAAAGAGAATCTGCAAGCCCTAGGTGGAAGCATAGAAGTGTTCTCTACCCGAGGACAAGGCTGCCGGCTTCTAATCACCATACCTTGGCAAAGCACTCGTTTAACAGATACCAGTCATTTGAAGCTTACGGCTTAGGATAGATAATCGCTCAGCCTATCGAAATATCTTCTCAGTGTTTTCGCTCATGTATTATTTTTTGAGTTTCGACATTTGATTGGCTCGTTTCCCTGATCAAAACCTCTCATTGGACCGGGTTTTTGTCTTGGCTAAGGAAAAGCGAATATTTTGCTTCATCCATAGCTTTTCTTTTTGCTATATAGTTCATAAGCCACAATTGTAGTGAAATAGTTAGGACTATCTGCGAGGTATACTTGAACACAACGCCATCTTGGAGCAGCAATAAGTCAATTGTTTTTTGGACGTGCGCCTTAGTCTCTTTGATCCTGGTTCAAATTTTTAGTTTTTTCTTCCACGAACCTTGGCGGGATGAAGTACAGGCTTACCTAATTGGAACGTCGTTCAAAAGTCCTTTGCATTTAATTGAAATATTGAGGTTCGAAGCCCATCCACCAATTCTACACTTGCTCTATGGTTTGTTTTCGTTTCTGGGTGCTGGCTCTATAACTTTGAATATAGTTAGTTTTCTGGGTTCGCTGATGCTTTTGCTTGGTATTTACAATTGGTCCAAAGTTTTGACAGACTCTGTCGCAGTAGCGAGAGTAACCTGCACAATAGTATTTTTTACAAATTTTTTCTTATATGAATACAGCGTTATTTCAAGAGGATACGGCCTGGGTTTAGGTTTCGGTTTTTTAGGCTTTTCCTTTCTTCTCAGAGACCCACAGAATCTGTCTTATGCATGTCGCGGACTCTTATTCTTAAGTCTCTCCTGCCTTACCTCTGTTCATTCAGCTATTTTTTCCATTGCAGCCTTGCTATCTTTCTTGGCATTTAGGATCCATAAAAAGGAAAAACACTTGGGTCTGTACGCTCTTTTCCTGATACCTCTTGGGCTTTTGTACTATATTGTGAGGCACCATCCCGATCGAGCCTTCGGTACTGTCCATGTGACCGTAGAAAATCTGTTAGCCAATTTGTGGACTTTCCTAAAAGATCCGGGATCCACTTTTAGTTTTTTCGCCAAAACCTTCACAGGAGTGCTTCATCCTCATAACTGGTGGGCAGGTAAATTTGATGTAAACTACACCAATCTAGTTGGAGGAATGATTCTTCTGACCATTTTATCTGTTCTGATATTTTCTATCGTGAAAGGAAATCAGAAGTATAAAGTACAATTAGTTACCATGGCCTTATTTCTCAATGCTTCTGGACTTGGATTCCTTTTTAAATTCTTCTATAAGGGATATCATCGACATCACCTGATCGTCTTCATCCCCATATTGGTATATTGTGCCATCCTGCTTATCGATAGCTTATTTCGCCAGAAAAACCTCCTGGTAAGAGGACTATCTGGTTTTGTTCTGCTACTAATTTTCGCTCCTCAATGGAATGGTACGTTCAATTCCTTCCGAGCAGACTATCTTTATCCTTTCACTCATATTCAAGCACTCGCAGAAGCGCTACCAGAGAACGGAGTTCTCTACTCGAGGGCACAAGCGAGACTAACGCCAGTTCTATATCATAGACCTAAGTTCAAGCTTGTGAGTAACGGAGGATTAGGGCGCTCCTTCACCTATGTTATCTGGGATAAAAAAGCAGGTGAATTGGTCGACGAAATAGGGGTGATTGCCAAAGAATGCAGTGGCGGCCAGGTATTCCTAGCCGAAAGGGGGTCAACTGCGGATTGGTCCATTACTAAATGTATCGAGCAGATTTGGGCATATCCCAGAGACGTTGAAACAACCTACTTTTCTGAAAAAATGGATTTGTACTCCGTCGACTGTGACTGTATAAAAGCAGTGCTCTAAAAATAACGGACAGTTATCACTATCCAATTATTATGGAATAGAAACAAAGCAGGTGGGGCAAACCTTCCTGGCAGTTCTTGACTCGAGACTACAAATCAAAGAAGAAATTCCAGACCATAACCTGCGGAATACTCAAGCGTAATCAGCTTTATTTACGCGCATCACTTATGTTTCCGATAAGGGCTCAAATTTCATATCTATCAATTTTTTTTAACATAAAGGATATACCTTTAATGAGAGATTTTATATCGCTATTTACACTGTCTATCGTTGTCGCTAGCACCACTATTGCCTCTAGAGGAATGGCACAAGAGTCCTCGGAAACTCTTCGTCAAGGAAAACAAGGCGCACTTTCATTAGGAATTGGTATGCGAACAGACGACTTAGGTGAATTAAGCCTTAGCTACTCTCTGTTTACCGACTCCAATACTATGATTCGGTTTTCGTATACTGACTTAGACTCAGAAATTAACGAAGAAGCAGGTGAAAACGAAGATGGCGACACACTGATTTTTACCGGTATTAAAACAAAGGTTGAGGGTAGTGCATTTTCAGCCGGGTATAAGAAGTTTACATCCAATTCCTTTTACTATGAAGCAGGTGCCGATTACGCACAGGTTGATGGTAAGTTTGTGATCGACGGTTTCTTTGATACTCAGTCTTCTGACTTGGGTAGCTACCAAAAACTATCGGCATATTTTCAGATCGGTAACCAATGGCAGTGGGAGTCCTTTACACTTGGAACCAGCTGGGTGGGAATTCTCATTCCTATTGTGAAAAATACTGATTTTGAAGACGGTGTCGAGGACTCAACACTGAACTCTGTGGAAAAATTCGTCGATAACAGTCAAGATGTTCAGATATCAGTTCTTAGATTTTATCTTGGCTGGGCCTTTTAAGTAGACGGCACAGCGCCCGTCTAAGACCGCTCAAATCTTCGACATAAGATTCACATTATGCGCTCGTACCGGCTATTTTGCGATAGTTATAAAGGTACGAGTTTTGCATATTTGCTGTGCCTTACATGGTAGAATATCTGCCCTCGACGTCGGAGTGTTTTATGTGGTTTGTGATTCGTTTTTGCGCTGTTTTTTCCATCACCGTGACCATCATCATGGCTTGCACCCAGTCGTCATCTCCAGAGACATCCGATCCAAAAAGCTTAGTCAAAGTCAAAGCCGCTTGGCAAGACGCTAGCCATATCCCTGTATGCATCGTAAGTACCGATGACGTCAGTGAAGACCTGCTAAACTCCATCCAATCTCACGTAGATCATGAGTTTTCAACCAAAACAGATGTGGGCTTTTCAGGTTGGCATACCTGCCAAGACAAGGATTATGAAACGGTGGGTATTCGTTTATACCTACACCGCAAGCACGACTGGACAAAAGATCGTATTAAAGCTGGAGGTGGGGTATCCAAAGTAGGTCCCACGAAAAATGCCTGTAAAAAAGACTGCAACGGCGGCACCATGAGAGTAAATATTGGTTTGACGGGAGCTTACCCTACCGGAGATAACTATCAGTATGCCAGGGATATCACTGAATCAACAGCATTGCATGAGTTTGGTCATGCCGTCGGTCTTATGCATGAGCACGTGCGTACCGATGCCGTTGATTGCGATAAAGGCACCGATGATCAGCTCATAGAATCTGATACCTATGTCTATATCGGTGATTACGACAAGGAATCAGTCATGAACTACTGCCGCGACCGACAAAGGTTTAAGTTCCTTTCAGCGGGAGACGTCGAGGGAATCCAATTTCTCTATGGCGAAGACGATCGTTAGCCAAATAATCTCAGCAAATCGCAGTAAGATCTGAGAAACACAGTCAGAATCTCAATACAATACCGACCCCATTTGGATCAGCTGGCAAGGCCGCAGGAGAAAATCAGACGAGACAGTGCAGACGGCACGGCGAGGATGATATTCGTCGAGAGCGCAGTCAGAATCTCAATACAATACCGACCCCATTTGGATCAGCTGGCAAGGCCGCAGGAGAAAATCAGACGAGACAGTGCAGACGGCACGGCGAGGATGATATTCGACGAGAACGCAGCCAGCTAATCCAAATGGGATCGGTATTTGACAATAGCTGAGATTTAGTCCTAAGAAAGAAGATAGAGACAGCATTCAACCCACTCACCTACCAGGATGACCATCATGAGATACCAGCGTTTTCGATTGAAACTTGTTTCGTTGATGATTTTTTTTCTTACTACAACTTCAGGACAAAGTATGGATCGGATATCAGGAAATGTTTACCAAACCCGATCAGAGGTATTCGGGCAAAACGGCGTTGTGGCCACAAGCCATCCCTTAGCCAGCACTGTTGGACTTGATATTCTCAAGGCGGGAGGTAACGCCATTGATGCAGCTATCGCTGCTAATGCGGCCATCGGCCTTATGGAACCCACAGGCAACGGTATTGGTGGCGACCTTTTTGCTATTATTTGGAATGCCAAGGAGAAAAAACTTTATGGTCTGAATGCTAGTGGACGATCACCTGCAGGACTTAACCTCGAGCAGATGCGAGCCGAGCTTAAAAAGCTAGGTCGAAATGATATACCTCCATATGGATTATTGCCGATCTCTGTACCAGGAACGGTAGATGGTTGGTTTGAGATGCATGCCAAATTTGGCAAGATGCCCATGGACAAGATCCTGGCTCCAGCCGTTGACTATGCCCGTAGGGGATTTCCCGTGACCGAGTTGATTGCCTACTATTGGAATAGCAGCGTTCCCCTCCTCAAGGATCAACCCGGAGACTTCAAAAAGGTTTTTACCATAAACGGCAAAGCGCCGCAGAAAGGGCAAATCTTTAAGAACCCTGATCTTGCTGATACCTACCAACTGATTGCTGAAAAAGGCCGTGATGCTTTTTACAAGGGAGAGATTGCGAAAAAAGTCGATGCGTTTATGAGAAAAAGTGGTGGATTCCTGCGTTTTGAGGATTTCGCCTCTCATCGCAGCGATTGGGTCGAACCGATGAAAGTCAACTACCGTGGCTACGATGTGTATGAGCTTCCCCCTAATGGACAAGGCATCGCTGTCTTGCAGATGCTTCAAATTCTTGAGCAATATGATCTATCAAAGATGGGGTTTTTCTCCGCGGAAGCCCTTCATGTGATGATTGAGGCCAAAAAACGCGTCTTCGAAGACAGAGCCAAATACTATGCCGATCCAGAGTTTAGCAAGGCTGATTATCAAAGGCTGTTGAGCAAAAGCTATGCAAACGAGCGAAAAAAGCTAATTGGGGATAGAGCAAGTAAAACCGTTGAGGCTGGTACATCTATTTTAGAAAAGGGTGACACCATTTATCTGACCACTGCCGATCGTTGGGGCAATATGGTGTCTTTGATTCAGAGTAACTATCGCGGTATGGGTTCCGGGGTGGTGGTGCCTGGGACCGGATTTGGTTTTCAGGATCGTGGTCAACAGTTCTCTCTCGACAAAAAGCACGCTAATGTCTACGCTCCGAAGAAGCGCCCTTTCCATACCATCATTCCTGCTTTTGTCTTGAAAGACGGTAAGCCTTTTCTTTCTTTCGGTCTCATGGGCGGAGGGATGCAACCACAAGGACATGTGCAAATCATCACGAACATCATCGATTTTGGAATGAATATCCAAGCTGCTGGCGATGCCCCGCGGTGGCAGCACTTTGGCTCCACTGAGCCGACGGCCCCTGTGAGTCAAAGTCTTAAGGACGGTGGCTATGTGACTTTTGAATCAGAACTCACTCAAGAGGTCAGACGTGAGCTTATGCTTCGTGGGCATCAGATTCGGTCTCGTAACGGCGGTTTCGGTGGCTATCAAGCTATCCAACGCCTTGATAACGGTGTTTACTCAGGGGCTTCCGAGTCTCGTAAAGATGGGCAGGCCGTCGCCTACTAACACCTCCAGAGACCTAAGATTTGTTCATTGATCTAAGTCCCGTGCGCTGCGTCCTGAGGGGCTGCAGCTAGGGATTCTTCGATTTGCTTGGTGACTCCTTGCGGTGTCCCCGAATTCCTCGCAAGGATGTTGTAGATGACGGGAACCACAAACAGTGTCAGGATAGTCGCCACCAAAACTCCAGCTAGGACGACGATACCGATGACCGCACGGGTCTCAGAACCTGCACCTGATGATAAGATTAATGGAACGGAACCGGCAATCGTCGTCAACGCTGTCATCACAATCGGCCGAAAGCGTTTGATGGATGCCTCCACCAACGCCTCTTTAAACTCCTTACCTTGGTCGCGCAATTGATTGGCAAACTCAACAATTAAGATACCGTTCTTGGCCGATAGTCCCACCAGCATAATCAGCCCGATTTGCGAGTAGATGTTAAGTGAGTTTCCTGTAAGAAAAAGCCCCAGCAAGCCTCCACTAATGGCAAGAGGAACCGTCAGCATGATGACAAAGGGATGAATCCAACTTTCAAACTGCGCCGCCAGTACCAAAAATGTGACAAGCAACCCAAGAGCAAAAACGAATAATAAGGACGAGCCGGAGTTAACAAAATCGCGACTCTGCCCCTTATAATCAATAATAGCTTCGGCAGGAAGGTGCTCGTCCACGAGCTTTTCCAAGTGATTTAATGCATCGCCAAGACGATATCCGTCTTCCAAGTTGGCCTCGAGGGTGATAGATCGGATGCGATTGAAGCGGGCTAGATTGTCAGCTGCGCCGTACTCTTCCATCGTCACAAGATTGGATAGCGGAATCAACCCTCCGTCTCGATCAGATTCGATATAGATGTTTTGGATATCGGATAAGGACTGCTGCTTAGAGCGCTCACCTTCAACAATCACATCATACTCTTGTCCGCGATCTAAAAAGGTTGTGACACGTCTGCCGCCCATCATCGTTTCTAGAGTCCGCCCAATAGCTTGGACACTGACGCCAAGGTCAGCAGCACGATCATAGTCGACTTTAAAGTCAATCTGGGGTCGCGTCTCCTTGTAATCGCTATCGAGTCCAGTAAATCCAGGATTATTCTCATTCACTTTGTCGATGATAATATCGCGCCAAGAGGCCAGCTCTTCATAGGTGGAACCACCTAAAACGAACTGCACAGGTTTGCCACTGCCACCACCAAGACCTTGCCTCATCACAGGAAAGGCGCGGACTCCGGGAAGTTCGGCTAAGTTGCGCCGAATCTCTCCCATAATCTCTTCAGCCGGCCTGCGGTTGGCCCAGTCATTTAAAATGACGATAACAATACCACCGCTAAAGTTTTCGATATTGCCGAAGGCGCGCGGTGCTCTCACTAGCAGACGATTGATCTCTCCGGTCTCAACGTAGGGCATCATGCGCTTTTCGATCTCGTCCATATATTCTTTCATATAAGAATAGCTCGAGCCTTCTGGGCCATTGACAATAACGAAGAAAGCCCCTCTATCTTCCTTGGGCGTAAACTCCTGGGCGATGTTGGGGTACAAGATAGCACTCAGTCCGACAACGGCGACAAATCCTGCAAGAATACCAACTGGCTTTTTTAGCATCATTTCAAGTAGTCGACCGTAACCATCCCTCGTTTTCGAAATGATACGATCAACCCCCGTGATCAATCCATGCTTACTAAAACTTTTATGGGAGATAATTTTTGAGGCGAGCATAGGTGTCAAAGTTAATGCGATAAACGAAGAGATGGATACAGCAGCCGCGATGGTCAGAGCAAACTCAGTAAAGAGCCGTCCAATATCGCCCTCGATAAAAGTAATCGGTACAAAAACCGCAATCAAAACCAAGGTGGTCGCAATCACAGCAAAACCAACCTGCCGCGCACCGCGATAGGCCGCTACCAAAGGTGACTCACCAAGATCTTTGATGCGCCTCACGATGTTTTCGAGCATGACGATAGCATCATCAACAACCAACCCAATCGCCAGTACCAAGGCTAACAACGTGAGTAAGTTGATGGAAAAGCCAAGGTTCCAGATGATAATAAAGGTAGCGATCAATGACACTGGTACGGTCACTGCAGGCAGAAGTGTGGCTCTCACCGAACCCAAAAACAAATAGATGACGAAAACTACACAAAGGATGGCGAAAAATAACGTCTGATAGACCTCTCCGATAGCAGCTTCGATAAATACAGCTGCGTTAAAGCTCTGTTTGATCGACATACCATCTGGTAGGTTTTTGTTCAGTTTTTCTGTCAACCCCATCACGCCGTTAGCCACATCGATTGTGTTTGCTGTGGATTGCCGAATAACACCGATTCCCACCATGGGAACTGTATTGCCGCGGAACATAGTGCGATCCTCAACGACACCTAACTCAACGCGTGCCACATCTTCCAAGCGGATAAGGTAGGACTGCCCTGAAGCGTCAGTCCCTTCGGCCAAGACGAGTCGCTTAAAGTCCTCAGGTTTTTTGAAGCTGCGCTCTACCCTTGCACGAAAGACGCGTTCTTTGGACTCTAGGGACCCAGCAGGCAACTCAACATTCTCCCGACGCAAAGCGCGTTCGACATCAGTCACGCTTAGCTGGCGAGCTGCCAATTCCTCACGGTCAAGCCAAACTCTCATGGCATAAGATAGGCCACCACCAACAATCACACGAGCCACACCATCCAAAGTCGAATATTGATCCACCAAAAATCGCTCAGCATAGTCTGTGATTTCAGGAACGGTCATTTGATCGCTGACTAGGTTCTGCCAGATAATCACATCGTCGCTACTGTCCACTTTTTGCACTTCCGCAGGCTCAGCCTCTTCGGGCAGGTTGTCAGCAATACCAGCTATCCGATCTCTTACGTCATTGGCAGCCGAATCGATGTCACGATCGATGGAAAATTCGATCGTAACGTTGGACTCTCCATCCACCGATGATGACTGGATGAATTCAATCCCCTCGACCCCTGCAATCCGTTCTTCGACAATCTCAGTGATTCTTGTCTCAACAATGTTGGCCGGTGCACCTGGGTAAGACACCTCAACGGTCACCACTGGAGGATCAATATCAGGATACTCACGCAAAGAGAGTCGTTCGAAGGCCACTAGGCCGAAGGCTATAAGAAGCAATGAGACCACCGAGGCAAAGACTGGTCTCTTAACCGAAATATCAGATAGGATCATGTTACGGCCCTTTTTGTGCGCTTTGTTGGAGTAATTCGTTCAGGGAGGCGCTGCTTGTATCTGTAGCTTTGATAATAACCTTAGAACCGTCCCGGACTCGCAAGACACCGTCGGTGACAACGCGATCTTTCTCATTCAAGCCACTGAGTATTTCGACAAAACCTAACATGCGTGAACCAAGTTTGACCTCTTTTTTGGCTACTTTAGTCTCGTCGCCATCGGCAACCACCATCACTGAGTTTTGCCTGCCGGTAGCAACTATGGCCATTTCAGGGATAACCAAAGCTGTCCTCGGATTCTTTTTGAGTTTGATCCTCATCAGCATACCAGCTTTAAGAAGAGCTTCCGGATTATCAAGCATCGCCCTTGCTCGCACAGACCTCGTTCTCGGATCGATACGGCTGTCGATACTGGTCACACTGCCTTCGAAGGTCTTTTGCGGATAGGCGGAAGATTGAGCTTCGATCACGATTCCTTTTTGCAAACTCGATAAAAATATCTCAGGAACAGAAAAATCCAGCTTCATCTTGCTAATATCATCGATGGTCGTGATGATAGAGCCGCCCTGCCCGCTTCCCGGCACAGCCATATCCCCGACACTGATGTTTCTTAGTCCCACGACACCATCAAAGGGAGCCACGATCCTGCGCTCGTCAATGCGCGACTTTATCGCCAAAATACGTGCGTTAGCTGTGGCAAGCTCACGCTCCCATCCGTCAAGGGAGGACTTAGAAGCAGCACCTTTTGCTACTAGTGGCCGCAGGCGTTTGACTTGCCTGTTGGCTTCTTTTTGCTTCGAACTCTCAGCTGCTAACTCAGCTTTCTCTTCGGCTGCATCCATTTCCACAAGGACGTCGCCCTTTTTTACCTGTTGATTATCATCAAAATAGATGGCAGTGATCCGCTCGGTCACGTTCGCCACTAAGTTCACATTCTCATTCGCTTGCAGCGTTCCTAATGCCTCCACCTCATCGTAGATATCCCGTTTCTCCACGGGAGCCACAAACACTGGAGTCGGACCACCCCTCTGTGCGAGGGCCGACTGGACTAATCCTAGGGCGCTAAAAATTCCGGTCAAACAAAGGGCCTTCCATTTAACTTGGCTCATGCTGTTCCTCTTTTTTGAAATGAATATTGCCACCTAAGGCTTGATGTAAAGCAATGCGACTATTTATCAGTACCAGAGCTTGCTCAATCAGGCTCCTCTCAATAACACGAAGTTCCTGAAGCGCACTTAAGACGGGAAGGTAATCATCCACTCCCTCTTTGAAGCGATCTTCTGTAACATCCACTGTTTTCTGCAAAATCTCCTGGCGCAGCTCCAATCGTTTAATAAATTCACGCTGCCGGCTCTCTTGATAGCTTGCATTTTCCACCTCAGCGATGGCCTCAATATAAAGCTCAGTGAAATCTGCTAATCGTTCTTGGTAAAGAAGCTCATTGCGGGTGACTTGTGCCTTGCGCTTACCCCAGTCTAATAGCGGCAGGAATAGCGAAGCACTAGCTGATGCGATGGGACTCAGAAGGAAATCGCTAGATTGGCTATAAGCAGCCGTTATATTGAGTCTCGGTAAACGGTTAGCGATAGCCTCGCCAATAGCGGCGTCGGCCTGGACAAGTCTCGCCTTTGCGGCACGTAAATCCGGTCTGTTTTGCAATAGATCTATGGGAACCTTTAGGGGAGGTAAAGCTTGGTTAAACAACAAGGTTTCAGACGGCGACACCCAGCTGGATGCTTTAGGAGCCTGCCCTAAGAGTACCGAAAGACGATTTTCCTCTAATCTAAGACGGGCCTCAGCTAACGGAATCAGGCTCGAGCTTTCACTGACACGAGCTTTTTGTTGCAGCACTTCCACTTGAGTCCCCACACCTTGAGACAGTCTAAGCTCAATCAAGTTGAGTAGGCGCTGATCGGTTTTCACCTGCTGCTCTAAGAGGTCAAGGGTCTGGCGTGCGGCAACGGCGGCAAAGTAAGTTTGAGCAATCTGACCGCTTGTCACAAGACGTAATGCCGCTAAATCTTCATAAAGCCCAAGGGTCTGTAGTCTCTGAAACTGGGCCGCGTAACCAATAGGATTGAAAGCATCCAGCTCCCAATCTAGCCCCAGACTCGATGCGCTGGTTTCCGCTTGCTCTCCGCCATCAGCTTGCTGTACTGACTGCGAGGCGGAGATTGATAACTGAGGAAAATAATCTGCTTTGTTTCCATCGATCAATGCCTCGGCTTGGCGGGCTCTCAGGGACAGCTGTTTGATATCGAAGTTATTCTCGAAGGCCTGCGTGATGAGTTTATTGAGGGTAGGCCTTTGAAACGACTCCCACCAAGGATCCTTAGACTGAGCCTGGGCATCGCCTAAGGACGCGGCAAGGTAAGCGTCGGGTTGAACTTCGAGAGATGGAGCAACATTCTTATCAACAGAATGCAGCTGGCAGGCACTGACCGCCACGGCGATAAAAAAAGGAATAGCTAGTTTGAAAGAGGTAAACTTAAGCAGCATGTTTTGAACCTTATTTAGAAACGAGGGATTTGGGTCTCCTGAAACCGGAAGCTAGTTGACCTCGATACATAATAAGTATGAGTTAAAACAACTCATCCTTATCAATATATCTGATCAAGAATACCCCAATTCGTTGGTAGATGTAACGCCACCTATTGAGCCTTTGGAGATTTGACTCGCGACCCGAAACCATACATAGTACTAACTACGCCAATTATTTAATGAATAAAATTCAGGACTCAGGATTCCATCGAAAAGCCAACGAACCAATCGTCAGGCCTATGACGGTCACTGCAGAAAAGATGACAAGACCGAGCCAAAGCTCACTTAAAGCGGCACCTTCAAACATAATACGGCGCATACCATCAACCATGTGCCATAGAGGGGTGAGTTTGGCCAAACCTAATACCCAGTCTGGCGAACCTTCTAAGGAAAACCAGATTTCGGAGATAAACATAAAGGGGTAGGTAATCAAATTCAAGATACCGTTAGCGAGCTCCTCACTGCTCATGCGAGCAGCTATGATCAAGCCAATGGCAGCGTGGCAAAAGCATCCCATGCTATACACGATCAGTAGATCAAGCAGTCGTCCTTCTACGGGAAATGGGTTAAGAAGATAGGCTCCTGCAAAGACCATCACCCCGCAAAGGATCAGTACCAGCATGCGCGAGGTCATCTGTGCCAGCAGATATTCGAATGCAGTGACAGGAGACGCCTTAAATCTCTTGAGAATGCCTAGCTTTCGATGGCGCACGATCACCCAGCCTACGCCCCAAAGAGACATCCATAGAATATTCAGGCATAAAATCCCCGGAAATAGCCAATCTACATAGCGGACTAACTGACCGTCGACCTTGCCGACAGTAAATCCAGGCTGGTCATCACCTGCAGCTTGCAGCAGCTTAATAGCGGTTTTTGATTTGAGCGACGTATCATTCATCCAAACCTTGTCATCTTCGATATAAAGGTCCACACGATGCTTTTTGAGTTTTTCTATGCCTTCGTCAGCGGTTTCCACGTCGATATACTGGAAAAATTCAGACACAGCCAGGGTCGAGGTTCCTGATTTTGCGACCTTGTAGATTTGATTGTCATCTAAATTAAAGATGTAGCCAAAGGCAATAACCATGAGAATCGGAAACAGAAAAACCCAACCCAGAGTCCCCCAATCGCGATAGAATTCGCGATTACGTGCCTGAAAGATACTCCAAAAACGATGCCATCGAAAATTTATCACTAGCCACGCAGTCCTTTACCAGTCAATGTCAAAAAGAGATCTTCAAGATTACTTTGTCTAATATTCATCTGGGAAATATCAAGTTGGCTCTGGCTTAGTGCTTCAAGGCAGCGACTCAAATCCGTCGTCATGATTTCAATACCCTCGCCAGTTTCAAAAGCGGCTCCAAAAACATCGGGATGGCCTTTGACAAAATCCACGGCCTCCTTCCCTGGTAAGTAAACCACAGTCTGCTTGCAATGCTCTTGCAAAAGATCGCGAGGGCTTCCTCTTGCGATGATCTGACCATGATCCATAATTGCGATCTCATCGCAAAGTTGCTGAGCCTCATCCATGTAATGCGTTGTCAATATGATGGTTTTGCCTCTTTTTTTGACCGAGTTCACGATATCCCAGACATGCCTGCGAGCCTGCGGATCAAGCCCGGTGGTAGGTTCGTCAAGCAGAATTAATTCGGGGTCGTGGCATAAGGCAATCGCTAGAAGGAGTCTTTGCTTCTGCCCGCCGGACACTTTTTCATGCCTCTGGTGTTGAAACTCTCTCAGCTGGCACAAGTCAATCAACTCTTCAATGGGAACCCTCTTGCGATACATAAGACTAAAAGACTCCAGCGTCTCCCTAACAGTGAGCTTAGGGAGGAGCGAGGTGCTTTGGAATTGGACTCCCATCTCTTCCCGACCAGAGCCATCAAAGGGTTTGCCTTTGTAAAGGATATGTCCTGCATCTGGGGTGATAATCCCCTCAATCATCTCGATGGTGGTGGATTTACCAGCCCCGTTTGGCCCCAAAAGGCCGAAGCACTGCCCTGCGTGCACGTCAAAATCGGTCCCACGAACTGCTCTCAGCTTACCAAATCGTTTTTCTAACTTTTCAATTTTCAGGACTGCTTGCATCTGGGGCTCACTCGCGGTGGAAACGAAAAGAGCACGCGACGGCGCGTGCTCCTCAATTGTTAGCTCAGCAATATCTTACTTTTTTGCCTCCGCGACTTTCTGTGTCATCTTTTTTATAGCTATGATTTATCAAGAGCATACTAGGAAAGTATCAGTTAGCCAAGTGCCCAAGTCGCAGCAGCCTTAAATTCGTACGGCCTGCAGGTATGGTTCCCTGAAGGCTGGAGCAGATTATCGCTTAAATTTTTTCAGCCAAGAATAGATCGGTCAAAATTTGTCTAATGTACCAAAATATATGACCCATGCCATCGTTGGCTCGGTGAGCTATGATATAATGACAGAATCTAACAAACCTAAGAGGACAGTCATGCGCCCAAGCCTTAACTTCGTTTGCCTCGCCTTTGTCTTTTCATCATTCACAGCAGCCCCAAGCCACGGTGCAAGCCAATGCGAATATGTCATATCTGGCGAGACCTTTACCGGCAAAAATAAAAGCGACTTTGATAACCTAAAACGACTTCATGACGCGAAAAAAGACGCTCACGCTCCTTCCAAAACCACAACATCAATGGAAAAGACTGAATCCATTAGCTGCGAATTCAAAGTAGATGGCAAGGTTCACAAGGCGAGTAGCAAAGAGGCCTGTGACGCCCTCGAAACCAAACTCAATGCTGATCATACGACGGAAAAAAATGAGCTAAGCTTTTCATGCAGCTACGATATTAACGGTGTTACCCATACCGGCAAGTCCGAAGCTGAATGCGAAAGCCTGCGCCAAAAATTCGACAATTAAAGGACGACATCTCGCTCAACCTTAGCCATATGACGATGACTATGGATTGACACAGACCACAGCCTCACGATCAGCGAAAATCGAGCAAGGATCATCCTGAAGTTGCTCATTGCGCTGGAAAACGAAACCGCCGGTGACCTTAGTCAGGCCATCAAGTGCACTCAGATCTTTCAGCTGGCGGCTTGAGCCAATCGTAAACTTACCCTCGACGGTTGCTAAGGTATTGAGACCTTCCAAGGACTCAACAAATCGCGGCCGTAGGGTGAAATCACCGCCGATAAACGTCAGCGAGTCAAAGCCTTTAAGATTTTTCATCTCTCTATTGGAATTAGTAAGGTCAAATCTCTGATTCACTTTGTTAAGATTCTTGAGGAACGAGTAATCCAAGTAGCCATCGCCGCCAAGGAGAAACAATCGATCCACCTCAACGATGCCATGCAAACTTGATAAATTACTTAGAAACCGGTTGCTTCCAACACTTAAGACCTCAAGTTTGGTATCTGCTTTAACCACCGAGGTGCCTAGATCTGTAAGAGCACTATTACTATCAATATCCAACCAGTTAAGGTCGAAGGAATTAAGGAGCAGACCATCCAAAGTCGTGAGATGTTTGTTGTTCCTAATGCGAATATCCGTGACCTCTTCGAGTTGGGACAACCCTTTGAGATCGATCATTCCTACATTATCTAATGTCAAATTCCGCTTTATGGATCGCAGGGAATTGAGTCCTACCAGATCTTTGAGATTTTTAACGTTATATAGTTTCATATCAAGACCAACATGAGTCAGTCCGGAAAGCCCAGAGATATCTGTCAGGGCTTCAGCGTCATTAATCTTAAAACTATCTTTGATAATACGGATTTCACTTAAATCATCGAGGTTTGTAATCAAGGGAATGTTGCTAATCTGAAGCCACCCTTCCAACTCCGATCGCCCTTTCAGGCCAGCCAAACTATTGATAGCACGACTATCGTCAATAGTAATATCATCTCCGATAAATACGCCCGCAAGGGAGTCAAAATTCTTAAGTTTTTCGGATTCATTAATCTCAAAGTAAGATCCAATTTTGCGCAAACTACTCAGGCCATCAAAATTTAACAAGGACCTAGCAAGGGTCACAGTGAACTCACCCGAAATCGTCTCGAGAGCTTCTAGTCCTTGAAAATCTGTGATGTTGTACATGGATCTAATGGTAAAATCTCCACCGATAAAGCGCAGCTTTTCCAAACCAGCAAAGGATTCTTGCCGACCGAATTGAAAGTCAAAGTCGCCGCCTATTTTTTCTAGGCTGCTGAACCCCTGAAAACTATCCAATTCGCGGTTCGCCCAAACCTTTAGGTCCAAACTAATGGTTTTCAGGTTGGGAAACGAGACCTCTTCAAGGGTGGGGTTCTCTTCCAGGGTCACTTGCGAAACAAAGTTTAAATTGGGCAGCAGGATTTTGGATACATAGGAGTATCTTACAAACAAATCGCCGAGGATCACAGAGACATACTTTAGGTCAATAGGCTTCTCTAACCTCTGCTGATCGATGGTTATGCTGCCATCAATATCGGTACAAAATTCGGTATTAAACTCCTCAAGAGTATACTCTGCAGCCGAGCAGACTTTACGCACAACTAGCTTCTGATTGGTCCAAGCTTTCTGCACAAGTCCTTTGCTGTAGCGATAGCGCACATTCCAGAATCCCGAACGTAATTTTTCCGAAGACACTGACTGTATATAACTTTTACTGTCCAAACCCAGATCCGCACAACTTCCTGCTTCCTCGAACAAGGGATCCACCGCTTCGGGGTCGACAGGGCTAAGGCAGTACTCGATATTGACGTTTTTGAGGCCACCCTCGATGTAAAAATTGAGCTCGTAGCCATCTTCTACAACGCCATAGCTTGAACCAAAGTAATTACGAAACTCTTTGATCTCGTCACCTAGCTTTGCCGTGAGGCTACCAATATCCATGTCTAACTCACAAGAGGTCACGGTCGCCTCACCCTGACTACTGACATGATCATGCAGCAAAAGATCGAGCTGATAGATTTTTCCACGAATCAGTCCATCGACACTATAGGTTCCGGCATTCATAAGCGGGCGTCGATCGATATTAGCCACCCTTTCACCTTCGCTTCGAATCTTGGCGGAAAGATCGTAGAAATCGATAAATTTGGATCGATTGGGATTGACATATTGGTTGAGTAGCAGGACCGATGACGATAGGTTGTAATCGCAACTTATGGTGGGTTTTGCCTCAGGAACCGCAATAAGCGAAGCTTCCACACGCCCCGAAATATCCGATACATAGACCACCTGAGCTTGAGATTTTTTGGGTGATTTGATGAGAACGATGCCATCATCTTTCAACCCACCCATCTCAACACATCCATGTTTACTGGCATTGATCGATGTGAGCGCTTGGGTCTTAGGATCTCGCATCAGCACCTGAAAATCCCCTGACGAAAGCTTCTGCCCCTCTTGATCAAAGACCACAAGGTAGTTGCTTGTCATGGCCTCACCGCACTCGGCAGCGGGACTAGAGTATTGGTTGCTGGCACTACTGCAAGCTGCCAGATAAACACTAAAGAAAACAAGAAGTAAGCATTTAAACGCCATATAGACACCCTTAAGTAAGACTCGCGGGAAATACTACTCGAAAATGACTATTATAGCAATAGGAAATAAACTAGTTTTTTGATAGTTATTTAAGGTATTTACAAATTATCTCCGAGATACCCAATCTAAAAAAGCCTTTTACTGGAGCGTAGTAGCCGTTCAAATCCGTGAAAACAATCCGAAAGGCTCTCTATGAAAGGGCAAACGAAAACATGGCTAACAAAGCTACTTAACTGTTGCATGGTTGTGGGCCTAACCCTGTGGAATCCGTCCGCCACAGCCGCTCTCAAACTATTTGCTGTCACGGGTTACGGCATCGGTATGTACCAAACTGAGGATACGGCCGAAGTCAAAGGCTATACGCTAGAGGGTAGCTTGCAGTGGCAGCTCGGACGAACAGGGCTGTCGGCAGGGGCCACTTGGTTCCAAGGCAAGTTTAACGAACGATTGCTAAGCCAAACTCGAAAGTCGACTCTAAATGGTTTTGGTCCATCGGCTACTTGGCGCCTCAGCTTTCTCGCCTTCGATCTGGAGAATAGCTTAACGGCATTTCTTTATGATGATTTCACGAGCGTATCCGTCAGCCAAAAAACAGTGAATGGCAAAGCCTTTGGTTACTCCCTTCTGGAATCCCGTAGCGGTGAAACGCCATTTCAATTTCGCACGGCAGCTTACCTTAGTTCAAAAAGCTCAGGAAAGGGACGTAGCGGCGACAGTTATTTCGGTCTTTATGCTTCGATCCTTTCTTACAAGGTTTCCGAGCGCACCGTGCAGGTTTCCACAAGCCATGACACGGTTCGACCAATTTCAGCGGCAGAAACCGTGGTGGATGAGCAACTGACGTTTCTTTCCTTTGGCTTTATCGTTAGCTTCTATCTATAGGAAGCATAATTTTTGTCTGGCCAATCAATACAAGTTCCTTCGAAGTTATCTTCAAAGCTATTGGCCACCTTTTTCAAAAAAACTTAACGAAAACAACAAAATGCTAGAATACATCCTCTGGCCTTTAATAAAAATAGAGATTTTTTTGCAATAAGACTGATGCCAATTTGTCTTTTAACCGTCTGAGTTCACCCGGAAACCTCCTAACAAAGGTCTTCCAGACTATTTTTTCAGTCAAAACAATAAGGAATTTCTATGCATATCATTCTTAAATCCATCATAGGCCTCGCCTTTCTATCAGGTTTCTCCTCAACGTCTTACGGTGGATGTATCCTAGGTTGTGGATCCGATTCTGCACTTCACCCAAAACAAATCATTGGTGGTTTAACTGATGGGACAAGTTTGGATCCAGAGGCAATCTCCAGTGAGTTCACCAACTCTCTATTAGCTGCCTACCCTCAGCTTTCTAGACAGACTAGAGAAGAAATCGAAGTACTCATTGAAAACCAGCTAGCCCCTTCTATCCAATCGGCCTTTGATGTTTGGGCTTCAAATACCAATGTTGGAGCTGACCAAGCTGAGGTCATCGTCAACCAGCTTCAAAATGAGATGGACGTATTGTTTACAAATGTATATGGCTCACTCGTGAATCCGTCTATAGAGTCTGTTTCCATCAAAGTTCAAGAAGCCATTAAGCAGGCTTCAGATGAAATTAATAATATAGTTAAGGATGCACTAGACTTTCTAAGTTGTGAAATTGACGGAATACAAGGTCAGGTTGAGATCTATCGCGAAATGGTAACTAAGCACGGAAGCCCAAACCCTGCTGATAGTTGTCGCACTTTGAGAGGTAATGACCGCATCACCAGAGATCTTCGCTTCGTATCCGGAGTATCCATGTCGATTGATGAAATCTATTCTCTAGAAAGATGCCATCTCCTAAAAAGGCTTGATCAGTTTTCTGACAATTTTGAGCAAAATAGGCAAAGAATCATTAGTATCTATGGCGAGCTCCTACGCAGTGTAAGAACCTCTATGTGTTACCAACAACAGGTTCCACTTCTTCGTTTCAACAAAGATTACTTTGAATATAGTAGAAGCTACCTTGCATTAACAAATGATTGAGACAGTCCATTGTTTAGTATAGTAGTCGAAGATCCAATTCCGGGCTGCACAAACCCACAGTCACTGAATTTCGATCCAAATGCAACTGTAAGTAATGGTAGCTGTATTGCTAAGATCATCGGCTGCATGGACCCAACCTCTCCAGACTTTAATCCCAACGCAAATGTCTCCGACAGCAGGCTATGTCGTCAAATTCCTTCACTTACTGCTAAGGGGTTTTATCGAAAAACAGGTACTCCTGAAGTATTCTTAAACTTTGATGGTAGTAACTTTTGCTTCGTCGATAGTCCAGCAAAAATGGAGGCCTTCGGTGGGTTTGATCAGGTCAAAGTCGTCGATCACGTTAAGTTCACAGGACGTGATCTAGGTGTCTGCGGCTGGCCAAATGGTTTGTATCGACGATCAAATGAACCCGAGGTCTTTTATCTTCATGGTACCGTAACTCATTTCAATACAGCTTCTAGTCTTTGTTGGGTCACCACAGAAGACAAACTCAACAACCTAGGAGGAAGAGCAGCGGTCAATATAGTGCCACCAGGTGCAGATCTTGCTACAGGGCGAAACCATAAAGGTGCTTGCTTATAGACAGATTCTATTTCGGAGGAGTCATGCTCCTCCGTAGCATATTAGAATGAGTTCTCACAAGATCAATTGAAAATTTACTTTTTGATCAGAACCAACTGAGCATTGTCAATTTTGGTAACGGTACCTGAATTAGCCTCTCTCATAGTCGCAATCGTAATATAGGAGTTATCAGGGATATCACGCAGGAGATAAACCATCGATCCGGAAGATTCGTTGTGACCTGACCCTGATCGGATATAATGAGTCTTAAGCTCTGAATCTTTGATTTCGTTGCCATTGAGCCAAACAGTAATTTTAGGCGCCCCACGCTCAACTGTAGTCGTAAATGTGTTGTTATAAATGAGAAGATAATCACCACCAGCAGTGATATCGATCTGCTGCTCGTCTCCCGCTAAGCTATAGTTAGCCTCGGTAAAAGTTGGGGTATCCCAGTTGATCTCGGTACTCGAATCCTGGTTCCAGTTATAGCCAGCGGCTTCCTTGTCGTAGGCAAAGAAAACGTTGCTTGAGGTATCTATCTTATCGATAAAAATAGAGGCAAATTTACCGCTTGTGAGGTTTACGCTACCGGAAGCTGCCTCCCTTTCCGTGACGATTTTAATGATATCGTTAGCACCTACATTGGGAATGATACCAGCAAAATGGACGGATGAGTTATTATGGTCATTAAGACTTCTGATATACCCCTGCATGGCCTTAATACTCGTAATTTCGGAAAAATTTGAACCGCCATCTGTGGAAATCATAGCCTTAACTTTGACAGAGGCTCTTTGAGCAGCAGACTCCACTGGCAAAGTCACATTAAGAAGATAGGAACCCGCCTGCTGCAAAGTAATTTCCTGAGGATCGACAGTGGTGGAGTACCCATAGGTACCGGCTGTAAACTCGTTATCAATAGACCACTCGAGTTCTCTCGAGGTATTGTTAAACTCACCGGGCTGAGCGATTCCATAGAAGTACTCGCGAGATGCGGGATTGAGATACTCCGCGTATAACGAATATTCGGCAGAGCTCGAAACAGTTAAGACTTCTAAGTCGCCATTATCGAGACCAGCGGTTTCTACGACTGATATCGTTAATACATCGTCAACATTAACATTCGGTACCATCAGCGAAAAATGAGCCGAGGATTCCGAGTGGCCACCAGCATCACGAATGTAAGTAGACTCGCTAATAGCTCCTTTGATGGCAGTCCCTTCTAGAAACGCCTCCACTCGTATGGCTGGTCTCTCGGTCCCTAGGTATTCGAGTGGAATATTGAAAGCAATATAGTAGTCTCCGGCTGTTTTAAACGTCACCTCGTAGGGGTTTGATGCAGGAGAGTGAGCAAAATAGGTGCTGTCGTAGGCACTTGAGGTAAATCTCAAATTGGTTGCTGCGTCAGGATTCATTTGATAAGTGGGTTGAACGGAAGAGTCAGTTTCTGCGCCGGTAAAGTACCCGATTCCTGTTGCTATGGAATAATTTGTGTAATCAACTTGAGAGCCAGAGCAAGATGTGCTGTTTCCAGCAGCATCGGTAGCCACTACCCATACCGTCGTATCACCTTCGGCGGTTGCATTGAAGGTAACACTATAACTACCATCTCCAGCAGCCACTGCCGTATTCAAAGCGGCACCGGTACAGCTGTTATTGCTGTACAAAGAAATCGTTGCGCCAGCTTCCGCTGTCCCTACCACAGCAGGGGTGATGGAATCAGCTGGGCTTTCGGGAGATGTTCCACTGACCAAAAAGGGAGTCGGTGCTGTAGAATCTTCCACGTAAGAGACGGAGGTAGCGGAACAATCAGAGGGATTGCCGATAGCATTCACCGTGCGCCCACGAATCGTAATACTTTCGTCATCGTTAACCGTGGTTGCAATGGAAAATGAGCCATCTCCGGCCGCCGTACCCGATCCGATTAAATTAGCACAACCAGCTCCGGAATACAGGTTAACAGCAAGATTGGGCGTACCCGTTCCGGAAACCACTGGGTTATTGTTGTTCGCTGCTACATTAGGGGTGATTCCCGAAATCGTCGGAGCATCCGGAACCCCCTGAATAACAGTGGCGGAGCGAGCCACAGAGCCGGCACCATTGTAAGGGTCTGTTGCCGTAATCGTCACGTTAAAGGTCACACCAATATCATCGTGCTCTGATTGCCAGTTGCTAAGGATACCTGTACTCGTATTGAAGGCAGCATTACCTCCTGATTCGTTAACCAGCGTGGTACAATCCCTTTGAGTGGCATCATCTGATCGGGTGTAAGAACAGCTGTACGTTATAATATCACCGTCGATATCTGTGTCGTTGTTTGTGTTGGAATCATAGACATCTAGAGTAGACGTATACTCACCTGAGTACAAAGATAGTCCAGAGGCGGATGTCGGTACAGGAAGTCTGTTAGCATCTGTGGTAAATGAAATGGTGGCAGTATTAGAGTCAAAGTTTCCAAAGACATCGGTCGCCTTAACCTGATAGGTATAAGCCGTTCCCGGAGTCAGACCTGAAATATCCATACTCGTTACGGTACCCGAGGTGTTAATCACGGTGCTATCGAAAATCTGGGTGGAACCGGCCCCGATCTGAAAGGCAACGAAAGTTGCAGCATCATTGGTTTGGTCCCAATTTAAGGTCACGGCATTGTGCACCAGATTACTACGAGTTTTAACCCCATCAAACACTAGGTTACTGACACCCGTCCCTGAAAGCCCCAGTATACTTTCGAAGGTATCCTCTTCGTTGCCGTCGGCGTAGTAGCTGACTTCTACGTTAGTACCTAAATTACCGGCTGCTGTTGGTGCAGATTGCACCACCAGTGTACAGTCATCTCCTCGTTCAAATTTTTGAGGAGCCGTGGGGCAGGTATTCGACGAAATCGAGTAGTGAGTGCCGGTAATACTAAAGCCTGTGATAAATACATCGGTAAAAGCCGTATTTGTCGCAGTGAAGACTTCTGTCAAGCGATCAGAGCTGGTGCGAGCAAAGCCAAAATCATAACTAATCGGGTCAAATTCAATCGCGGAATTCCCCACCTCACCAATAGCTCCTGTGACCGGGTCAAGATAAAGCCAACTGAAGCTGGTTTCATCAATGCCATCACTAACCGTAAGCTTGAGGGAATTATTGAGAGTCTGAGTACAGTCCACAGTCACGGCTGCTCACGACTGGGTTTCAGTGGTTTCGACAAAAACTGTCTCGTCCAACAATCCATCGTTAAGCGTCCATTCAAAAGTTAGCTCTCCGCCCTCTGGATCGCTTGCCGTGCCAGTGAAAATTAGTAGTGGGTTACCACAGTCGGCTACCACAGATTTTTCGCTTGGTGTTGTGGCACTAAAGACAGGAGCTTGATTGACCGCGATCGGAAAATCATGGGAATCCGTTACCACACCATCCGTGACCTGAATGGTGAAGATTTGAGCTCCCCCTGGCAAAAGAGATCCGGTCAAATTGAAAAAGGGCTCACTGCCTGTGGCTAGTGCCGTCCCATCCACAAGATAGGTAAATACCAGTCCACTACCTCCACCTTCGGCGTTTGTTGTCACACCAAAGGTTTTCATATTGACCGCGGGCACGACCACCACATCATCCTGGGGATACCAGGCGACGATTTCTACATTTTTTGCAGTAAGAAATGCTGAAGCCTCTTCCAGTGCTTCAAAGCCTTCTCCCGAGTCATTGCAACCGACAATGCCGAGAGCAAATACTCCAATGAGACACAGGTCACACAACCTTTGCAATACTTTCATTTTCCATCCCCCCAATTGCACTCACCAAATATCGACATTTCGCTTAATTAGTTGAATCCAGCCGAACGTTTTACGAATGAAAGCCTAAAACCCGAATTTTATTCAGATGTTAAAAAAAAGATTCAAGTCCAAAAACCAGATCATTTGCGTGGTAATTGTTTTCCATAGGTAAGGTTTTTGCGGAATTTTGTGAATGGGTTAGAGGCTGACCTCGCACCAAGGTCAGCAAGCCAGATGAGTCTTCTTACTGTCTGATATAGCGATACTCTACCGTCACATTCCGATTGAGGAAAGTCGAGTCGGGAACCTTGAGGTAAAGCTGCTGATTGAGCACCCTCATCTCAATAATACCGCCCTTCTGTGAATGGATCACATCACCAGACCCATCAATGATCGTTGCCCTTACGGTAATGATACTGTAGTTAGCCGGTAGCGGCTCTGAGATAGGCTCGAAACTACCCACAGGAATCTGAAGTTTGTCGATGTAAATGAGTTCGTCTAGAACCACTTTCTGACCCACGACGGGAACCGGAGCAAAAAAATTATCTTTGTATTTTAGCAAATCACCGCTGGCACAGATCCCCTTGCGAGGTACCTCGATCTCATCACATTCAGGAATCTCGAGATCACCAGCTGGTCCCTGAGGCCCCTGGGCTCCTGTTTCTCCTTTAGGTCCGCGCTCACCCTGAGGGCCTTGTGGTCCTTCCTCACCTTGAGGGCCGCGCTCGCCCTGTTCGCCTTTAAAGCCTCTTTGACCAATAGGTCCCTCTGGGCCGGGATCGCCACGATCTCCGCGTTCACCTTTAAGCCCGCGTTCTCCTGGTTGACCCTGGGGACCTTCTGGGCCTTCAGTTCCTGCAGGGCCCGTCAGGCCTCTGGGGCCAATCGCACCCTGCACACCCTCTGGACCTCTAGGTCCGGGATCCCCTTGAGGACCTTGCAGGCCCTCTTGTCCTGGCTCGCCACGGGGGCCTTGCGAACCCTGCGGTCCAGCTGGGCCGGCTTCGCCCTGAGCTCCGGGCTCTCCTCTGGGGCCAGCCTCACCGGGTTCCCCCTTTTCCCCAGGGGCACCTCGCTCACCCGATTCTCCTTTTGGGCCTGGCTCACCGCGAGGACCAGCATCACCCTTCTCGCCCGGATCACCTTTCTCACCTGGTGCTCCGCGCTCACCGGATTCTCCCTTTGGTCCAGCATCTCCGCGGTCACCCGTATCACCTTTCGGTCCTGGCTCGCCCCTCGGTCCAGGCTCTCCTCGATCACCAGCAGGACCCGGGTCACCCTTGTCTCCTGCAGGACCTTGAGCTCCTCTTTCACCAACATCACCTTTGGGTCCCCGTTCACCTTGGGGGCCACGATCACCAGGAGGACCCTGCTCACCTTCGCCTCCTTCCCCCAGAGTCGTCGACGCTAAGGTAAATTGGGTGACGCCTCGCTGATTTTCGATTTTTATTCCCAATCGTTCTCGAGGGTATGTAAAAAGACTATCAGGTAGATCCGCCTGTCTTCCCAGATTGAAGGTCAAACCACAATCGGGACCCATATTAAACTTGTGAATTTCGGGTGTCGTAATTGGATCCCCTGTTTCAAAATCGATCATAGTGATCCGGTAATCAAAGGTCTCAATGCAGTTATCTTTACCTAGACAGCTACAGTTGGTCACAGTATGAAAAAATGCTGTTCGCTTTTGCGTATTGATCGAAAAGTGGGAACCAAGATTTGGTGTGGAGGAGACCCTTGGCTCTCCAGGATCGGATTTTTTGTTGCCGTTCAAGTCAATAGTGACATATATCTGCGACACGGCCGTTTCCGTCGATAGTTTCAGTTCCCCGCGCAAGAGCATTTGCTCCCCCATGGGACTCAGACTTAAATCGCTCGTCTCCCACTGTGCTTGCTCACCATCAACAGGATCTAGAAGTATCAAGTCTTGCGGAGACAGATCAGATTTTGGAATGGCTATGGTCACCGAAACACTATGGGAGTTAGATTTCGGGGGCGAAGACATGCCAGTGAATGGTAGGCCTGCCGCAATAAAAAGCATCGGTATCAGGGATTTCATAACTTACTCCCAAGACTCATAGTCGTTGATTTTGTTCAAATTTTGGCTCAGTAGTACCATTATATGCGAATTTTGCTAAATAAATAGGCAGATAATACCGATAACCAATCTATGGGACTATAATTTCGAGGGTACCTCAGTGAGACGAGTAATACATTTTAGCTTTTTGCTAGTTACGATGATGGCTTGCAGTGAATCTAACTTTAACGAAACCTCAGAAGCCGAAGCAGTTGATACGCAAAAATCTGGGGAAGCCGTGCCCGAGCCACCTCCACCTGAACCTGAATGTATCGAGGGAGATAGAATCAATCTGAACTTTCCACCCGAAATTCAGTCATGTGTCGATCAAAAGAAGATATTCGATTTCTCAACAAAAACTTGTATTGATGTATCCCAAGCAAGTTTTGAATGCGGTTTTGACCAGATGGCAGCATCCGTGGCGGCCATTGGTGTCCCCAATACTTCCATCACAAAAGCCAAAGAAGATGGCGCCTTACTCATATCCTGCAGCGAGAAAAACGAAGGCAAAACCATCATTGCTCAATGGTTCTATCCAGGATCGAAAGGAACCTGCGATTTTACCGAAGCTTTGGCGACGCGAGTCGTGACCGCCTGTTACAAACTATACGTCGAAGGGGAAGCTCCCCCTGCCTCCACCCCGGAAGAGCGTAACGCAGCCGTGACCGCCTGTTTGAACGAATAGGTGCTTGCGGAAGTCTTTTTCGTATCCCCATGCTAGGCGCCTGCGTTCATCCCAGGTGACTCATGTCTGCCATGTCCTATGCCGTTAAGATATAATACTCCTAGAGGAATTATTTTCGACGCAAACACTTTGTTAGGACGATACCATGAAATCTATGGAAGGTGGCGTGATTATCACGGCCTTGCTAGCAGCGGCGTCATTATCAGGAGTCGGTTACACACTCAACAAAGTTGGCCAAAATCAAAGAGAGGTCGTCGATCGACTCAACCAAAAACGAGTTATAGAACTGCTTTCTCGAACACTGTCTGAAGCAGCGGGATCCCCATATGCTCTATCCGAAACGGCAAAAAACAACCCAGCCCTAGCGAATTGCACCTCAAACCAAACCTCTGACTGTGCCGCAAGCGCCCTAAACGGAGTGGGGCAGCCCATTCTTGAGCCCTTCGATCTATTCGATGCAAGCGGAGTGGAAATTGCCGGTGGCATTCAGGCCAAAACCTGGGATCGAATCGGCAGACCCTGCACCACTACGAGTTGTCCCGTGGCCTTTCGCACCTCAGCAGCCTACGTGACCCGCTGCTTGGGAGGAGCCCCAACCTGCGGATTTGCCAGTGCCATCGAAGTCACCTGGAGCGTGGAATCGTTGCAGACGAACCCTCCGAGGATAGTGGCTCAAGGGACGCAGACGTCAGGCGCCTTTGAGTGCCCAGACGAGGGTGAGGTTATCACAGGGTTTAAGGACGGCGCCCCCGTTTACACGGCAATGTCAATCTCAAATGCGAATACATCTGTCAACCCCACTACCAATATTCCAGCCTGCTCTAATTCGGTTGGCGAGATCCCAGCGAATACTTCAACCCGTCCGGCAAGGCCAAGACCGCCGGTGGGATCTGCTGAATATCTGGCCTGGCAAGATCAAGGCTGGTGGGCAGGAACTGGGCCTCAGGGAAAAGGTGACCGTGCTTGCAAAGCAGTAGCCTATGAATACGGTTTACACTGCTCTAATAAATACAACGGCCTAGCGTCAGCGCCGGGAAATATGGTTTGTGGTGATTTTTTCGACTGCCGTAACACGGCAGGTAGCGGAACATTTGACTGCTCCTTTATTGAATTTGACGGCAACTGTAACATGAGCTTTCTCGGATGTCGTGGGACGAGAGGGTGTTTTTCAGAAGACACGCAAATCACCTTGGCTGATGGATCGCAACTTCCCGTCAATGAGATTCGCGTTGGTATGGAGGTTTACAACCCTGTTTTCGATGAAGCACGCAAAGTGATTCGAGTGGTAGATGGTTTTGAGCGAAAACCTCTTGTTAGAATCAAAGTTGACTCAAAGCTCGATGAAACAAATATCATCAAAGTAACTCTCGATCATCCCTTAGACACTCAAGCAGGTCTGCTCAAGGCGAAAGATCTAAGGTTGACCGACTCTCTAGTTGATGCCCACGGAAACAAGCAAAAGATCCTCGATATTTCAGCCATTCACGGCCAAAGACACTATGTTTGGAATTTTGAGGTAGAGGGAGATATGGACGAGGATCATATTATCGTTGCAGATGGACTCAGATCTGGAGATCTTTATCTCCAGAACAAAAACGCCGGCAGCCCATGACTTGAACCGCAAACTTGCTCGAACCACTAATAAGCACTCTGAGGAATGGTGGGTATAACGCTTTTTCTTGATAGTAGTTCGGCGATATATTGCCTACCCGCATCATTTAAGACTGTGAACTCAGCACCAATACCTGTGGACTTAACGTGATCTAGGTTGCTTCGCACCCATCTCACATCACATACCCCTTCAAATACCAAATCCTCTTTCTCGAAGGTAATCTGAAACCGTAAAGACTCTCCCTGCCGCGGAAAGTCTCTTTCCCAACGCATAAAAAATCCAGAACGACCGAAATTGATATTGCCACTCGCCAGGGCCTCTTCCATTGAGGTGAAAACCCGGTCAATGACCTTAGGCATAGACTCATCAAAAGTACCGGCCCATTTTTCATTTTGCGGACATAAAGCTTTTTCTATACGAACAGCCAGATCTTTTGACTTCAAAGGTTTCTGAAGCATAGCCTCAACCCCCAGATCGTAGGCATCCTCCAAAGTAAGATCAGCAAAGCCGGAAACAAAAATCAACGGCAGCGTCTCAAGCCCCTCTTCCCGGAGTTTTTTCAAGAGATATACCCCATCACCACCAGGCATGCGGATATCAGAAACTATCAGATCGACGTTGTGGCTTTGCACAATATCGAAGGCCGCCCGACCGTGCTCCGCCATTATAGTATCATAGCCACGATCCTCCAAATCGAATTGAAGAATCTCCCTAAGATCTATCTCATCATCAACAATAAGTATCGTCTTGCTAGTCAACTGCCACCGCCCCGCATATCTGTGAAACCTTATTCCTACTTAGTCTAACAGGAAACCTGCAATTAAACTCGCTTAATGTTTATTCATAGCGCCTCGGCCCGATAGTTCGTACCGAGACTAGCTACAGAAAGGACGCAAAACCTGTATCAGGATCGCATGAAAAGTTGGTTATTTTAACCCAGACTTTCTGCCTGCTTCTTAACCTTTTCCAGACTCTGCGTGATAAAAGTTTCCAAATTACGCCGGATCATGCCGTCGACGCGGTCATCGATGCTATCCCACTCGATACAGCTTTCTAGCTCCCAGGATGCCCCAGCTTCATCGGCAGGACGGACGGTTTTTTGGATCACACCGACTAGACTAGGATGTCCGACCAAATTAGATTTAACAGATTTATTTTTATAATCGAATATGACTTTTTCTCGTATCTCAGCATCTGGGACCTCAACGCTTCTAAGGATCCCATCGTGGAATCGCTCTAAGATCTTGCTGCTAAGAATCCCCTCGTTATACCGATCCGGGTGTTCTGCTTCATCCAAAAGAATTTTCCAGAGGTTTTCGAATGAAGTCGCTACGGAACGTTTAAAGTGTGCTTCTGACATATGTCCCCCTTTTAGATTTCAATTCCTAGTCTGTAAAACATCTCTGAGTGCCTCAGCAGACAACTGGCACTCCTCTTCCGTTATACCAGCAAACAGAGGCAAATTGATAACAGTCTTGCTAAATGTTTTGCTGTGTGTCAATTCCGACGTTCGTAAAGCTTTTTGCGCGGGCGGCTGCTCACAAAGAGTCTGGGGATACGTACGGGCACAGCCAATGCCTTTATCTAGGAGCCCGGCAGCGATCTCATCTCCCGTTTTGTTCAGTCCCGACAAAACCGAGAGATAGCCATTGCCCTGATATCCGTCTGGACAGCCGTAATATCTCATGTCTTTTGGGTAATCCGAGATAAAGTCACGATAGAATGCCTCAGCCTTACGCCTACCCTCAATGAATCCGTCAATCTTATCCATCATATGGACAAGATAATGAGCATTTAACCCACCCATGCGAGCATTCCAACCAACGTAGTCATAAGTGTAGTGACCTGCTCGGCCATGGTTGCAAAGTGCTCTAACTTTCTCTCCAATCGTTGGGTCCTGGGTCATGATTCCGCCGCCATCACCGGCACCCCCAAAAACCTTAGCAGGGTAGAAGGAGACAGTAGCGATTGTAGCCCCGTTGTATATGGATTTGCTTGCGTACTCGACGCCAAAGCTCTGCGCACCATCTTCAATGAGTTTTATATCCTCTTGGGCACAGAAGTTCCGAAATTCAGATAAACGTGCCGACCCCCAACCAAACAAATGCACCAAAATTGCTGCATCAAACTGAAAGTTACGATGGCCAGCAGCAAATTCGTCAAAACTCATTTGTAAGTCGTCGGGATCTATATCGACAAGTACTGGAGTCGCTCCTGCAAGTACTATGGCCTCGTAGGGCGCCCAAAATGTCATATTTGGAACAGCAACCCTCATGCCTGGACCGACACCTAAGGCCTGTAGCGCGATGACTAGGGCATCCGTCCCGTTACTGCAGGCGATGAAGTGGTCAACATCTAGCTTTGCCTCAAGCATTTTCTCAAGCTTGGCAACAGTAGGTCCCCCTACAAATTCGGTATTGTCCAAGACTTTTGACCAGCTAGCCTTAACCTGCTCAGTGACAGGTGCGACAGTTCGTGACAGATCAATAAAGGGTACCCGCATGTAAATTTCCTTGTAAATGATTCACAGAAAGTGCTTTTTTGACGTATCTAGTAGGAGAGGACTTGCTCCTCAGGACTGATAGTCAACGACGAAATCCTGGTGTCTCTGAGCAAAGAGGCCAAATGAACGATGGAAACATGGATACTCAAAGCTCAAACCCCTAATATGATACTAGATTTCCGTAAGTTGCAGATCAAAATATTGGCACAGGACCGTAATCTATAAGCAAGCTGTGAAAATTTCCAGCCAATTTTCTCAATTTTGACATGATTGAGGCATGGGCAAAACAAAAAAACTGTCCTTGCTGCGGAATCCGATTGCTAAAGAACACTTTTGGGGATAAACCAGCGACTCCATGCCTGAAATCGCTTAAACCAACCGGCTTCAGAGTCCGGGTTAAAGTCTTTCGTAACGCGCCATGAATTCTCTGGTTGGTATTCTTGTTCCATGACAGCCAGTAGCTCTTCCGAAATCTCACGAGAATGTATCTCGACAAAGCACTCAGTATTCAAGTTTGCACTACGCGGGTCTAAATTGAATGTTCCTACAACGGTAATGATCCCATCGACCACCATACTCTTGGCATGCAACCCAAAAATCGGTTTATGATTGATGGTTTTTTGCAAATCACTAGTCATAATCTTAAATCTAATGGCAGCATCAGGCCGATATTCATAAATCTCAACTCCTAGTTTTAGTAATTCTGACCTCGATCTTTGGTAACCATTAAAGGCTTCTATCCCATCCGTAGAAGCCAAGCTATTGGTGAGAATCCGCACACGAACGCCTCGCTTCACAGCATTCGCAAACAGTTTTTCTCCCTTCTTAGTGACAATGAGGTAGGGAGATTGGATATCAATGGATTTTTTTGCTTGATTGATTAAGGCTTTTAGCGCCTCGGTACTCACTCCGCTACCAGATAAACCTCGCTTACGCTCATTTTTTTTGGGGTTGTCGTAGGAAAAGGTGACATCTTTGATCCATCTGAGTTCATCTTTCACTCGGTTTACGGCTTTTTTTGCGTAGGAGAGAACGTTCGAGCGAACTTTAGGCCAATAGTTTGCAGGGTTACATGCATACTGTTGCAAAAGTTTTTTTGTTAGTTCTGGTCTGGTTTTGATAGCTTTTTTTACGAGTTTTTCAGCATCCACTGCCAATGGGTGAGACCAATAGAGATCAAAGGACTTTTGTACTTCGCTCGCCGCTCCTCCAAGCATCAAAACATCTCGATCCCTAAAATTAAACTTTCGACTGTAATCGAAGTATTCATCAGCAACGTTCCTACCTCCAGTGATCACAGCTACTCCATCAACAATAAAGGTTTTGTTGTGCATCCTCTGGTTGATACCGCGAAAATTTGTCAAGGTAGCACTAAGCTTCTGAGCAATATTTTTTCCTAGATTGATGTTAGGATTGTAGACTTTAATGTCAATATTAGGATGATTGGCGATCTCCAGGATAAAGGCCTCATCAGCCTCTACCATAATATCATCTACCAATACCCGAATTTTCACCCCTCTATCGGCGGCTCTCATCAGATAATCAAGAGCGATCAATCCAATATTATCGAGAGAAAATATAAAATATTGGACGTCTATGGTTTTTTCCGCAGATAGCGACAGCCAAGCCCTAGAAGCGATCGCTTGCGTCCCCTCCTCAAGGATTTTGATTCCTGTATAGGTTTCCATCTTTTTAGCCACCGGTCTAATTTGCTCAGACAGCTTTGGTCCCTGGTACTCAGGAACCCCCTCACATAGATCCTTGCTGAGATCAAGGTCGGAGAATTGGTCGCGAAAGTCCTGATGACTGCATCCCATATTCATCAAAAGGTGAATCGATATGCTTAGAAAGAAAATTCCTCTGATGACTCTATACACATGACACCCGTGGATTAGTTTTTTGTCATATAACTTTATCAACTTAGGCTCTAAATGCAACTTGGTTTGCCTGTTGGAATGCCAAAACCTCTATTAAATGGGCATACCATCCCTCGATCACGTGCCACATGGGAAAAAGCGCATCTAATATCAAAAAAAGAGCTTTCTTCCTTTGAAGGAAGAAAGCGTTTTCATACGAACCTTAATATCGATCCAAAGCTAAAGATGAATTAGTGGTTACAATTCACATTTATCCTGATCGACTTGATTTGCATACTCCTTGTGATCAATATTACCGAAGATGTCGCTAGCTACTTCGTAGCACTTACCATCATTGCGAGCAAAAGCAGTCCGTGAGGGCTTACAAAATTCGATAGATCGCAACTCTCGAAAGTTATCGCCACCAGTTTGCGAGTCAACTTCATAACACAGGCCGCCCCAAGAGAAATTGAATGATTCAAACAACGATTCCGTCTCAACTGAACCACATTTGTTTTGACTCACTTCATTTGCATACTTCTTGTGATCAATATCACCAAAAATATCGCTCGCTACCTCGTAGCATTTTCCGTCATTGCGAGCGTAGGCAGTACGTGACGGCTTACAAAATTCAACAGATCGCAATTCTCGAAAGTTATCACCACCCGTTTGAACGTCGACTTCGTAGCACAAGCCACCCCACGAAGAACTAAAGGAATCGAATAAAGGTTCGGTTTGAGAACTTACTGGATCTTCATCCGTCTTGAACTCAACTTTTGTTAAATTATCCTGATAATTCCTCTCTGTATCAGCAGCCAACAAATATACTATATAGTCCGTTTCTGAATCCAGATCTCCCAATGAAATACTTCCATTTCCGGTATTAGCAAAGTTATCTATTCGATTGGAGTTTTTCACTGTTTGGATAGAAGGCGCACTTTCGTTCTTTTTGCGAAGGATAATCTTAACAATACCCTTTTCATTCAAACGATAAGTTAGCCTTGCTGATCTGTGGTCCACTGAACTAAGTCTCGGCAGTCCCAAAAATACAGGAGCTGTGGTATCCGCAGCGGCGTCTGTGGTAAAAGTTACAGAGACGAGTTCGCTCTGGTAATTTTCCGCCCTATCCTTGGCAAGCATGTAGATTGTATAATCCGTTTTTTCAAGCAGACCTCTCAAGTTGATAGTTGTTTGTCTTGTACCAAAGTTATTCGCTACATTAGAATTCTTGACGTCTTCATAACTTGGTGCCGTCTCATCGCTCATCCTGAGAACATAAAGTAGAGTACCCGCTTCGTTTAATCTAAAACTGACATCAGCTTTAGAGTCGGTAATATTTGAGACTCTCGGACTGACTACGTAGCTAGGTGCTTCTCGATCTGGAGCTCTTCCCGTCTTGAGCTGTACCGAGGTCAACTGAGTCTGGGAATTATCCGCCTCGTCTGTAGCAATTAAGTACACAGTGTAAGATGTATCTGCTGCAAGCTGGTTCAAAGCAATCTTAGCAGATTCTCGATCGAAAATAATACTTACTGTGGAATCAAGTACGTTTCTGACCGAGGGAGCAGATTCACTAGCTTTTCTGACTAGGTACTTGACTGTGGCCTTCTCGTTAAGGACAAGCGTTATCTCTGCCGTCGACTGTGTAACTTCAGTTACTTCTGGCGCAGAGACAAAAACAGGCGCGCGAGTATCAGGAGTCTGTTTTGTTTTTAAAGAGACTTTAAACAGCGCTGTCTGCTCGTTGCCAGATTCGTCAATTGCAAGTAGGTAGACACTGTAGTTGGTAGACTCTTCCAACCCGCTAAGATTAATAACGGCTTCTCCTGAAGTGAAGGCAATCATTATGTTAGATGCAGCTACATCCTCAAGGCTAGGAGTTCCCGCTCCTTCCTCCCTAAGTACATACTTAACTTGTCCTTTCTCGTTGAGGGAAAATCGGATTTCTGCACGAGTGTCAGTGACATTTTCAATCCGAGGCGCACCAACAAAAGAAGGAGCTTCAGTATCCGGGGTTGCCAGCGTTGCAAAAGAAACTTTGGTCAACTGATTTTGAGCATTACCTAAGTAGTCAGTGGCAATAAGGTAGACGTCGTAACTAGTAGACTCTTCTAGACCTTCAAGTTCAATCATTGCCTTTTCTGACTCAAATACAACCTGTACCGTTGACGCGATGACATCGTCAATGGACGGAGCATTTTGACCACGTTTCACTGCGATATACTTCACCGAACCTTTTTCATTTAATGAAAATTCGACAGTCGCTTTTGTGTCTGTAATGTCGTTTACCTCAGGGTTTCCATCAAATTTTGGAGCTTCAGTGTCTGGTGTCTCTTCGGTTGTGATTGTTATTTTCGTCAACTGATCCTGCTGATTTCCTTCAGAATCCATCGCCAGAAGATAAATATCATAACTGGTGAGACCCTCCAGATTTGCAAGCTCAATAGCAGCATTGCCGCCTTCAAATGAGATAGTGACACTGGACGACAAAACGTCATCAAGGTTAGGAGCAGCTTGACCTGATTTTTGTACAAGGTACTTCAAAGATCCTGTCTCATTAAGCGAAAAACTTATAACTGCACTAGTATCAGAAATAGACGTCAGACTAGGAGTACCAACAAAGGTAGGAGCTTCCGTATCTGGAGTCTCTTTGGTGGTAATGGTTACTTTCGTCAACTGTTCCTGATGATTCCCTAAGGAGTCCGTTGCTAGAAGATAGATATCGTAGCTAGTGGTCTGTTCGAGTTCTTCGAGCCTGATGGTCGCATCACCGTCTTCGTAAGCGATCATAACATTTGAGGCTAAAACATCTTCAAGACTAGGTGCTGCAGCCCCAGATTCTTGAACGATATACTTGACTGATCCCTTTTCGTTTAGCGAAAATGCAATCTCAGCTTGAACATCTGTAATGTTTTTTGGCAACGGTGATCCCACAAATAAGGGCGCGTCCGTATCTGGAGTCTCTCTAGTGGTAAGGGAAAGCTTTGTTACACGGCTCTGAGTATTCCCTGCAATATCGGTAGCGAGAAGATATACATCATAGCTGGTCAACTCTTCAAGACTCTCTATTTTAATAAGAGCGGTATCGGCTTCAAAGTTAATCATGACTGTTGATGAAAGGACATCATCACGACTAGGTGCTGGCAACCCCTCTTTCTGAATTAGGTACTTTACAGCGCCTTTTTCATTGAGCGAAACTGAGATTTCCGCTTGAGTATCGTCAACTTTGATAACTCGTGGTACATCGGTAAAAACAGGAGCTGTGGTGTCTGGTGTCTCTTTAGTTGTCACAGTGACTAGACTCAACTGGTCCTGGCTGTTACCCAGTACATCAACAGCAACTAGGTAAATATCATAGGACGTTGATCGTTCCAAACCATCAAGTTTGATAATAGCGTTATTTACTTCAAATTCGACCTTATTGGAAGACGCTAAAACACGATTCAAACTAGGCGCAGCCTCACCTGATTTTTGAACCACATATCTTACTGTAGAAGGCTCATCAAGGATAACTACGATTTCCGCTTTGGTATCTTGCACGTCAGCTGTCACTGGGGTTCCCAAAAAGACTGGTGCTTCAGTGTCAGGAGCTTCATTGGTGATAAATGACTTTCGAAGAATGCCTTTTTGAAAGTTTCCTTGACTATCTTTTGCAAGCAGATGGAGGGTGTACTCAGTATTATCTTCCAATCCATTCAACTGAATGATAGGTTTGGCCGCATTCGCGCCGATTAAAAACTCTATTGAGTTCTTAGAGTTTTTGAGATCATCAATATCAACAGATGATCCAGGGTCACTTAGTTTTCGTAGTATATAATAGATGGTGCCATCTTCATTTAGAGCAACTTCAATCTTAGCTGAACTGTTTGTAAGGTTAACAATGTTCGGCTGTCCTAAAAAACTAGGGGCTACAAGATCAGGTTGGTCTGATGTTTTAAACTCACTAGTAAGAAGTCTATCCTGAACATTGCCTTGGGTGTCTATGGCTAACAGATAGACAATATACTCGGTGCCTGCCTCCAGCTTTTCTAACTGAATAAATGTCGGTGTGTTGGCTTCTGCAACTATAATCTCTTTACCTTGGGCTTGAACCTCTTCCAAGCTCGGTGCGGCATCTGTTTTTTTCTTCAATATATATTTGACGACTCCCGACTCGTTAAGTGTTACGGGAATACTGGCGGAATCTTGCCCAATGTTTCTTGTGAATTGATTCCCCACAAATGTCGGGGCTTGGTTATCCTGTTGATCGCTATCTCCTCCGCTATCCTGACAAGACAACGTCAGAATGACAGAAAGTATGCCGGTGGCGACGAGTTTCGAAAACTTCATTATTTTCCTTTCTTTGTATGACCCAATGATCCTTCAAGCTTTAGACTCCAATCGCCGACATATATTGCGATTCGAAGACATTTTTTCTGTGATTTTGATGGCCTTAAAGCAGACAGCGTCGTCTTTTTGGGAGAAAGTTGCGAGACAGACTAAAGTCACAACTAGCTGTTGTTATTTATACTATTTCAATGTTTTAACCAATTTAGGTGAGTTTATGGAGTCGATTATTTGGCGTTATCGGCTTTCACAGAAGAAAAGCCTGACGGTTACCCAAATCTACACTAATCCTATTCAAGACTAGGCTCAAAGGAAGGAAAGACTTAGTTCTGTCAGCCGCCGATGTCAGCACTTCAAAGATATGCCAATTTAGTTTTCTAGGTTGTTTTCCAGATGACAAATATACTGCGGTGGCAAATGATCATTCAAATGACTGCGAAAGCTTTTAATCACAGCAATTATATGCTCTGCCTCCACAGTTTCTTTAAACTGCTGCCAAAATTCGAGAGACTGATGGGTCTCTGGCGTCGGCCCAAGATTTGATTTATCACTAAGCCCATCAGCGCTCAAGTAATAGGCTTTTCCTGCAGTAAAAGAGTAGGACAGGTTTTCGATAATCCCTGCAAGATTTTGCTCTTTAATAAGAGGCTTGTTCTCGAGAACCATGTTGGCGATTTCGGTTGCCTGCTCCTTAGGGGGAGGAAGGTTTGGTGTAATATCGTTGAAATTCTCGACTCTGAAAAAGCGATTGTCGAGGGTGGAGTCTACAAAGCGATTGAATGCCAGATCACCAAATCGTGGCTGACCAAAACTATACACCTGATGTACCGGAAGTCCATTCTTAACTGCCGCCAATGCGAATAGTGAGGCCATAGCTCCCCCACGACTGTGTCCAGCAAAAACAATGGGTTTACGAGCACTGTTGGCCTCCGTGATCATACGCAGGACTTTCTTTTTTTGCCTCCGATATACTCCGTAAAAACCACGATGAACGCGGCCTTCAAAGTCTTTTGCATCTACCAGAGAAAACATCGCATTGCTTATGTTTTGTGATAGAGTCTTTGTTCCACGAAACGTGACTAATAGAAAATCTTGATGCTCAGCAATAAACAGTCTGAGACCCCACCAAGCGTGATTATAGACGCGAGAATTCGCAAACCCCCATGCCTCAAGCTGGGGAGGAATGGTTCGTTTTGGTCGTTTTTCCTCAGAAAGCAGGGACGCCAATAAGAGTAAATAGGCATTCTCTGGATGAAATTCCCGGCTTAATGTAAATTGCACCGATTTCGGTTGCACCGAACACTCCGGAAAATACTCGAAGGTTTCACTTGTAAAAGACGGTATCAACTTATCTTGCTGTAAGGCATGGACTGATGATTGTTCCTGATCGGATTGACTATGCTTACACGAAATAAAGACTAGGAAAAACGATATAAAGAAAACAGCTTTCACAGCAAAACCTCACAATTTTTACCAGCAACGTTCCTATCAGACCAGGTCCGAATCGAAGCTCACTCACCTGTTTCAGGCAAAATACGTTTATGGATAGAGAGCGATGACTACCATTTATGTTTTGCCAAAGGAGACTTTGCAGGCGGTATGCCAAGATCTAGCATTTGTCAGTATCAGGGGCATGCAACATATAAATGACTGATCTCAACTAAAAACACACGTAATTCTTGTCAGTTAACTTTAAAGCTAGAATGGCAAAACTTTAGGTATGATGAGACATTTACTTTCTCAGCAACAAATTCTGACCAAAATTTATACACAGTTAGTCTCAGCTAAATGAAAGATAGGAAAGGGAACAGGGTGAGCTGTATTTTCTACAACTCTTGTTTAAACATGACCAGCTATTTAAGATTTCGAACTCGAAAACGTAACATGATCCATATAGACGTCACCTACCAAAGGTATTTCCGCCGACGAAACGTGTTAATGATGATTTCAAATCCGAGTCCTATATTTCTACGTTTCTGTTTCTATTTCAAACGAAACAGAAACCAGTAGTAGATCTAGGGTAATTAGCGTTAAAGGCATTGCAAAAGTGTGTTTTGGATACTTTATTGCTTATCATCAGATGGGTAGATCGTTAAGCTGTAACAGTTAAATGGAGAGTTGAACATGAGAAACCTTAACAGACTTATCTTAGCATTTTGTTATTTTGTAATGATGATTGCTTCATCGTCTTGCCAAGAAAAAGATTCATCCGCTTTATCCCAAACTGAAACACGAGACATGGAGCTCAGATCTCTATTGACAGAGGAACTTCGACAAATCGAAAGTGACAATTGGGGCCTAAAAACAACCAAAACCCTCCTCGGTTGGCAAATGTTAGAGGAGAAAGGAATCCGACCAGGTGAAGGAGTCACCATTGCTCATGCAGATACAGGGATTAGTCTTCACCCCGAACTACTGTCGCATAGTGGTTATGAATCACCGCTACGGTTAGACTTGGCTAAAGACTTTGTCGACAATGATGATATTCCTGATCACAACTTTGAAGCTATAAACCTTTTGCCTAGACATGGTCATGGAACGGAAACGGCTAGCGTCATAGTCAGTCCTCCAGGTTGCCCTCCTCAATCTGTCAATCAAGGCCCCTGTGTAACCGGGGCTGCTCCGGCCGCTCAGTTGGTTCCTATCAGGGTAAGTGATTCGGTCATCCTATCTTTCGGCGAAAGACTTGCCAAAGGTATCGATCATGCCGTCGCCATCGAAGCCGACGTCATTGTCATTGCTATGGGAGGAGTTGGTAGAATGCCGAAACTACACTCTGCCTTAAAGAGGGCTCAAAAAGCAGGAATCATAACTATTGTCGCAGCGAGTAATTTTACTGGCCCTTTGCGTATTGTACCAGCCTTTTGGGACGAAACCATCGCTATTGGTGCCATTAATGAGAGGTTAAGACCCTGGGTGGGTAGCGCCTTTGGAAGATGGATAGATATCTCTGCACCGGGAGTAAACATCAAGCATGCGCGGACAGAACTCGAAGCTGGGGAAATTGTTTACTCTGTAAAGAACGCTCAAGGCACCTCTGATGCCGCATCACTAGTAGCTGGTGCTGCAGCCCTATGGTTAAGCTATCATGGCAAAGAGAATTTGCTTTCACGCTACGGTAGAGAGCAACTCCCTTCTATTTTTCGAAAAATTTTAAAGGAACATGGTGTTTCAAAACCAAAACGATTCCCTAAGAGGCGATACGGCACCGGCATACTCGACGTTGTCAGTCTCTTAGAAGCACCGTTACCTTAGAACCATCACAATCAATCAGGGAATTACAATGAAACACGCAATAGTTTTTACAACATTCATCCTGTTATTCTTGATGAATGCCTGCGCGAAAAATCAGAATGATAGCTCTAGACTAAATTCCTGGAATGAAAATCCACTGGCACGAGAGCTCTACCGTCCAGATATTGGAGCCATCATGAATCCTCCACCATCCCATGGCAACTGCCAAATAGGGCAGACTTGGGATTTTCGGACTTACCAAAAAAATGGAATTCGCTACCTTTATCGTCCCCTTGAGCAGCCTAAAAACCTTATTGTGTTCTTCCACGGCAACTCGGGCTCAGCTTGCGAGTACACTGCTTTTTTCGGCAGTAAAAAGATCTTTGATGATTCGATGATTATTCTTATGGAGTATCCCGGATACGCTGGAGATACATCTGACATTAATCAAGACACTTTGACAGCCAATTCCCTATCCGCGCTAGAGAGTATTCGTCTGGCATACCCAGACCTACCATTGACCATTTGGGGGTATTCTTTTGGTACAGGTCTCGCATCTTATGTCAGTTCGAAGGGTTTTGGAGACAAGCTGATATTAATCGCTCCATTTGACTCTATGCTTTCCGTCTTACGGGACCAGCGACCAGAGTTACTATCTTTGGCTACCGACTTTTCGATAGGGCACGAATACGACACCTCAGCCTGGATTGGTGACATTAAAGCAGAAACCCTTATTGTTGCCTCTCGCCAGGACGAAATTATCCCAGTTTCTCATAGTTTGGCCGCCAGGGAACTGTTTCATTCTAACGTAAAAGTAGAGATCCTAAGACAAGGCAATCACCAAGATATCATGCACAGAAGTCAGAAAACCTTGCGATTTGTAGGGGACTTTATCTTTAGATCGCGATAAATTGTCGTCAGCCAGTGATTACATCGAAACTCTCTACTTGGGTTTTTACTAGCAGTGAGGTCAAAGACTTGATCAGAATTACAAACGAAGTCAAACAACCATCCCTACAACCTATCGCCTTGTTTGATAGTTATGAAGGTAAAGCCTTTAGCTTTACCGAAGGAGCGACAGGCAATAACAAGTATTTTTACTTTTCCGAGAGAAGCGGAGATTGGCGGGTGTTTCGGGTGGATCTCAGCGACATGACCTTAGAGATGTTGAATATTGATTGCGATCAACCGAACGGTATGTTTCTTCGAGGACACAGGTTATTTATTTGTAACGAGAAACAGCCCCAACCATATGTATCGGTTTGGAATCTAAAGGAACAGGTCGCAAGCAAGCTGATACAAGAATTTAACAATCTCCCCTTAAACAGTCCAAATGATCTAGTTTGCACGGATAAGGACACATTGTTTTTTACAGATCCTTGTTACAGCGACAAAAAGCGAGATTTGCCTCAAAAAGGTGAGTATCTGTATTTTCAGAATCGTCGCGGTGAAACGAAACGATTTGAAGAATTTGTCAAACCCAATGGTGTTATCCTATCTCCCGACGAGTCCGTCCTATATGTGGCAGATCCCGGCAGAGAGAAGGTTGTGCGGGTATATCTTGACGAGAGTGGAGAGCCAACATCCATTAACGATTTTATCGAAGGTGAAGTTGTGGATGGCATGGCCACGGATCCTTTAGGAAACTTATATCTGGCAGCCAGTCGTTGGGGTGATCCGAAGGATGATCACATCGCGGTTTACAGCAAAGACGGGAAAAAAATAGGAAGGATCGAAGTCGATGCTCACCCCACTAATGTCGCCTTGGTTGCCAATCACTCCTTATTGGCAGTCACAACCAATCGGTCTGTTCAGATATTCCAGATCGAAATAGGTGCCTAATACCAGTCCCGTTTGTTTGGAAAAGTCGCATCGCAGACTAAAACATTCTAACTGAGTAGGGGATACCGATTATTTTCGAAAAGGCCAAAAATGGATGACGGACTGATAAACCTCCTGTTTATTCTTTGCGTCACTATCTGTTTTTGTAGAATACTGCCTTAACAGGTTTTTTATCTCTTGAGTCAATTGATGCAACTCGCTTGGAGTGATTGTGAAAGCCGATGCATCAAAAAAAGCACGCTTTGAATCAAAGTCAGTTTGAATCCTTTTCAGCGATTCTTCACTAATTTTTCGTACTAAGCGGCGTTGCGATAGGGAGGCACTTAGATTAGTGAGTGTAAGTATAATTCTTTTTTCCGCAGTTATCGCAATGACCCCTAACCTTTCCAATTGCTCAATCGTTCTTTCGATCACGTCAACAGGAATATTTAGCTCCTCGCTCATGATCTGTGGGTCAAGCGATTCGTTGTCACTACTACGTAAGGCCAGGCAGACAATCAACCCCGGTATAAACCAGTTTTGATCTAAAAGTCTCGGATCTAGTCGCATCGCCTCACTTTGCTCGCAAGGCATCATCGCCCGTATACGTCTATCATAGTAAGCTCGAATACGGGGCTCACTTGCCTGATTCTTCAAGACGAGCGCTTCAAAATAATCATATTCCAGAGGGGTTAGCACAAGGTGCTTTGCAAAAGCATGAATATGCTCCACGGTAAATTTGCGTTTACCATTTAGAAGCATTTTTAGTAGAGCTTGAGAGATTCCAAGTTTATCGGCGAAGCCTTTCCAATTGATATTAGGATTCTCCGCTTTTTGGATTTCATAATAGCTTCTAATAAATTCCTTATGGTCTTGAAACGAAAATATACTCGAAACCGTCTCAGCATTTTCCATTGTTTTTCCCCTAGCTTCTGACCGCATTGTTATTGCTATTCTATAGGCGCAAAATTACCAACAGAAACGATATGAAAATCAAGATTGCATCTAAAACTTATTTCCCTAACATTATAGCGTTCAAAGCCCGCGCGTTTGATTTTATTAACTTCATAAGTCCCTAAGCATTTCCTTAAAATCTCCCCCGTATCATAGACTAAGTCGATTCTATTAATTTTCGTAGGAGACAAGCATCCAAGAATCTCGCGGGTGTCGATTTCAAAGGGGACTCTAGTGTCTTGATTTGGTAACGAATGATACTCATCGATGACGGATTGTTTAAAGGCGTAAGCCGCTCTTCGGATTCCTCTCTCATCCTTTGAAACATCAACTTTAGTACGCCGTCGGCTGAAGGCTTCTCCGTTATCAGCACTCAACTGTACTCCGAGTGATAACTCAGCTGAAGATCTTGTCGGTAAGCTAGTAACCTCCCCCTCACCGCTCTGGCTTTGAGCGGACTCAGTAGTGATCACTGCAGGTCCCGAACCAGGGTTAGTCGTGCCGCAAGTAGGAAGCGTATCGGCAAACGCGTCATTAGCGGTTAAATTTAGTGTTAACGTCACTATCAAAAAGGCTGTAATCTTCATGTATCACTCCGAAATGGACTCAAGTTAATGAACATAGCGTCAAATAGTTATAAAATCTACCGACTAGGTGAGCAATCGGATTTCTTTAATATTGGCGATAAAGTGGTCACAAAATGTCCCCTTGGAGTCTGACTAATCACCTTAAACTGTCTATTTTGGTTATTTTATGAAGATTCTTGGGATGTTTCGAGTTATATCACTGGCAAGACTTAGATTCTTTGTTTGGATACGGGAGTCATTTGACCGAGACGTACGGTACCAGGCTGCGACTCCCATATGTCATTGATTATTATAGGCTCTTGCCTGGCAGAGAAAGATCCCCTGACCCTATATCAAAAACATTCGCAACACAAAGTAGTGGCGCGTGGACGTGCTGATGAACTTTTAATCCAGCTGTGACTCCATCGAAGCGAAATTGATTGGGGAATCCCACATCCTTAAGCGGCACACGGACTAACAACTCACTATGTTTTATACTGAATTCGTACCCAGGACTATCGATGAATAGTGGAAGACCAGGCCATGTTTTGGGAAGTTGTGGCTCGGATCCTTTGGCGATGTCCTTAACCTTAAGGCTTCCTTGACCACAAGCATGATCAGGCACCAGCACAACCCAATGACTATGCCAATGATCGCCGTCGTTCTTCCGGTCGCCGTCACCATCTTCATCATAAAGAGGGGTATCATCAAAATCAGGATGAACAGTTAAAGCAAGAGCTAAGATTCCTGCGTCTTTTTCAAACCCCACCGATGAGCTATTGAGATTCGTGGGCCAGACATAACTGAATACCTCAGCACCTGCCAATTGACCTATTTTTTTAGGATGTTTCCGGCCAGCCTCACCCCGGACAGCTTGCTGAAACACAAGGTGACTACCTTCAGTGGTAATTTTCGCATGCACGATATCAAACTCTGGCGCAACCCCTTGTGAAGGTTTAGCAACAATATGCCCCTTATGGGATGCATGGCTATGATGGTGACCATGGTCGTCATGATCTCTACCATCGTGATGCACACAGGCAGATAAGATAAAGCCAATACTGACACTGCCCACAAGTTGAAAGAATTGATGATTTTTTCTGGTAAATACTCGCATAACCTCTCCTTACAATTTTCAGGTAAAAAAATTTAAGTCATATGTTTCTTTTTGATGAGATCTTCAATGAAGACTTCAAGTTTTTGTTGATCCATATGTCCAAAATGATTGAGTTGAATATCTCCGCAATGATCGATAACAATCAAACTAGGGGTTCCTTGTAGGCGATAGTCTTTCATGGTTTTCGGCATCCACTCGTCTTTGCCCCGTGTATCGACTCCGACAGGAAACGGCAGGCGCCACTCATCAACAAAAACTCTCAGGGCATCGTCGGTCATCGCATGATGATTTTCGAATACGGAGTGTAACCCAACAATTTGGACCTCTTCGTCCTGATACTTTTCCCAGAGTTTGATGGTCTGCGGGATTCCAACGTATACACAACCGGGACAAAGCATTTGAAAGGCATGAATGATTTTTATGCGATCATCCATAACGTCGAATTGAAACGTTCTATTGGTATTGATCCAGTGGTCTACTTGAAGTTGTTTAGCTTTCATAATCACCTCATTCAACGATTTGATACTTTTATTATCGGTTATAATTGTGTAAAATCAAGTACTTACCAAGTGGTGCTTAGGTACCAAACGGTCTATTTTGAGGAGATCATGGACAAAAAAATTTCAAAAAAAATCGATGTTAAGTATATGGTAGAGGATATTGTGGGCTGCAAATGGTCTATTTCAGTTCTGGATATTTTAAGCAAAGGGATTCATCGCCCGGGAGCGATGTCTCGAGAAATAGAAGGCTTGACTCCCAAAGTTTTAAATGAGCGTCTTAGAAAACTGCTACGCTATAAAATCATAGAAAAACGCGATTTCGACCAAGTTCCACCAAAAGTCGAGTATCATTTCACCGAATTTGGCACGCGATTTCTAAGGATAATAAATGAAATAAATCAACTCGAAGACGAGCTTCACGAAAGATAGAATTTTGATTCAGAAATCGAAATACTCGGTTTTTAAGGATCAAGATGATGAACCCATAACGGAATCGATCCCCGCAGGAGTTTTCCAATGGTAAGCCAACAGAAAACTTTGATGATACTTCTTGTTTTTCTTACATGGACTAATCCAAGAGACGCAGAGGCCTGCCGAGCACTACTCCCCACATCTGAGAGACTAAAAAAAACATCTGAAGTAGTCTTCAAGGGCAGACTCCAAAGCTATAGTCTCAAGAATCATATCGCCTTTGCTATTTATAAGACGATGAAAACCATAAGAGCGATCCATCGCGATGCATGGACGGTAAAGATAAAACCCAATGTAAACTGGTCACCTCCCAAATCACAAGATAAGTTCATCAAATGTTTTGGTCATATCAATATCGTTGGCATTGAGAAGCTGGGGCGAAGCATTAGCGTCTTCGCCAATCAAGACAACTGCATCCCTCCTCATCTGCTAAAGGAAGACGGCAGTCAGATGGTAATTTGCGCAGGCATGAACGAATAGCTAAACCAGCATAAAAAAACCTCAGTCTCAACGAGAAAGAGGTCTTTTTTATTCAAGTCAAAGATTTAGTTACCGGCAATTAACGAGCTGGACGAGTCCTCACCACTGGTGGTGTAGGATCTGCCGCAACTGGATCCGCTACTTTAGTTATGGTATGGACCATTTTATCTTTGCTGGATTCAACAACAAAACCTTCGCGTCCATCAGATGTGGTGAATGTTGTCAGTGTTTTCCATTGGTCACCGGCGTTGACTTCAACCGGTAGCTCTTGGTTCACGTTTGCGCGGATTTGGTTAACCTGCTCAAGCGTCAACTCAATTTGTGTTATGCTCTCGGCATTGACCACGGAAAAATCTCCGCCGGTAGTGCCGGTTGCGTGCAGGTGACCAACCCAAAAAAAGCTGATCATGGTCAACATAACTGAATTAAATCTCATCATTTTCTCCTAACTGTTCGTAGATGGAGCTTCTAGTTTTTTTGTTTAGCCCCAATGTAGCGAGCAGGGTCGTTTGTGTAAACGAAACCCCCTCGTCAGATTGGGTACGCGCCATTATCTCTAAAGACTTCGCTATGTAATCTCTCGTTAGCTTTGTCAGCTCAATATAGCCTTCAACACTAACTCGCTCGTCCGAAGTCGACACACAACCTGCCCTAAACTCATCGCAAGAGTTGGCGATCACGTCGGACTTGACTCTGATTTTCTTCACCCCCAAATGAGGATCTGCTGCGGTAAAATGAGAGAACAAACGATCGCCTACCCTCTCCAATATTCCGTCATCTAGCAATTGGTCAACTAGTTTTTTTCTATGGGGAAGGTGACTTATCAATTCACCATAGTCAATACCTCTAGTTGCATCGGTGTACATGATAATCTCATGGACGCTTGGTTCCATGATGGCAGGGTCATGGTCATTTTGATGCTGCTGCTGAAGCTTAGCCACCGAAATCGTAGTCGACAAACCTTTGAGGCTAGACTCATGTTCGATGAGAAATTCGCGGCCTTTTTTCTCGCCTTCAAGCTTAGCAACGACATTGTAAAGGGTTTTATGGCGAGCCGTACCCTGACTAATCGAATATCTAAGGGTATTTTCAGAAATACCGGTCTTTTTAGCCAGCACATGCCACTGATCACCGGCTTGCTGTAAGTGTTCTTGAATAATGGACCATACGAACTCATATGGTGTCATGCATACCTCTTACGGGCTGAGTTGTCCTTACACCCTTTCATAAACTAGGCTTGGCCTCATGGCCAGCATAATTTCTCAGTAAGAGGTTAATTTTTCAAAATTTTAACAAACCTTTGCCTAGGCTTTGCAGGGCCGAAACCGGCCCTCTATCACAATCCGTTACATCAAATTAGTAGGTCACAAAAACCACCATTAGAATTGCGCGGGTTATAGTTCAAAAACTATACATAGTCCCGTCAAACATCGATTTGAGTGCAAACCAGATAACTGTAAGTTCCAAGGTCGCACGATGCTTCATGGAAAATCTATTTCCTGGTTTGGAATCTGTCGTAACAGTATAGAACATGTGACTAAACGTTCTTGCTTCGCCGGAAGTATTTCCACAAGCGTCAGTCAAAAGTCATGTTTCAATGGACCTGCAATGGATTAAGGTATCTGTGCCATCCACCCCCCTCGCCAAGTCGAGGGGGAACGGACTCTCATATTGCCAGCGCTCCATAATTGTACTCCTGGTGTCCCCAACTATTGATCGTCATGCCAAACTTTTGGCCCAGAGTTGTCCACAAGTCTGCGTGGGTATATAGACTAAGGTCTCGGCCGTAATTGATTTCCGATTCATGTTGGCCGCCAGAGCGAAGGGGTGCTCCCCAGAAGAAGCCCCCGCGATTACGTGGCGCAAAGGTAGGCAATAGCCATGTTCGACCCGTCTGCAATCCCAATGATCGACCACCTATAATAGGCACAGCGAGCTTGCGCCGATTGTGTTGACCGTCACCGACTTCTCCCAACAAAACGATCATCGTGTTATCGAGCATATTTTGTCCATCAATATCATCAGTTGTTGCTAAATCTTGTGCAAATCCTGCTATCTTAGAGGCATAAGCCTGCACCCAGGCGACAAACTCATCACGACTAGGAGTATTCGGTGTATAGTGGGCCACATAGTGATGAAAATCAGCTTGGCTAGCATGTTTTCCGAAGGCATCAGCCTGTGTGGATTCGCCAAGTCCTAAGACAGCAACGTTGTGTGTGTTAGATGCAAAGGTGGCCTTGACGAGTTCGAGGGCAGCATCGAAGCCCGGGTCAAAACTAAGATTAGAACTTGGTTCGGCTGGAAGTACAAGATTTTCAAAGCCTAGACTCCCCAGGCGGGTTTCTAAGGTTTCTATGCGATTCAAATACTCTTCGAGTTTTGGTCTTGCTTCCGCTGGTAGCCGAGCCATAAGTCGCTGAATATCATCTTTTTGGGCTGACAAAACCGAACCACGTCGGACTCTATCATCAGCGCTCTGCGCTGTGAGCCCACTAAGGGACTGAAAGGCGTCATAGGCGGAAGTGAATTGAGGGAGCTCAATGATTTGCCCTGACCTCGTTCGCTCGAAACATAAGGGGTGGTAACTTCGTCCCCAGCTTCGATAACGGTGGCTAATCCTTAAGGCATGTGTTCCTAGCTGAGAGGCCAGGTAGTGATCGAAGGATTCTCCAGAAGGCATGGGAAACTGCGCGCCAAGTTCAGGGGAACCTCGCTCACCGTGATAGGTGGTTGCCGTTAGTATCTCCGAATAACTTACATCATGAGCATTTCCCCAGTAACTACAGTTGCGGACACCATCTAAAAGAGTCACATAAGACTTGATAGACTCCAAAGGCGCTAACTCACGATTTGGAAGAAAGCTGAATTGATCTGTCCACTGCAAGTCTCCTGATTGATTAAGGCTAGAGGCATCAAAAGAAACAGGGATCACATCATTATCACCATATTCTCTACCCCAACCATGCTGCAAAAATACAAATAGAACTCGTTTAGGGGAAGCGCTTTGTCCCTGAGCTTCCCATGACCTAAGGAAAGGTAGAAAGAACGCCCCGCCGTAACCTAGATTCTGAAGTAGTCTACGTCGATCTATAGATTTTTGAAGTAATTTCATGGCTGAGCATCTCCTGTAAGAGCCCGACGGCTGATATTATCTAGTTTGCTCAATCCTTGCAGAAGAGACCTTACTTCATAACCTGCAAGTGCAAACTCTTGTTCGAGGCGGTCTGTTTCACACTGATAATGTTCGCTCGAGCTAAGCCCAAAAAAGTAGGCAAATGAAAGCCCGAGAAAATGATCTCGAACCCTTTCGGATTCTGCGAGCTGACCAATAAGTTCCGTAGCGTTATCAAAGGCAAAGCTCTCATTTCCGGCATCGAAGCGTCCGGCTGCATCTATGGCAAGTCCCTGCTTCTCTGTTGTGCGAAATAGGCCAGTTGGGTCGTAGTTTTCAAAGGCAGAACCCACTGGATCAATCATATTATGACAGCCTGAACATTCAGATCGATGGCTGTGATAGACTTCGAGCAGCTGCCTGCTCGTCAAAGTATCGGCATCGAACCCATCTGGAAGGGTAATGGATTCCTGGGCACTGGGTGGCGGTGCTGGCAGCTCGACACCAAGAACTTGCTCAAGTAAAAATACACCGCGCCTCACAATGTTCGTGGATCCCGGGTTGGAGATCGTGCTTAAAAAAGCTGGATGAGTTAATAGGCCCCTGCGATGTTCAACAGGATGCCGCACCATCGATTGTGTCATGCCTACTGACGATAGACCAAACAATGGTGCTGTATTTGAGTTTATGAAGGCATGCTGATCGCTCATAAAATTTGAAAAATCTGCCCCCTCTTCAAAGACTTTCACCTGAATGTACCGATCAACACTCGCTAACAAGTCTTGCCTTGCGCTTTCCGTCAAGGTCTGACCATAACTTCCCGACTTTTCTACTGTGATAATCCCATCAAGTTTGAGCCAATCGCGAATAAAATGGGAAAAACTAACCTCAGCTTTTGGATCTGCCAGCAGTCTCTGAAGTTGTTGACTAAGAATCTGAGCTGTAAGCAAAGTCCCCTGGGCGGCCAAATCGATCAAGGTGCTATCGGGAGGTTCATTCCAAAATGTGTAAGAGAGCAAAGAGGCGACTTCGTATGGTCCCAATTCTCGAACACCATCTGCCGCGATTCCTAGTTCGAACCGATACCAAAAGTTTGGTGAACTCAAGAGGTATTCCATGATTGCGATGCCAATGGATTCTCGATCCTGCCCCTGGTTTGCCAAATCATCGATAAATCCATTTAATGTTTGGCTCTCCTCGGGCAATAGTGGGCGACGCCAAAGCCTGGTGCCATAGCTCAGGCCAAGATTGTAGAAACAGCCATTCTCACCAGCTGCCATACAATTCGTCCAATCGCTTTGCTGAGCTACGGCATGGCGAGCAATCTCAGTATTCGACGTTAAGATGTCTTCCATAACAATCAAATCGAGACCTAATGTCGTCGCTGTGTTGCTTAACCCAATAGTGGGATAATCATCACCAAGATCTGTGGCATATCTCAGCACCTCTTCACCCAAAACAAGCCTCAAAGTATTTTCGTACTGAAGCTGAGTCAATCGCCAAAGTCTCGGCCCGATCAAGCCCTCGTGATCGCCACAGTCTAGTTGAGAGTCTTCTGGCGAACAGGACGCGTGACGAGCCTCAGATAAAAAACTCTCAAATACAGAGTAAAAGGGATCTGTGGAGGCTATTAATGCCCCTCCAGTATGGGCTAAGGACCCACTCAATTTTTGAAGGATCCTATGGTCTCCATTGTCGCCAATATCAAATGCAAGAATCGCTGCAAACAAATCCTCGTCGCTAAGATCGAACCGGATCGATGTTGTCCCAGCGACGCCTCCTTCGACGTGACAGCCCACACAACCACGACTCGTGAGCTCCGGTCTGATTTGCTCCACGAACTGGTTCGTGTAATCGGCCTGACAAGTATCTAAACCCGGAATTGCGTTTCCAGTAGAATCACCAGACTCATACCCCTGAACGACACGATTGTCGACAACATCTTTCCCACCGCAAGCGGTAAGGTATATGAAAAAAAGAAGACAAACTGGGTGTTTGCCTTTAAGAATGGTTTCTCTAAGCATCCTTCGTTCCCTCCGACAATCTTATCGAAAGGTCATATTTGAGACTCAAACCTAGATGAAAAGCCCTTTAATATCATGGATCAAGAATTGAGGATTTCATTTTCCTCAAGAAACCGATGATCTATCTGAGGCTGTGGGATCGGGTTGAGTCCATTTCTTACTGTACCGAATGATTCTATCCCATCAGAATTCTAAGCCGGTGACTGTGCATATCATGGAAACACGACCCAAACAATCGCGTCACTGGGCAGTTTGATCGGGAACGAAACAAGATTAATTTTAATAGGCATTGGGCTAAGTGCGTCCAAGCCTACACCAGCGGCTGTGTTCGTCGTCAAATTACCGGCCGTTTCGATCGAATCGGTCGAGGCTATTGGGGTACCTTCACGATAACTCCTTAACCTTGGCAACAAGCTTGGAGCCTTAACAGCAAGCATTCCGAACCAAGTCATCTAATCGATGGCTGGTTCGCTTCGTGCCATGAAACCATGACCATCCTTATGGACTCATTCATACCTGCCATGACTCGCTGTCTTTTTGAGCCGCATTGTTACCTTATGCAAACAGAAAAATCTAAGCATTCTACTTAATGGAATGTTAATAGCCTTTGCAAAGTAATTTTTTATTCTTACAAGCCGTTGCACTTGCTTTTGTCCCGCTATTTCAGCTAAGAGCTCTGAGTCATCACGAATAGTTGTGCCTGGACTAGTAAGATTCACGAAGATCACGTTGCATTCGTGTGTCCGCTGCAAGGCATAGCTACGTGGTAACAGGACATCCGTATGAATCAATGTTTTAAAGGAATTGAAGATGTTTGACTTTAATAGAATAAAAAGGCTAGCAATCATATCTTGCTTTTCGGCAAGTATTCTATCTTGCGGAAAGAGTGAGCAAGATACAAAGTTAAAGCCTCAGTTAGACCAGGATTTTACTTCCTGGTGCCGCGCATGGGACCTTGACTCCTGCGATAATCGTATTGAAGATCCTTCCACACCAGAGGCGTGGAACGCTAGTATTGGGCTACTCACGCAGATTATGAAAAGCCCTAGCAAAATCAACTTGGAACGTCGTGTATTTGATCAACCTTCGGTTCAAACGCTTCTCGCGCGAACAGGTGGCAGCGGCATACTGGGTTTTGTTAATCAAATCCCTTGGATCCTTTTACAGAGTGATCTCGATCGCATCATTTTAACTAGCAGAGACAATGGGCAAGTGAGTTTGAATGGCCTAAAACTTCTCACAGCATCGGAGGTTGTCATATCAGCCCAAAATGGAAATCGCTTTGGAGTGCGAGGACTTACGATTGAAAACGCCACTGGAGACGTAGCGGCGAGTGTTTCAGCCATCGACCTGTCGCAAGCTGACCGCCTCCAGCTCATTACAAGTCTTGGAACCATTCGTTCTATTCCCCTTAAATTTTTCTCCCTGCGTGACTTCGTTGAACCTGCTTCGGGCATTTCTGAGCTCATTCCCGCTATTGCTGACGTCGTAACTGATCCAAACTTTTCGTGGCGATCAAGTTTTGAAGTGGTTCTGCTTCAAAGAGATCTACAGCAGGTGATAAATCTTATCAGACCCGTCCTCCCGCAAACCTTGTTTGGTCAAGCTACCCGCCAAGTGATTCAAAATGGTAAGTCCATGTTCTTTGGTGGTGAACGGGCTGGTAGCCTGGTACTCGCTGCATCCTTGCAATCGCCCATCGATTGTAGATCGAAGATTCTCGATGTCCCTATTCTTGGTGACATCGATTTGGAAGTCAATTTTGCAAGAGGAATCGGAATCTCCAGTATCGAACGCACCAATCGAGGAATCGAACTTGACATGTATGGTATCGAAACGAACTTCGGAGAGCTTAAAAGTATAGAGATTCGTGGAGACCGAGCACTTCTCAAGGTTGGTTCGTTCTCGATTCCTTTTCAGTTTGAAGGTGCCACTAACTCCACCGATGTGCAGACCTTATCATGTAACAGTTAGACAAATTACTGATCGGAATAGCCCTGGCCTGGCAATAGTATTTTATTATAACTGGAGTGGCGTCGTTGTTAGTCGGCGATAGTTTTTTGCCCGTTCTTACTGTTTGCTCAACTGAATCTTAAGCCATTCTTTGGCGGTTTGCGTGCGACCATCAGGAAACTTGATCAAATAGGGCTTTCCTGATAGCGATGACTCTGACGCAACTTTTTCAATAAACATGGACGCCGTCCATGTTTCTTTCTTTGGGGCAAACCAGCTATCCATAGCTCGCTCCCATTTTCTTTTGAGATGGGAGGCAGCTTCCTTCGGTGGGTACTCTTTGCCATTTCTAACAAAGTTTGCCTCAAGGCCTTCAACTGATTTGATGAGCTTTTCTATCTTAGTTTTTTCCTCCTGCCAGCCTGCTTGGCAGACTAGTGGTAGAGCAAAAGCCGTAAGCACCAAGGTAACCGTAAGAAATCTATGCATAGCAGACCCTTTTTCACATGACGCTGAAAGCTCGTGCTACAGCTGACCCAAATCATAAATGATCTCTACGGTATGGCACAATTTCCATGAGATTTTAGTAATAAGATGGCCTAGGTTTGCCCCCAAGCTATTGCAACGCCAAACCTACACCACCACAATGATCTACTGTCACCAAGTGCAGGGGTGAAACCCCATCTGCTCCAGCAATAGCTCGAAGTCTTCCATCTCATTAGGGCCACTAGGAATTTCTGAGCGAAACAACTCACAGAGACCTGGCCCTTGGCCAGACGACCGGTAAGGAATCCGTCTACCATTGCTATCTTCCGTCCAAGTCCAGCCGCGATTCGGGTAAACGACACGCCTACCATCGGCACCCTCTGTCCAAGTCCAACCTCGATTTGGATAAACCACGCGTCTACCATCATTACCTTCGGTCCAGGTCCAGCCTCGACTAGGATAGTATACCCTGACCCCACCGGATCCTTC
>JABSRP010000044.1 GCA_013215145.1 Pseudobacteriovorax sp.
TAATCAGGTCCAGATTTTTGCATTTATTGTTAACTTAATATTGAATTTGAGAACTCGCCTGTTTTTCAACAGGCCGTTGCATCTTATGCAAACTCTCGCTGGGTCAGTCGCCACAGTATGAATACCTTGTGCGAGCGCGCACTCATCGTTCTTATAGGGGGTTCGGCGGTATTTCTACCAGTAGAATGGATCAATAGTGGCCAACCTCATTTGTGGGTTTTGCTCACCTACTTTCTCATCACTTTTTTCTGTTTTGGAATTTTGTTCGGAAACCTAAATACTTTAGCGATTAGCCCTCTAGGACACATTGCTGGAGTGGCCAATTCGGTGATTAGCTCGGTTCAAACGATTGGTTCGGCGTTACTTGGAGGTGTCATTGGATACTTGTACAACCAATCAGTGACACCGTTGGTGCTAGGTTTTTTATTTTTAGGTATCCTCTCTTACATCATCATCCGAAATGAAAGACTAAGAAAACCAAATAGCCAAGTTAGTTAGTTTTTTGTAATAGCTGAACGTAAAAAAGGTAGCCAATCCATGGCTGCCTAAATTTCGAGTTTCCTAGTTATTGCGTAGAGACTAGGATCGGGGGAGGGAGGGTCATTTTGCAAATGACATTCTGATTTTGTCTTATAATGATATATTTCAGTATATTCGGAACCAAATTTTTTACGATGGTCAGTAAACTGCCTCTACAAAGATCATATTCCGAATTACCCGAGTGTACGCACCTGTAGTAGCAAGTTAAATGCCACTTTTTTTTGACAGTATCCACCAAGAATTATTGACATCCGACCTGTCGATAGATTGGTCACTATTATAAAACCATTCAAAAAAAAGGAGTCCACCAATCGTGTCCAAAGGAAGAATAGTCAGAGTTAGCGGGAGTTTGAAAATTACGTAAGAAAAGAATTCAGCCTACTTTCCTCGATTTCGATCGAATTAGAAAGGGCCTGAGGAACATGAGCAGATTTGATTTTGCACCATATTCTAGACAATAAGAGCTGAGCATGCCTACTGCCCTATCTATCTGGTTGTGTTTAAGAAAAGCCAAACATCGTATTATCGTTTGCTAACCCTGTGGTTGGAATCGACTGAGTCACGCCCCAAGATTCTACGATCTTATTCTTATTCAGTCGAAATAACTGATAAAAAGCTGAGCTGACCCCTTCTTCCATACCTTCTGCGATAGCGAGAACCCAATTACCCTCGGCAAAAACTCGGTGTAAATGCTGAATTTTCATATCCTGTTTTTGCCATTGCTTTAGCAAGCCATCTAATCCAGCTGATATATTAATTTTGTGCAGCACATGATCCTCGTGAAAAAACTCCTTCAACAACTCTCTAGTTAATTCACTACTGGCGATTAACTCTGCGAACAAAGCATTGATCTTAGTCTTATGTTCTTGAGTATGGTCGCTGGCGTAAATATCTGAAGGACCATCAACTTGAGGTCTTTCGCCGTCTTGTCTAGTCTGTAAAGGTTCCGAAACATTCCAATGCTCAGCGATACGCCGATCAGAATCAAAACGAATGATATGAAAGGCAGCCAACTCCTCACCACCGAGAGGCTCGGCATTCTCCCATCTATGATGCATGATCACATGATCGTCATCTTGTAGCATCCTAAGGTTAATAATTTTAGAATTATGTGATGCAAGTTTAGGTAGTAGAGAAACAAATGCGTCACGCCCTGTTGGAACGAAAGGATTATGCTGAATATAGTCAGGGTGAACCATTTTTGTCACAGTTTCAACGTCATAACGATTTACGGCCCCGAAATATTGTCGAGCGAGTTGCTTTAAATCCATATCGCCTCCTATGCTGTCTTCTTCACCTTCTATACCAGTCAAACAAGGCGATTCACAAGCTGTTTTACGAAACAAAAAAGTGAGGGTGTTCGATCGAGATGTTGAGGTCAAAACTATAGCAGTCTTCATTTTCTTGAGTCAAGTTAGATACTTCAATGCTTCCTCCCAAATCCGCCAGGTACTGAGTGACAGCATACATACCATTTCCTCTACCAGAGGTCTCGGTCACATATTCGGAAGTGGAGACTTCATCTAAAAAGATAGAGTTGGCAACCTTCTGCAAGGAAATCTCCGGCTCTCCTACGGCTCTTTTTCCCATTAGTCTTGTAAGATTTAATCCACGTCCGTCATCACGAATCCTGATATTGAGTGAACTACTCAGTACCTCCCAACTAAACTTAACGTATCCGAAACTAGACTTCCCATTTCTTAGCCTTTCTTCCGAAGTTTCCATACCATGATCCATAATATTACGACTAATGTGAGTCAAACAAAGAGTTAACTTTGAGTAGGCTTCTGCGGATAAGAAAACTCCTTTAGTTCCTGAACGGTAAACCAAAGGCTTAGGTTTATTCAGAGTCTTTGATAGGGAATGTAAGTTGTCTTCGAAAGTATGGACCAAATTTTCAATAGGTTTTTGTGTTGCTATCTCTAGTTTCCTTAATAACGTATCTTCTGATTGAGACCTGATGACTTGATTCTTAAGAGACTGAATCATTGTTTTTAATTCTGGTTCACCTATAACTACTTGGCCATGATATTGATCACTCCTTCCTATAAAGTCCTGATTAACTTTCTTATATTCATGAAGGACATGTTGAATCGTTTCCATATGATGGTTCATTTCCTGCCAGAAATTGCTGTATTTTTCTTCCCTTAAATCGGTTTCAATTCTATGCAAGGTATCGGAGAAGGATTTTAATCCTAAGATGCGCGACTCTCCCTTCAAGGTATGAATATTTGAGAAAATCCTCTTACCATACATATCGTTATCAGATAAATCTTTTGATGAAGTTATATCATTTATCTCATCAATTAAATACTCTGTTGACTTAACAAATCCTATGAATTTTTCGGCTGACACCTCTAGTATTTCTCTTGCTACGAGCATTTTACGCTCCGTCTTATGCATCACCTCTTTTTCGTTTAAGTCATCAGTAACATCCATCATGGTCAGCAAAAATGATTGGATTTGACCACTGATTCCGTAGACGGGACTCCAAGTAGTTTGAAAGGTTTGTATCGTGTTCCCCTTAAGAAAGGAGATTTGTTTAGGAAGTTTGTCGGAGTTAAGATCATAATTCAATTCATCCAATCCATACATTCCTTTTAAAGTTTCTTTCACAATAGCTTTCCTGTCAGGCTCTAATTCTGATGATTCGATTAGAGTCGAAAAACAATTTTCGCCTGGTCCGCACAAGCTATTTACCGAATTAGCATCAGATCGACAATAAAGCTTCCCCAAGGGGTTTATTTCGTAGATAGTTTGAGGTATCGTCGAAAAAACAGATTTTAACTCGCTAGTCTGTTTTGCTACTTCAGCTTCTAAATGGTGACTTAGTTTCTGAGCGACATTAAATGCATGATTATATTGAATGGCTAATATCTGCCCTTGAGAAAAAATCATAAGAGCCACACCAAATGAGGTGATTGAGATTCCTAGATTCCAATCCCCACCCAAAGACATGGAAGCATCATGAATCGCTGCTATCATACTCAGTAAAAGTCCAAGTCCAAAAAGCAGAGTGGCTGTTGGGTTATTTTTCGCATTAGCTATATAGATAGCAATTGCCGTTAAAAAGTGTAAGAGCATGAATAGGTTTAGAAAGAGCAAAATATCATCGAGCCGATAAACGGGAAGTAATAGAATTAACACAGTTTGTACAAGAGCGAAAATGCCCCCTCCCTTAACCCACGAGAAAAGCCTCCTCTCGTTAAAACAATATACGACAAATCCTAACCCAGATATTGCCATCAGAGGAATAGCAGAAAACTCTAGCCTACGAACGAATTCATGAAGACCAATGGAAGCTTCAAAAGGTATGACATAGAGTAGTTCACTACTTTTGAGTATGAGCCTAATACTAGATAGAGCGGCGCAAGTCGCCAACCAAAAAGAGGCCATATCTGAACGTCGCCTCAGAAAAAGCATATAGAAGTATGACATCATTGTGATTAGTATACCTAGAGCCAGTACTTCCCCAAAGTGGGTCCATTGAGCCCGAGATTGAGATTTTTTGAAAGGTTCGAAGCGCGGAGGAGTCCATACCTTGGCCTCGCTATAATGCCATCCTGAAATATGGATAACTATTGTTAATCGATCACCGAATAGACGTTTTTCAATTCTCCCAATACGGTTAACAATCTCTGGGATGCTATCGCCTGGAGTTTCTGCATAGTTACCCACCTCCAGAATCGGTTCTAAACCTCTCTCTGTTTTGACCCAGAGAGTATATGCGGTATTCGCTCGGAGCGAAATTGCCATATCCTCGTCAATGGTTTCTAGTCCCACGATGGTGGTGACTAATGTCCCCCAGCCTGGTTCATTCGCGTTATGACGAGGCATTGATCCAGGAATATCGACCCCTACAGAGTCGGTATTGCGATCTAAATCACTAACATGTAGAAACTTTCCCGGATAGTATGTCCACTGACCTTTTAAAAGCTTGGACTCTTCGGAAGAATAATCAAATATACTGGGAACTCCCCAAAGGTCTTGGGGAAGCAAAAAAAGCAAGCACTTCAATACTGTTAAAGCGTGGCGCATCATAAGGTCGTTTCGGAATGGTGCAGAATAAATAAAGTTTTACCGAAGCGATCCAAGTCCATGCAGTCGCTACGAAAAGAAAGAATAGTTGACTAGGTAACTTGGAAAGCACTGAAATAAGGTCAGCAGGACGATTCCTGCTGGTTAAGCATACGACTAGAGTTTAACTATTTCGAGCCCGCAGTGGATGACTTCTTTTCCGATCTTTTATGTAGCTTAGTAGCGGACTTTTGCATGAGCTTGGCTGCTTTTGCGGAGTCAATTTTACCTTTCTTGTAAGCATTAAAGCCCTTTCTCATACCTTCCCATGTTGCCACCATTTCAGGAATCGATGGCATAGGTTTAGCAACATCCAACTGAGAAAGTAGTGCCTTCATATTGTCATCTGCAACGCTATGAAATTTATCCATGGCAGCCTTTTGCACTGGAAGATTATTCAGTTTAGTCGCAAGAGCCGTTTGAAATACGACACCCTGCATGTGAGCCACAAGCTTTTTTAAAGAAGCTTTTTTATCACTATCAAGACTTTTTCTTGGAAATATCAGAGCTTTCGAGCTGAACATTGGTGTCACAGTCTTACCTTTGATACTTGGAATTTTGGCCACACCGAAGTTTTCCTTCAGAGCCTCCTTCGTCTCTTTATAGGCCCAGTCACCATTAATGGCAAAAGCATAGTCGCCTTTGAAAAAATTGACCGAATTGCAGTCGTAATTACAGTCTTCAGATATCAACCCATTATCGGCCTGTGCTTTGTAGAATTCGAGCGCTTCGGCCATTCCTTTGTCATTTAGCGTGATTTTATAGTCCGTGATAGGCCACGATCCAAAAGCCCCCACAAAAGGAGCAAACCAGTACATTTCATTATAGTTCCAACCAATAACATTTTTAGGTCGCTCTTTCTGCCAGGTTTCTGGCTTGTAAAAGTCTGACCATTTTTCTGGCGCTTTCTTCACAAATTTTTTGTTATAGTAAAGCATTAGGTGATTTCCACCAGTGATGGGATGACCATAAACGTTTTTGTCTTGCAATGTGGTCGTGTTATACCATGAGTTCTGGATCACTGAATCTGCAGCAATATCGGCCTTTGGGATAACTGAAAGTTGTAACTGATCTTTGAGCCCTACAAAGTCAGCGGGGACTAACGCGATGTCTGGGCCCGCCCCTTTGTTTACCGCCGTCACAAGTATTCCTTTAAACTTTGACACGACCTGCCTTTCGACTACCAAATCGATCCCAGAACTTTTAGCAAATTTCTCAAGCTCCGTCTTCATGAAGTCTTCATTTTCAGCATGCCAAATCACAATTTTTTGCGCTTTTCCAAAACTCGAGGTTCCTACTATAAAAAACGCTAGTAGCGTAACGAATCCAACTAAATTTCCTCGAAACTTCCGTTTCATAACTAAACTCCAAAATGGTTGAGTTGCTTCAATCGTCACGCAAATAAATTTCTTAAATCCGACACTTAATAATTAATTTACCCCACCGATAGACTGGATGTTTACTAGAGATGGAGACTACAGTGAAGCGGTTCAAACTCTGGGTATTTTGTGCTCTGATAATATTTTCTATCCTACCAAGCTTGGTCACGACTAGCCCCCTCATCAACGAGATTCACGATCTTCGCACTTCATCCACGAAAAAAGAGATGAACCTCCAGCTCATAAATCTTAAATCCAATCTTTTGAACAACTTCGAGAAGATCTTCATCCAAAGTAGGATGATAGTGGGTGGCAACGATATTCCCATGGCGCTCTCTTCGTCAGTATCGGGCAACTTAGCAAACCAGTCCATAGGCGAACTCATCGCCCAAAATAACTCCATATTATCCGCGCTCCTTGTGGACTACGAATGGGAAACAGTGGAAACACTGCCAGAAGCGGTAGAACTCATGGAGATTGAGACCTACATAGAAAATAATATTGTCAGTAAAATAGATCAAAAACAGAACGATACCGAGCCAAAGGTGATCATATCAGAAGATGAAGCATTTCTAACCGAGGCCGAAGAAACTCTCGATGAGGACGGTTTCTATGGTAGTTACCCACGACAGAAAACCGAAAATCGTATCATCAACATTATCTTTCCTATAAGCAATAATGCGGAACGAAGTGATCAAAGCATTACTTTAGGGTATTTATTAATCATATTGCCCATGAATGCTGTCCTTGCTCAGTTGGGTATCGCGAATTTAGACAACACCAACTTCGAGCTATTCACCGATAGTCCAAAACCCCAGGATGCCATTCACAACAGCGATCTGCTGATGTTATCAAGTGATCCATTTAGAATCTCTCCTTTTAGTATCGGTGAGGCCACTCAAATTAGATTGTCCAAAAATCGTAAAGCAGTATTCGCCTCCGTTGAGAAAAAAATCCAGGAGATCATACTCATTTCTGCACTGACTCTATTAGGATTTGCCTTGTTAGCCTATGTTTTTTCAAGATGGCTACTGCACTTTGTCCTGAAACTAGAGGCCGTCGTTCGTGACTACTCCGAGCAGAAATACGATACGGAAGTGCCGAACTTGTTCTTTGACGAATTCGAGCGAGTTGGTCAGACACTTGATTTGATGAAGTGTAAGATTATCGCACAAATCGAACTACTCAATCAGCATATTTCCAATGTAGAAAAGGAAGTATCACTTAAGACTCGAGACATTAGGATGATACTTGAAAATATCCAACAAGGTATCTTTTCAGTCAAAGACGATCTAACCATTCACAAGGACTATTCTGTCTTCGTAAAGGAAATTTTTGAAACACAGGATATTGAGGGCCGTCATCTATCAGAGTTTCTTCTCGAAAAATCCCATCTTGACGAGAGTATCAGAAGTGAAACCACTATGAGGCTCGAAGCTGGCTTGAACGAGCCATTTTTTGTGTATCAGGCAAACTCAGGAAGGCTACCTAAAGAAATCACTTGGGATAAGGACGGTCAGAAAAAAATTCTCGAATTGGACTGGAACCCTATCATTGAGGATGATCATGTCGACAGAGTTTTAGTCACCGTCAGAGATGTCACTGATATTAGAGAGTTACAAAAGCAGGCGAAGAAACAGAGCGCTGAACTAGAAATTGTCTCAGAAATCCTACCTGTGGACGAACGAACCTTCCGCAAAAGTATGCAATCTATGACGACCCTACTTGACGAGATGCCATCGTATATTAGCGAGAATTCCCTAGACGTCGACGAGTTATTTATTCGTGCGCACACCATTAAAGGATTGGCGCGGACATATAATCTGTCCAAGATAAATCACGAGTCTCATATTTGTGAGCAGACACTAGGGGAGATTAGACAGAGTCGAGAATACACGGTAGATGTTATTAAGAGCTTAAGAGTCCATATACAAAAAATCAAAGAAGCCCATCAGTCTTACTTGGATATCGCCACTAGACTACTTGGACGAAATATCGAAAGTAAAGACGCTGTTAAACTAAACGTTGAAGATCTTGACAACTGGAGATCAAAACTCATCAAAACAGCTAGTAAATGTGAACCTAGCATCCAAGAGGAGATAAAACCAGTACTTGACTCGATCAATAGGATCACTTACGCGACACTTGACTCTGTAGTAAATAGCCTCGACAAGTCTCTTGACTCTACCGCTCATAATCTCGGAAAACCAAAACCAAACATTCATGTAATCGATAGCCATATCTTCTTCGAGGAGAAAATGGAGGCTACCCTTAGGAATGTACTTGTCCATCTCATTCGAAACTCCTTGGATCATGGTATCGAATCGCCCTCAGACAGAAAATCTGAAAACAAAGAAGAGACAGGAAAGATTGTCATTCGATCGGAGATCATACTGGGGGGCAAACTAGTCATCACATATGAAGACGATGGAGCTGGATTGAATGTGGCTAGGATCCGGGATATTGGAATCAAAAAGGGACTTATTAGTGATACTGATAACTTGCAACCTAAAGACATTGCCGAACTCATTTTTCACGAGGGGTTTTCCACCCGATCACAGGTCACATCGATCTCAGGACGAGGGGTAGGGATGAATGCCGTTCGTAATTTTCTCACCGAATCAGGTGGAGCCATCAACATTAGATTAAAAAATCAAGTCGGTAAATGCGGTAATTTTTATCAGGTCGCCTTCGAAATGTCGTTACCTCATGATAGCTATATCCTATCGCTATTGGAATTAGCAGGAACGGATAGGCTAGGGGCATAAAGCGGTCAAATCAATCTAAATCATCAATGGATAGAAGCCCAATTACCAGCGTAAACATGTTTTAAGAGGATTTTTATCTGAGCATGTCTGAATAAAAAAATCAATCAACCTGTTTAGAATTAACTCAAGAATCTCTACTTCTTATTGCTAGATATAATAATGAGTCACTCATTTACTAGTAGAAAATTTTATCTCCATGTCAGCTATAGTACACAAATAAAAGCTTAGCGGATAATATAAGATAATATAAGATATTAAAAGACACTTGAAAGATCATATCCACTAACTCAGTCTAGCCAATCATTTGATCAGCAGGAAGAAGCAAATCCTATTATCCATAGTTGTAGAAATCCTTTCTCAAGTTAAGAAAAAAAATTTTTATTCTAAATGGGAACAAAAAACTCTAAATCAAAACCCTACAAGTTAGGTCTTAAGCTGGCTTCAAGATAAATTTCTAAACTGTGAAAGAATAGTTTTCATAAAAATTTTATCGAATTAGCGGCAAAAAAAACTTGTAAATCAAAAGTTCATGATGTCTATTCTTCACCGCCATCAAAAAAATATCTTAGGAGACAATCATGAAACTGAAATCGTTATTGGCGGCATCTACCATTGGAATGGGACTTTTCTTTTCAAACTATCTTTATGCTGGATGTAAAGACCTTGTCCTTCGTATGCAAGATACGGCGGAAAAAAATTCTGGGCGTGAGCTGACTATGATTTTGAATTGTCATGGCGGTTCTTATCAGTTTCCTGAAGCGACCACTATGAATGTATTTGAATGGAAGCATGGTCAGCTTTGTCACTCTCATAGGGTCTGTGGCAACGTTAAATACTGGAAAGGTAGTTTTGGAATCGGAGCCGCGTGGACGTGGGGTAAGACGGTATCTGATTTTGCCAGCACCACTAACTTCGTCAACAACTTTAGCAAGCTAGCAGAAGGATCTGAAGGTGGTAACGGTGGCAACGGTGGTAATGGCGGCAACGCGCAAGCAAATGTCAACAATGTCTGCGTCAACAAAGTTGCAGCAAACACGGGGAATATTGGTATTGCGAACCCTTCAGCCACCGCTGCAGGCTCTAGTAAGTGCTACAACAAAAATATACTTAGCGCTAATGGTTGGAAGAATTTTTGCGAGAACAATAACCTAGTAGGATATGCTACGGGTAGTCAGTTACCTCCAAACTCCATTGCAGGCGGACCTTGGGGAGGAGTTTGCAAAAGCAAACGAGGGCAAAACTACTGTGGCAAAGCCAAAGACAAGTCTCATTGCCTCATGTGGAAAAACGAATGTAACTGGGTACCCAATCCGCCTCCTGTTGGTGGTATCAGCAATAACAAACAAAGCTGTGATCAAACGGTTGGTAATATTGTAGCTAATAATGGCAATAAGTATGTTTGTATCAATAACGCTGACGCAGATGCTTACGCAGAACTAGATCAAGAAAGTGGCGCCATTGCCATCGACGCCTGCAATCCGAATATAGTCAATAACGTCGATGTTCAAGGTGGCAATGGCGGCAATGGTGGTAACGGAGGAGATGGATATTCACCTGTATTCGCCGTTGATAGTGGCTCTTCTGATACAAATGGCAATATCACTACGGATTATGATGAAACCATGTTGCAGATTAACTTTGCACTAGAATTTGGTCAAATCGAACGAATCTGTTCTGCCAAACAAGAAGAAGTTTGCTTCTAAAAAGACTCTAAAAAAAGGAGGTACTAATTACCTCCTTTTACCGCCATTACAATGAAAGAGATGATCAATGGAAAATAGTAGTAACACTATGCCTAAGACCTGTTCTTACCTACAGCTCGTCTTAGTCACAATATTTATGCTAGCTATTAGCGACGCTGGACACGCACAGTCTGACATCAAATGTAATAGCGAAGTCGAAGGAACAGAGGTAGGCGGTGGAAATCTCACCTGTACCAATATTTCAGGCGATACCGAAATCGTATTTCGCAGGATACCTGCTTGGGGTCACAATGCGGGATTAGTTATTATTGATATTTGCCGTCAGTTGGAAACACCTACGGTCTCGGACCCGAGTGATATCTTTATTGGTGAATCGACCCAAACAGAAGAAAGCAGACGTACTTGTATTAGACGATACTGCAGTGATGAGTATCAGTATTTTGGAATAGGAATTTCGGGGGCATCAATTCCTTTTGGTTGGGGTGCTTTGCTAGGTCTATCACTTTATATCGAAAAAACAGAGTTTGAAGTCGTCTGCAAGAATCTTTGACAAGGAGGCACTCCATGAAATCATTACATATATTCACATGTTTTATCGTCGGCATTTTTTGTCATAGCTCGATGATGCAGGCAGCAGGCTGTCGCAATATGGTTGTTAATTTCATAGAGGGTTGGACGCCCCAAGAAGGTGCTAGCTATGACGGCCCCGAACGAGATCAAGGCAGAAGTATCAAAGGAATTTTTCAATGCCATGGGGGAACCCCATATTTACCTCAAGCAACAGTCATGCACTTTATTGAAACGAATTCCTCTGGCCAGGTGTGTTATCGAGATCGAGTCTGTGGAAATCTTAAGGCCTGGCATGTGGCAGTTGGATTGAGCCTTAGTTTATGGGACTACACGACAACCCTAGACAACTTTATTAGTACCGATGACTTTATACAACTTGAATACAGTACAGACGGATCGTTGCTATCTATCGATGTCGGAGTCGAATTTGGTACGGTAGAGCGAAGCTGCGGTGAAATTTCACAGGAGATCTGTCTATGAAATGTTTCCTAAACAGAATACTTAGCGTAGGGATTCTCGTATCTTTGGTTCCCAGTTATGCACAAACCCTAACGTCAGACGAGACCTGGGAAGATCTTCTTAATCTGCAAAACACCATCGCTTCCAGCTCGGGAGACACATTGATCTCAGCCTGTAAAGACTTAATGATGATCAACGAGGCTGGCACATTTGAAGGGACAAAGATACAAATGTTCTCAGAATCTCTTTATAACCTTAGATGCAGTTCAAATAACGAAACCAGAAATCATTCGCTAAGTTCCATAGAAATTAGACGCAACATAGATTTTCATGTTTGGGATGAAGATACTCTTTGCCCTGGCGTTGAAGGTGAAGGACCAAACCTACTTTGCAGATACAATCCTAATACCGGCAATGGTCTCTTCGTATATAGGTCGTCCGAAGTTATCGATAATCGACTTCGCTACCTTGTTTGCACCAGTACAGCCAGCGAAACCAGCGGTGGTCTTCAATCAAAATATGCGCTAGATGCGAATTGCATCATTTCTAACGGTGCTTGGGGCGCTGCTTCTCGAGGAGTCGATAATGGCCAGTGGAAGCAAACCACAGAGCGCGCAGCGTTTAGGTGGTACCATGAGAGAAATTTTAAAAAGCCGGTTGAAATTCCCATTGCTTTAAAGGATCAATGCCGTATCGGCTTTAGCGAGGCTTTGTACTGCTCGCCTCAACTTATCATTTTCAACGATACGAATCATGCGGACATTACTGTTTGTCGCCTCTCTACGATTCGTAGAAGCACGTCTTTCCTATTTATTCGTGTTGATGATCATAAGTCCAAATGGACTTGCTCACATTTGAATTTCAATAAAAGCCTAAAAGATAGCTTTTCCAACGACGAACGCTACTGTGCTCCCGATTGGAGAGGTCAATTGAACCCCGGCTGCCATCTACCGACATTAGCAGAAGACAAACACTATCGCCCTGTACCTAATCCAAAACCCATTGACCGTTAATTATAGCAAGGAGATTATCATGCTTAAGACGTTATTTTCACTGGCTGCTATAGTATCATCTACTGAAGCCGTCGCTAATACGGATATTGAACTCTGCGAAGGTTGGGATGATTCCGGCAGGGTAAGAGCCTCAGTCGTATATAAGACGGGATTGAATTTACCTTCAGGAACGTTTCCTTGGTTTGTGACCCTTTACCGAGATGACAATTATATTGGCGGAAGCCATTTTCATTCCCATGCTCAACATCATTTGGGCCCAAAATATATGTTTCGTAGCTCCGCTTACTTTGGTGCGTCGTATTTCTTTATGAGCAAACCGACCCTCTTTGATTCAGTATTCTTCGAGTGGGATGGAATAGGTTTTGAAGGAACCTGTTTCTCACGAGACTATCTTGATCAAGACCAAGATCAAGACCAGGAGGGACCAAAAAAGCCCGAGCCAGAGGAACCTGAAATCCCAGATGATCAGGATCAGGGTCAGGATGGAGACGATCAAGACCAAGGACAAGATGATGGAGATCAGGGTCAGGGATAACCTATTCGGTCATGCTATGTAATTTGATGACATGGGAGGCGAGGTTCCTCGAAACGTTTGAGGAAATCGCCGTCAAAGAGGGTGTTATATGAATCGCTTGTTTTTTTGCTGCGTGTTAGTCATGGGATGTGGACAGTCGTCTCAGAATCAGTCCCATTTGGGTGCCGCCTGGGATCGCCAAAATAACCCAAAAAACTTTGGCGTTAAGATCGAAACGACCTTTAGTAACCTACCACTAAAGGCAAGCCTCGAACGTATCCCCTGGTCGGGCCATTTTTGGCCAACCCACAAAGGTGGGATTGCACGGCGTTGGCAAACCCGGAGCCAAGCCTACCCTTGGCAATATGCCTCACCAAACTTAAGCCAACTTAAAGCGATGACAGCGACTCAAATCAATAACCTTTCCCCAACAGAAAAATACGATATTTATCGTGGATTGTACTCTTACCCTTTGACCAATAAAGAAAGAGCGCGTACAGGACCAGAAAAACCCAAATGGTGGGGTATTTGTCACGGTAGATCATCGGCCTCATTGATACATAGCGAACCAAATGCGACCCGTGTCACCAACGCAGACGGCATTGCCATCACCTTCACCGCTTCCGATTTGAAGGCTCTTTTGTCCCATGCTCATGCAAAAGTCGACCGGGAGAGACCACGTTGGCGTTACATCGGATTTCGCTGCAACGATACCGTATCTAATTCAACAGAATCCTCAAATCCAAAATGCAATGACACCAACGCTGGAGGTTTTCATCTAGCATTGGTCCATCAGATAGCAAAGCTACGCCAGGGTTTTATATTGGATAAAACAAGAGATGCTGAGGTTTGGAACAGGCCGGTTTTTGCCTACCATTCCGTCATTGAGAGCAAAAGAGCCCCCAGCCCCAACGCCGCGGAAACTGCCATCGAAGAGTATGTTTTGCATACAGACGTTGAAGTGACAGAAATGGCTCAACCAAACATTCGGCCGTTACGCGGAGCTAACGTGGTCAAGACTCTAAGCTATCGCTATACGATCGAAGTCGATAAAGAGGGAAAAGTTGTCGGGGGCGCTTGGCTGAGTTGGCAACGACCCGACTTCCTATGGAAGGCGAGCTTTCAGAATGCCAATGTGTTTTTGCATGGCGAGTACGCAGCCCTTAAAGGTTTAATGGAAAAAGCCGGTAGCGTGGTCATTTTACCAGGAAACCCCGAGCCAGAACCTGTCGGCAACGAGCAGGAAGTATTACCACCTGGAGTTTGCAAGGCAGAACGAGATCGATCCTTTTTGGGAGGCATCCCTCTTTTTGATAACCCATTTAGCCATCAAGATGATTATATTTCCATAGTCAACACAGGCGATATTGTTGACTTAGTCGGAACGGAAGAAGGGATTCATGGATTCTTACAGGTGGAGTATCATGGCTTGAAGGGTTACGTCCTTAAAAAAGACGTTCGCTGCCAGTGACGCATGGCTCGTCACCCCTCCTATGACTACAGGTACCAGCACAGAAAACACAGATCTGTGCTGACGGCCCATGATGCTTTTTATGCTAACAGGTTTACCCACTACGAATTGCCAAAGGCCTCTTGGATTGAGTTATCGTCGTTAGAGATTGTGAAAATCATGGTCTACCTCGACTATTCTTCTCCAGCAGCAAAAGATATTTACCATAAAAAGCAGCACTGTGACCCATCAACTCCAGAAAAAAGCCCCCCTCGCTGCAACAGATTTAGGTTTTTCCTCTCGAGACCGAGTAAGAATTAGTAAGTTCTTATCAAACGACATCTATTGACCTAGACATAATAAAAAAGGAAGCACATTATTGGCGCGCCAGCGGAAAAAAAACAGACCATGCCTCAGCATGAGCTAGGTCTTGAGGAGTACAAGGGGTTCGCAGACAATGCGCCCGTAAATATTATGTATGCAGATCTGGATTTGAATATCCGATATGCCAACCAAAAGAGTATCGAAACGCTGAAGCAACTAGAACAATTCCTGCCAATAAAAGCAGAGCAGCTGGTTGGATCGAATATTGATATGTTTCACAAGGATCCCATCCATCAACGTCGGATGCTTCAGGATGATTCAAAGCTTCCTCATAAAGCTATTATAGGAGTCGGCACAGAAAAACTGGAGCTATTGGTGAATGCCGTTTATAAGCACGGGACATATGTTGGTGCAATGGTAACCTGGGACATCATTACCGAAAGAGTCAGAATTATCGACGAGGTTTCCCATGCTGCGCGCCAACTCTCAGCGGCATCCGAAGAGCTTATTGCAACTGCGAACAATCAAACTACCACAGCAAGAGATACCCTAACGAAATCAGAAAGTGTTTCAGCCGAGTCCCAACGAGTCTCCAAAAATGTCTCTGCCGTAGCTACCAATACCGAACAAATGAACGAGTCCATTAAAGAAATCTCCAGGAATGCCACGGAAACGGCAAATATGAGTGCCCAGAGCAAGACCCAGGCTGATACTACCAATGAATCGATAAAAAAGCTTAGTCAAAGCAGTGTGGAAATAGGGAATGTCATTAAGCTAATTAGCACCATTGCTAAGCAGACTAATCTACTAGCTCTAAACGCCACTATCGAAGCCGCAAGAGCTGGAGAGGCCGGAAAAGGATTTGCCGTCGTCGCAAACGAAGTGAAAGAACTCGCAAACCAGACAGCCATTGCAACTGAGGAAATCACCAAAAGAATCAATGCGATTCAATCCGACTCAAACAATGCTGTTAGGGAAATCAAAGAGATCGCCATTACCATCGATCAATTAAACGGCATTGCAGGTACCATTGCTGCAGCAGTTGAGGAACAAACGGCGACCACAAGCGAAGTGGCCAAGGTTATATCCGACTCAAATGAGGGTATTCGCGTTATTAATGAAGATATTCTTGACGTCTCAAGTTCGGCTAAAAACTCTGAAAAGGGGGCTGAGGAGTTGGTACATGCGGCGACAGAACTATCTAAGCTCGCTACTAAAATGCTAGATTTTGTGGGAAGTCTAAAAATCTAACCACCTCATTAACATACTTTGCTTAATACAATTGAAACATAGCTAGGCAATTTTTGTACTTGGGACGTACCGATGTAATTGGGAAGGCATCGAAGGGATTCACCTATTGGAGACAACCACATGACATTTTCTAAGGGACACTCCATAAGGGGATTAGAACTGATCAGTTCGACCATTTCGACTTATATTGTCCTTGGTGATTCCTATCCCGACCATGAGTATGGCAAGTTCTGGAAGTACGAGATCGATGCTTTGATTAAGACCGTCAGAGGTTATAACAACAGTTCTAACGGTCCATCCAACTTTACCTCGGAGATTCTAAAGAATACGCTGCAGTTCCATTTTACTGACGACGACGAAAGAGAACTCATTATGGGCTCTGTGATCGCTAGAGACTGTGATCCAAAGCAGATCGATTGGACCAAGGCTCAAGAGTCGATGAACCAATTCATACGAGCAGTTTTAGAATAATCTAGAAACGATACCTACTTTAGCTTTCCATAAAGGCGTATTTATGACGCTAGTTCTATTTTAAAGAGATAATGGAATAAAGAGAATGGTGGAGGTAAGCGGAGTCGAACCGCTGACAACTGCGCTGCCAGCGCAGTGCTCTACCAACTGAGCTATACCCCCTCACCTGGAAGACTTGTATATATCCACGACGAATCGTTTTCTGTCAACGATTATTATCAGAGAAATAGCAAAGATACGCTGTCTTGGCCTTAGATTTGAGACAAAACTAAAGAACATCATTGTCCTTAGCGTAGGATACCCGTAAACTGTTGCGTCAGCAGTCTTCGGAGACTGCCTGACTGGTAAAATAATTCACGACACGATCCTATATGCGATGATGCGGAGGCTAAGGTATGGAAGGCAATAGTGACAAAAGCATAAGCAAAAACCTAGCTATCCTGGGTATTTTATTGGCTCTTATTGGGGTAGGTATCAGCTACTACGCGGTATCCCACCATATTGACGTCAAGGTGAGCGGAGGTCAAACCGACGCTTTTTGTAACGTTAACCAGACATTCAGCTGTGACGATGTGGCCAATAGTCAGTTTTCCGAGGACCCCTGGGGTAATCCGTTAGGTATTTATGGCATGGGTTACTTTCTTGGCTTGATCCTTCTTCTGGCCTCGACCTTGGTGAAAGATGAATATCTAAAAGACTCGATGCAGACCTACACCGTCATGGTGGGTCTTGGGACATTGGTCTCGGTGGTACTGTTTTTTATCTCTTACTTCAATGTTGGCGCTTTGTGTTTATCCTGTATCGGCGTCTACGCTGTGACCTTTCTACAGGCCGCCGTCCTTTACTTCCTAAGGCAAGGGGTACCCGGCGACTTTACGCTCAAGGGTATTTACAACGGCTCCTTCTATATGTTGATGGCCACTCTGGGCCTAGTTTCCCTCTTTCAAATCTTGGAGCCTATCCCTCCCTCTAGCAACAGCAACTTCACTGCTGACGTCCCAAAGACAGACGCTGAGGTTGCCGCCTTAGTCGAGAACCTCAAAAAGGTTCAGGGAAGCGATATCAAAATCGACAGATCAGCTTATTCAGGTTTGGGAGAAGATTATCGCAAGGGCAGCGACGACGCCAAGGTCGTCATCGTCGAATTTGCCGATTTTCAGTGTGGAGCTTGCGGTGATGCATCGCGAACCCTGAAGCAAATTGGCAACGATTTTGGTAATCAAGTCTCTATCGTATTCAAAAACTTTCCTTTGGATAAAGGTTGCAACCGTTCGGTGGGAAGCGACTTACATCCCCACGCCTGTGACGCTGCCATTGCTGCTCGCTGTGCTGGCCAATACGGAAAGTTCTGGCAGATGCACGACAAGCTATTTGAGAACCAAAGAAAGATCGATGAAAGCAGGATCAAGCTATGGGCACTCGAGCTTGGCATAACGGCAGAGCAGTATGAGGAGTGTAAGAACTCTAAAGATATCCTGGCAAAGGTAAAATCTGATATTGATCAGGGTTTGGAACTTAAGATTCAGGGCACGCCCGCTATCTTCATTAACGGAGTTCCCGCACGAGAAAGATCCTACGGGGCATTGAAGCAGCGCATTGAACTTATGCTGAGGTAAACTGATGGAATTAAGCTTCGAACACAACTACCAGCTCAAGTTTCTCGAGATGAGTTTTCCTGAGCAAACCATCATAAAAAGCACAGATGACGTGATGCAATGGCGTCAAGCTTGGCTTGCTGGCTTGAGTAGCTGGCATTCCCCTTACAAGGCTATCGTCAACTGTGAAAATTTGACGATTGTTAAAGGCGAAGACGAGTCTGTTGAAAAGGCGCTTTCGCGCATGGAAACGCTTTTAAAAGGTTTCTTTCTAAAGAAGGCTGTTGTGTTCAATGCCGATGACGAAACCGCCCAGATGCTGCCTTTTGAATCTGCAGGAGATCGCGACGCCGCCTTTACCCTGGCAAAGCTTAAAGCCGTCAAAGCAGCAAAACCAGGGGATTTTCGCAGTTCGATTCAAATCCAAAACCATTTCCGCCAGCATGTGATGGAAATATCCTTCTCAGAGCCGGTCAGTTTGGACTCAAACGAGAAGCTAGATATTCTAAAATCTAAGATCACGAATAATCTCATGCAATGGCACTCGGCCTGGAATATCCTGCTCGACTGCAGTAATTTTGAAATACCCGAAGATCAACACGCCAATTTCGAAAGGTTGTTGACTTTTATGCGAGGATTCTTTTTAAAGGAAACCTTAGGATACAGCCCTAAGTCAAAAGAATCTAGGTACCCCTTTAAGGTTTATCGCTCTCGCCATAACGCTGCGGGACGCCTAGAAAACGAGGGCAACATTATGGGCGATGAGGCAAACTGCCAATCGCGAAAATGATGCTGTCAGCTAAATTATGGAAAGAAAGGACTTTTTGTGAATCCCGTAGAACTCATACCCGTACAAGGATCTCTTATTCTAAGAGCTCGAGGATCCGAGCTACTGATTCTTCCCCAGTATATATTGGCTCTTCAAGCAAACAAAACCCCAAAAGACTTTGCTAAAGTTTTTATGGAAGAGGCTTTGATCAACAGACCAGCTCGCAAACTATTCGAAGCATGGCTCAGAAAAGACAAAACTCTGTGGCGCCGCCTTTATGATATCGTGCAGAATGAGATTGAAGTGCCCCAAGCGGAGGGTGCCGAAGCAGAATCCCCAGCGCCTGCCGAGTCCACCCCAGCAGAAGCAGAGCCTAAAGCAGTAGAGCCAGAAACATCTGAGGCTGCCCCTGCACCGAAAGCTTCAAGAAAAAAAGCTGAAGATAAAGAAAAAGAAGAGCCGTCAAAAAAGAAAAAAGTCGCTAAGAAGAAAGCTGCGGCAAAAAAGAAGGCTGCTAAAAAAGTCGAGAAAGCTCCAGCAAAAAAGAAAACTGTGAAAAAGAAGGCTGCTAAAAAAACTGCGAAGAAAAAAGCCACTAAAAAAGGAAGCTAGCATTGATTCGGAAGTTTTTGATCTGCGGTAAGCAGCAGCTATACCTGCAAAATCAAATCATCGAAGGTTTCAATGAAATAGGAAAAGTCATTGAACTCATGATGCCTATTCGAGACTTTTGGGAGCTTGAAGACCGCATCAAAGAGGTCAACTATCTCTTATCCTCGGGTGAGCCGTCTAACGAAGTCGTCACCTCTTACAAGTCTGCTGTTAAGTACAGCGCACCCTTCGCAGTAAAAGAGGATGATCGCAACTGGATGGTTGGCTATGGCAAGGAATAGCCAGAAAACCGTATTCTTGGATCGCGATGGAGTTCTCAACGTCGACCATGGGTATGTGTCTAGGCCTGATGACTTGGAACTATTTCCTGACGTCGTCAGCTCTTTGGCTAAGCTCCAGGCTAAAGGGTTTCAGCTGATCGTCGTTACTAATCAATCAGGCGTAGCAAGAGGATACTTCACGCTAGCTGACGTCCACGCCTTCCACAGCCATATGTCGGAGGTATTGGCGCAAAATGCTATCACTATTGCCAAGTATTACATATGCCCCCACCATAAAGATGGCACGGTAGCCGAGTACGCAGTGGACTGCCTTTGTCGCAAGCCAAGGCCTGGTATGTTGCGGCAAGCCTTTGAAGAATTTGATATCGATCGCAAGAATAGCTTTCTCATCGGCGACAAAATATCAGACATCGATTGCGGCCAAGCCATGGAGCTGCGGAGCGTTCAGATCGATCGCGGGCAGTATCCGGTGCATGAATCCCCATTTGCCGTAGAGACTTCATTGGCAAATGCTGTGGATCTGATCCTAAAGACCTTTGCGCACGAAAATTAGCCTTGCTGACTATCTTTATATTTTCTGAGGAGAGTTTTGATACGGGGACCACAGCGCTCACCACTACAACCCCCAGATCCGGTACCAACTTTTTGATTCACGTCCGCTACTGTCTCTGACCCCTCCAAGCCCTCTAAAACCTTGGACAACGGGATCCCCTTACAAATACAAACCACCCTTGCAAGGACGCGGCTTTTATCATCTTTGGATTGTTCGCTCATCGATTCCATCATTTAACGGTTAGATATAAAAACTCTAAGTGACTCAACCACTCAGGCCCCATCGATTGAAAGATTAGGGCGGTCCCATTGCATACCCCGTGAAATACGATAGGAAATAGGATATGCTCGGACTTATGGTATATCCAATCACAGATCCAGGCTAAAAGCAAAGGACCAATCGGGACGCCTAGGGTTTCCCAGCTGAGAGAATCAAGACTAAAAGACGTATGAAGTGAGGCAAACGCTATCCCCGAGAGGTAAGCCCCCCAAAAAATGCCATAGTTGCTCTGCAGTTCGGGAGTTAGTATCCCGCGATAGATGAGCTCCTCTACTGTTGGGATCAACACAACAAAGGTGAGTAGCATATTGAGATCAACTTGAAAGCCGTCTACCGCCTCCCCTTTCCAGGTAACCAAGGTTAAGGATCCTAACAGTACAAAGAGGCTGGGAGCCAACCAAAACCATGAACGTCCCGGTATGTTACGAAGACAGATTTTACGGCAATACCTAAACAAAAGCACGGAAAACGACAGGTGGATCAGTATCGAACTCTGCCAGCGAGTTATGTCGGTGGCATCGGCAACCCATTCGATTCCGATACGAAGAGCAATGACTAAAAGAACTAATTGTAAAAATATGATAAAGTTACGGCGCCGCACAACCAACAAGACCTAGGCACCAATCGCCACGCCCTCGGCCGCTAAGAACTGCTCGAGGTACTTTAAGATGTTTGAAATATCATTTCTCACCACAATACCATTAGCTCCCACTTTTTTGGCTGCATCTTTTGTAGCACCTCCATCCAAAGAGGTATGCAACAAAATCGGTAGATCGATGAGTTTTTTCTCTTCCCTCAAGTTTTTCACAAAGCTCAGGCCATCCATCTTTGGCATCTCAACGTCGGTAATGACAGCATGAATTTTGCCAAAATCCTGTGTGCGCCCTTGCATCGCCTCTTCCACAATACAAAGAGCTTCTTGGCCGTTGTTAGCTGTCTTTACCCGAAAACCCTCTTCCGTAAGAGCTCTCGTTAAGGTGTTAAGAATCAGTTTGGAATCATCAACGACAAGAATACCAGGAGCATTGGCATCAACGACGATATCCACCGGCTTTTGCTGAGCCATCTCCATCGCGCCCATCTGTGTCGGCATCATCTGAGGCTGATTGACCCCTCCGCTTTCGAGTTTGATTAAAACCTTTTCCAAATCCAGTATAAAAAGGAATTCGTTATTTTCCAGAAGGATCATACCGGTCATGAAAGAATTTGAATTGGACGAGGGAGGCAAGACCTTATCCCATGACACTCTGCGAATGCGATGAGTTTGGTTCACGATAAACCCTGCCCTCTTCTGACTAAACTCTGTTACGATAATCTGCTGGTCGTCGCGAATAGGCGCATTAGTATCACCTAGAATCCGATTGAGATTGACTGCAGGAATGGGAATACCGCGCAGTTCGAAGATACCGGCCACCCCATCGATAGATGAAGCCAGAGGGTTGATGCGCGGCATATGAACGACTTCTCGCACCTTCGCAACATTGACTCCGTAGATTCCACCATAAATCCGACCATCAGGCATGCGTCTTAGCAAGGAAAACTCAATCAATTCGAAGAAGTTTCCACCTATCTCAAACTGGTCCAAGAAATCTGTTTTTTTGGAATCCGACATGTAAATTGGTTTCCCTATATACTTTGGGTGCTGCCAAAGATATCGGTTGGTTCAGGCTAAAGATTAGTGGGAGGCGTTTCTAGGCGACCAAGAAACGTCTAGTCAGGAGCCCGGTCACGAAAGTAATTTTCCAGACCACGCCTTTGTACATCGGTAAGTCTCATGAATTTAAGGCCTATTTCCCCCGACGTCGTCCACGCGATAGTGGCTTTGATCTTTGTCTCACCGACCGCGGGCCTAGTTTTTGCCTCCGCTCGGGGATCTGATACAGGTAAGGCGATAGACATGGTTATTTCCTGAGCTTTTTTTATTTTCCCTACCCCATCGATTTGAACTTTCGCTCCTCCCAGACTCAGGTTTAAGACCTTACCAGTGACCTTAGGGGCTCGCTTACCACGACCGGCAGCTTTTCCTACTAGTTGGGTATCCGTATCGCTTTTAAAGCGTTTGCCTAACCGGTAACCATTCATCAAAAAACGATCGATTTTTTCGCTTAGATCATCGAAGTTAACGGGCTTAGACACCCACGCACTGGCATCGTTGCAAGCAAACAGGTGATCCGTTACCGCTTTTTCCACTAGTTTATCCGGATAGGCCGTCATGAGAATCGGACCGGTAAAAATCTTTCTCATAGCTTCAATTAGAGCAGGCCCATCAACATCAGGTAGATCGAAGTCTATCACGCAGAGATCTGGGGTTTTTTCCGAAAGATACTCGATAGTCTCTCGACCGCTTTGCGCAATATCAACCACAGTACCGGTCATCTTATCTTTGAAGATCTCCGATGTCATCACAAGACTTGGTTTGCAAGCGTCTACTATCAGGACAGTGGTCATAGTCGATGTCTCCTAAGCTCCAATCTTAAAATAAGGCACGTAAGCCTCCACCGAAATTATACCGCGAACCTTTGAAGAAAAGTTTACCTACCTGCTTTTGTTACGATTCTCTAAAGAAACGCAACAGATTTCCGAAAGAATTGCTAGATCGAGACACAAAGAGGAAAGAGACGTGAACAAGTATTATAGAGCGCAACTACTTGGCGTGACGCTAGCAATCTTTTTGCCTAACACAAGCTTCGGAGTCACCGAGTATAAACCCTCAGTGATTCCTTTTACCACCAACACAGATCGACTCAAATCTAGCTTAGCTTTACCATTAGTTTCGAAAGAAAAACGGATTAAAATTCCCGTGAAAAAACTGAAGATTAGGGGACAAAAATTCTCGAAGGATGATCGAGTTGAACCCATCCAACTCTACGTCAACCGCGATAAATCATTGCTTGACCAGACCGTTAAAAATGTGGCTGCTAAAGGCAAGGAGGCAAAGGTCCGAGTGTTTCTCGAGGTTGAAATCGATAAAAACAACAAAAAATCTTCGAGAATTCTGGTAGATATTCCTAAGGCAGAAATCAAGCACTTCAACCTCAAGGGCGTTGGCAAGGCAATGGCTCGCAAGCACTACAATGTGACATTGCTGACGGAAACTCTCAACAAGGACCCCAAACTTAGAAAGGATTTTTTAGACCAGATAAAGCTGTTTTTATCCAAGTCCCAGAGATCCAAAATTGCGAAGAAGATCAAATCAGACGAGGATCTTGTGGTTCATCGCGATCTGCTCCCCAAGTTTCCAAGAAAAATGGCTAAGCGGTTTATTTCCTATCGCGGCCCTAACTGTTTCCATGCAGCCTTAGCGTTTCACGGACAAAGGATAACACGGTCTCCAGCGGTTAACGTCAAGGAAGAAAAAGGCTACCACCGGGCGATGATCAACTACGACGAGCTTTGGCGGGCCATCAATCGTCATTTCTACGAAGTCGATCCAGCGAAAAGTGAGCTAAAATACGGGGACATGCTCGTCTTCTTTAACCTACCGAAAAACAATCCGGGATACGTAAACTTCCGATGGATTCGCCACACAGCAACCTATCTTTTCGGGGCTTATACTTTTTCCAAGGGCTCGAAATCACCCAACACCCCTTATTCGATCAAAACTGTGGCTGATGAATGGGAAACATGGCAGAAATATACTTCAAAATTGGGGTTGAAGGTTTTTAGACGCGCCAATAAGGTAATAAAGAATAAACCTCCAAAAGATCTAACTGACTGGATCTTCTAGAACTTCCCAATGCTCACCTGGGAAAAAGTATTTCAGAATGCTGTTTCGCACAGCCAAAAAGAGTGGTAATAAGAGCCTTCCAATGGATTACAATGCGCTCGCTAGAGGACTTAGCAACCCACATGACAAATCGAAATCAACCGAAGGCCAATATATTTCGCAGCAAACGCTGGGAGCAAGACCATAGTAGACATAAGCCTTCGAAAAAACGAGGAAAAGAACCAACACAACAGAACCTTGATTGTAAGATAGCCAAAACATGTGGGGCCTGTCGATACATCAATAGCGACTATAAAAATAGTGTGACTGAAAAATACCAGGCCGGACTGGAGCTTTTAAAATCCGAAGACCTGCTCCAGCACGCCCATCTTTCCGAGCCAATAGCCTCACCGAAAACGCTTGCTTATCGCTGTCATGCAAAGCTTGCCGTTCGACTTAATAAGGCTATGAGACCAGGCACCGAAGGTCAGCGGTTTTCCATAGGGATGTTTCAGCGAGAGTCGCACAAAGTTATCGATATTTCCTATTGTCCTTTACACAAGCCTAGTATCAATCGGTTTATCAAAGACCTGAAGCCTGCACTAGAAGATAGCGGGCTAGAACCCTATGATGAAGAAAATCATACGGGCGATTTAAGATACCTAGCCATTCGCGCTGCTCACCTCACAGATCAGATCATGGTCACCTTTGTTTGCAATAACGAAGAAAAAAAACAGGAACTCAAGACCATGCTTCTCAAGCTGAGGAGCCAGGGGCACGCAATTAGCTCAGCTCACTTAAACCTCAATAGTGAGCGGACCAATCGTATCTTTGGATCCACTTCGAAGCGGCTATTGGGAGCCGATCGATTGCGAGAGCAGGTTTGCGATCTTAGTTTTGAGATTGGACCCAGTAGCTTTTTTCAGGTCAACCCTTGGTTGGCTGAGCTAATCTATCGTCGCGTCGAACAGTTGGCGGCTCAGGATACTGGCCATTCAGTAGCATGGGACCTCTACTGTGGCACGGGGCAAATTTCGATGCTTTTGGCCAACAATGGCTATCGCACCATAGGTGTTGAAGAAAACCCTCAAGCCACCCGAGATGCTCAAAAAAACGTCGTCCGCAACCAGCTGGAAAACCCGCCTCAGTTCGTAGCAGGGCGGGTCGAAAGCTTTACGTCTAGCTTTCCAAGTTGGGCTAGCCAACCGAATATTATCGTCGTCAACCCTTCCCGTAAGGGTCTTTCTGAAGACGTAAGAGAGTTTTTAAAGAGCACCATGTCGCAATCAAACTCTCGTTTGATCTATGTATCTTGCGAGATAAGCACCCTTACGAGAGACCTTACTGACTTATGTCAAATTGGGAAAAAGGTCCGGCAAGTAGAAGCCTTTGACATGTTCCCATTCACTGAAAAGATGGAATGGCTCGCCGTAATTGACTAATTGATTTGCAGGGATTAAAAAGCTAGGCCTTGACTGCTCTGCAGGCCGACTGTACGGTCGTGCTGATTAAACAATCTATCGCAAAAAAAGCTGCAAGAGTACCTGCAGAGGGGGCTTCTGATAACTGCGCTTCGAGGAGTGATACTATGGAACAACAGCAAGGCGGCAATCAATTTGTAGAACCAGGCAAAAAGACTCTTACTTACGACAAGTATCTAAAAATACATGAATTACTAAGCTTACAAGAAGAGCTCTCCGATCCAAAAGAGCACGATGAAACTCTATTTATTATTATTCATCAAGTCTATGAATTATGGTTCAAACAAATCTTGCACGAGACCTTGAGGTGCCAATCCCTTCTCGACGCAGACGTTTTGCTTCCAGCGCTTCGCTCTATGAGACGCATCGATGCGATACAGAAAGTCCTCATTAAGCAAATTGATGTCCTTGAGACCATGGCGCCTGACGAGTTTAACCGCTTTCGCAGCCATCTCAACCCAGCCAGCGGATTTCAATCTCATCAGTTTCGCGTATTAGAATATAAACTAGGGCTTAAGAATCGCTCCTACTTCAAATACTACAAGCATGAGCCCGCCACTATTGCCAAGTTAGAGGAAGTCATTCATGAGCCTTCACTTTACGATAGTTTTCTGCGATTTTTAGCGAGAAAAGGCTTTAATACCCTTACTAAACTGTCGGAAAAACCCGCTGATCATCCTCACTCTTATGACGAGGAAGTCACGCAAATTTTTGCTAGTATTTATCAAGACCATCTACAGCAGCATGATCTTTATTCTTTTTTAGAGGCTCTGACCGATCTCGATGAACAGTTTATTCTTTGGCGCTATCGGCACATGCTCATGGTGGAAAGAATGATCGGTTCCCTTAGTGGAACAGGGGGCTCTTTGGGGGCAAAATATCTTGCTACCACTCTCGAAAAAAGGCTATTCCCAGAGCTTTGGGCTGCCCGCAACACCATAGGAACCCGCACATGACCTGGAATGATATCACACGAAACCTTCCCGCCTACCCCATGGAAGAGCTTGCCCGTATTCGCAGCGATCTTCTGGCAAAAGGGATGACGGTCTATGATTTTGGAACTGGCGACCCTCAGATCCCTACCTGGCAACCAATTAAGGACTCTTTATCAGCGGCTATTCCAGAGGTGAGCCAATACCCTTCCATTAGGGGCACAGCCGAAATAAGGGAAGCCATTTGGGGGTATCTAAAACGGCATTATCAGCTTACCCCCGAAGATGGCCTGGATATACTAACCAGCAACGGTAGCAAAGAGGCAGTCTTTCATACCGCACTTTGCGCTATGGGAAGGAAGGGTAAAAAAACTATTGCCTATCCAAACCCAGGGTATCCTGTCTACCGCAGCTCTATTTTGTTCGCACAGGGGCGGCCCTATCCCATAGAGCTCGAGCAAAAGGATCATTATCTCATCAAACCTTGGGAGATGCCGAAAGACATTCAATCCGACTGCGCAGCACTGTGGATCAACTATCCTCACAACCCAACGGGAGCCACAGTCACCAAAGAGAATCTCGAAAAGATCATCAACTGGTGCCAAGAAAAAGACGTCCTGCTACTATCTGACGACTGCTATGCCGACATTTACCATAGTTCTTGGGATAGCAAAGGCCTTAGGCCCGAACACCCACTTAGCATCTCGACCAAGAATTGCTTGTCGTTTATGAGCTTATCCAAACGATCAGGGCTTACCGGCTATCGCACGGGCTTTATCGTTGGAGATGCCGACTTGATGAAAGGCCTGGCTCGTGCTCGTGCCAACTTTGGCGTAGGAACACCCACGCAAACACAGAAGGCAGCCGCGACTGCTTGGCATGACGAAACCCATGTTGCTGCAAGGCGTCAGCAGTTTTCAGAGCGCATTGACCTTGCCTACCGCTATCTGAATGAACTCGATTTGATTGCAGACAAGCCGCAGGCGGGATTTTATCTATGGTGCCGATTGCCAGCGGGCGACGATGATGTCAATTTCTGCCTAGATTTGGCAAAACAGGGAGTTATCGCCAGCCCATCGCAGTGGTTGAGCGAAGGCATCAAGGGTTACGTGCGATTTGCATTAGTGCCAACCCTGCCTAATACGGAAAAAGCTATGCAAATTCTGCAAAAATTTGTTAATGCCAGATACCCAACCAAAGGAGACAAAACATCATGAATGTAAACGAAATCAAAGAGATTATTGAATCAACGGACAAAGATTTGGCAGCTGGCAACACAGACACTCTGGCCAGCGCCGCTCCGGCGATTGAGGCTGCCATCGAACTCTTGGATAAAGGTGAGATTCGTGTTGCAAGTAAAGAAGGGGACACATGGGTCACTCATGCCTGGATCAAGAAGGCGATTCTTATGTACTTCCGCATTGCCGAAATGGAAAAGACTGATGTCGGTCCATTTACCTACTATGACAAGATCCCTTTGAAACGGAACTACGATGAGCTTGCCGTAAGAGCCGTTCCTCCAGCAACTGCACGCTACGGTAGCTACATGGAAAAAGGCGTGGTACTGATGCCTTCTTACGTAAATATAGGCGCATATGTTGGGGCAGGAACCATGGTAGATACCTGGGCCACCGTAGGATCTTGCGCTCAAATCGGTGCAAATGTTCACCTATCCGGTGGCGTCGGCATTGGAGGAGTCCTTGAGCCAGCTGGAGCCACACCAGTGGTCGTCGGAGATGGCGCTTTTGTAGGATCGCGGGCTATAATAGTAGAGGGTGTCGAAATTGGTGATGAAGCAGTCATCGCAGCAAATGTGACGTTAACCTCATCAACGCCAATCATCGATATCCGCGGTGACAATTTGATTGAGACGAAGGGTAAAATTCCAGCCAGAGCCGTGGTTGTTCCGGGAACCAAGGAAAAAGACGTCAAAGGTGGGAAGATTTACACATCCTGCGCCTACATCATTGGCGAACGTAAAGCGTCCACCAATCTGAAAACGTCATTGAACGATGTGCTGAGAGAGTTTGCTTTGTCTGTCTAATTTATTGGAGTCAAAAAACCTATGCCCCGTATCACGTTTCTACCATCAAATGTTGTTGCAGAAGTTGACGAAGGCACAAAGGTTTTAGTGGCTGCAAGAAAGGCAAAGGTTCCCATCGAGTTTGGCTGTGCATCCTGCCGATGCGGAACCTGTGGCATCGAGGTCTCTGGACGATTAAAGGCCCCCAAGGCCAACGAAATCGAACTACTCGAAAAAATGAGTCTTTCCACATCAGGCAATATTCGGCTAGCCTGCCAAACTAGGATTGGCTCTGAAGACATCACAGTCGATATTGGATTCCAGGGCAAATACAACCCTGACACAGGCATGGACTAACATCAGCTCAACGACAAAATTGAGCCATCAACGATCAGCAAACAAAAACTTAGCAAGTTCGACAAACTCATCCGGTCGCAATGAATCTGGCCTGCGGTTGAGATCAACAGGGTAGTTATCCCCCAAGTCTTCACTTGTGAATTGGCTGATGGCGTTTTTAAGGATCTTCCTTCGCTGGGTGAACGCTGCCCTTGTCACGGTCTCCACTTGTTTTAGAAGTTTTTCCTCCAGCATAAGCCTTTTTGGCCTTAAAGAAACCAAAGCACTATCTACCTTCGGCACAGGCGTGAAGCAGCTACGATCAACTTTGCAATCGAGCTCGACGTTGGCTCGGAGCTGGGCAAACACACTGAGTGATCCATAGGATTTTGTTCCAGCCTTTCCAGCAAGGCGTGATGCGAACTCTAGTTGCGTCAAAAACTTGACGCCTTGAAGACGATTTAGCAAGGGTAGAGACCACATCAGGATCGGCGAGGAAATATTGTAAGGTATGTTGCCCACTACGGCAGAAGACTCGTGCGACTCGTCAATCCAGTCTTCCAGAGAAAATTTGAGCACATCCTGGTTAACCACTGTCAGCAGAGCGGCTTGGTTTTCTGGAAGAGTTTGCTTGTAATGATTTAAACGTTCAGCAAAGCGATCATCTTTTTCAATGGCGGTCACGTGAAAGCCCGCCGATAACAAGGCTCTTGTGAGGATACCATCTCCAGGACCGATTTCGATCGTCCGCTTGACCTTCCATTCAGAAAGCGAATCCACCACCCTGCGAACAGGCCAGTCCGTATTGAGAAAGACTTGACCCAAAGACTTTTTCTGTCGAATCCGATCGTGATTCCGCCGACCCATGAGACCTATCTCCCCCAACCGCGAGTTTAAGAAAAATCGTACCTTGAAAAGGCGTCCCAGTCATAATCAAAAAACTGAGATCCGTTTTCTTGGTCACAACTATATTGGTGAAAACCCAGCGCTGCGATCATTGCGGCATTATCCGAGCAGAATCGCAGATGAGGAAATTGAACCGGAATCGAGCAACTTTCTGTGAGACGCTCTTTAAATCGCAAATTTGCCGCCACACCACCAGCAATCAGTATCGATTTCACAGGATAGCGGCTACTGGCAGCATCAATCTTCCGCACAAGCTGTCCAAGAGCTTCTTCCTGGAAAGCATAACACAAGTCGGCTTGTTGTTGCTCGTCTAATCCATCAGGGGCTTTGCGAAGGATGTTATAAATATGAGTTTTTAAACCTGAGTAACTAAACTGGAGACGAGCTTTTTCTTCCACCATCCGCGGCATAGGATAGGCCCCTGGACGGCCTGATCGCGCCATCTTTTCTACAATTGGTCCACCCGGGTAGCCTAGCTGCAAAAGCTTTGCGACCTTATCGAAGCTCTCACCACAAGCGTCATCAATACTATGACCCACCAACTGAAAATTGGTAGGAGCGTTCATCAAATAAAGATTGGTATGCCCTCCAGAAACCACCAGTGCTAAGGCAGGGTACTGTGGCTCCTCACCTTCATCGAGACCCAGTAGAGCTCCGTGCACGTGGGCATGAACGTGATTCACGGGAATCAGTGGTTTAGCCGAACCCATGGCAAGCCCCTTAGCATAAGTGATACCCACAAGAAGAGCGCCGATGAGACCAGGGCCTTGGGTGACAGCTATACCGTCGATATCATCGAGGCTATTATCACTAGACTTTAGGGTTTCCTTAACAATGCCGTCGATGACCTTTAGGTGCTCACGGGCGGCTACCTCGGGCACCACACCCCCAAACACCTTGTGGGTTTCAATCTGAGAATACACTTCGCTGGCCAAAACGTTTCGACCATTTTCGACAACAGCTGCAGCGGTTTCATCGCAGCTTGATTCAATCGCTAATATTTTCATGTCACTACTTTTTTTAGCTTGCTTGTTACCTTTGAGGTTTGGGCTTTGGATGCGGCCAAAATCTTAGGATCTCAGAGTTTTTCTAGCCGCTCCTTTGCCAAACGTGCCTCCTCACTCTTAGCATGTTTGGCAAGAAGTTCCTCATAATAAAGCCTGGCGGTTGCTTTGTCACCAAGATGACGAAAGCAGTCACCGAGTCGCAATTTGGCATGAGCCAAGTAGGATTTTGGGTTGAGGTCTAAATAGTCATTGAAGGCCAAAGCTGCTGGTCGCAGGCGGCCGAGCTTGTAAAGGCTTTCGGCATACATGTATTGGGCTTCATGCTTCGAATTACCCGAATTGCGCTTAATAATGGGCTTGGCATCTTCAACGACGTAGAGATACTGTTTTTTACCAAAAGACTCCTGTAGACCTCGAAGGCTTTTCACTGGTTTTCTTTGCTTAGTAGAATTCGAAGCGCCACGCTTTTTCGACTTTCCAGCCTTTTTTATCGCTGCCATCACGCTTTCCTGGTTCTTCTCAACCACTTCAAGCCGCTCGGCAATGGTTTGCAGCATGCTGGCGATGGAATCAGGGTTATCGGCACTTGTCCCTGGTAAGCGACCCGTGACCACCCCCACACGAAGGGTATCCACTTCTCCCTTGAGCCGTTGGATCTCGACATTTAGTCTTTCGATATTGGCATTGATGGAGGCAGTCTTGCGGCTAGAGTCGGTCGAAAGGCTCGAACCTGTAGTCGTTAAATCCTGTTGCATAGCTACGATCTGAGCCTGTAACCGAGCAATATCTTCCTTCATTTGACGCTCCTCTTGGGGCGTCACGCAGCCTGTTAGCAAAACACCAAAAAGGACTATCAACCGGAAACTACTTCGACTCAATCCCACTACTTTCCTCCTTTACCTGCCACTTTGTGATATCTTTTGCGTAGTATCACAGATCTCCTGAAAATCATATTGGATTCATCTCGCCATAAATCATAGTACGAGCTATTGATAACACTGTTAAGGGTCAAAAGTTTCAGCCCTTCCTTCCATTTTAGGTCATCTTCTACATCTTCTCGATATTCTGCGAGGTTTTCTAGGAGAACAGGAATTTCGTCCTCATTTATGGTGGGATTAATTTGTTCATTATCATGGAAAGATTCTCCATCTTTGTTATGATGGGACGATGGGTCTGAAGAATCTTCCACGTCACTCGGATTTGGTTCATCTTGACCTTGGAGACTTTGCTGTTCTGGGGTAGAGTTCTCAGCTTCAGAGGATAGGTCGTTTTCAACGGGCTCCTGTGTTAAGGAATCGTCTGAAGGTTCGGGTGTATCTGAATTCGTGTCATCTGCCATACCATCACCTACTTTTTGGTAGATATATCGGCTATATGGCGACTTACTTAAGCACCTGAGATCGAATGGAAACTGAAAATACACGATATGAGTACAAATTTGAACGAAACAAGCAACGACACAAGTTCCGAAAATAAAACTGAAAACGAGTCAATTTCGACGGATTTACCAGAAGATCACAGCCCAGACCAAGATGCCTCCGACGAAACGCCGGGGATTCCTCTTATACCAGAAGCCAGCGAAGTCCCTCTGGTCGAGTCTTTCGAGGACATGGAACTAGAACAAGACGTTAAAGACGCCATTGCAAAGGTTGGCTGGACCAAACCCACTCCGGTCCAGCAAAAATGCCTACCTCATACGTTAAACGGTCGAGACGTAGCAGGTTTTGCTCAAACAGGAACGGGCAAAACCGGGGTTTTTCTTATCACGATTGCTAATGAAGTGGTCAAGCTTAAGACGTCGAATGCGACACCCAAAGGACCCTTGGCTATCATTTTGGTACCCACACGAGAACTGGCCGTTCAGATTCACTCGGATGCTGCACCTATTTTTGATCAAAATGGCATCAAATCAGTAGCAGTATATGGAGGAGTTGACTATGAGAAGCAAGCCAAGGTCATAAAGGCCGGAGCAGATGTGATCGTTGCTACCCCTGGCCGGCTAAAAGACTATTTTCAGAAAAAAGTTTTTAACGTCAAATCATGCCTGCAATTCGTTTGTGATGAAGCAGATCGAATGTTTGACATGGGCTTCATCGACGACGTTGAGTTCTTTCTCGATAAACTAAGCGAAGAAACCCAAAAACTCTTATTCTCAGCAACGACTAATGAAAAAGTCAAAGAGCTGGCTTTTGAATACCTCGAAGAACCGGAATATATATCGGTAAATCCAGAGGTGATGACTCCAGAGAGAATCGAACAGCACGCTCTCGCCTGCGAGTCCACAGAAAAACTAGCTGTTCTTATCGGCCTCATTCGCCAACACAAGCCGACTTGCTCGATCATTTTTACCAATACCAAATTGGTAGCGGAATGGGTCCACTACAAACTCGTGAACAACGGGATTGAGGCAGACCTCATAACAGGTGACTTACCGCAACGCAAACGGATCAACCTGATCAATCGCATTAAAAAAGGCCAAGTCACAGCTCTTATCGCCACTGATGTAGCAAGCCGAGGTCTCCATATCTCGGATATCTCTCATGTCTACAACTTTGATCTTCCCAATGAGGCCGCTAACTACGTTCACCGGATTGGTCGGACCGCAAGAGCAGGTGCCGAAGGCTCAGCCTACTCCCTCGTTTGTGAAGACTATGGCCACTATTTGGAAAGCATCAGAGAGTATTTGGGCGATGCCGTAACACTTGAAGTCACGCTTCCCGACGACGAGCTATTGGCCACAGAGGACAAAGCCCTAAACCCTTACAAAGATCCCGACTTTATTGGCACAACACAAGCCACGAAACCAGCGCCTGCTAGACAAGATCGTCAGCAAGACAGAAAGGGCGGACGTAAATCTGGTGGTCAGAACCGCGATCGTGCCGGTGCATCTGGTCGTGATGATGCTAGAAAAGGCAAGGGTCAGCGACAACGCAAGGGTGGTCAGAGAAAAGATCAAAGGGACCGCAACCAACAGAATAGAAACCGCAATCAGCAAGATAGGAAGCGGCATAACAATCAACGTAATAGGCGACCAGACAACAGACAGAACCGACAAAAAGTGGCGGTTCCGGTTCAAAAGCCGACGACTATTATGGGAATGATCAAAAAGTTCTTTTCTATCTTCTTTGGCAAAAAGTAGTCCTTTCTAAAGCTCGTAGATCTTATGGACCCCATCTGGGTTGTACTGGTAGATCCCAGTAACCCTTGGGTCCCGCCTTGAAAGCTGGACGTAGCAAGCCCCAGATCGTCCCAAAAAACTTTGCCATTCTGACAAGGAAATTCCGCTTAATAGAGATAACCTTTGCAGAGCAACTTCCGGAGAGTTAGTATGGATCGTTGACCAGACTCCCGCACTTGCCGATGACATAAGATGAAATAAATCTTTGGCTTCCGGCCCTCTGATCTCTCCAAAGATATAACGATCTGGTCGCATACGAAGGCTTTGAAAAAGAAGGTCTGAGCAGGTCACCTGGCCAGTACCATCAACCAGTGATTCCTGAGTCACCAGTTGAATCCAATGACTTGAAACTCGCTCAAGCTCTGGTACAGTTTCGATAATAAAAACCCTTTGCTCGCCAAAAAACCTCTTTGCCAAGTGGGATAGTAAGGTTGTTTTTCCAGAGCCAGTCTCACCGCCGAAAAGAACGATGGAAGCCCCCTTTAGTGCCTCGAGCTGCATGCGACAGACTTCGTCTTGAGTGAACGCGGACAGATCCCACGTAAGATTCCCTTGACGTCTTACTGAGATTAATCCAACGCCGAAAGACATAGGAGGAATGATAACGTGCCACCGAAGGGATAAACTACCCAAAGTCATCACTGACCCAGCAGAAGGCAAAAGAGGATCGAGCCGTATCGACTGTGACCAGCAAAACTCTCGAATCGCTGCAATGGCCTCTTCTTCGTGAGAGAAGGGCGATGCCTCAGATTCACTCGTTCCATCAGGTCGAATCTTAGTCACGATTACACTGCCATTAATAAGTAGTTCCTGGCAGCTATTTGTCAAAAATACTTGTTTAATTAGATCTAAAAGCACGGTTTTGCCCTAACATGGGCTTCCCTGAAACTCGTCTAGCTTTAGCAATAAAACTGAGGAACACACCGTCTAAGCATATCAATATACTCAGACTCGCTACTGCTCGGATTAAAGGTGAAAAGCATCTCAGCCAATAGGTTGGTCACTTCGTCATCTTCCCAATCACGGGTATCAATGACCCTAGCTCCTTCGAGCATCCTTTCCATGGCCTCTTCCGAGATTAGCCCCTTCTGTCGACAGGTCTTAATCCGAGACCAAACCGAAGACGAAAAACAGATATCTTCCAATGGATTTACGATGCGTGTGCCAGTGGACTGATTCTGAAGCATCGCAAAACACTCACTTATGGTTCCTGAATTGATTGCTTTTTCGACCCAGCTTGTGGCGACAGTTATCAAGTCGTCAGAATATCCTTGCTCGACCAATGAGGTCCTCACGTAATTTTCTGTCAGTTCATGCTCATCGTAACCTGCCGCTACGAGATCAGCCATCGACTGAACTACTTTCCACCACTGTGATTGACCGACACTAGCCTTCTTCACAAACATGCTCCATCGTCTGTCAGGGCTGCGCCTGATCGCGTATCTGTTCTCTTAAAAATTATTCCATATATCTAGACTAAGACTTTGTTTACAGGAAAGCAAAATAAATTCCTCAAATGACTAACATTGCTCCCAATTCATATTCATGTAGTCGTCGCTAGATTTAAAATAAGGGGCACCCGCAAACTGAAGTTGACGGTTTCCCGAAAACCTAATGTCATCATTGTCTCCATCGAAAACCATCACGTCACGCCCAAAATCCAAAGCGGTGCGAACGGTATTCATCGCTCCCGATTTTTCAGCAGCTTGAATCAGAATCACACGATTAGAGATTCCGGCAATAATCCTATTTCTAATCGGAAAATGAAACGGTTGAGCACGAGAACCAAACAGGCGTTCGGTTAAAAAAAGCCCTCCAGTTTCGGCGATATCTCGAAACAATATGTGGTTACGCCTCGGATATAAGTCGTCCAACCCCCCGGCAAAAACAACTGCAGTTGGCGCTGGTTCAAACCCCAGGTTTAAGGCTCCAAGATGAGCCGCGGCATCGCAACCAATGGCACCACCACTAACAATCAAAGCTCCATCGCGAGCTAAGGATTGAGAAAGGATTCTTGCTTGTTGAAGAGCATCAAAGCTCGCTTTGCGAGCTCCAACGACAGCAATAGATGGACGGGTAAGTAAGTCAATGCTTCCTTTAACAAACAGCCCCCAAGGAGGGGATTTTATCTGTCTTAGCAAGTAAGGGTATTCCGCTTGGCAAATCGAAAGATATCTGTAGTTCATTTCCCATTTTTGATACATATGATCTAATTCCTGAAGGATGAGATCATACTTTCCATTGAGATGCTCTTTCAGGGGTTTGCGCCATAACTTAGCCGTATCATTTGCATGATACTTTAGATACGCAGACCATTCAGAAAGACTGATACCTGGTATAAGATGGTCGTTTGAGATAACTGGTAGACCATCTATGGGAATAAATCTACCCGTGAGCTCACTCACGATATGAGTGATGACAGCATCAAGATAATGCATATGATTCCTCCTTGCTCTTGATTTAGAGCAAGGAGTCTTTCATAGCAAATGACATATTATTCCTCAGAAGGTTCGGAAGAGACATTTCCTGAGCGGATCTCGAAAGTGTCGTTGGTTATATAGCCAATTGCGGCAGTGTCGTTGACCTCGACAATATAGGCATCACCGACTGGCTTATAATAGTTGGGAAGTTCGGATCGAACAAAGAGTCCAGCTGTATCACGGGTGTTCCGGTATAGAGCAATAGTCTGTCCAGCCTCCACGGATGCCTCTTCATCGATATCAAGATAGACGAAGTTTCCACGGCCTCCAATCGAAGTGTCGGGATGGTCAAACCCCAAGACCGTCAAGCCGTCTACAGCCTCTCCTGTAGCTTTCATCGGTACTTTTTTGCGCACAGATATAAAGGGAACCACTAGGTCTCCTGCCATAATTCCCATGCGGCTCAGTACGGAGTTAGCGATGAGAACATCCTCGTCCTCGCTATCAACTTCGATATTATTGATATGACCGATAAACTCGTAGCGGTAGCCTACGAAATCGTCAGATAGGGGATTATATACTTTCTCCGAATAACGAAGAACCGTCAGCGTTCCCTCCAGTTCGGCTTCATCATCCTCCAGTTCGAGGATGATATCTTCACCTCTTCCAATCAGCAGGGACCCTGTCGAGCCGGCAACTACCGTTGCCAGTTCCTCGACCTCGTCTTCAAAGATATAAGCAGGCACGGTTACTGTGATCTGCCGGCTAAAAAAAACTCCCCCTTCCGAGACGAAGGCTTCATCAATTTCAGGAAACGGCTTCATTTCATTCGGTGTCAAGACAGGTGTACGATCGACTCGTTCTAACCTTGTCAAAAGGCGAGAAACATCCTCTCGCATCAAGTCTGACTCGGTAATCTGCTCTCCATCCACCGGCAAGACCTCATCTTCAGTAATCACTCTTAAGAAAGGAGGTGAGGTGCTATCTCCACTAAAAAATCTAAGTCTCATTTTTGGAAATATAAAGTGGGGGTTAGATATGTAAGGGTTGAGAGACCAGAGCTTTGGCCAATAACCGGGTTCGTCTAAAAGTTGGTCACAGATCTCAAATAAAGTGTCACCGATTTCTACGATATACTCTTCTGGCGCTTCTTCCGCCGCTAAATCTCCTAGTGACCCAGGAATCGGTGGAGCGCCAGCAAAAAGGTTTGGAGCTTCGATTTTCTGAATCAACGGAATCCCTATAGTCTCCTCAACAGGAGCTGTTTCATCATCTAAAGCAGACTCCAAGCCGTCTTCAGACTCTTGATCCAAAGAATTCGCAGGGCTCAAATTGTTCTCAGAAGTGGATATAGGGTCCAACCCCTCTTGAAAGTCCTCTTGTGAGGTTTGCTGCTGTAATGCGCCTTGAGTCTGATTTAAGACATCCTGATTTTGAAAACCTTGATTCTGAAAACCCTGATTTCGAAAACCTTGATTCTGAAAACCCTGATTTTGAAGTTCCTGATCTTCAAAGAGATTTTGGTTTTGAAAAGACTGATTCTGAAATTCTTGACCTTGGTCATCAAAGTTCTGATTCGAGACATTATTCTGCTGGAATTCATTATTTTGGCTAAATGCATGATTAGCATAAAATAAAGTAAAAATCAGAAGCATTGCCTGCATACTAAATTTTCTCTTTTAGAAGTTTGATTTCATGGGAAGCCATCTCAGAGATATCGCTATTTGGATAACGACCCACAATATCCCTCAGTTGATCAAGAGCCTTCCTGAGCAAACCCTTCTGTAAAGATATTTTCGCCAGAAAATACTCAGCCTTTGGGATCCATTTACTTTCCTTAAAGTTTTCAACCAATCTATTAAAGTGACCAGCAGATTGGTTATATTCTTTCAAATAATACCAAGACAGGCCGATCCAATAGAGGGTTTGCCCCTCTGCCGTATAATCTTTGTAAGAGGCGTCGATCCTTTGGTAAAGGGATATAGCTTTGCCGTATTTACCCGCATCAAAAGCTGCTTGAGCTCGTTTCAGTAATTCAGGGAAGGGCACTTCTTCGGCCTTTTTAGGTGTTTCTGTCGCGACGGGAGGTGGCTTTGTTTGGCTACGATTGCTCCAATCGATGGCTTCACTCGAATCGGATCCAAGCTTCAGTTTATCCTGGATAAGCTCCTGTGGTATCACCCCAAGCATAAGGCCTTTTTCGAGCAACTTAATCCGTTCGGCCTGTTTTCTTACCTTTAATTCCATCTCGTCGTACTTTCCCCACAGGCGAGCAAGTTTGAGCTCTAAGTCCTGGATGGCCTTGGCCTGGGTGGATGAGGTAGGTCGCTTATCAATAGTAACCGTGTTCCCTTGAAGGGCAACAGAAATGGATAGTCCGAAAATAAGCCAAAGAAAATTTACCATTAAATTGCCTCGGAGACAGATAATTGGCGAATAAACTGCTTAAGCTTGACGAGCTGCTCCTCCGAAATCGAAAGAAACTCGACCCCCACACGGTAATCCACCTGATAGCGGTCATTTGTCGTGCCCTTGAGCCGATTCCGAATCCGCTTCTGCCAGCGAAAAGTCACCGGAATTTGCAAAGGTTCCTGCATAGGCAAGATAAGGGATGCGTTCAAATCCTCTTTGTTATCGCCGATGGCGGTAATGCAAGAGGGAAAATGAGTCTGAAGGCAAACTCCCCCAACGCTAACATCAAGGACGGGGATCCAGCTATAAATGTCTCTGTGATGGAAAAAACCTGGTGGGGCATCAATGTTATCCGGATCAGGCTTCCAAAGCCCGAGCTCCATATAGGCCATGATATTATGATTGGTGGTGCACCGCGCCGCAGATCTGCGTTCAATGCTTATAAGAGCTGCAGGAAACTCACAAATCACCCCCCCAGCTCCCATGGTTTTCAGGATTTTAGTCTGAAAGACGACTTTCGAAGGCATACCGATCACCTCAAACCGCACAATTTTATCAGGTGCGAGCTTCTCGAGACCGTATTCTGATATCCCACTAAATACGATGGATTTTTCTTCCAGACTGACACTGTGAAAGTTGGATCTAATTCCGATTTTTGATTTCGGGTCGACCCGGATGAGAGCGTACATGCCGCCCTCACACATCCTTTTGACGATGCGTCCTATCCGTTCCGGATTTGAGATTTTCGATTTGACTTCTTGTTGCAAACTTTTTTTCCCAAATGGAATTCAATACAATCCCAAAACAGAACCAAAATGCGTACATAAACTCGCTGTCACGCATGGTGTTTTGGGTTAGGCCACTGATCAAACCGTACAAAAGTAGGGAGAGCAGTAGCCAAGAGTTTGATATCTGCAGGAGAAACACACCCACAACAAAGACTCCGGCAATCTTTAGGACCAGCCCTAAGGCCCCCAACAATCCCGAGTCGGCGAGTGTCTGAACGTAGATGTTATGGGCTGAGTATTTACGTTCTAAATTAGTGTAACCCATGCTTTCATAATATTCCAAGGCAGTATCTACCCGCTTACTGTAACCGACTCCCGTTAATGGATGATCAACAAACATCTGCCAATGGACGTCTAAAAACGCCACTCGAGGGATCGCCTCGACTAGGGGTCGGTCTTGGGCCCATAGTTCTGACATCCTATTTTGAACAAAGAAGGCTGCGGATCCAGTGACTATCACAAGTGCCAATAGTTTTTTTCCAAGGGAAATTTGCCTAATCTTAGCCTGTCTCGAAAGCAAAACCACCGCAGCTAGCATCGTAAACACTAACGGAGCTCTCGATTGGCTAAGGAGCAGACAAACGAAGCCAAGAGCCGATGTCAGTAGCCAAAGCTTCGGTTTTATATTTTCGTATTTGCCAAGTAGGCCGATACCAAGGCAGAGAATAACAAACATTCCCGAATTAAAACCGAAGGTTAGTGGATGTGCAATAAAGCCTGCCACCCGATAGACACCGTCGCTGTACCTCTCGTCAGAAATTTTGGCGTCAAACCCCTGCACAAAATCAATCCCGGTATATCTTTGAATTAGCATGTAGGCCACTAGGAAGGCCACCATACAGCAAAGGGGCTTCTGAATCGATGCGAGACGAAACCCTCGGAGGGTCACCCAAGACATGAATGAGATCAAAAAGAATCCCCACAAACCTTGTTTGCCAATCAGTCTAAGGTGGTTTTTTATCACGGCGGACTGCGAATCTGCATCGGCCTGCGACAAATCGATACCAAACGACAGAAGGTGAATGCCCAAACTCATGACTAAAAACCAAAGTAGTATATTGAGCCCAACCGACTGAATGCCAGGCTTGGGGCTAGATTTCGACCAAACGTCTTTCCAACCCTTGCAAAATAGATAGGTCAAAACACTTATAGTTGTTAAGATAGCTTGTGGTGCCGTAGGTAAAAGTATAGAAAAAAACAGTAAGCACATGGCGATGACTTTGATTTTACCTATGCCATGTAACCATAATTGTTGGGTGCCTGACTTGATCAAAATGACCTCACTAGTTTTTGTGCTATTGCTTCTGCCTGAAATCCTCAAGGCCAACATCGAACCCGTATTCAAAGAGTCGGATGCTATTAATCCCTTTTCAAAAGACTATATAACCACAGAGTACACTGCAAATTACCCTACGGGAAATGGAAATGAGTACTTTGACACTGGATTTCGCAAGCTTATCTTTGGCTACACTCATTTTCTAAGTGAAAAATGGGGGGTCGGACTTAGCATAGGCTTTAAAAGCTTCAAACGTAAGGATATTGATCGTGAATTTGCCTTACTATCTTTGTCGAATGAATCGTTTTATATAACTAGATTGTATCACCCGGTGTATTTTCTAATCGGCACAAAGCTTTTGTATATGACACCCAATCAGCGCTCAAAGCTACCACCACTAAGAGATCCAGATTATGAGACAGAGATTGGTGCAGGTGTCTCCGCTAAATTATGCTACATAGATAAGTCGTGGCTATATTGGTTGAGAGTAGACCGCTGGCGCGGGACGAAAACCAATCGGCTCCATGGATTCGAGGTTGGCCTGGGAATTAGCTACGCCGTTGATTGACAACAACATGAGAGTTTTTTGACCGTAACGTAGGACGGAAGGCTATGCTCGCCTTAATAGCATCGAGCCAGTCTTACTTTGGTAAGCCAACCAAATCGATGCAAAGGCCAAAACCTTTGCAAGCCATGGCGAGCAGAAAGGTAGCTTTCCTCTGATTGATCGAAGACACGCTGACTGTCAAAGACTCTTGTCCTATTGGAAACCAAGATCCTATCCGTCCTTTGCCCAAAGGCCAGTGGGTCTATTTGACTTTGAAGTTCGTTGTCAGCAGTGGATGTGAAGCAGCTTTCGGCTATATTGCAGAACCCTTCGGCTGTGTCTTTCATGGAAAAGGTCGATAAGAGCCGTTTGTCGTTTTGCCAAGAGGGGTTCATTGGCAGATATCCCCCAATGATAAGTCTTTTTGAACAGATACCCGATTCTTTCATTGCGGCGCTTAGAAAGTCAATCAGCTGTCCGTATGCTTGATCTGCGCTTTCATCGTTTGGCAGTTTCACACTGCTCAGCAAAATCTTTTGGCCATTACGCTCTACTGGGAAGACTGCAGCAAATCCGCCCTTACCGATTTGAATCGACTTCCCCTCAAGACCAGACGAATCAAATCGCGCCGGCAGCCCGATAGCTGAGGCTAACAAACTTTGTTCGCCAGTGTCTGAAAAGGATTTCATTTTATGAGTCTGCCAACGAAATCCGTTCAAAACTCCGGCGTTCAGTAGTTTTACATCCGATTCAGAAACGCTTCCTTCTCGCTTCATCAAATTTTGAAACAGTAGAATATCAGGCCGGATGTTGACGAGCTGTTGGTCTATGAGTTCGATACGTGCTCTGCGAAAAAGCCAGTCGCCTTTCCAAGTATTTTCATCTTGGGAGCCGTCTCTTTGATTGAAAAGATCGGCCGTAACGATGGATAGTGCTTTATTACTGTCGTTTCCAAAACCCTGCAGCACTACCGTACTGCAGGAGGAAAGACTGAAGGTTAATAATAAAGTAATAACTCTTAAGAGCACTTAGCATCCTATATATCGTGAGATCACTAGCCTTTGAATCTCGGAGGTACCCTCGCCAATTCGTAAAAGCGCAGCGTCTCGGTAATGACGTTCGATGGGGTACTCTTTCATCAAACCGTACCCACCAAAGGTTTGCTGACCTTCTCTCGCACAGTATTCTGCAACTTCCGAACAATAAAGCTTTGCCATAGCAGCCTGCTTTTGAAAGGGTTTTCCTTCTTGCTTGAGCCAGGCAGCTTTGTATAGCAATCCCTCAGCGGCTTCAACTCTTGTTGCCATCTCAGCAAGTTTAAATGCGACAGCTTGATGCTTGGCAATCGGCTTGCCAAAGGTTTTGCGCTCGCCAGCATACTTTAACGTTAGATCGAGAGCTCCCTTGGCTAAACCAAGGCCCATTGCTGCAATGGAAAGTCTTCCATTATCCAACGTCTCCATCATCATTTTAAAGCCTTCGCCTTGCTTTCCTAAAAACGCAGAACTAGGCACCCTAACATCGTCGAAATAAAGCTCACCGGTATTGGACGATCTCCACATCATTTTCCCATGCATTTCCTTACGCGTTAGCCCCTTTGCATCGGCAGGTACAATAAAGCAGCTGAGCTCGGCCCTTCCATTCGCTTGCTGACCTGTGACGGCTTGCACAGTGATTCCTTTTGTGAGATCGCAGGCACTGTTCGTGATCCAAATTTTAGAACCGTTGATAACCCATTCGTCATTGGCAGCATCGTAGACTGCTTTGGTCTGACTAGCCTGAGCATCGCTACCCGCTTCAGGCTCTGTCAATCCAAATGCCCAGAGACCTTCCCCTGTACACAACGAAGGTAAATACTCTTTTTTCTGCTCCTCATTACCGTAATAATAGAGTGGTCCCGCACCTAGCGAATTATGAGCAGCAATAGTCGCTGCCTGGGACCCGTCTACGCGAGCCAATTCTTCAACCGCGATCACATACTGAATATAATCCATTCCTTGGCCGCCGTATTCAGTCGGCACAATCGTACCAAAAAGTCCAAGTTCACCCATTTTTTTCGTCAAATCGTAGGAAAACTCTTCCTTTTCATCCAGGTCATGGGCCCGAGGTCCAATTTCTTTCTCGGCAAATGTTCGCACGCTTTCCCGTAGCATCATCAATTCTTCGTTTTCATGGAAAGAATAAGTCATTGAATTTCCTTTACTCTTCAAGTTCATCGTCGCGGGTTCGACCTTGGCGCCCGGTGTCACCCAGTAATAGACCTTTATAAGACTGATATCTTCTAGAAGTTATTTTGCCATCGTGCAAGGCCTCAAGTATGGCGCAGTCAGGCTCATCGATATGCCTGCATTCTCGGTATTTACATTTACCTAAATAAGGCCGCATCTCGCGAAAGCTATATGTGAGATCGATAGAGCTTCTTTCTCCAAGCAAAAAGCTCCTGATCCCAGGAGTATCCACCACAATACCACCAGTTCCGAGCTTTAAGAGGCTTGCGTAGGTAGTCGTATGGCGTCCTTTATAAAAAATGTCCGCATTAGCTTCGACTTCTTGCGTAATTTCGGGGCGGAATAAATTAACCAAAGAGGATTTTCCAACACCGGAGTGTCCGCTGAGAATGGAACATTTGTCTTTGAGAGACTCACCAATGGCCTCAATATCGTCTTGAGACTTACCCAAAACAGAAATAGAAAATACCTTGTAGCCGAGACTGCGATAGTTCGCGATTTCTTCTTCGGCTTTTTTCTGAAACTTTTCTGACTCCTCAAGCAGTAAGTCTTGTTTATTCAAAACGATGATGGGCTCGATATTTTGTTCTTCAGCCAAAACCAGATAGCGATCAATTAAACCCCATTTCACCAAGGGGCTGCAAAAACTTGCGACGATCAAAAGCTGATCTACATTGCTTGCCAAGATGTGCTTTCGCTCCATCGATGCAGGATCCACTCGCGAGATTTCCGAAAACCTTGGCTTTAGGTTTTCTACAACGCAATAAGGGAGCTCTTCGCTGACGTCGGGCTCCTCTCCTGTAGCAGGCCTGCACAGCACAACATCTCCCACGACAACATTATTTCGTTCCAGTCTTTTGGACTGGAGATGCTTTCTGGCCACTGTAGATAACCAAACATCTTTTGTGACAATATCGCCGTCTTCTGTTATCGGAGATACAAAGGCATAGCGTTTGTGTACTTCGACAACACGGGCCTTAAACCAGTTGTCCTTAACAAGCCACTTGTCCTCATCTAGCACAAAATTATCAATGGCCTTCTTATTTTTTTTACGCTTGTCTTTCCCGCGACGGATTTTGTCGTAAGAAAAGTAGTCATCAGATTCTCGATACTTCCATTTACTCATCGTTATTGTTTACTCGCAAAAATTCTGTCTATACTATATCGAGCATCGTAGCTGAGTAACTTCATAGACTCTTTCGCTACTGATCTAATCTTCTGATCAATTCTTAGCTGACCATTATCTTCCGGGATTAACAGTCCTTTTTTCTTAAGCAACCGAAGATGTTTAAAAATAAATCCCTTGTCAGCAAACTCAGGATTATTCACCCCATTTAGTATAGCGAGTCTTTGAGCCATTTTTTGACACTGCAACTCGAAAGATTTCTCATCTACAAAACCTTTTTTGCTATGGTAGGAGAGGAGCGCTAGGGTGATGGTATAGCGCTCAAAAGTAAGGCCAAGGCAAGCGGCCAGTATATTTAGGTTCTCGTACTGATCAAAAGCAGGTCTCGGTTTTTCCAATAAATCGCCATTCATCACGAGCAAGCCAACTTTTACCATAGCCTTACTGTAGGTATCCACAATTTCTGGTAACTCACTCTCTGACCAAGGTAGAAAGAACTCGTCTTTGAGAAAAGGGTATAACTCTGCACATCCCGTCTTAATATCTCCAAGGGTCATCTGCCTCTGCTGGCGAAAGAACCCAGCAATCAATGAAGGAATGGCAAATAGGTGGACAATATTATTTCGGTAATAGGAAATGGTGATACTTTCTTGATCTTGAAGATGAAGCACATCTCCGCCACTATGCTGAAAGGTAGAGACGATATTAAGCCGCTGAGCCATAGCTAAAATCTCTTCACCTGAACGCCCAATAGTCTTTACATTGGTCTCGCTGCCTAGAATTTGATGCAACTCCAAAAACGTATCAATAAAATTCGTGAGTTCTTCTTTCGGTAAAGCGTTTTGTGGGGTCGAGAGCAAAGCCAAACCAACGAGTGAAATCGGATTGACTACTGCAGATTTATTCATTCTGACGGAGATCTCATCGGCAAGCTTGGCAACTAGAGACGGCATCCACTGAGGTTTTTCTAGGTTACCATCGCATTCACGCCAGTCGGATTGATGCTCGTCCATAAACTCCGACAGGATCACAGGCTTTCCATAAGATACATGGACTTTACCATAATAGGACTTTAAAAACTTTCGCGCCTTCAGCAAAGCTGTAATCGACTCTTTGGCTTTTTTCTTGCCACCCAATTCGGACATGTAAGAGCCAACTTCCATAACTTTATCATAGCCAAGATAGACCGGTACAAAGGCAATGGGTCTTATGGAGTTCCTGATAAAGCTATGTACAACCATGGCCAGCATCCCTGTTTTTAGCGGTAGCAGCTTGCCCGTGCGGCTTCGACCACCTTCAGGAAAAAATGTTAGGGGATAGCCTTCTTTCAATAAAAAATGAACATACTCATTGACTACTGCAGTGTATAACTTCTTTCCACGAAACGAACGCCTAATAAAAAAGGCACCAGCTCGTCGTAAAAACCAACCTGCTGGCCAAAAGTTCAGATTGATTCCGGCTGCGATATGAGGTGATGGCATTCCACTTTCGTAAATCGTATAGCTCGTCAACAGATAGTCTAAGTGACTTCTATGAGTGGGAACGTAAACAATTTCATAGTTTTGTGAGGCCAAACTTCTCACATTTTGTAGATTTTGAATTTCCACACCATCGAAGAGCTTATTCCATAGACGCCCTAATAAGATTTCAAAGGTACGCACCATGGTATAACGTTGGTCAGCAGCCAACTCTCGCACATAGCGCCTAGCTTTGGTCTCTAGGTTTCGGCTCGAGGTCTTCTTGGTAGCTTCCATCTCGGATTCGATAGCTTGCCTGACAAGTTTACCCGACGCGACGTCATGGACGACCTGCTCTTTCATATAGAGCTCTTTCCCTAGTACTGTATTCCTCTGATTGCGGAACTGAATCCTAAGAAGTCGTTTGAGTTTGCGAGCCTGCCGTTCGGTGTCTCCCTCATCTTTCATATCAGTTAGTGTGTGAGGGTCAGAGAAGTAAAGAATATTGTTGCGCGCTTGAAACAGGATAATAAAAAAACGCTGCAGCCAACCTGCATGCTCGTCGTCGTTAAAAATCAATCGCCAAATAGAGCTTTCGTCTCTTCCTGGATTCTTTCCCCAAAATGGCGAAATCGGAATCATTTTTATCGGTGTTTTGGTATTAGATTTTTGTGTACCAATAATTTTAAGGAGCCCCTTGTGAGGCTTCAGAGACTTCTTACTGCGAAACGCCCCGCTGTTGTTGATATACAAGATACAAGCCGAGGACCTTTTGCTCAGATTCAGTTCGTACTCGGGATAGGGCAAACGATATTTACGACAAATCGCTCTCAGAACCAGCCCATCTATTTTGGATCGTTTTGGGAGCACATAGACCAGGTGACCTTTTTGTTTTGCCAATTCGTTAACCAGATCTTCCGGACTGACTCGGGTGACAATAAAGTAAATGAAAGGCCGCAGTAAAAGTTCGAATACTTTCGAAACTTGATAATTAAAATAACTCATTCGGACGAAGCTCCCAATTCTACGTTATCAATCAGTCGAACTCCTTCCAAAAACACCGCCACGGCCATAACAGAAGGTTGGGTGATGGTGTCTTCAATATCTTCGAGATAAACAGCATCTCGGATCTCACAGTATTGGATGGTAATCGAGGATGTTTCCGCAAGGGCCTGATGAAAGATCGCCAATAATTCTTTTTTCCGATTTTCCCCTGAGTGAAACGAATCTCGCACTAACGTTAAGGCCTTACTAATTGCTGTAGCCTCGATCCTACCTGTGTCGCTAAGCCTTCGATTGCGGCTACTCATCGCCAGCCCATCCTCTTCACGAATGATGGGACAACCCATGACCTTAACTCCCATGGACAGGTCTTCGACCATGCGCCTTATAAGTAAGTATTGCTGGTAATCCTTTTTCCCGAAGAAAGCCTCTTGCGGTTTTACGATACCAAATAGCTTTGCCACCACAGTTAAAACACCATCAAAATGTCCGTCTCGATATTGACCGCAGAGGACCCGACTCATCTTTTGGTTTGAGACTCCTGTTTGAAAACCCTCGGGATACAAATCTGAAGCGCTCGGTAAAAAAACGAAATCAACACCAGCCTCTTCCAGCACGGCTAGGTCTTCTTTTACGGTTCTGGGGTAGGTTGCAAAGTCTTCGTCTGGGCCAAATTGTTTGGGATTGACAAAAATGCTAGCGACTACACAGGTACAGCTCTTGCGGGCAATTTCTATGAGCGAGAGATGGCCTCGATGCAAGGCTCCCATGGTAGGAACAAACCCTACAGAGTCATTTTGACTACGCAAAAATGATAGACTCTCGATGAGTTCTCGAGATGTAAGACACGCTTTCAATGCTGGCCTCCAATATTGCGACAAAAAACGCACCTGGATGTTGTACACTCTTAAGTCGTAGCTAGCAACGAAAGGGGAATACGCTCGGTATCCCAGCGACTTTTATAGCAATAACCTGCGAATATGTGAGTTAGGTAGGGAGTCATTTGCTTCCACCCTCCTGGTAGAAGAGCTCGTCATGAGCGTGCTCAGGCATTCGTCTCCGCATGGACCACAACAGGTCCGCCCAACTCGCTGAGGGTCTTACGATCCTCATGTTACGTTTCGTCCTTGGCTTACAAACCTTTAATCGTGTCGGAGGCGAAGCGCCTTAGCTCTCGAGCTATGTCACTCTTTCTTTTTAGATATTGTCATATTTTCGTCTTCAGCCAAAAATGTCATTTTTTTGACTTTTGCCGTGGTCCCCAGCTTCCCTAGTGAGCGGCCATTATGGACAGCGACCACCACGCTTGGATTATCAACGGTAAGGGTCAGCTTTTCTCGAAAGGTAAACTTGTAGTAGCCTGGATTCATAACTTTGCGAACTAATTTTTTGCCATCAGTCCGATAACTCATTTTAGAGGATTTTTCAAACTCCATCTCCAAGACTTGAAGCCCTTGGTTAAGGGCCTCATTTACAGCTTTCCTCCTTTCCATAGTCAAGCTGTCAGTCGTATTCTCTTTGGTCACCGCTGCCTTTTTAGGCTCGTCTGAGAAATAGGGTAAAAACCCTCTAAGGGAGTAAGCAATGAGCACAACCAGACTCAGACTAGCGAAGGAAAGAACAAAAAGTGGGAGTGGTTTGAGACTCAAGGTAAAAAAACGTTTTGTACTACGGTATGGTCGTGACAAAAAAACAGGTTTTTTTCGTGTTGTTCCATGGCTTGTCCTTTGATCCTCCTTCATACGCTTCTGGTCGGCAGCGCTATTGTGCTCGTCTTCAAATTTTTTCAACAATTCATCTGGATCTAGGTCGTAGAGTTTGGCAAGCGTTCGTAAAAATCCTCTGCAGAAAACTCTGTCAGGGAGCCTAGCATTTTTGTTGCCTTCTATGGCTTCAATAAAGGAAATCGAAATTTTCGTGGAAACGGCTACCTGTTCGATTGATAAACTAGCTTTATCTCTCGATTGCTTTAGCTGACTTGCCAGAGTCATCTCCTCGGTCTCAGGCTCCTTAGCAGTACCATTCTCCAGATCTTCCATAGTTTAGATTCCTTAAAATAATTGGACCTCAGCTTTTCTCGAACAAGGAACAGGTTTAGAATATAAGATGCTATCTTCCCAACCTCAACGGAGATCGTAATGATGGATAGAATAAAATCATCAATAATTTACAAGATTACTATAATAATACTTAGTATATCTCAAATTTCCTGTCAAACGATCCACGAAAATAACAAGAAAGCAGAAAAAGAAGCTGAGATCATGGCCACCCAAAAAAGTCTGGTAGTGAGTTTCTTAAATAAAGGGCTACCAGCGATGGCAATGAAAGAACTGAGAAAACTTATCAATCAACACCCCGAAGACCCAGACTTCAAAAACCTCATGGGACTGGCACAGCTGTCGCTCCAAAACCCAATAAGCGCTGCTAAAAGTTTCAAAGAGTCCTACGCCCTTGAGCCACGCACCTCAGTGGCCCTTAACCTAAGCTCCGCTCATATCGAAGCCAAAAAGTACAAGCAAGCTGTTTCAGTGTTGAGAGCTATTAAGAAATCTAAGGATTATAAAGTCTACCAATACCCCGAAAGAATCTCACACAACTTGGCTTTGGCATTTGAACGAATGGGAAAGATAAGAGCCGCTGAAAAGCATTATAGAGTTGCTCTAGGGGAAAACCCAAACTACTACTTATCACTGATGCGACTCGGCAAAATTTATGAGCTGTCAAAAAGAAGAAATCAAGCGGTTGGCATCTATAAAAAGGCAAAATCTGCCTGCCCTGTGTGTTTTGATCCAATCAATTCCCTCGTCATGTCAGAAGTGGCTTTGGGCCGACACAGCTCGGCTATGAATCTCTTGAGAACCTACGCCGGTAACAAGGAAGTATCGGACTCAAACCGCAATCGAGCCAGAAAAATGATGGGTATCGTTCAGAGAATCGCTCAGTCTCGGACCCCCAACAAGCAACAACGAGTCAGAGCAGATTTACCTAATACGCGACTAGAACGATAGACAGCATCAATAACCCAACGGGGGATTCATGAAAAACCTTGTACTCTTCTCTGTTTTCCTATGCATGGCAGGATCGTTAGGAGCCAAAGAATCTGTCAATCAAGCTGACGAAATATCACGTTACAAAGCCATGGAAGCCCTTGCTAAGGGGCTGTTTTATCTGGAAGATTTGTATGTTGATCCAAAAAAAGTGGACTACTCAGAGATGGTGTACCATGCTTTGAAAGGAATCGCCGATCAACTAGACCCTCACACTGTGGTTATGCCGAGGAAAGCCTTTAATCAATTAACCATAGATACCAAAGGTAAATTTGGAGGAATCGGCATTATCGTGTCTACGGAAAAGGGTAGGCTAATTATCGTTTCTCCCATTGATGACACTCCAGCCTCACGGGCCGGGATTGAATCTGGAGACGAGATTATTGCCATCGATGATATCCCTCTCAAAGATATGAAGGGTAATCAGTCAACGGACATGATGAGAGGGAAACCAGGCACCGATATCAAGTTGACTATAAAACGAAAAGGAGAGCCCAAGCCCTTAGAAATGACATTGACCCGAGAGGTCATCAAAGTAAAGTCAGTCAGATCAAAGCTGCTTACGAGAGGAATCCTTTATGCCAGAATCTCAAGCTTTCAAGATGATACTGCTGACGAGCTAAAGGCTCAATTAACCAAACATCAAAAAATCATAAAAGGATTGATTTTAGACCTAAGAGATAACCCCGGAGGGCTTTTGGATCAGGCAGTTCGAATCTCCGATATGTTCATTGAGAGTGGATTGATTGTCTCAACGGTAGGCCGTTCCACTAAAAATGTAGAAAGAGAGTTTGCCCATAAAAGAGGTACTTACAAACCGATTCCTATCGTGACACTCATCAACGGAGGAAGCGCATCAGCGTCGGAGATAGTTGCCGGAGCCCTTCAAGATCACGATCGCTCACTGATCATGGGTACCACCTCTTTCGGCAAAGGTTCGGTGCAGACCCTTGTTTCTCTGCCCGATCGGTCAGGCTTGAAAATTACAGTGGCGCGATACTATACCCCTAAGGATCGATCGATCCAGGCCCTTGGAATCAAACCAGATATCATCATACCTCTCGCTGAACCTGAGTCAGCCACAAAACGGAAAGAGTCGGATTTAAAAGGTCATATAGAGGGCGCGAATCTGAGTTCCATGGCAGAAAGCTCAGGAATGGCAGCAGAGATCAGCCAATGGCCAAAGCCATTCAATCGCGACAGACAAGTCAAAACAGCTTACACTTATCTTAGAGGCTGGTCGAAGACAAAACAAAATCCATCAAAGGCAGAAGACAAGCTCTAATCTTAGAGCTTTAGGTCGAATAGGTATCGTAGGAACTAAACACAACCACATGAGTTCCTTCATAAACGGTAGCCAAAATTTTTCGGTGCCTGGAGGCACAAAAACGCTGGTAGTTGGTATACGCCTTTTCGTCACTAAAACACTTTATGATCTGTTTACACTCAGAGCAAACCATCATGGCATTGAAGGCTGCATGTTGATCGATGGTATGCTTACAGCAGGGCAACAAAGTGTTAGCCTCAGCATCGTCAACAGTAGGCTTCTTACTAAAGGTTTCATTGGACTCAACTACGTCCATAAGTTCTCCTATGGAAACGAAACAAAAAACGTAAACCTGATCATACGAACTTAATCATGGGATTTCAACTCTAGGCTAAATTCCTATAGCGAAATCAATCGCCTTGCGACTCGTCGGATTCTACAATGGGATACCCGATAAAATAACTAAACGATTCTACTAAAGCCGTGATGAGTTGGGACCGGCTTGACCCATCGAAATGATCTTGATCAATCACACGGCAGACTCCTTTTCCTACAAGACCGCAACCGACGATATGATCAAATATACCAAGATCATTATCGAAATTTAGAGCAATTCCGTGGCAGGATACCCGGCGAATCACGCGAATGCCAACAGCACATATCTTATCGTTCTCAATCCAAACTCCAGCATCTTTGTCCAGTTTCATCGTGGCAGTTTCAATTCCACACTTTGACAGAGCCATAACAACTGATGAAAGTAAGGCTTTGACTAGCTGCTTCGGGCCCAGGCCAAGCGTTTTTACGGGCAGGATGGGATACATTACAATTTGGCCGGGATTATGAGCTGTGACGTCGCCTCCTCGACTTGTTTGCACGAGTTCGATACCTTCGCTTGTTAGGGTCTCTGCTGAGCTATTCACATAGTCTGTACTTCCACGATTCCCTAAAGTAATGCATGATGGATGCTCCAAAACCAACAGGGTGCCTCTGTTGGTTTGTTCCGCTACGGAATCCAAGACACTCATCTGCATGTCCCAGGCTTTCATGTAAGGGACACGTCCTAAGTCTTTCCAATTCAGTTTCAATCTTCTGGCTCCATAACGCTTCCAAACACTTCCAGTTCACCCACACCTTTTCTGACGAGAACCGGGTAACCTTCCGTAAAGTCTATGACGGTAGAATCCAAACCTGGAAGCTCTTCTCCAAGATCGAGAAGCAGATCGATGGCATGCCCATAATTATCAAAAATTTGATAGCCCATTTTCAATGGTTCGTCGTCAGAACCAAGAGGGATAGAGGTAGTAGCAACAGGCTTACCGAATCTCTCAACCAAGGCACGAACCATAGGGCATTTAGGAATCCGGATACCTACCACTTGTCTTTTATCTTTGATCTGCCGTGGTAGAGATCGGTTTCTCTTAACTATAATGGTATATGGCCCGGGCCAAGCTTTTTTCAAATAGCGGTACACCTGATGATCGATATTGCCGACATTGGCAGCCATAGCGATATCAGCACAAATCAGACTGAAGGGTTGAACCTTGGGATGAGAGGGTTTTAGTCGTCGAATTTTTTCGAGAGCTTTAGATTGACTTGCATCGCAACCAAAAGCCCAATTCACGTCCATAGGATAAGCAATGACACCAGACTTTTCCAATATACTACAAGCTTTATCTAAATCCCTTTCCGAAGGTGGATCATCATATGTGTAAAGGTGCTCGCTCATGGCTACTGTTCGGACTCCCAACTTCGGATTTCGTTAATCACATGATGCAGGGCATCAGGGGAAAGGTGGGGTTGCATGCCATGGCCCACATTAAAAATATGACCTCGCGCCTTTTTCCCCTGGTCTAAGATAGCTCGGGTCCTTTCTCGGATCACAGACTCAGGACCCATCAGTGTCTGAGGGTCTAGGTTTCCTTGAACACTGACATCCAAACCGGAGTTTTCCAACAGCGAAATGGCTCGTGACATGCGCGTGCGCCAGTCAACAGCAATGACGTCCCCCTGGTATCCGCTCAGTTCGAAATATAGATCCGTTCCCTGGCCAGGATAATAAACGATAGGAACATCCGCCTTATCCTTAACTTCAGCAATAATTTTGGAGACAGCCGGGAAGCTGTAATTACGATAATCTTCTGCAGGAAGTTGATTGGCCCAAGTATCAAATAGCATGAGGCATTCAGCGCCAGCTTTCACTTGCATCAGTAGGTAATCAACAGAGACCTCAACCAGCTTATCAAGCAACCCTTGAAACACGGTGGGATGATTATGCTGAAGATTTTTCACTTCGGTGTAAACCTTCGTACCCATCCCTTCGATCATATAGCTTGCCACGGTAAACGGAGCGCCAGCAAAACCGATCATGGTCTGATGACTTTCTAAGCCTTGCTTTGTGAGACCGATGGCATCACCCACATACCCCAATTCTTTTTCACAGTCAGGCACCCGCAGACTTGCCAAATCCTCGGCGCTTCGAACCGGCTTGTTTAAAATAGGGCCATGACCTTTGCCGAAGGTCAAAGTTTGGCCCATTCCCATACACGGCACGAGAATATCGGAAAAAATAATCGCAGCGTCGACATCGTACCGCCTCAGTGGCTGCAGCGTCACCTCGGCTGCCAGCTTAGGGGTCTGGCACAGTGTTGTGAACTCAGTATTTTTACGTATCGCCATGTATTCAGGCAAATACCTTCCAGCTTGGCGTAGAAACCAAACTGGCTTACGTTTCGTAGGGCGGCCGAAAGCTGTTTCAACGAGGGGTTTCAATGTCATATTCAATATCTCCTTCAACCGTAGAAAAATGTCAGAGGCTAAATCATACCTAATTGGCGGGACCTTGCCTAGACAAGCAAAAGCCTAACATGAGAAAATAAGGGGGGTGAGCGCAATTAACAACAGGTAAATCTCCAGAGTCAAAGGATCGTTTTTATGACAACAGGCCAAAAGATCCCGAGATTCAAAAACCTGCAGGAGAACCTGGTCATGGCCCAGCGTCGATTGGCAGCTTCCGAACTAACCTTAAAAAGGCTTTCAAACAATGGAAAAATTTCAGGGTCAAAACGAATCAAACGCCAAAAGTTCCTTTTGAGCCAAAAACAGCGTCTCGAAAAGCTCGAAACCATATTCAAAAACGAAAAAACTCTAACAACTCAACCGGAGAAGATGGGATTTCCCCAGATTTCCCAACTGTCTCAAAGAGAGACTCAGATCATACATAGTTCCTGCGACATGCAATTCAAAATGTGGCACAGCCTCTACCAAAACTTAAAGTCCATCTTCAGCTGGTGTGAGCAGGCAGAGATTAAAGAGCAAAAAATCATCGGAATCTTCAAATTGGCCAAACTCAAACGAGTCCTCGGATCACTTGACAGCGAAAAAGCCAAGTTAGATTACGAGGTCGATCGCCAAAATAGGTCATTAACGGCATTAGCAAAAGCCTTTCCTAGACCCGAGCTTCAAAACTTACCGCAGTTGGATCAGATCCGCACAATCTATGAGTCGGAGTCTAAGTTTATCGACCACCTGCAAAAGCTGGAGAAAAAAATCAGTAGTAAGCAGCAGGAAATCAGCTACATGCAGAATTGGCTATTAGAAACGCGGCAAACCATTCGCAGGAAAGTACCAAACCAAACTCCAAGTCATGGCGATTTAGCCAACGCGCGTCGGCGGATACAAGGTTTCCGCACAGGGCGTATTTTCACTGCAAAGAGACTCATCGAACAGGGTGCCATTGATTTGGACTCCTACATAAACCGCTTCGCTGGTTGGGATGATATCTCCTATCATGCGGAGATGTCTGATGAACTCTGAGGCATTCGACACAGAGCTGAGACAACTTGCTACCTTTATCGATGACATAGAAAAGCAAGCCGGATCGGATCACCAAGGGGTCGAGCGACGACTATCCCGAAAGACCTTTGCCCTTAACTCTTGCTGGCAGGCCGTCGTCAATCTCAGCCGGGCGTCCAAGGAGGCTAGGGAGCGTTTTTTTTCCAAAGGCCCCCGATCACGGGCTATTGTTGGCTGGATTCACGAACTAACCAACCGAAGTCTGAGCTTTATGAGTCAGTATGCCTTATTTACCAAACAGCTCATGTGGATCAATCTTTACAAGGAACGATACAACATCCCTATCAAATCTGAAGACGGCTCTCTTGATACTCACCTTTCCAGCGAGGAAATCCAACAAATCTTAAATAGGGTCAAATCACAAAAAGAAACCGAGACTTATCTGCACAAAACTCACTATAAACTCAGGAAAACTGAGGTCGACTTGAGAATAGCCTATGACCATTTACTAACGGAAGAGGCTAATTTTGAGGCAGGGCTTTCCATGCAAGGCAATTGGCTAAAAAATGGGAGGAGAGCGGACCCAGTACTTACCGAAATGACCGAGTTACTACTTGACGTGAGCTCCGAAATCGGGAAAAAAGAAGGAGAAATTTTAGACCTGAATATCCTAGGAGACGAGCTAGTCTCCATGGTTAGGGCTTTTTCAGCAAATTGCGCCGATCTATTGCATCAAAATGACTATACACAATCACCTAAGTATGATCGTAGAATGGTCGAAGACTTAAAGAAGTCTTTAAAGCAAATCAGAGCTTTGGAAGCACGGATCGATCAGCTAGCGGCACGAACACTGCCATCCTTAGACGCTAGATCACCAATTTTGCTGAAAAAGGAAAGAATTCAGGCTAAAAGAAACAGCGAATCGCGATCTATGGATTTTTAGAGGGAGCAAGAATGGTCACACCATTAACTCAGATCACTGAAGATGAAAAAATGTTTATTGGAGAGATTGAAAAATTTGCTAAATCTCAAATCGCTCCAAAGGTTCTCGAAATGGATGAGTCGGAGCACATGGACCCAGAACTCATCAAACAACTATTCGAAATGGGCCTCATGGGGATCGAGGTTCCCGAGGAATACGGTGGGGCCGGGTGTAGCTTCAGTCTCGCGATCCTTGCCATCGAAGCGCTAGGGCGCGTTGATCCTTCCGTTAGTGTTTTGGTAGATGTCCAAAATACTTTGGTAAATAATATTTTCCTCAACTGGGGAACCGAGGATCAAAAAAAGAAGTACTTACCTCAACTTTGTAGCGGAAAAGTGGGAAGCTATTGTTTGACAGAACCAAACTCAGGATCTGATGCTTTTGCTCTTGCTACTAGAGCCTTTGACGAAGGTGACCATTGGCGTCTTGAAGGCAAAAAAATCTTTATCACCAATGCCAAAGAAGCAGAAATATTCGTCGTCTTCGCGAATATCAATCCTGAGCTTGGCTACAAGGGAATCACAGCTTTTGTCGTGGATCGGGACACCCCAGGATTTTCCGTCGGCAAAAAAGAAGTTAAGCTGGGTATCAGAGCGTCCTCCACTTGCGAAGTCATCTGCGAAAACCTAAAAATTCCCAAGGATAGTGTCGTTGGAGAGATTGGCAAAGGGTACAAAATTGCCATCGAAACTCTCAATGAAGGTCGAATTGGAATTGCCTCCCAGATGCTTGGTTTGGCCCAAGGCGCTCTAGATGGAGCTATGCAGTACGCATCAGAGAGAGAGCAATTCGGCAAAGCCATTAACGGCTTTCAAGGCATCCAATTCCAACTCGCAGAAATGGGTGTTATGATAGAGACAGCTCGCTTGTCGGTTTACAACGCAGCAAGGCTTAAGGACGCTGGTCTTCCCTTTGTAAAAGAAGCAGCCATTGCGAAGTATTGGGCATCAGAAATTGCTGAAAAAGTTGCCTCCCAAGCCCTTGAAATCTACGGTGGTTACGGATTTATCAAAGAATTCCCGGCAGAGAAATTCTATAGGGACGCTAAAATTGGCAAATTGTACGAAGGCACTTCAAATATGCAGCTTCAAACGATTTTCAAACTTATGGAAGCCGCACGCTCGTAATCCTGAAGACAGACTAAAACACAATAGGTGCTGGCTATATGCCGGCACTTTTTTTATTCTTTGGTCAACGCCCCTATTGTCCGCACAAATCCGAGAAGATCTCCAGCAAACGCTAGGTCCTATTATTTGTCAAAATTCAGAGCATTCGGTTCAGGCCTTTTGGGACAACGAACTCTTTGATGCAAGAGTACAGGTTCATAAATTTCGCTTGAAATCAGCAACCAAAAAGCACAACACTGAAAAACTCAGAAATCACGCAAAGCAATTAGCCATACGTGATGGCCACAAGGGGTTTGCCTTCGGTGTCTGCGACCAAAGAATCGTTTGGATTGCAACGACAACATTTGCGGAATCTGTGTTAGCGTCCAAGGATGGCCAACTTGAGGTCAAACTTGAACCAAGTTTTTCAACTTGTCGCAAGGTGACCATCGACTATATCAGTTACGAGGATCGTAGGAGCCGACTCATTTGGAGGAGTCGGATGCCCATCGAAAGCAATCCGTCACCGGTTTTATCGCCAAAAATTCTTCAACCCGGCACAATTTCCATCACCTGTTTTCATAAAGATCGCAATTGGGGTCCACAACTACTGGCAATGGCGCCTGTAGGGCAAGTGAAAGAGATCCCTTTCCATCACGAACTTCAGTCAGGAGACCTCGCGCTGGCAACTTGGATCAATAAAATCCGCAGTCGATTTTCGTTAAACAGCCTAGCTCAAGAGTTATCACCGTTGGCCACCACGGCGTCAAAACTAGTATCTGGTGAAAAACTCTCGATTAGACACAATAGGAAAATTATCGAGGAGCAGCGCAACTTTCTCAGCGAGTTTGCTATTCGGTTTTTGGGAGAGAATCGCGTGATAGGTCGATCCCGAGCCGAACTAGCAAAACTATTATGGCTTTCGCCCCGCCATCGTTCTCTACTTTTAAACAAGAACGCGACACATATGGCTATTTCTACCCAAAACTCCAAGAAGCAAAAGCTTGCCGTCATCGTTCTGGCAAAAAAGAATTAAAAAATATCCGTTCTCGATAACAACTCCGTTGTTACAGCAGCTTAGAGCAAGTATGTAAAGATTGAAGTAAGTCTTCCGATCTCTCCCACAGGAGGACTTTTGCTTGAAAAAACCAAAACCAGAATGGTTTAGTGAAGACAACAACGAAAACCGCGGTGAACGAAGACGGGCTCTCTACGTAGGGGAGCGAGTGGTATGTTCGATCTTGCATGAGGGCGAAAATTATCACTTTGAAGTTGTAGATATCAGTCCCCAGGGACTTGCATTGGTGGCAACCCGATCCAAACAAGCCCTTCCTTTCAAAAAGCTAGACCAGGTCACGCTCGATTTTCATAAAAAATCTCCCTCTTGGCAGGTCCCAGGAAAAATCGCCAATATGGGTACTACGACCACTCAAGGACAAAAGCGCATCCGCCTAGGGATTCAATTTGATCTACATTCCTGGACAACCTACGGACAGTTTTCCGACGCTTTAGGTTCCGAGCTAATCACATGCAAATCCTATATCAGACCACAGATATCGGCAAAGGACCCCTTCTTTTTCAAGGAAATCATTCTTTTTCAATGCAATGGGTTTACAGCGGAGGGAATCGATCTAGTAGCCTCTTCGAGATGGAAAAGCATCCTTCCTGGCCAGATTATTGAGTTAGAGATATTTATCCCGGGCAAAGACGTCTTCAAAATCACATGCAAGAACTCGAAAAATTTCTATCAATCGCCCTGGAAAGATCGCTTTCGTATATTTCTAGAATATGTATCAATACCCAAGATGTACTCACAGGCGATTTGCGAGTATCTTGTGATGATGCATCCGTCTATTACACCTGATTCTTTGAGAAAGCTCGGGTTCGCTCCAGGTAACTTCGATCATGCATGTTATCTTCAAAAAACCACCTACTCAGCAAAGATGTTTCCTCCTAGCGAGTTTCGACCAAGTCTTCTTGCCAAACCAGTAGGGGATGTTCCAAAGCTCAATGACATTATAAAAATTTCTAGAGAGCTAAGTTGCAAGCTAGGAGCAAATCAAGTCGCTTATTTCAATCTAGTTTTTTTCAATCCAGAAGTTGATATTGACAATCTTCATGCATTCCAACTTAATCTGCCATCCGAAATTGTTAAAAAGCAACATATACTGATCACAAATCTCATTGTTAGCAAAAAAGCCCTGCTTTCTGATTTTTTAATTCCTATGCTCCAGCAAATCATAAGGATCAGCGCTCAGGCAAAGGCTAAGAACTTGCTTTGTGAGGTGGACAATGGTTTGGTGAAAATTTTCAAAAAAATTGGATTCCAGATTGTTAACACTGCGAAAAAGGATTTGCCCTTTAAAATCATGTATCTCGAGATAAACTCCGTACTCAACAATCAACACCTTATCATCGATAATCCTACTTGGAACAAAATATATAAAGACATTAACGAGTTTCTGGGGCGCAATCCACCCAACAGTTCCAAGAATGTGATGACTTATAAGTTTCCTCCCAAAAGCTAACTAACCTGCGCCTCCTTTTCTTCATCGACTTTTTTATAGTAAAGGTGCTGCGCTTCTTTGTGATCTCTAACGGTATGCCTATGCCCATCTAAAGAAAACTTGGTGAATTCGTTTTGCATAGACTCAGGAAGCTGTTCGATGATTAGATCCTGAACAATGAGACAACTAAATTCCATCGCCGTAAACATCACTTTCCTCATTTGTTCGTAGCGGGTAGCTAGTACAATAGCCTTACCAAAAAGATCATATTCAACCGTTCCCGATTTCGGATAACGTCCGTGAATATCACCATAAGCGACACCGATACAACAATGAACCGGATGAGGCAGGTTCAGTAGGTTCATTTCATAATAGAAGCTATTGATCATGTCTTCTGCAAGGGTCACGGCTGTCTCCCACAGATCACAGCCTTCGGCCAAGTCAAACGGGTAGCCGATTGAAACGAGGAATCCATCGCCCATTTCCTTGATTCGATAGCCTTTGGCTGTTAAACTTTCCTCATTATAGCTAGTAGCCAAATGAGATAGGGCCGCTTTCATACCGGCTTCAATCACGTCATGAGAATTTGCCAGACTGATCCTTGTACTGTTGACCATATCGAAGGCCAGCACTATAGCCTTACCTTTGTGGGTAGGCATTGTGTTCTCAAGAATATCACCGCCTTGAATCCGGGTAATTTGATGAGGGTAAAACACCTTTTCCAATTGGCCTACAAAATGTCGATTTAATCGTTTTTCAGACTTATAGAACTCGTTCACCTGCTCTTTTAAACGAGACGCCTTCCGAAATAATTTAAAGAAGGCATAGGCTATGACCAAGAATAGGCACCCAGCAGTTAGGTAAATCTTTTCAAGTTTGTTTTGAAATACAATCTGATCTCTTTGCATATCATTAGACTGTTCGAGCATGGCAAGCTGCTTTTCCTGGCGAACCTGTCTCTCTTTCTGATAGCTCGCTTCAAGTGCTAGAACCTTATTCCTATTGATCTCTGACTCAATTTCTTCTTTGGTTTCCACATATTCAATATAGCTCTCCAAAGCCTTTGCGTAGTCTCCTTGGTCTCTGGACAACAGATAGTATTCGTAAATCGCATCAGCTAACTCCCTTTTTATTCCCGAATGCTTAGCTTGCTTCATACCATCATCTATCGCGATTTTTGCCTGATCGTACTTTTTGAGCCCACGAAGTGCTCTGGCATAGTCAACGCTACGCCAAATTTTAAACTGAGGAATAAAGCTTTTCTCTTCATATTTATCCAACTGAGCATTCAACGCAGCGGCTTCTTGAAAGTTATTCTGGGCGTTTTTAATTTTTATTTTTAAGATATCCGAATAGATGAGAAAAATAGCATTTCCATAGTTACCGGCAATATCGTCAAGTTTCGCAATACTTTTTTGAGCGGGTCCCATCTCACCAGAATCGATTTCGACCAAGGCAAGGTTGGCTAATGTGAGTGCTTGACTTTCAATACTAATGCTTTTATCGAGCAATGCGACCGCTCTTCGGAATAATGATAGTGAGTCAGAGTTGGAACCATTCTGCCGCTTACTGATTGCCAGATTATTTAGTATTTTGACCTGCTCTTCATAATTTTCGAGGCTTTCAAAAATATTTAGTGCTAGAAATCCATGCTCAGCAGCTTTTTCTACCAGACCTAGTTCGTTGTAAACGATCCCCAAGTCCAGGTGAATCTTTGCTTCAACCTCTGGATCACCACGATCCTGAACCTTTTCCAATAACTCCACCAACAGCAACGATGCTGTCAGAAAATCATTTCTCCATCGTAAAACATAGCTTTTGGAAATCGCGAGGTCGTAGGACAGCCAAAAAGATTCGGTTTCGTTTAGATTTTTTTCAAATGTATTGCTTCCCCTGAAAGCGCACTCAGCATATGTTAGAGTGTAAGGAAGGATCTTATAGATTTGGGAGAATAACC
>JABSRP010000045.1 GCA_013215145.1 Pseudobacteriovorax sp.
CCTTTTTCTTGGCCGCTTTTTTCTTAGTAGCTTTTGCTTTTTTGGCTACCTTTTTCTTGGCAACTTTTTTCTTAGTAGCTTTTGCTTTTTTGGCTACCTTCTTTTTCGTGGCGGCTTTTTTCTTCTTCGCTGTGGTTTTCTTAGCTGCTGTTTTTTTCTTTGCAGCTGGTTTCTTCTTCGCCGTTTTTTTCTTAGTAGTTTTCTTTTTAGCCAACGATCTTCTCCTTACGTTTAAATTCCTTGTACAATGTTTTTCCACATCCCGTGAGATGTATGCAAGCTATTTTAGTGGTCTTGGGTCAAAAAATTTGGCTACCTCCGGGATATCGTCGCCAGCCATGATGTTTGCCAAGAGCTTCGCCGATCCATGTGCCCAAGAAAATCCATGCCCGGTAAATCCACTCACAGTGTAGATCCTAGGGCTGTTCGTGGGTCCAATGAATGGAAGTCCAGTGCGAGATGTAGCCATGATTCCTGACCATGAGTACTCCCACTCTAGTTCTTCGTCAAACTGATAATGATGTTTAGTGAAATTCTTCAGACCAAGTTCAACAGTCTCATTTGGGGTCAAGTCATAGGTTCCTGTTTCCCCTCCTTCAGTATTTTGACGCCAGCCTCCGATCATTAATCGATTATCTTCTGTAGCGAGAGCGTATTCGTACCCATGATCGAAGCTGTGCGGATAGCTGACTGGAATGTTCCCTTTAAGCGGCTTTGAGCAGATGATTTGTCCTCGGAACGGCTCAACAAGACGGTGCTTATGGTAGTAACTACTGAGTAGGGAGGAGTAGGCATTGGCCGCGATGACAACGGCTTCGCAGGTGATGTCGCCTTTTTCGGTTGAGACAGTGACGAAGCTACCCTGGTCTTTGACGTCTAGTACCTTGGCTTCAGTGCAATATTTTAATCCATGGGCAAGGCTGTGCTTAACCAGTCCATTTCGAAATTTGACAGGATGAGCCTGAGCCGAACTCGCCTCAAAACGCGCTCCGTAGACATTCCGGAATCCGAGGTTTTCGAGATCGTTTGTCGTTAAGTATTCGTTATCTATAGAGAAATCTTTGAGAATCGCAATGGATTCGCGGATTTCTTGATCTTCAACTGCATCGACAGCCATCACCAGATATCCGTCCCTTTTGTAGTCCGCCTGTAGGCTGAGTCGGTCTATGGTATTGGCTACATCGTCACATACCTCGACGGAAAACTGCCAGATATTCCTTGCGCTCTCGACGCCAAGAAGTTTCGTTAATGCCACTGGTGATTCCACGGTTCCATTTAATATATGTCCACAATTTCGGTAGGATGCCGCTGTATCGGAACGATGATCCAACATGGTGATGTCGTGAAAGCCTTTTTCTTGGAGCCAGTAGCAGCTGCTGGCTCCGGATAGTCCCGATCCAATGACGACGATTTCAGCAGACTTCGGTAGTGCGACCTGTCCGAGGATCAGCGGCTCGTCAAGCCAATAAGGAGACCGTTTGATGTTGTTATCTGACACGACTTGGTTGCTCCACCTGACCGTTGAGAAGATTGCTTGAACGAGAGCAGTTTTCGCTGCCTCTATGTTAGCAAAAAATATTAGGACAATTTTTCCTATATTAACTACCTGTTAACGCCTGTTTAAACAAGCCTTTTCAAATCCGCCATAATTGGCTAAGTTAGGCCCCTAAACGTAATGACTGCGAAGGGGTTTCTTTTTGATGAACAGAATACGAGTCGCTCTTGTTGGGCTAGGTCGCATGGGACGCAATCATCTGAAAACTATTTTAGAATCGAGAGATTTCGAATTAGTAGCTGTCGTAGATGAATGCAAACCGAATGATGTTGATCTTCCCAAGACGTCGCTGTTTTTGAAGTCGGTGGACGAACTCACGAGTTTAGATATCGATGCTGCCATCGTCGCAACTCCGTCGGAAACCCATTACGCTGTGGCCGCTCAATTATTAGCCCAGAAGATACATGTGCTTGTCGAAAAGCCCGCCTCCTCAACCAGTAACGAGGCGAAAAAGCTGGTTTCACTTGCTCAAGAACACAGTGTAACTCTTGCCGTCGGGCAGGTTGAGAGATGTAACCCGGTGGTTCGCTCCCTGAAAAAAATTCTGGACTCGGGTTTGTTAGGTGATCCCATCCATATTGAAACGAAAAGGGGTGGTGGATTTCCGCTCAATGTCAAACCGGGGAATGACGTTATCCTGGACCTAGCTATTCACGATTTGGATCTGCTACGTTTTCTGTTTGGACCACTAAGTGTGACCCATAGCGCCGGACACGTCACGAAGCTTGCCGGAATATTTGATACGATATCGATTCAATTACAGACTATTTATGGGTCGACAGCCTCTGTTCATGCCAATTGGCTTTCTCCACAGAAAGTGCGAAGTATTAATATCGTTGGTAAGACAGCCTGTTGTGATGTCAATTATATGGCTCAAGAGTGTGTACTTTATGGTGCAAATCTAAGTCCATCGGCAGTCGAAACCTCTTTAGGTCCTGTCGAAGAATTAGACCATCCCTTTGCTAAGTCCTTCCGACTTAAAGTGCCAAAAGGACTTCCGTTATCCATTCAAATGGACGAATGGAAATCGTTTATTCTTGGAGGCAGCAGTTGCTTGTCTTCTGGCGATGCTTTGATACGTTCTGTTGAGCTAACAGAGATCGCCCTGCAGCTTGCCCAAAAATCGGTTCACCAACCCAACACGACTGTCGATCGCAAGAGCGATACGGAAGCCGGACTTGTCTGAGGTATTAGCCATTGGGTGACATTTTTGTTTCTGTCGGAGAACCGTCTGGCGATGTCCTGGCTTCGGAATTGGTACCGAAGATGCAAACTCATTTCCCTTCGGAACGATTTTTTGGAATCGGTGGCCCAAGATTAAGGCAGCTAGACTGTTTTGAAGCTGTAGCTGATATCAAGCAGCTTTCGGTTATGGGTTTTGTTGAAGTGATTAAGCATCTACCTTTTATCAAGAGAATCGAAGATCGTCTGCTGACTGAGATTGCAAGGCGAAAACCTAAGGTGGCGATATTAGTTGATTATCCCGGTTTTCATATGCGTCTTGCCGAAATGCTAAAGGCTCGTGATATTTTGGTAATCCAGTACGTAGCGCCACAACTTTGGGCTTGGGGAGCGCGTCGCACCAAACGCCTCAAGGCCGTAACCGATTTAGTTGTGGGAATTATGCCCTTTGAAGAGACTTTTTTCAGAGAGCGCGAAGTGAACTTTCAGTATGCTGGTACACCTCAGGTGGATCGAGCAAAGAATGCGCTAAGGTCTAAGTCATCTTTGGAATTACCTGAAAATAAGGTGCTCATCGGTTTTTTTCCCGGTAGCCGTCGCGGCGAAATTTCTCGGGTTTTGCCAATATTAGTTGCAGCTAGAGATCTCTTACGTAAGGAGAATCAAGGCTATCATTTTGTATTCTCAAAAGCTCCAAATGCAGATTGGGATGTTTTTTCGCCTCTATGTTTAGACGAAGAGCAAGGGCGTGATATTGACAGTAACGCGGGTGAAGCTCGGTTTTGGCGGCAAGGCGATACCACACTGGTTCAAGGGCGATCTTTAGACCTAATGTCGGTTATGGATAGTGCGGTGGTGACATCTGGAACTGCGACCTTGGAGTGTGGGTTGGTAAAAACGCCGATGACTGTTGCTTACAAGATGAATCCGACTACATATAAGATTGCCAAGCATCTGGTGAAACTAGATTCTATAAGTCTAGTGAATCTAGTGGCGGGAAAAGGGATCATTCGAGAGTTTATTCAGGATTTTAGTCCCCAGGACCTAGCAAAAGAGCTGTCGGAATTAGCGGTCGAGGGGCCACGACGCGGAACGGTGATTTCTGATCTGAATACCTTGGACCGGAAACTAAAGGGAGATCTCCCCGAAGAAGCGGCTCGCATCATAGCAGATTTTTATTACAATGCCTCATTGTCGCCTAGAAGGCTTTAGTTACGTCAAAAACACTTGTCTAGGTTGTCGAAATAATGGAAATATAAATTTTCCATCAAAATCTGGAATCGGCCCGATATAACTTGCTTTTTTTGGTAACTAATCCTAGACAATTACCCCTTGTCCAGAAAAGGTAAAAAACGACTTGCACCTTAAGATGGACTGAGTAAAATAGCCGCACTTTTTTGCCAGACCGAAAGGATAAAATCCCATGTTCCTGAAACTAAGTCTCATTCTGGTTACTATCTTTGCGTCTTTTGCAGCCTATAGTGCTGATAAGCTTATCATTTTGTCTCCTCATCGAAAATCGATTCAGCAGGAATATGTACCAGCATTTAAGGCTCATTATAAGAAGGCCTATGGAAAAGACGTCACGGTTGAGTGGTTGGATCAGGGCGGCACATCGGATGACGTTCGGTTTTTAAAGGCAAAATTCGCCAATAATCCAAAAACTACGGGAATCGATATATTCTGGGGCGGTGGATCCGCAACTTACGTGGAACTGGCCGATATGGGCTTTTTTCAGCCGCATATGCCTCCCAAAGAGATCGTGGCAACAATCCCCCAGAAAGTCGCGGGAGTTTACCTGTACGACGATAAGAGAACGTGGCACGGCACTGCGATGTCCTCTTTCGGTGTTTTCTATAATAAAAAAATACTAAAGTTTGATGGATTGCCAGCACCTAAGACCTGGAGTGATCTGGCTAATCCAAAGTACGTAGGGAATATCAGTGTGGCTGATCCAAGACGTTCTGGATCGTCAAACACAATGAACAACATCATTCTTCAAAGCTTGGGCTGGGAAAAAGGATGGGAGCTCCTAACAGCTATGGCTGGCAACACTCGTTCCTTCACGCATGCTAGCTCCGATCCCATTAAAGCCGTCGTATCTGGTGACGTTGCTGTTGCTTTGGCTATCGATTTCTACGCTCAAGCGAAAATCGGCGACCTTGGGGCAGAGAACTTAGGGTTTTCGCTACCTGAGGGCCAAACCGTTCTCGATCCAGATCCCGTAGCAGTTCTTACAGGAGCACCGAACAAGCTCGTTGCTGAGCGATTCGTGAATTTCCTCCTGTCAGTTCCTGCCCAAAAGCTGCTAGTTCTTCCAAAAGGCCATGCTGAAGGCCCTAAGTTCGCTTCCATGGGCCGCATGAGCATCAATCAGGCCACTTACAAGGAAACGGAAGGTCAGCGCATTGGTACGTTTAATCCCTTTCAGGCCAAGAACTTTCTGAGTCTTGACCTAAAGCGTGCCACCCGCATGCAACGGGTTTTCAACGACCTTGTTGGAGCCTTGTTGATCGATACCCATAGCGATCTCAAAAAAGCTTGGAAAAAAGTCATTAAAGCAGGAAACAAACCAGAGGCTGTAGCAGCATTGGGAAGACCACCCATCTCTGAGGCAGAGTTTTTGGCTCTTGAATCCAAGTGGGGAGATGATGTGTTTCGTAACAAAACAATCAATTCCTGGGTCAAATTCGCAAAAACTAAATACAAATCTGTAAAATAACCTCGAGGCAAAGCATTCCATGGAAGTGGTTTTTAACAAAGTATGTAAGCGGTATGGTGATTTTACCGCTGTAAACGAACTCGATCTCAAAATTGAGAGCGGCTCACTTCACTTTCTGCTCGGGCCATCTGGTTGCGGAAAGACAACGACCCTAAGGATGTTAGCGGGGCTTGAAACCGTGACTTCGGGTAAACTTTACTTCGACGGTAAGGATGTGACAAGCCTACCTGCTGCTGATCGCGGCATTGGAATGGTTTTCCAAAACTACGCGCTTTGGCCTCACATGACCGTTTATAAAAACATCGAATACGGGTTAAAACTGAGAAAGCTGACGGCTAGCGAAGTCAAATCCAGAATTGATGATGTTTTGACCATCACTCAGCTGACAAACTTCACTCACCGCCTTCCAGGGCAGCTTTCCGGTGGACAGCAACAAAGGGTAGCTCTTGCTCGTGCTCTTGCCATTCGTCCCAACGTTCTGCTCCTAGATGAGCCGTTGTCTAACCTCGACGCCAAACTCCGTATGGAGATGCGAGACAATATTTTAAAGATCCACAAGCAAACTGGAATCACTACTGTGTACGTGACTCACGATCAAAAAGAATCCCTCTCTATGGGGACAAGTATTTCAGTCATGCACGCTGGGGATCTTATCCAAACTGCGTCCCCACGCGATCTGTACAGAAATCCAAACACCCCATTCATCGCAGGTTTTATTGGCGAAACGAACTTGATTGAAGGTGTGGTACGAAAAAAAGAAGGTGATATCTACTCTGTGGAAACAGTCCTTGGAAATTTTGTCGCCACAAGAGCATCGGGTAACTACGACATCGGAAGCAAGGTGTCTCTTTCGATCCGACCTGAAGCTATTGCCATCGATTGGTCAGGCAATGGTCAAGGAGACAACCCCATTCAGCTCAAAGTTGATCATCTCACATACCTGGGCGAATCTGAGCAGTTTCTTTTAAAGAGCGCTCAGTCTGACAAACAGATTATAAAAGCGAATTTCTATCATGCTCCTGATCACAGTTTTTCTGAGGGTGATAGCATTCAATGTTTTGTACCAAAATCGGATGTTTTGGTCCTACCGGCGCAAGTTGAAATGGGGCCAGGAACATAATGATCAATTCAAATCAAAAAGAAGAAAGTTCGAAGCTTGCTAGGCGACTGTCCGATGCCATTGGCTATGGAACAGTAGCAGCTACGATTGCTATTCTATTTTTCTTTCTCGTGTGGCCCGTTGCCATCATTATTAGCAAGGCCTTTCTCAACGATGGTCAGTTTACTTTAGACTATTTTCCGCTACTGTTTGCTAATGAGCTTTATAAAAACTCCATGATAAACAGCATGTGGATTGGAGTGGCGACCACAGTCCTGACGACTCTTGTGAGTCTTCCTCTGGCCATCATTAATGCTAAATATGACTTTAAAGGCAAAGGCTTACTTTCTGGGTTATTGCTTGTGCCTATGGTGATGCCTCCCTTCGTCGGAGCCATCGGTATACAACGTTTTTTCGCACGCCGTGGTTCTGTCAATCTTGGATTGATGGAAATGGGCATCATCGATGCGCCTATAGACTGGTTAGGGCCCGAAAATATGTTTTGGGCAGTTGTTATTCTTGAGGTTTTGCACCTTTATCCGATTATGTATCTCAATCTATCTGCGGCCCTGGCAAATATTGACCCAAGTGTTGAGGAAATGGCTACTACCTTGGGAGTTCCTCGCTGGAAACAATATCGCGATATTATTTGGCCATTAGCGAGACCGGGGTATTTTGCAGGTGCTATCATCGTTTTTATTTGGGCTTTAACTGATCTCGGTACTCCTTTGCTGGTGGGGTACCATGAAACGGTGCCGGTACAAATTTTTAATATGATTACCGATGTTAACGAAAACCCGGTGGGATACTCTCTTGTTTTTGTTGTCATCTTGGTGACCGTTGCCTTCTTCCTTCTTTCTAAATTCGCCTTGGGGAATCAGAAATACGAAATGATGGCTAAGGGGCATGTAACAAGTAGTAAAAATGAAGCAGGATTCTTGGGTAGCGTCTTTATCTATACTCTGATTATCGGTACGGTTTTTGTGGCTTTGGTGCCTCACATATCGGTATTGATCACTAGTGTGTCTGATAAGTGGTTTATGACGGTATTGCCGGAAAAATATACGCTTAAATATTATGCTCAGGTATTCCAGGCAGAGCTTCCCTTTATTGGTATTAAAAATAGCTTTCTCTTTGCAGGGTTGTCTACACTAGTGGACTTGGCACTTGGCCTATTGATTGCCTATGTCATTGTGAGAAAGTTGGTCCCTTTCCCAGGTTTACTTGATAGTCTTGTCATGGTTCCGCTAGCTCTCCCAGGGATTGTCTTGGCCTTTGGCTATGTTGTTACTTATACGGATACCTTTTTGGATCCTTTAAACAATCCCGTGCCATTGCTGGTGATTGCCTACGCTATTAGGCGGCTACCTTATATGGTGCGGTCGGCAGTTGCCGGCCTCCAGCAGACCAGCATCTCGTTGGAAGAGGCTTCGTCTACCTTCGGTGCGTCTAGATTCTACACACTCCGTAAGATTACGGTTCCTCTAGTTATGGCAAACCTTATTGCGGGAGCTCTACTATGCTTCTCCTACGCTATGCTGGATGTCTCCGACTCCCTCATACTTGCTATGAAAGAGCAGTTTTATCCGCTGACGAAAGCGATTTATGTTCTGTTCTTGGAGCAGGGTAGTGGTTCCCTTGTTGCGAGTGCATTGGGTATGATCGGTATGCTAATCCTTACGGCATGCATTATGGGTGCCTCTTTGATTCTAGGCAAAAAGATGGGCGAACTTTTCCGCTCTTAAGCGATCCGGTTTTCTTCAGTGGTTGTGAGTCAGCCACTGGGAAACTATTGCCGGCTAGTCATTGCGTACCCTTTCTTCATACATTTCTGATATCCTCAAAGCAACGAGTTGTACTTATTATTGAAACGACTAAGGTCGATTCATGAGGGTGTCCATGTCTGCTTTCCGAGCTTTACTCCTCTCATTTGTGTATTGTAGCCCCGTAGTAGCCGCCGAATTTTTTACGTCTGGAAGGATTATTGGGCGTGGCAACACTTCGGTTGCACAGTACGCAGGAGCACAGGGTGGGCGATTTAATCCTGCTACGCTTGCCGAGACCAATAGCACCTTTCAGCTGAGACCTCTAGAATTTAACGGTATTGTCGGAGAAAATGTCGTCTCTACAATAAGCGATATTCAGAGTCACGACTTCAGCTCTAATGACTCCAACAAAGTGATTTCCTTTGTCCGAAAGTTTGGAGATAAATTTGGTGAAAGGCATTACGGACGATTTGAATTGATCCCCTTGGCAACACAAATTTTTCGCTTTGAAGCTATGCCCTTCGTAATCAATCAGAGCTACATAGAAATCAATAGACCTACCATCCCCGAGTTTGACTTCGATGTCGATACGCTAGCCGGGATAAATCTGGCTTATGGGTATGACTTCAACGGAAAGTTTAAGGTAGGCGGCGCTGTGCGACCCACGTATCACCACGAACTGGAAGGAGCTCTCACCTTCACCGATCTCATCGACTTAGAAAACCTTGAGTCAGAAGAGATCTCAAAGGCAGCTAGTGGATTTGGTATCGGAGTTGATGCAGGAGTTCTATGGACTCCGACAGCTACCTTGAGATTGGGAGCCGTGGTCCAAAATATTGGCGGCATGGGCTACCTCAGCAGCGATGGATCGCCATCGGTTCTGCTGCAGTCAACTAGTATTGGTGGGGCCTACGCTTATAAAATGTCACGCTGGGATTTTAACTTTCTGGCGGACGTGAAACATTTAGAAAACCCTGACGGTGAGCACTGGATTCAGCTCCTTAATCTTGGTGCTGAGTTCGGTCGGCAGCTGTTTACACGGGACCTCGATATCGGACTTACAGCAGGGCTCTATGATGGTAATACGAGTTATGGTTTATTCGTTGATCTTTGGCTTGCTCGCGTAGAATTAGCAAAATATACCGAAGAAATAGGGCGGCAGCCTGGAGTTAAGCGTGATAAGCGCCTGACGATGACGATTTCTTCTTCCATGACACTGTAGGAGTTTCCTGTGCAGTTTCTTCGCTTTATCCTCATATCTTCGATACTGATGAGTTGTTCCGATAACCTGATCCCGCTTAATGAGTCTCCTAGCAATGATCGGGATCGTCTAGAGTTGGCCGAAACCTATCTCAACGAAAGAGATTATCCCAAAGCCCTGGAGGTATTACAAAATGTTGAGGTTGACTCAAACCGGGCACGAGTTCTGACAGTTGCCGCGACTCTGGGTGGTGTTGGATTTAGTATTTGGGATATCATTTTGGATGTCATCGATAATCAGAGTTCTGGAGAAAAGATCAGTCCAGATAATTTTTTCGATTCTTTGTCCACAAGCGTCTTTGGTGAAGACACCAAGGCCGAACGCATTGCTGCCATTGGATCAAGTATCGATTTGCTTCTTGCTGCGCCTGACTCCTCCGATGCAGACGTTGCCAATCTCAATTGCTTCCTTGGGGGAATTCTTGGCGTTGTGTCCGTGGAAGATGGCAGTGCCGCTATCACCTCTGTGTCTAGTAGTTTAACCACAATACAAAATTCGGCCGTTGGTGCCGGAGCCTCCCGAGACGAGTGTCCAGGCGTAACGGAGCTCGAAACGAGTCTCGCAACGCTCTCAGAGGTTCAGACCAACTTGCAAAGAGTCTTCGCATCTACCGCCAACTGCTCACTCGTGAATACTGACGGTAGCTCTCTTAACTCTATCGAGACCAAACTCAAAGCTCTAGAAACCAACGGTGATCAAGGCTGCGAAGCCCAACCAGACTGTGGAGATTCTGCCGCCTGCCAGGCTCAGTCGTTGTCTTGCGTAAGTGCCATTGTTGTAGATGATAGCAGTGTTGCTGGTGATGGTCAGGTTTCTAGTTGTGAGTTGGTGCAGAATTGCTTGGGGAACAATTGCTTCTAATCCAACCCTTATTAGTGAGCTAACTCGTTTTCCGGAACGGGATCTGCCTTATGCTCAAACAACGGCTCAAGGCTCTGACGAAGCAAAACCTCACCCACGTCGTCAACGACATAGACGCGAATGGTTGCGATGCGACCCTCGCTGGAATCCATCCGCAAAAATTTGAATTCAAAATTACGCTGCTTTTTAAATATATATCGCTTGCCCGCCGTGTGATCCAAGACCGAACCATCCTTCTCGAATACCATTTCCGGTTCCGGTGAGCTAAGAAATGTAGTCGCGCCGTTAGGTTTGTGGATCTCGGCGACAGCATATGCGTAGCCACTAAGAGACTTATCGCTGTTATTTCTGAGACTCACTTGTAAAATAGTCTCATCACCCGCAGCCTTAATTTTTAGTTCAGAAAAGCCAATCTTCGGATGGAGCATGGATGAAGCCTTTGAGAGGGTCGACTGTGAAACTTCGATCTGTTGCGGAGAGAGCCCTGACGGAACGGCACTTGGAGCAACAGTTGAAGTAGGTTGTGATTCAACATGGCTGCTTACCGTAGAGCTACCTTGTGTTACGGCTACTCCGGGAGAAGGTTTAGGCTCTTGCTGCGAAGGAAGACTATTATTTACAATGAGGTTTCTCTCTCCTGCGTTATAGGTGGATTCGAATACCGAGTCGTAGCGAGATTGATAATCGAAGATTGTAGCTTGGCGCTGGAGTAAGCGATCCGTGTCGGTACCAAGCCCGAAAGTGATCAGGTTTGCGATGGTCAAAAAAATCGAAAACAAGCAAATCACAACCATGGCCAAAGATATAAGTGCAATTTTTCGGACCGAAATGGTGGCGCTGCGAGTCCTATCCCTACCCACGAAGTATAAAAATGAAACCTTTTCGTCTTTGATAATGAAGGCTTTTAGGGTGCGCAAAGAAAAGTTCATGGTTTTCAAGTCGTTCCATTAGGTTCAGATTGATGTTGAACTGTAGCGAGAATTTCCGATACAGAATAGCGGTTTGTGTGGGCCTGAGCAAAAAGATCGCAAATAAGCGATCTTTTAGGGCGGACTAGCTGTCCGAAGACGAAACAGAGAAGTCAATGGGACAGAACTCAGTATTTTGCTGATTTAACTAGAGAAAAGCTTCCAAACTTGATTTATTTGGCGTTGACGACTAAATTGGCTGCGCAACCAGTGGGGGAATAATAGTTATGACAAATCGTCATGGTTTTTCACGCCGAGGGCTCCTCAAATTTGGCCTTCTAGGAGGAACCACACTCGGAATCGTCTCAGCCTTCTATCGGCCTAATTGGCTCGATGAAGCCTCGCCAGACGTAAGCTTTGCGGTACTCTCTGAGTCTGACCGCCACTTTTTGCAGATCGTCTCTGAACTTTTAATTGGCATTCCAAGAGGTAGATTAAGTGAAGAGCAGTTATACCAACTTATGCTTGCAGTGGATCGAACCATTAGGGTTCTCAATCCAGATATTCGCAAAGAGATTGGAAATATTTTCCACCTGGTCCAGATACCAATGTTTCGTTGGTATGTTGGTCTATTTAATGTCGATTGGGTCGATGCGGAAGAGTCCGAATTACTGAAGGCACTGGATCGGTTTCGCGACGCAAAAATTGACTTAGTTCGGGTTGCTTACCTAAACTTACAGAGCATTGTAGTCAGCTCCTACTACAGCCAATCTTTCTCCTGGGACCAAATCGGGTTTCCAGGTTTTATTGAATTTGGAAATTGAGATGACGAATAATCCCTGGGCCTCGGAAGAGGCAAAGTCCTGGAAGTTGATTGACGGCCGAAGGTATAGTGGACCAAGCACCCTTGAATTTGATGTGGTCGTAATCGGTAGCGGTGCCGGAGGAGGCATAGCCGCTGAAGAACTTGCTAAGGCTGGATTCAATGTTGGCATCATAGAAGATGGTAGTCTCAATACCAGCGCAGATTTTGGTAAAAACGAGGCTGATTCTTACTCGCGTCTTTATCACGACAGCGGAAGTCGGATGACGGCAGATAAAGGTATCGCCTTATTCCAAGGGCGCGGTGTTGGTGGCTCCACAGTAGTTAACTGGACATCTAGCTTTCACTTACCTGATCCGACCTTAAAGCACTGGCAGGATAACTTTGGAGTTAACTGGAACAAATCCGAGCTAAACGATCATACCCGCATAGTCGAGGAGCGATTGGGTATCGAGCTTTGGGCACTACCTCCCAACCGAAATAATGAGATGATTGAAACCGGCCTAAATAACCTAGGTTATCATCCAAAGCGCATTCCTCGAAATGTGAAACATTGCCTGAATCTAGGATATTGTGGTCTTGGTTGTCCTGTGAATGCAAAGCAGTCGATGTTAGTGACCACGATACCGGAAGCGTTGCGTTTAGGTTCGACACTCATTTATAACAGTTTTGCTCTTAAGTTCCATTTCGCCGCCGGCTCAGTACAGGCTCTGGAGTGTCACCCTAGTTTGGGTAACGGAGAGATCAACCATCAGCCTTTAATGATCAAAGCGAAGCATTTTGTGCTTTCCGGCGGGGCCGTTGGATCACCGAGTCTTTTGTTGCGATCTCATGCTCCAGATCCCTACGGTCGTCTCGGGTTAGCGACTACCTTGCATCCTACGGTTATTAGCGGCGGGATTTATGACGAAAAAATTTTTGGATTTCAGGGAGCCCCCCAATCCGTATATAGCGATGACTTTCTTTCAGCTGACGACCTTACAAAAGTTCCTGGATTTAAAATTGAGGCTGCTCCGGTATTTCCACTCCTACTGAGTGCTTTGTTGCCTGCCCGAGCAGAGGAGCACCGAGAGATCATGAGCAACATGACCTCCGTCCAAGGCTCGATTGCATTGATACGAGATGGTTTTCACAGGGATGCTCCTGGCGGAACCGTATCTATCAATTCAGCTGGCCGACCTGTCATAGATTATCCTTGGTCAAAGACGTTGGAAAAGTCCGCGCTCCAAGCCCTGGAGACTATGGCTGAGTATCAATTTGCAAGCGGCGCAGAGAAGGTCTATCCCCTTCATGCAGACGCTACCTCCTGTACTAAGCTTAGCGATGTCAAACGAATGTTAGGAAACCTTAGCATGCGAGCCCCTGGGCTTCGGATTGTCAGCGCGCACGCCATGGGAGGCTGTGGCATGGGTGATGAAAGATCTGGGGTTGTGGACTCTATGGGCAAGCATCATCAGTTGGACAATCTTACGGTTTGCGATGGTTCAATATTTCCGACATCGCTCGGTACAAATCCCCAACTGACAATCTATGCCACCGCTCATATGATTGGAAAGCACGTGGCGACTCTGCTTTGATCAGAGAGGGAGTCGCATAAATTCTACAAAGCGCTTTTTCTTTGCTAGGATATCTTGAAACTGTATGCCTCTATGCGAGATGATCAGCTTAGGTTGAGTTACTAGTGGACGCTGCAATAAATCGCAGGGTCTACTCTGCTGCTTACCGAGGGAGGTAAGGCTGGAAAAGCCCTCAGAGGTAAATAGTCCAAACCCAATACTGCAGTCTTGCTTTTCGGGCAAAGTACTGATTCTGATGGGAAATCGCTTATCGCAGTAGTTTTGGAATTTGTGGCCGACTCCAGACAGAGGCCGCAGGCTCATCTCTGCTGTTTTTCGGTCGACCCGATTCAGCATCAACTCCAAGAAACCTTCGGAGACCTGCTCTGACTCACGACTGAAGCGATAGTAGAACAAGGTTCTTGACGCCCTAACGACGTGGTTAGGGTCCTTCACTAGAACTTCACATATAGTACTATCTGCCGACTCATAATCCTGTTCCATATAATACCGACCTGTCAAAAAGCCGGCAAGTAACTCCAATTCGAAGTCTTCTGTGAGAGTCACATTTGTACTAGGTCGCGGTACCTTTGGTTCTGTGTCAGCACATGCTGACAAAAGGAGGCAGAGGATACAGAATTTGATGGCGTTTATCATAACTGTCTTCTCTCTGATGACGGTCCGAAATAACAGAGCTGTCCTCCCATACCCAGACAATTAAATCAAGGCAGGATAAATGGCGTATTTCAATGATAAGGCTTAGCGAGCTCCGTACCATAAATAGTACAACAGAGTGTGCAAAAATGAAGGTATTTACTGGCAACTTCCATAATTGGCTAGCCAGTATTGTTATTTTACTACTTTTTGTTAAAAATGATGCGTTTTTTTGAAAAAAAAGTAGAAAAATTACGAGAAATTCATTATCTTCTGGCCGGTAGATCTGAATCCTTTCGCTGATTTACTCTTCTGATCTCTGCCCGGTGACATCTCAACTATTCCCAAGACTTAGTTGAGTGTGCCCCCTTAAGAGGGTATCGGATCCATTCCGATACCCCTTTTTTTGTTCTCCTAAACTCAAGAATATCCCTATTCTACCGATTCCTTAGGTACTTACAGAAATCGACATCATTGAGAGCTTGTATGCCCCGAAATTCAGGTCGACGATCTAATCAGCGCGAAGTGGCTTATGCTGCATTTGACGGACTAAATGGAGAACACAGTCTCCGCGATGTAGTACCAGAAGATGTTGTGGATTACGTCGTTCGCGAACGCAAAGGCGGAGTGGTAAAGTTTTTCAATTTTGGGCTAGCAAAGCGGATGGGGCTGATAGCTGACGAACACCCCGACAAAATGACAAAAGAGCTAGAAACCAAACTGCTATCTACATTTTCTCTGCAAATCGTTAACGAGTATGATCTACTCTACAACAAAATTAGTCGTTTCAAACTGAAGCCCGGACGATACATGGCGACACGCTACCTACAGCTTCAACATAACTGTAAGAAAGGGCGTACCTCTGGTGATGGGCGGAGTATTTGGAACGGTCAGGTGACCTACAGAGGGAAGACATGGGATGTATCAAGCTGTGGTACGGGTGCCACTAAATTATCTCCTGCGGCCGGCAACAACAATAAACTGTATGAAACTGGGGACCCTTCAGTAAGTTATGGCTGTGGTTATTCCACAGTATCTGAGGGATACGTTGACGCTCTGTTTAGTGAAGTGCTCGAGCAAGATCAAGTCGATTCGGAAAAAATCCTCTGCGTCATTGGTTATGCTAAGGGTTACGGAATCACGGTTAGGGCGGGGTTAAATCTCCTTCGCCCGTCGCATTTTTTTATGCATCTAAAGCAAAATCGAAGAGACAGCCTTAAAGCCTTAGTCGACTTTTATTACCAGCGACAAATTAAGAACGGTGTTTGGAAGAATAAAGATAAAGTCGACAAGTATTCATTCTTCGCGAAAAAGACGGTGGAAACCTTTGCGAAAATAGCTGCACAATTTGAAGCAAAATATGTGTTTTGCTGGCTCGATTGGGATGGTGATAATATCTTACTAGATGGCGGTATCATAGATTTTGGTTCGGTCCGACGCTTTGGTCTTTGTTATCATGACTACCGATTTGATGACGATCAAAGATGGTCAACCAATCTCAAAGAGCAGAGGATCAAGGCGGAATACACAGCCCGTACCTTATTACAACTGATTGATTTTGTATCTGGGAACGTAAAGCCCTCGCTAGATAGCTTGAGACAGGATCGCAGGTTAAAGGATTTCTGGAAAATTTATGAAGACGAACTGAGATTGACGTACTTGCAACGAGTTGGTTTTTCCCATTTACAGAGCCAGCAGCTACTTCGATTTCACCGCCGAACAGTGAACCGTTTTTTGACAGTCATCCAAACAGTGGAAAGGTATTGGGTTCATTCTGGTTGGCATCAGACTCCTGACGGAAAAACTAGGCTTCCCCTGGTTAATGTATGGAAGCTATTTACTGTGGACGAAGGGGTGGAAACACTGGAAGACCAGGAATTGCTCGACATTCTTGCCACTGATACCTATGGAGTGGAACCCATCCTCCAAGAGCAGCAATGCATCAAGCAGGTTCGTCAACTAATACGTATTTACCAAAAACTCTTGGAAAGCATTGGGCAGCAAGCAGGAACCAAAGCTGTGAATCAGATTACATCAAGGGCAAAGCATCGCAATATGCAGCCGGTTTTGACAGGTGACGGTATTTGTGTGGCTGTGGAAGATATTCTTCGATGGGGTAACCGCCTTTCTTTAGAAGATCGTTATGTTCTAATAAAGATGATTGGACTACATCAAAGCTTTTCACTCAAGGAGCGTGAACAGCTTTTAAAAATGGCAAAATTATCCAAAACTCAGCAAAAATACTTTTCCAAGCTTGTTAATCTTATCGAGTCCTACAAAGAAAGTCTTTAAACGATGCCTTACTGGCTTTACAGTTCCGGTGCATGCGAGGAAAATCGCAATATGGATACCGTCCTGTTAGATGCCGTTGGCAAGATGAAGCCACTCATAACCTTCATTGGTGCCGATGAATTTTGTGAGGAGTACTTTCATGAGTTTGAATTTAGATTCAGTCGATTAACGGATTTTCGTGTTGTGTTTATTGATCCGCGAGAGTCCATTGAAGACGCTCATCTTACTCTTTTACAAAATTCTGATATTGTTTACCTGTCGGGCGGTAATACCTTTGAGCTTATGCACCACTTACGACGTCATCAGCTTATGCCCCTATTAAAAAAACTTGGTCAAGAGGGGAAGCATATGGCAGGACATAGTGCAGGTGCCATTGCCTTCACTCCAAATATCCGTATGGCCTCAGTGCCAGACTTTGATCGTGACGAAAACCTTGTTCAGCTAGCGGACTGGAGGGCCTTAAGGTTGGTTGGCCTAGAGTTCTTTCCTCATTATCGCAACAACAGAAAATACTCCGAGGCACTGAGTGAACTATCTAAGCTAACACAATATCCAATTTTTGCCGTCTCTGATGGAGCCGGGTTTATGAAAGATGCCAATCAAACCAGACTTTTTGGACGGGTGTGGCTATTTAATCAGGGAACCAAGGTGCGGATTAACTAATCTGGTTCTTTCGCTGCAGATGGTATGCTAATATGTGGTTTTTTCGGAGTAGGGACCTTGCCTAACAAAGCTTATTCGTTCTATTTAGATCTTATGGCCAAGCCGTCCGTTTTTAGAAGATTACTCAATTTATGGCCGCCTTTTCTTTTCTCAGGGATCAGTGTCGAGTCCGTGTCTGACGACTACCGGCAAATTGTAGTCAAACTGTCTGCGCGGTTTTTCAATCGCAACCATTTTGGGGTACATTTTGGTGGATCGATCTATGCTATGACCGATCCGTTTTTTGTCTTTATGATTCTTCACAACCTCGACGGACGTTATTTTGTGTGGGATAAGGCTGGCACCATTGAGTACGTGAAACCTGGTAAGGGGCATGTCACGGCAGTGATGTCAATTGATGACAAGGATTTAGAGGAGATCGTTGAAAAATGTGCTAATGGTGAAAAGTTCGAGCCTTCCTTTACCACTGCTGTTAAAGACGCAAATGGTGAGACGGTGGCTCGGCTGATAAAAACGATTTATATTAAGTTAAAACCGAAATACCGAAGTGAATCAGATTGATTTTGCGTGCTCGTAAAACGTCTTCATCATCCTAGGAAGATTCACCGCTACTAACTTATTCGTAATGGCCTTAGGCGCAAACATCTTAACAGCAATTTCCAAATTGTACTTAACATGACAGTGATCGTCATCCACGACAGAAATATCCCAAGACCCAGAATTGACTTTAAAGAGTGAACCAGAGTCTAACTCCCATTCAATGCGCGTGGGTTTGCTATGTTTCATATTTAATATATAGGTTAGCTTTTTCACAAGATTAATGCTGTATTCGATTTTTGCTGAGCTTTCAGACTTTTCTAAAACCCTTATACCGTCGACTTCAGGAAGGATTTTGGGGTAATTTTCATAGTCAATTAATGCGGCATAAAACTTCTCAGCCGATACATTGAAGGTCTCTTCTCGATTGGCACCAGCCATAAATCCTCCTTTTAAATGAAGACGTATCGTATCGCATTTATATGGGTTATGTAAACCTGATAGAAGGTCCGATGTGGACCTCAAAGTGATAAAGTCAAATCGACTAGGTTTAACTAGATTGCGTAGCGAAAACCTGCGATAAACGTGTCCACGGATCCTCCAGCTTCGATGGGGCCGTTATCTGTAGAGATAGATTTATCCGAGAGTAGAGTGAGTTGGTAGGCAAGATCAAGAGACAGGAGACGTTCTTGATTTTGCAACTTGCTGGTCCAATTCCAACCGGCTCCCAGACCAATCACTTGGCGATCAAGATCAACGATACCCCGGGACGTATCATCACTTGCACTTTGATGTACTTCAAGCCCTGCGCGGGCCTCCATACCACCGATCATACTGGTCTGATAGGAGGCTGCTAATCGGTAGTTTTGTGTATCTTGCAGTACGGTCTCATCGACAGTCAAACGATCAGTAAGACTGACGATGGAAGCGCCCGAAAGTTGAATCAATGGCGAACGATACTTTGACCAGTTTTGTTGTTCCAACTCCACATGCAAAGCTAGGCGATTGATTTGATAGGAGCTGCCGATTTTGATGGTTTCCGGATCGTAAAACGGAACCAAGCTCGATTCGATGTTAAGTGGTAGGGTGACTGATTCGCCGACGTTCACTCTTAAGTTGGTAGATAGTGTCGACTCAGTGTCTTGCTCGCCGCGATAGTATGCGGCTATTTTTAGCATGCCGCCGGCAAGGGCTGTCTTATACTGCAGACCGCCAAAAGGGATAATGACAGGCAGCATCCTTAAGTCAAAGCGAGCTGCAGAGGATTGGTTGTTTAATGACATTTCCAAGGTTCCTGCTGCTTTGAGACTATAATATGCCCCTAGGCCAATACTTAAGCGATCAAAGCGATAGGCTAAAGCAGTATAGACGGCTGGTCTTTGCTGACGATCTCCGTAACGGAGGTAGTTGTATTCATTTGGAGCAATCCCTGTTACACGTCCAAAACTATCAGCCGGTAGGTAACCAGCAAGGCCGAAGTTCAAATGATTGGTTAAGGGAAGGTTAACGCCTAAGGTGGTTCCTGAAATGTTTTTTGCATCGCTAGCTGCGTAGGTACTGGAGCTAAGACCGGATACATCCGTCTGAGACCCACCGGAAAGATCTCTCAGATGAAGATCACTAGTGTTCAAGCCGACGGCGATTACGGTGCTTTGGTTGTCAGTCAGAGCAGCTGGATTATAGTAGGCGTTATAAGCGCCGCTTTCTTCAGATGTCATGGTTGAGCCTAGGGACATCCCTCTTGCGCTCAAACCATAGGTATCGACAGTATTCCCAAACCCTTTTGGCAGATTGATGAATGTCATTAATGCTGTCGATATCAAAGCTTTGAGTTTCACCGCGGGCTCCTTCGTATATTGCGACGCGAAATGTCGCCTACTCTGCATTTTGCCTAATTCTGAGTTAGCAAACCTACCTGTAGGTGGTCAATCATTATTCTTGCGCTAGAGGTAATTTAACGCGCTGAAATAACAGTCTTATTCAAGATATTTGTGGTTTCCGTGGAAAATTTTGAACTGAGGTTTATGCTCTCGCTGTCAACTCACTGAAATTCCTGGCAAATAGATTTAAGTTTGTCTAGCAATCAATCGACTTGTCTATCAAGGAAACGCTCACCACAGCCGAAACCTTTTCGTGGCCAACGCCACCTTAGGAGATGTTGTGAAAGAAGCCGTATTATTACAAGAACGCCGATTAGAGGTTCGCTTTAATTTGAATGGATTGATACCTCTTAGCCTGATTTCGGGCAATGGGCGCGTCCTGACCGCTATTTTTGTTGATGTGTCGCGACGGGGACTTGGGTTGATCATTGAACCATCGTTGCGGGTGGATGAGGAGATTACCCTAAAGATCGCTGGTAGCAAAGACGTGCCTATGTCGGTTCGTTGGGTGAAAAAACCTTTGGGAGTCACAGCTCCCGGAGTCCCTTCGTTCCACAGGACAGGGATATGCATCGATACAACAAAAATCTCGGGTACCTTGGACTTGACTAGAGTCCTCGAGCAATTCAACTGTGTGGACTTTTAATCATGCTGAATCTTAGGTTGATCGAGAATGGATACCTCCGTATTGGGGTTGTGGGATCCTCGGAAGAAAAACAAACAGAAATCACACAGGCTTTTGAAGGACTTGGCTTTCAAACGGTAATCCCCTACGAATCCTTTGCTGCTATTAAAGAGGATGTGTTCCTTGGCAAGATCCAATGGGTTTTCTCAACCTTGAAAGATGAAACAGAGGCAAGTTTGCTCGATCTTATGTCTGAGACTTATGCCCATCATCGTCACCTAAATATCGTATTTAGTGCTCTTTTGGGTCCAAATGAACAACGACATATCCCTTCAGCTTTTGCAGCCGGTCTATTTACCTGGCATCCTGACAAAGGTGTTTCAGAATACACAAGGCAGAGCCTTTGGCGGCTAAAACGGAAAATAGGCCAGGTACATGGGGTTGGTCCTTTAATCCCCTACCTTTTTTTAAGGGCTTATCTGAAAAATAAGGCCCAATGGGCGGATATGGTGACCTTGTGTCGGAGAATGGTAAGACACTTTCCCTATGAAGATCTTATAAAAGTTCACTTGATAGAGGCTCTTCATTGCTGTGGTCATAGCCATGAGGCGGGCGAGCTGCTAAAAGATATGGAATACTTCGAGCCAGGACTTGCGGGTCAGATTGCCGATTTACGCACGCGGTTGGCGATCTCCAGTCATGAAGAGTCCCACCGATTGGCCCCCCGTTTTGGCCTTAAACATGTCGTTATCGTCCATGCGGATCATGAAATGACGATGTTGCTGGAAAGAATTTGTCGGACATACGGTTTTGAACATATTGAGATATGCGAGCATATTGAGGCTGCTTGGCAAAGAGTGCGAAAGGACTCTGTCGACCTTATGATTTTGGACTGGGAATGCGAGGGCGTTTCGGCGTCAAATCTCTTGCAACGGATTCGTCTAAGTGGATACTGGGAGTTCCCGATTCTGGTGCAGGCTCATAAGGTTAATGTGAGCGAAAGTAAGTTACTCTCGCTGTACGGTGTCGCCCATTGTTTACCAAAATCTAAGGACGAGCTTCTTCACGAAATGTCTATTGCCTGGACCATAGTTCAGAGCAAAGAACCGACAGAGGCTCAGGGAATTGAACGAAAAATAAAAGAAAGATTGAGTCGGCGAGATACTCCTCGAGCGCGACGATTTTTGGAGCGGTATATAAGTGTGGCAAGCCGCAACACCGCAAAAGAAAAGCTACTTCAGGCACACATCGAACTAGTGGATGGTAATTTTTTGGATGCCAAATACTTACTGATGGAAGCTAGGAACGAACCAAAGTCTAATGTTGTCGCTGTCGATAGTATGATGGCTCAGTGTTTATTTGGTTTGGACGATTTTCCTGGGGCCTTAAGTATCCTTAAGCGGATTAAAAAATATGCCGTGAATCAAATTGAAATGAATTGCCTGATGGCTCGCTGTCTTTTGCGTTTGGGAGATGTAAATGCAGCCCAAAAAGTGATGATCGAGGCAGCAGGTATCGATGAGAACCATCCGTGGGTTTTGCGAACCAATGCCAAGATTCGCTTACTCACCGAAGACCTTTCCGTGATTGAGAGTATCAAAGACAAGATCGATTTAACCTCTTTTGTCGGCGATTGTATCAACCTTGCCATCGTGTACTGTTTAAGCAATCAATCTGTTACGAGGGGGGTAAACCTACTAAAAATCTGTCAGGAAATTTCTAAAGCACATGGGCTAAGGTGCCTTGATTGGGCAGAGATTAACCTTGCAATTGCCTACCTCAGAAGTTCTAATTTTGATTTGGCGAAGGCCCATCTGGATCTTGCTTCGTTAAAAACCCATCCAATGTTGGCCGAAAAATATGGTCAGCTTTTGGTTCAGATAGAGGCTCATGGTAGTGATGAGAGTAGACTTTCCTACGAGTACTGCGATCCGAAACATGAGTTTTTTGATGGTCAAATTGAAGAAACTAAAGATCGCAGCACTCAGGACATTGATGACGTTGAGTCTGATATGATTTTGCTCAGAGGTATATTCAACTACGGACCTCAGGCGGCCTGAAATTGGGTTCAACATCGAACATTTTATGACCACATTTATAACAGTAAATAGCATCTAAATTATGGCTTTTGGTGTGACATTTTTCACAGACGTATTTATTCAAATTGAGGCGCTCAGCATTAGCTAATTCGACGGAAACAATTCCCGTTGGGACTGCAAGAATTCCATAACCACAAATCATAATTATTGAGGCAATAAACTGCCCAAGGTCGCTTCTTGGCACCAAATCCCCGTAACCTACCGTGGTCATGGTGACGATTGCCCAGTAAACCGCCCGAGGAATGCTAGTAAAACCAGATTCCTCGCCTTCTATCAGGTACATAAGAGAGCCCATGAGTAGGACGGTCCCTAGCACTCCCCCAAGAAATACAGTGATCTTCGGCCGGCTTGCCCTAAGGGCAGCCAGCAAGGTTGACGCCTCACCGGTATAGCGACCCAACTTGAAGATGCGAAAGACTCGTAGGAGGCGGAGGGCCCTGACAACTAGCAACGAGTGAGAGCCGTAGATAAAAAGCCCTAGGAATGTGGGAATCATGGCCATCAAATCGACGATCCCGAAAAAGCTAAAAATATATTTAAATGGGCGTCTTACGGCATATATTCGCACTAGGTATTCGATACAAAACAAACCGGTAAAGATCCACTCAATGGTTCTGAGTTCTCCGCCATACTGAAATCGAATCTCTTCGACGCTTTCTAATATAACAGCGGCTACACTGAGTACGATGGCCCACAATAAGGCGATATCGAATAACTTTCCCGCTTTGGTATCGGCCTCGAATATAATAAGGTAGAGTTTTTCTCGAAACGGACTGAGATGGTGTTCATCGTGTTGTGTCATGGTCTCCCCGACGGAAAATGATTTTTACATAGTGCAAATGATTGGCAACGTTTCTTGTTGTCATCTCTATCCCATTGCCAATACTAGTTTACTATAGGAATCGAAATATGAAGGTATTTTTTGGCGGACTACTCCTTAGTGTCAGTGCCTGCTCGTCTATGTCAGATACACCTAAAAATCTTGGAGTACAAGCTAATGGCGGATTGTTAGTCTGTCCAGATAAGCCTAATTGTATTAGTAGCTCTGATAAGGATCCTGAAAAACGCATTGAGCCTTTTAAGGTCATTCAGCCTGATAAAGTCTGGCAGCATCTGAAGGCTTCCGCCGAAAAAGTTGGTACAGTAAGTTGGGTGGCGACCTCGGAAACCTATTATTATGGGGTTTTTGAAACCAGTATTATGAGATTCCCGGATGACGTGGAGTTTTTGCTTGATACGTCGAAAAACATTATTGAATTGAGGTCAGCATCTAGGTTTGGCTATAGCGACCTCGGTAAAAACCGTAGCCGCCTTGAAGATATTCGGATTGAGTTTAAGGCACTCCAGGCAAAGTAGCCCTGCCTATTGACAGTAGGCCAACGATCCCGCTGAGAGACCCCCTATAGATGGTCCCATTTGATAGATTTCTTGGTTTTGTGCGGTATCTAGCTTTTTGGACGCTGTCATCCGAAATCGCCTCAAATGTGACGTGACAGTGTTTTTGTTGAGTTTCATTTCCTGGCAGATATCAAACACGCTGTCGCCATCTACATAAAACCTCTCAGCTACTTCACGCCTGATAGGGTTTTTGTTGGTTTTGATTAGACTAGGAATAAGGCTCAAAACGTTTTCATAATCCTTGGCGCTCTCATTGCTGGGTGCGGAGATTTGTAGCCTAAAAGACTTGTCACCACTTGAGCGTTCAACGGTATCATCAAACAAGGTTTCATGAATTTTGCGCGATCGCAAATGATCGATACAGATGTTTTTTGTCACTGTAACAACCCAAGCAGCTTGTGAATTACGAGATCGATACGTATCGAAATAGCGCCAAATCTTGATCATGCATTCTTGCTCTAAATCTTGCGCAGTATGGAAATCTAATCGATACCTTGCCACGGTACGTTTTACTAGTTGACTGACTTCTTCATACCTATCAGAGAACTGGATATTGTCGTTTTGCGGAGCTTGATTCATCGGGTCCCTCAATTCAGATCTTGGGTTTTCAACTCAGTCGCCATACGCCTTCTCTAATTGCAAGCTGGACGGAGCGATTCATTGGTGCCTTTTTGTGGCACTAAACCCGGTTTTACAAAGTTTGTGCCAAGACTGTGCCCAGGATAACTGCCTAAAATTAGGAGAAATGCCTAAATTTAGGAAAAGTGGGGTTCCCAATTTTGGGCATTGTCTTGCCCAGAATTAGGAAGTCATTCCCAGATTTAGAAGTCATCGAAAGGTTTAACGAACGATTTTTGTTTGGCTGTTTAGTCTAACGATCTCGAGTTACGATGTTAGCGATGAGTGTAATGGCGCCTAATGCTGCAATAAGAAAGAGGATAAGTGCCACTGCTGGATAGCCGAAAAGGGTTAGTCCTGTTTCGACGTGCATCATGACCGAGGCACCAAGGATGAGAGAGCCTAGCAAGATACCAACGGTGATACGGTTAGCAATCTTTTGGAGTCCTAGTATAAACTTCTTTTCGTCGATGGTCGTCACATCGACCCGTAGTTTGTTGTTGGCTAGAAGGCCTAAAATTCGATTGAGTCGATAAGGAAGCTTTTCGGCAAAATCTTTGGATTCGGATAGAGTGTGGTACCAGCTGGCCAATGACGCTTCTGGTGTGAGTTTGCGTTTGAGTAAGTCATAGGATTCGCGTTTAAGTGAAGCCATCACATCAAATTCTGGATCCAAGGTCACAATAGATTTTTCTAGATTCAGCAAAACTTTGCTTAGAGAAATCACCTCTGAAGGCAACTGAAAGCCGCTTCTCCCTGCGATAAGGTTTAAATCGAGGATAAGGCGTCCAATTTGCATATTAGAAAAACTTGACTTCGTAGCGGAGGCGATGAGCTGAGCCACCTTCGATCGATAGACCTCAGGTAGAAAGTTTTTGGAAGGAATTCCCATGGCAACCGTGATATCGGCGGCCAGCTCTCCATGGCCTTCGGCAATGGCAAGCATCAGTTTGATAAGGTTTTCTTGTTTATGTGGCGATAGATTAATCGCCATACCGAGATCTAAGATGGCTAACTGATGATTTTGGGTAATCAGAAGATTACCTGGGTGGGGGTCTCCGTGAAAAAAACCATCGATAAATATTTGCTTGATATAGCATTTGAAAAGTTCACGTGTTAATGACCGCCTTTCGTCTTTATTTAGTGTTTGGAGGTTTTCTTCAACGATCTTTCCACCTTTCACAAAGGACATGGTGAGTACCTTCTCTGTGGAAAAATCTTTATAAACATTGGGAATCTCGATTAAAGAAAACTCTTCCAGATGCCTGCCTAGCCGTGTAAGAGAATCTTGTTCTGTGCGAAAATTCAGTTCTTCCAATATCGATTGTCGGAAGGTGCTTATAATTTGTCGAAACCCGTAGTGACGAGCAACCTCGACATGATCTTCCAGCAGTGCGGCAAGGTCTTCAAAAGCATCCAAGTCATCTATAACGGTTTGATCCACACCGGGGCGCCTGACTTTCACGACAACATCGGAACCGTCGTGAAGTTTGGCTCGATGCACTTGACTGAGTGATGCCGTTGCCAGCGGGTGTTCAGAAAACTCTTGAAACAAACTATTGAGTGGTCGACCCAAAGATGTTTCGATGATTTCTTTCATCTGAAGGAAGTCGATGCTTGAAACGTTGTCCTGAAGTCGCGTTAACGCATTTATATACTCTTGCGGAAGAAGGTCGACCCGCGTTGAGAGCAGCTGTCCCAATTTGATAAATGTCGGGCCGTGGGTTTCTAGGTCGGTTGCTAGATCTTCAGCTCGGGCCGTATCCGTTCGCCCAATGACGCCATCAAATCCCTCTATGACATCTGCTAGCCCTGATTTGCTAACCATTTCACTGCGTCCATGCTTGATTAAAAGCCAAGCTACAGTCTGATAGCGCTTAAGGTGTTTAGGACGAATAGATACCATAGGCGAAACCTCGCGCAGATAATTCGACATAACACATAAATATCATTAATTTTTTTGGCTGGCAACAGACTTGGTATTTGGATTAGTGGTAAAATGAGGCTCTAAAATCAACGAGATCCAAGGGGGGGCTTGATTTGGCGTTATCCATCTCGTCTTCGATTTCTCTGACGATTTCAATAAGCCGCTTCAAACTCTTCTCATCGAGTTTAATGGTTTTCGTTTTCATAAATTCCCCCTTACGTAGAAGGACGCTGCCTTCGCTTTTTTATTGCAGGTAGATTTATATTTTGCATGTATTCTTTAGGATTGTTAAGAATGAAATGTTGGCACCTAATTGTTACTGACTAAAATTATTGGTTAATTGTGGCGAAAAGGCCTTATTGGAGTCGTAAGGGTTAAGCGACAGGTCGCTTTGAACAGGACAAGGAAATCGAATCATGGCAGGCATAATCGTTCAAAAATATGGTGGATCTTCTGTAGCCGATACAGAGTCGATAAGGCGTGTCGCTAAGCGAGTTGTTGCCACGAAAAATCAAGGGCATCATATTGTTGTGGTTGTCTCCGCAATGGGAAAAGAAACAGACGGTTTATTAAATCGCGCCTTTGAAGTCTCGAAGTCTCCCTCCAGGCGCGAACTTGATATGCTCTTAACCTGTGGAGAACGAGCCTCCATGGCCCTTCTTTCCATGGCCATTCACGAGTTAGGCGAAGAGGCCATCTCGTTGACGGGATCGCAATGCGGCATCATAACGAACGATCGGCATAGTGGAGCGCGGATTATAGAGGTCAGGCCGATTCGCCTACAAGATGAGCTGGAAAAAGGGCGTATTGTGATTGTCGCTGGATTTCAGGGGATCTCTTATAAAAAGGAGGTAACTACCTTAGGTCGCGGTGGTTCTGATACCACTGCAGTTGCTTTGGCGGCGGCATTAAATGCGGAGTACTGTGAAATCTGTTCTGACGTCGACGGTGTTTACACCGCGGACCCTAGAGTCGTTGAGGCTGCAGAAATGTTAGAAGCTATTTCTCACGAGCAGATGCTTGAATTGGCAGCTCATGGGGCCAAAGTTTTGCATAAAGGCTGTGTTGAGATTGCTCGTCGCACTGGCATTGTCCTTTACGCACGAGCTACAAGTAAATTTGGTGGTGGCACTCGTATCGATCTACCCGGTGCCAGCGAAAATGTTGATGCTGTGGGCGTCTCTGGTCAGAAAAATTTGGTTCGGTTACGGGCAAGTGGAGATACATGCTTGGAACGTGTCTTGACCATTTCAGAGCGAGCGAACGTTCCAGCCCTTCATCTAGATACCGATATGAACTCGGCAGATATTTGGTTTTCATTAGATGATATTCCGGATTGGATTGGAGTTAAGGGCGATCTGGATGCGGATATCGAAGTTTTAGAAGGCGTTGGAGCTGCCTCCGTAGTGGGAGATAATATCGGGGGGGATTCGGCCAAGCTAAATTTGGCTCGATCCGTCGCACAAGGCGCAGATATCAATATAGTAGCTATGTCGTCCTCGCCTTTAAGAGTCACATTATTTTGCGAGCAGAGTCACGTTGATCAGCTGGTCAGGTCTCTTCATAAAGAGTTTATCTCGAAAGCTTATGCTGAAGCTTGAGCCACGGCTTAGTGAGCCGTGGAAATCTCTTTTCTTTTGGGAACTTCGTTTCTCAGTAGTATTTGGTCCAAGCTTTGAATAAAAGCGATGGTGCCTGCTACGGATTTACGAACGATCTCGGGCAATTTTTCTGCCTTGGCTTTAGGCACTCCATCCACCTCTACTGTTAATGCGTAGGTACCGTACTTCATATAAGCGTAGTCAATATACTCACCTTCGCTTTGATAATCATGATAGGACTGGATGAAAAGTTTGATTCCCATCGTTTCAGCCACGGCACGACCAATGGTTTTGAACTCCCATTCATGGGGAGACTTTTTGTCTGAAAAACACCATGGCCACAATATTGCCTCGATACCCGAATGCAGAGTTAGCGATCCCACCACTCTGTTTTCAGCCAAAACCTTAGAAACAAGTCTTGTTTCAGGAAGTCTGAAAGTGCCTTCGTTGTTGCGAGGATGAGGGTAATCGCGATTAGGGTCGATTCCGCCGACGGCAAATCGCGAGCCCTTGACAAATCCGTCAGGATTTACGACCGGATGAATGAGGATACGATAGCGTTTAAGAAAACGGTTAATATTGGGGCGGTCGTGGAATCTAGCGAAGTAGTCGATAATTCCAAGTGCGGCTTCTGTAGCTGATTGTTCATTGCCATGGTGGGTGCTGTTGATATAAATAACCGGTGCATTGCGTGACTTTGATTTGGTCATTTCAAGTAGGCCAATTTCTCGACCCATGACCGATCTGCCGAGGTATTTATAGGAGATATGATCGTAGCGTTCAGCGACTTCTGTGAGATACTTTTGAATAAATTTTAGGTTATGGTACTTGTTGAATTCAATAGCATGACTGGACTGGGATAAGACTATTATCCCGGTTACTAGAAAGAGCAACCGTATCATCAATGGCCTCGCAGTGTTTTGTGAATGCTTTAAAAATGGTATGACCAAAACATGTTTGTGTCAATTATTGCTTGCTTAACTTTAAGCAAGGGCAGATTCAAATCCAGAATCTAAAACAAAAAGACAGGTTGAATCTGTTTCCTTGGCTACTTGTCTAAGCCTATCAACTCCGATATTTTTTGCGAGTCCAAAAATATTTAAGTCTGCTCTAGGCGCTACGGTTAGATGCTGTGAAAAATCTCCATGATAAGTGAAGATACCGGTGTTAGTCGGCAGTCTTGCGTCTTTGGCCAAGGCGTGAAGGAAGTGATCCGCGGGTTCAAGGTTTTTCAAATCATTGATGATTGATACCAGGTTTATATTCCCTTGCCAGTTTCGATTCAATTGATACCCAAGCAAGACAGCAAGATCGAGATTGGCTAGGCGCAGCCCGAGAGTCCAATCGGGACTCTGATCCCTGATCCAAATATTAATCTCTCTTTCCCGTCCGAAAAGAGTTTGATGATTCAAAACTAAAAGGGCAACTCCCATCTTGTGATTTTGAGCAATCTTAAACAGCGATTCCACCTCTTCACTTTTTAAGTGATTTACGTCCATATACAAAACGTTTGGTTTGAAAAAGCTGCCTTTCAAGATACTCACCGCCATTTCTGTTCCCGCACCGATATTGGGCGCTTCGACTATGGCTTTAGTGGCGAGAATTCCTTCGGCACGGAAGTAATCGATGATCTGGGACAGTCGTTTAGAATCTGGGTAGCTTTTTGGTGTCCTTACTGTGAGCGCTTGAATGGATCCTTTTGGTGAAACAAGGGAATAAAGAAACCGGTATTCTCCCTGAAGTTGCTGGGAGTATTTTATCGGAACCAAAATATCAGGCTTCCATGCTCGTTCGACTCCTTCGGCAGCCCTTTTTTGCGTCTGGCGAGCAGCCCAGTCCGCTAGCGCGATAAATAGACCGGAGCGGACTGTTTCCCATGGCGTCTCCAGCTGTCTTCTCTCGAGATAAATATAAACGGCAATCACGATAGCCAGCGCCATCAGACCTATGATGGGATTAGTAACCAGGATTGCGCCTAAACAAGATACAGTGCCTAACAGGGGTATCCAAAGTGGAACACGAAAAGTGGGGCGAAACGATACAAGGTTAAGACTTTGTTCCACCACCACCACTAGATTTAACGTCGTATAAGTGATGAGAAAAAACATGGTTATCAGTGCCGCCACTTTATTGAGATCGCCAAGCATAAGTGCTGCAGAGACGATTAAGCCATTGACGAGCATGGCATTGCGAGGCGTGCCTCCTGAGCTTTCTTTTGCGATAAATGAGGAAAAGGGAATAATCTTATTTTGGGCTAGGGCAGCCAAAACATTAGGAGCTGCCACTAGGGATGAAAGTGTTGCTGAAAAGCAGGAACTGAGTAGACCAATAAGGACAGCTGGTCCCCAAAAAGCGTGCTCGGTAGCGATGAGGTAGTTACTTTTAAGTTCAGCTGGTGTTGCTACTGTGGAATACCATATGATCAAAACTAAGTACGTGATCAGGGCAGTGGCCCAAGCTGCGATTGTGCCTTTTGGAATGCTGCGGCGGGAGTCTTCTAATTTACCAGATAGACTTGCCCCAACCTTAATTCCAGTGCCAGCGGGAAAAAAAATGGCAAATAAAACCCAGATACTTCCTTCCTCAAAATCTCCCCAAAGCTGAGGTTTTTGAAGTTCTTGATGGGTCCAAAACCCGGCCAACATGCTTCCGAGAGCGAGTATCACGCCTATCAGGACTAAAGACTGGGTTTTCAAGGCTAGTTTTTCGCTTGTAATTGAGAGGATTAACCCACAAGCGAAAACTCCCAGCACAATAAAATGGGTCTCATGATTGGGAAAAAAATACTGCCATCCCTCGACAAATCCATAGATGTAGAGCGCTGCACCAAGACTTTGGGCTAAATAGAGCGGAAGACCCACGGCGCCGCCAGCCTCCAAGCCTAAAGACTGACTGACCAGAGCAAAAACTCCTCCCGCCTTGAGTCTGATATTTGTCGTGATGGACGAAAATGCGAGGGCAGCGGTTCCTGTAATCACGAACGTCATGAGAAGGATCAGAATGGCTCCAAACAGCCCAGAGTGTCCTACGACCCAACCCATACGGACGTACATCATAACGCCAAAAATTGTCAGAAGGGTTGGTCGGAATACACCTACATAAGTTCCTAATTTTTTTATTTTTTTATCATTTTTTGAGGTCTCAGGGGGTTGAGGGCTTGCCGCACTGAGGTCAGGTCCCGTCTGCTCGGACGGACGATCGAAGTTTTGAGTTATAACGTTTTGCTTTTCCATTGATTTATTCTAACACCTTGGACTAGGTAACAGCTCCTCGGCGAGCTGATTTTCCGAGGGACGCTCGATAAGAATTAAAAACTCTCAAAGGTCTGTAAAGTCAAAGTTTTTTATTTTTTCTTAGGGGAAGCCAAATATTTGCCGATATTGGATGTGACAAGGTACAACGAAATATCAAAATCGGGGAAACCATGACAAGCTTACACCAAGTTTTGGGAACTAGCATTTTATCGATCGCTCTTCTAGCAGGCTGTAGCGATAAGAAAACAAGTGATAACAGGGAAAAGCCACCAGCAGAAGCCGCCGAAGCGGTTGTAGAGGAAAAAGTCTGTGAGGCTGGCGAAAGTGGTTTTTTCTTTTTTAGCTATAACACTGAGGAAAAACTCGAAGACTTGACTGGCTGCACCAAGCTAGTTGGAGATATTTACATTCACTACAACGTTGGAATGTTGGGCTTGGACCCCATCGCTAATGTTAAAGAAATTCAGGGCAGTTTTAGTCTACTGAATAACGAAGACCTAAACTCATTAGCAGCCCTTAGTGCTTTGACTACGGTTTCAGGCGATTTTAGCATTGCCCGCAACTCAAGAATCCCTAATCTAGATGGGTTGAGTAGCCTCGTTGCCGTGGGCGGCGATTTTGTGATCGATGGTAACGCGAGTCTTGCTTCCACTACTGGACTCACTAGTTTAGAGAGCATTGGCGGAAGTCTGCAATTATTCCGAAGCTCACTTTTAACAGAAATTACTGGCTTCGAAAAAATCACTAGTCTTGAAGAGTTGGTGATCAAGGAAAACCGGGATATAGCTGTGGTTGCATTACCTTTGCTGACTTCAGTGACTACCAGCCTTCGCGTTGAGGATAATATCGGAGTAGCAAATATCGCAGGTCTCACTCAAGCCATATCTGTTGGTGAGTCTCTTGTCATATCTGGCAATACGGGAATGCTTGATGTTTTCACTACAGGAAGCATCGTTCAGGTAGGTGGCGACATCTTTATTGAAGGCAATAACGATCTCGCTAATCTAACAGGTTTAAATACGATAGCTGGTCCTGTCAAGGCACTGACAATTGATGGAAACCCAGACCTCACGGGAATCGACTTAAACGGGGTCACGGCCGTTGAGGGTGATATCATTATCGCTGGTAATGATAGTTTGGGCAGTCTAACTATGGGTGGACTAAAATCGGCGGGCTCTTTGACTCTTGATGGTCTTGCTTCCTTAGCTACCTTTAGCTTGACAGGTTTGGAGACTATCGCTGGAGATCTCATCATATCGTCAATGTCAGGTATAGCAAACCTCACTGGACTTGCTGGCATCAAATCTATTGATGGTCATGTGAAAATCAGCGACAACGAAGCCTTGGCGAGCCTAAACGGCTTTAATGCACTGAGTAGTATTGGTGGCGGGATTAATTTCAATAACAACGTTTCTCTTGCAGATATTTCGGCCCTTGCGGCCTTAACTGGGCCTTTGACTGGCGATTTAGAAATTACGGGTTCTGAAGGTATTGCAAGCCTCGCCGCGTTAGCAGGTGTCACTTCCGTTGGGGGTCAACTCTACATTGGCGGAAGCGGAGTTGCTGACTTGACAGGATTACAGAATATCACCTCAGTCGGCACGAATATCGAATTTTCATTCAACGCAAACCTAACAGGCGATATAGCCATTCTTTCGGCCTTGACCTCTATCGAAGGTAATTTGAAGCTTATGAATAATCCACTGGTTACAGGGCTGAGCGGATTCGATGCTGTCACCTCTGTTGGGGGTTACGTTCAAGTGGTAAATATGGAAGCTTTGACGGCGCTTAGCGGTTTGACGGCCATCGCAACAGTTGGTGACTTTTTTGAATTAAACGACAATGATGGCCTAAGGTCCATTGCAGATTCTGGCTTGCAAACTGTTGTGGGTGAATTCCGAACCATGCAGAATCTTTGTTTGCCCGAAGCGGATATTACGGCTTTCGTCGGCACCATCGCCGTCAACTCAAACGTCATTGTTAATGCAAATAATGGTCAGGGAATTGCCGAGGATATGTGTCCTGATCTAGACTAATTTGATGGAAAACTAGGCTGAATTTGCAGCCTTCCTGACTTGCTTTATGAGGCATCGGTTCCGATGTCTCTTCCATGAGAAACTTACTAAAAAATTTATCGCATTGGCTCGGTGAACAGCCCTATCCAAGCTATCCCGACTTGAATCGTCAGATTACCATCATATTCTTAGTGTTTGTTTCTATTTCAATCGTACCCTTCTCCGATCACCCCTTTTATTGCCTTGTTTGGAGTACTCTTGCTGGTATCTATTTTTACAGCTTAACAGATTCCAAGCATAATGGAGATAAACTTTTACTTTGGTTAAGCGCTTGGTTTGTTTTTCTTGTGGGACTATCATTCATTTCTGCGGTCAACATCACTCTTTTATCCTGTTTAATGCCATCGATGATCCTAATGGGATATTTATATAGAGGTATTTTTGGTGCCACCATGGGATCGATTTATGTAGTTTTCGGTCTATTGATCTTCTGGTTACGTACATATGATGAAAGTCAGCAATTTTACGTTTGGCTAGGAGCCTGCCTTGTCGGATTATTTTTCTCGATTGTTTTACTGTTCCACAAGCAGTTGAAACGTTCTATCTCAGCGCGAACCTATAAGACAGATACCCTACTAAGGATAGTTTCTCACGATGTATCTAACTCCCTAATGATAGTCACAGGTCTAACGGAAGCTCTTTTAGAAAACAAGGATCTGGACGAGCGAACCAAATTTGGTCTTAGGAAAATTGAAAAGGCAAGTTCTAACATTGAAAACATAATTGAAAGGGTCAAAGCTATACAGATCATGAAGACAGAGGATGCATCTGAATGCCTGCAAGCTGTACTGGTGGTTGACGTGTTGGAAGACTTATCTAGTATTTTTGAAACTAGGCTGAATAAAAAAGGGATTGGTTTTGATTATGAGATCGCAGACCTTGAGACCAAAGTTATTGCTGAACCTACCACCTTTCTCAACGATGTTCTCTGTAACCTAGTGAGTAATTCCATAAAATTCTCAGAACCTGGTGGGCATATTAAAATACGTGTATTTCCAAAGGGAGACAAGGTCGCTATCGTAGTAGAAGACCAGGGTGTTGGTATGTCGCCGCAGGTGATATCAGAGCTCTTTCACCGGTTTAAAGTCAAGTCGAGAAAGGGCACTATGGGTGAAATGGGTACTGGTTTTGGTCTGCCGATTACTAAGTTTTTGGTGGAGTCTTATGGGGGATGTATATCTGTTGAAAGTCGAGATAAGGATATGGGGCAAACTTCGCGTGGTACGGTTTTTACATTGCTACTTGACTCAGTTGAAGAAGCAAATGAAGTAAGCCTTGCTGGGTAGCGAAATATGTGTGGCGAGGAAAACAGAGACAAACGTGGTTACGAGTCTTATAGCAAAGAAACCTTATCGTTTCTTCGTCCACTTTTTCTTAATCATACCTATACAACGTCTTGTGATGATGTAAAATGCCTGGCGACGGAAACAGTAGTCAGCTAGTAGTAAAAGCTCAGATCAGATCAGTTGAAAGGAGACCCATGAATTTCGCAATTATTACAGGATCCAGCTCTGGGTTAGGCCTGGAAGCGGCAAAATTATTATTAGATGAAGGATGGTATGTCTTAGGAGTTTCCAGAAGTCAGGCGGAATTCACTCACGAACGATTTGTCCAGCAGAAAGTCGACCTCTCAGTAGGGCAGGAGGTGGAGTCGTTTTTTCAGAGTTCTTTTAACGACTTTATCCCTAATAATATAAAACGGGTGGCACTGTTAAACAACGCTGGAACCATCGATCCGGTGGGGCCTATAAATGAATTTAGCATGAGTCAACTACAGTCGGTTTACACTCTCAATCTGATTACGCCTGTATGGCTTATGTCTCATATGTGTAGGCAATTTGAGGGTATAGATCTTAGAGTGATCAACATTTCTAGTGGTGCTGCAACATCGGCATACGAAGGATGGCTGGTCTACTGTTCTAGTAAAGCGGGTCTAAAAATGGCTTCAAGTGTACTCGGCGAAGAGGAATACAAAGGTTTAAGTCTTTACGACTTTTCGCCTGGCCCGATGGATACAAAGATGCAGCATCAAGTTAGGTCGTTGGATCGAGAACGATTCCCAGCCATACAGAAATTTCTAGATTTAAAGGCAGATGGTAAGTTGGTGCCGGTAGAAGAAATTGCACTAGAAATACTCGAGTTCTTTGCCGCAAAATCTCCAGAAAAATTTGTCAGTCGGCGGTATGCCGGTGAGCAGCGGAACCATTACCTGTCCCGCTTTAACATTCAAGATTAGCTATTATTCCTGTTTTGCTTGTTTAGATCCCAGTCATAGCTCAGATAGTCGACGTCAGCATCAGGAGAAATCGTTTTGGCTACTTCCGGCTTTGCATATTTTTTTACGATGGCAACGATTTCTTTTTCATTGCCAAAATCCTCACCGAACCAAGAGAAGATTTTAGAAAGCTCAAGCTCTTTCTTGCCAAGCTTATTTCTCATAGGGTCGTTGATCCAAGTTCTCATGGCTTGGTCCATTTGCTGGTCTAGCTTTTCAGCGACAAAAGCGTCTTCGTGTAGTCTGGGGCATGCTACAGAAGCGCAGTTCACAGCGGCATGAACTCTATAGTCCTTCAATTCTGGGATCTTTCTTAGCCACTCGTGTTCGATAGTATCGAGAGTTTTGAGTTTGCCACCTAGTAAAGAGAAAAACTCAATTTTCCAAGGACTCGAAAAAATCCCCCCAATTTTCTTGATGCTCTTGACTGGGTAATGTTTGAGTATGAGTTCTACTGTAAACGAATTGTATGCATTAATAAGAAAGGCCTTTTTCTGTGCCACAGAAAAACTGTTGTATTGAACCTCAGTGACTGAACTTAAAGATTTGTTGTAGGCTTTTAGGTTAGCCGGATCGTTTTTCCATGATTTGTAATCGACCCAACCCTCTTTATCCAAGTACTTTTTGAGATCTTTATCCCATACGCTGTGACTGTGGTCGAAAGAAAACCCCGGCATTCCGAGGAAAAATGTGACAAATAGAGCGAAAATTGTTTTCATAGCTGACCTCCAGGTTAATGCTTCTGGCATGAGGTTCGACCATACATACCCGATAGTTTCAAAAAAAATATTGCGGTCAAGACTATACCTGTCTCTAGTAGTATATGTCATCGATTTTATTAGAATATTATTTATGCGGTAAGCTGATCACGAAGGTGGTGTTAGGAGCAGACGCATCGACGAAAAATTGACCTTGATGATTCTCCTCGATGAGTTTCTTGCATAGACTTAAGCCTAGGCCTGTCCCTTCCCCTCTTGCTTTTGTCGTAAAGTAAGGCTGAAAGATCTTATCCAAAACCGACTGTGGAATTCCATTGCCACAGTCTACGACCCTAATTTCTAAGCAATCATCTAGGCATTGAGTCGTGATTTTAAACCATGGCTTTGGTGTCTGGTATATCTCTTCTTTCGCGTTTTTCACGAGGTTAATTAAAACTTGGCTTAGTTCTGAAGGCAGACAGTAAACCTTCTGCTCTTTGTTGTACTCGTCAAAGGTAAGCGGAATCGTCGTGCCTTTTATTTTCATGCTGGCAAACAGCTCGACCTCTTCATAGATTTCGGAGAGGGAACACAATTGCTTTTCTTCAGAGCCTGTGTTCCTAGAGATATTAAGCAAGGACTTAATTATGGCATTAATGCGACCGGTCGACTTGTTTAAACGCGTGATGAGCTTCTCAACAAATTCATCGGTCATCTTTCCCCGAGCCAAAAACTCCTCGGCAAGGGTGACTTGACCTGAGATGATAGTCAGGGGGTTGCGAATCTCGTGAACAATAGATGCCGCCATTTCACCAATGGAAGCCATTTTTTCTGCGTGCGCGGCTCGGTCTTTTTCGTATTTAGCCTCTTCTTTCGCACGGTACTCAGCAGATTGATCCGAACCGGACCACATAAGAAGCTCTTCCCCCTCCATACGGCTGACCCGGATGTCTAGTTGGAGGGTTTCAGTATCGGAGGGAACGGGTACATGCTCTTGAAACGTAGGAGTTCCTATGGGTAATTTGCTGGTGAAGCCTATCATCAAGGCTCTCATCTCTTTTTGGCCTATACTCTTGATGAGGCTGCCAGCCTGTTTGTTTTTGAGAAGAACGTTGCAGTCGTAGTCGGTGATATAAAGCGGCGACTGCACGGTATGCAAGATGCCACTAATGACCTGAAGTAGGTTTTGTTTTTGTTCCGCTTGACCCAAAATAGTCTCCCTATTCGGGAACTATATCGGGTGCTCCTGGACAATGTTGACCTGTTTAGTGTTAAGTCTCCGGATTTTTTGAGAGTATTTCGCTGGTGTCATGCCAAGCTGGGACTTGAACAATCGACTAAAGTGACTGTGATGGCGAAATCCAAGCGAGCTAGCAAGATCACCCAGAGGGATTCTTGGGTTGCTTTGGATCAACCTGCGGCCGTAGAGAACCCGTTTTCTCCATATGTACTGCATCGGCGTTTGGTAAACAAACTGCTTAAACAGACGGTTAATTTGAAAAACCGAAAGCCCGCAGTGGGAAGAAAGCCTAGTTAAATCAAGTGGTTCGGATAGATGGAGAGAAATGTACTGCGTCAGGTCCTGTAAGTCTGACTTTCTCTTGTCATTGTAAGTATTTGTCTTGTTTGGCATAGTTTGGTCCTTGTCAATGTCTTCATTAACCATGACGTGATAAGCCAAAAAAGATTGCAGTATTTTAGTCTACTTCGCTCTCAGCGTGGGTTTCGAGGAATATGCGGTAGTGATCTGCGTGCTCTCGATCGATGTCACTAATGCGGATGGCAAGGAGCTGAGTTTCTGGAATAAATCGGATGTACTTGGCAAAAAAGAAGATTGGTGGACTTTCAGGTGGATACAGCCAGACTTCAATGATGGAAAATTTGTTAAATGAAACTTTATGTCTTCCTGTGTGGCGGATCAGGAGGCCGCTCTCACTAATGTCTTCTGAGATGAAGTCGTACTTCATGGGGCTGCCGATGAGCTGAGCTTCGATCCTTACATGAATACTGATCTTGTATCGGGGTTTTAGCCGTCTGTCTCGGTTTGATTTCGGCTGCGCCATCGTTTTTGCCCTATTTCCGTTCAAGTATGTACGGGGGCTATCGGCAATCTGAGAGGATTGTTTAGGGCGTCTCAATAATATTTTGGACTTAACGGCAGCCTCGACAAAAACGTCTCATAAAGCGGCCGGTTAAGCGAACCAGAGACACCGTTGATTGCTGCAATCCCAAGCGACTTGCGACTCTCATATAACTTTCTATGGCCGGAATATTCATGAGGACGAAGTCCCAGGCATCGCGATCTATCAGGATTTCCGTGCCCACTCTAACTTTCAGTTTATGAGTGGATTGAGGAAGTCCGTTTTGTTTGGCATATTCTTGCCATGCCTGCAACTGCCATGATTCCGGTAGGTATGGCTTGACCAGCCTCGAGAGCTCTCTACAAAGCTTGCAAGATTGATCGAACCAAATGATAGCTTCAACATCCGATGACAAGGCATCTCTCAATAGCGTCATACCCATTGTGTTGCCGACAAATCTATGCAAACATTAGGTTTAGGGGTTACTAGGCATAATCAAAAGTCTAACACATGATGGTTGTCCATGAAATTCTCTCTACTGCTCTTGTTTTTTTTTGCGATTACGGCATCTGCATCCGCGAGACCGTTGCATCAAACAGAAATCGATCTCATCATCAATCATCTAAAGGCTTCTGGGGAAACAAATATTAAACAGGCTATGTCCCTGTTGAAAAGCCCTAAAATCGATCGATCTGAAGAGAGTCTGGAAATCAATGTCACAAAGCCTATCAAGCTCTCTATGCGTAAATATTCGCATTTCACCGAACCTTACGCCATGAATCTAGCGATGAAATTTAAAAGACGCTGGCGCACACTTCTAAAAAAAACTCAACAAAAATACAGAGTGGATAAGGAGATTATCGTCGCAGTATTGCTTGTAGAAACAAGCTTCGGACGGTTTAAGGGCAACCATCAAATATTAGGCGTCTACAGTGGGCTTATTGCCGATATTATCTCTTGGAAACAAAGTGACCTCTATCAAACCACCGAGGAAAAGTCTAAGGCTAGATTCCTTCGTAAGTTGACCTGGGCCACAGGTGAACTTAGGGCTCTATTAGAGATGAACCGTCGCTACCCAGACTGGGATTTGTATCAGCTTAGGGGAAGCTACGCCGGGGCATTTGGAAAGGCTCAGTTCCTGCCATCGAGTTTTTTAAATTTTGCCCAAAGCTATACTGGAGGTCAAAGGCCGCGTTTGGAGAATACTCCCGATGCAATTGTTTCAATCGCTAATTATTTGAGGGAAAATGGTTTCGTTAGGCCTATGACTTCGAAAAAAGCAAAAGCTGCTCTATTTCATTATAATAACAGTCAGGTATATGTCCAAACTCTGATAAATGTTGCCCAAAAACTAAAAGGAAACGTTAGTGGACCCGAAAGACAGGCCGTTGAAAAGGGATGACTAGGTTTCAGGATTTTACTAGATGCAACAGGACTTGGTGACTATAGCGAGCTCAGATTCCGAGGAAGCTTCCACCTTATCCAAAATCGTCAGTGATTTGGGTTTTCACTCTCATATTGCTCCATCCGAAGATCTACTATTCCAGAATATCTCTCAAAATACGCCGAGACTGGTGATTATAGGTAGTAAGTTTTCCTCGTCACCAAAACCGCGGCTAACGGCTATGGTTTCATCGAAGGTGTCGGCATCGCCCCATCCAGCAAAAATTATACTTTGTGTAGGTGATCTCGATGACGAGAGCATTCAAAAATCAAAAGACAACGGAGCAGCGGGCTTTGTTCAAGCGCCGTACCGAAAGGTACTGATTAAAGATATCGTCGGATCTGTACTCGGAATCACTGTTTCGACAAATGCAGAACAAAACCATCTGAAGGTGGCCAAAAACCTTTTTCGACTTATGATCCACGATGTTTCGAATCTTTTTACAAATCTTGATATTTATTTTTCAACGGCAAACAAAGATGTTGCAAACGATATTCGGCAGAAGCGATTTCAAAGAGCTCAGAGAACTGTTTTGGAAGTCAAGCGCATGCTGAAGAACGTTAAGACGCTTGACGCAATTCGCAGCCAAGATCTCGTTCAAAAAATTGAGAGCGTCGACATTAAGGCATGTGCTGAGGAAATTGGAGATCTGTATTTAGACCGGCTTGAGGAAAAATCTCTGAATCTTGTCTACGAATTCCCTAGTGATCTTTCCTTAAGAGTTTTGGCTGATCCCCTCGCGTTGAAACATCAAGTGATGGGAAACCTTTTGACCAATGCGATCAAGTTTTCTAATCGCGAACGTAATATTACGTTTCGGGCGTCCGAGTCTCGAGACTATATTCGCTTTGACGTCATTGATAAAGGTATTGGCATGTCGGAGAAGATTCTCAAAAATCTTTTTAACGAGTCAAAAAAACATTCTAGAAACGGAACTCAAGGCGAAAAGGGAACTGGCTACGGCCTACAATTAGTGAGTGAGTTCGTCCAGGCCTTTGACGGATATATTGAAGTCACATCTGAGGAGCCTGGTGTTGTTTACGACCCAGAGTCTCAGGGTACCTGTTTTTCTGTTTTTCTTAAGAAAGCTTAGCCATCTAAATAACCAAAAAGTCGCCTGGTAATATCGGGTAGTCCACTACAGTCTGCCGAGTCCTGCCCTGGTAAAATTCACCGTCTTTTCGCAGTAACCTTAGTTTTCCCACCTCGCGGATGTGAGTGCCGGTAACAATTTGGTCTGTTTCCGTGCGTGTCATTTCTATCCGATAAATAGAATAGCTTTTGCCGACTTTAAGCTTTTGCTTACCTGCATGAACGTATACCCAATGACCTCCTGTGATAAAAGCAATCTGAGGAAGCATGGGCTTGGAAAAGTCTGGGATCTGATAGGTGGCAAGATAGCGATCTAGTCGGGGTTTAAGGATGTGTCTTTTGCCAGAGCCGCTCACTTTTTTATAGTGATATAGAGATTTTTGCGGCTCTCCCAGATACTCAAAGTAGACTCCGAGGTTGTGATGGGCAATGACGTGAGCCTTGTTTTTTGAAATAGCATCTTCCCATTTATCTGCAGCGAGTTTCCATCGTCCCTGCTTTGCTAATTCAAACCCCTCGTTAGCGACATTATCGGCGGCTGTTTCCCCTCTGGCTAAATACACTTGCTCCATTAGCGGCTTCTTTTGACCACATATTTTTGCTATGATTCTAGTTTGGACGCCTTTAAATATGGCGTCTTGAACATCGCTTTTCGTTAGAGCAGGTTTACGCGAGTAATTAGAAAAACTTGATTTTACCTCTTCTGCACCTTCGATCACAACTTTGTCGGTGACCCTGTTATATAGGGCGTATTTAATTTTGAAGTCAAATGTCGCGTTGCGAATGAAAATTGGTTTTCGAGAAATTCTCCGTTCGGGAGCAATTTCGAATTTTTGTGCAAATCCAAATTCATTACGACTTGGAACTCCAAAATTCTTGGACCATATCAATGATTTTTTGTCTCGGTAGCTAAAAGCAGTACTTTTCTCCATACTGGTGCTGACTTTTTTATTGATTAAATCCAAAGCGAGAATTCCATTTTGTGCCCTGGCAGTGGCATCCTTTTTAACCATAGCCTCAAACTTCGATTTGACGTCCTTTGATTTATCGCCAGACAGTTCGACGTCGGTTTTTAGCAGCTTTACCCCTTTGAACGTCGAACACGCGCGAAGCTCATCCATCATGTCTTCTCGAAAGTCGTTTCCCAATTCTGGCTCTAGGATAACCCCGAGTTGCATGAGTTCTTTGTAGTTGTCTCGATGAGTTTGAAACCCTTCTATTTTAATATCCAGATGTTTTTGAGAACATCCAACAAGCAAAAGAACTAAGCATAGGATACGCATAACGTCTCACATTTACGTTGATTTCCATTCGGTAACCTATGACATTTTAAACGATACGAGGGTCTGCGGCAATTTAACTTTGAACCATATGGCAGACAATTTGTGATTTAGTAAGATTTTTCTGGGTGCTGTTTGAAAAAGATAAAGGTCAGTATTAGCGAGGTGAAAATCAATGCTGGCGCTAGATAGAAGGCCTTTTCAATGCCAACCATATCCGTTAATTTTCCAACGGAAAGATGAATTATACCTAACATTAGTTGGATTGAAGCAAAAATCCAGATAGTTACGTCTTTCCAAGTGTCGGGAAAGACCCTTGATACCTGGGCCATGAACAGAGGGAAAAAAGGCCCCACCAATCCCGCGAATGGCAGGAATATAGGGTTCACTAAAATGGCTAGAAGTATACAGCAGATTCCTATTGCTAGGGCAATAAGAATGGTGGGTCGTTCCCACCTAACTGGCAACAATATTGAAATTCCAAGTCGGGTGCCAGCAATGATAAGAAAAAACAGACTGTTTAAACTTGATGCCTTGGTAGTGCTAAAGTTTGCAACGGTCACAAAGAAGGTCGACATCCACATAGAAGTGAGGACCTCGCCTCCAACAAAAATTGCGAACAGCGCTACGGGTAATACTAGCCGTAGGTTGAGTTTATTAGACTGAACACTTTCTGTAGCCACATGACTAGACGGTAGGCTAAAGGCTAGAATCATAGCAAGAACAACATTGACTGCCGAAATTAATACGATGGCTGACCACCAGGGCAAAGAGTAGCTTAAAAATGCCGAGAAAGTCACCGGCCCGAGAAACGATCCAACCCCATACATAACTTGCTGAATGGAAAGCAGTCGACCGCGCAAATGCAGTGGTGAGCCATTGATGGTCAAAATATTGCAGATACTTCCCATGAGTGCTACGCCGGAGCCCATCACCAGACCAAGAAGCATAAGTGATGCGACACCCGACACCAGAGGAGCGCACAAACCTGGAAGGGCGCAAATCAAGCAAATTGTTACAGAAACCGTTCTTTCCGAATATTTTTTGAGAAGTTTCCCCATTATCAAGGTCGATACAATAGCTGCAAAACTACCTATAGTTAGGAAATAGCCAGTTTGTTCATAGTTGATTCCAAGCTGCTTGCTGATAACCGGTAGCAACGGGCCTCTAACGTTATCGAGATATGAGACAGAGACTAGAGTGGCGAAACCAGCAAAGATATAGGCTGGAATAATCTTAGCTGTTGTCATAGGAAACCTTTCGCATTAATAGCCCTTTTAGGTAGTATGACTCCGGGAAAGAGAGGCGGGTAGGATGATCGCTAGCCTGCCCAAAGTGCTCTAATATCTGACCATCGCATCCTGCATCTTGACTTGCTCCGAAGACAACTTTCTGAAAAAGCTGGGCCGGCATTAGGCCCGAACAGGAGAAGCTAGCAAGCAGCCCTCCCTCTTTGAGGATTTGCCACGCAAGGAGATTTAGGTCTTTATACCCTCGACAGGCTCTATCTAGATGTCGCTGAGAGCTGATAAATTTAGGTGGATCCAGAATAATCATATCAAATTTTTCATTTTCGTCTCTCAAGAATCTCAAATAAGCGAAGACGTCGCCCTGAATAAACTCGGCTCGATCTTCCACTCCGTTAGCCATATGATTTTTCTCGGCTAGCTCGAGAGCTGAAAGGCTATTGTCAATATTTCTTAGCTTTGTTGCACCACCGAGAGCTGCTGCTACAGAGAAGCCTCCCGTATAGCTAAAGCAGTTCAGGATTGACTTTCCTTTAGACCAAGAACGAATGGTAGCTCGGCTGTCCCGTTGATCAAGGTAGAATCCAGTTTTGTGTCCTTCCCATACGTCAACGAAAAGTTTCATATCGTTTTCTAAAATCGGAACACCATCTTTTGGTAGCTCACCCAAATGAATCGCTTTGAAGGGTTTTAATCCTTCTTTTTCCCGTATGGACTCATCGGAGCGTTCAATAATACCTTTTGGTTCTAGTAGTTCGCGTATCAGATCAATAATGAGCTCTCGGTGTTTTTCCATACCCAGGGTGAGAATCTGAAACACCACCCAATCATTGTATTGATCTATGACTAAGCCGGGCAAAAAATCGGACTCATGGGCGACAAGTCTCATGGCATTCGTGCGATTCCTATCGATGTAGTCCCTCCGACGGATGCTTTCGGCGATAAGCCTGCGCAAGATCGATTTCGGTACTCTTGGTTTGCTTAGGGTCTGGTCCCAATCGATAAGACGAACTCTAATTTGCGAGCGGCTATTATAAAAGCCAGTTGCCAGGTGACGATTCTGGTGTGACAGAACCTCTACCAAATCTCCGTCGGTGATATGCTTCGATGATTCCTTAATAGCTCCGCTAAATATCCAAGGATGACGAAGATGTGCAGAACGCTCTTTGCCTGGTTTTAGTTTTATTTGCTGAATCATAGTGGCCCCTTATCGATGGAAGGCGTACCTTACACGGTCCAGAGAGCTGGGGCAAGCCATAAAGGCCAATAAAGATCGTACTACCGATATCAGGGGAAACGACTAGTTAGCCTCTTGTGTGGGTCTTAAAGTCTTATTATCTTTGATATTTGACAGGCGGCCTAAGCCCCTGTTAGAGTCTACAAGCAATCCTGCAGCGTCGCTTTTTGATTCGTAAGGGTCTAAAATGAATAAAAAAATACTCTTTCTTTGCACAGGGAACTCATGCCGTAGCCAGATGGCTGAGGCCCTTTGGAACAAAACCTACGGAGATCGCTGCCCCGCCGTATCAGCAGGTATCGAAGCTCATGGCATTAACCCTTATGCCGCAAAGGTCCTAGAAGAAATAGGAATCGATATATCAGGGGCTAGCTCGAACCTTTTGGATGATTTCGATTTGAGCGAGGTGGATCGTTGTGTGACAGTCTGTTCTCACGCTCACGAGTCTTGTCCTATTCCTCCACAAAATGTCAGAACGGTTCATCATCCCTTCGATGACCCTCCGTCATTGACCAAAGATGTGATTGACGAAGAAGAGAAGCTATCTTGTTATCGCAGAGTCCGAGACGAGATACATCAGTTTGTAGTAGCTAACCCTAATATTTAGATGATGAGAGCTTTAGTCACCGGTGCCAACGGCTGTCTTGGACGGTCGCTCGTTCCGCTTTTGCTTTCCTCTGGTTGGGAAGTGGTCATATTAGGCAGACCAGGATCTGATCTTACATTCTTTGACGAAAGCGATGTAAGAATGATTGTTGGTGATGTGTTGGAGCCTGACTCGTTTAATAAAGAACTTGTCGGTTTTTTTGATGGGATTTTTCATTTAGCTGGTAATGGTTCGCTTTGGGATCAAAACAACGAGTTTCAGAACCAAATTCACATTGAAGGGACAGATAACCTGCTTACATTTGCCGCCGAGCGTGGTTGTAGGCGATTTATTTATGTATCCTCTTATTTAGCCTGGGGTCTCCAAAATCAGATTCTTATGGAGACGCTGGAAAAAAAAGGTTTTGAGTCTTCCATTAATTATTGCCGTTCGAAACACTTGGCAGAGTATAAAGTTATATCGGCAACTGAAGACGGATTGGAATCGGTCATCTTAAATCCCGCGCAGATTGTTGGACCATATGACGAGCAGAACTTTGGTCAGTTTTATCGCCGGTTAGCTAAACATCAGATTCCCATAATTCCCAATGGTCTGATGACGCTTTGTCATCCCGATGCCATTGCTCAGGCTTGTTTGTCAGCCTGGTCTCAGGGGGCCATAGGACAAAGCTACCTTTTGGGGGGACCTACCATCACTTATCACGAGCTGGCAGAAAAGATTTGCAAGACCTTAGCAATAGAGACGCCGCGGCGAGCACCATCATTGATGTTTCATGCCATGGGGACAGTCAATTCCCTACTAGCAAAAATTAGCAAGAGAGAGCCGTTTTTGACGAAGGAACGTGCTAGGCTCGTGACCTCCGACATTAAAATAGATGATAGCCTCGCTCAAAATGAGCTTGGTTATCAGCCAACCGCTATGAGTAAAATTTTGGAAGACTTCTTCGACTGGATGGAAAGTCTTCGCCGCGACGGATTATGATTTTCCGGTATTTTTCTGGATCACTGGCATCTGACTGTGATCAAAACTATGGAATTCTACTATTTATTCCGATAAGACCTTTAAGTTTTTTAAAGGTTCTTTTATGGTTTTGGGTTACTTAAAAATAGCTCTTTTTCTCTTTTGTTTTTGTCTTATTGGAGTTAGGTCTCTTAAGGCAGATTCTAATCGTTTCTATGTGAAAGATGCTGAGGAGCGCTCAAAACCTGGTTTGCTAGTGAAAATAGACAGCTGGAAGTCCATCGGGGATCAAATAGTGGATCCCACTGACTTTCCTCGTATGTGGAAATCAGGGGATTTTCATCCTCTTGGCCGCTCTGATGGTTTAAAAGGTACCTATCAAGCGGATATATATGGACTTAGCCCGGGGATTCCCATCGTTATTTATACACGACGGTCTCTACTTGCAGCGCATTTTTTTGTGAATGGAGAGCAAATATTCCGGAAAGGGCAATGGTCGGACTCGGGTACTCAATTACTCGGTCAGAGAAAAGGACGAACCTACATCGAGTATGTTCCTAAGACGAATCAAATGTCTCTGGTGATCCAACTTCACTCCGAAGCACGTCTAAAAAATAGTCCGCCTAAAATTGAGATCCTTTCAAAACAAGCTGGCGAAGCTAAGAATACTTTTGGAGCTGTTATTGATATTTCCGTCTTGAGTATCACTTTGGTTATTGGTCTCTATCATTTTTGCCTTTATGTTTTCATGCCTAAAGCAAAAGCTACACTTTATTTTGCCTTATTTTGTTTTTGTTTTTTTCTTAGAGCGGGTTCGCGAGGCGAGTTCCGTCCCCTATTTATCGTATTTGATGAATTGACGTTAGCTGGACAAACGAGGATGGAGTTTATTTATATCTATGCCTCGGGGATTCTTCTTTCACTATACTGTAAAGATCGATTCCCAAATCATATCCCTAGACATCTAATTTGGGCAACGGCAATCATCTGTGGGACTCCTATGATCTCCCTTTTTATGTCGATTGACGCAATGGCAGTTACCTTAAAGATATTTCGGTATGTAGTTGCACTGACGATTGTGCCGGCTTTTCTATTTTATCTAATTAAGATATTTTTTGCCAAACGAGGTGAAGCCCTCAGCCTTGTCGTTGGGGTCATTGCCATAGTTGTGGCCTCCCTGTTTGATGTGATTAAGTATGCCTATGGAATGGATGTCATTTCGGTATCGGTCTTTGGGGTACTTGGATTTATTATTGCCCAGGCTATTGGCTTGAGCCGTTCCTTTTCTAAGGCCTTTAAACGGTTAGAGCATTCTGAAAAAAAGAATCTAAAACTTATCGCAGAATTAAGAGCAAATGCCCAAGAAATTGCAGAAAAGAAGATCTTGGAATCAAATATTTCTAAGGCTCAGAAAATGTGGTCCGGTCTTCTTGTAGACGATGTTGACGTCACTGGCTATGATGTGCAGCATTACTCACAGATGGCGGAAAAATCAGGTGGCGATTGGGTTGGGGTTAATTATAGTCCCGACCTTGAGAGATGTATTTTATTGATAGGTGATGTTTCTGGTCACGGATCGTCGTCGGCTCTTGTGACTCTAGCGGCTGCAGGGGCAGCCAGAGGAGTCATGGAATCACTTAAGGATGCCAAGAATATTCAGCATGAGGCTTATTTGGAGACTCTCGTTGGTGCGATGAATCGTGCTGTTCTAGATACAGGAAAATCGATAGATAGGCATATGACTATGGCGGCCGTTTATATCGATACCTCAACGGGTGATTGCACATACATCAACGCCGGACACACAGCTGTTTATCTAAAGACTGGAGGCCAGGTTAAAACGATTTTTGCGCCAGGAAGTATCCTTGGTATGAGCGAGAGTCCAAACTTTGGAATGCATCAATTTACTCTTGCTGCCAAGTCTCAAATCTTCATGTTCACAGATGGTTTGCTAGAGAATCGAAACAAAATAGGCAAGACCATATCTGAGCGTAAAGTGAGAAACCTCTTAGAAAACAGTCAATCAGCTAGTGACACGAGGCAAACATTTGTGGAGTTAGCATCTGATTGTCTTACTGACGATCAACTTGATGATGTGAGTTTTATCATTTGCTCGAACACAAATCAAAAGGCAGTGGCTTAATGACATCGACGGTAGCAAACCTATATCAACAGTCTTGGGGTAAAAACATTATAGCGCCCCCTTCTGAAGTAACTGTACCCAGATGGATTGATGACATTAAGATTCATGGCGGAGATCAGTCTTGCTTAGCTTTTGGTTTGGGGCGTAGTTACGGAGATTCCTGCCTCAATCAAGATGGTCATATTTTTGATATGAGTCGGTTAAATCAAATCATCCACTGGGACATTAATGATGGCTTGATTCACGTCCATGCTGGGATATCCATCGCTGACCTTCTTAGCTTCGTCATTCCTCATGGCTGGTTTGTCCCTGTCACTCCTGGAACCAAATTTGTTACGCTTGGTGGGGCTATCGCAAATGATGTACATGGAAAGAATCATCATAGAGTAGGAACTATAGGTCGCTTCATAAAAACATTGACTCTACTAAGGTCCGACGGAACCATATTAACTTGTTCTACATCTCAAAATGTAGAAGTATTTCGTGCTACTATTGGCGGTTTGGGCTTAACAGGTATTATTTTGACGGTTGAGCTTCAGTTAGTTTTTGCTAGCTCTTGGATCGAGGTCGAGACGATTCCATTTTTTGGTATCGAAGAGTTTACCAATCTAAGTACTGAATCACAGTCCTACGAGTACACCGTAGCTTGGATTGATTGCGTAGATGCTTGGAATCCATGGGGGCGAGGCTTGTTCATGCGGGCCAATCACTCCCCCAACGATCGTAAACCTCCCAAACAGAAGCCAAAGTTGTCGGTACCCATCAACTGTCCCACTTATATGTTGAACCGATATAGTTGCAAAGCTTTCAACGAGATCTACTATCGCGTAAATAGCCGTTCAGTGGAGAAAAAGATGGTACATTATGATCCGTTTTTCTATCCTCTTGATGCCGTCCATGATTGGAATCGCATCTATGGGAAACATGGATTCTATCAGTACCAATTTGTAGTGCCTTTTTCAGAAAAAGATGGGGTCGTTGAGATCTTAAATAGGATTAGTCGCTCTGGTTTTGCGTCCTTTTTGGCGGTACTGAAAACATTTGGTCATCAATCATCACCGGGAATTCTTTCGTTTCCCAGGCCAGGATATACTCTTACTTTGGATCTGGCTAATCGGGGACAAAAGACTGTCAAACTTCTTCATGAGCTAACGGAAATCGTTCTGGAGGCGAAGGGGCGACTCTATCCAGCTAAAGATAGTGTCATGACTCCTCGGGACTTTCAAAGCTTTTATCCTGAGTGGGAGCAGTTTGCTCCCCACAGAGATAAAGGCTTTTCGTCCAACTTTAGCCGGCGCGTAGGCGTGGGTTAAGTATCCTCGTCGAACAACCATGTAGATAGGTATCGTTCTCCAGAGCTTGGTAATATGGCCACAATTTGCTTCCCAGCATTTTCAGGTCGCTTCGCCAGATCGATGGCAGCTTTAACAGCAGCGCCTGAAGAGATTCCGGAAAGTATGCCCTCTTCTTTTGATATACGCCTAGCCCAATGTCCTGCCTCTTCGTTCTCAACCTGAATGATTTCATCTATTAGCTCAGTCCTTAAGACGTCAGGAACAAATCCAGCTCCAATACCTTGGATTTTATGTGGACCGGGCTCGCCACCAGATAAAACAGGAGAACCTTTAGGCTCAACCGCGACGATTTTAACCGATGGTTTCAGTTCTTTAAGCGTACTTCCGACGCCAGTGATGGTACCACCAGTGCCAACTCCAGATACGACTAAATCTACGTTTCCGTCAGTATCTTCCCAGATTTCCAGAGCCGTTGTTCTTTTGTGAATCTCGGGGTTCGAAGGATTCTTAAATTGTTGCGGTAGGTAGTACTTAGCATCGGATTCGGCAATTCTAGTCGCCTCTGCTATGGCTCCGTTCATGCCTTTTTCTCCAGGAGTCAAAACAAGTTCGGCGCCGAGGGCTTTGAGGAGTTTTCTCCTTTCGATTGACATAGTATCTGGCATGGTTAAGGTAATGCTGTAGCCTTTGGCTGCGGCAACGAAGGCTAGTCCGATTCCGGTGTTCCCACTTGTCGGCTCGATGATAACCTTGTCTTTGGTTAAGTCTCCAGTTCGCTCAGCCTCTTCAATCATATTTAAGGCGATCCTATCCTTTACAGAGCTGAGTGGATTGAAAAACTCACACTTGACTAGTACCGTTGCTCCAAGCCCCTCGGTGAGTCGCTGAAGTTTGACAAGTGGTGTGTTACCAACGGTGTCCAAAATAGATTCGGAAATTTTTGGTCTTTGGTTTCTTTTGATCATAATAACTTACTCCTTTAATACTGTTAAATGCCATCCCCGTCTTTAAAAAAGCTGGATTGAAATTGTGTTTGAATGATGCGGCTCTTTGCAGGAACCGACTCTGTTAACCATACATTGCCACCAATCACTGAATCGGGTCCAATAGTAATTGGTCCAAGAATCGTCGCGCCAGCGTAGATCGTCACATTATCACCCACGGTGGGGTGGCGCTGAAAATTCTTTTTAAGGGAACCGTCCGAGTTTTTAGGGAACCGTAATGAGCCTAGAGTCACGCCTTGATAGATACGGCAGTTTTTACCAATACTAGCTGTCTCGCCGATCACGATCCCGGTGCCGTGATCAAAAAAAACTCCACGTCCAATTTTTGCACCAGGATGGATATCGATCCCTGTCAGAGAGTGAGCGCGTTCGGTAATGATACGCGGTAGGCTGGGAACCTGAAATGATAATAGGTAATGAGCTATCCGGTAATAAAGCAGCGCTCGGATACTAGGATACCCCATCACAATGTCTGTCTTGTTGCGGGCTGCAGGGTCACCTGAATAAGCGGCATCGATATCGACGCTGAGGTTTTCTTTTAGTTGCGGTAGGTAGCTGACAAGCTCGGAGAAGATCTCATCCTTAGAGGGCAACTGATCAGCTTCCAGTAGACGTTTCATCAAACGGTCGTAGATGAGTCGCAGGTGTTTGATTGCAGCCGGAAGGCGGCGATCGGAAAAGTCCTGCATAAACAGTACGGCCTCTATGGTGTCCAAGAATCGTCCTACGTAGCGACCAATAACTTTTGGATTTGCCTTGGTGTGCAGATGAGATGCCGATAATTCTCTCATCAGCCTTTCGTAATCAATATCTAAGGATGGCGCTTGGTAGCCGTCTTTAGGCTTGGCCATACCAAACTGATCTTCACCTTTCACCGGCGTTTCGTTAGACAACGGTCTTCCTCCCAGCAGGAATCTGGTTCCAAATGCGCTCATGTATAAAGTACAAAAGCATCTTTAACAGTGCCTCACTGCCACCGATAGCAAGAGCTGCATTAAGGTTTCCTGTGAAGATGTACACGAGTAGCCCTGTTGCCGTAGTGGCTAGGATTCTCCAACTAATGGTTTTGCTTAAGGATCTAAGGTTAGAATCAGATTTCATATGCCTCCTCCTTTCTGAACCTCTCCTGGATCCCTTTCTGAAGTTGCCTTTGACCAATTTATCTGGGGGCTTTTAAAGTCTAGCAACCTAGGAATGTTGGTGAGGACAGTGAATTTCTGCTCAGCTAGGTGCTCTAGCCACCAATTGAGGCTGCTTTCTTCAGGAAGGCCGCGACTCTGCAACAGCAGAAGAGCATTTCCCACATTGGACTGCTTTATCTTTTTCAAATAGGCTTCGTCCTCAGAGTAGTGCCAGGTTGTCGAATCCACTTGGGTCTGGTGCTCATCGACGGGTGCCGTGAAAAAGCCTGCACCTACAGTTTCGTTGCTTTTGGGATCGATCAAGATAAAGCTGCCGAAGGATCTTGATGATTCGAAACTGGTGGCGAATAATGGTTTATGTAATTCAAGTCGTAGGTGGCCAATATCGTTAAGCTCTAAGTCATTGCCTGCTTTTCGACTGAAATCGTTGAGATCAAGCTTGCCATCAATAGCCACAACAGAGGTGCCAATTTCAGACTCGCGATGACGCAAAATATAGCGTTGGTTTTTCCTTAGCGGTTCCTGTGAAAACCAGATCACTGTGCTCTCCCAAAATACAGGAGGAGGAGATTCCTCACTATCTTCCGGAATGAGGACGGAACCCCGATCACAGTCAATTTCTCGGTCTAACACAATGGTGCCCACTTCACCCTCAGTCAAGCGATCCACATGGGTGTCTGCTTGATAGGCCTCAGCTACTGTCGCTTCTTGAAACCCTGGGTAGATTTTGATGCGATCGCCGACGCCGATGCTGTCAGAAAACACTTTTCCTGCAAGGCCACGCCGCTTGTCTGGGGTTTTGGTAACGTATTGAACCGAGTATTTCAGCCCGGACTTAGGCTCCTCTCGCGGCAAGATTTGGTCTATGACCTCCATCAGGGGTGGACCATCGAACCATGATTGCTCAGTTGCGCTTTTGGTGATATTGACGTCATCTCTAGCACTAATGGGAATTGTTTGCCAGTTTTTGAGCTTTAGTTGTCGGGCTAAAGTCGAGATATCCTCGGAGATCTTTAGGAATTGGTCTTCGCCATACCCGACGATGTCCATCTTATTCACGGTAAATAAAATACGCGGAATATTTAGCAGTGACGAGATGGCAGTATGACGTCTCGTTTGGGTGGTAACACCTTTTTCTGCGTCGATAAGAATGATAACAGCGTCGGCTGTGGACGCGCCTGTTGCCATATTACGCGTATATTGCTCGTGACCAGGGGTGTCGGCAAGGATAAACTTTCGATGCTCTGTACTAAAGTATTTATAGGCAACATCGATAGTAATGCCCTGCTCACGTTCTGACTTTAGACCATCAGTAAATCGTGCTAGGTCTATGCTTGATCCACTCTCAGAAGTGGTCGTTGCAGAACGCAGATGATCTTCCATGATGGCCTGACTGTTAAGCATTATCCGACCAATCAATGTGGACTTGCCGTCATCAACGCTACCTGCGGTTGCAATTCGTACCATTGGTTTTACAGACATTAGAAATACCCCTCTCGTTTTTTGTCTTCCATGGAAGCGCTACTGTCATGATCAATCACGCGAGTGTTCCGCTCGGAAACTCGGGCTAACTGGGTTTCTTCAACGATTTCGTCAAGGGTTCTAGCCGTTGATTTTACAATTCCGGTACATGGCATGCAGCCTAGGGTGCGATAGCGAGTCCATTCCAAACGCGAGTTTTCTCTTTCCTCAGGAACAGGGATGAGTGTATTGCCAAACTGCACCACATGACGTTGTTGAGCATAGTATAGCGATACAATGGGAATCTCCTCCATAGCGATATAGCGCCAGATATCGACTTCACTCCAATTAGATAAAGGAAAAACTCGAATACTTTCACCTTTTTTGATTCTAGAATTATACAAATCCCACAGTTCCGGTCTTTGATTCTTTGGATCCCATTGGCCGTGTTGATCACGGAACGAGAAAAAGCGTTCTTTAGCTCGTGATTTTTCTTCGTCGCGTCTGGCCCCTCCGAGTGCCACATCGAATCCATTGTGACTTAAGCCATCAAGGAGAGCTTGGGTCTTTAAAAGCTGGCAGCACCGTTTTGTGCCAAGATCTTCTGGGTTGGCGTTATCCCTTATTGCCGGCTCATTTCGAGACACCAAAAGCTGAAAACCATTTTCTTTAGCTGTGTTGTCTCGAAACTGAATCATCTCTGGAAATTTGTAGCCCGTATCGATATGAAGTAAAGGGAAGGGCATCTTTCCTGGTAAAAAAGCTTTTTTCGCAAGATGAAGTAGTACCGATGAATCTTTTCCAACGGAATATAGAATCACAGGGTTTTCTGCGGTGGCTGCGACCTCCCTCATGATAAAGATACTCTCTGCCTCAAGTTGCTTTAAATAGTGCTCAGTATTACTCATGACAAACCACTCCTTAGTTCATGTAGTCCACACTCTTTTTTATTGGCTTCCTCCCACCACCATCTTCCATCGCGGAAATCGGCATTGGCATCAATTTGTCTTGTGCATGGCTCGCAACCTATGCTGGGATACCCTTGGTCGTGTAGCTTATTGTATGGGAATCCGCGCTTTGATTGCTCCTTGTACAAATCGTCCCAAGATAATGCAAAGAGTGGGCTGATCTTGATACGATTCTCTCCGTCCAGACTGAACGGTTGGATATGGGCGCGAGCCGGTGATTGGCTCCTTCTGACACCAGTAATCCAATGAGTTTTTCCACGCAAAGCCCGATTAAAGGGGATGATTTTACGAATGTGACAGCATTGCTTACGTTTTTCCACAGACTGCCTGAATCCATTAATTCCTTCTTGGGAGACATATGTCTCGATATCTGAGCGCTCTGGGAAATAAGGTTTGAAACTCACGCCGTAGTGCTCTTCGGCACGGGCGATGGTATCCAAAGTTGCTTCGAATAGCCGCCCCGTATCGATGTAAAAAACAGAGTCGAGTAATCCTAGTTCAGCTAAGATATCTGTAATGAGCATATCCTCGAGACTAAAACTAGAAGCAAAGGCGATTTCCTGAATGGGAACCGATTTTGCGTATGCGATGATGTCTTCTGCTTTCGCACTCGAGTATTTGCTGTTGAGATTTTTAATTAGTTCACGACTCATGACTTGACTCGCTTTCTTGCGATGAGATGCGATGGAAAAAATCACCAAATCGCTCGTTGCTCTCTCCTCGGATCTTCCACTCACCGAACTGCGTTGTCAGAAATTCCACAATATCCTCGAAACTCTGTTTTTCTTTGACCAAGGTGTTAAGTCTTGTTCCCTCGGCATTGCCGCCAATGTATAGGGCATATTTATTGGGTAGCTGTCCGACAAGACCAATTTCAGCTGCGTAGGGACGAGCGCATCCATTCGGACAACCTGTGATGCGTATAGTTGGGGCAAGCGATTGTTTGCCTGCTTCGTCAACTAACTCAGCGATTCGTCCAAAAATAGTTTCTCCAACACGTTCCGATTCTGCCAATGCTTTAACACAGGTAGGCAAAGCAACACAGGTCACAGCCCGCTGCAGGGTTTTATTTGGGACTAATGGGTTGACGCCATAGCTATCAAAGATCCCTTCGATGGTCTGTTTGTATTGCGGATCTATCCCCTCGAGAATGAGGTCTTGCTCAGGTGTTATTTGTACGGAGGATGCATAGGACTCAATGACCTTTCGGAGTGCGGTTTTGGTCTCGAATCGATCGCTATTGATAATCCGGCCCGATAGTAGGTGAACTCCAAAAGCCAGATTACCATCGGCTTGTTCGATCCAGCCTAGGTGCTCAGGAGTATCCCACTTCGGTAGCTCTTTATCCTGTAAGGTTACTCCCGACCGGCTTTCCACCTCTTGTTTGAACCATTCTACTCCCCTATTGGCAATGGTGTATTTGAGGCGTGCGTGCGCGCGATTGTCGCGATCACCGTAGTCCCTCTGAGTCGTCACAACAGCTTCAGCCACTGGTATCAACTGATCTTTTGCGATCCATCCAATTTGATCTGCAAGCCGAGGAAAAGTGCTTTCGTCCGTGTGGGATTGACCCATTCCGCCACCAACAAAAACAAAGAATCCATCGATGTCGCCAGTATCATTCGCTGTGGCTGCAAAGCCCAAATCATGTGTATAGATATCGATACTGTTATTACCTGCGAGGGTGATGCCTATTTTAAACTTTCGAGGGAGGTAGCGATCTTTATAAATGGGGTCAGGAATATTGAGCTGCTGTACCCCGTCAAGAAAAATCTCTTGATAAGCATTTGAGGCCACCTCGAAGTGGGTGGAAATCAGATCAGCGTAAGGGTCGATAGCAGATAAGGTTTTATTTCCCCAAGGATTGACTGACTGAGTGACATTTCTGACCACATCTCCACAGGCTCCCGTAGTCGACTGTAGGGTTTCATTGATGTCCTGAATGGCTTTTTTGATCTGGTGCTTGAGAACGCCATGAATCTGGACACTCTGTCTTGTGGTGAGACGCAGCCCACTGATGGAGTATTTGTCCGCTAATGTATCCCATATGAGCCATTGGTCTTTAGTTAATCGCCCTCCAGGAATACGTCCGCGCACCATCAGCGAGAAGGGTTTGGGACCCAAATGCTTTTCTTCTTTAGGCCTTCTGTCTCGATCCTTTTGTTGGTACATCCCGTGAAACTTAAGCAAAAGATCGGCATCTTTTGTGAATCTTGGTTTGTCATTCTGCAATTCTTCAATGATAGTCCCACGAAGTTCCTGGGAGTTGAGCTTGAGTAACTCTGCTTTTGAAAGTGTTTCCGTTGACATGTTTTTAAATCCTTTTTTCAGTAGGGTTTATGATTTTTTTTGCTATAAAATTCTTTAGTAGTGGGCTCAGCGCAAACCTCTTTTTTTGATTGGCCGCTCTTAAAATATCTTTTTTATTGATATATTCTTCTTCCCAAGTGTCTAGTAAACGACGGAAGACTTTCGTCCTTTCCTTAGTATCTGGAATGACTTTTTTTAAGTCTCTACGAAACGCGATGAGGCGCTCGAGTTCGGGTAGATGCTCCTTAGGTAGGATGGCCTCAAAAATTTCTCTCAGGCATTTTGCTAATCCAGGTAGTTGCCCCGCCGAGGATATTGATACCTGCAAAGGCCCATAAAAAATTTGAGACGAAAATAGGAAATCGCAGTGTTTTGGGTCATCCACTGCGTTAACAATGATATTTCGATCTCGGCAATCCTTCACAATATATTCATTGATCTCAGAAGAGTTGGTTGCTGAAATAACTAGAGGGTAGCCAATGGCATCACCCACTTCATACTTCCGTTTTGTCAGTGTAATCCGATCTGGATGTTCTTTAGCTAGCGCCCTGATCTCATCAATGATTTCGGGTGCAAGAATGACTACAGACGTCTCTGTTGCCAGGAGTTTTTCGAGTTTTTCAAGGGCAACTCTACCGGCACCTACCATGAGTATAGTTTTACCCTGCAAGTTAAAATAAAGCGGCAACAGCTTGTTCATAATTCAGCTCCCCTTCAGTTTTGTTTTGATCCACTTTGAATCGCTCCACAGTGGGCCCCAAATACAAGATCCCCGGCCCTTCAGTCTTCTTAGAAACTTGACCACTTGCGAAAAAGGCAAGGCTATGAAAGTGCTCGATGGTACTTAGGCTAGGAGTGGTTTCTACCAGTAGCATTTTCCTCTCAGGACCAGCTCCATGGAGAATCAGGTTCTGTGCGATCTCTCTATTTTTTTTACTTCCCATGTAAATCGCAATGGTTCCGGGAAACGCTACTAATCTGGGATAGTCTTGTGGCCTTTTCCCGAGTGTATGGCCCTCTACGGCCATGATCGAGTTGGATTGGTGGCGTTGGGTCACGGGAAGTCCGATTCCAGCAGCGACACCGTTCATGGCAGATACACCAGGAATGATTTCGAAAGGTATCTTGTATTTTTTAAGGCTGTCGACTTCTTCTCCGCCGCGACCGAAGATAAAGGGGTCGCCTCCCTTCAGCCGAACCACTTGCTTTCCTTTAGCAGCTGATCGAGTCAAGAGAATCTCTATGGTCTCTTGAGGGAGTGTGTGATTCCCACTACGCTTGCCGACATGAATGAGTTCGCAGCTGTCTTTTGCATAGTTCAGAATGTCTTTCGATAGAAGGCTGTCATAATAAATGACGTCTGCCTTGCTAATGGCCTTCATTGCTTTGATAGTAAGCAGGTCTGGGTCTCCGGGACCGGCTCCTACCAAGTACACGTGTCCTGTTCCCATAATACTCTCCGGGATCGACGGTTTACTGTCTTAGTGGTTCTATTAAGTTTTTAGAAAAAAAGGGGAATTCGCTGCTGGTTAGCAACAACAAGAAAGGCAACAGAGGCAAGAAAACGCAGAAGATTCGAGGGTAGCTTCGACTTGACTCGGGATAAACGGTTTTGCGTTTTGGAATTTCATGTTGTCCTCCTATGGGTACCGGATCGTTTCCGGCTATAAGTCGTTTTCGACCATTTCTCATGACTTGTCAATTTTTTTCTTGGCCAGACGTACAATTTTGTAATTTTGTTACAGAGTATACAAGTCAAAAGTGCTAGATTTCTATGGATTTCTTTGAGTAAATCTCTGATTTCACCTGTAAATTTATCGGTAAACCCTTTAAAATGGGCATCATTACCAATTTTGGTCTCCATCACTCGTCTCCGTCATAGCTTAGGAGCCAATCATGCCTGCAGACGTTGCCCATGCGCCCCTCGAGATCTCCTTTGATTTGTTCACCAACCTTTCTAGGACTCCCTGGGCAGGGAATAAAATCTCTCAACAGATCAAAAAGCATCGCTTTGCTGAGCAAACCGACCGCATGATAGGCGAAAGCTGGGAGTTGTCTTGTGATCCTGAATTTCCTTCATTGATTTTGCCTCATGGAGAAAGTTTACAAGATTATATCGGACAAGATCCTGATAAGCATTTGGGCCAGTCCTATACCCGCCGATTTGGGATGACTATGAATCTTGTCGTCAAGTTATTAAATTCGCGGGTCCCCTTATCTTTTCAAGTCCACCCTCCCAGCAACTATCACCGACTCTTGGTTAACGAAAGCAGTAAGACCGAGTCCTGGCTCATCCTTGATGCTGAACCCGGTAGCGGATTGTATATAGGTTTTAATGATATTTACCAGGCCGATGCGGTTTCTCAGGCGATCGAGAAAAAAGATGGCTCGCTTAAGGATATGCTTCAGTTTGTTCCTGTTCAAGTCGGAGACTATTTTGATATCGAGCCAGGAGTTCCTCACGCAGTTGGTCCTGGCACGCTCATTCTCGAACCACAGTTTGTGGACAAAGGTAGAGGGGGGAAAACCTATCGGCTTTGGGATTGGGATCGTAAGTACGATGAAAATGGTCGCGTCTCGGATGTGGGTAAAAGTCGAGACGTGCATCTAAAAGAGTCACTTGAATTAATTGATCTTAAACAGTGTGCTGGCGAACAAATTTTATCTCGCTGTCGCGGCAAAAGTTTAACCACGGTCATCAATGGCCATACAATTGTCGAGTACCCAGGTAATTCTTTCTACAGAGTTTATCGGGTTGAACTTAAAAAATCAGGTCGTCTCACATTAAAAACGGAATCAACTTTTTCTTTCCTTGAATGTGTTTCGGGAGAAATTAGTTTTGAAACATCAGGAAAAAAACCTATGTCTATAGGCCAACCTTTTTTTGCTTCAGCTTGCGTTAATGAAGTGAGTTTCCGTGGGACAGGATGCGTAATTGTCATTGTTCCTGACGTTGCGAATTGTAGTTTCCTTTAGCCGCTTTTAATATTGCGCTTATTTTTAAGGCATTTTTAGTCGCTTTTATGCGATCGCCATTTTTGGGGCTCAGCATTTCTCATTTCATTCTTCGACGAAATCTATTATGCATGATTCTGAAATGATGTTCGCAGGCAACTCTGCGATCTTGAAAAATGACTTCGGTTGGAGGTCTTGTGGAAGACTCATCACGAACAATTCAAATCTGCTTCGCTGTTACTTTAGCGTTGCATCTCTTTGCCATTATCAGTCTTGTTGTTCCAGACTATTTAGGTCTAACCTCAGGAAGTCTATTGGTGCTGATCATTGCATCCTTTATAAGTGTCAGCATTGGTCTTGGTTTGAAATATTTTTTCCCGGAAAAGCTACCGGTAAAATCAAGCAACGATCCTGTTGCCCTTAAGCTTGATGGTATCCCTACAGAAGACTTTAATGCATTAAATCAGCTGATAAGAAGTACGGAAAGCCATTTGTTTAACGTTCAGGAAGCCGCAATCGCTAGTGGTTCTGATGTAGAGCGCGACTATCATCGTGAAGGTGTTAGATCTCATATGGAATCTATGATGAATGGTCAGGATTTGTTTGGCCGTCTTTCTGAGCGTCTAAGAAAGCTGTTAAATTTTTCTCGCGAGAATGCGAACTTCGCCGCAGCAAATAGGCTTGATTGGCAAAAAAATAAGATGATTGGCCAACTTAGTCAAATAAGGCAGGCTCAAGATAAGGTTCATAATACCGTGAAGCAGGTTGCAGCAACTCATGATTCGACTATGAGGCTACTAGGAAATTGCCTTCAATCAGATCTTGTCCTTGGTGAGAAAATCACTCGCGTCCAAAGTCATCTTCAGCAAGTGCTAACCACAGCGCAAAATGGTTATCAAAGTCATGATAATCTAGTGGTTCAATTAGGGACTAGCCTAGAAAGTATGGCAACTGCCGCAAGGTACGTGAGTGGAGTCACTCAGCGGATTGAAAGTCTAAATTTAGAAATTCAAAGAGTCACGAGTACGGCCGATCAACTGCAGCGAATGATGGGCTCGCTGACGCTAAAACTTAATAAATCTCTGGTGGATGCTGATTGCAAGGAATTATCTCAAACCGTTGTCAATAGCACAAACTCCCTTAAGTCCATCGCGAAGGGGGTAAAAGACCTTAGCTCTAACGTTCAGGAAGAGGTGGAGCGAGCCTTACACCAGTTGTCTGACTCCACGAAAAAAACAGATGCGGCTTTTAGTTCTGTGAATAGCTGTGGTGAAGTTTATCGAGATAGTGTTACGGCAAGCAAATACAGCCTTTCTGAGCTCAATCTGTTGATAAAAGAAATTGAAATCCACGTGAAAAGGCTAGGTGAAACTAAAGAGCTTGGGGTGCAGACTAGTGGAGTCCTAACAGATTTAGATCCGATTTTGACTATGTCTGGTGGTCTTAATACCCAAATTGCCACTGATGCTAACGAACTGGCAGCGCATTGCGACCGTTTGGCCCAACTTCTCGCTAAGCAGTACTATGAACTCAGCCACTGTGAGAAGATGAGCTCTGATGGTGCAAGATTTCTCAAAGGAGTTCGTGAAGAGTTCTCCAACGGCAGCGACAGTAAAGGTAGCTTTGCTAGTATGTCTTTTGCTTTAGATGGAGGCGTCTCTCAGAAACGGCTCAAAACTCTATTGGAACGCGGGAAATCGGCTTTAGAAAGATTGGAGCATCGCTTGATTCCAACATCTGCATCTGCCAATATAGAGGAACGAAAGCGCAGTAGCGTTGTCGACGATCGTCGAAATTCGGGAACCCCTATGATGATTTCTGATGATCTCGAGGAGCCGATTCCTTTGACTCAGATCAATTAAAAACTGACCCCTTTAATTGGACCTAAAACTCGGATAATCGCTTTAAGAATATTTTATTCCTTTTAGGTCCTTTTTCCACCCACTGATTATGAAGCCATGCGTAAATAAACAGCAAGTTGCGAAAGTTTTCTACCTTTTTTAC
>JABSRP010000046.1 GCA_013215145.1 Pseudobacteriovorax sp.
ACCAAGAAGTACCTATAAATATTACGGTTCTAACTGGTACTGGGAGCTGAATCCAGCCTTAAGTTAACAGCATTGCACAGCAGAAAAGCTTATTTTCCTCGACAGTGTTCACATATTGTGCAAAAGACGAATTCTTACCGCAATTCATACCTTCCAATATTTTTAACTAGTTACATAAAAAGCCACTGTCTAAATTCGCGTTCAAAATGTCAATAATTTTTGGAACGTAACTTGCTCCTTTACACCACATTCCAACACTAACAATTCAATAGAGAACAGGATTCCAACTATGAGACACAGTATTAGTATAGCCATTAGCATTGTTACGATAGCTATGATTGGTTGCGGTAAGCAAGATGATTCAAAAAATATCGATGGTAGTTGCTCACAGCTTTTTGTAAATGACTACAATGAAATCACTACCCCAACACGGAATCTGCTTAATAAAATTCAAGCAGAGGAAATTTCAGTAACTGAATACTGCGAACTTAGCAAAGATATCCAGGCTAATATAGCCGATTTTGAAAGTAAGCATGCGGGTGTAAGCTGCGAAGCATTGGTGGATGGCGCATCTCAAACAGTCGATGCAAATGAGGTCACAAAACTAAAAACAAGTCTCCAAGAGACTGACGAAGAGGTTTGTGAGTCCGAATAAACTAAATCCATAAATTGAATAAGAGTTATAGATAAAAATCTGTGACTCTCGTCTAACTCCAAAGGAAATGACATTATGAAAACTAAGGTATTTGCTATTGGGACAGGAATCATTTTATCCATGTCGTCGTTTGCCGATGAATCATCGCAAACTAGCAGTAGTATTCGTACTAGACTAACCACTCCTGGATCCACTATTTCAGAGTTTCAGTCGATCTACGAACCAATGGGGGTCGCTACATCCCTCTCTTATGCAGAAAGTGGGCAAACAGAATTCTCACTTGGCTATGTACAAAATCAAACTAATTCCGAATCGATAGAGACGAATACCCAGGATAGTAACAAGGTAGAAGTAACACAGGTTTGGGAATCTGTATCGGCTGCCACAGTGGGCAATCATGGAGCCTTCTTTTGGGGCCTCAACGCCTCGGCTATCAATCTAAATATTGATGTGGATTTGGATCGCGCCCCAGACTTTTCCGCACCTGCGAACACTTTAAATGTTGTTGGACATTCTGGAATTGCTGTTATTGGTTTAAAGCTTGGATATTTTACCGTTACTGGTACGAATCGCTATCTAGCTGTGAAGTCAGACTCAAAAAGGCATCACAACAGGCAAAACTTCGCTATGGCATTTCAAACCAATTCCTTTGAGTTGGGAATGAATCATGAGCGCACCCAGGAGAAAGAAAACTTTAGGTCCACGGGTTACTCTTCCATTTACACGCGATTTAGTCTAGCACCTGGGCATCAGATGGGCTTGACGGGAAAAAAGCTCTACAACCAAAGTATCTCGGGGAATCATTCGCAAAATTTTGTTGATTCTGGGGCTTTCATCAAAGACAGCTTTGTATATCAATTACTTTTGGAGAGTTTTGGTAACGGTATCAATTACGAACTAGGTCTGAAGTCATTTCAGCAATCCTATGCCAAGTCTGGATTCAAAAGTAGCTCGAATATCCGCAGGAACAGTTTGATTGCTGGTTTGCACAATGACTTGGGTACTGGCCACAAACTCGGCGCCTCGCTCTTATTTGAAAAAGGCGATGACGACAAAGGATCAGAAAATATTGAAGACCAAACCGTTGGGATAAGTTTGATTTACGGATTGTCGTTCTAACATTCCATGTCTGCTTTTACCAGATTCGCGGGGCTAGGCTTCAGGAAGCCTAGCCTATAGGATTGAAAAGGGTTCTCACCGCTAGAGATCATTCAATCACATCCAGACACCTTCATAGGTTTTAACTAGGGCCTCGCGAAGTCTTCGTTTGTTTTCGGCAAAGGCCTTCGGTTCAATATAATCGGCTATTTCCTTAGTCTTATCGAAACACTGATCATCAAGTTGATCGGGAGTCGAAACAACATCATAGAATCCGTAATCCCTAGCATCATAAGACGGATAAAGCTCACCAAGGATAATGGCTTGTGTCTGCAAATTAAGCGGCACTCGTTCCTTACAAAGGGCGATAAAAAACTCTGGCAACGCCATTCCAATATGAGTCTCATTCAAGCCAGTTTTAAACTCACCTGTGACACCAATCCGGTAGTCAGCTACCATCAGCATAACAGCACCCATGGCAATAGCATGACCGCCAGCCGCAAAGACCAAAGGCTTAGGGTACAGGTAAAGGTCTCTCAAAAGCTCTCCGCCTGACTTTATCAGTGCTTCGGCCTCGCTCGGCCCAGATTTCATAATCTTAAGGTCAAAACCTGCTGAAAAGACACCCTCCTGACCTGTTAGACTTATGGCTTTCACGGTAGCATCGACTTTCAATTCATCAAATTTAGACTTTAGAGCGTCTATCAGATTATGGTCAAAGGCGTTTACCTTTCCTGAGTTCATAGATAGTGTGGCCACACCTTGTTCTATATGAGATTTAATCAGATCGGACATGATGACTCCTACATGAATGCATTTTTTTCCAGAATAGCAAGCCTTTTTCGTCTTGACTAACCGAATAGTGAAAAGAAAAAGGCGAAAACTGCTTCATTCGCAATTTTCGCCTCTCATCACTCGCTAAATACACTGTACAGGAAGTTACAGGTAGGGAACCTAATCTGCACTATATACTTTCGATAGCAAGCGTAGACCATCGATAGCAGTGAAAATACCTAAGAGTTCTTCACGGTTATCTACAATAAGAGCTGCACCGATTTTTCGTTCAGCCATCTCCATCACAACTTGATGTAGAGGTGTCTCCACACCAACGCTATAGACATCCTGAAGCATGAGTTCTTCCACCTTAGAGTGTTTCAAGTCCATGTCAGGATACAGATTGATCAATTCAAAATCTCGATTCGAGATGATACCAATAACCTTGCGATGAGCCCTAACAGGCAAGTGACGGATGCCAAACTTAATCATCATATCACGAGCTTTAGCCAGTGTTTCGCCAGGGCCTATGGCATGAGGTTGCTCTGTCATATAGTTTTTAATAGGTGCTTCCATCAGAAACCCTCCCTTCGAAGTTAGATCTCACCAGCGATCCATTTCATGATGTCCGTACTGGTAACCATTGCTACCAGGGAACCAGATTTATCCAACACGGGTAATCCATGAAACTTACCTGTCTTGAAGTGATTGACCGCATCTCTGATAGTCTCACTCTCTTTGATGGTAACCACATTGGTTTGCATCACCTCGGCGATTGATGTTGTGCTATCTAACCAGGCATACATCTCTCGTTCATCTGTTTGCTCGCCAAAGCTCGTAGAAAAATTGATACGCATTAAATCTGTATGGCTAATCGCACCTATTAGTTTGGTACCCTCTACAACCGGCACATGGTGAAAGCCAAACTCAGACATTAGCTCCCAGACCGTTGAGAGCTTATCCTGCTTGGTGACTGTCTTGACGTCGGTAGTTGCAATCGTTGCAATCTTCTCGTTTGGCTTTAACTTCATAGCGTTTCCTTTCGGTTCCAGGTTTGTGACAAACTAGTTTTTGCAAGTGGAATGCCAACCTACAAGTAGCTGAAATTATTAAATTAGTCTTAATAAAAAGGCATGGCAGTGCGATTTCGCACCGAACTTGTAAGATTTGACACCCTCAAGATCGAGGGCCAGATACTGCTCGGCGGCACTTAGAAAATTTAAGAAATCCCCTGCTAAAATTTATATTTTTTAATCCAAGCCACATAAAATATGACATAGCAACAAATCAAAGTCATAACCGGGAGGCTTGTTATGGTAACCGTAGCGTTTCTAATTCTTTGCCTTGGCGTGCTCTGCCATGTTACTGACAATTTATATGCATCTCCAAACTATAGAATCGCTGTCGTTAGCGATCTCAACGGCAGCTATGGCTCAACCCAGTACTCGGCGGACGTCACCTCTGCTATTAATCAACTGATGAATGGCTATTTGGAGGACCACAGTTGGTTAACTATCTCGAAGTGGACCTAAGTGTTTCTGGTAGAGATGTAAGACCCTTGTTTGCCCGTGGCTCTTGTCAAAAACTGAATCAACTTTCGCGTAGGAGCTTACCCATCGCAGGCATCAATGGTGGCTACGCCGACGGGCTCTGTCGATCAGTATCTCTAGTTAAGACTGGTGGAAATTTGCTTGTAACAAACGCCAGATCTCGAGGAAGTTTCGCCATCATCGATGGATCACCCGTTATCAGTCGCATAGCGGCCGGCATGGGTTGGCCCTCAGCACAGAATGCCTTGGGAGGCGGTCCCATATTGGCCATGGAGTCTCAGCCAACAAATAGTGAACAATGGCATCGGGAAGGCTTATCCAATCCTGCTTTCTTAGGGCCAAATCCACGCACACGGGTTGGCTACGCAAGAAAAAAAGTATACCTCGGGACCGTTGATGGCAGGAGGCCCACAGCCCTTGGTTTCAGCATGTCACAACTTGCGCAGTATGTGACAGATTTAGGACTCGAATCCGCACTCAATCTTGACGGAGGAGGCTCAACGACACTTTGGATCAGGGGTAAACCCAACGATGGCATCATTAACTACCCCTCAGGCGGAGGCACAAATGAAAACTCAAGTAGGCCTGGCATTAGGCCGGTAAGAAGCGGTATTTTTGTCTTTCCTTAATTCCGATATACCAGTTATTCCTTAGGTGGGCTCAAAGGTCGAAGATGCAAGCCATTGAGCTTGCAATCATAAGCGTTTCCAGCAATATTAGGCCAACATTTGTTGGCCAAACTATATACTGGACCTACCATGCGTAACATCTTTGTACCTTTTATACTATGTATTTCATGCCTATCAGCGATTGCTAGTGGCGCCTACCAAACGCCAAGTAAAGCCATCGCCGACTTGATCAATGCTCCGAGGCAACCAGCCATGTCAGTATCACCAGACGGAAAGTGGCTGGCTTTGTTCGAACGATCGTCGCTGCCCAGCATTGAGGAAATCGCCCAACCCGAATTGCGTCTCGCTGGATTACGAATCGATCCCGTAAATTTTTACAATTCGCGAGACTATGGTTACCAAGGAATAACTTTGGTCGAGATTGCCACTGGCAAGACCACCATCATCCCTGTGAAAACCGGCCCACTTTTCAAACCAAAATGGTCGCCAAAGTCAACACATATAGCTTTTCTCACAAAAGACCAGGGCTTAAGGCTTAACATTCTGGACATAAGCCGACAAAAACTATCGAAGTTAACCAATAATAAAATCAATGGAGCACTGAGTAGAACCCCCTTTCTCTGGCATCCCACAGGCGGTTCCATTATTGCTTTAGTCCGCGAGCATAATCAGCCTGCTAAACTTCAATCCGAAGCTATCCTACCGATTATACAAGAGGCTACAGGGACAAAGGCTCCAGCTCGGACCTACCAAGATCTCATCAAGACTCCATCGGACGAAAAGCTTTTTGAGCAAATATCAAAAAGTAAACTCATGAGTATCGGACTCGATGGCTCAGAAATCGATTTGAATCATAACCGCATGATTCAAAAGTTTACTTTGTCACCAAACGGTGAGCAAGTTTTAGTCACATCATTGGCCAAACCATTTCTCTACACAAAAACTTATCAGAGCTTTGCCAACAGTTCTTTTGTCATTGCTTTGAGCAATAAGAAAGCCCTTCAAGTCAGTTCGAACAAAGCGGCTGCTACCGTACCCAAAGGCTATGATTCTACCAGATTGGGAAAGCGCTCAATCGATTGGCAGCCAGGATTACCCAGCACTCTCGTATGGGTCGAAGCGCAAGGAGATGGATCTCTTCAACCTGATCGAAGCAGTGATATCCTTTACAATTGGACCTATCCATTTAACAAAGCCAAAAAATTAGTTAAAAAACTTAGCTGGAGATTTTCCTCGATAGATTGGTCGGCCTCGGGACAGGCGTTTATCACTGAGTGGCGATTCTCCGATCGCCAGATGCGCCAATGGATGGTGGATCTCAAGTCTTCTGAATCTTCTTCAACAGTCGTCCAAAAGCGCAGCTACAACGATAGATATAAGGACGCAGGAACGCTAGCCAAACGAAAAACTCCCAACGATGCTGATGTTGTTTCTATCGCGAAAGACGGAGCCTACTTCCGCTACGGATTAGGAGCCTCGCCAGCAGGAAATATTCCATTCATCGACCGTATTAGTATGAAAGATGGCAAAACTCAAAGGCTTTGGACCTCAGAGAAAGGTTATTACGAACGAGTCGTTTACCTCATTGACGTTGACGAGCCTAAGGCAATTATTTCTAGAGAATCACCCAATGAAATTGCTAATCTCTACTTACTCGATGTCAACTCAAAAAAGAGAACGCAACTCACATTCCGCAAACATCCTTACCCTCAATTCGTAGGCATTACAAAAGAACGGATAGAGTACAAAAGAGCCGATGGTGTTAAGCTTAGTGGTAATTTATACCTTCCCAAAGGCTATAAAAAATCAGACGGACCACTTCCTACTATTCTTTGGGCCTATCCTCTAGAGTACAAAGATTCCTCGGTAGCGGGTCAAATCAGGAGCTCTCAATACCAGTTTAAAAGGATCTCTTACCAGGGCCCTCTCCCTTATCTGGCCAAAGGATACGCCGTCTTTGATAACCCAACAATGCCTATCATTGCTGGCAAGTCTGGTCAGCCCAATAACACGTTTATCCAGCAACTAAAAGACAGCGCTAAGGCTGCCATCGACGTGTTGGTCGACAAGGGAGTGACGCAAAGAAGCAAGGTCGCAATAAGCGGTCACTCCTACGGTGCCTTCATGGTAGCAAACCTATTAGCTCATACGGATCTGTTTGCCACAGGGATTGCTCGCAGCGGCGCTTACAATCGATCCCTAACCCCGTTTGGATTTCAAGGGGAAGAGAGAGATTTCTGGGAAGCTCAAGACGTCTATACGAGAATGTCTCCGTTCTTCTCAGCGAATAGGATCAATGAGCCAATACTATTTATTCACGGCGATGCCGATAACAATAGCGGCACCTACCCCATGCAAAGCAGAAGGATGTTTGCTGCTATAAAGGGTTTAGGTGGAGTCGGGAGGCTCGTGATGCTCCCTCACGAAAGCCATGGTTATCGGGCTAGAGAAAGCTTGTTACATATGCTCTGGGAGCAGGAGCAATGGTTGGACAAACACTTAAAGCAAGTTACTTCTCATTGAGAGGAAGTTTTATCAAATATCCCCTAGGGATCCGGTAATGTGAGCGCTTCATAGCCTTAACCAAGTCTGGGTTAAGGCTCTCAATGACATTCCTAGATACTCCAAATTCCTTTAACAAGTCTCTTGGTTTCATCGACTTTTTCAGAGTCTCTTCGGAAAAGTTTGGCAACGACTTTGAACTAATGTCACCAAAAATCGTATCCGCGTGCTTAAGGGTAAAAAGCATAGCTAGAAATTCTGCATAAAAGTTCTTTGATGCAAACCCGAAGCTTTTTCCGTTGTAAGTTTCAATGAGCGTGACTAAATCATGAGATCCACCATGCTTGACGGCTCGTTTCACCCCATAGGGTCCATGGTTATAACCAGTGACGGCTAATGGCCAGTGACCACCCAAAATGCGATAATTATCTTTAAAGAGTTTGGCCGCAACCCTAGCAGATTTAATCGGGTCTCGCCTTTCATCTATAACTTGATCCATCAACATATATTTTCTGCCAATGAATGGCATAATTTGATAAACCCCTGCTGCTCCCACCTTCGAATAGGCTCGCAGGTTAAAAGAACTCTCCACAAAGGCAATTCTAGACAGATCTCTCGGTAGTTGAAGTTTATCGAACTCTGCTTCAATATAGGGACGATAGGGTGCAAAACTCTCGAGTCCTAACTTTACAAACTCCCTTTGCCCCCTTTGGCTACGAAGAGTCTTACTAACATTAATATATTTTTGAGGATCTTTAATATGAGCCATCATCTTATCAATCCGAACCATTTCCGCATTTTCAGCGAAGGCTCCATTGAGCTTTTGCATGCGAGCTAATAAATCTCGAAAATAACGGGATCGCTTACGAATGATATTTCTGGGTTTATTCAAAACTCTGTCTTCGGGGTTGAACTGATGTACCGTTTCAAATACCAGTTCTGGGTACAGTGACGAATGAATCACATAATCGTTTTTCCCATAAAACCCATAGATTTTTCGCCAAAATCCAACTCGTCTAGCCAACCCAGTAGGAACCGAAAAATTCTTCGATATTTCATAGGCTTGTGCTTCTGATTCGTAAGCTTCATCGGGGCAATTCTCATACAAAAATTTTGCTTTTTCCACTCTTCCATTTTCTACCAGATGACAATCAGAGAACAAGCTTGCTTTGCTTGGTCCAAAAAACTGTTCGAAAAAATTTGCGTAGGCGGTGGCTTCGGTAAGTAGCAAAAAGTATAAGATCCATTTCATTGATTTTCTCTTCAGGACAATAGGTAACAGCAACAACATAAAGTCTGCCAGTCAGACCAGCTAACTACCTCATGCAAGGTATATTCCTTCGCATTTACAGCAACTTATATAATTATGACTGTATAAATATTTGACAGTAGCATTGTCAATTTACATTGACATTTCTGATCTAGGCAGTTTTGTCTCACTGCCACGGTCAAGGGTATCTAAGCTAGACCGAAGTCTTCATTGAGGAGAGATATGACCCCAAACCCCCTGGAAAAACTTATCGATTGCCTGGCAGATAGTTTGGAATCCGCTAAAGATTCTACCAAGCACTGTAACATTGTTACCTGCTTCTCACCGAAAGAGTTAGATTTAGCGGCGAGAGCCCTAGAAAAAAAAGCCCTAGGGAAATCATCTAAGGTGATCGCTCTGGAAAATCAGAACAAGTACCTGTATCCGGGGTTTACTTACTTTCGTCCGCTTTCTGGTTATCTTGGAGTCAAAAAAGACATGGCAAAACCCATTGTGGACTTTCGCGACTGGGACGATGCCATGTCCAAGAATAGCTCCTTTATCGATCCTGCTCGAATGATGATCCGATGCCGCTCGTTCATCGACGAATTGATTTCTGCATTGGACCGTTTGATCTCAGACAACAATCAACAATTGACAGTCATAGTAAAAAATCCGCTGCTATCGGATGCCCACGTATTTAACACGCTGTTCCACTTGATTAAATCATTAGGAAAGCATGAGATCATCGCCAATTTCCAATTATGGATTTTAATCGATCACCGAAAAGAAAGTAATTTCTCTAACCTATTTATCGAACAAACAGAAGTTTTTGCCCAAAGAGCATCCTTCAAGTTTAGCTACCCTCAAGTACCTACACTGAAGAAACTACTTGAAAGTTTTTCCATTGATTCCCATCAAATTGTCGACACCTTAACCAAAATCAAGCTAGGAATAGGAAGAAAACCTTATTTTTCGGTGGATGAATTGAATACCACCTTAGAAGAAAATCAATGCGGGATTTCTTTTCCATTTCGCACGCCAGCGACTACCAAATTCGTAGAGCATGAAGTAAATCTCACAAACCTCATTGAAATTTGCCACGATGGGTCCTATACCGAAGCCAGACGCCTCTTACTAGAATCAAAAAAAGACCTATCATTGGCTGAACTCTATCTCAAAACATCGTTAAGCCGATTGATTGGAAAGGGTAAATCGAATATAGGTGAAAGTCGAGTCGAAGACTTACTTCATGATTCATCTTATATATCTTTATACACATACCTCATGAAAACTAAGGATGCCGATCCAAAGTTTGTGGAAATTTATCAACAAAAAATCAAATCATCGCCACCAAATTCTCATAGAACCATCTACACCTTGTGTCAGGCAATGATTTTTCGAACTTTTACTGACCGGAACGAAAATCTCTATCAATGCATGGTATCTACCATAGACTGCATACCTAGTTCCCATCGAGACTCCTTCGAGTTTCGGGTTTATCAGACAATCATAACTGGCATGAAACATATCTTAACCTATGCTCAACAAGAGGAAAGTGAGCAGAAACGACTAGATAAAGTCAGGAATAAAATTAACATCTTAGTTCAAGATCAGTCTAAAGATGACTTTGAGGTAATCGCTAAAAAGTATCCTGACCTTCTTACCGTGTTACCTTACGTATATTACTATATCGGAGATAATAGAAAGTACGAGAACTTTGATCAAGCAATCGACAAGCTAGATCTAGCTCATCTTAAAAACCTGACTTATCATGCAGGTATCGATCAGAAAGTTATTATACTGGCAAATATGGCTCCAAGCTATTTCGATCGTGCAGATTTTTCCTCAGCATTGGAGTATTTGGATAAGGCTAAACAAATCGTTAAATACCTTCCCGATAAAAAAGACAATGTCCATCTAGCAAGATTCTACGGCGATGCGCTGCTGCTCGGTGGAATCAGTGATCCCAATATTTTCCCTCTTCAAGAGGAAGGATTAAAAATTAGTCATAGCAAAATTGACGATTTCGTACTTAAGCGAGGACTTTGGTGTCATAAAATCATTCATGGCATTAAAGATGAAAATAGTATCGAGATATATAAAGACTTGATGCAGCAGATGAAGAAACAAAACATCAACTTGAGAAGTCCGATCCCCTATGCATGTATTGCCTATATCGATTTTCTCAAGACACACCCTAAAGCTTCAAAAAAAGAAAAGATAGAACTATTGGAATTTTTATCGGGCTGTGACTCGGCGACTCGCAAACTTAGTCAGGAGATCTTAGAGGCTATCTCAGAATCAGTTAACGGCAACGGTACGAGTAAACTTAGCGAGAATTTGCTAAGTGCTTCAACAATCTATCAAAACACACCGTTAGATCTTATCTCAACCTATGTTGTCTCGAGGATTTTGCCCCAAATAGAGGGTTCCGAAACACGAGACAAAATAATTATAGAAAACTTTAAGACTGTATCAAAAAGCTTTATCACCAAATGGAGAGGTTTCAGAAAACGAAAAGATTTCTTATCTAGTCATATGAATCGAGATATACTATCAAATGCTAACGAAAGAACCAGTTTGGACTGGGACGATTCATCAAAACTTTTTCTCGATCATAGAAAAGACATCACCACTAAAGAAGAATTTGGGCTCTGTTTGGGGTTCTTGTTTTTCTTAACATCACATTTCCCAAAAATTTCCATCTCACTTCATACAGAAGACAGTGATACCTACTGCAAGGTTAAATTTACGAATAAAAGGGGAAATACAAAAGGTATATTCATCGAGCATGCTGAATCAAAGTGGGAGTCTCCAAAAACAAGCGACCTATTTCTCGCAAAAAAAATCAATGGCTGGTTTGTATATCATAGTAAACATTCTCATAAATTTGAGGTTCATGCTCCAAACAATGAAGTCATCATCTCTATCAAATCATCAAAATCTATGAGAAAAGCGGAAGATAAATTCTTAGATCGTATTTCATCCACAAATTTCTTTATAGAAATCTTAGAAGTATTGGCCAACATAGGCCTCAGAAACCAGGTAAAACAACTAAAAGAAAAAAGAATCAAAATTATGGAGGAAACTAAAGAAAGTCATCGCATTATGGTAAAAGAAACAGCGCAATCTACATCAGAAGCCTATCTCCATACAAAAAATTTAAGCTCCATGATAAATTCGAGTCAGTATGGAATCTTAATTTTTGACGAGGAGCTGAATATAAGCGAAGGCTCGATCCAGGATATATCAAAGTTATTCGACATTGAATCAAACGAAAGCTTCGAAGATCTAACAAACATATTGTTTGGTGAAAAGCATACTGTAATCTCTATCTTAAGAGCGATTCTAGGTGAGGACATAATCGCATTTGACACCAATGCTCTCCAATTACCTTCTGTCATATTCTTAGGAAAAAAACAGTTCGAATTTGACTGGATACCCATTGTTGATAGTAATGATATCGTTAAACACATAACTCTAGTAGTCAAACCAGATAAAAAACTAAAGAACGCTAACCTCTCCTACTTACAGGATTCCTTCGAAATGCAGTGCTTCGTATCAGTCTTCGATCACTCATCTGACCAAATAATTAATATGAAAAACTCTCTTTCTGATTTCATAAAAGACTACAGTAAATACTTCTCCAAAAAGACCGAACCAGAACTTCTCAGAACCATACACACACTAAAAGGCAATTGTAGGACCTTTGGCTTGACTGATTTAGCCAAAAACTTCCACAAACTAGAGGATCTACTTGCCCAAGGGGACCATGTTTGCCAGCCTGAATTTATTAACGATATTGAAAAGAAAATTGGCATGTATAAATCGATAGTTGAAAACAATACAATTGAACAAAGAACCAAGCCTTTAACTTTAGAAGACGTTATAAAACCAATTTCGTCAGGAATCGAATTAATTGCTAAAGACTTAGGCAAAGAAACTCCTCATTTTAACTATCCTCATTATCTCATTGAAGATGCTGATAGTCTCGGACCAGCCCTGTTTTCTATTTTGACTCATTTAGTTAATAATTCTCTAGCTCACGGAATTGAGTCAACACCCCAAAGGCAAGCAGCCGGAAAACCAAAAATCGGGCAAATCTATATTGATGTCGTTGATTTCTCCAAAAATCATTTCACCCTTAGATACCGTGATGATGGCTCCGGTCTGAATCTAAAAAAACTAAGGGATCTTAATCATCATCGTAAACAGATGAATTCTGATCATGAAGTGGCAAGTACAATCTTTAGTTCTAGCATCTCAACTTCAGACAACGTCGACGAAATTTCTGGTCGCGGTGTGGGCATGGATGCCGTCGTTCATGAGTTAAAAAAGGTAGATGGTTCCATTGATATTTGTTTCGAAGGCCCCGAATCGAACAATTATCGGCCTTTTTCCTTTAGGATGACGTTACCCAGATCTTCATAATTACCCAGCGTTTTTTGCCGAGTACTATGCTTTTTAGATACCGAAAACACGCTATGGATCTTCTAATCTAAGTATTGGTCATCATGAAGCACGGACTAGCTAATACCATCGAATCAGTCCTCTTAAGCCAGTTGCCTGTAAACAGGCTCTACTGCCGAAAGTCATCGTGGGCCGATCCAGTTGCACAGTTTGTCAAAAACCATTTGACCCGCTCCAATTCGGAAACATGTATTATAGCTAACGAAAAAAATAGGGGGTTTCATTATTTTCAACCAATTTATGATCACTTTGCCAAGCAGCACCCCATAAACCGATATTACGAACATGTTTTCGCCCGAAACAAACAGGAAACCAGCTTTTTCCAGTCAGAAATCTGTGAAATTGTTTCGGAACACCCCGAGTTTTTCGGTGCCAATGGAATCGAAAATTCAATTTATAAATTTAGCCAGGTAATCAGTGACGGTATATCTGAGCAAATACATTTGTCTGAGAATTCCATCCACATAGTCCTGAGTGCCCCTCCACTCATGGATCCGGGACTTTTAAGCTGCCTACAAAATCTCATTATTAGCAGTTTGAATGAGCAAAAAGTAGTATGGTGGATCATAGATTCAGGTGATACCCATGATAGTAGGACAGCTTATATTGATCTTTTATTAGAACATGAAAGAATAAGGGATAAACTAGAATCCATCACCATCGAGGAAAATCAAGGACCATTCGACGGTAAGATGACTTCCTATTCGCCTGCATTTACAACGGATGATATAAAACGCTGCATCATTTTTCACGACCCTAGCTTAATTGGATTAATAACCCGCCGAGAAGTTAAGAGCTGTAACTTTTCTCTTTTTTATGCATTACAAAACTTTGATCTGATTGATCGGCACTTGCAAGCTGCCATATTAAGAATACCAAAAAAGACTATCGCAGATCGTTCAATTCATCTGTTATGTGAGCAGCTCAAAAACTCACCAGAAGCCCTGCCAGAGGATGAACTTAAAGAAATCATAGCACACATCATAGAAATGAATGTGATTGATGAGCATTCCATTCGTTGCTTTATGGAATGCATCGTTGCCCTTTCATACAAAAGAAAAAAGTGTTACTACGCAAATGAGGCTCTCAAGCTTCTACAGAAGTTTCCAAGGCCTGGATGCAGACGCAGGGAATTACTTACGATCTTAGCCAGCGTAGCTAAATATTCTTTACCATACTCTCTACATAAAAATGATCCTAAAAAGCCTCAACACCTTCAAAAGTTTGTGGAACTTATAGATCTACAAATTTTAGAATTTTTCCACGAGGTAGACGAAGATCATGCCAGCTTAATGGAACTTTTTTCCCTAGCGTACTTTTATTATGCTTCAAATATCAAACTTGATGAACAATCTAGTTTTCATGATATTTTCTATAGCAAGTGGATTCCCAGACTCTACGTATGTGCTAGCCCAGAAAAGATATGTTTGGTAGAACTTAATCTTTCTGTTCACTACTTTTTGAGAAAGGATTACAGCAAAGCTGAAAGTTTAGTTAAAGATGCTTTTCACCTTAGCGAAAAACTCAATTTAAGCAGCCTATCAGCTGCTTCCATTCGACTCAATGAAATTCAAATCTGTGGAGGCGTGATCGAACCTACAAGCTACTCTTCGTTAAACAATAGCCAGATCCGCCCCTACAATAACTACGAATCCGTCTGTCTACAACAACTCAGATGGATCCATGAAAGCTTTCATACTCTGTCTATTGCCAAACCTAATGTGATGATTCAGTCCTATGAAAACATAGTTGACTTTATTGAAAAAAAATCCGTGCAAAATTGTGATTCTAGTCTTTACCAATTTCTCCAAATCGGACTCATGCTAAAAAATAGAGAGGCATCAGACACTCGATACATTTTGTCCATGATCCATAAAATCAGGGTTTGTCATCGTATGGATCTATGCTCACAGGCTGATTTTCTATTGATGCTACTGGAGAAGTCAATAAATAATGAAAAGATATCTCTCAATGCCAAATCTCTGATTGATTCCACAGATATATCTGATCCATATAACATTTTCCGTCTCTTCGGCATCGCCCAAGTTCTACCATTTATTCCCAATCTTGATTTACAATCTGAGCTAAAAGCTTTTTTCTTCCGTTTTATTTTAGAAACTTCACAAATCCATTGGCGCGATTCTGAAGAAAAGATCCGTTTTTTACGATCGGACCTCGCAAAACCTTTATTGACGAACCTACCTTCACCAGACCAGGGCACTGAAATATTTGTAAAGCAGAATTTTCTATCGTCCCGCCTAGGAATACAGACGCATAAGGACCTAGGTACTTCCATATTGCTGGTATTTTTTGGATGGTTCCCTATCAATAGAGCCACTGTAACAGTGCGAACTGGGCTTGAAGAAACAACCTATATTTCTACCTTCGAGTTCATCCATAAAAATGGAGAACGACAGGTAGTATTCCAACATAAAAAGTCCAATAGGCATAGGATGCGAAATCAGTTTCATACAAATATAAACAGTCGATGGAGTTGCTACTGTCAGGACAATTTTATTACTATTGGAAGTAAAGACGCAAACTTAACTTTCACATTTCACTATGATGACAGCTATTATAAGCATCTGAATCGCATGCTAAAAACAGTGAAGTCAGATCCAATATTTTCGGAGTTTCTCGACAAGTATGAAACACTAAAAATGAAAGAAGAGATCAATCAACTTGCGGCAACTCATGAAGAATATATTGCACACCATACTCATGATATGCAGCACCTTAGCAAACTCCTTCATCAAAACAAACAATTGATTGAGTTAAAAAGTCGTAAGTCAGATACGATCTTAGAATATATGAATATAGATATCTTAATTTTTGATAATAATTTGATTCTAAATCAAAAACTATCTCGTTACAAAAAAAACAGCCAGATCAAAAGCCTTGGTTTAAACTTCTTAGAGCTACTCAAGCTATTCGAAAACCACTCACTACCAGAAACCAAAAGCCTCAATGACGTGACAGATATTAATTGCTCTACCTTACCCAGGTATTTTCATCTAGATGACCTGGATTTTTCTTGCGATTGGACTTTTATTGAACAGGAAAACCAAACCCGTAAACATCTGGTAGTTTTTATTAGAGATATGACTGACCATAATAACTCTATATCCAGTATGATGATTCAATCATTAAGATCTGAATTGATTAAACTAAAATTCACTGAGGGAGTTCAAGTCATTGAATCACACTATAAGCGACTTCAGGAGATCCTGGAGGGTCAAGAAAAACATAGTGATTCTCTGAGTTCTTACGCCAACAGCGATCAATCACTTGGTCTACCATTATTTAGACAGGTTTTTGGAAGCACAAGAGATGAGATAACCGACTCTTTGGTATCAAAAAAAGCCTTCCTGTTTGATTACGTCAAGGTAGCAAATGAGATTTTATCTTTTGACAACAAATGTAACGAGTTCGTATCAACCCAAAAACTCATGGAGTCACATGAAAGGCCTGCTAAACAGGAGAACATAGAGGACGCGAGGGTTCAGGGCTTTACCAACTTAGTCACTTGGCATAGTCTTATACCCGAAAACTGGCTGAACGATAAAACGCTTTTGCTGGCGACTAAAATTATTCTAAATATTCATCGATATCAAACAAGCTTTGGAGGTGAGGGAAACAGGTTTCTTGAATTCCATTCGGATAAAGAAGGAAAACAGCTATCTTTAAGCTACTCTCTATCAAACAATAAATCATTAACTCCCTTTAGCGAAAACCCAAATAGAGGCAAAACATGCGAGTTTTCTATCCATCACGCCAGCTGGGACCTATTAAAAGCCCAAGACCTACCATCGGACTTTTTTCTGGACGCGGAACGACTTAAAACCCTGAGTCAACTGCCATCATCTCCTCATATAAGAGTTCTTTTAGACGACGGTAACCAATCCCCTGGAGTCGTTTATTCCATCCATTTGATCTTTAGTTTTACCAAAGATAACAAAAAGGTATTTCGTAACGCATCATAGAAAATCTACGGGAGCCGAAACACGTTCCTTTTTCGATAGAGGAGTGGTCTTACTGAGAACTTTCGTCCCCATATTGATCCAACCAAGAATCGTTTCCCTCTCACTCAGACCTACAACCTTTCGTATGTCTGAGTCGATTTCAATACCAATACTTTTCCAAATAGCGCCAAAGCCCATGGCCTCTGCGGCCAGAGTTATCGCATAACCCGACGCGGCTGCTGTGGCCGCTTGTTCCCAGAGAGGGATTTTGCCTTCTTTTGGGGATAAAACGATGAGCACTGTAGTTGGTGCCGCATGAGCTTTAGCTTTTGCTTTATTCCATTTACCTTCATCAGATTCGGGCTTTTGACGCTTTACGGCATCCGCAAAAGCTTGGCCCAATAAGTCCCGACCCTGAGGGGTCAGGACGATGAACCGGTAAGGCTGAAGGCAACCATGATCCGGAACAGTGTTCGCAGCATGAAGAATGGTTTTAATAGCCTCGCCGTCTGGACCAGGGGCTCCTAGGCGGCCAAAACTGGTTCGTTCTGTCATGAAATTTATGATCGAAGTATCAGAACTCAAAATATTCTCCAATAATTACAGATGTTTAAACTAAAACGATGGCCAGACAACAATATTAACTTTCTTTTATATAAAAACTTATTTATATTTGAATAATGCTGGCCGATAAGTACTATCAACAGGCAAAAACCAGGATAAAAGACTCTTCATGACAAAACCAGAAGAAATCAAGGATCTTGTGACACTATTAAAAGCAGCGGGAGACCCTCTTCGGCTTGAGATCCTTAGTATTTTAAAAAACTCCTCGTTTGGTGTCCAAGAGCTCGCTTCACTGTTCGAAATGCCACAACCAGGCATCAGTCACCATCTAAAAGTTTTGTCTAAGGCTGAGTTGATCACGTCTAGGCGCGAAGGCACTGGAATTTTTTACCGCAGGCAAGCTAGCTTTCAAAATTCGCCTTGGAGCCAGCTAAAGCGTAGTCTGTTCTCGGCAGCAGATGATCTTCCTCAACGCAATGGGATCACATCGAAACTAGATGATATCCATGCTTTAAGAAGTGCGCAGTCACTGAGCTTTTTCGATAAACATGCTGACGAGTTTAAGCATGCGCAGGGTAAAATTGTTAGCTATCCCCAATACTCTTCTAACCTTGAAGAATTAATTGAAGGAACACTTCCCTCGAATGCTGAACAGGCATTAGAAGTGGGTCCTGGTAATGGTGAGCTTCTGACCTATTTGAACAAAAGAGTTCCCTACGTAGTTGGCATAGACAATTCCGACTCAATGCTCAACAACGCCAAGCTTAGTTTCGCCGATGATAAGGCGAAAAAGCCAGAATTTATCCATGGTGATATTGAAAGCCTGACTCATCGATTTGAAGGAGAGTTTGACCTCATCGTTCTGAACATGGTGTTGCATCATATTCCCGATCCAGCGGAAAAGATGATATTGCTTAGCAAGCTGCTAAAAGACAACGGTATTCTTTTGATTGCGGATCTATGTGAGCATGAGCAAGAATGGGTGAAAGACAGCTGTGGCGATATCTGGCTTGGATTTCAAACAGAAGAGTTAGACACCTGGGGTCAGGATGCCGGCCTAAGCCCAGAGCAAAGTGTATTTTTAGGTTTGAAAAATGGTTTTCAAATTCAAATAAAAGTGTTTCGTTTTCATGCATAATTTTTGATTCTTTTAAGGAGTTCTACTATGGGTCAAGATTACAAAGTAGCCGACATTTCTCTTGCGGATTTCGGCCGACGAGAGATCCTTCTAGCCGAACAGGAAATGCCAGCTCTCATGGCATTACGAGAGAAGTATTCGGGTACTAAGCCTCTAAATGGCGCCAACATCATTGGCTGTATCCACATGACGATTCAGACTGCGGTTTTGATTGAGACTCTTAAAGAGCTCGGTGCAGATGTCCGTTGGTCGTCTTGTAACATCTTTTCTACCCAAGATCATGCCGCCGCGGCTATGGCTGCAGCGGGAGTCCCTGTGTATGCCTGGAAAGGCCAAACAGAAGAAGAAGGTGAATGGTGCATTGAGCAAACGATTCTAAAGGATGGCAAGCCTTGGGACTGCAATATGATTCTTGATGACGGTGGCGATCTAACAGGTATGATTCATGAAAAATACCCTCAAATGCTTGATAGTATTCACGGGATTACTGAGGAGACCACCACCGGTGTCCACAGACTTTTGGAAATGCTAGAGAAAGGCACACTGAAAGTTCCAGCCATCAACGTGAACGATTCTGTCACAAAGTCAAAGAACGATAATAAATACGGCTGTCGACACAGTCTTAACGACGCCATAAAGCGCGGAACTGATATGCTATTGTCAGGAAAGAAAGCATTGGTCGTCGGATACGGTGATGTGGGCAAAGGTTCTGCTCAAAGTCTAAGACAAGAGGGCATGATCGTAAAAGTTACTGAGATTGATCCTATTTGTGCGATGCAGGCATGCATGGACGGATTTGAAATCGTATCTCCTTACATCGATGGCATCAATCAGGGTAATGGCGAAGGGATCAATGAAGACCTACTAAGTAACACTGACCTTATCGTTACCACAACTGGCAATGTCAATGTTTGCGATAAATACATGCTAGCTTCCTTAAAATCTGGGGCTGTTGTCTGTAACATTGGTCACTTCGACAACGAAATTGATACCCAATTCTTAAGGGATAAGTACGAGTGGGAAGAAGTAAAACCACAAGTGCACAAGATCTCTCGTAGCAGAGACAAGAACGACTACTTATTACTTCTAGCTGAAGGTCGCTTGGTTAACCTCGGTAATGCTACCGGTCATCCAAGTCGCATTATGGATGGTTCGTTTGCAAACCAAGTTCTGGCACAGATCTACATGTATGAAAAAGCATGGAATTCTCAGCCTAGCTCTGAGCGCGAAGACCTCTATGTGAAAGTACTGCCAAAGAAACTAGACGAAGAAGTTGCTGCTGATATGGTTAAAGGATTTGGTGGCGTCATCACCAAAATGACAAAGACGCAGGCCGACTACATCAATGTTCCTGTCGAAGGTCCGTTCAAAAACGACGAATATAAATACTAGACTCCACTAAAGCATCGGAAGGATCACGCTTCCGATGCCTCACCAAGTCATATGTCCCTAGATTGTAACCTTATATAAAAACTGATAACTTGCCACCTTGATCCCTTTTATCCACGTTAAGATCTTGAGGTAAGTACGTCATGAAACACTCCTATCCAGAACTCGCAAAACCTCTCGAATTAGGCTTCACAACGATCAAAAATCGCGTCCTTATGGGTTCGATGCATACTGGGCTTGAAGAGGCACCTCAAGGGTTCAAAAAACTTGCTAAATTTTATCAGGCTAGAGCGGCGGGAGGAGTGGGACTGATAGTTACGGGCGGATTTGCGCCTGACCATTTTGGAAAAATTGAGCCTTTTGCTGCAAAACTTAGCACAAGCAAAGAGGCTAAAGAACACGAAGTTATCACAAAGGCAGTACATGAAGCAGGTGGCAAAATATGCCTCCAAATATTACATACAGGCCGCTACGCCTATTCTCCTTTAGCCGTAGCGCCATCTAGACTGAAAGCACCCATCGCACCATTTAAACCGATGGCATTACCAGGTATCGGAGTCCATCTAACCATAAGAAACTACGTTCGCTGTGCCGAGTTGGCAAAATCAGCCGGATATGACGGTGTAGAAGTCATGGGATCTGAGGGGTACCTGATCAATCAGTTTATTGCCAAACAGACAAACAAACGAAAGGATCGATGGGGTGGAAATTTTGCCAATCGTATCCGCTTCCCTATCAGTGTCGTTGAAGCCATTCGTAAGGCAGTGGGTAAGAACTTCATCATCATCTATCGTCTATCCATGCTAGATTTGGTGGAAAACGGCTCTACTTGGAACGAGGTTATCACCTTAGCAAAAGAGATTGAAAAAGCTGGAGCCACAATCATAAATACCGGTATTGGTTGGCACGAAGCTAGAATTCCAACGATTGCAACCATGGTACCAAGAGCTGCATTTACTTTTGTCACGGAAAAGCTCAAGTCTGAGATCAACGTTCCTCTTGTTGCCACCAACCGCATCAACACCCCTGAAGTTGCTGAGTCGGTCATTGCATCTGGTCAAGCGGATATGGTTTCCATGGCTCGTCCATTTCTTGCCGACGCCGACTTCGTCAACAAGTCTTTTGCCGGCAAAGCCTCGTCGATCAATACCTGTATTGCCTGCAATCAAGCTTGTCTAGATCATGTCTTCGAGAAAAAAAGAGCCTCCTGTCTGGTCAACCCACTAGCTTGTTATGAAGCTGAGCTAAAAGTAGAGCCAACCTCAACACCAGAGTCTATCGCGGTGATTGGTGCTGGCCCTGCGGGAATCATGGCTGCGATTACAGCAGCCGAAAGAGGTCACAGGGTCGATCTCTTCGAATCAAAATCCGAGATCGGGGGGCAATTTAATTTTGCTAAGAAGATCCCTGGAAAAGAGGAGTTCAACGAAACCATTCGCTATTTCCACTATCGCATCAAAGAAACTGGAGTTACCCTTAAGCTCAACACAAGATTTGATCTAGAAACAGCTAAGAGCTCAAATTATTCTAGCATCATCATCGCCACAGGGGTCGAGGGAAGGACTCCAGATATTGACGGGATCACTCACCCTTCGGTCGTTACCTATCAAAAACTTCTGGAAGAAGAGCCTATCCTCGGAGATCGCATTGCTATCATTGGGTCGGGCGGTATCGGCTTTGATGTTGCCGAATATCTAAGCTCAGACCTTGAAAATCGTAGCTCCCTTGATCAAGATCTGTTTTTAGAGGAATGGGGTATCGACAAATCACTACAGGCAAGGGGCGGAATCGCCGGCATAAAGTCTGATATTGCCCCCTCCAAGCGCCAGATCTATCTTTGTCAGCGAAAAGACACTAAGCATGGGAAAAGCCTTGGTAAAACGACAGGATGGATTCATCGCACAACTTTGAAGAATAAAAAAGTAAAGATGTTGGCTGGCGTAACCTATGAGAAAATTGATGACCAGGGGCTGCACATCTCTATGGGCTCTGAGAAGAAAACTCTAGAGGTCGATCATATCATCATCTGTGCGGGACAACAGTCGGTTACAGACCTGGTTTTACCTTTAAAGTCATTAAATGTTTCGGTTAATCTCATCGGTGGAGCAGCCTTAGCCTCAGAGGTAGATGCCAAAAGAGCTATCCGTGAAGGCTATGAATTAGCGCTTGAAATTTGACGGTGAGCAAGAACACTAATCCTGTTCTTGCCGCTGCTGCTCCCAAAGATCTTGATAGAGACCCTTTTGGCTAATAAGTTCTTGATGAGTCCCTTGTTCGAATATTTTACCATCTTTTAAGACGATAATTTGATCCGCATCAACAATGGTAGATAGTCGGTGCGCGATCACTAAAGATGTTCGATGTTTCATAAGTTGATTTAAAGCACTTTGTATCACGGTTTCTGTTTTCGAATCGAGAGAGGACGTTGCCTCATCTAGAATCAATATTTTAGGATCCCTCAGAATCGCACGGGCGATAGCAACTCTTTGCTTTTCCCCACCAGACAGCTTCAATCCTCTTTCGCCTACCGTGGTATCCAATCCCTTAGGTAACCGTGCTATGAACTCTTCTAACTGAGCAGCTCGAATCGCCTCCCGAACTTTTTCCTCTGATTTGCTTGGGTCTCCATAGCGTATATTGAAGCCCAAGGTATCATTGAAAAGCACTGTATCTTGAGGCACCACCCCAAGAGCCGCGCGTAGTGAGGCTATTGTCATCGATTTGATGGAGATACCATCAACCAAAATTTCACCACTATCGCTATCATAGAAACGCATTAGCAGACGAAAAAGGGTTGATTTGCCACCACCTGAAGCCCCAACGATAGCAAATGTTTTGCCTTCAGGAATGGTAAGCGTAAAATCCTCAATAATCTTCCGGTCACTACTATACCCAAAAGAAACCGCTTTAAACTCAATAGACCCATGCTGAATTTCGAGTGATTTAGCATCTGGGGTATCTTTTATCGAGGAAACCTCTTCCAGGATCCCAAACATCCGTCCCATGTCTAGCAAACTCTGTTTGATCTCTCGGTAAACAAACCCAAGGAAATTCAGTGGAATAAATAGCTGAAGCATATAAGTGTTGACCATCACAAAGTCACCGACAGTGTAACGGCCTTCGGTGACACCTTTGGCGGCGAGGACTAATATAGCGATAGTACCTAAACCGATGATTAACTGTTGACCGGCGTTAAGAACCAATAGAGACCCTTGGCTTTTAACAGCAGCATTTTCATAGAATTTCAAAGACTGATCATAGCGATCGAACTCAAACCTTTCATTGCCGAAATACTTCACTGTTTCGAAATTCAGAAGACTATCTATGGCTTTAGTATTAGCCTGATTATCTTGTTTGTTCATCTCACGACGGTACTTTAGTCGCCACTCAGTCACGGAAACGGTAAGCGCTATGTATAGCGCGACGGTTACAACAATAATTAATGCAAAGCTGACATCCAAAAGATAACTCATGGCAAAAACCACAAGTGCTAGTTCAAAAAGAGTTGGTCCTATATTAAAAATCAAAAATGACATAACAAAGCGTATGGCGCCTGTTCCCCTTTCAATCACTCGCGAAAGGCCCCCTGTTTGTCGGTCAAGGTGAAACTGTAAAGGCAAGCTATGAAGGTGCTGAAACACCTCTAAGGCTACGGACCGTCTCGTACTTTGGGTTACCCGCACAAACAGAAGATCCCGAAGCTCCTTGAATAAAGATTGGGAAATTTTAACAGCACCATAGGACGTTATCAAAGCCACAGGCAAGACCATCACAAGGGCTTTATCAGAAAAGTGATCAACGAGCTGCTTATAGACAATGGGAAGATAAACAGAACAAAGTTTCGCGAGAATTAAGCAAATCAAAGCCAAGACGATGCGGACTTTAAATCCTCGTTTTCCTTTTGGCCATATATAACCCAAAAGGATTCTAATGATTTCCATACCTGGTTTATCGTACTCGATCGAATTGTCATCGGCATAACTGGTCGGTCGCAAGAAGTCACCCCATTGGCAGATAGATTATTCGGCGGGAAAGGAATTCATAAGCAACATAGCGCGCTTAAAGTCCTCATCATTCACGTAGACTTTAACACCAAGCTGAAATGAAAGAGCCGGCATTAAGCCAGCTTCATCGTCTGCTTTAATAAATGATTTTATCCCAGATCCGGCCAAGAAGCTTGCAAATTGCTCAGCCTCAAATCTATGTCCAAAGGTTTGGATCAACTTCAATTCCGTCTCCTAAATCTCTCGCTCACATTTAACAGGACTTCCCTTACACATAAAGTTTCCTTGTCGTTTGGAGCATTTTTGGAACGCCAGAGCTTCGGCTTCCACCTTTGTCTGCGCCTTTCCTACGTACATCCCCCGGGTTCCGGCATCGAGTACACAGGCAAAGTTAGCTTGACTATACCGCTGATCCCTTAGGAAAAATATCTCTTCTTGCAGCTGTTGCACAGCCATTTCTAGTTGACGCACTCTTCGACGTAGCTTTCTGTTTGCGTAGCGGTGTCCCTTATAGTCATATTTGCTCTGTCTCATATAATTTCGGTAGTCTTTATCATTGAAATGCTCTGGATCAGAGACTTCGATGCGCACCACATTCTGCTGATTGCCACCACGCTTAACCACCCTAACATCGTTACTTAGTGCCACCTGCGACCAACTAAACAAAATACATAAAATAGCGAATACTTTCATTTTAATCTCCTTTTGTGTGACAGAGTTCTTTCTGTCACCCGAGGAGATGCAGATTTGCGGCCAAATATTTACTCAATATTATTAGATAGTTATGATTTCTATCAGAAGAGTCGTATCTCATTGAGCACAGCTAAAACGGTAATGAGTATCTCAAAAAACACAAAAGTCATGACACAACACGACTTTGACAAGTTTCCGGAATACGCATAGATTAGCCCGAAACTTATTGGCAAATATTTGTTTAGGGCCTGTTTATCATGACTATGTTTGGGACCAATAACCTCACTAGAAATATTGTTGTTGCCATGATTCTAGGAGCCATCATTGGATTGCTGCTGGCGGAATCTAGCGCCGGTTGGGTAAATTCTTTCCTGATTGAAGGAATATTAACGACAGGTGGAGATATATTTATCCGCTCTCTGAAAATGCTTGTGGTTCCCTTAGTCTTCCTATCCCTCATCGAAGGGGTCACCTCGCTTTCAGACTTAAGCCAATTAGGCAGAGTTGGAGGCAAAACCTTCGGTCTCTATTTGTGTACGACAGCCATAGCTATCAGCCTGGCTCTATTGTGCGCCTCGCTGATTCAACCAGGTATGGGAATCGAGTTGACCTCTGACGCAAACTTTCAAGCCAAGGAGGCGCCAAGTCTAGCATCAGTGATAACAAACATTGTCCCGTCAAATCCCATCAAGGCGATGGTTGAGGGAAACATGCTTCAGGTCATTATGTTTGCGATCCTACTTGGGCTTGGTATCAATCTAGCTGGCCCAAAAGCTGCACAAGTCCAGAGCTTTGTGAATCAAGCAAATGTAGTCATCATGAATGTTTTAACCATGCTGATGCTCCTAGCACCTTTCGGTGTCTTTTGCCTAGTCACCAAAATTTTTGCGACCTTAGGGTTTTCCGCAATATTACCACTCTTGAAGTACTTCCTCGTTGTGGTAGCAGCATTGCTGCTACATATGCTGGGGTCTTATGGAATCCTCCTAAAAGTTCTGACGCGCTTGCCATTAAGAGTTTTTTATAAAAAGGTTAGAGAGATCTGGTTATTCGCGTTCTCAACAGCAAGTAGTAACGCCACAATTCCCGTAACAATGAATATTGTTGAGAATCGTCTTGGAGTTCATAACAAGGTCGCCTCTTTCACCGTCCCCCTCGGAGCTACCATCAACATGGATGGAACGGCAATTATGCAAGGTGTTGCCACCGTGTTTATTGCGCAAGCTTACAATATCCCTATGACCATTACGGATTTTCTTACTGTCATCGCCACTGCGACGCTGGCGTCCATCGGTACTGCTGGAGTTCCGGGTGTTGGACTCATCACCTTGGCCATGGTCCTTAATCAAGTTGGGCTGCCAGTCGAAGGCATCGGACTCATTATAGGAATCGATCGCCTTCTTGACATGATGAGGACCGCGGTTAATGTCACAGGCGATGCCTTGGTAAGTTGCGTGGTTGGTAAGAGCGAAGGCGCTTTTTCTGAATCCATCTTCCGTGACGAGTCGACTCCAAAAACCGAGATCAATATTTAATCATTTCAAGGCTTTATCGATTTTTTTGGGCACATTTGCTCAAAGCTATTAATATGCTCCACCGCACTGCCGATACCCGATCTAAGAGAAAGGGTATCGTGCGCATATGAATAGTAGTCAAAAACCCAGTAAAGTTCTTATCATCGACAACGATGAAGCCACTGCAAACCGGATCAATAGCATCCTGATGAATCATCAGATCCCGGGTGAAAAGGCCATCAACTACAGCCGAGCGCTATATTTTTTCAACCAGCAAAAAATCGATCTGTGCATTATCGAAAAAGAGATCGATGATATCCCTGCTACGGTCTTGATACAGAAGTTCCGCGACCACGAAGTCCCGTCCAAAAGAAACCCAGCTTTCATTGTGGTGTCCAGCTCGGCAGCGGATAGGGACCTCTCCGCGTATAAAGAGATTGGCGGTATCGTAGTCATCGCAAAGCCCATCAAAGAACCAGTGCTACTCAGTGCCATAGTGAGGGCAAAGGAAAATGCGATGGCTAGAGCGAAGCTTTTTGAATTAGAAATCAACGTTCTAAACCCGCTGATTGAAAAGGGTGACATGGAACAGGCTGTAAACATCGCAGAAACAAACCTTATGCCAGGAGGTAATAAGGCTAAATTTTTAGCGTCTGAGATCAACGAGAAGGCCGAAAACTATGAGCGGTCGACCGAAGTTACAGGAGCTTTGCACAAGGGGGATGAAAAGAATCTCCAATATATCAATCAACTGGGACGACTTCATCTCAAAACAAAAGATCTAAAAAAAGCTGCCGCATACTTCGAAAAGGCTGACAAGCAAGCCCCTGATCATATCGAAAGAATGGAGGCTATGGCGGGCCTCTATTTAGAGATGAGGCTTCCCGATAAATCTATCGAAAAATACCGAAAACTCATCAAGTTCAATCCAGAGCGACCAGATTTAAAGTTTGAATTCTTTGAAGAGCTCCAAAAGCGAGGGTTTGACAAAGAAGCCGTAAAATTTTGCCAAGAGAATACAAAAGCTCTAGAACTCATTCGTCACTACAATAACCGCGGGGTGATGATGTCCAAAGAGGAAAAGTATATCGACGCCATCGATGAATACGCAAAGGCCGCAAAGCTGATTCCGAACTCCAAGGAACTGTACCGCATTCTCTATAATTCTGCCTTGGCCCACATCAACCTCAAAAAACATGCCCACCTAACTGAGGCTAGTCGCTTGCTAAAGGAAGCATTAAAATTAAAGCCTGACTTCACTAAGGCTCAAGAAAAGTTAGTTATTGTCGAGGGTTATTTGAGTAAGTCAGCTTGAGATTTACCTGTTTTCGAAACACCAGCAGCAGCCCACCAACCAAGATCATAAAAGCACACAGAACATGACCCATGGTAAGTCCGAGCAACAAGTATCCAATTTGGACATCAGGAGAGCGATAAAACTCTATGATAAAACGAATCACTCCATAACCTAGGATCAGCTGTGCAGAAAGAAAGCCTGGCAAAAGTAGTTTGGCTCTCTGTAGATATAGAAACAGAAAAAGCACCAACCCCTCTCCTATCGCCTCGTATATTTGACTGGGGTGCCTTGGGACAGCATCGTAAGTCCTTGAGAAAATGACCGCCCAAGGGACGTCTGTAGGACGGCCAACCAACTCACCGTTGGCAAAATTCGCAAGACGACCAAAAAAGAGCACCACGGGAACGTAGAGGGATATGCGATCAGCGTAATGGAATACGCTTTGCTTTTTGCGATAAGCCATGAAACACATGGCAAGAAACCCACCGATAAGCCCACCGTGAAAGCTCATGCCGCCTTCCCAAAGGGCAAACATGGCACTAGGGTTTCTCAGATAATAACCTGGGTAATAGGCAAAAATGTAAAACAACCGACCACCGACAATTAGCCCAACCCAACCAGAAACCATGACGTCAATTAAGTCGTTGCGTGTGAATACCTGTGGAGAGGACTGACGCCGAAGCCTTTCCACACCTAAATAAACCAAAAAAAAGCCGCAACAATAGACTAGCCAGTACCAAGGAACGGGAATGTCCAATATGGAAAAGGCGATGGGATCGATATCATGGACATAGAATTCTGACATATCTAACCATGAGCACTAAGAGGCAATACTAGGCAAAAACGCAAGTTCTAGAACTCCTTGTAACCTCCGATAGGGTTCCTATGGGAGGGATTTATGTCTGTTTGCTCTGCTTTTTTGGTTCCACATACCCCTGAAATTATATCAAAAATCGGCAAAGAAAAGGAAAAACTCTGCCAAACCACAATAAAAGGGATGGAAACGGTGGTTCAATCGGCACTTAGTCAAGAGCCAGACCAGATAGTGATCATCTCTCCTCATACACCCCGCTTACCAGATAAAATTGGGGTCATTAGCCAAAGGCTTACAGGAAATTTCAGCGGATTTGGTCATCCGGAAGTCAAAGTCACGCTTCCCTCAGAGGAGTTTTTTTCTGATGAGATCGTTAAACTAGGGTCTCGTTATTTCGAAGCCCTTCCTCGGACACACTTAGATCATGGCGCTCTTGTCCCCCTCTGGTTTTTTCAAAAAGGAGGTTGGTCGGGAAATACCACGATTTTGAGTCTACCAGCTAGATATTCGGAGGATATGCTGGTTACCGCTGGCAATAAACTTGGTCAGATGCTTGAAAAAGACCCCCAAAATATTATCGTCATAGCCTCTGGCGAGCTTTCACACACGTTGGCCGAGCGCTCACCATTGCCACAACATAAAGATGCCAAGGAATTTGATGAGACTATTCGAAAAATCATCATTTCAGGACACCTGAATGACATAGAAAAGATCAACGAGGGTTTAATAGAAAATGCGGCTGAAGACTGTTACGAAACCCTATTTCTACTTGCTGCCATCCTAAACAAAACCACCAATTCCCCTCATATCATCTCCTATGAGGCACCTTTTGGCGTAGGGCTTTGTGTAGCGGCCGTCCATCAATCGGCTGCTTAGTCAAGCTTCGTCTGCTGCTACCTTGATCACCAAAAAGTTCGCAGCCAAAAAAAACGGTCGTAATCCCGTTAAGAGCTTGTTTTTGCCACAGGTTTCATTAAAATCTTGCATCTTATATCGTGGGGCTGTAAGGCGCTATTTTTTGGATGAATCAGGGGAATGGAGACGAGATGAGCAAGGTACTTATAATTGGAGCAGGTGGAGTCGGTGGGGTAGTGACCCACAAGTGTGCGCAGGCGAAGGATACCTTTAGCCATATCACCCTTGCTAGCCGCACTCTGAGTAAGTGCGAAGCCATCAAAAAGCAAGTGAAAGAACTGCGCAATGTCGATATTGAAGTTGCTCAGGTAGACGCCGACAATGTTGCCGAAACTGTGGCTCTGATTAAGAAAGTCAATCCGAAGGTGGTGATAAACGTAGCCCTCCCCTATCAGGATTTACCGATTATGGATGCTTGCCTCGAAGCGGGTGTTGACTATCTAGATACCGCCAACTATGAGCCACGAGACGAAGCAAAGTTCGAGTATAAGTGGCAGTGGGCTTATCAGGATCGGTACAAAGACGCTAACTTAATGGCCCTTATGGGCTCTGGCTTTGACCCAGGCGTCACCAACATATTTTGTGCCTACGCCCAAAAGCATCATTTTGATGACATACATGAAATCGATATTGTCGACTGTAACGCGGGTGATCATGGCAAGGCCTTCGCAACCAATTTTAATCCTGAGATCAACCTGCGAGAGGTGAGCGCTAACGGCCGATACTGGCGCGACGGTGAATGGATAGAGACGAAGCCACTGGAGATATCTGAAGTTTTTGATTTTCCCGAAGTAGGTGAGCGAAAAGCATACCTACTGTATCATGAAGAGCTAGAGTCCTTAGTTCAGAACATCAAGGGACTCAAGCAGATACGCTTTTGGATGACCTTCGGCGATGCCTACATCAAGCATATGGAAGTCCTAGAAAATGTCGGCATGATGCGGATTGATCCTGTCGATTATAAGGGCCAAAAAGTGATTCCGATGGAATTTCTCAAGTGCCTTCTTCCCGACCCAGGTAGTTTAGCCGAAAATTACACAGGAAAAACTTCGATCGGCTGTATTGTTAAAGGTGTTAAAGACGGCAAGCCTAAGAAAATATTTGTCTATAATGTTTGTGATCATGCCGAATGTTATAAAGAGGTTCGGTCCCAAGCCGTTAGCTATACCACAGGAGTCCCAGCAATGATTGGGGCTAAGATGATAGTGGAAGGCAAATGGCGACAGGAGGGTGTCGCTCACATGGAACAGCAAGACCCTGATCCGTTTTTGGACGATCTAGCCAAATTCGGCCTGCCATGGCACGTCAAGGAGCTTCCTGTTGACTGATATGTACTTTGCACCATTGCGAGCCATTGATCCCCAAAAGGTAGAGGTATCTCCCTCTTGGGTGATCGACCGTGATCTTCTAGAAGCCAACCTAAAAATTTTGAATGACGTTCAGAAACAGAGCGGAGCGAAGATCCTGCTAGCGTTAAAAGGCTTCTCCACTTGGTGCACTTTCGACCTCGTGAAAAAATACCTTACAGGAGCTACCGCAAGCTCCCCTCACGAAGCTCGGCTTGCTACAGAGACTCTTAGTGGAGAGGTTCACGGCTACGCTCCTGCCTATAGTGATCAAGATTTTGACGATATGTTTGGTCGTTGCGACCATATGGTTTTTAACTCCCTGACGCAGTGGCAGCGCTTCAGATCACGATTCTCCCTCAATGGAAGGCAGGTGTCTCCAGGCCTTAGGATCAATCCTCAGCACAGCGAGGTGGAGGTCGCTCTCTACGATCCTTGTGCCCCGCGATCGCGACTCGGTGTGCCCATTGACGATCTTATTACTGCCGATCTTTCGGGCCTCGAAGGTATCCACATGCATACTTTGTGTGAACTGGGTGTCGATGCTTTGGATCGCACGCTGCAGGTGGTAGAATCCAAAATTCCAAAGCTTCTCCATCAAATGAAATGGCTCAATCTTGGAGGTGGACACCACATTACAAAACCCGGGTACGACCGTGACAGGTTGATCGCTTTAGTCAAACGACTGAGAAATACTTACGGGGTGGATGTCTACTTAGAGCCAGGGGAGGCTATCGCCATCCGAACTGGAAATCTCGTCTCTACTGTTTTAGACATCATTGATAACGAGGGTAAGATTGCAATCCTTGACATTAGCGCAACAGCACACATGCCCGATATTCTAGAAATGCCCTATCGACCAGAGATTGAGGGAGCTGATCTGCCAAATGTATTGCCGCATACTTACAGGCTAGGAGGCCTTACTTGTTTGGCTGGAGACATCATTGGAGACTACTCTTTTGCGCAGGAGCTGAAGGTAGGGGATAAAATCATGCTCCTAGATATGTCGCACTACACTGTTGTCAAAACTTCGAATTTCAATGGAGTCCAGCTGCCTGCCATTACCTTAATTCAGGCTGGAGCGTACAAGACAGTTAAGGTTTTTGGCTATGAAACCTATCGAGATAGACTGAGCTAAGCATCTTTACGAAATAGAGGTTTGCCCACTTCCTGATATAGACTCTGATCCAGTGTCGTTTCTTTAGAGATATGCTCACGCTTGCTCGCTGCCCGACTTCTGAGCTCGCGATCCTTTTGCTTTTTTGTCGAAAGATTGACTTGATACTGCTTAGAACGGCGTTCTGCATCCTGATCGGACAACGTATGCCAGGCCCTCTGGTATTCGTCGAATTTTTCAATCCTGAACCGAATAGCCTTATCAAACGCATCAATTAAACCAGAGGAATACAGAATACGCGGAAGATAGTGCTTTGCTACGTTGGCATAATATTCGTTATCTATCATCTGCTGAAAGTAGATAACACTCTCTTGCAACTCGTTGAGCATGAGGTGAGCCTGAATTGCATCGATACAAAGAAAGTTGGGGTTTTCATACTCTCGATTGGCCTTGGCAATTAGCATCAAGGCTTTGTTAGGACTACCTCCAAAAAGATAAAGGTCGATGAGAGGTAGTATAATATTCATATCGTGCTGGCCCGCAACGAATGCTTTGATGAGAACCTTTTCCGTCATCACCAAATCCCCTTCATTGCGGTAATGAAGGGCCAAGAATGTCGAGGCTAAAGAGTTTGCTGTCCCTTTTCTTACCTCTTCAGTGATGTGTTTAAAAGCCACGGCTTTATTGCCTTTTGTTAACTGCGTCGCAGCCTCGCGAAGGCTTCTGAAAGACTTTTCATTCCAAAGTTTGATCAAATCGTCAAAGGCATCTAGAAATTTCTGAGGTGTCAACGGCTTATTGACTATTGCGGGCCGCCCCATGGAACGCATACATAACATATCCGGTCGATTATGCTCGGAACAGATCACGATTGTCGGAGTTAGGCAGGGTATCTCACGAAAGAGCTGCTCACGCAGTATAAAAGAACCAGGGGCTAGGATCGTATCATCAATGATCAATAAATTGGCGTGACCAATAGACAGATTGGCAAAGCACTCTTCATCGCTTTTGTAGATATCCAGGAGTTTCCATCGTCTCTGGGCAAGGATCTCTTTAAGCATAATATTTAGAGTCTTATCTACCAAACTGTAGGCCAAGCCAACCTGCAGATCCCAGTCCTCTTTCTGCTTAAGCCCCATGAGCCAACCTCTCTTGTTTTTTCTGAGCTTGTTCTTCAGCAACTTGCAGTGACTTTAGGTACTCAGCTACATATTGCAAGAACTCGCGTGACGGCTTTTTGAACTGGATGCCAAACCGGTATTTTTGAATAGAAACGAATAGCCCATTGTCAACTTTAATGGGCTCGCGAATCCGTTTTGTCCATCTGAGTTCGGTGGCTATCTTAAGCGGCTCTTTCATGGGAATGATCAGTCGCGAAGACCGAAAATGCTTGCTCGCTTCGATCCTTTTGATAATGGCAGGAAAGCGGGTTTCAATGCATATCCCTCCAAAACTTAGATCCGCAACCATACACCAGTTGGAAATCGGTTTATAAAGCCCAAAAACAGGTGGCGCTGTGATATCCATCGGATCTAAATCCCAGTCACCCAAATCGAAGAATGGGCATTGTTTTGGGGACATCGGATGCCGAACTCTAGAGCGCCTTTCTGACTTCGTTAACTCTTTCGGCAGATCGACCCACACTCCTTTGTCGGTGAATTGTAGAGCTACAGTGGTAAAACTAACCCTTCTTGACTGACCAAATACTTCTATATCAAGTTCGTCAAATTCCTTAAGGCGTTCCAAACCGTAACGAGAAATCTCTACCGCTTGCACAGCATAAGGGGGGCTTTTCAAGCGAACGTTACCGAAACGAAACTTGACTCCCAGCCCCGGGTTTTGGACAGGCCGAATGATTCCAGCAGCTTTAGTCTTAGCCAACTGACCAAAATACCTGCGAATATCGTCAACTTCTGTGAGCAGCTTTTGAATGGCCATTCATCTAAACCTAATTTGGAGTAAAAACAAACGTAAAAACAAAGGGATGCTTTAATAGGATGGTACCATGTAGATCAGGTACTACAGAAGTTTCCGGCCATGTAGGCTTCGAATGTCTAACTTTTGTCTGAATCCTCCGTTTGCCTAAGGTTCCCCTAGAAATCCATCTCTATCTGTTTTACAAATACGGTACTTATACACCAGAAACATTAGGTATTTCTTTATGGCTTTTTTAGAATTACTTAAAAGGTTTTACAAAAGAGCCAAAGTGATCGCTACAGTAAGAAAAAATACTGAGACAGAAGAATACAACAATAAGGGAAGACTAAAATTGGAACGTCGACAAATTGAAGCAAACGCGAAAATTGCCATAGTCAACCGAGGTGAAGCAGCCGTCCGATTTATCCGAGCTGCGAAAGAATATAATACACTTCACGGCAAAAAGTACGAAACCGTAGCCCTATATATCGATGTAGAATCGGATGCCCTTTTTGTTAAAGAAGCTGACCATGCTTATGCCATGTCTGATCTACCTGGGTTTTCGTCGCTAACTGGCAGCCCTTACATGAACTCAGATTTTGTTGTTAATGCCTTAAAACTTTGCCGCATCGATGCCGTTTGGGTAGGTTGGGGATTCCTTGCGGAAGACCCTGAGTTCGCGAAAAAGCTTGAGGACGCGGGAATTGAGCTCATTGGACCTACCTCCGCTGCCATGACATTACTCGGAGATAAAATTCAGGCTAAAGAATTGGCCGATAATGCAAAGGTCCCCACCACACCATGGAGTGGACGGCCGCTTAAAGACTATGCCGACGCTAAGGAGCATGCGGAGACTATCGGGTATCCAGTGATTCTCAAATCTGCCAATGGTGGTGGAGGACGTGGTATTCGCAAAGTATTTACTCCCGATCAACTTGAATCAGCCTTTCAATCGGTTTCAGAGGAAATTTTTCGCTTTTTTGGAAATAAGATTATTTTCATGGAGGCCTTAGTTGCTAACGGTCGCCACCTTGAGGTGCAATGTGTAGCTGATTACCACGGAAATGTAGCCACCTACGGTGTCCGCGACTGCTCCGTCCAACGAAACAATCAAAAAATTATTGAAGAAACTCCTCCTCCTGGTCTTAGTTTAGACGAGGTCAAGGCTCTTGAGGATTGCTCCGAGCGCTTGCTCAAAGCAGCTTCTTATCACGGTGCCGGAACTGTGGAATACTTGTATGATTTGGATCGAAGGCAATCTTTCTTCATGGAAGTCAATACAAGACTTCAGGTCGAGCACCCTATCACGGAGGAACTTTATCAAGTTGACTTAGTTCAGATGCAACTCAAAGTCGCATCTGGTGCATCGATTGCTGAAGATTCAGAAACAGCTGAGGCTAGAGGGCATGTGATCGAGGTCCGCTTAAATGCAGAGGATCCCGACAATAATTTTGCTCCGACACCAGGAAAGATCAATCGCTACCTGCCACCTCAATTACCGGGAATCCGCGTTGATGCAGGGGTTGAATGGGGAAGCACAATTCCCAAAGAATTTGATTCCATGATTGCAAAAATCATCGCCCGTGGTCCCAATCGCCCTGCAGCCATGGCAAAACTCACTAGGGCTTTACGGGAACTGCAAATAGAGATTGAAAACGGCACGACCAATCAAGGGTTTCTCTTAGAATTGTTAGCCAACCAAGCGATCATTGAGGGCGGGGTCAAAACCAATTTTGTCGAGACCTTCCTAGAAAATAACGATTCGGTACTAAAATCTGAGTGGGATATTGCCGTCATCGCTGCTGGGGTTTATCAATATCAGCAGAAGTTTGATCAGGACTTTGAAAACTTTGCTGAGAAGATTAGACGCTTCAGTTTGCCAAGAAACATCCCACATTTGGGTATGGAACTTCCGGTACAACACGATGGCCATAAGTACTCTTTTTACATCCGCTCGATGGGAAAAGGAACCTTCCATATTGAAACGGACAATAAGCAACTCGTAGCTGAGTATGTCGACTGGGGGCATGAAATTGTCTTAAAAACCAATCGAAAGAAATATAAACTTCAAATAATACCTCGCGCTTCTGCCCTACAGTGTGAGATCGATGGTATTCCTTACGTACTTCCTTTAGATGCAGGCGGAAATATAGTGGCCCCATCACCATCTGTTGTGCTTAGTGTCGTCTGCGAGCAAGGCCAAGCAGTGAAAAAAGGTGATCTACTAGTGACCCTCGAAGCCATGAAAATGGAAATGACCGTTACTGCTCAAGAGGATGGGGTTGTCAGTTTGGTCAAGGTTCGCCAAGGCGAACAAGTAGCTGCGGGACAGGTGCTGGTGGAGATCGAAGCAGCCTCTGAGGAGTCTGGTCATACACAATCGGATAAGGGTGAGCGATTGTCCTTTAAAGATCTTGAAGTGGGACGAGGACATGAGGCGCTTTCAAAAATTGAAGAGCAGTGGGTTTACCTTTCTCGGGAGTATCAGGCTGTATTCCTCGGATTTGACTTCACAAGACCCGTCGGCATCATCTTGCAAAAACTCAATGAGTTTGTAGCTGAACATCAAGACTATCGCAGGCGATTTGGCGAGCTTATTTTAGAGGCTTGCCAATCCTTCGTCGTCATTCAGCGTCTATTCAAATTTGATCAACAAAACATCGATTCAGCCAGGGAATCAGAATTTGATGAGTGCTTAATGCACTATTTCTTAAGGCAAGAAGATCGAGAAAAGGGGTTACCGGAAAAGTTCTTAAGTAAACTTGGCGATGCCATTGCCTTATACTCTTGGGCCGACCCTAAAGACTACGACGATACCACTCAAGCGCTTTTTCATATCTATAAAGCCTACTCCAATCATAAGGACCAAATCGAGCTGATTCGTTTGAGCTTGTTTACACTCAAACAGATTTATCCAGGATCCCCTGAGATCTGCACAACGGATGTTCTATCTGAAAAACTTAATGATCTGATCTCCGTTGCCTATGGTCGTTGGATCCTGGTGGATGCGGCGATACACACTCGATACGATTTGGTAGATCGTTCAGCTCACGAGACCAATCAGCAGCAGAGAAAAGAACTTGTTGGCTCACTCTTGGATTCCATGCTGGAGAACAAGGATGTCTCAACTTCGGAAAAAGAGATCATAGAGTCCGGACACCAGATTTTATCTCACTTAATTTCCTTACAAATCGATGACCAATCGAAACAAGATAAAGTCCAAGAATTGATTGCGAAGAGATTTACAAGGGATCGCACCTTTATTGAAGGCGAATCCATTCGCGTGGGTGAGCATTCACTCTACGCGGCAAAGACGACTAAATATGGAGAGTCATATCTGACTGCGGTCAAAGTCCTTGAAGAAAGTGAATTCTTCAAAGATCTAAACTGGTTGAATAATATTCTGAAAACCTTCGACAAAGAAAATCTAGAGGTTGTTCTAGTCGTGCGCCGAGAAAATGGTACGGCGGAAACGAAGTTTGAAAATCATTTACTCAATTATCCGCTACATTGCCAAATAAGCTTCTTAGGTCTCTATGCAGACAATAGCTATCAGTACCGCTCTTATGGATATGAAGAGGGAAGCTGGCAGGAGATCGTCAAACGAAGGTACTTTAGTCCTCTACGCTATCGCGAGATGCATCTTGATCGTCTAGAAAACTTCGAAACCGAATTAGTTTATCATTCAGAACTCGTCCACGTCTTAAAGCTAGAGGCTAGAGATAACTCCAGAGATCAGAGGATTTTTGCTTTTGTAGAAATCCCTGAGACCAATATCGAACTCAATGATGAGCAATCTATTCAACGGATTGGAAACTTTGAGTATGGCATTCTAGAAGCCATCCAAGGAATTAGAGAGCAACAGGCCAGTCAAAAAAGACAGTACTTTTGGAATCGCATCATCGTTCATATCGGACAAACGCATCCTTTAAAATTGGAGCAAATCGGAGAATATCCGAAGACCATTGCCAATCTTTTGCATGGCCTTGGACTAGAAAAAATTGTCATCTATTCGAAAATCGCGGGCAAGCAAACAGAAGCTATTGATGCCGAAGTTCTGGTTGAAAACTTCTCAACCAAATACTCCATTCGAGGCCGTATCCCCTCACGAGAGCCACTACAGTCATTGGATCTGTACACAAGTAAAGTGGTTCGTTCGCTACGGCGTTCAAGTGCCTATCCTTACGAAATCATTCATATGCTGACGGATGCGTCATCAGATGAATTTCCGTCTGGACGCTTTGAGGAATTCGATATTCAATTTGATGGGAATGGCAATCAACAAATCGTAAGCGTCGAAGGCCGTGCCTATGGCAACAATATCAGCAACGTTGTGTTCGGAAAAATCTTCAACATGGATCGTGGTGTCAATCTTGAGCGAGTGATTATACTCGGCGATCCGTCACGAGACTTGGGGTCACTGGCTGAAGCCGAGTGTCGCCGTGTTATCTCCGCCATCGACCTTGCGGAACGAGACGGCATTCCTGTCGAGTGGATACCCATATCATCCGGTGCCGCGATTGATATGCGCACTGGTACAGAGAACTTGGATTGGACAGCGAGAGTCCTCAGACGCATCATTGAATTTACGCAAGCCGGTGGAGAGATTAATATCATTGTATCTGGTATTAATGTTGGAGCTCAGTCCTACTGGAATGCTGAAGCGACCATGCTACAGCACACCAATGGTCTCCTCATCATGACCGATGAAGGTACTATGGTATTAACCGGTAAGAAGGCCCTCGACTTCTCTGGATCTGTTTCAGCGGAAGACAACATCGGCATTGGAGGGGTAGAGAAAATCATGGGACCAAACGGGCAGGCACAATTTCGTGTTCCTGATTTGGTTGCCGCTTATCAACTTCTTTTCCGGCACTATCGTTTAGTATATCGAAAGCTGTCTCATAAGTATGGTACTGCAAAAGAAACTCTTGACGATACTAACCGCAACGTTTGCGATTACAAATATAATGACACACAGAATCAGGGCTTCGATACCGTTGGAGATATCCTTGGTAAATCGAACTCCGAACGAAAAAAGCCTTTCGAAATGCGACAAATCATGCATGCCGTTAGAGATCAGGACGCCGACTTTATCGAACGGTGGCACAATATGAGAGACGCAGAAACAGCCATCGTTTGGGAAACGCAGCTTGGTGGATATTCCGTGGGTATGCTTGGGATCGAAAGCCGCCCCTTGAAGCGTTTTGGTGATATCCCGAACGATGGACCTGATACCTGGACAGGTGGGACCTTATATCCGCTATCATCGAAAAAGGTGGCAAGAGCGATCAATGCCTTTAATAAAAAGCTTCCAGTCGTCATCCTTGCAAACCTCTCGGGCTTTGACGGATCTCCTGAATCGCTTCGTAAGCTTCAGTTAGAGTATGGGGCTGAGATAGGTAGAGCTGTTGTTAACTTCTCTGGCCCTCTTATTTTTGTGGTAGTTTCCAGGTATCATGGTGGAGCTTACGTAGTCTTTTCTAAGACCCTAAATCCGGATATGAAAGTGATCGCGCTAGAAAACACATTTGCATCAGTTATCGGCGGTGCTCCAGCAGCTGCAGTGGTATTCCCTAGAGATGTTCTGAAAAATACCTTTAACGATCCTCAAATCGTAACTGCACAAGAGAAACTAAAGCTAGGTAAGATAGAAAAAGCTGATTTTGATGATCTCTTCGAAAAGGTACATTTCGAGCAGCAAGCCAAACTTGCTCAAAATTTCGAAAAAATTCATTCGGTAGAGAGAGCGCTAAAAGTAGGTTCAATAGATGATATTATCGCACCAGAAAAACTTCGACCGTATCTGGTTAGTACTCTAAGCCAAGAGATTGCAAACTATGTTGAGAAGAACAAATCTTAGATTTTCAATCTTAACAAAGGTAGAATAGCAGAGGGCTCGGTTTCGGCTGAGCCTTCTTTTTATTTGAGGGTCCGATTTTAAGTGATTTTGTTTTTTGAAAACTGTATCTAACTCCGGCAAAACTTACGAAGCGAAGATTTATTTCTTATAACTCTAATCAGCGAAGCGAAGTGTTTTGTTGGAGTTAGATACAGTTTTCAAAAAGTAAAAACACATAAAATTGGACATTCCCAATACAAAAAAGCCTGGTCATAGACCAGGCTTTCAACGAAATATAGTTCTTAAAATACTCTAGGGAGTACAATAAGCTTTGATTGCAGGAGAAACTGCATCTGCTGGGCAGTTCTCTGGAGATTTTGCTACATCAATGGGATTACCCTGAAAATCAATAGCGGCTAGGTTAGCCAAACCTTGGATCGAAGCAACAGAAGTTATGGAATTCGTTGCTGCACCTAAGGCCTCGAGCTGTGCTAAAGTAGCAATCTCGGCAGGAATATCTGTAATCCCGTTTTGCGCCAGAGTCAGTCTTCTGATCGTTGTATTGCCGTTTAAAGCTGAGTAGTCGGCTAGCAATTCATTGCCATCTAAAGCTAGTCCTGATAGAGCCGTCAGAGTACCGAGAGGTGGCACAGCTGTCAGACCATTAGCTTGTAAGATTAAGGTCGCAAGATTCGCTGGAACCAAGTTAATGTTGGCGAGGTCAATATTCTCATTTCCAGAAATATTTAAGAGTTGTAGGTTCACTAAGGCACTAATATCGCTCAATGCAGCGATACCTAAGTCGATCAGGTCTAACCGAACCAAATTTGTAAATTGTGAGACATCGACCATATCGAAGGCTGTTTCTGTATGCAATATGAGGGAGCCAATATTGGTTAACGCCGACCAGCTTGCAGGAATTGCTGTCATCCCAACTCCGCCAGCAATCAATACATCAAGATTAACCAAAGAAGCAATCGGATCGAGACTAGCAACAGGTGCGTTACTGATTTCAAAACCAACCAAACTTGGAACACCAGAAAGATTCGTCAAATCTGTGATCGCCTCATTCTGAAGGATAAGGACCTCCAAACTCGTCAAAGCAGACCAACTAGCAGGAATAGACGTTATACCTGATTGAGAGAGTACAATACTGATTAAGCCGGGTAAATTTCCCAAACCAGAAAAATCAGTAACAGCTGTTTGACTAAACTCGATCTCTGTCAATGCAGGTAGACCAGAAAACCCACTGACATCTGTTAGGGGTTGGCTTTGTATCGCCGTAAACTGAAGGCTGGTCATATCCTTCCAAGTTGCAGGTACGGCAGTCAGTCCAGTTTCGGCTAAAACCAGAGCTTGTAGACTCGCTAATCCGCCCAGACCCGAATGATCAGCTATATTGGTCTGAAATAAAGTCAGATTTAACAAGGACGTAAGACCACCGATGCTCTCGACACTACTGAAAGCTGGGTCTTGTATCGCAAGTTCTAATAGACCTGTCATTCCCGACCATTCAGCAGGAATGCCACTCAAGCCGGAGTTAATGACGATCAGATCTCTAAGGTTTGCTAACTGTCCGAAAGGTGTCCAGTCACTAATCGTGACACCGTTAATTACCATAGACTCTAGACTTCCGAAGAATCGAAGCGCTGACACATCAAATTCTCTTGGTCCAATCATATCTAAATACACAGGTTCTGCACCTGGTGTGCTCGGAGTATTGAAATATGTATAAACCTGCTCACAGGAGGTCACCCCAATATTGCGTGAGATTAAATCTTCTTTGACAAAACTGATAAAGTCTTTTTCACCCTGCTCACCTGCTTCACCGTTGCAGATAGCAGCAAACTCTGCAGCCGGTTCTGTGCTCAAGTCTTCCGTACTAGGCGGCGGTACTTCTTCAGTTACCGCAGGTGCTTCCCCTCCAGAATCTTTCTTGCTACTACAAGATACTCCAAAAATGAGACCGCTAGTTAGTAATATTCCCGTAAGCGTACTCCGCATAATGTTCCCCTATATTTCGATTGATGCGTATTTCACAAATAAGAATTTAAGTCATCCGTAGGCAAAAAGCGGAAGGCAGCTGCGACTAGGTTTAATAAGTTTTCAGTTTGCAAATCTGGTTCCAATAAAATTTTCTTAGGAAATCAGAGGTCTATCACCTCGTAAACTGTCAATAGTCTCGACACCGTTGCAACCCTAATCAGTTGACGTTCAGCAGAGTTTCGGAATCTTCAGTTTGTAGAAAATTTAAATCGACTAACCTAGAGAAATCATCCGAAATTCTAGAAAGTTTCAAGTTACAGAAATTTTTTTTTGTCAGTTTCGCTCAATTTTTCAAACCGAACAACGATAAGTACTGCACTGAACTATGGCTGCCGGCCGACGGATGGAGTATTAAATGGGAATTTTCAATAGAAAAAACGGAGAGCAAGATCGTTCTCAATTTGAATTCGAGGACTCGTTTGCAAAACCAGATGCAAACCAACCACAAAAATCCTCGGCCCCTGTGCCTCCAGGATCTAGTCGCAGCAGCTCGAGCAGCAGCAATCCGGCCAGTCCGAGCCATAGTTCGAACAGCGGCAGGAGCCCTATTCCTCCACAACAAAATCGTAGCCCTATTCCTCCGCAACAATCGTCTCAGAATAGTCACTCATCAACACCGGCATCATCGACACCAGCGTCTCGCTCGGTTAAGAGCTCGACGCAGAGTCCGAGTACTCAATCAAGTCCATCACAACCAGCAAGCCCTAGGCGATCGGCAGGCTATTCTATTGAAGACGCTATCGTTCTGATGCGGGAATTACCTTCGGACCAGCGCGAGATGGTGGTTTCTATCGTACAAAAAACACTATCATCAGCAAATATAGATGTATCAGACATCCTAGCTGATGCTAGTCGCAAGCTCCAACGCTTGGGGGCTAGAAAAGAGCAGCTCAGTTCAGAAATCGCTGACTTACAGGCGGGAATTGCCCAGAGAGAAGAGGAAATCGCAAAAATTTCCAAAGACGTTGAGGAGACTGAAGCTGTAAAAGTTAGCTTCGATCCTTCAAGTAAACCTTCTCCACAGCCTGAAGTTAGCACTGACTCCGATCACGCAATTCAGCCCACTAGCCAGCATGAAGAGAATTCCTCCGAAGCAATCGCATCAGAATCTTCTGATACGGCGAATTCCGAGCGACCGCAACCAAGCCTAAACTTGGATACGCCGTCAGGGATAGCTACAGGTCCCCAGTCAGGTGAAAACCCTCTAGGAGCAAAGCCAAGTCCAACAAACGCATCTATCGGTAAGGATCTACCGACAAAACCAAAATCTAGCCCCGAAGAAAGCGCAGCTGAGGGCAGCGATGCACAAAATCAAGACAATGCAAGCTAATAGTTACTTTTGATAACAATAGAATTTCTTTGGATAAAGCTTACCTTGGGTATGCTTTATCCAACAGGTATCATAACCGCCAATGTAGGTTATTCCAGTGCAGCTATCCATACCATTACAACGAAGAAGGCAAGCCTTTGCCGTTGGCTCAACGTGATTAGAAAGATCTTTTCCTGAATAATCCAATCCTTTTTGAATACTTCCATTTTTCAATGAAGAACTCATAATCACATTAACCTTGCGCTTAACCGAACCTTTTAAAAAACACATATTCCAACTGGTTATGAAGACTGCCGCCTTACATTTATCTAGGCTGGTACACTCACTAAGACAGCTCTCCTTGTCTTTTTTCTTGATCTGCTTTACATTATCTCCAACGATATCACAGTTTTCTGTCATTGAATAAGCGCTGTTACCTACAGGTAAGAGGAGACTTATGAATAAAAATATTCGTATCAAATTAACATCCTTCTTCGTCTTTTACTCGTTAGAGACGATCATACAACAAAAACATCCTCGAAAATAATGAAGATGCGATATGGATCAAAAAAAACGTCCTGTTTCTGGTGACCAAAGCCATATCAATGGCAAAAAACAAAATTATACCTTAGCTCATTTTGTCCTTTTCCTCGTCAGAAAGCTAATGAGGCTTAGACCTCTTGCCAGATTTTTAAAGGCTAAAGCCTTACACCTCCAAACAACTGAACATGCTGTTATATCAAGCTATCTGCCTAAGTCTTTTCATCAATTCAAAATACTTCATCTGACAGATTTTCACATAGATTGCAACCCGAGCGTGATTGACGAACTAGTAAAAACCATTAGACCGTTAGTCTATGATTTGGTCTTACTCACTGGAGACTATCAAGACGATTATCACCTAAACCCTATCAAAATCAAAAGTTATATTGAAAAACTTATAGATACGATCCCAAATGGCGTTCCAGTGGTAGCAACCCTAGGCAACCACGATAACAATGCCACCATACGAGTTTTGGAATCCCTTGGAATAAAAGTGCTTATCAACGAAAGTTATGAAATCCATCGTGGTAAAGACTCTATTGTGATTCTTGGTATTGATGATGTTCACTGGTATTTTTCCGATTCGGCTATCTCAGCCTTTGAAACCATCAATCCCGAACAGTTCACTATAGTGGCTGTCCACTCGCCAGAAGCATTTGAAATCGCCGAAAAACAAGGAGCTCATGTATATCTCTGCGGTCACACTCATGGTGGTCAGATTTGCTTTCGCGCCGGCCAAGCAGTCCTCACACACGCTGATTGCCCCAAACATATGGCTTCAGGGTCTTGGAATTTTGGGCGACTTATCGGATATACCAATCGCGGAGTAGGCACATCGGGTATACCATTGAGGTGGAACTGCCCGGGCGAGGTATTGCTCGCCCGCCTAGTCCAAGAATAGCCCAAAAACGCCAGTTGATATAAAAAAACAAAAAAGTACTAAAGTTTTTCTTCTGAATTGCCCTCATTTACAAAATTAAACCTTACCAATTACAAGGATTTAGAGGAACCAAACAAAATTGGAAAAAAGCCCTCTATCATCGCAAATTATTTGACCATTTCTCTTGAGTTACCGGCAAATTTTGCCGATAGGTTCCCCAAGACTGGTTCGAGTAAAAACGAGGGGACACTCATGAAAAGGTTGATCGCAACAATTTGCATCACATTAACTAGTATTGGATGTAACGATTCTAGTTTTAACGAAGGGGCCAAAGCAGGCGGCATCATTGAAACTCCAGACTCTGGAGACGCAGTGGGTAGCACCGCAGACGCGCCTAATCAAGTCAATTTTCAACCTGAAGCTGTCGTAGAGGATTCTGAGCTTCAAGCGAGAAATCCTGCATCAGCTTCCGATTCGGCTATTTTTTCTTTTATCGCCTCTCAAGAGGTCAACAGCTCCTTTAAGATTTCCTTAGATGACAAGATGGTCATGACAGAGTTCACCTTGACCAACCTCTACTCGAATCGCGAGGAGACTAAAGAGCAAATCAAACGAACTCCTCTCTCAGAAACGACCCAGCAAGGATCCGATGGTAAGGATGAAACCGAACGATTTGACCAAGAAGAAAAAGCGGGACTGCTTGATATCTTGGTCGTGATCGACGACTCGGGATCCATGGATCAAGAGCAGCAAAACCTTGCGACCAAGCTCGATGATCTTCTGATGTATATTGCTGAGACGGATTGGCAAATTGGTGTTGTAACAACGACGCCTAAGAATGCCTGCGAAATTTCTATCATAACAGTTGGCGAAAACGATATTCAGAATAAGTTTGCCGCCGCTGTGGACGCTGGAACAGGTGGTTCAGGCAACGAGGCAGGAATTAAAGAGGCTGTGAATGGCTTAAGATGTACCGAGAACCCATGGGTTCGAAATGATTCTTCAGTTGCCGTACTCATAGTTAGTGATGAAGATAACTGCTCATTTGATGGAAGCGACTGTCAAGGTGAAGACTGGGATAAGCCACAGTACCTCATCGACTACGTGCAAAACACCTTGGGAAGAACCGTGGGTCAAACCGCAGGTTTCTATGGTATATTTAGCGATCCTGCAGATCCCTGTGACACAGCATTCAACAATGCAAAACAATACAAAGAGCTGGTGATGTACAACGCGGGCAACAACGTAAATTACGGCGACATATGCGACGCCTCCTACGCCACCACTCTCAACAAGATCTCAGAAAATATCTCTGGTCTATTGCGCAATCAGTTTGAACTCAAAGAAGAGCCGTCAGCAGGCACACTTAAAGTTTCTGTTGATTTAAACGGCACCGTTACGGAAGTTAACTCTGGTGACTATACCCTAACAGGGAAAACTATCACGTTTACAGCCGGTAAAGAGCCTGCAGCTGATTCCGTCATCATAGCTGAATACAAGACTGGAGTAGAGCCAAAATTCAAGACATATACCTTGGCCGAAACACCTGCTCCAGGGACACTTTCGATCACGATTAACAACGCTCCAGAGAATAACTTTACCCTCGCTGGACAAGTTGTGACTTTCGCAGCTGAACCCGCGGCAAGCTCAAATGTCAAATTTGACTATCTGAGAAATACTCCTCTTCTGAAAGAGTTTCCTGTGGCGGGCACTCCGAGAAACAACCAAGTTAAGGTCTTCGTTAACGATGTCGAAAGCAATGATTTCGCCTTCGACGCTGCGAACAAGAAAATCGTATTCAACAATGCCCCAACAGACGGCGCTGTCATAAAAATAACATTCGAGAACCTTGATGGTCCGAATCTTTCTTACAACTTGCCCATAAGTGGTAATAATGCCAGAGACTTTAAGCTTTTCTATAATAATGCTGAGCTCAACTTCCAGCGTAATGGTACCACCATTACGATCGGAGCAGGCGACCATGCGGAAAATCGCAAGCTAGTCCTACGATACGAAGTGGACGATGACGAGACGAAAATGTTTCCTCTACCCGAAACACCCATCGAACAGTCGCTCGAATTAGTTTCTTCGAGCAACGATTGTGCCCTAGGCAATGGATTTGAGGTAGTTAATGGCACACTAGTCAGTACATGTATAGTACAAGAACTCACCGAATTCGAGCTCAAGTATCTGTATGTTGGATTGCGCAGGAACTTTGTCGCACCAATATTCAACTCAGAGGTGGGCAGATGGACCGTCTACATCGATGGGATCGAAACCACCGAGTTTGTAAGGGATGGGTCAGACTTCGAAATTAAGGCAGAAATACCATTAGGTGTTCGTGTAGATATCTATTACGAATATTCCAACTAGACGAATTCAAAAAACCTGTATATTGCTTCAAGAGACCTTTTTGGTCTCTTTTTTTTGGGTGATCATGCATGGGTAAGCAGTTAAGGCAAATCTTCGAACATAGTCACGTGGCGACGTCTTTGGATTATAAAGATCTTAGCTTAGACGATCCCATGTTCGGCGACTGGCAGCTACCTGAGTCATTAACGAAAGCCGTACCAAAAAGACAAATTGAGTTTATGGCAGGTAGGCTATGTGCACATCACTCTTTGAAGACCCTGGGTTATGCAGGAACCAAATACCTGCAGACCGGAGAGCATCGCCAACCAATTTGGCCCGATGGATTTGTCGGAGCTATCTCTCATTCCCATGGGGCAGCTATAGCCATAGCAGGACACTCGTCAGAATGGGCTGGCATGGGCGTCGACATCGAGCATTTTATCGAGTCACCTTCAGAAGGACTGATAAAACAAATATGCAGCCTAACAGAATCTGAGCAATTAAATAGCCTAAATGGCTATACAAAGGGCGAAGTTTTGACATTTATTTTTTCTGCAAAGGAAAGCTTATATAAAGCGCTTTTTCCTCGCGTCGGTCGCTTCTTTGGATTCGGCGCGGCAGAGGTTTCTTTAGATTTGCCCCAAAATAGTGGAGTTATTAGGATAGTTGAAGATCTTGCTCCCTTCAAAAAAGATGAGTTTTTTACCGTCAATTTCGTCACTAAGTCAAATTACTGTATTTCCAAAATTCTGATCGATACATATGCGAAATAATAATAAATGTTATAGTTTCTTGATAAACAAACTTATATTGTAGGCAGCCTAGTCCTGCTCCTGTTTCATCGTTAAGTATTTTTTAATCTGAGGTTTCATTTGGTTACCATCAATAAGCGCATCATTATTGTTGATGATAATGAAGATGTAAGGCACGAAATTTCTCTTGCGCTCCGTCACGAAGAGGGTGCTACCAATAAAATCACAGACCTAGAAAATATCCTATTTTCTGAGTCTAAAGAGAATACCGCTTCCTTCGATCAATCCTACGAAATCACAACTGCCGAGCAAGGTTTGGAGGCTGTTGAATGTGTAAGAGCAGCGACAGAGGCGAAAAAACCCTACTCTCTTGCCTTTGTCGATATGAGAATGCCTCCCGGAATCGATGGCTTGGAAACGATAAAGCGCATTTGGACCATAGCTCCCTATACAGAAATCGTTTTGTGTACCGCTTTTTCTGATCATAGCTTCGAAGACATTATGTACACGTTAGATAATCCACAGCGCCTAATCATTCTGAAAAAGCCCTTTGATCCACTTGAGATAAAGCAACTTGCAGCCAGCCTTACAACAAAATGGACCTATGGAGTAGAAAATAGGCTAAATGTAGAGCAACTCGAAGCGATTATAAAAGAACGAAACCAATTTCTTGACGCAGAACGGGCTATGCGGATTCAAAATGCAAAAATGGCTGCATTAGGTGAGATGGCTGGAGGGATTGCTCATGAGATCAACAATCCATTAGCTATCATCTGCGGAAATGCTAGCCGCATGAAACGCCTAGTATCGCACGAAAACTTCGACAAACAATCTATAGATGGCGTCGCCGATAAAATCCTTCAAACTAGTCATAGAATCTCAAAGATCATACAATCAATGCTTTCCGTTGTTAGGCAGGATAATTCGAACATTCATCAACCCCATAGCCTGCAAAAAATGATCAATGATTGCCTTGCGATTTGTCAGGAAAAATTTAGAACCCATGGAATCGATATTTTAGTCGACCCTGTTCCAGAAAGCGTTTGGGTCGAATGTGATGACACCCAAATCATCCAAGTCTTTATCAACCTCCTAAACAACGCATTCGATGCGCTGCAAACAAGTGACGAGGAGGAGAAATGGCTAAAAATTCACTTCGCTATAATCGGTGGTAAAATCGAGATTCGCATTATTGATTCGGGTCCAGGGATTCCTGATCATCTCCAAGAAAAAATCCTACAACCATTTTTCACAACCAAACCCGTAGGAGCAGGTACTGGGTTAGGGCTTAGCCTTACCAGTAGCTTCATTCAAAATCATAAAGGCAGATTCTATCTAGATAAAACCAATAGTAATACTTGCTTCGTTATTGAGCTCGATGTGTTTCAGCAGAAATCAAAAATCTCGTTGCCCAACGACGATTTAGCGCTGAAACGAAATGTAGAGTCCACTCTGTAGCAGCCAAACCTCGTAGTCGAACTCGTCAGCCAGCGTGTCGAGATATCGATGCAATTGGTTGGCTTGAAATCTCAGTTGATCACCATTAAAAATAAGATTCTTTTCGTCCAGAGTAAACTTGGTTTCATCTTCGATTTTGCCCGCCTGAATCTGCCTTATGAAGTCCATCCGCGATAGATTTTTCGCGAGCTTATAGTACACAACAAATACTCCGAAGGCTTGATTTTCGTTGGCCCATAGCCTTGGCGAAGGGCTACCGAAAAGGTGATACATTTGGAAAATCCCGTGTTTTACGAAAGTTAGATCCAAATGATGAAGCTGATCGTATAAGTCGCTGATAATACTATGATCGAATTCTATGACGTTGCTCATGGCCAACCTCCTAATGGAGGAACTATCGGCAAAGATTTGACCTTATCCGCAACATCTTTATTAACAAGGATAATCACTTAGTAAAAAAGGCTAGAGTTTAACAAAATAAATTGTGGCAACTAATCATCTTCTTCCACCTGACTCGCAGCATAATCAGCAAATATACGCTTGTCTCCAAGGCTTAAAGGACCAGCCTTAGGCATGGTATTATTTACTATGGTAAGGTTTGAAGCAGCCACCTGGTCCGGTGTTCCCACCAGTTCGTTTTGCGAATGGCATTGCAGACAATGAATCTGCAAGAGCTTTTGAACATGAACCTCAAAGGTGATATCCACACCTGGCTCGCAAATCTGATAGAGGATTGGGCTCACTCCTACAATAGGACAGGTCTCCTCGCCTGGCTGAACCACGATTCCCGATATATTCAAAATGACGAGTTTTCGTAGCACACCGATCGGTCCCAAACTGACTTGCGCTCCCAATCCAAGGTTTTCTAGATTCAGAGTATTCAGTAGGATCAGTGGTTCAATCCCGGTTAAATCACTAATTCCCGAATTGCCAATGTTCAAGCTCTCTAAGTTGACTAGAGTCGCGATAGGACCAATCTGCGTGACTCCCAAATTCCCATTAAGATTCAAACTCTTAAGCTTAGTAAGTTCAGCCGCAGGACTAAGATCGACAAGGTCGGGGTTTTGGGAAATATCCAAGGACTCCAAGCCTTCCAGGTAGGTCAGGGGACTTATATCAGTAACACCGGCTCCGGCCAGACTCAGTTCCTTCAACTTTTTGCCTTCGCCAATGAAAAGATAGCAGTCTTGTAGTTCGCTAGACGCAAAGACAAGCTCCAAGGTTTGAACTGCTGTACCTGTAGTATTCAGGCAATCTAGTAAAGCGCCTTTTGGGACATCGTTTACCGGGGCGGTGAGAGCTTGCTGCGAATCCTTGCGCACAACAATGCGATAACTAATCGTACCAGCATCAGGCTTAACGTGAGTGTAAGGAGATTTAATATCTTCGATCACGGTAGCCCCTGCAAAGTCTTCCGTTTCGCCTAGGACGAATTCTAGGTCGTAGCGAAGGGAATCCACGGCCTCCCATTCCAGAATATTAGAGGTAGCGCGAGGAGAAAGGGATAACCCAATTTCCCCGGATAAGGCCTGTTTGATATCACCATCACCCGGCGTATTTGGTCCCGGAAAGTTCTGGGGGGGCGCAGAGGTACGGTTGTCTTGCCGGACCTGCTCCTTGCAAGCACCTAAAATTCCTAAAGAAATAAACAGAATTAGGTTGTATAAGGGAAGCTTCATGGCCATCTCTCAAAAAAATACTTCTCTATACTGTAATATCGGCTATTCTGGACGCTAACTTAAGGATCTTGACGGCCTGAATAAGACTCTATCAGGCATGGGAAAGGAGTTTCTGTGTCTCTAAAATTTGAACGATTAGGTGATCTCGATTGCCTGGTACAAAGAAACCCACAAAGCCAGGCTTCAGTTGTATTGCTACATGGATATGGTGCTGATTTTACAGACCTCGCAGGTCTAGTCCCCATGATCTCGCTGCCTGAAGACGTGAATTGGGTCTTTCCAAACGCGCCGTTACCATTGCCTGAGCAATTTGGCAGTTCCGGCCGTGCTTGGTTTCCGATTGATGTCATGGCCTTAGAGAGGGCGATGCAAACAGGCAGCCGCCGCTATTTTGCAGACCAAAAATCCGCAGGCCTAGATAAAGCTGTTGACGCTGTGATCGCTTGTCTTAAGGCATCCGAACTACCATTTGAATCTATGGCACTGGGAGGCTTCAGTCAGGGTGCTATGATTGCAAGCCATGCTGCTTTAGGCCATCAATTGCCCATACCCCTGCTTCTGCAGTTGTCTGGCACGCTAATTGGGCATGGATTAATCAAACCCTCTCCTGCCTCTCAAAACATGTCCGTATTCCAATCCCACGGTGTTCAAGACCCGGTTTTGCCGTATTCTGCAGCCGAAGAGCTTAAGGTGCACTTGGAGACCCTGTGTCAATCTGTGGACTTTTATGGATTTACTGGCGGACATGAAATACCAAGGCCCCTACTTGCGAAGCTCGCCTCAAAAATTCAGGACAACGTTCTGCGGAACGAGCCAAAAAACTCTCATAAGCAACCAGGAATGAATCCATAGTGACCTCCACCTATATCAGCGAAACGAGTCAGTGGCTAGAGGAGGTCGTCTTGGGACTAAATCTGTGCCCCTTCGCCCATCGCCCGTTTCAGCGTCAAGCGATACACTACTGCGTTTCCAAAGAATCTGATATCCGACTTATCAAGTCGGTTCTCTTTGAGGAAATGGCACGACTATGCAATAAGCAGAGACTGCCTGCCACAACACTCATTATTTTGCCAAAAATAGAAGGTTTTTTCGAGTTCCTCGATCTATTAGATGGTCTGAATAGTGCCTTAGAGGCAAGTGAGTATGCAGACCTGTTTCAACTCGCATCCTTTCATCCCGACTATCAATTTGCAGGTCCTGAGCCTGAAGATCGCAGTCACTATACCAATCGATCTCCTTATGCCACCCTTCATATCATCGCTGAAGAAGATATGGATGAGGCAGTCAGCTCACATCCAGATACCAGTACGATTCCTGCGACGAACATAGAGCGACTTCGCAGCTTATCGGAAGAGTCCTTTCAGAAAATACGGAAGCACAGCCTTAAGACATAAGGCCTGGCTCGACATAGTAAAAAACAGAAAGAAAATGCAGAACACTACCGCCAATGACGAATAAATGCCAGACTGCGTGATTATAAGGCATGCGGTCTGCCAGGTAAAAGACTGTACCTACCGTATAAATCACTCCTCCCCAGGTTAGTAAAAGAACACCATCCCAAGCAAGGTTGACGATCATTGGTTTGATGATGAGTATCGATAACCAACCCATGGCAAGGTACAAAAGCGTTGAGAAAACGTTAAAGCGACCGGTATAGAAAAGCTTAAAAACGCCACCCAAAAGGGCGAGGGTCCAGATGGTGATAAGCATACCTATACCCCAAGTATCCCCTAAGGTGATAACTGTAAAGGGCGTATAGGTACCGGCAATTAGAAAATAAATAGCTATGTGATCGATGGTCTTAAACAAAGCTTTTTTCTTAGGTGTTTTGACAAAATGATAAACAGTGGAACTGAAATATAAGAATATTAATGTGATCCCAAAGACTGCGAGACTGCTAAGATAGATCCAGTTGTCGAGGTCAATGCCTTTACTCAAAAGTAAGGCAAATCCCAATAAACTTAGTAAAAATCCAAGTCCGTGACTGAGAGTATTCCAGCGTTCTTCAGGACAATATGTCTCCATGTTAGCCATCCTCCTTACCCTTTAAACTACCTGACCTTCAGGACTTCTGTCCGTTATCGCTAGACGTTTTACCTAACTTTGACAGATGAAAACCCAAAAAATATCCATGTCTAGCTTTTCTTGTCTATCTATCGGGCTATTTTTCATGCATATTACACTTTGGTAGGAAATTGAAATTAAGGAACGACCATGTCCGCTAATGACAACGAATTCAGTCTTAAAGTGTTTGATCCAGATATGTCCCTCTTTAACTCCTGGAAACTAAAGCAAACACAAGCAAACATGGAGACTCCCCTCCCGTTTGAAGCAGTAGAAAGCGGCTGGGATCAGGACAAAAAGCTTCAATTCTTGCGAGAAAACAAATTGGGGCGACTTTCGCTCATCCCAAGCCCAGATTTTTTCCAAGATATACATCCAAAACTTCGTAGTAGCGGGTATAAGACTCTTCTACATCTAGACTATACCGCATCTGCCCAAGGTCTGGCATTTATCGAGTCTTACATAGCTGACTGTATGAAAACTTATGCCAACACTCATACTGAGACCTCCGCCACAGGCAAATACTCGACAAATCGATTCCATAAGGCCATAGAGTCGATCCGAAAGCACGTCAATGGAGGTAGGGATAGTTTCGTGATACCCTCCGGCTATGGCGCAACGGGAGCCATCGAAAAGGTACAAAAGATTTTGGGTTTGTACTTCTCGCCAAAAGGACAGAAGAACGCCCGAGAGCTTTTCCATTTTGATCTAAAGGCAAAAATGAAAGAAAAGTTTGTCGTCTTTGTTGGTCCTAGTGAGCACCACTCAAACGACGTTACCTGGCAGGATGCTTCTCTTTGTCAGTTTGTTCGCATTAAAGCTGTAAAGGAAGGTCCTTTCATCAATCATGTCGACTTACAAGACCTGGAAACTCAACTAGGTAAATTCCCAAACCATATCAAAATTGGATCTTTTTCTGCGGCCTCAAATGTCACCGGACTTAAAGCTCAGCTAAAAGAGATTGGCCAGGTTTTGCGACGCTATAATGCCTACTTTTTTGTAGACTATGCCGCTTCAGGCCCCTATGCAGACATGGATATGACTGAAAATCAAATAGATGCTCTGTTCTTATCTATGCACAAGAACTTAGGAGGAGCAAACCTTGGTGTTTTGGTCGGGAAAAGCCACATTTATGATTTAAAAGCCAACCCCTCATTCGGGGGCGGAGGCACCGTATCTGCCGTGACTCCATGGGATTATCATTTTCATGAAAAAATCGAGGAACGTGAGTATCCCGGAACTCCAGCCATCCGTCAAGTGTGGCAGGCTGCACTCTCTTTCGAGACTAAGGATTGGGTGGGTAAAGAGACCATCGAAACCGTCGACCAAGCTCTATCGGAAAAGATGATTAACTTTATGGAAGATCATCCTCAAATTCTATTGCTTGGCAACAAGGACCCAAAGCAGAGGTTCCCCATTTTTTCATTTTTGGTTCGACACGGGGACAAGATGCTGCATCACACCTTGGTAGCAGCCCTCTTTAATGATCTGTTCGGAATCCAGGCACGCAGTGGATGTGCATGTGCTGGCCCTTTTGGACATGAGTTACTAAACATAGCCAAAGAGCAGTCGGACAAGTACGTGGAACTCATTCTTAACGTGCTTAATGGCTTCAAACCTGGCTGGACCAGGATAGGAACTCACTACTCTCTGTCAGAGGAAGAGGTGGACTATACCATCAAGGCTCTCAACGGCATTGCCTATTTCGGTGCCTTATTTCTCGACCAGTACCAGCTCAATCCCTTTACCGGTGAGTGGACTCATGACCGCTCGCAAGAAGATCCGATCGAACTGTCGATCGAGGATGCTATTGGAAGATCCAAAGGCGCTAATCAGCTTCCCACTCTTAGCCATGAAAGCGATCTTTATATTGGGTTTCGAAACCAGTTAAAAGAGTTTCAGTTACTAGTTTCGTGTAAGATCACAAAACTTCTTATCGCATCATTAGATCATCTTTCCATGGAGGACTTCGAAAGCTTAAGTATGTCCGCACTAACCGTTGTAGAAGGCTACTTAGACCAAATTCGTTTTTTTCAAGAGGATGATTTTATCAATTCCCTAGCAGCTGAATTATGCCCTAAAGTCGTGCCATCAGAAAGGCTTTCTGAGTCTTGTAAAGAGGGTCTTAGAACCCTCTTAAATGACCTTGTCTTTAAGCCACAAAACAATCTCAGTACCTTTGAGGACTTTTCCGAAACCACCGAAGCCGTGGACTTCTTTTACGTCACCAAAGGAAAACTAAATCCAGGAATCGATTGGACTAAAGTCAAAAAACCAATAATCTGTCCCGCCGTGGATTATTAGCTTTTCACAGATGATTCTGTTAGCAAAGCAAAGCTATCTTTTTTCATCTGTTTTAGCTTTGCTTTGTGCCGAGACTTCAAAAAACGAATATTGCAAAGCCCTTCCGCATCGCAACCCACTACTTCGGAATAGGCTTTGTGCTTCCTGATAGGACCAATGCAGCGAATGCCATCTTCCTCGTCAAGTTGAACCGCAGTTTCCATTTCTTTTTTAATCATAAATAGAAAGCTCAGCGGCAGAGTATGAAGGTCTATGTTTAGGCGATCAGAAAACTCTCGCCAATAACTTGATTGAAAAATAAAACTAGGTGGTTCGGCAAAAAAATGACACCAATCGTCATCACCTAAAGAAAAGGGGCATGTTCTTTGGTGGGTGCATGGGGCCAGAACCCGGTATTGAGCCATTAATTGCTGTCGCACCATGCTAAGTTTTTGCGAGCAGTCTTTAGTGCCCGGCTCTAGCCACAGTATAACCTGGCTACCCGCTATGTCACTTAAACATGTCTTTATTTGGCTAGGATTCATCTCCGAGAGAACATGGCTCACAAGACTCATAGCGGCTGGGCTTTTGCCATCGACAAACCCCACAGACTCGTGCTTAGCTTTTAGCCGGTTTCGCGCAAAAGCCATAGAGATAGGCGATCGATCGTACAAAAAAACTTGAGACAACGAGTTTCTGCTGGGAAGGACCTCAAGTAAAGACTCTACTGCCACACCAGTACCACATCCCCAGTCCAATACTGATTCGACTTCAGTAAAATATCGATCCAGTCCTTCTCGTTTTAGGAGTCTAAAAACCTCCTGCCACTTCCAAAGAATTCTTTGCGCAAGTGTTTCATGATAGGCCTCCAACACCTCTTGACTCTGCCAGTAATTGTCTATCTGCGCCTTGCCAGAAAAATACAAACCCCGAATTTTTTGAACCAGTTCCCAATCCAATTTTAAGATCCACCTGTCAATGAAAATCGCTCATGAGGCAAATGGTCAAATCGCTTGACGATAAAGATTTGTAGCGACAGACCAGCTCCAAGCTGTTAGCTTTACTGAACTATCATAGGATCAAACAAGGTACAAACCCATTACTGTGTTAAACTGATAGTATGTAAAATAAACGGCTCCCCAATCAATTTGATGGTTTCATTCCAGTTAGGTCAACAGCATGTCAGAAAACTCTGTGATATTTGGCGCTACTTCTACGTTAGCCGTAAGCATAGCCAAGAGGCTTGCAGAACGTCACGATCACCTTTTTCTGATCGCAAGATCTCAGCCGCGCTTGAATGCATTAAAAGATGATCTTATGGCTCGAGGTGCCGCATCAGTCTCGCTGCTGACTGCTGATTTCTCCAAACTCGACACCATCGACCCCGTCTGCCAGTCCGTTATTGCAAAAGCAAACGTGATTCACAAAGTTTTTGTCTGTCATGGTGTACTAGGTAATCAGGAGTTAGCTCAACAAGATATCACCACTGCCTTTCACGATTTAGATGTAAATTTTTCAAGTTATGTGGCAATTCTAACCCCGATTGCGAACCAAATGGAAACCGATGGAGTTGGAACCATCATTGTGATCTCTTCAGTTGCTGGTGACCGTGGACGACAATCCAACTATATTTACGGAACTGCTAAGGCTGCTACCACCGCATTCACCTCAGGCTTGAGAAACAGGCTCCATCGATCAAACGTGTCCGTGCTTACAGTCAAGCCTGGGTTTATGGACACTGCTATGACTCAACATCTGAAAAAAAACCCCCTTTTTATCAGCGCGGATCGCGCAGCTGAAATCATTTTAAAGGCCCTCGATTCGCGGAAAAATATCGTCTATGTCCCGCGATTCTGGCAATTAATTATGCTACTGATAAAAGCGATTCCCGAGACCTTATTCAAAAGGTTAAAACTCTAAAAGCAATCATCTAAAGTTTCAGACTATTTCCTCCGAAATTAATGTAAGACCAATAAGAGGGAAATATGAAGCTAGTCATCTTACTTTTCGTAACATTTGCCCTATCCTGCGCTAATTCGGGCGAAGAAAGCGAAAAAAGCGAACCCAGCAGCCAAAGTAGGCAGGTTGGAATTGGTGACCAAGACTTAGAGACCAACCCCACGTCCCGCATTGTCTTGAAGTTTGCTGACAATGTTTCCACAACAAATCTATCTGGTTACGTCGTTGGTCAAGCAGGAATTCATCTACTCGGCTACAACGAGACCTATAACTTTTTCAGCTTTGAGCAGTTGCCCATTGCTGCGTACGACATCGTTATCCTGGCTACTGGAAGCGACGGCCAGGCTATAGGTCGCAGATACAACGGGGTTCAGGTAGTGGAGGAGCGCAATGCGGTGGTGTCCGATATTACCTTACCTCCCTTAACTCGAATTAGTGGAACCGTTTTTACCGAAAGTGGGTCAGCTGCAGAAGGCTCTCAAGTCACAGTAGCCGGAACCAATATCAGCACCTCAGTGGATGCCCAGGGGAACTATACAGTGGAAGGAATTCCTTATGGAATTCACCGGTTCGAATACATCGCTTCAGATTTCGAGACGGGATTTATCGATCTCTATAAAATTGAGCAACCACCAGAAATCGGCCTGCCAAGTATGATTCTGGGTAAGAGTTCGCAGCTCGGTCTATCGATCATTGGCGAGGCCAACAGCCTACAAATCCCCTTTCTGATCCGAGCTCCGTCCGCGGCAAACCAGTTTAGAATCAGCCAAAGCCAAAATTTCGGCGATAGTAACTGGCAGAATCTCATTTCCCATATTCGCTACGGTTTTACCGAAGAAGGCCCAAAACAGCTATTTATTCAATTCTCTAACAACGGAACTCAACTAAGCACCGTCTATAGCCTAGACTTTGAGATTGTCCTTAGCTCACCCTAGGCAATGCCGTTAACTTAAGGCTGTAATCTATATGGGTCAATATTTCTGGGGAGTTGTCTGGATATGAAAAAGCCATGT
>JABSRP010000047.1 GCA_013215145.1 Pseudobacteriovorax sp.
CACCAAGAAGTACCTATAAATATTACGGTTCTAACTGGTACTGGGAGCTGAATCCAGCCTTAAGTTAACAGCATTGGTCCAGCAAAGTTGTACAAATTACAGACAGTTTGTCGAATATTGCCTCTCCGGTAAATCTTAACCGACCAAAATTACAAACCTAAATGATGGCCAAATAATTGCATTTTAGAACTTAGCTCTTTTTGTTGATGCTGTATTACCTGAACTGTTGGAGCCGAAAATGAAAAACCTGAGTACATGCCTACTGTTTGCTGTGATCAGTGTACCCATACATGGGGCCAATATTACCTCCAACGAGGCCTTCCAAGAAAATGGAGGCTCCGTCATCGAACCTTTGGCCATCGAAGAGAATCAGAAAGAATTCGAATTTCTTTTTGATCGCTTTGAGAACGTTCGTATTTTTCCCGATAACTCAGAACTTACCGGCGACATTAATCGACTCAGAGGGTCTTTTCATTTCGGTTTGTCTCATGCGATTACTCTTGGGACCTCGCTGACTTTGACGGATCAAACCAATATCACGAATAGAGATTTTTTTAAGGATCAATCCCTCGATGCTAATCTAGGTTTGCATGGAAAGTTGGTTTTACTACGATCTGATTCCTATGCCTTCACCATCATTCCTTTTTTCGAAACTGGCTTATCTGATAAATCAAGTTATGCCTCAAACTCCAAATCAAAGCTAGGAGTTGTCCTATCAGGAATGTATGATTTCACATGGCTAGAGCTCATCACAAATGCTCACTTAAGATTTCGACCAGCCGCAATCCATGACATTTATCGTATAGCAAATGATCAAGGATTTGGATTTAAACTTGCGAAAACATTTGATCAAATAAGACTTTGGTCCGAGTTTTTTCAGTCAGACCGAAAGTTTCTCAATGTCAATAGAGCCAGTGATAGGTATCGTGTAGTCTCCACTCAAAAACTTGGATTGGGAGCCTCGTGGATTATGGATAGGCATCGTTTCGAGGTTCAATATGGAAAACCATTGTCCACTGAAACCATCGGCCTAGGACACGGTACTATTTCCGTTGGATACAGTTTTTTACTTGATTCTCCAGCACAAGCAGAATCTGATTCGGAGGTTCTTAGTCCAGACGAAAAAATAAAGCTCCTGGATGAGTTACGGGAGAATTTAACAACCGAAAAATCCCATAGCGAAAAGCTAGTGAATCAGTTGAGTTTCCAGCAAAATAATAGAGTCCGACCGGAAACTCAAAGATCCTCTTACTCTATTGAGAGGGCCGATAAGGCTATTGAAACTTTGATTGACGTCGAAAAACGCGTCAGACAAAAAGAAAAGAACAAGACATCGGCTGGAAAAAAAGTAGAACCGAAGGTTTTGCTTCCAGAGCCCAGTTCAGGTTTGTCGAATTGATTATTTATGAAGCCCGAGATGAATACTCGAATATTTAAAACGATATTAGAATCCTGTCGGTAAAACACTACGCCTTTGATGTTTGAGATATATTTTTCTCTCTTTTTCGGGCTCCATAAGTTGTACCGACAGGATTCTAATATCGTTTTAAATATTCGAGTATTCATCTCGGGCTTTTTTGAGAAACCGGTAAAAAATGCTCTAACTCCTTAATTTCACGACATTGAGCACCACGTTTGCAATATTTAGGCAGTTGAGGTGTCTTTATAGAAAGTTCAAGAGACACCCCCTGCGAATACTCGAGTCTTGGATGGAAACCATAAAACCACGAAAGAGGGTATACTCAAATGAAAATCATCGTTTTGTTAGTTCTCCTAAGTCATATAATTGGATGTACCACGATGGGGGACTTCGATGACTCGGGTTATCATCATGATCGAGCCAACTATTCCGTATACTACATGAAACCTAGTAAGGAATCCTTTCTTCCACCCACCTGGTTTATAGAAAAAAACCGTGATGGAAACCCAATACAACCGGATGCTCCTGTGCGAGTGGGAGAATTTAGAAATAAGCATGGCTCAAAATCTCAGATCCGGTACAAAGCACTAAACTTACTATTCGAACATAAAACCACCAACGGAATTATTTCCGTAGTCAGCTTTCCATTGAGAGAAACAGAACGAATCAAAAAACTAAATATATTGGCGAAAAACTTTGCTAATTCCCTTTCTGGTTCCTACCACGTTTCTGCTTCATTTGACGGACATTTTGCTGTTGGAGCTTCGAGTCGATGGGCAAGTCAGATCATTAAGCAGCAATCAGTGACAAAAGGAAGTCGAGAAATACATGATGTCACCATCCAACTCTACAACTCTGACCAGTTAAAAGTTAATCCTAATCACAAGGACAAAAAGATCAGACTAGTATTTGTCAGAGCCCAGGCGGATTATGGTTGGACTGAATTAGGTGAAGCAAGTCTGGGAGTCTATGCCGGCGGCCACTTTCCAGCACTAGTAGTTATCGGGTACTCTATGGATCACGATTATTTTGATGAGTTTGAGCCTGATTTTAATCGCTTTTTAAAGCAGATTAAATTTCACTAATAACCAACTGACCATTTGTTCTGAAAAAAATGGAATGAACAAAAATGGTGCTTGATAAAAAAAACCAAATGCCGACAGCATTTGGTTTTTATCAATGCGACGTTTTTTACTTCCAGGATTAAGGTATGAGAACCTTATCGATGACATGGATCACTCCGTTGCCAGCGATAACATCGGTTGCAGTTATAGACGATTCATTGACCTTCGCACCACCATCACTTGAAATCGAAATCGAGCTACCTTCTAAGCTGGTTAGGCTAGATTCCGCTAGGACTGCCTCCGCCTTTAAGGAACCAGATACAACATGATAGCTAAGTATATCGATCAGTTGTTGTTTGTTTTCCGGTTGCAACAATGACTCTAGAGTTCCTTCAGGTAAGGCTGCAAAAGCGTCATCGGTAGGTGCAAAGATGGTAAAGGGACCATCTCCTTTCAAGGTTTCCGTAAGCCCTGCCGCTTCAATCGCAGCGACTAGGGTGTTAAATCCAGCGGAACTCGCGACTTCCACGGCATCTTTAGGTATTAAGACGGAATCAATCACGTGAATGGTACCATTACTTGCGGCTATATCTGTGCTAACGATGGAAGCACCGTTTACTGTGACTTTATCTTTATCTATCGCCAAGTTTTGACCAAAAACGGTGGCAATACTTGTTTGCGCTAAGACGTCAGAGCTACTGAGTGAACCCGGAACAACATGAAACAACAGAATATCTATAAGCTTTTGTTTGTTTTCAGGTAGTAAAAGTGAATCTAGAGTTCCTTCCGGCAGTGCAGCAAAAGCCTCATCTGTAGGGGCAAATACGGTAAAGGGTCCCTCTGAGTCCAATGTCTCAACCAAGTCGGCAGCATCGACGGCAGCGAGTAGAGTCGAAAAACTCTCATTTTCACTAACTGTCGTTGCTATCGTATCCTCGCTGGTGAGAAGTGTCGGTGCGGGCTGATCGTTATCGTCATCAGAACCACATGCTACTAAAGAAAAGGATACGGCCAAAAGTAATGCTTTGCTCTTTATTTTTGTAATCATGGATTAACTCCTCTGTGTTGGTGATAATCCACTTATCGACTTTCTTGTGTAATTCTTTAGCAAAATTTTTCCAATATTTTTAGCTCTATAATAATTTTTATAGCAACTATTTATATTAATTGACGAAAAATCGGAAAAAATTACGATAATTAATGCAACATATTTTTCAAATATCTGTATTTATTAACTTTTTAGTGCAATTTTGATATTTTTTTAGCGATATATTCCTTCAAACTCTATATGTAGGCCCTTCACAAGGGCTCAGAAATTGTAACTACATGACCTTCGATTAGCCTAAGTACCTAAAATTATGCCTAGCGTCTTCACTCTCACACTTGTGTTACTATATATTAAATACCAATATCATAAAGTTTTGAAATTTCTATTTATTTTCTAAAGAAATATTACGAAGTATCCGAAGAGTATTATTGAAAGGAGGATATTATGAAGATCGACATCTCTCGACTACGAAAAGAAATCGATCTTTTCTCCTTTGATGACCCTAGTCTCTTCCTCAAGGAACTATATGCTCTAGCAAAAGATACTAGTAAGACATTTACCATCAAAGACTTTTCAGAAGCACTCGGGTTCGGATCTAACAACACCATGGCCCAGGTTCACTCTGGCCATCGAAAGATTACAGATAAATCAGTGGGAAAGATTACAGAATCGCTTGGTATGAATCGGAGCGAGTCCAAGTACTTTGATTCCATAGCAAAGCTAAAATACTCTCAAGACCAATCAGAAAAAGAGAAGCTTTTATCATTAGTATTAGAACTAAGGAGTCGTCATAACTTCCCTAAAGAAAAGCACAAGGAGCTGGATTTTTTCAATAGTTGGCATCATGCGGTGGTATTCGAGATCCTTGATCAAAACGAAGCGAAGACTTTAGATGAGATAAGAAGTAAGTTTGCGATTCCCATCTCTGCTCAAGAGCTACAAAAAAGCTTAGACTTTCTTTCCGGTCTAGGTTTCGTTTCTTTAGAATCTAACGAACCACCAAAATACAGGAAGACTAAAGAAGACTTTTCAACTACCAATGCAGTACCAGGGTTAGCCATCGTCAGATTTCACCAAGAGATGATGAATCTTGCTAAAGAGTCACTAGTGGAGACTCCGCCTAATCAAAGAGACATCTCTGCGGTCACAATTTCTGTCGACCAAAAAACCGTTGAAAGAATCAAAGATGATATCGCGCTATTTCGCAAGTATTTAATGTTCTTGGCATCGACTTGTGAGGATAAAGAACAGGTCATGCAACTAAACATTCAGCTTTTTCCCCTGAGCAAATAGGATAAACCTATGTTAGATGTCTTTAGCATTACAAAAAGCTTGTTTCTTGGACTGATGATACATTACCTCATAGGATGTGGAGTCAATGCCGGCAATCCCGACTCTTCCGCGGGAACCAAAGGGGTGATTAGCTTCTTCATTACCGACGCGCCTGTCGATGAGTTTACCTCAGTGACCCTTGCTCCCGAAAGTCTGAGATTTTCTACCAGCGAGGCTTACGTTGTCGATCTTTCCGGAGATGAGATCGATTTATTAAACTATCGGAATGGTAAAACCCTCTCGCTGATGAATGATTTCGAAGTTGCCGTCGGCGATATTTCGGCCTTTCAATTACTTCTGTCGGAATCCAATCAAATGTTAACAGGAACAAACCTTGAAGGCGAAGACGAATCGATCATCATCCTAGACGATAACGGAGACCCAGCTGATCACCTTGTTTTTGCTGGTCAGCAGTCTGTGACGGAGTCGGTATCTTCGTCTTTAATCGTGGATGTCGACCTGCAAAAATCCATGAGAGCTTTGACGGAGACGGAGAAAGAAAACCTAAATCTCGACTCTGACATCCGATTCGCCATCCAACAGTCTCACAATTTTTATGACCGCTCGAAGTTGGGCACGCTGACTGTGAGTAATTTGGCGGCCGGCAGCAAGCTTTGCCTCTCGCTCAGCTCACTTGGCGATTCATTTAGCTCTTGCCTCGGCGCATCACAATTTCCCGGCACTGCCGATGACGACGGAGAGCTGAAGTTGATTACGGTTCAACCGGGTACTTATCAATTATTCCTAAATACGTCGAATCAGTACAGCAAGATAGGCTCGGCCATTATCATCAGTGAAGGCGACGATTTGGTTCTAGACGCCAATACCCTATAGATGCTATCTGAGAGATTTGCTAGAATCTTCGGACTTCGTAGCAGTCAAAAAGGTTGATGAAATGACGACATTGAAAATCAGAAAGATGCCCGCTCAGCTAAAAAATGGAAAGGTGCAGTACTTTCTAGATACCGATAAATCTATACTCTTGAATGAATTTCTTGGCGCTAAGCTCTCCTTTTCGTTTACCGGTAAAATCAACTGTATCGCTTGCGATCGTAGCATAAAAAAAACCTTCAACCAGGGTCACTGCTTTCCTTGCTTTCAGTCTTTAGCTTCCTGTGACTCCTGTATTGTTAAACCTGAGACTTGTCACTTTCACAAGGGAACATGCCGGGAGCCTGATTGGGGTCAAGAGCATTGCTTTCAAGACCATACGATCTATCTAGCTAACTCGTCAGGTTTGAAAGTTGGGATTACGCGAGGGATTAATCCAAATACGCGGTGGATCGACCAAGGAGCTACGGCAGGAATCATCGTAGGGACCGTTAAAGACCGCCTTACTGCCGGTAAAGTTGAAGTGAGCCTGAAGAAACAGTTCGCGGACAAAACAAATTGGCGCAAAATGCTATCGTCTGATCCCGAAGAGGTAGACTTGGTTGGTGAGCGTAAAAAACTGCTAGAAGACCTTCCAGATTTAGTTTCTAAGCATCTAGAGCCCAGCGCAAGTAAAGTGCAAAAAATCAAATTTCCGATTTTGCAGTATCCTGAGAAAGTGAAGTCTCACAATTTCGATAAAACACCAGAGGTATCTGGAGTTCTGCACGGCATCAAAGGACAGTATGTCATCCTCGATTCGGGGGTACTGAATCTACGAAAATTCTCAGGATATCAAGTTGCATTTGATGCATCTTAAGCCCTCACGATCGCTGCTCTCGATAATCTAGAGGGCTTTAATCTAGCTCGATGGTTTCAAACCCGTCTGTAGCTTCTTCAAAAGGCTTAAGTGCTGGAGCTCCTTGTCCTCGGTCCTCATCAAAACCAACCTCTCGCACTAATTGAGAGTCAGTCAAATCAGAGGCATCAAACTCTTGGATTTCCACTTCCATACCATTTGACGAACCCGAACCTGTCGACAGGTATTTGCGTGCGATCGTCTCAAACTCTTTACGGGCAGACCCTGGAACCACACGCCCTCGTCTGCCAGTAGCGAGCCAGGATTGAACTAAGCTACTTGGATCCATTTGGGCTGCGGCAAAATAGAGTTGGTTCGTGCCGTTATTTAACCGATCTAACCCTTTTAAAATCTCAACCCTAGCAGTGGCCTCAACCAATCTAATCGCTTGCCTTAAGATAAATTGCTTCCCGTCGCTATTGGAGTGACTGATTTTTTTCATGTAGCGAGACACAAGGCCCGATCGCGCGTCGCCAATAGCCAAACCCACAGCGTCAACATCAACGGCAAAACCCTGCTCAGCTAGCGCCATTAAAGCCTCCATGCGTACCCAAAACTTAGGGTTACGCAATGCTTGGAACAGAAATATTTCACCACCGGAGCGGAAGTTTTTCCGGATTTCTTTGACGGTCTTCCATTGCTGGTAAACAAAGCGATGAGACAAGCCAAGTCTCCAGGACTCCTGATCTTCAGCGGTAACCCTATTTTCTACCGGTTTGCGCACAGGTGCAGGGTTTGGCAATGGCCAATAAGGGTTCTTAATATCGCTCAGTTCCACCTCATCTAGATTCACTATCGGGACTTCAGGCGGGGCTATGTTTTTGACTACCGGTTTTGGCTTCGGCTGGGGCTTCCTTTGAACTGGTCTCGGAGGAGGTTCGATAGCGGGTTCCTCTAGGTTAAACGATTCATCTCCAAGAAAAGTCTCGAGAAATAAATCTTCGTCGCCCAAGGAATAGACAAATAGCGCTGCAACGGTAAGCAAGGCTAGGATCGAAACCATACTGCGATTTTTCTTAAAAAAACTGATGGTATCACCGATTTTCGAAAACCCATCTGAAGGTGCTTGACCTCCGGCTGGAAAGGCTCTCAGATTCACCCGTGAAGGCTCGTGGGACTCGTCTCCATCGAGGCCCGTATCTCCAGCTCCATAGTCGTAAGGATTTAGGCCATCAATCATCCCAGAGGATTCGGGAAGGTTACCGAAGTTATTCAGCCTGGGATCAACCTCAGCTTCACTATGAGTGTAGAGCTCAACACCAGAGCCAGTTGTGGAAGTGCCAGAGGTTGTCGAGACACCCTGCCCAGCCAAATCGTGGGTCGGTGCGTTGTTATCAACGGCAGTCACCAAATCAGCCAAATAATTGGAGATATGATCACTGCTTCGCATCTGACCTGGGGCTGGGGCCTGATCCTGAACCGCGGTGGAACTGTCGCCTAAATCGAGCCCCCCGGAAATAAAATCAGCACCGTCGACATCGATTTCCGATAGATCGATTTTTTTTGGATCTTTTGCCATAGATTTCCCCCAATCTTAGAGGACTTTTCGTATAGAAATAGGAAAAGTTTAGCTACAACGCGGAGAATGCTACGCAATTCCGGCTATATAGGTCAAAAATACCTGCTATTTACAGCTTCATTTCGACATATAGATATGTCACAATACGGGGTGGGCGCATGAGGTCTGACCAAAACCACTTAGCTTAGGAAAAATCTCTTGAATATATAAGAGTGTATGGTAGTAAAACATGCTTTGGTGCGCGTAATTTTTTAACCAACTTAGTCATCCGCAAAAGGTCCACAAGTAATGAAATTAGAAAAGCTTAGAAATATTGGTATTTCTGCCCACATCGATTCTGGGAAAACGACATTAACAGAAAGAATTCTTTACTACGCTGGACGGATTCACAAAATCGAAGAAGTTCGCGGTGGTGGCGATGGTGCAACCATGGACCACATGGAATTGGAAAAAGAGCGTGGTATCACAATTACTTCAGCTTCGACGTCAGTTGAATGGGATAATCACCCAATCAATATCATTGACACTCCAGGTCACGTTGACTTTACCGTAGAGGTCGAGCGCTCGTTACGAGTTCTTGATGGTGCCGTTTTGGTACTTTGTGGAGTTGCCGGTGTTCAATCTCAATCGATTACGGTTGATCGTCAGATGAAGCGTTACAAGGTCCCATGCCTTGCATTCATTAACAAACTAGATCGTGCCGGATCAAACCCTCACAAGGTTATCGATCTTCTCTGCGAAAAGCTAAACCACAACGCAGTGGCTATGCAGATCCCCATCGGTTTGGAAAACGATCACAATGGTGTCGTCGACCTCATTACGGGAAAGGCTGTCTACTTTGATGGCGATCGCGGCGAAACAGTACGCTACGAAGACTGCCCCGAAGAGCTTAAAGACGACTACGAAACATACCGTGCGATCATGCTCGACAAGATCTCAATGTTTAACGACGACATGATGGAACTCATGCTCGAAGAAAAAGAAGTTCCTGAAGAGATGTTACATGAGACGATCAAGAAGGCCGTTCAATCCCGTGAACTGACCCCCGTTTACATGGGTTCAGCTTTCAAAAACCGCGGCGTTCAAAAACTTCTAGATGCTGTGACTCGTTACCTTCCATCACCGTTGGAAAGACAATACTTCGGTAACGATAACGACAAAGGTGAAAAGGTCGAAGTATTCCCAGATTCTGCAAAGCCACCCATTGCGATGGCTTTTAAGATTACTGATGAGACCTTCGGTCAGCTAACTTATACTCGTATCTATCAAGGTACGATCAAAAAGGGTGAGTCTTACTTCAACCCACGTCTTGGCAAAAAGCAAAGGGTGGGACGAATTGTACGGATGCACTCTAACGATCGTGAAGATCTAACATCCGCAGGGGCTGGTGACATCGTTGCTCTCGTCGGAGTTGACTGTGCATCCGGTGATACCTTCTGTGATGAAGATCTTAACGTCACAATGGAAAGCATGTTCGTACCTGAACCAGTTATCGAACTTGCGATTAAGCCGGCCAAACAAGAAGATCTCGTAAAAATGTCTAAGGCTCTTAACCGCTTTATGAAAGAAGATCCGACCTTCCGCGTTTTTGTTGACCAAGAGTCAAATGAGACAAGAATTGCCGGTATGGGAGAGCTTCACTTAGAGATTTACGTTGAGCGTATCCAAAGGGAATACAAAGCTAACGTGATCATTGGTCAGCCGAAAGTGAACTATCGCGAAGCACCGACAATGCCTGCAAACTTCGACTACAAACACAAGAAGCAAACAGGTGGCTCTGGTCAGTACGCACATATCATTGGTGAGCTAAAGCCACTACACGCCGATGTTTCTGATTCTACAGGTGATGATGATGAAACCTTCGAATTCGTTAACACCACCGTTGGTGGTTCGGTACCGAAGGAATACATCCCAGGTGTTGAAAAAGGTCTAAAAGAGTCTATCGAGAAAGGTCCGCTAGCTGGTTGCCAGGTTATCAACACTAGAGTCGAACTCAAAGACGGAACATTTCACCCAGTGGATTCCTCTGAGATGGCCTTTAAAATCGCCTCTCGAGCTGCCTTTAAGCAAGCTTTCTTGGAAGCCAAGCCTGTGATCCTTGAGCCGATTATGAAGGTTGAGGTCGAAACTCCAACAGAATTCCAAGGTACAGTCCAGGGTGATCTTTCATCACGAAGAGGTATCCTTATGGGATCAGATATGAGAGATGACTACACAGTAATTTTAGCTGAAGTTCCACTTTCCGAGATGTTTGGCTACTCAACTGATTTGAGGTCTTCCACTCAAGGTAAAGCTGGATTCTCAATGGAATTTGCTAGCTACAAAGCAGTACCTTCCTCCATCCAAGAGCAACTCAAGAAGAAATACCTTGAGGACCAAGCTAAGGGTAACAAATAGTAAAATACGCAGTATTTTCGAGAATTAGACCTGCTTTTTAGCGGGTCTTTTTTTTGCTTTAATGAGGAATCAATGGCTTGCAGGAAACATTTTCCTAGTAGCTAGCTTACGCAAACCGTCAAAAACCCGATGCCTTTATTGAACGTAACAGGAGGTTATCATGGCAAGGAATGCCTGTTCAAAAGGGAATGAGAACTCAATAAAGCCGAAGCTACGAATTGTTAAAAACAATCCTAAGAGACCACCATCTAAGATGGTCACAGAACTCAATAAGTTTGCTGATGATTTGGATAAAATGATTGAACTTATCAAGCGAAATTAGTTTTTAGAGTTCAACTTCTATTCTCGGCTTTACTGGATGAGACCGGTCTGCCATAACTTCAAAAACAGACTTTTCTAGCATGGAGATCTCAACATTCATCTCCATAATTCCACTTTCGAGTTGTTGTAGTATGAGCTTCGCAGCACCCTTCCAGTTTTTTTCCTCTCTCGCAAGTTGGATGCAAGAGGACGCGCTGCTTATTTTATCGTAAATAATCTGAAAGTTAGCGATGGAGACCCTTTGATCCAGTAGCAACATCACATGATCCATAAGATCCAAAATCAGGTCAACGTCACTATAGAGCGATTCAAAATCAACGGGATCGGAGTCTTTTGACCATTGCCAACATTCAACAGCGATGGGTTTTAGGGACCGTTCCATTACTGTTGCTAGATTTCTGAGAGCGTCAAGACTTTGAATTGAGATCTCACCAGGGGAATCTACTTGTATCTCTAGAATACTTGATTTATTTAGGCGCATCTCATTGAGTTTAGACTCAATCCATTGAGAAGGCTCTATTTCTTTCTTATCTAGAACGATTTTCGTTATGGTATGTTCAGGCCTGAGCATGTGAGACTCTAACCAGCGAACGGTATCAAACATGCTCTTGATGGGAATAGGAACGGGAATCTTTTTGCCATTTAAAAAAATGCTCTTTAACAAAACTTTATTCCCTTCCCAGTTAGCCATTTGAAGATGTTGCCGAAGTTTCTTCAAGGGCCGTCTGAGCCTGCTTTAGCAAGGCAGCAGCCTTTTGGTCCCGCGGATCAATGTCAGTGATCGATTTCATAAGAGCTATTGTCTCTTCATAGCGTTTCGTTTTGTGATAGATTCCGCCAAGTGAATAAATAAAATTATAGTCATTGGGATGGATACTTAAATACTTAAGAAGAGCTGATTCTGCTTTATCAAATTTGCCAACCTCGTGAGAGGCCTTGACCAGCGAAAACAGTGCTGCAGTGTTTTCAGGCTGAATTTGAAGACTCTTAGATATCCAATTGAGTGATTCATTCCACTCGTTCATCCCTTGAAAGGCGAGCCCCAACCCTAGATTTGCCATTTCATCATCTGGTGCCAGACTAATGGCTTTTTGAAAGTGAAGGACAGCGATATCACACGAATTTTTCATTAAACAGATGGTACCTAGGCCGATATAAGTCCGAGCTGAATAAGGGTCAAGCTCAGCTGCCGTTATGTAAGCAGTTTTTGAGGCTTCGTAGTCACCCATTTTGACAAAGCAATCACCGATCATTCTATACAGATTGGATCGATGATGTACCGGCATGTTTCCAGACTTAAAGATAGCTTCAATCAGATCAATAGCAGCAACATACTGCTTGGCTTTAATCTTAGCCTCTACTTCGAGAACTTGATGATCCAAGCCATGTTCGTTAAGCTTAATATCCGAATCTCGGTAGCCGTTTATAAAGACTTCAAAGTCCGCCTTGGCACCTTCGACATCAAACAATCGGTCTACAGTTGCCAAGTTTTTGCGACGAATATCAGCTACCAAACTACTGGCAGAATCCAGCTTAAAGATCGCATTAGCTAGACTGACTGGCGATCCGAGACAGAAATCTAATCGATGCTTACCCGTCAACTGTTCTACCAATGGTGATCGACTGGCAATAACAGGCAAACCATGAGTCATGGCATTTAACAGACGAAAGGGGTCTCCATCGATCCGGTCGCGTCCAGGCATAGTCGAGAGAAATTGGGCGTCACTAGCCGCAATAATAGCTTTTACGGCATCTCGGGTGGGAGCGTAGTAAGAAATATAAAAGTCGGCGTCGAAATTCAACGAAGCCTCTTTCAAATCATTAGCAAACGATCCGATCCCGCATATCAAAAGTTTGATCTTGTCTTTGTACTTCGGTTTTTTCTTAATTACGAGCTTGGTGGCGGCTATCAAATCTTGGAGACCTTCCTCCCACTCGATCTGCCCTAAACAACAAATGACCAAATCTCCTTCGGCTAGTCCTAAGGTTTCTCTAGCCTGCCCTCTCAGTTTGGCATTCTTTTCAAACCGTCGTTTCACGTGGGGACGCACTACTGAAATATTTTCTTTAGACACTCCCTCTAGCTCGAGAGTTGCCTTTGCCGAGCTAGTCTGAACCAGAAAACCATCAGCTCCTGAGCTAACTTCAGTGCGGATCGTACGCATCTGGTCGACATCGTTAGCAGGAAACGGCACAAGGTTGTCGACCCAAATAAACATGCGGAACTGATAGCGCCACTTAGCTTTGAGGACTTGGTAGGCATACAAGCCAATCCGCTCTTTTACGATAACAAGGTCGTAGTCCTTCAGAACGTTTTCTAACCCAGGCAAAAATGTAGGATTTTCATCGTGATCTTTCAGTACAATGCAAGTCAGGTCTTGGAAGTAACTGTTCTGGGTTATGTACGAGGCAATAGATTCGGAGGTTATGATGTGAAATGAGGACATTTCAGCGATCACTAGGAACTGGTCGATCTCTTCAACACTTGGCAAGCAGCCCACAACGAGTCCAATTTTGGGTTTCGTCACATCCATTTAGTTTCTCCTAAATTCAACTCATCAAACACCATGTAAGAAGCCATTAGGTATCTGAGTTTTTGTCTTAAATTTTGACAGCTTCGACCTAACTCCCCTCGATACAACAAGATCTCTATGCAGGCTTTGGTGTTCTGCTTCCAGATATTCGGATAGCTCCTGATTTACCCCAGATATTTTTACCCACAAGGCCTGGAATTCAGGTCTGGCAGCGTACTCCTGGTCGTACTGGAGACTTACAAAATCCCAATACCTAAAGTTATTGAAGGCTGCTTTTCTACCGTTAAGAAGCTCAATGAGTTTTTCTTCATCACCGGCCCGAGCGGCAGCAATTCCGTCTATCCCACGTTGTAGATAGACCTCAAGCGTAATTCGCGCTCTGTCGAGATAAATTGCCATGCGACTTCAAATAAAAAAAACCTTCTCTTCATTTTAAGAGAAGGTTTAGCGTGATGTCAAACTGATGGAGTCTATTGGCTTTGGAAATTTGGACGCCCGAAACTACCGCTGAGCTTGTATTTGGCATTACCGTCGGACCCTCCCATCATACCTAGAATAAAATCGAAATTCTCTTTTAGGCTACCTAATAATTTCAGATCCATTCCTATGTTTAACAAAGACTTAGGTATGGGGTTTTTGAGTTGCGCACTTCCATTTACGTCCACGACTAACTCTTGACTGTGAAAACCGGAGTCTTTGTCGATCCCTAACTTACCACCTTTCAAATCAGCCTTCACAACAGCTTTTTTAAAGACTTGCTTAGCGAGATCGAGGTTTGGATCGTTGAGGTCTAGACTGGCATTCATAAGCTTTAGATCTATTATTCCAGAAGACTGTAGTGGGTCATCCACATCTAAATCAGCTTCAATGGCTCCGTTCAATTTACCGGCAATTTTCATTTTGGTAAGCGTCCCTTTGATTAAATCGTTGGCTTCTTTGGCGTAAGTCTTCAAACCAAAATTTGCAAATTGCCCAATTTCAAAAGATTCAGAGGTCAAATCGATGCTTTGCGGAATCATGTTATTGTCGATGACCATGTTCAACAGGCTCCAAGAGCTGGAAGCAACTAAAACTCCCCCCTTGGGATCTTCCAATTCTACTTCTACTCCAAGCCTACCAATCAACAGGGAAAAAACACTGACAGACACTTCAAAGCTCTTGAGCTCTACTTTTAGATCACCGCTGCCTGTAACAGTGATTTTTTCGCCCTCAAATCCTAGAGGCAGATCCGGACCAAAAGACTCGATACGAATATTCAGACCAGTATTTTTCCCGACTTCAGCCACTACAGCTTCTTTAAGGATGCTGTACGGAAAAGTGAGATAAAGAAAAAACAGAAAGCTTCCAAAAAATATTAGTATATAAACAAGTTTGCTTGCTTTACGCTCTTCCACTAACCAGATCTCCCCACTTTATATCCAAGAACTTTAGCATTGGTCTCAAAAAAGAGCCGGTCACCATATCTGGTCCTAATTTGAAGACTATGAATATTTAGATTTTTTCCCGATTTTTCTAATTCTCCGAGAAATTTAAGCAGTCTTGGTATCGATACCTTAGGTAGTCGGAACTCTACGGAGATGTTTTTGAAATCCTGCGACAATGGGCTATCTGAAGGAATATCTGCGTCGGTGGATCTTAAATCCGTGAGCGAAACCCCTACTTGGTTTGACTTAGCCTCGAAAAAAGGTTTGGGCCGAAATCCGGTAGATGCCCGACTTATGATGTTTTTTAATTCGCGATACCGTTTTTTCTCATATTCAAAAACTTGCGCTTGGCTTCGTAGCCTTTGCAGGGCGGCGAAACTATCGTCGAGATCTTTTTCCAGCGCACTTACCCGAGAAAAGTAAAATCCGAAAGCGCCGAAAACTAAAATTAGCAAACCAGCGACTCCACCAAGAAGCAGTCCAGTTTGTTGATTAGGTGACAGTTTATAAAAACTATCCATCACAAAGTCGAGGCGCTCGTTATTGGGACCAAATATGTACTTCTTCAAGAAGTCGGTACCCCTCGAAACTAAAGATCCCACTTTTTCACTTAAATTACCCAAAGAACTCATTTACATTGCCTCGTAATTTGCATGAACGGTAAATTCAATTATTTTTCCATCAGATCCCGGTTTCGTTCCAGATTGTTTTTCTTCAACGTTCTTGAGCAAAGCCACTTTACCTAAGCTTTCTAAAATTGCGGACTGGGAAGAAAAATTATCCGTCTCAGCCTTAAGAATTAGTTTTCCTTGCCCCGGGAAGGTTGTCTTAAAATCAAATAGTGTTACATCAATTTTTACTTCTTTAGGAATTTTCGCTGAGATATCTCTCAGTAGCTTCAGAGCGCCACTATCCCTATTGATTAGCTTAAACTCTTCAATAGCAGCTTGCTTAAGATTGATGCCTTCTAAGAGATTGGCTTCCACATCTTTCTTGACTTTCTCAAAGGTCACATTCTTTCGATTTACCAGTCGTTTTTGATCAGGAAAGAGTTGTGTAAACTCCTTTTTGTACTGCTCAGAGACTTTGTCCATCTGTGTCTTATAAAAATAGTATTTGGTTACATAGGTCACAAATAAGATCGCGATCAAGACGGCAAACACCTTGACGGCGATGTTAGCGCCTCTAAGCATTGACTCATAGTTTTGGACATAAGCGAACTCACCACGCCGCAAGTTAATTTGAGAATGCTTCTTAACGTTGGTTACTGCTCGCAGGCCAATAGAGAGGCTCTGCACCAATGTTGCTTGACTATCCTCCAGATCTGGATTGACGATGAGATCTGTAGAGCCGAGAGAAAAGCGTTCGACGTTGACTTCCAACTGCTCAGTTAAAAACTGATCAAAATTACGTAGTTTAGAGGTTCCGCCCGAAATAATAATTTTTGAAAGGGGCTGTTTATCCCAAGTTTTGTATGCATAAAACGTTCGGCCTAGCTCTTTGACAATAGCATTGGCTGCTAAAGTCGTCCTCTCGGCAACTGTTCGATCGTATGAGTCCAAATCATCACCCATATCGCCAGAATAGAGGACCCGAGAGACTCGATGCTTAACCCGCTGGGCTTCGTGAAAGTTTGTCTCCAAATCCCTGGCTAGGAAGTCCGTGATATATCGACCTCCTAAGTTGATCGATCGGAACATCTTGAGCATTCCGCCTTGGATGATACAAACGGAGGTTTTCTCATTACCGACGTCTACTAAAGAATAACAGTCGCTCTCGTCGACGCTGATGTTCGAGCTCAGGTTATAGAGGGCAAGACTATCAACATCAACTAACTTAGGATCGATATTGATACGACTAAGGAGATCGAGAAAGTTCTTTAAGAAAGCCTTCCTAGTCATAACGGCAAGGGCTAGAGTTTTTCCTGAGTTGTGGCCCAGGATCTGATGATCCAAGATCATATCGTCCATATTGAAGGGAACATGATCTTCGACCTCAACCCCAATCGTGGCTTCAATCTTTCTCGGGTCTGCAAATGGAAAGGGGAGAACGCGAGATGATATAAACTGCCCGGGCATGGCGGTGATGATACGGTCAGCCTGCAGATTATGCTCTTGGAAAAGTTGCTCCATACACACTGGAACAATCGCATCCAACGGAACCCCTTCCAAATTAGGTATGACGGTCTCGTAGAAGTTGGTTACTTCGTACGACTTAAATGTATTCACTATCTCTACGGCTTTGATAGAGTAACTACCGATGTCTAAACCAATGACTTTTTGCATTTAAAAACCTATTTCTTCCAAAATCACCAATAATTGGTATAGAGTCGCTTTCTTAGCACACAACCACATTCTATAACATCTTCCAGTGCAAATACTTGAACACTGCAGATTTTTCCGCTTTCTTATCGAAGTCATCCGGCATTTCGCGGTGAATCACTGCGTTCACAACTCTTTGTTGATCTTCAACCTGACCTGTAACCGTTATCCGGAAGGTGTCGGACCGAGTTGTAAACTGCTTCGCCAAATCCTCAGAGCTCGTGCAGTACTGCTCTTGCAAAACAGACTTGACACCCGCGAAGGTTGTAGGCGGATCAATTTCTTCTTGGTTATTAGCGTATATTGCTGATTTCTCCGCACACTCCTGATTTGCTTTAGGCAATAAACAGCCCAATAGTTCACGGCCGGCTGAATTAAAATTCACAAATAGCGTCGATTGTTTGACGGTTGTTTTGGGGATCGGATAAACCGTCAGATAGGGTGAAAATATCTTATGAATCTCATGATCCCACCCAAGAATATTTCTCAATTCATCGACAGAGTCGAATCTAGCATTCTTAGGAAAGACATCATTGGCATCATCACCATAGGGGTCTTCTTCTGAGCTGTATATAGCCTTAGGGTCAGGACGGTCATCAACGTCAATATAGTCTCGGATAGCAGTAATCAATTCGCCACTTACTACTTTTTTTCTCTCCAAAAACTCCCGCTCTGCGGGACAAGCAAAAAGAGCCTCCAGCATGGTCATACATTTGATGCCGTTACCAACTCCGCAGTAGTTGATATTAATTTTTGAGGATTCATCTTCAATATTTAAGACAAAAGACCCATCAAACTGCTTGAGTTGATCCAGCACTTTACTATCATTCACCTTACTTAAATCGAAACTCTCTTGCATCGACGTCATCAACTCCAATGTCTCCCCGCCAATTGGCAGTCCATTGAGCATGTTCCAAATGGGTGGAAACTTAGCATCAGGCGAGAGTTCGAATGCTGTCAGTTCGATGGCTAGGTCTGCCGTAAGCAAAAAAACTGCCAAATTTGCGCCACTTTTTGCAATATACTCGGCCTTCGCATTGAGATGGTTACCTAGGGCGAGCCTGTTAGCAACAGAGGACGAAATTTTCATCTCGGCAAGAAACAACAAGACCATGGCTGTACACAAAAGCGCAACCAGAAGGGCCACCCCTTTTTCTTTAGGTCTTTTAGTTGGGTCACCCCTGCCTTCTACAGGAAAACCAAAATAAAATTCTGTCTTTTTCTTATTCTTCATCTCTACCGACCTAAAATATTTTTGGAGACGATGGTCGAGATTTGGGTTCTTTACCACCCCCCGAACTTGGTATAAAAACAATCGTTCGGAGCACTTCTACTGGATCCCTTTCGGGTTCTGATGCTCTTTCTCCTTCCGGATAATCCAACGCAAAGGCTTCGATCTTTATAGTCACCATATGGGGTAAAAGGTCTCTAAAATCACTCTTATCTGAATCCCACTCCTCAACCCACCTATCACCATTCCAAGCCTCTATCTGCAAAGATTTAATGTTCTTCGCAAGTAATTTAAAGGGTAGCTCTACATCAAAATCATTAGGGATATAATCAGACTCCGCACGCACAAGATTAGAGAGACCTGTTTCCAAATCTCTCTCTATCTTATAAATCACAAAATTCTGATCGCTTTCACGACTTGCCGCCACGGTCGGTTTATTATTCATCGTGGTCAATTTCAAAATCGCAGAGTTGCTCTGCTGATCGATACTGAAGTGAGTTTTAAAACGGCGTTCTGTGTAAAAAGTTTCTGCACGCTTGCGATTTACCATAAAAGCATGTTCCAAATCGCTGGTTATCTTTTGAATACTCACATCCAGACGATGCTGTACACGTGCTCTCTCAGACAATGAGATCTGCACGTCTACCCCAGTACGAATCATCTGCGCTGCGGCGATCGTCAGAGTCAGGAGGATCATAATAGCAAAAATCACCTCGAGGAGAGTCAAACCGCTCTCCGTCGATGGAGTTTTCATAAGCTTTCTCCTTTGCTCTTTCAAACCGACCATCCTACCTTAGTTGCCGCCGCCGTCGTTCCCATCGTTACCCGGATTATTCGGGTTATTCGGGTTATTCGGGTTATTCGGGTTTTCTGGATTATTCGCATTGCCCAAGATCTCTTGCTCAATTTTTTGCAGCATACGATCCATAACTTTACTCTTACTCACAAGATAACCATCAAGGGCTCTCTGATTCGTCAACAGCATCGAAAAATCTACACTATTTTTAATCGCTCCCTCAGGCCAAAAGACTTCGACCCTAGCGATCTTTAGTATTTCTCCGTCAAAAATTGCTTCGATTGCTTTATCGATCCCAGGTAGACTGCTTCCTAAACCAGCGTCATCGTCACCACCGGATTCATCTTCATCCTCTCCTTCACCTTGCGGTCCCCCACCGAGTAATAGGTCAAAGATAGGGAGTTTCCATTCCTTGATTTCGACACTATAAGTAAAGTCAAAGTCTTCAGGGAGATCCTCAAACTTAAAGGGGTCCTCACTTTTTAGGCTAGTTTCCAATTCTTTGAAATCGTAATGCTGCCAGTTGTACTCGACTTTAGACATGACCGCTTTCGCCAACCAAGTCGCCTGGGTCACGCGTCGCATATAGTTGCTGTTATTGATGATAGAACCCTGAGTCCCAACTGATTCAATGACAACTGGCAAAAGAATCGCTAGGGCAACAAGCGTCTCGATAATGGTGAAACTACGCTCACCCGGTTTACTTGGGACGTGGTTCTTCACGAATATCTACCTCAATAAATCCAGACTCAACTCGGGCAACCCCTTCATATGGCTGCGTCGTAAATGTGTAAGGCTCTTGATCAGGGTCGGGATCGAGATCCCCTCGCTTATAGGCCACATGGATCACCGCCCTTTGAACGTAACCGTGTGGAAAAAAATACAAGTAGGCGAGAGCCTCCTCCTGATACTCCTCTAAACGGATCATCCTAGAGTGATGCTCTGCCTGCATTCCGGTGATGATGAAATATGGCCCCAAACTCCGGCCGGAAAATTCTGGATCATCGATTTTTTCCCACTTTGGAGGTTTGAGCTTATCGAAATTTTGAACGAGCGGGGAGGTTGGTGGAATGGTTTGATCTTTTTCTTGATCCTGAACCTCTTCTCCAGCTAGATCCTGATACTCCTCTAGCTCCTCCAGAAATTCCTCTTCTTTTTCCGCAAGCTCTTCCTCACTGTACTCCCGCTCTAAGCCACCCTCGGCGATGTAGACATCATTGCGATCGGTGGTTTCTACCCAGTATTTTCCCGTATGAAATTCAAAACCCATACGATAGGGTTTTCGGTTGAGGACAGCTAAGTCATACACACCGCGTATATCGCCCGCCAAAGTGGAAATTTTCGAGGCAGAATCCGTCAGCCCGATAATGTTTGCACTAGGCGAGACCATAACAAAAATCCCTGCAACGACAGCGATGACGATCAGTATTTCAATAATACTGAAGCCGCGCTGCCTCTGGATTTTTTTGTCAGTTACAAGGAACAATAGGCACCTCGTTGAAAGGTTGATCGCTTTATAGTGCCTATCACACAATGAGACCGGAATAAGATCGTTGAAGGGCGGGCGTCTCAGCGTTAGCCTTAACCTTCTTCCTCACCGGACTCTTCTGGATAGACAACATCATCTTCGTTCCCAACTATACCATCTGGACCAGGTGATATAATCTTAAATGATTTTCCTTCGGCGGAATACTCGTAGGGGTTATCCCATGCATCCCTAATTTTACTCTCCTCTGCATAAGGACCACGCCACCTGGTCGCTCCAGAGCTAGGTTTTGTCACGAGAGCTTGAAGGCCTTGCTCAGTGGTGGGGTAGCGGAAGTTGTGAATCTTATACATTTGTAGGTTTGAGTCGAGTTGCCCCATTCCTAGTCGCGTCGCATCACGCATGGCTTGATCCTGAGTATCTGTCAAGTTGGAAACCACCAAGGTCATAACAACCCCCATCAGGGCAATCACGATGAGAATTTCGATAATCGTCATACCCGACTCTTTGCCGCGGCCCTTGGCCTCGAGGGGTATCATCAAGGTTTTGCGTAGCTTTTTTACCAACATAGTTACTATCTCCAAGAGTTAATCTACAAAATCAGCGGACCTGTTTCATCACGTCCATCATGGGTAACACCATAGCACCTATAACCACGACAGCAATGACTAATAGAAACAACATCATGATTGGTTCTATAAACGATATCATTTTAGCAATTTTACCTTCAACCTCTGTATCGTAGGCTTTTGAGACATGGGAAAGCATTTGCTCCAACTCTCCCGTTTTTTCTCCCGTTGCGATCATGTGAGACACTAAGCCAGGAAAAACTCCGCTACGATTGATGCAACTCGCCAAACTGTTACCTTCTTGAACCTCTACTTTTGCCTCATCAATAACCTTCGAGAGCACCGAGTTATTGACAACGTTTTTGGTGATATCGAGGGCATTAATAATCGGAACACCAGATGAAAGCATAGTAGATAAAGTCTTAGTAAATCGTGAGACCGCGATCATCAGAGCAACTGTTCCGATCAAGGGGAGCTTGATAAATATTTGGTCCCACTGTGCGCGCCCCTTTTCGCTACCAATCCAGGTTCGAAACCCTATGAATAGGCCTAGACCCAGAACTGGGAACATGTAGTAATAATTCTGCATAAACGAGGAGAAATCCATTAAGGCTTGAGTATACCAGGGAATCTCCACCTTCATATTTGTAAAAACTTTAGCTAGTTTTGGAACAATAAAAATCAGCAGAAACGCTACGATTCCTAAAGATGCCACAATCATAATCGAAGGATAAACCATGGCTTGTACAATTTTCGAGCGGATGTTGAGCTGATACTCCATGAAATCAGAAAGTCGATCCAAGATTGTGGACAGGGTACCCGAGCTTTCCCCTGCTCGCACCATATTAACGTAAAGCTTATTGAAAACTTGAGGGTACTGAGCAGAGGCATCTGCCAGGGATTTACCTTCTGATACACTATCCTTCACCGCAGACAACGTTCTGCGAAGCGTATCGTTATCGATTTGAGACACCAGGGCTTTAAGGCTTTCATCTAAAGGAACGTGGGCCCCTTGCAATGTTGCAAACTGCCGAACCATAATCGACAGCTCGCCGAGGCTGACTTTTCTAGCAAATAATGGCGAACTTGATGACTTGCTAGCAACAACAGCGCCAGCACTCTCTTCTTTGATTTCAGCAACGATAACTTTTTCGCGCTGTTTTATCATCTGGCGGGCAGCTCTTTCGGACTCAGCGTCGATCTTTCCCTTACGAGACGATCCTGTTGCTGCATCATATCCTTTGTAGGAGTAAAGCGGCATTCTGTCTAACCTTTCTCTAACCCACCGTCCATTTCTACATCATCGACTTGAGTCTTACGAATCGCCTCCTCAAGAGAGGTCAGTCCATCGATGACTTTGCGGAATGCAGAGTCTCTCAGAGTCACCATTCCCTTTTGGACAGCCAGCTTCTTAATCGACTTAGAATCCTGCGTTTTTAGAATCAATGTACGTATATCATCATCGAAAACTAGCAACTCGTAGACACCCACGCGGCCGTGATAGCCAATACCAAAGCACTTATCGCAGCCGGGTCCCGCCCTGTAGATCGTCTTTCCTTTAAGCTGATCTCGTGTGACGCCCAAAATTTCCAACTCTTCTTCCGAAGGCGTATAAGCTTCTCGGCAATTCGTACAAAGAGTCCTCAGTAGACGGGTAGCCACAATACCCAGAACAGCAGATGACAACTGAAAGGGTTGGACACCGAAATCGAGAAAGCGAGTTACTGTCGAAGCGGTATCGTTGGTGTGAACAGTCGAGAGCACTAGGTGACCGGTGATTGAGGCCTGGACCGCAATCTTAGCTGTTTCCGAGTCCCTGATCTCACCGATCATGATGACGTCGGGATCCTGACGAAGGATGGCTCGCAAACCACTGGCAAAGGTCATTCCAACTTTATCTTTAACCTCAATTTGACCGATTCCAGAGACCTGATATTCGACCGGATCCTCAATCGTAAGGATATTGATATCTGTCGTGTTGATATGCATCAGAGCCGCGTATAGCAAGGTACTTTTACCTGAACCAGTTGGGCCGGTAACTAAAACAATACCGTGCTTCTGCTCGACCAGCTCACAAAAGGAGTCATACATGGCCAAGTCGAGACCCATTTGGTCAAGCCTTTTGCCACCAGCCGACTTATCAAGAAGTCGCATAACGACTCTTTCACCAAAGCTCACAGGCAATACCGACAAACGTACGTCGATGTCTTTTCCAGCCACCTTGATGGAGATACGGCCGTCTTGGGGTACTCTTTTTTCCGCGATGTTCAATTTGCCGATGATCTTAATACGAGACGCCAAACTACCTGCATGCCGTCTAGGAATCGATGTTTTATCTTGAAGCATCCCATCGATACGAAATCTGACAAGAACTTCATTTTCGAGGGGTTCAATATGAATATCTGAGGCTCTTTCCTTGACTGCCCTCGCTAAAATACTGTTTACCAAACGGATAATCGGCTTTTCATCATCTGAGGATTCGAGAAGGTCTCTTGTCTCTTCCAAATCTTCTGCCGCACCAACTTCCCCAACATTGAGCTCATCAAGTACCTTTTGAGAGGCGTCGTTTGCTCTTTCAAAAACTCGGTTAATACTGTTTTCGATAACTGTCGGAGGACTCACAATCATGTTGATATTGGTCGACAATATCAGACGTAAATCATCAAGGGGATAAATATTCAGGGGGTCGCTTACGACCACCGTCACGTTAAAGTCATCCCTTGCAATAGGAAGAATACGATTATCCCGGCAAAACTGAATCGGAATCGCATCCACCAGAGCTGGATCGATATCGTTCAACGGTAGTCGGTCGTAATAAGGAAGATCCAACTGGGTTGCCAATGCTCGGAGCATGTCTTCTTCGCTGACATACTCTTTCTCAATAAGAACCTCACCTAGCTTGCGTAGGTGCTCCTCTTCCTTCTGGAGGTTGAGAGCTTCAGCAAGCTGCTTCTCAGAGATTCTTTCCGTCTCAATTAAAATTTGACCAATCGTCTTATGTTGGAGAGTGCTGAAATCCACCGTTGGCAAACTTGTCCACTTGGGAGGCGCTGGCACAGGTGGCTGGGATTTATCGTTGTTATGCTCATCTTGGCTCATAGGTTTTTATCCTATTCGTCTATAGGCGCGGGCGGGTCGATAGGCTCAGGCGGATCAATTGGTTCGGCGCTACCACCAGCATCTCCTCCAAAATCGCTACCACCGCTTGACAGGGGAACCGGTACTGGAGTCGGCTCCTCCAACTGACGCCGGCTATCGCTATTTGCATTAGGATTCGAGGCTCCTCCCTCATTTTCATCAATTTGCCGCATGAACTCATCCCGATCACCCTCCGAGCGATCCGTATTATCCTCTCTGTAGACCCCATCCTCTAGTTTGGGTAACGCCTTGGCAAATTTGCTTTCGGGGTCCATATCAAAGGCCTCACCGAGTAACTGATCTCTTTCCTTGACTTTACGTTCATAAATAGCTGCAAGATCGTTGGCACCGTAAACGATATGAGGAGTGATGAAGATCATCAGACTAGTGGTGGTCTTCGCAATCGTACTGTTTCGAAATAACCAGCCTAAGATAGGAATGTCACCCAGCAAGGGAATTTTTTGGTAAGTTTCCGATTCTCTCAATCTCACCAATCCACTCACCACGGCAGTCTGTCCGTTTTTAACGGTTACTAGCTGTGAGGTTTGTCGCTTGTTGATGTTCGGGACCTCGGTGTTGGGATCGATACCACCTTCATTGGCCTCGAGATCAATTTTCATGGTGACATAATTACTTGAATTACTGACGTTTGGCTTAACCTCTAAGCTGAGGTCAGCATCCTCTTTTTCCACGGTTTCGACTGCTCCGGCACCAACGGTAGCGCTGGTCTGGGCACTTTTGAAGAAAAGGGTTTCACCGACGACTATTTTGGCGGTTTCGTTATTCGACGTCAGTAGATGAGGAGACGAAAGAACCCGTGTGTTTCCGTCAGCCTTAAGCATTGTGATCAAGCCGCCAGGGGTCACATTCCCGATCCCAGGGATATTAACGGACTGAGAGGCAAGAACCCCTATAGTAAAGTCACGACCTAACGCTTCAGCGATAGCTAGTTTTTGCGTTGTGTCAAGATTCGTCTGATCGCCAGCGGCGACGATGGGAGCGATCCCAGAACCTTGCCAACCGTAGGAAACCTTCGCACTATTCTCGTCACCTTGTCCGAAAATGATCGATGTTCCAAGGTTAAAGTTATTGGTGAGGTTCACATCAAGAATGTCTGCCTCTACGTAGACCTGTGCCCGGCGTCGGTCTAGTTTTCGGATGATAGAGTTTATGGCCTCATAGGCCGATCGTGAACCTGTTATTAACAGAGCATTGGAGCTTTCGTCTGGCGCAATTTTTACGTTATCACCCAGATCAGCTACCGTTGCCGGCTCTGATGATGACTTGTTGTTGCTGTTTCTGGTTCGGTTAACGCGCCCAATCCGCCTTCTAGTGTTGTTATTATTTCGCGAGTTTTGCGTCAGCGATGAAAGGGTTGATGCAATTTTTTTCGCATCGGCGTAATCCAAAAACCTGACGCGGATTGCAGCCTGATTAGAAGGATCGTCTACGGGAAAGTCAAATTTCTTGACTAGGTCTTTGACGTCTTGGATGGTGCGAGGAGGCCCAAAAATGACAACGGAATTGGATCGTTCGTCGACGGATATTTTATAGGTTTGGTATCCGCCTTTTGATGCTCCAGCTCCTTTAGCGCCACCGCCCCGGCTGGTAGACACTTTCAAAATATCTGAAACTTTCGCTGAGATATCCTTAGCGTCTCCGTGACGAATCGGAACAAGAGCAACCTTGGGCTGTTGACCAGCAACATCGAGAAGCTCGACGATCTGGAGGATGCGCCTCACCTTATACCCAGTGTCGCTGATGATGAGAGTATTCGTAGGCTGGTAGGCGATCATAGAGTTCGTTGAGACAATCCGAGACAAGGTTCTTTGGATCTGCTTGGCGTCGATATACTTTAGAGGAACGATTTGAGTGATCAGCTTATCGGTCCTGGGAGACCAGGAGGTACCCTGATAGATCCTTAAATTGTCTTTAAGTGCATTACGTGTTGGAAGAATCTTTATCACTTTTCCGGTTTCTACCGTAGTGAGATTCAATACATTTAAGGCGGATAGAAAAGCCTGATAAGCTTCTTCCTTCGTCACTTTTTTCGGCGAGATCATTTGAACCTTACCGTTGACTCCTTTGCCCAGGATGACGTTCTTACCTGTCCAGAGAGCAACCGCACGGATGATGTCTTTAATATCGGTTGGCTCAGGAAAGTCGATACTAACCAGTTCTTGGCCTTCTGGAACCGATGCAGCCGCTGGTTTAGAATCGTCAGCGGGAGGATTCGATTGCCCTACGAGCTGTGAAGACGCTCCGAAGCAAAGCACTATTGGCAAGAGGTAGCGGGAAAGCTGTTTCACCTCGTCTGTCCCCCATCGTTTAGATAAACATGTCATACATTCTCCTCGAAAAGCGCAAGCTAACGCTTCCTTTACTTTATTTCAACGTTAATGTTGGATGGAGCCTTTCCCTTTTTCAAAAACTCGACTCGTATTTGGCGCTCGTTTTGAAGTGCTTCATAGAGTGCAAATCCTTTGTCTGGTTGCGCCATACTCATCCCATTAACCGTCGTTATCACATCGCCGTTACTCAAACCGACTTTCTTCCACAGTGACGAGGATTTTACCCCAATCAGTTTAAATCCAACCATAGCTCCCTCACGATTATAGGGAACTAAGCGGCCAGACTCTAAAATTTTGGCAAACCCTGTACCCAACGATTCCTCGACGTAACTGCTTTGAAGCTGAACTGTTGCCATTTCATCGGACGGTTCTTCATCTTCATTAACAGGCTCTTCCGGAGCTTGCGTTGGAACTTGTCGAAACGATCTGCCTTTTTGTGCAGTGATTTCAAGGCATTCTTTATTTCCAGCGTTGTTGATCACAAGCCTTTCCGCATCAACCGCATACACCACTGCACCTTCTTGACCGATTATAGCATCACCTGCACGGTAAACATCTGCCTCCCCATACCCCTTCTCACGAACAGTGGCAAGGGAGCTCTCCGGGTTGTTGCTGTAGATGATGCCAACTAGCTGAATGGGTAGATTGGATTTAGAGCATTTAGCATTCGCATTAAAATCTCCAGACCCTTTGCCCTCAGAAGCAATTTCCTCGGTTTCGTCGGGTAATTCACCCGTAGAGTTAAAGACGTTGCGTGCCACGACTGTGCGCCTCACGTCCCTAAAATTTAAGCTTTTTCTAAGATCGGGCCGAGACACCTCAATCTTCGCTCTCGGAGCGGTCATGGCAGCTTTTGACAAAAAGCCGATGCTCAGAGTTGATACCAGCGAGGCAACCATGTACGAAAGAAACAGAACAACACAGACACGGCCAACTGTCCGACTAGTCGACCGAATAAAATCTTCGTTTTGCTTCCACAAAGCCCGTATTTTGTCTTTGTTCAGTGCCACCCTATTTCCTACTGAATTTCTATATTTAGATCGAAGCTTGCTCCACCTCGACCAACTCTAACCTCGATATCCTTGACAGATTTAAGCTGGTTCAGCAAACGAATGGCTCCAGCAGCGTCGCGCAAAGGTATCCCGTTTATTTCCTCAACGATATCGTTATTTTGAAAGCCTGCTTTTTCATAAACAGAATCCTCGCGGATCCGCGTCAACCGGAACCCTTTAAGCTCGCCATTGACCATATTTGGCTCTGCCTTGGCGTCCTGTAGGATTTTTGTCATGTTTTTTGGCGACAGCAGACCGCGCTTAAACTCTTCAGAGATTTTTATCTCGCTACCTTTGCGCTCAAAGCCATCCTCTTGATGGGATTCTGGCGGGGGTTTGGTGGCGATACGCGAGATGCCACGACGGTTGGGCTTGTTGCCTTTTTTTCGCCTTGACCGCACAATCTCAAACTGCTCAAGCTCTAGGTACTCGCGACGCCCTTCGTTGTCCAGTATGATGCGGCTTTCGTAAATACCAATCAGCTTTGCTTTGTTTACGACAGTGTCACCAACGACGTAGGATTGAGTTCGTCGTTTTCGGGTATCTTGGAGCGTGGCCAATCCAGTCTCTGGATCACCACTGAAAATAATACCAGTCAGCTTAAGCGGCAAATTAGACTTCACCAACTCAGAGGTGATTATGGGTGATTTTGTGGTCTCAGCGGTGGGGTCCACATCACCAAGTTCGCCGCTGCTATTGAAAATATTGCGTTCCAAAATAACTTTGGTACCTGCCTTGTCAAGACCTCGAGCAGGCATCTTTAAGGCCACTCGTCTGACGCCAGAAGGGTTGGATTTGCTTTGTGTAGGCGTTAGATAAAAGGCAGACACTAAGGAAATGACGGATGCAGTCAGAAAGCTTAGGCCAATAGCAGTGCCGAAGCTCTGGAACGACAGGCTCTGAACGAAGTCTACGATCCGTTTATTGCGTATCTCAAATTGCACCCAGGTCTCCAGTCAAATCGTCACACTAGCGAGTGGGAATCTTATAGGCAACATGATTAAACGACATTAAGATTCCGACCGTCATTTCAAGCGTCTTCGTACTCATCGGGTGATTGGGTGAGCCGAAGTTTTATGAACTGAGCACAGGTTTCGGCTGTGACATAACTACAGCTGAGGGTAAAATCTGCCTGGTTGAATCGGCTTTCGCGGCGTTTCATCATCATGTCAAGTTTATCACGAATCAGTTGTGACCGTGCTGCCCGGTCCTCAACCATGGCTGCGTCAGCCAAAAGAGGGCGTTTTTTCAATTCGTCAGGTCGATCTAGCAATCGATTCAAGACCTCCGTTGTGGGCGTTGCTAACCACACGATAGGGCCAAGAGTTTTGATCAAATCCCAATTATCGTCATCCTCGATGATCCCACCACCAGTAATGATGACGTGATTTCGGATAGAGGAAATCCCTGCCAGAACCTCTTTCTCAAGGGCACGAAATCCTGCTTCACCCAACTCGCTGAATATTTCTGGTATCGATTTCTCTGACTTAGCCTCAATGGCTTCATCGATGTCTATCAAACCTATGTCTAGTATGCGAGCCAGCTGAAAGCCAACAGTAGACTTACCCGAAGCGGTGGCGCCTATGAGGACTATATTTGATGAGTGCTGTTGTTTATTTCTTCCAAGAATCGGTTGTTTTTTATTATTTTTTTCCAAACTACAAAAACCACTTGCTTTCCACGAAAATCGCCAGCTAAATCCTTAATATACCCGCACAATGTAACCTAAAATATTGACATTGGATATGGGAAAAAGTTCTCGACGTCCCCATGCGAGAGAAGTTTTTTTGTGCAAGAAACAGGAGAGCCAGCATGTTTTTGAAAGTTTCCCACGAATCCAATTATATAAAATGGCGCATACAAAGACCAGAGCGACGCAATGGTTTAGGCGTTTCTATTGGCAATGAACTTCTCAACGCAATCGACAACTTGCGAAATGTATTGAGAACTCAGCAAGCGACAAGGGCTTTAGTGATCTCTGCCGCTTCGTCAGATTCGACCAAAGGCCGGATATGGATTGCCGGAGGGGATTTAAAGGAGCTAGCCCTCCTGAAGGAAAAAAAAGAGGGGCGAGAGTACGGTCATATATTCCAGAAAATCTGCCGCGGTCTGGAAACGCTCCCAATCCCTGTCATCTTCTTAATTGATGGCCATGCTATCGGTGGAGGGATTGAGCTTTCGTTGGCCGGAGATTTTCGTTTTGCCAGCCCTGAGTCTTTATTCGTTTTCAAACAGACACGCATTGGATTAGCAACGGGATACGGAGGAGCTACCAGGCTAAATCGCATAGTGGGACCAGCACGAGCGTCTCATTGGCTGCTGGCGTCAAAATCTGTCACGGCAACAGAAGCTCTCAACGATCGGCTCATTCAAGGTATTTGGCCCCCGCAAGACTTCGAACAAAATACAGCAACATTGGTCGATGAGATCGCCAAGTCACCCTTTCAAGCCATTGCCGCACAAAAATCCATGCTCGCCTCCAACAATCAAACGTCGCTGGAACACGAACTGATTGAATTTGAAAACCTTTGGATGGAGCCAGATCACAAACGTTTTCTCGACTCATTTCATTAATAGATGACTCAATAGTTTTTCAGGGACTACAGGAAGTCCGCGAGAAAGCTGATCAGCTAGGGCCGTCATCGCAGACTCGGGAAGTTTGAGGTTTTCAGATTCTATGGAAAGCCGATAAGGCTCTCCGACCAGCCTTGGCGCCTTACCAAAGAGAAATCCTATGTTTTGGAAAAAGCGTCGCCATCTTTCAGGGACTGCGGATTCGGGGAGGTCGTCAATCTCAAAGTAAGCTTTAGGAAAGGCCATGCGTAAGAGGATACAGGTAATGAGATGATGATAACTATCAGCCAACTGGCAAAGCATAACGCGAGAACCAATAGGAGCTGAAGAGAGTTGCGATTTCACAATTAAAGAACAACGCCTCAGTGTATACTCAATATCATCCAAATCATCAGTTGGTACCGACTGGCTCAACCGACTACCCAAGGTAATCATCCCCGTCTGCAACGGATCAAGATAAGTCAAAACCCTTGCCTCAACCCCATGAGCTAAAACCACCGCATCGACAGAATCACACAACCCTAAAAATAACCACTGACCTTGCCGGGCCTGTGGTCTATAGAACATCCACGGCTCTAATATGTCGCATATGATCTCTATAATTAAGCAGTCGCCTTGATAGACTGTTAGGCCATCAGCATCCCAACGCCAACCCTGCGGCAAACGAAATCTGTCATGATGATTGATATCGATAAAATAACAGTCTTCACCTTTTAAGAGCTGATTATTAAAGCAAAGGTATATGCCGTTAGAATCTAAAGCGGAAGGAAGGAACCCTCCCCACAAAACATGAAAGGAATGATCGCTAGACATTGAAACGGAATTCAATCACGTCACCGTCTATGACCGTATAGTCACGACCTTCCTGCCTCAATAGTCCTTGCTCCTTAAGCTTATTTTTTGCCCCTACCTTTTCCAGATCAGGGATGGTATAAACCTCAGCGCAGATAAAGCCACGTTCAAAATCAGAGTGAATCTTACCCGCAGCAGTTGGAGCCTTATCACCGTTACGAATAGTCCAGGCTCGGATTTCTTTTTCACCGGCGGTGAAGTAAGTTTGAAGACCAAGAAGAGCGTATCCATCGCGAATGAGACGATCTAAACCTGCTTCGCTCATACCAAAGTCCTTAATCATCTCAAGCTTGTCTTCAGCATCGAGCTGACTTAATTCTTCTTCAATCTTTCCGCAGATAATCGTTACGCCAGCACCTTCGGCTTCAGCCCTTTCCTTAACAAGCTTTGTATATTGGTTATCTTGAGTGCCATCACCCAACTCTTCATCTACGTTACAGACGTAGAGTACTTTTTTTCTCGTGATCAGGTGCAGCTCGTCAAAAGCACTTTGCACGGCAGCCTCGTCACCCACGTGCTCCTCTATGGGGAAGGCACGTGCCGGTTTCGACTCTCCCATAAATTCACTAAGAACCTTAAGCATGTCTATGCAAGCAAGGACGTCTTTTTTATTGGTTTTTGAAAGCTTCTGATACCGCGCTAACGCATTGTCTACAGTCGATAAATCAGCTAATATCAGCTCGGTTTCGATGATTTCAATATCACGAATGGGATCAACACCACCTTCGACGTGAGTGATATCCGTCGAATCGAAACATCTCACAACATGGGCAATCGCATCGGTTTGCCTAATATGACCAAGGAATTGATTACCCAGACCCTCACCTGATGCAGCACCGCGAACTAGACCAGCAATGTCAACGAACTCCATACTTGCTGGAATGATCTTTTGAGCATGAACAAAATCATCAAGAGTCTTTAGTCTAGGATCGGGAACGTCTACCTTACCCACGTTAGGATCTATGGTACAAAAAGGATAGTTTTCCGACGCCGCACCAGCGGAAGTCAAAGCATTGAAGATTGTTGATTTTCCCACATTCGGTAATCCGACGATTCCACATTTAAATCCCATTGGTATTAACTCCGCATATTTACAAACTGCAAGGGTGCACCGACGTCTTCACCACGAAGCATTTGCATCACCCCTTGCAGGTCGTCTATTTTTTTACTGGTGACCCTTACTTGTTCATCCTGAATCTGAGCCTGAACCTTTATCTTACTATTCTTGATCGCCTTGGTGACTTTCTTGGCAGCTTCTTTATCGAGGCCAATTTTTAAACTCACAGATTGCTTTAGCAGGTTTCCCGACATCTCTTGCTCAGGAGCGTAATCAAGGGCCCGCAGATCAACGTTGCGTTTCACCAGTTTCTGCTCGAGAATCTGATGGATCGAACGGAGCTTCATATCATCGTCGGCGATAATTTTGATAAGCTTCTCCTCTCTTGACCATTCGACGTTGGACTTGCCCCCACGAAAGTCAAAGCGCGTTCCAATTTCTTTAGCAGCCTGATTGACGGCGTTATCGACCTCTTGCATGTCAACTTCGCTTACAATATCAAAAGAAGGCATGATACTATCTCCTTACAAGTCCAGTGCAGTGGTGGTTAATAGCAGATTAAAGCTGAATCACAAATAGTTGTTTTTCATAGGATATCCCGTGACAAAAACCTCGTTGCGATCAGAATAAACTGGTAAAATGGAGAACAATTTTAAAATGTTACCTAACTATATACCAGATCTCAAGAGTCTCAGCTATTTTTTCATGAGCGCTCTTGTTTTACTATTTGTAGGTCACGAAGTAGTAGCTCAGTCGCAATCGCAAGATAGCTCTCAAGTTGGCAAGGCGTCTCAGGAGACCTACAAAACTTGCCGGAAGTCTGCTCTAAAGAAACACAGGAGTTCTGCCCTGACGGCAGGCAAAGCACTTAAGGCATTAAAACAGGATATTCAGAAATGTCGTCGAGCATTTCCAGCTGTTGCCTACTTTACCCAATGCAAAAAGGCGGCGATTCGCAACTACAAAGGGCAAGCCTACTTGCCCGAAGCGATAAAAGAGTGTCGACGCGCGTACAATCGACTAAGCTTTAAAGAAAAAGACCCTCAGCCCCTGCGAAAACTGGAAAAGACTTTATTCTTCGCAGGAGTGGATATGAACCTGCCTCAAACTATCGACATGCAAGAAGACTTCTACAGCCTTACGATTCCTAACTATAACTGCCAAGAGCTCGATTTTATTTTAAACCGCGAACTCAAGCCCAAGTACCTATTATTCGGTAATGATATACGCCACTTCACACCATTAAGCAATCTGTCTTATGCAAATTTAGTCCGGTCTCTAGGCCTTGGACAGAGCAAAAAAAAGCAAATCGTCACCAACCCCTATCTAGGGCAAATCTATTTTAACCCGAAGCAAAAAAGCCTGCTAAGTTATATGCCAAGCGCACCATGTTCTAGGCCAGTGACGCAGAACAGCCCCTTTCATTCTGTGGATATTCATTTTCTGATTAGCCCTAACCGCAAGGTAGCCATTCCTTATTTCGGAATCGCCTTTTACAAAGCTGATCTTGGTTTGACCACGGCGCAACTAACGGAAACTCTGAAAGGCGAGTTAGGAACAAGCTTTCAACACCAAACCGAAAAAAATGGTATCTCCTACCTAACTGAGTCGCCTATTCGCCGCTACGATCATGAAGGGGACCCACGAGACCTTTGTCGGTATCCGCGGAAGCATTCCTGGGTAGCTGCAGTCTCGCAAAAAGAGGACCAAAGCCTGAATTACCTACTCATCAACCGCGTCGATACACTATGCAATTTTGGCGACAAGCTAGCCAGCGGCTGGTTAAAAAGTCGTAGAGACAACAGTCCTTGAGCCACTAAATTCTGGGTGACGCTCAAAGCTTAGCCATGATAAAAATATGTCTCGGATGCGGTCACTCTTTCAAAAATCGTTCGAGTTTCGGACTCATTTTGCCAGACAATTTATGTCTAATCGACCCATCAACTACCTCAAGAAAAGCTAACGTCTTAACATCCTTGGAACGAGTATATGTCAATTGATGCCGCAAAAAATAGAATACTAGGAAAAGTGTCATTGGCAGATGTTATTGGAGAGTCGATTAAACTGGAACGACGGAGCGGTCGGCTGGTGGGGCTTTGCCCGTTCCACGAGGAAAAATCTCCCAGTTTTACCATATTTGACGATCATTACTTTTGCTTTGGCTGCCGCGCCCACGGGGACGCTATCGAATATATTCGTAAAACCCGTGGCATGGGTTTTATGGAGACCCTCAAATACCTAGCTGAAAAATATGGTATCGATGTTCCCGAATTGGAAAACTCAAAACGCAACGAACAAGAGCGACGAGAAACAGCAAATCTCTACAAAATTTTGCGCTTATCGCAAGAGTATTTTTCCCAAAATCTTCATGTGCATCGGGATCGTATTGTCCCTTACCTACAAGGCCGGGGTTTTTCCAAAGAGATCATCGATGGCTTTGAATTTGGTTACGCACCTCAGCAATCCATGGGTTTGGTGAACCACCTTTTGCAGAAGGGCATGTCGATCAAAGATGCGGTCACGGCCTCAGTGGCGACCACGTCTATGAAGGATCACAAAACCTATGATTTTTTTCAGCACCGTTTGATGATTCCTATCAAGGACCATCATGGACGACTGATTGCGTTCGGTGGTCGAACCATGGGAGACCACCCGGCTAAGTATAAAAATAGTCGAGAAACGCCGCTATTTGACAAGTCTTATACGCTATTCGGTCTTGACAGCGCACGCGACGCCATCAGACGTGCGCAAAGGGTGATTATCGTTGAAGGCTACATGGATACCCTACAACTATGGAATTTTGGCTTCCAGGAGACGGTTGCTTGTTTGGGAACAGCGGTGACCCCTTATCATCTGCAGCGGCTGTCACAGCTCGCAAAAGAGATCATTCTGCTTTTCGATGGTGATCAAGCAGGCGAAAACGCTGGTCTTCGAACCGTATCCCTAGCTTTAGAGGTACCTCGATCTCAATTTAAAGTGGTGCGTTTGGACTCCGCTTACGATCCCGATTCATTCTTACGAGAGTTTGGCAAAGACGCCCTCGAAGACAAAATTCAGAATGCAGCTCCCTTGCTTGACTACGCGATCACAGCAAAAATCTCAGGAGCCCACGAGCTTTCGGTACCAGATCTAATCGACAATGAAATCCTTCCCTGGGTTAGGAGCGTCAAGGACCCGATTAAACAATCGTTCCTTGTCAGTCATATCTCCAAATTAACTGGCGTTTCTCGAGACGCTATTGGTAAAACTTTAGAGAAGCGCCCTGCAAAACCGAAGAATCAAACTATCGAGACTCCCGCTCCGGAGCCGAGTCCTGTAGAGCAGAAAGAGCTCAAGCCCTCCCGCACTAGACGACTCACCTCGGTGGAATACGATTTCTTGGGGCATCTTTACTACGCGACAAGTGAAGAGGTATCTGTGACAAATATCGAGGCTCACCTGAAACTTGACTTAGAGCTCGAGCCGCTCTGGCTCGAGTTGGCGGAAGACTTCGTCAAAGCTTTAAAAAAGGGGGACTCACCAAAGGATCAACCAAAGTCCTATTGGCATAGCAGTTCTGATTTAGCTGTCATCAGCCTTATCGACAATTTAGTAGAAAAAGAATCAGCCTTTTCGACGGACAACCGTGGTGCTGTTATGAAAAAGTTAGCCGAAACGACTCGAGTTTCACAATTAAAAGCCACTCGACAGCATTTAAAAACACGCCTAAATGACGCCAATATTGAAGAGCAGACGCAAATTTTATCTGCGATTCACAAATTAAATAGTGAAATAAAATCTTTACAAGGGTAGTATCATCTTTTTCCCCAAGTACCTATTTGATTTTTTTTTCTTAAACCTATATACATATAAAGGCCAGAATTTTCGAATGCTGGGATCGCTTGGTCCATTCCAAGCCATTTTTTTATCTTCCGTCATGACTACCAATTATCCGGAGAGAATACTCGTCTATGGCTACTAAAAAGAAGAGCGCCGCGAAGGCTACGAAAGAGCCAGCCAAAGCAAAACCTGCAAAAAAAGCAACTGCAAAGAAGAAAGTGAGTAAGAAGGCTACGAGTAAGAAAGCAACGACAACTACGGCTAAGAAAAAAACGGCAAAGAAAGCGACGAGCAGTGCCGCGAATACCGAAAAAACTAAAGACGAAATCATCAGTAAGCTGGAAGAGACTTACGATAAAAAAGGTAGTCTGACCTTTAAAGAGGTCTCAGCAAGTATTCCAAAAGAATTGCAGGTTCCTGAAGTCATTCAAAGTATCCTGACGGAATTAAAGAGCAAGGATATCGTCATCGAAGACACAGTTAAAGATGCCGTTCGTAATAGTAAAAGTGAAGACGGTGAAACCGCCCTTCTAGACGACGACGGTTTCACTCAAGTCGACGATGAGGATTCTGACGACGATCCAACGGTTCCTGAAAAAGACGCAGAAACAGCAACCAAGGATAAGGACGTCGTTAAAAAAGAGGTGAAAGCCGATGACTTTGGTAAATCGAACGATCCCGTACGCATCTACCTTCGAAAGATGGGAAGCGTAGCTCTATTGAGCCGCGAGGGTGAGGTGGTCATCGCCAAAAAAATCGAGGCGGAAGAGAACCGTATCCTTTCCCACATCTTACATCTGCAACTTGGACGTGACACGATCGTGGATGCTGCTCGTAAATTTGCTGCGGGCGAGATTCGTATGAAAGGCTTCATTAAAGGTTTCGATGACGATGAAGCCTCTTCGAACGAAGAAGCTCACTCGGACAAACTACGAAAAACCACAGAAGAGTTTCTCAAGCTTTATGAGACCTTCGAGAAAGCCCTAGGCAAAAACGCCAAAAACGCTCCAGATTTGCAAACCCAAGTTTTTGAAATGCTTCGCGATCTGAACATCAATCGTAAGCTTCTCGTGCACGTGATCGATGATCTGGCTGAATTTAGTAACAGCCTGAGAGAGGCCGAGCAAGATATCGCCTACTATGCAAAGCGGATGCGATGCGGACGTGACGACCTTGTCGATCATATTAACTCCAAACCGCAGCAACCCTACGGTCAGGCTACGGATCGTGAGTGGCAACGCGTTTTGCGTAACGTGACCTCAGCACTCGAGACTTTAGATCGTGTTCAAAAAGAAACCAATATGGAGCCGAAAAAGCTTCTTGCCCACTATGCCGAACTATCGAGTATGCAGCGTTCAGCAGAGGCTGCGAAAAAAGAGTTGGTGGAAGCTAACCTCAGACTCGTGGTCTCGATTGCAAAGAAATACACCAACCGTGGCCTACAGTTTCTCGATCTGATTCAAGAGGGAAATATTGGCCTTATGAAGGCGGTTGAGAAGTTTGAGTACCGTCGTGGTTATAAGTTCTCCACTTATGCTACCTGGTGGATCCGTCAGGCAATCACGAGAGCGATTGCCGACCAGGCCCGGACGATTCGGATTCCAGTTCACATGATCGAAACCATCAATAAATTGATCCGTACTAGCCGTTACTTGGTTCAGGAAATGGGTCGCGAGCCAACTCCTGAAGAGATCGCAGCCCGTATGGAGATGTCTGTCGATAAGGTCCGAAAAGTCCTTAAGATCGCCATAGAGCCAATCTCTCTTGAAACGCCTATTGGTGAAGAAGAAGACAACCATATCGGTGACTTCCTTGAGGACAAAACACAGCACTCGCCTTCGGAGTCTGTGATATCTGGTAGCCTTGAGGAGCAGACCACAAAGGCCCTCGCGACACTAACGCCAAGGGAAGAAAAAGTTCTTCGGATGAGATTCGGTATTGGTGAGCGAAGCGACCATACACTTGAAGAGGTCGGTCAAAACTTCGATGTTACGCGAGAGCGTATCCGCCAAATTGAAGCAAAAGCTTTGCGTAAGCTACGTCATCCGTCGCGAAGTAAAAAATTACGCGCTTTTATTGAAAGTTAAGAGCCCTGTCGGATATTTTCCCGTTGTTTAACGGGAAACGTTTTGATGGTTTCTCTGTTCCAACGGGGGATGATAGCTCAGTTGGCTAGAGCAACCGGCTCATAACACATTGACTTTACTTTAAATTACCCACCAGTCACCATTTCATCAATGATTCCAGCTAGTGTTATGTTACAGTAGCTTCTTGCGACTTAGTGAATTAGTAGCTTTTAGAGAGTAGCGAACGAAGATTCTTTTGGTTCCAGATAATTTCTACCGATTAGCTGCAAGGTTGTCTTTCAGAGCATAAAAAAGCACCTGACTATCTTCATTATCTCTAATTTTAACCCCCCCTTGGGATAAGTCTTTGGTATTAAATTGACTTTGAAGCTGAGGACCAACTTTGGCCATCACCTGATCCTGCACTAGGATAATGGAAGAAGGTGGCCCTGCGGGGTATAGTAGTTTTCTAGAAGATTCGTAACGGGTGGCTAGAATAATGGGCTGGCCGCTAACGTGGTAGCTTAATGTGCCAATCTGGTTGAAATTGGTGGAGAGTAAACCAGAGGCAATACCTAAGGAACACTTTAGGTCCTCCCTAGGAAAGAAATTTTTTGCATGTTTATGGAAAATATCGACAAATTCGTTGGCCAATAGGATGGATTTATCTTCTATGGAAATATTTCTGGGAAGTGTGAAAGGGAAACCCACTGAGCAAAGAAAGCCATCTCCCATTTCATTGATACGAAAGCCATCCGCCTCAAGGGTAGTATCATTGTAGTTTCTTTCAATGACACTATTACACTCTTTAAACACCGCAGAAAAAAATTGATTGGCCCTATCTTCCGGTAGTTCACTGCTTTTTATAATATCAAAGCAAATGACACAGGCATATTTTTGCCCTACCGGCATGGTTTCTTCTAATCGCATACCACTTCTCATTTGCTGTACCTGATGACTATAAACCATCTTCGACATTTGGGAGTAAGAATGATGATTGGCACTTTCTTTTTTATACAGTTCCTGAATATAGGATTCACGTTCTTCGGCCCTTTGAGTTTCGTTTAAACGAACTCGATCCGCCAGTGCTAGAGATAGTAGGGTGGTTTCGATGCAGGCCCCAATAAGTGTCCCAAAGTTTAAGAGATTACTTCCCGGTACTAGATTCATATTGGTTAGGGACAGTAAGATTGAGGCTATTAGAACGAACATCCAAGCGATGGTGTAGTAGATTGCGGGGCGATATCCAAGTAGACAGTAGCGAAAGCCGAGGACCAGAAGAAAGATGCAAGTGAGACCTGCTGTACTGTTAGCAAGCATAGAGCTAAGGAGATAGTTATTTTCAAATAGTATCAATATGATCTGCATGATTAGGAAGGCTAGGTAAATAGAAACCCCTTTGACTAGTTTGGGATATTTTTTATAAACCTTAAAAAAGCTGAGGGCAAAGAGAATAGAGAAAAGCTGACTGGAACAGGCTGAAAAAAGAAATCCCCAGTTCATTAACCAAACCCGTGTGTCGCCGCCAATGAAGGTAAGATAGGACCAAATACCGGCCAAACTACATTGCATCATAAGGAATGAGACGCAAAAGGCCACATAAAACAGATATGAGAGAGATCGTAGTGAAATGTATAGAAAAAGGTTATACAAGATCATAGCGATCATGATTCCAATGGCAATACTGATAATAGTGGTCTCTAGGATCATTTTCCTTTGCAGCTCTTGAGCTGTCCAAAGAGCAAGAGGGATTTTATTAGGACCTAAAGTCTTGACGGACACATAAAATAAATTGTTCCCAGATTGAAGTTTAACAGGAAAAATCCCCTGACGAAATGGAATGCCTCTGGGACTTGAAAAATCTTGATCGCCCAACTCCTCTACCGTAATTTCATCACCGACCATCTGGTAAAGAGTCACCCTATCGGTCATGGTATACTGGTTTTCAATGAAGACTTCCTGCAGCTGGGGAAATGGATTGTAAAGTTGGAATCTGGCCCAAGAGGTTCCGCCAGTGATACCAAAGTTTGCATGATCTTCTTCAAGGGGTTTAAATGGGATATTCTGATCATCGATGATTTGCTGGATTTGAAGATCGTTGGTTTCATCTAAATATATGTGAAAGTATCGCCCTAGATTTATCCCATCTGATACACCTGGTACCACAAATGGACTTCCAAGGCCTAAAGGGGGTAGGATTGTTAGGATAAACAGGGGGAGTAAGATCAAAATTTTTAAAAATCTTATAGTTCTCATGCCTTAGGTTATCGTCAAATTTGCATGATGGATTTACAATTTATAAAATCTTATCAAAAAGTAAAAGTTACAATTATTAATGCATTGTTATTATAGTTGATTAGGTTCTAGAGTGAATTAGTTGAGAAAAGTGTTCACGGACAGAAACTAACTAGGAATAGTCTTAGATAGCTCCTTTCGGGTTGAATTTTAAGTACTGTACTGATCACCCAAGAAGGGAGTGTAAGTCTCTCTGTGTATGAGCCTTGACTCTCAGAGGCATAACAGCAATAGCTGCAAAGGTAGGGCACCGAAAGAAACTTTTGAAGCTAATATTTAGCTTTACAGCTAACATATACATCATCCTCTTGCAAAACCGTATTATTTAAATTAGGTAGGTAGAAATTGCCTACCCGGAAGGGCAGACTGTAAACTCAAATCCTGACTAGAGCACATAAAGTTAAACAAAATTTGGTACTCACAGTTGAATTTTCACATGCTAAACGCAGTGAGTTTCAATTGTCGAATTGAAAGGTTGTTATGGTAAAAAACTAGTATCTGCCACAGCATAGATCTTCCATCCCGAAAGAGTATTTGTGAAAGCATAAAAGCCATGAACATGCTCAATTCTCGAACCGTCTTTTCGACAACGAATAGCTGATGCTACCGCATGTGCTTCTCTATCATTCACTGCCGTGACTTCAAAATTCCAATCAATAGAATGATCCCAACCAATTTCCTCCTTTAAGATTTGAGGGTTAATGGGATACGATTCAAACATTTCTACCGAACCTTCTTTAATATAAGCGAGTGGATACTTAACTATCGCATCAATCAAAGACACATCGTTATTTTTGAAACCTTGAACGTAATTCGCCATATAGGTATTTTTCACCACTTCTTTTAGTTCATCAAAGTTCACGGCTTCTCCTTTCAAGATGTTGAGCTTGCTACAAATTATAAAACAACTTCACTTTGGCGCTGAGTTGCACCCGGTCTCTCACGAGTTCAAGTCACAATTTCCATCATGTCAACTAGAATACAATTCTGATCTCGTAAATTCTCAACTACTACCGATACAAATAAACCTAGACTGGTAACAATTTCACCACCAGTTGGAACTTATGGTTTAATTATTCACGTCGGCCTTGTGACAACAGACTCACCCATAAGGGCATCTATTCTTCTCTTTGTTTTGGTCAAAATTTGTCTGACCGCAAATTCGTGCACTGCTTGACCTGGTAAGCCAGTTCAAGGATTTATTGTACCTACACCTTTTCCTGATTTATCTTCCATAAACCCTCTAGTCATAGAGTCAATTTCATCGAATTCTCCAAACAGACTGCCGTTCGAATCAAAGATTTCTATCTCACAGCAAAAGCCATGTCAGCCGAATGCAAAGACACACAAAAATGGGAACTTCAAGGTATGTTATTTATTCGCGGTAAGGTAAATTGCCAGTACGTTTGATTAGTTTCATTATACTTACATCAAAAAGACCACACAAAACCGAACTCTGTTCTGTAGGGAGTAAGAAAGAGTGATCAAATCACCAAGAAGTACTTATAAATTGAAGTTTATTTAATTATGGGGGACAAGGCATTGGAAAAGTTGATCGGAGTCTGGAGACTAGACAGCTTCTACGAAAAATCGAAGGAATCTAGCGATTGGGTTAAATGGCGGGGTAAAGTTCATGGAACCTTAATTTACACCATGGAGGGTTTCGTATCAGTTGGCTGGACAAGGTACAACACGCAAAACAGTGACAAACCGCAAAGGACAACATTCTATACTGCCACTTACGAAATTTCTAGCGGTACGGTTCGACATACGGTACTAGAGGCTGAGGATCACACGAGATTTGGTAAAACCTTTACAAGGGATTTTGAAATCAATGAAGGAAAACTAGTTCTTAGAGGGAAAGGCTATGGAGACAATATGGTAAAACTCGAGTGGTCTAAGAAAAATGATCCTGAAGGTTCGAGTTAAATTCCTTGACGAGATAGATACTTAGAAGCATTATTTAGAGGAATAAAATTTTCTTTTTATCTGTAAAAATTTGAATCTGATTTGACACTAGCCCTGTTTTGACATTTTGATTTGATTGTCTGTTAGTTCGGGTTCAGCTCGTCAACTTTTACCCTCCATTCTTCTCTTCCTTCAAGGAAAGTTTGCATAGGAGTCCTTCCAAAACACATTTTTACTTGATGAGTGCGATTTACAGTGGAGTGAATCAGTAGCTTTTAGAGGGCAGAGAACTAAGTTTCGTTTGGTTTAAGCTAAGTTCTACTGATTTGCTGTAGCGCAGGCAGAGATAGTCAGAAAGGGCTCTAAAAAATTAAACTGAAATATTTCAAAATTTGCCTTTTGGCAACTACCGCTTTAGCCATAGTTTATATGATTGCGAGTGGAGCTTATAGTCCGGAGGCGATCCTTAGTTTCCGCGAAGTCATTCAATCTGAGAAAGTCTTAGGGCCTCTACTTTTTATTGTATTTTTCATGCTGTTTCAGCCTCTAGGAGTCGCTTCACACGGCTTGATTTTGCTTTCCGCCGCGATTTGGCCTTGGCCCCAGGCCTTTATCTACTCGGTCCTTGGGGCTACATTGGCTGGCGTGCTTTCCTTCTTTTTTGCCCGCTATGTGGGTTATGAATGGGTGCAGCGTCATCTTCCTGAGAAAATTAGAAGACTTGAAGATAAACTAGTGGAAAACCAATTTCGAAACATATTCTTGATGAGGCTGCTGCTTTTTACCTTTGCACCGATGCAGTTTATGTTTGGCATTAGCAAGGTGAATTTTCGAGTATTTCTAGTCGCTAGTATATTAGGAATTAGCCCTCTTATATTTTTGGAGGTTTGGTTTGGTTCCTCATTGTTTGATTGGTATTTTGAGACCTTTCAATCAGATTCAGTAACGCACTAAGATTGCTCCCGTACAGCGAATCTAAGTTTTCTTGTGAGTGTCTGCCACAACCTTACCCTAAAGAATCACTCGATCCACTCCATCTCCATGGTTGAACCAAAAGGTGTCGCTTTCCAATGGCCGTGCAAGGAATGGAATTTCTTTGGGGTCTTTTGAAGCAAGGCTTCATCGAGCCAGTCTGGAACCTTCCACCCTAGACCATCACTTCGTAAAATTCTTAATTCGTGCTGTTCATTTGAGATTTTCTTTAAGATTTCTTTCATCCCTAATCTAGCCCACCGCGAACTCATTCTCTACATCACCATGAGAATACTCCACTCTACCACTTGATCCAACGATCAGAAATCTGTGGGCCTCTGTTAGTTCTGGCATTTCAAATGAGTCAATCTGCTTTTTTATAACTGTGGCTGGGACATTCCTTTTTCGTTGGAGGTTGTTTTTGTTGATCTCATCAAAGTCTTTTTGAAACAGCACGATGGTTGTCAATGCCTTGTAGTCAAAACCGAGGCTCAAAATCGGGCTTCTAAAGTCCCGACGCAACGAGGTAGCATCCCATACAATCTTCTTACCCTTTTTTCGTAAGTGTGATTTCAGCTCTTCTCTTGCAACCTGCCTAACATATCCATTGAGTTTTTGGTCTGCCATGTCTTTGGCGTGCTTAGCCCTCAACATATCCATAGATACGACATGAAAACCTTTGAGGTTTCTTTCGACCCATATGGATTTTCCAGCACCGCTCGGTCCGCATAGTACAAACAACTCATTAAAATCGTCTCTAAAATCGTAATACTTCGACAGGGCTTCTTCGTGAGTAAAAATCTCTTGTGATTCGTAGTCCCGCACGGCGTTGTTATAGAAATAGCTCAACGCTCCTTTCCGAGAAGATTTCAACTCATCAGTCAAAGACTTCACCCACCCATCGTAGGGATCTTTATCCCACACGCCATGCTCTTCACAGCTCATCTTGAAAAACTCGATCATATCAACCTGCTTCTCCTTGTCTGAACAGGTTCGTCCTTTCATATCTGCCATCTCAAGTAGGTAGAGCAATTTTGGCGAGCAAATCCTAGCGAGCCTGGCATAGTCCTGCTTCGGCTTTTCCTTCACAACAAGCGACTTGGGCATGTGGTGATAGGCAACAAGGGATACAACTTCCTGTTCTATATCTTTCGGTAAACTCAGTTTGGGTATACGAAACGGAAGATAACTTGCTCCACGGTATTCATGGTGAGGTGCCGCTATTCGCATTACATCTTTGATTTCCATTCCCTTAGTGCAAAATGGCTTACCAATATCATGCAAGGCAGTTCCTAGAACCAATGATAGCTTTTGCCTATCGGTCAATTGCCAATGAGCCTCGTCAACCAATTGATAAAGCTCATCCATAACCATGTTCATATGGGTATGAACATCACCTTCAGCATGCCATTCCTCGTCTTGAGGAGTTGTTTTCAAGCCATTTAGCTGTTCAAAGAAACAACCTAACTGCCCAACAATTTCGTCAAAACTTGGTCTTAGGCCATCTAATATATTTTTACAAAACGGATGCATTAGCTTTCCCTCAGTTTATTCGGTCTAATCTCTTGATGCATCCAGTGGGTTTCTGTCTGCACATGGCCTTTCCTAACGCACTTTGCCACGCTCTTGGAAAAGTCCTTGTAGTGAAACGGTTCGGCCACTCTTACAACGTAGCCCTCCACTGATTTTGCATCATACGTCAATGCTTCGACTTTCTTTTCATCCCAAACTCCCGAATAAAATACGTTTGGGGTAGACAGATTTAGCTCCTGACATTTTTCGAGAAACTTATCCCAGGATAGACACCGATTCTGGTCATCAAAAATCCCGAAAGCTATGAAATAAGAAGGTAGATCCTTGTACTCTATTGAGTGAACGGCATACATGTTCTCACCGCATATGCGCCAGCCATTGGGGATTAAATGAGCAAATGTCGAGTGGAAACCTTTAACCCAATTCCTTGATTCATGATGCCTGCTGTTGATCGACCGAGCATGCATATAGTCCTGATAAAGGGTCGTATTCTCGCCGTCCAGTTTCTCGGTTACGATCACTTGTTTGTTTTCAAACGAGGAGGTGTCTACCAAAAACACATCGTCGCTAGTCGCCCCAGGTGACCACGGCAAATGCGGGGTCCTGGGGTACTTTATATAGTTACCCATAAGTCACCAATTTTATAAAATTTAGTTAATATTATCGCACGAGCAAGATTGATAGTTATCTTGCTTATTATAGAGACTGAATTAGGCAGAGCATTACATGGCGAAAATCCAAAAAATGGGAATGATATATCGTCCCGGAGTGACTAAACTAACACAAATAGATGGCTCACTACAAGCTTCTTTTGCATACGGCTACACTTGAACTGATTTCCATTCGGGGGATACCACCTTCATCGATTCGTAACTTTCGCAGATTCATCATGACATCTTCTGCGTCATGCAGGTTTAATTTAAATGCTGCTTTCCATGTTAACTTCCAATTTTTGATTCAGCTAATTTCTTATGATTTACTGCACGTACGTAGACCCGCACCATGAGTTTTCACAGGGGCCGCAGCTGCACGCCGTTGCCCCAGCTGATATGCTTGCGAGCATAAAGTTTTTGTTCTTGTTTGCTATGGCCTAGGGATTGCTACTTTCCCTAGCGGATAGAAAACACTTCTAGATTTGAATGAAGAAAAATTAACTTCCTCGCTGTAGAGATATGCATTTACTTCCTCACCAAAAAGAGCTTCTTCCCAGTACCAAAAACTACCGAAGTCTATTTTGGTTTCCGAGAAAAGAAACGCGTCTGTCTGCAAAAAACCAAACATCCTGCCACAAGCGCCCTTATCACCTTCGATCATTTCTAGTGGAGTCAACGGAGTCTCAGAGATAGTAAAGCAAACCCAAAGATCACCCATATCAAAACTTGAAAGGGGGGCGATATTCTCAAGTGCTGGATTCAGTCTGTATCGTATTTTTGCAGATTCGGAATTTGCTGATTGTAACTCTGCTTCTTTGATGAAGTCAAAGTCAAGTTCAACTGAATTCGGATTATCAAAAACAAACTCTTTTTTATGTACTGTGAGCTTTGAATCATTTATCTCGAGAATTTCGACCTCAAGCTTTCTTGTCTCAAGGGGAATGTAGCGGGACGCTATTCCCAAACAATCATTGTTATGGAATAAGGTCCCACCTGAGAAGAAATATGTTTCCTCTTCCTTCAAAACGCTTCCTTCACTATCTTTGTATCTAAAGATCACAGGTATGGAGCTACCCTCAGTCCTATAGGATTTTTCGATTTCAAGATATATTCGGCAGTTATCGCTATTAGGAAGAATCCAAAAAGCAAGTTTGGATTTAAATCCAAACCAACGCTGCGCAGAATCTAGCCTATCACACAGAGTTGCTGACGCCTCAATGTCTTCATCAGAAATCTCAAGGATGGCTTGATCGTCTCGCAAATCCTGCAATTCTTTGGCAACTCTACTAAGCCCTATTAGCTTTCCATGAACAAGATCGGTATTTTTTGAATTGGAAATCTTCATTATAGCGGCGCCTAGTTTTTCGATTTCATCGACGGCGAAATGGTAGCTGCGAATGATCGTCTCAATATCTAGACTGTACAAATCATCGAGGACTTCTGGGGTATGAATTCCACCCAAAAAAGCAATTTTGCATCTATTTGCAGTTACAGTGGATCGATCCTTGGAAAACTTTATATCGATAAAACTTTCCAAGTCAATTTGATTGGAACTTAGATCTTCTTCTAACGAAAAAATCGTTGCAGTTGATTTGAATGTAACCATTCTATTATTGAGATTTCCATTTTTATCATAACCACAAATCCCAGCATAGAGGCCATAGACATCACCATCAGAGACTCTCAAATTATCCATAGTTTTAACTATAGTGCTTAGATCTCGCAGACTACATGAGATCCCAGAGGAACTATTCTGATCAAACCAGCAATCCTTAGAGGAATCAAAGATGAGGTATTCATCTTTTTCAAGCATTAATGGAAAGTCCAACGTAAAAATACTTTCCAGTGGCTGACCGTCAAACTCCACAAGGTCTAATTCCTCTTGATTTGGCTGGATTGAGCTTTCAGGCTGCAGAGCAGGCTTCTTCCCACTTGATTTATGGCAGCCTCCTACTAGGATGCAAAATAGGACAAAAAAAGCTGACTATTTTGTCATTGTAGTTTCCTTCGTTCATAGTCATTAGTTAACAAAACATGCCTAAACAACATATCTATGTCACTAAAAATATAGGTTCTTTGCTTACACAAAATCCTCTGTATAGTGACTTTTCAGAATTCGAAATATTGCACAATTTTTATTTTTATCTTGTAAATACTAATACTTAAGTAAAGCCTGAGTTGCAGACCCTTTTTGAAGTAGTTTTTGCTTACAGGACTCCATTAGATCAGGCGAATGAACTGCAATTGCAAATCGTAACCTAATTTTATCGAAATATTTCCTTAAAATATGCGTCTAAGATGTGCCAACATATAGGCATAGGAAAGCGTAGTACGAGAATTAATGTCGCCCTAAAGATCGATGTTATGAGAGCAAAAACTTTAAGGAACAAATAGTGAAACAAACCTTAATACTGATAGCTTCCTCAATGGCAATATTGGGCTCCAGGACGTTAGGACAAGTTCCAAAAACCAATACCCCCCTAACGGTGTAATTGCATATTAATGGAAAGCCTTTATGGGGAATGGATGTACCTGCCGACATTAGGTCATTCATGAATTTGAAGGTCACTGAATCAGTTGCTTTTAGAGAAAAGCGAACGAAGTTTCGTTTTAGTTCAAGTAATTTTTACTGATTCACTACAGGGCAGGTTAACGATTCCATTGGCTGGGTCGAATGGCAGATATTTATGCCAAATATATTTCGCGGTTCCAATGGTTTTTCAGAAAAAGGAGACGCCGATGGCTCATGGTGTACCCTTGAGCAATCAGCAGCTAACTGTTCATTGGTAAGTCGCGATTGATTCCGAAACTTAACCAACTCATGTTAAACTTCCGAGTCACCAGCAAGGCTTTTTCTAAAATCATGAAAAAGCTTGCTTCTCCTTATTGTCCCTAACACTCCCATCCATGCATTATATATGTATGACGAAAGTAACGTTCCGTCGAGCCACCCCCAACGAGAATCGGGCTAACAATCGAAGTACTAGCACCATCACGAACTTCGATAGTGGTAACGATTCCCATATCATGGACGGTAGAGCAACGAGTTGGATAGTCGCCGTCAAAGTCGTTCTCTGAGGTAACATCAAATTTACCGAAAAAAGGTCGATTAAGGACAGTCTCAAAAGTTTCTCGTCTGCTAGGAAAGAAGGTGACTGAAGCGTCTCGGATCGTTACCAGGCCGCTGCGAGTAACACTAGCAATTCCTTGGTGCCTGGTTTCAACCAAATAGAATTGCATGCGTTGCGATGATGTGAACCGGATTCGTCCACTGCAGCGGATGCGCGCTTGGTTGCTTGGCGTCGAGGGCGACCCGATTGCACGTCGGTTGCCAAATGCATCCACTTCTAACTTTAGCTGGTTATAGTCCTCAGAAACCCAGCTGACCTCAGTTGGTCCGCAGTTACTTTGAAACGTGGTTTCGTTCACATTGACTTGTGCCACAACCTGCTTGGAAAATAATAATACGGCGGCAAGGTTCTGGATCGTTGCGGTTATTGGCTTGATGTATCTCATCTTTGGGTCCTTTCATTTAACGAGTGGGTTCTTCCTTTACTTAAACACCTTAAAAATACACAGCTTCCTGAGGCAACCAGTGCTAACGAATTGCGGCGAACCTAGACGCCGCGAACAATAAAATTAACTGAACAACATACCGCATGTTAGCTAGCAGCTTTCAGCTTCAAAGTGAAATACACTTTTCAATTCTTTATCTTCACGCTCTATTCCAGCAAATGTAGCCTGCTGATTAGTAGTATTTCTAATAAATCCGCGGTAAGTCAAGGTTAGGTCTAAAGTGGGAGAATAGCCTTCCTCTCCTGGACACGGCGTCCAGCCTCTTCGTCTTGGAAACGTACTAACAGTGACCTCACCAAATTTTGGACCTTGAAAAGCTGTTACCACCTCGCTGAGGTCGCGATTTCTTAGTTTCAGTTTGGATTCGAACCAGATGGCGCTTTCTCTAGGCAGTAGAGCCATGCCAGAGTGATCAGCTTGACGTAGTCTAATTCGCTGGCGATTGACATATATTGAGAACCTTAATTGGCAGAGCTGTATTCTCTTCCTATGGACTGCGCTGCCCATTATTTTGACGTCTCTGTTTATGATGAAAATCTTGCCTGAAGTCCCACCAAAAACAATATTAGAATTTTCTCCTTGGGAACATGTGATCCCATCGATGCTAATGTCATTCCAGATTTGGCCCATACCGATACTGGGCAAAAAGAATAAGAAAGCCAATAGTAGTATCTTGTGCATAACTCTTCCCTCCGTTTTGATTCGGGCTCACCCTAACAAAATGGGTCAGCGAGATCAATCACGACTGCCAAAGTGTTCGAATGAAGCGAGTCAGCTTCGCATTAAAAAAATTGAACTACGAATTCAAATGGTTCGAGCTTTTTCTGGACTGTTTTCGGTATGACTTAGAGGCAATAATAACAATCGTTTACTTGGTGTCCGGATTTTTAGTAGGCTACTTTTTTTATTTAGAACGCCTACTTCTCATAATATTTGCACCTAAGCTTACCGTTTGGGTAAGCGAAGTTTCTAGCAGACGATAAGTTCGACATAGAATGCATAATTGTCGACGATGGCAGTTGCATCCTTTCGCCCCAATGGAGAATAGGGATGGTTGAGCCTGATGGTCGCATCACCCGCCAGTACAAGTAGTGTGGCAATTAGGAAGTCAAGTAAGAGCTAATGGAGAGTGGCATCGAATCCTCAAACTATTAGTTGATCTGCTTTATTGGCGTACAGCGAATCATTGGACTTGATATAAAAGAGTGCGAAGTTTCGTAAACCGGACTAGCGAAAGGCCTATAGTTTTTCGGAGTTTGTCAGATCAAATGAATATGGATATTGGTCCATGTGGAATGGTTCTGGGCTTTGTTTAAGTACGCTTTGCTTGGTTTTAGACTTGGGTGGATCTGAGTGCTATTCGTTAACGCATATTCCGCAGTTTGTATTCCGATTGGACTCAATTCTAGCTCTGATGGCAAGTTTGTGGGGTATTTTGATTTTCTCAGCGTAGTCGTCGGGTAGGCTGGAGAACAAGATTTCTGCGCTGCTCTGAGTCAGCGATAATTTGAATAATATAGCCGAGCTTTCATCATTGGTAAGCGAATTTTTTGGTCTCCCGTCTCCTTGAATCAAGAGAAATCAGTATGGTTTCACTTTTTGTGACGAAATTTCGGTTCTGTAAATCCAACACTGCTGATTCTTTGTGTTGCTTTTTTCTAGCTCGGTCAAAACTCCAATTATTTTTAGAATAGAGTTACTGCTAATTTGGGCAGATGTTGCACCTTAGCATCTGATTTTCCTTGATTCTCTGTCCTGCTTTGAATCAGTGTCCTTTAGAGCGTGGCGAACGAAGTTCCGTTTGGTTTCAGTTAAGCCCTACAGATTTGCCGCAGCGGAATCGATGGGACGAGGACGGGCACGATTTCCTGACTCCTTCGACATATCAAAACTGTTCTCCAACAGAGTACTGAAAACAGTGAAAGGTTCAGGCTACGATGACAAAAAAACTTCATGATGTGATAAATTGCGACCCGGTCAGTATTTTAAAGCAACGACAAGGAAAGTAGAATGAAGCGATACTTTATCTTAGCCCTAACAATTTTAAACTCATTTGCTTACGGAAGTAGCATGGACTGCGTCAAGAGGCTTTCAAGCGCTGAGAATCCGTTGGCTTCGCAAGCCAATGTCTATAGCTACTCAGCATGTGAAACCCACGAATTTAGGCTTTCTTCAATCCTCCCTGGAACCGATAGCTATTGCTATTGGGGCTTAGAACAAGAAGAAGTGCTGGAAGTGACTCAAGTTTTTCGCGAACTCCGCGAGAGCTATCCTATCACGGGATCAAAGGCATGGCCTGCCGCCAGCATCATAGAACTCCTCGAGTTTGCTATTGACCAGAAGGCTACCGCACAACTAGCTTGGGCCGACTGTGCCTTCAGCTCTGAGTTTGGATACATTCTAAATAGCGATGCAGCAAAGACTGCTATTTTCATCAACCGTACTCTTTGGAGTGAATAGAATTCACCAGTTGAATTGGAAGATCCTAAAGAAGTACCACAAAGGGTGGGGGGCGGACCCCCGAGCACCTAAGAAGCCAGGCGGTAGAACTAGCCAAAACCTATCCAAGGTCAAAAGCTGTATTATAGATTGTGCCCGCTAAAACTTCTAAATATCTCGACAAACATGCGATAGGTTCTCCGGATAAGCCTCTCTCCCCCTACATGATTGAGCTTTCTTCGATATCATCGGCCTTCGTTGAGTAAGCGGTGGTCTCATTGGCAAGGTGAGACTTGAGCAGTTCCATGTCTTCTTTGATACGAGCAAGAATATCCATCATGACATCTTGTTTGGGGTGATCCTCTGGAATGACCTTGATGGCCTGGTAATACAGAGAGCTCAGATCTTCAATAATCTTTTGGGATTCGTCCTGGTCATCCAACGGATCCAAAACAGGGTTGGCCTCCCCCACCTCTGACTGAGGAGCTTCGTCCATCTCGTCCTTATCCACTTTGATGATCTCATTGATAGCCTTGCGCAGCTTTGGAGCGGGGGTTTCATTGACTTTCAGTTCTTGCCCTTCGACATCGATGACCGAGCCACTTTCGGCTATTTTTTCGATCTTGTCATCGTCAAGGCGCCTGATCGCATCAATTTTCTCGACACTGTCAATGTTCGACAACTCGGGGTAGCTCGCCACGACATCAGCCACTCTTAGGTTTTTGTTGACCCACGAGACCGTTGGCACTTTCAATTTGTTCGTATTTCTTGAAATAGAGGAGATAATCTTCTTTGGTGGGTGTCCCGTAATCTTGGAAAGCCTGACGATAATCTCCACACTTATATTGCTATAGCGAGCTTGAGTCTCGAGGATGTTTTCAAGACCATTGAGAAGGACCAAACAGTCAGACTCGTCCGAATCTTCAAGTTCCTTAGAAAGAAGTCGCCCCATAGCTTTGGAGAAATCACTTCCGCTGCGAACACCGTCGACCCCTAGCTCTCGTTTGATATACTCGACAATCTCTTCGCTTTCCAGTGAAGCTACCTGCTTAGTGCTCAAAAGATCACCCAATTGACAGTTATATTTCGTTGTTTTGCTTATCTTACTGGAAAGAGTACCAATGTCGATTCTTTTTTTGGGGCCATTTGCAATTGAGGCGCCCTATCTACTCGCCCAGAATCTAGTGCTAATATTCTCTAGTTTGGTAAAATAAGCAATTGAGACTTTATGCAATCCCAAGTATAGCTCCTTACGGTTGTAGAATCGCTTGCAATCAGCTTCATGAACACTAGGACTATGTCTCGCTCATGATGAAGTGTTCATGAGATTGTCCTCAAGCTTACTTATTTGAGGCTACGCCACAGATGGGTGTAGGACAGAGCCAAACGCTTCGCTAACTGATCATTAGTCGAGCTACCCTGCAGTGAATCAGTGGCTTTTAGTCTGTATCAAACGAAGTTTCGTTTGGTTTCGACTAATTTCTCCTGATTTGCTACCCGGAATGGTTGTCAATGATGGCTTGGATAAAGCACTTTGTCCCGTCTTGGAGTTTTATGATGCTAGCATCGATGTGCCATAGCTTATTCGGAGCGCTGGCTCTGATACCTATCTTGGGCTTGGCTGGATATATTCGTTTCAGAGGGCGGCGTAGCTTCAACTTTCTGATCACTCTTGACCAGGTGATATGGGAGGCAAAAACATCTCCCTGTCTTTTTGCATTGAGTGCTAGGGATGCAATGCTGAAGTGCGCGAATCTCTTTGATGTGACATATTCGACGATTTTACCAATCTCAGTATTACTTAGCTTTGTCGGATGATGTCTTGGACATTGAGTAACATTCTCTAATTCACAGGAGGAGTTACTTTTGAGACAATTCCTGTATCTGGCTAGACTGAGCCCGATGGCATCTAGGCAATCTTTAAGTGAGAGCTGTTTTGCTGCAGCATTGATAGCTTCCATTAGGAGTTTTTTGTTTTCTGCCTTGGGAAGACGCTGGTATTGCAGTTGGAAGACAAATATTCTAAACGTGAAAATGACTAGCTTTTGCGCGGTCTTGAGTTTCTCAATTTCATCCTTGAGCTGACTTACTTGGGTGGCTAGCTCGTCATTGGAATAGTTCAGCTCAGGAAGGGTGACCACATCGAAATTTTTCTTTCTAATCCATTCTCGTGAGGTTGATGGCGGGATGTTTAACTGAGGGAATAGGTTTGGGTTGCCAGTGTCGGCAATCATTTGTTTGATTCTATGATCATAGCATCTGTAGTTTGTCACAGCTTCGTCTCCTCTGCGTGGAGACCGTGTATGCCAAAAAAGTTATCGAGTCAAGAGTCAGTGAAAGTTCGTTAATGAATTTAACAAATTGCCCTGGTACGCTGCACGGTTATATTTTCAATTTCCAAAAATATCGATAATATGACGCATAAAACATTCTTACTATCATATAACGGATTAACTGTGAAAATATTTCGGAAGATTTCACTGTCCTACAAAAATCAATCGAAACGTAGTGCTGGGATAATCAAAGTGGATCGTTGGAATCTTTTATTAATACTAGCAGAGCATATTCCATTTCGACACCCATCAATAGACATGCCGATAAGGCCACCTACTCTTTTCTGGACATGTGATCAGATCGACGAGATTTCAAAGTTTTTATCAACTTTGTTAAATATTTCGAATATTTTGGGAAGTCGTGCTTGATTTTGATTTGGTCGACGTGTAGGACCTTCGGACCAATGGGGGATGATAGCTCAGTTGGTTAGAGCAGCCGACTCATAACCCACTGTTTTTGTTTTAAATTGTCCTACCAGCCACCACTTCATCAATAATTTCAGCTAGTGTCCTGTTTCAGAAGCTTCTTGAGGGTTAGATGTGGGCTGAATTTGCGGGTTAGATCTGTACCCGCACTTTTTTTAGCCATGAATGTAATCACTTAAATACACCAATAACTCTCTAGTAAGGCTTTAAGCATGGCGCCGAAACAGCGTGGATATATAGTGCTGCTAAATTCTTCATATTGACACATTAGATTTTCGTGCAATAAACCAATCCTGAGTCTGTCTCTAATATGGGTATTGTTTTTAATTAAATCGAAAGGGCATGGGAACGTGGAATTAATATGAAAAAACAATTCTACAGAAAACAATTACGGACTATGGGACTAATAGTACTCAATGTTTTGCTAGTAGGTTGCTCTGGAAACCCAATATATCAAAAGTTTAACAACCAAAGTGGAACAGGTTTCTTCGGGCAAAGCCAAGGGTATGTTTCTGCGGCGAGAGGTAAAGTGGAGTGGTATTGAAAAAACGGACACCCATTAAGCTATTTCATTTTCGAATTGCTCAGGTGATTTGTAATCAAGCCC
>JABSRP010000048.1 GCA_013215145.1 Pseudobacteriovorax sp.
CCGCTTCGTGACTAGATTCGGACGAGGCCCTTGCCCCCTCCATCATCTGCATGCACATCTCCGCCGAGAATTCCATGCAGACATAGGCAAGGTCTTCTTTGCCACCAGGAAAGTGAAAGTAGGCGCTTCCCTTAGTTACGTTTGCCTCAGATAGAATTTCACTGATACCCACACCATGATAACCTCTTTCTGCGAACATAAGGGATGCCACCGAGATCAACTGTTGTTTGGTTTCTTCCCCAGCACCTTTAGGCCTACCTGCCATTGCCGACTCCCATCCATTGCCAATCGTTACAAATTAAAGAGGAATAGCAACTGCCTCCTCCATAAATATATAGATCATCGTTTCGACATAAGTTCATAAACGCAGCTCATTTAAACTACTACTCTAGCAATAGTTTGGGCAGCTCGATGGCTAGTGCCAGATAGAGATTCGCCTTGGGCCCAATAGGACGACCGTTACGTGCCGCATAGCGGATTTCCCTTTTGTACCAAACACTTTGTAAAATGGCATCCAACCTCTTGTTACCTATTCTGTCAGTCCATGAGGCAGCATCGATTCGACCTCCGTCCTGTAAGATGGTCTTAACAACGTTCGCCTCAACCAAGAAAGGACGGGCTAAACCGATAAGATCAGTATGCCCATCGTTAATGGCACTTGCCATGCCTGCGGCACTGCGAAACCCGCCAGTCACTAGCAAGGGGCGCTTGAAATTTTTACGAAGTTTTTCGGCAAAATCTAAAAAATAGGCCTCTCGGGACCTTGTGGAAGCTAGCCCCATCATAGCTGGTTCTTCATAGCTTCCTCCCGATATCTCGAGAAAGTCTATCCCGAGATCATCCAACCAACTAGCCACCTTAATACTATCGTCTTCGGAAAAACCGCCGCGTTGAAAGTCGGCCGAGTTAAGCTTGACACACACGATAAAATCATCTTTCACAGCTTTTTTGACTTTTTCCACAACAGTTAGCAGAAAGCGCGCTCTATTCTCGAGGGCGCCGCCCCAGCGATCTTCGCGCCGATTAGACAAAGGCGATAGAAACTGCGATGACAGATAGCCGTGCGCCGAGTGGATCTGCACACCATCAAATCCTGCCTCTTGGACGGTAAGCGCTGATTGAACGAAGTCTTCAATGATGGATTCAATCTCATTATCGCGCAGTTCACGAGGCTTCTTAATCAAAGGTCCGTAACCTTTCACAGCTATGGCTGACGGCGCCACGGCCTCGGCTCCAGATGACTTAAGCGCCTGGCGTCCTGTATGGTTGATTTGTACAAGAAATTTTGAGCCGCCAGCCCGACCCACGGCTGCCAACCTTTTAAAGTCTCTCATAAACTCAGGATCTTGAGAGATGTAACCATTACCCTTACGGCAACGACCCTCTTTACTAACAAATATGTTGCCAGAAAGGATCAACCCAGCCCCTAGCTTGCCCCATATAGTATACAGGCGGATAAGATCATCACTAATCCCACCTTGGCTTGTCGCAAGTAATTCTTCCGTGGAGGCTTTGATCAGTCGGTTCGGAACGTTCACACCATTTGGCAAGGCAAATGCCTGGTTCAAAACATCCTGTGGCTTTAGGCTAAGCGCCTGCTGTGAAGGGGGCTGAATGGTCATTGATTTTCTCCTTGGTGATCGTCAGCCGGACAATAACTAGACCGGTTGGTTTATTATCGTCACATGGAGGAAAAAATCAAGCCAATTTGACAAAAGTATTAAAAAAAACAATATTTTCAATGAATTAAGAGCCAGCCTGAGAGGAGGCTAAAAGGATCGAAAGGACACCCGACCCTTCTATCACCTCGCTAGGAGCCGTGGATTTGTTCAGCTAAGTAGGCGGTTTCGCCAAGGTCCTTCATAAGGCTTAGCTGTGTTTCGATCCAATCCATGTGATGCTCTTCGTCTGCAAGAATCTTTTCCAAGATTTCGCGGCTAGCATGATCAACCTCATCGAAACAAACTTTTATCGCAGACTTCAATCGATCGATCGCCTCTACCTCGAACTGTAAGTCGTTTTCCAGTTGCTCTTTTACGGTTTGTCCGATTCTCAAGTGCCCAAGGTCCTGCAGATTAGGCAGTCCCTCTAAAAACAAAATTCTGTCGATAACGACCTGAGCATGCTTCATTTCGTCTATAGACTCGTGATAAACGAAATCTGCAATCTTGTCATAACCCCAGTCTTTGCAGATGCGAGCATGCAAAAAGTACTGATTGATTGCTGTGAGCTCACCCTTTAGTACATCATTGAGTGCCTCAATGACCTTAACACTACCCTTCATATTCCTACCTCCAAATCGTTGAGCTTCATTCTCACACTGATTCCTATATGGACCAAGCAGTATTTGCAAGAATTGAATCGGAAGCAACAATTATATCCGGAGCTACAATCGCGCAAAACGCAACGATTGAGTCATTGCACTCTGCAAACTACCGACATTGATGTCCTGTCTTGTTCAAAAACTGAACCAAGCGATCGCGGATGGGACTTCCAGGAACAAACCCGCTGGTGTGACCGCCGTCCTCATCCAAAATGAATTCCTTTTTTGTAGAACCCAGCTGATCAAATACGCGGTGCCCGAAGCGAATGGGCACCACAGGATCTTTTTGGCCATGAACCACTAGACTTGGCAAGCTAATGTCTTTTAGGTATTTGTAAGGGGCGTACTCGTCAGAGATCAACCAGGATAAAGGGATTTGAAAGGCCCAAGTCAGCCAAAAGGAACCAAGTAAATCCCGAGCTAGGTCACGATAGGAATCGAAAGTACTCTCCAAAACTAATCCACAAATACAGCTATCTTTGCTTTTGACTAATGACGGTGTTGCTATGGCCCCACCCAGGCTTTGCCCAACAACAAAAAGCGGAGTCTTCGCCTTATCACAGGCGAACTCTATCATCCGAGTGCCATCGATGATCGTCCCCTCCTGATCGGGAGAACCTGTCGAGGCACCATAACCACGGTAGTCAAAGACAATGACCCGGTACCCTGCCTCGATCAGCCAGACAACAAAAAGGAAGTGAGCCGTCATATTTTGTGCATTCCCATGGAAATGAAGGATGGTCCCTTTCTCTTTTGTTTCTGGCGCAATATTCCAATAGCTAAGCCTTTCCTGGTCGGAGGTCGTCAGAACTCCTGCTTCGTATTCCACCTCTCCTGAGGTGATATCGTAGTAAACCTTGCTATTGGGCTGATAAAAAACTCCAGTACAAGCGAGATGCGAAACGACCATGATAAAGAAAACATATCTAAAAGTAAAAACCACTGGCGACTTGATAGCTGCGCCTCCCAAAACTTGATTCGAAAGCCAAATGAATGTCTCTATTGGTTTCGACCTGGTAAATAAGCTTAGCCGAAGCCAGATAATGCAGAGCATTTGACCGATTCGTTTCATATTCCAATTCTACGCGCTGATCAAATCGAAGCGTTTGGCTAAGGTGAGCGATCACCCCTTGCTGAAAGGTCGGCATGAGGGATCCACGGTAGGCTTTGTTACTAGATAAACTAAGCCCTGCCAGAGCGTATAGGCGCCAACGACCGAGATCTTTATTGGCGCCTATCACCGCCTTCATACGAACCCTGCGACAGTAATCCGTTTTGTCAGCTGGACAGAAGGGAAGCTCCATGTAACCAAGATCAAATGCCCAAGAACTAGGCTGTACCAAGGGATGCTGATCAGGAATAGAGATGATATTTAGCAAATCAACATGCTTGACGAATGCCCGCTCCTCTTCAAAGCGCACCTCACTGTCCAAGAAGCCTAACTCCATGCCACGGCCATAGCCCTCAGGGGGAGATGCCAAATCATGAAGAGCTGGCTTCCACCTTAAGCTTCCCAGACTACCACCAGTCTCGGCGTCACTGACACCAGCCGCAAAGCTGATATAAGCCGAATCATGCCCGCGATCTACTCGTGAGGAGATGGGCCCTTTTTCCAGGGTCAAACTTCGTTCCGGAATCCGACTTCTGGCTAAGAGAAAATCCGGCCTAGAGGCAGCATAGAGTCTCTTTTCTTCACCTTCGTTAAAAGCAATTTTATAGTCTAACAGCTCAATAGCCGTATCAAGAATCTTAGATTGACAGTCAGCCTCGCAGTCCTCCGGAAAACTAGATTTGTTATCAACAATATCTGGTAGGTTCGTCAGTAACACAGCCTCGTCTTCTTCAAGTTTGTCGTAGCGAGCCATAAGTCGAGAGAGCACGGAATGACGATGCTCGACATTCGTAACAATGCCGGCCTCTCTTACGGCTCGAATAGAGTCTGAAGGAATCGCATAGAGAGGAAGTTGAGCCGTTAGCTCTAGCGAGGGACGAGCACTTTCAAAAAGCATCAATAATATGTAGGCGCAATTGTCGTCTAGAAAGTAGTAATCCATATAAAATGCCCCCTGCTCCCAAAGCACGAGCATCATCTTTTCGATTTCCTCAGAGGTCAAGTTCAGGTCAAACTGCCAGATATCACGGCTTTCATAGTTATTATATTCCTGAACCTTCGAATAAAAGGGGAGCATAGCAAAGCGCCCTTTGTAAGATCCTATAAGCCCTTTGAGAGGAAACAGTGGGTTCCATGCTGAGTCAGTGACAAATGCTGAGAAATTGATGGTATCGTCCAGCAAATCTGCAGAAAAATTCGCACCTGGTCTTGGCTTTCGATGAAGGCGAATAAATGAATGGCCGAACATAGAAGACGGATTATTAAGGTAATAGTTAGAAAATATCAGTGAAGCCTTTTCGTAGCTGGCATAATTAATAAATGCGCGAACAGCTGGACAGTCCCCTCGAGGGAAACCATCTTTTACCAGATCTAACTCTCGATCGAGGTAGGCAAATCGCGCTGCCCAAACACACTGCGGGTAGTCTTCCTTACCGTTATGCTCAAATCGTTTGTTTTCGTAAAAGGCCTGTAAACTAGCTAGCATCTCATCGCGGGGCTCATGCTTACCATTGTCTGCAAAAAAGAAGCGTTCGTCGTCAATTAGGCTCTCATCACTAGTATAAAAGCGATCGGGAATAAATAAAATTTTACGCCATTCACGCTGGAGATAGAGCTCTTTGCTTTTAGCGAGATTTTGCTTACTCGCAAGCACGTTGGTTTCCGCCTGGCTCAGGGCCACGTTTCCGTGCCCCCAAACCAATACAACTATAAACCAGCTAAATAATCCGGGTACACTCCATTCCTGGAGTCGCCTGTATTTCGTTCGTATAACTTTCAAGGATAGCCTTCGTTTCAATGTTTCCGTATATGGATGCATATTTTTCTTGGCTTAGTTTTGCAAATTCTAGATGGTTTTGACAACCAAGAACTTCTGCAAGAGCATATAAGTGATCCCCCTCACCCCGAGCGGCCTCTTTCGTCAATGCTGATAAATTGACAGAGACAAAGACTTCTTGCTCGATGGAAGCTTGCATTGAGCCACCCTCAACGCAATTCGACAGACCAGAAGTGATAGCCGTAGTCTGCGAATTCAGGATAAAGTTACGCAATGCCCAAACACCGATTTGAGTCCCTTGATCTTTACCTTTTAGGACCGAGCTCCATAGTCCACAGCCAGCCATACCGTAGGAAACCTCATAGGTTTTCTCGGCCATGCGCTTTTTCTTCTTCTTCTTTTTTGCAAAGGCACTCGTGCCAACCAGTGCCAAACATAAGCCAATAATAGTAGTTCTTAAAAGCATTGAATCACTCCAATTAAATAGTTTTTGTGCAAGATGATTTTAGAGCAGTGTTTGACTTAATTTGATGTCTGACTTCGGAAAGGATGGCCATTGCACCAGGTGAAGAAAAAATCTCTTGATAAGAGCTCTGCATCTGGACAGAGAACTCGGGTAAGGACGATTTGCTGCAACCAAAAGTGTAAGCGAAATTATCTAGAGTTTCGCCTTGACCTTGAGCCATTTCTTTAGACAAAATTTTTAGGTTATCCACAACAAATTTTTCCTGAGCATTCACAGCAGCCATCATGTCATCTGTTAGGCAGTTTGATGTGCCCGAAGTAATGCCGAAACCTTGCGAGGTAAATGAACCGTTAGTAGTGGCGGCAGATACCTGCCCTCCCCTATTACCCATGACTATGGAGCCCAATCCACATCCAGCCATTCCATATCCGGGGGCAGCAAAACTCTCGGGGGGAATCGTAAACAAGAAAAGCAGTGGCGCAAAGCGCAAGAACAATTTCATCGTGAAACTCCTAGAAAAATAAATCATGATTTTCTAGGATAAATTAGTTCTGTGAAACTGCAAGCTCTAGTTCAAGATAAAAGTATAATTTCTTTACGGAAATCATATCCTTGAGAGATCACAAAAAAGATTCTTGCAATCCCACAAATTCGATTGTTCAAAAATAAAAAAATGAAACTTGTTGGTTTAGAAAGTCCGGCTCAAAGAAACGAAGGTTCCGAATAACTGTGTCCCCACGGCATCGACGCTCAGGGGCAGTCCTAACACCTCAAAAAAACCTCCTAATCCAAAATTCAAGCCAAAAAGATCATGGTAAACGTACTCTAATTCTGTAGTAGCTTGTATTTTGCTGCCTTTAATATCTTGAAACCCTGTCTGCTCAATCCCTATGGAATAATTATGCATCCCTACACGCTGATTTACGACCAAAGCCCATGGATTGCGACTTTGAGCTTGATATAAATCATTGTGATGGTGGGCCAAGGAAACACCACCCATAAGTGTCCATCGATAGAAAACCTCATATTGCTCTCGCACGATTTGCGCTAACGAAGCCTCATAGGACAAACCTACCGCTAATCCCCAGCCTGAGGACTGCTGCGGGCGAATGAGATACCTCAGCCGATAATCCAATACAGAAATGGTAAAATCTTGATTTTCTGTTTCATTGCTAGGTTTGTAGCTTAGGCTTCCCGTACCGAACCCTACGGTACTATCAAACCTAGCCTCAGCTAACGACGAGCAACTCAAAAAAACTAAGATGATCCCCCTGTGAAACGCACTAACCATCCTGTTCAAACCGCGATCTGTGAAGGCGCCAGTGGATGTTTAAAGCCCCCTGCAGTTTTGCTAAGAAAATACTAGGGCACAGGGTTAACCAAAGCAGCTTAGTTTTAGAATACTGATAGTTATTTTGGGACTCCAATTCCTGAACAAGTCCCAAAAGCTTGCCGCAACTATACAAAGAAACCAGGGGAAAGCATGACAAAACACTATGCAACAGTAACTTCGGACCGCGAATCTTCTGGCCGGAATAGTGCCAGAATGCTTCTTTACAAATCGTCTGATACCAAAAGTAGTTAGTTAGTCCTAGGCTCATGACACTCATCATGAGTGGCATGGGTCCGCGAACCTTACCCAACCTTAGGATTTGGACGGGCTCGATCTCCTTCACTGCTTGCCCTGCCACTTGGGTCGCTGAGGCAGGGGCTACCGAGGTAGCAGCTGCTGGCTGTTTGCCGATTTTCGTATCTTCTAGATATCGCGATTTGCTGATCTTAGTCTCTTCGCGGGTTGAGACAGGGATTTGATCAACCTTTGAGTCTATCGCATGTGCGACGACCTGAGGCTTTTTCTTTTTCTTACGTTTTTTCCCATAACGGTTTTGCTTCGATACCGTTGACGTGCGCGGCCAAGACTCTTTAGTATGTAAGCTTTCGCTCGGGGAAAACTCACGCCGTTCGCTCTTAGCTTGGCCTCCTCCCAAGGACTCAACAGGGGATTTTTTGCCGTCTCCCCGACGAATCGCCCGATTCATTTCGCGATTAAGCTCCCGCGACATTTTTCGTGAAAGAGACGGAGTCACGTTACCAGGTTGCCGAGCGTCCTGAATCGCATACCAGCGAGAGTGCTTTTTTTGAGTCACCAAAATTTTCTCGCCAGAGCTGTCAACATCAGGCAATTTATGAAGGTCTTTCGCAAAATACGGACCGTTAATCTTACTGTCTGCGTAGACATACCAGTCTTTGCGATCGAATGCTTTGAGAAAATTAGGTAGTTGACTTTGATTCTTCATTTCCTGCCCTCCTTTACCGGTCATCGGAAAGAAGACTATGGGATCGATAGGTAAAACTTACCGGCAATGGGGCCGGATCTTTGTGGGTTGATTGCGGCAGTTAAGGAAGACATACCGCCTAAGTCTATCAAAAACCTACCTAAAGATTGCCAAAGGCAATATTGGTAGGGATCTCATTAGCGGTGTTTTCCGGAACGTTACTATTAAGACCAAATTGGCCAAAGGAATTGTCACCCCAGCATCTCACATTCCCCGAGGTGAGGACGACGCAGGAATGACTGAAGCCAAGATCTAGCATAGCCACAGGTGTGGCTGCAATATCTACGCTCGAACCAGGTAGTCCGTTTGCATTTGTTGGCGTAAATCCAACTGCAGTTCCCAAAATGGATTCATTTCCGTACCCTGTCCGGCCATCCTCACCGTTGCCGAAGCATCTAATGTCTCCATTAGCCAAAGTCACACAGTTATGACTGTCTCCAGAAGCCACGGCGACAATTGTTTCTGCGAACGGCCCGATGACGACGTCCTTTGGCACCTGTCCTGCTGCTGCCCCGTAGGTAACGGCATTAGTGCCTTGACCGAGTTGACCGAAGGCGTTGAGGCCCCAACATGTCAATCGTCCAGAGCTGATTAATGCACAGGTATGCGCTTTTCCTGCTGTCACTTGAGTGATGGTTTCGCCTTCTTCACTGTCGGCGAATAGTTCGATGGGATCATGATCTTCGGGATAGTCAGTCACCCCAATATCATCAGACATGCCTAGGCCGAGTGATCCAAAAATTCCGCTACCCCAGCATTTGAGATAGTTTCCTTCGAGAATTGCGCAAGTATGAACACCACCTGCGATGATTTCAACAACATCATAACCCATGCGGATACTTCCTGCGTTGGAAATCTCCGAAGGAAATGACGATCCACCACTATCACCTTTGTTAGCAGCGTTGTTACCATCGCCAAGTTTACCAAAATCTCCCTGTCCCCAGCATCTAGCTGATTTATCCTCTAGTACTGCACAGCTATGATTTTCGCCTAAAGCAATACTAGTGATTTGGAGTAAAGGATCCACCGGAACGTAGCCAGCATTAATAATATCATCGACAGAATCGGCACCAATATGATTCGTTGAACCATAACCTAGTTGCCCGTAGGTCCCCCTACCCCAGCACTTCATCTGTCCATTACTGATGAGCACGCAACTATGATCTCCACCAGAAGAAATATCAGTAATCGTATATCCAGCCAAAAACTCATCATCTGTGAGAATATGAATAGGATCTATACTACCAAGACTTTGCTCAGCGCTGCCGACATTTGCTGTAGAACCAACTCCAAGTTGACCGTAAATGCCTTTTCCCCAACAAGTCACCCAGTTATTATCATATAGAATGCAGGAGTGATCTCCACCAGTAGATAGCTTTGAGGGTAGAGGGTCTCGGCACTCAAAGTCTATAGTCAAATCATTTGATAGCAATACTCCGTTAGTTGCGGCTGTGCTACAGAATTTCGATTCTGGCTGTTTTAGAACCGCAACAGAGTATTCCGTTCCACTTTTAATATTGTAAGCATAGGAGTTTGCATCAGTGGTCATAATCGGATCGACGCCATCCATAACAGTAACAACAAACTCATTATTGTCAACTGATGGAATATTCACTGTAATCTGATACGTCAGCGCCTCCACTGCGACGGTCACCTGAGTTGGAGCGTAGCCATCAGTCACTGAGATCTCTAGATTACAATCTTTTTTTGCCAAGACTTGAGCTGTTAACTCAGAAAGCTCTTCAGGGCTCAAATTGAGCTCCTCTGAAAAACAATCTCCACCAACTGTGATGATCAGAGTGTCATCAGTGTCAGCATCACTCGCCTCGCAGCTTGGAGATACCATATCACCAGCATTTCCGCGCAAGAGAGTAGACCCACAAGTCAGTGTCGGAGGAATGTTTGCATTTTTTACCTTCAATAGAAATTCCTTGTCTGTAGGCTCATAGCCAGCAGGATCATGGATTCTGATTTTTACCAGATACTCCCGCTTAGAGCTAATAGTAGGAGTCCACTGAAGCAATCCTCCAGAAAAATGCAGTCCTTCGGGACAGTCAACGTAGCCTTCTTCTGATAAGCATTCAATCGTCTCAATAGGTCCCTCAGCGATTTGATACTCACCAAATTCACCCTCGATAAATCCTAGTAGGTACTCGTCATTGAAGGATACCAAAGGAGGATTCAAAGGATCAAACCTTACAATTGACCTTAATTGTTTAACCCAGTCTGTTAGTTCGGGAAAGCTATCGATCTCAGCGGGTACTAATCGATTCGCATCTGTAGCAAAGGTCAGGGTCGACTCATCAATATACTCCGGGATCGTAAATTTCTGATCAAATACAGTGGAGTCATCACTAGTCCTCTTGACAAGGACTCTCAATGATTCTGCTAATCCAGGTGTTAACCACAGGGCTAGATGAGTAAATATTGGTTCGAGCTTAATTTCACTTTGAAGGCAGTAATCCATCAGCGAAACATCAGTTTTGGTAATAAACTCTAGAGTCATCTGCTCATCGATACCAACAGAAAATGGCAATTGAATGCCATAAATTTGACTGTTCAGGTCTGAAAACCCACTCAGAGTAACATCCAAAGGCCGATCACTAGAGATATTTTGCATATTATTGTGATCGCTTATTTGAATGACAGCAGCCTTGTGGCTTTCTAGATCAGGTATATGACTAAAAGGCAACCTGGCACAAAAGGCTTCGATGGTTTCATCTGGAGACTTGACACCCTTTAAGTGGTGTATTTTCACTGAGGTTTCACCTGAAGGTGATTTGGCTAGCTCAAACCTATCCGCGAACGTATAGTCTTCGGAATAGTCAAACTCGGCGGAGGATACCCGAATGCTCTTATGAACAACAATATCCTCGGCAATTGGCCCTTGCATGACGTCGGGCTCAATATTATTGCTTTCAGCCACCGTTATCGTTTGATCACTATCATCCACCTGCACCATGTCTTCACAGCCAAGGAGACCTAATATACCAATCAAAAACAAGAGTCTATGGTAATTCATAGGTAGCAAACCTTCCTTTGCTAAGACTATCGGAATCGTAGCTAGTACCGATAATCATTCCACTTTGGTTTTCGTTGGTGGTAGGGTGTCTCCATTTTACTTTGCTTATGGAAACACCAAACAAGCCATGATCTTCAATCATAATGGTTCCGATGGGGCTCCAGTCCGATCCGCGGAAAAGGTAGACTTGTGGTTGACTCGTGCCGAAATCTCTTTCGATATGCGGTGCACTCACTGCAAAATCGTCGATACCATCATTATCGACATCATCTATCTCAGCGAAACCATACCCGAAAAGCGTTTCCGATCGGCACTCATCATCTTCATTTTCGTCGCAAAGCCGCCTTATTGCCTGGGAAAGTACATTGGAACTTCCATTTTCAGCTTTTCCGAAAATCTCGATATAGCCTCGCTGAGCACCAAAAAATGGATTATAGTCACCTCTGGCCATAGCAACAAGATAGGACTCATTGCCGATGAAGAGATTGTGCATGCGATATCCTAAGCGCATTTTAAAGCTTGCTTCTGTCTTCTGACCGATAATCGTATTAAAGTCGTTGTCGAAGACTTCGAGTTTACCTTGACTGAGTACTCCAGCTTCAGGGCTCCCCACAGCAATCTCATATCCTGCGTCTTCATCAGCATTGTAGCACCCGACGCTAGTACCAAATTTACCGGATCCTGTCTTGCTACTAGCTAAGCTCGCCACTTCCAAACCTTCGAGAGTCAGATCTTTCGTATTCTGAGCAAGGATCGTACTAAGTTCAATCAGCCAAGCTTCGTTCTTATCTGGTCGCCCCGCAATCATATCGATCTGGGATGAAACTGAACAGGTGGTCAAACTTATACCAAGCTGCCCCAAATCACTATTTGCCGATGAAATAATGTGTTTTTCCTGACTCACATCACTGAGATTGTAAATATAAACGCGACCTTTAACATCATTATCGGGGTTACCTGGAGATCCCACAGCGATATAAGGGGTACCATTATGGCGAAAGGATTTCAAAACTGTACCAAATCTTTGGTAGGCATAAACCGTGGATCGGGTAAGCTCACCTGTCATGGTCCAAGAATTACCGACGAGACTGTAAATCATCACACGTCCCGCCTCAAGCTTATCGCCACTAATCGCACTAGGATCAGCTACGATAATCTCATCCTGGCCGTCACCATCAATATCAATGGAGGCCGTATTAGCGGCAAAACCGAAATCGTCTCCCTCTGTATCACTGACGGTTGCCTTAGGTGTGGCACGGAAAGTTACATTACTCGAACCGAACTGGTTTCCATAACTCTGAAAGAATACCTGTTCAAATTCGTTATCTGTTGAAGTAGTCTGGAAGGTGGTTCTAGCTGTGTATAAGCGATACATACCATTGCTAATCCCAATACCAGAAATCAGTTCACTCGCCACATTATCTGTATTGAATTCGGACCACGAAATCAAACCATCCTCTGTCCAGTAAACAGATTCTGCAGTCTTCAAAATAGCAATCTGTGAATCATCAGGATCGAAAGACAAAAGTTCAATATCAGCAAAATTGGAAAGAACTTGGTAATCTGAAAGATCAGTCGTTCTAATAATCTCGGCAGTACTGGTCAGATACAGTTGACCATTATTATCTTTGACGCTGGTAATACGTCTATTTTGAAACTGAGTCACAGCGGTGAAGGTGGCTCCATTATCGGAACTAACATAAAGACCTGTCTTTCCTGCTACGACTACTGAGCCATTGAACAATTCCAAATCAACAACCTGTTGACTTGAGGCATCTGGCAAAAAGCTTGCACTCCAGGTAGTGCCGGCGTCGTCGCTATAGTAAAGCCCCGACCGTAAGCCGACTATATAACGAGCTCCAGAGATCAAAACTTTTGCATTATCACTGTCTTCGCCAAGAATTGTGGTAAACGAAGTCCAATTTTGTCCCGCGTTTTCTGTCAGGTCCACCCCACTTCCTGTCGCAACAAGCCAAGTATTGCCCGAGATAGACATATCGACTACCACGTTATCTGACAAACCACCGGTCTCACTAAATATCTGCCAAAAGCTCTCGCCACTAGCCTTTTTTGCCAGCCCGAAATGCCCGTAAGCAAAATTATCAGCACCCGAAACAAACATATCCTTAATGGATGCAATATTACCGTTTAACGTGATCCTAACGACAGAGTTCTGGGGAAAGGACTGCCCTACTTTTTTCCGGCATACGACCTGGTTTTCTGATGGCTTGAAGGAGGTTGGCAAACAGTAAGACGTATCTTGAAACAAGATACTAGCTAAATGAGCATTAGGGTGAACACTATCAAATCTGAAGGTTAAATTCTGCTCGATTCCTCTCGAGATCGTGACAGGATCAGAATTTAATTGCGCCGATTCTACGACAGTAATAGGCGTCGATTCCATAGCATCTTGCAAAATGCTTGTAGTCTGTTCATCAACCCTTGTGACCACGATATCTTGCAAGCCCGTCCCCGAAAAAGGACTGGTAATACAGGAAATCGTTGTCTCATTAACTGAGCTAATGGAACCACAGTCGACACCCCCAATAGTGATGGATCCTCGCCCTGTAGAACCAGATATAGGGCCAAATAGTGGAGTTCCATCATCCATTTTTAGCCAAGACAAGTTTCCACCAGTTGCTTCCAAATAGATGCGCGTACCACCCTGATCAGACGCAAGACTTGGACGCACCGTGAATTCGGGCATAGCATCGGTACGGTAGTGATTAAGGAAGACTCTTGAGTAGGTGTACTCTTGAGAGTTCACCATGCGAATTCTTAGATCCTTACGCCCGATATCAGCAGCATCTGTCAGGGCCGGTACCTGACATTGGATTTGATTGCTCGTGATGCTACTGATTCCACAAGACTGAGTACCCACGTAAACAGCAGTCACCAACTGCCCATCCTCAGGGTGAATATAGTTTGACCCGTCAATCGTAATATCAACACTATGATCGTAGGCGTTTTGCCTATTATTAGGCGAAATCTGTGTCACAGGTGGTTGCGGGTAATAGGTTAAAGTTTTGGTCAACGTAGTCACAGGACCATTGGAGACTGAAATCGTAACTGTTGCTTCATTTGTGGTCATTGGGGGAGCCCAGCAAGTGATGGCATTCCTATCACTTTGATGCTGAACACTGAAGCAATCACGATCCTCAATTTTAACTTTTACATTCGAGAACAAACGGCTTTTCGCATCAGTGATACGGATTCTTTTGTTTGTCGATGTATGCCCGCAATACTTGTCTTCGGGCCCGAATTCATAGCACTCCAGAGTCAGATCATCTGCTGATAGAACAACACGATTTTCGAACCCGTCTTCTACTAGTGTCGTTTGACCATCGCCATTGGTCAGGGTAACGTCGGCTAGTCCAGCTCTAGGGTTAGGAGCGCTGCGAAAGGCATCTAGTTGGCAGGTGATGCTTGTATTACTAGCAGCCGATACCAAACAGTCTTGAGTGCCGATCCTGATGATGATATCGCCGTAAAACCCGCTTCCTGTTATCAGAATATCCGTGTCAGCTTCTACATCATCCCGAAAGCCGTTTCCTCCGACGACAGTTTTTATTTCGGTGATTTCAGCTGGAGCAGTATAGGTAAATGCCGATCCCAGCTCAAAAGATTGGGTATCCGAATTTGTCACCGTAATGGTAAAGGTCTCTGCCTCCTCACTAGCCGGAAGATTGCAAGTCACCTCAGCTGGACCCACGCTCACAATAGGGCAATCCATTTCACCAATTTTCAGTGTCAGCGGATTTCCATCACGGGGATCATCGACGAAGCCAGATCCAGTAATAATGAGCAAACCGCCACCAGATGTAGGACCTTTCGCGATGAGTGTCGTCTCATGAGTGACACCTGTTATAATAGGTTTGGCCTTATACTTATAGACGGCAGGTAAGCCTGTAGACTGCTCGGCAGCATCGACTCCGAGCACACCATAAAGACCTACAATTCCATCAGGCGCTGGGGGAGTTATACAGGAAAGTCGGGAACCGTTAATAAACGTCAAGGTTGCACAAGCTGCTCGTAGACTGGGATTATTAAGATCATCGACAAACTCAATGGTCATATCCTCAGAAAAATTACTTCCGATAATAAAAACTGGCTGCCCTCCAGCAAGTATGCCTTCGGTCGGCTCTACAGCATCGATTCGTGGCCTTCGCAGATACTCAGCGATGCCTTCACCTTCGATGATCCGGCCAGTACTTAAAACCACCTGAGCCTTAAAGGGGCCCCCATTGGGTAGCCCTGCAAGTCCGGAACTTGGTGCCGTACACTTAGCCTCTGTTCTTGATATGATCTGAGGATCACGGCATTGACCAGCCCCCAACCAAATGGCAGCTCCCGCTCTGAATCCAGCCCCGCGCAGAGTGACTTCAACATTACCTTGCATTGGGATGAGATTTGGCTCTATCTCAGTAATATAAGCCGGTTCAAGGTACTTAAACCCACCATCGTAGATGGTGAATTGCCCTTTCCTATCCATGATTTTGATTTCCGGAAGTGAGTCTACAATACCTTCCGGAACCCGGCAGGCAATGGAAGTGGTATCATAGAACTCTTCGATAGGACAATCCGCACCCTGAAATGTTATGCGAACATTAGAGTTTAGGTTACGACCCTTAATGTTGATGATTGCGCCACCAGTGGATTCAGCCTCAGCTGGAAGTAGTTCATCGATGTAAGGTGGACCAATGACTTCAATGATGTTCTGCTGCCTTGCTTCAGCTTCATCTGTTCCGCGCATGATGACAACCGTAGCAAGACCCTCATGATTCATGTTATTGGGAGTCTTACAACTGAGGTTTTTAGGATCCTTTACGACAAGATTAAGGCATTCGATACCTTCGACAAATACCTTGATATCGTCTTTTATAAATCCTTTACCTTTAATGGTTAGGGTGTCTCCACCTTGCTGATAGATTTCCTTTGGCTCAACACTGGAAAAGCTGAGGCTGTCTTTTAAAGCTTCTGAGAAGTCTTCTCTGATGTCTTCGTCATAGATCCCATCCTCAAAATTCGACTCATCAAAGCCATCATTAATTTGAGAATCCGTCTCGATAATCGTTACAGATTTATCGGCACTACCTTGGCTTGTTTCTGGAACTTGAGGGTCACAAGCCAGGGTAAAACATGCTAAAAGATATATCCATGTGAGTCTAAGATTCAACATGTATCCTTTTTAATCTCACTCCTACTGGAGTGGGTTGTAGTATTTCCAAAAATCGGTACCACGATGATGCCTTGAAAACTTATTGACTCCGTCTAAGTAGTAAATGTCACCTTCCAAATCGATCCAAGCTGAATAATGATAGCTACCTGGAGCCTTATTCTCCGGATGCGGTGAATTGGTAACCAGGTTGTATTTAGGCCCAGAAATATCCTCATTTCTTAGACTATATCCACCCATAAATCGCCAGTTAGTATGGTCGTATACCCACATAGTGTTACGCGTACCATAGCTTTCGGAATCTGCAGCATGACCGTAGCCACCGATAAGCCAAATATTATCGTTGCCGTCGACAATTAAGGTGTGTCGCGAGATACCACCTGGGATCGATCCTGCTTCGGGAATCCCGCGAATGCCAATTTTATCTTTTAAGCCAGTCTCATCACCACCGTACCAAGTCCACTGATTATTTGCCGTATTGTAACGCCACAATGCAGAATGCCTTGGATGGATGCCGCCACCGGCATGATGAACACCACCATAGAACCAGACATAACCATTGTTACCGGCTGCTGCAGATCCGCCCTCACCAGCGCGAGGCCAATTACTTGAATCTTCGATACCTTTGACACCTTTAGATCCAGCATCGCCACGGAAGTTTTTACCACCAATCCACGCCCAACGATTATTGTCGGTCTCGTATTTCCAGAGGTCATTGCGCCGACCGCCATCATGCAAATAGCCCCCTAAGACGTAAAGATTGTCATCTCCGTCAGCCCACATCGCTGCATGGCTTCGTCCGCCGGGATGGTGACTAGAATCGAATGCATTGAAGCTGCCAAGACCAACAGCCCCCCGGTTTACATATTGAGTCCCCGAAACAAACGTCCACTCACTGGTAGCCGTGTCAAATTTCCAAAGATCTGCTAATCTACCGGTTCCACCATTAACATCGCGACCATAGCCTCCATAAAGCCAAAGGTTGTTCTGCGAATCGATGGCACCTACTGCATCTTGCCTTGCACCCGGTGTGGCCAATGGCCCAGTTGTCACAATCGTGTTCTGGTCGCTGTTTTTAGATCCATGAACCCAAGTCCATTCTTTTTCCTTAGGATCGTAGCGCCAAAGATCGTTTAGTCGCCCCCAGCCATCATTATCACCCCGACCACTACCACCAAATAGCCATAGGTTACCATCCTGATCGGTCCAGGTGACAGTACTGTAGCGATACCCTGGCCAGTTTTCAGGAGCAGAGACTCCTTGGGTGCCCCAGTCTCTCATAGAGTCGTCACCGACAGCTCCGCCGAGAAGCTCGAACTGCCCTTCAGGATAATTGATGGCAAAGTCTTTACTCTCTGTTTGATCAATCACCTGGACACCATACCAGTACCTTAAGTTACTATTAAAGCCGGTACCAGAGCTTGGCCCATCGGTGAATGAACAAAACTCAGGCTGTGTCCCATCGCAGTCGGTAATGGTAGCGATCAGTTTACCGTCCTCGGTATCTTCGTCATACAAAGGCTCGTTCATGGCATTTCTTGCCAAAGGGTTCAAAGGCTTTGCTGTCATATAGGTATCAGACTGCACGACCCATGGCATATCCGAGTACGTGGCTGCAGGCGCTTGTTTAAACCGATAGACCTCATAGGTAATTCCCGTATCTGATAGCTGACGGTTCACACAGCTGTCGTCCGCAAATTGACAGGTCGCCTTTTGCCAGGGATTCCAACTGATAATCTTATCATCCTCGTCATCTGTAACTGCCACTCCCTGCTGAGAGACATCGTGAGGCTTGGCCATCTGCGCCATAGTCGGTGTCGAATTTCTGGCAAAGGCAATACATCGGAAGCCGACAAAATTTGGAGCTTCAGTCATATCAACGGTGCCTTCAACATTTACACCAATTTTTGCATTTAGCGTGATACCACTGTTAAAACTTGCTCCCATGTAGAGAGCTTTTGCTTCCCCGTTAATACTTCTACTAGAATGATCGATACCGTTAGGAAGAGTAGAGCCGTTGATGATTTGTTCGTCAACATATTCACTTAAGTTTCCCGCAACATCATAGACGTTGATATCATTCCGGCAGGTAGATCGATCTCCACTCACCTCGAGATTTGCCGTCTTAATATTACAAACGTTAGCATAGGTGGCTCGCCTAGTCTCATAGGATAGACTCAACCAGTCAGCCGCTTTTAGCCACTCAGTACGCGTTGGTAACCGAACAAGAAACTGATCGCTACTAGCATTACGGCAGGCTGCGTAAGCTTGAGCAAAGGTTAATCCCCTGGCAGGCGTGATGCCCTGTTGGCTTATGGCTTTCACCTCGGTTTCGAGGCGACCGCAACTAGAGTCCATGTCCACGCCTTCTCTGTGAAATTGATAGGAACAACGACTCAAGGAACCAGCATCGCGGCTAACCTCATCGCCTGGAACAATTCCGCGTGTATCCGAAAGTCCGGCTTCAAACGACATAATATAGTAATCGTAAGAAAAACCAGTACGCTCTTTCGGGACTTTCACAAAACCTGCGGGAGCCATATCTTGGCATAGGGATGATGCTACAGCGGTTGCTGTGTTACCAGTGGGATCCGTAGCTTGAATCAAGTAGGTTCGATATGGCTCTGGATCCGTACAATTATCTACCCCGATGGTTTCACCTAGTCCATAAGCCATTAACGTATCCTCAGTCGTCGGATAATCATTCGGCATCATGGTTTTTTTGCGGTAAATCTTAATATCAATCTGATCCGAGTTCGATGCGTTATCTGTTGGAGTCACGATAACGCGTGGGCCTGGTGCAAGTCTGGTAAAGATCTCCGGCTTGATATTATCAGGAATATTAAAAATAAATGTCCGTTTGTTGGTATCGCTGTTACCATGACGATCAATGGCATTAACCGTAACTTCGTAGTCAGTCAACATACGAAAACCAACGGTATCTCCAGCTTGGGTATCAAATTTCTTATCATCATCGTTATCATTAAGGACAGCAGCGAATTCGATTTGATTGCTAGTTCGGTAGACACCAGCAATACTCGAAGTGACTAGGAAGTAATCTTTCGTTGTGATGGGGTCACCGTCTAGCGTGGTATCACGATCAATAAGAATCTTATTCTCATCGATATCCCGTATCCTAATTTTGAAGTCTGATACCTCACCAACAGGGGCTTCCCATGAGATCAAGATAGCCTCGTCTTTGATGGTGACATTACTAACCCCAACAAAAATCGGAGCACCGCCATCGGCAATATTAACCTTCTTGATATTGGAGTTTGACTCCTCCAATTCATTCAACCCCACAGCTCTGACAGCAATAAAATAGGCCGTATCATCGCCGGGCTGAACATTAATCTCGGTGCTAGTCACGTCTGGATCTAAAACCTGTGCAGGCGTTGTAAAATCAACGATCGACTTACAAGTAGAGGTATACAAAACATTTTCACAGTTGATACCATCCAGTGTATTATTCTCAGCTGATCTATAGGCAGCTCCTAAATACACCCTATACTCCTTGACAACAGTCTTTGCTGGTTGCCATTCTACCCTGATCTTATCTTCCGTATTGTTTAGTTTGGCAATTCTCGCTCCATCAAATTCTGGAGCCGCATCATCGGGAATCTTGACTTTTATGGTATTAGTGTTGGCATCTTGTAGATCGTATCCATTAATAGAGCGCACACCAAAATAATAATCATTTCCTGCGACTAAGCCAGTGATGATGAATTCTGTGGTTTCCGCACCAGCGAGTGCAATCTGCTGACTAAAGTCGGTATCACCGTAAATGCCATAGCCGGTAATGGCTTCAGCTTCTGTTTGCCCCTCCACTGCAGGTTGAGCGTTCCAAGTCACCTTAACTTGGCCGTTACCTATGTACTCTGCACTGGAGACTCCCGGGAAGAGTCTATCAGCCGGAACCTCCTCGGAGCACCTCTCATTTGTGTTTTCATCACGCTTTTCCCCACCCTCAAGTGGAACGGCTCTCACGACGAAACAAACGATCTGCCCGACAAGGTAGGTATCTTTGGTAATAAACTCATTGGATTTGATTCGAGCTAGAGGTTCGGCGAACTCGAAAGCATCACTCTGCTCTGGCAGTCTTACAAAAATCTCGTAGCCATGCCCTTCACCGAAGGGGTCTGACCAACCTAATTGGTATCGGCCACTGGGAAGAAATTTTAGGGTTTCTACGCCAGCGAAGGCTCGGGATGAATCTCGTGTCGACGCACAGATAGTTTTTTCGTTTTCGCCTTCATACCCGTCGGCACCGATATCTTTAACTAGAAAGCAGGGTACATCAACGAAGCTTAGGTTTTTGGAAATATAGGAACCCGACTTTACTACATCTTCGGGCGTATCCATCGACCATTCCGCGTCAACACCGTCTTTGATGTAGATTGCATAGGAAACCTCATCACTAGGCACTTTCACCCAGTTAAGGGTATAGGTCCCATCGTGATTAGCGACCACTTTTTGAACCCCACCAAATTGCATGGGGTCCTCAACGGCAGCAAACTCATCACAGCCCGCCACCAATAAACTTAAGGCGAAGTAACTTACCAACAACATGAAGGTATTTCGGTACATCTGAAAGCTCCCACTCGCGATGTCAATTCATCTAAGGCCTACGTTCACGACCTGGGACAAACGTCGTTTCGGGAGACCAAAGCCGGAGATAAAATACTATTGATTTCTTGGGTGAATCTAGATGATTAGAAACCAGATTTAAGTTTCCCATGACTCTGGGAGGATACCGCTTTGCATAGCTTTTCCCTTCGAGGAATCCGCCTACACATACGTTTGGTAAGAGTTTATTTTCGGAACCTAGGCCTAAGTGTGAGAATTCGGACAACAAATGGGAAAACTCAAGATATACAGTCAACTCATGATTTTTACTCATACATTCCGTGATAAAGCATTCTTCAAAATCATCAGCATAAGGACCTTACCAGATTTTCTCCGCAGCCTAAGAAAAAAGTTCCTCGGGGCTTTCAAAAAGACTGAATATTTTTGATAGTTCCATCCTCGCATTACCAGTAAACTATCATCGAGTACCCGTGAGAGTTCGCACCTAAGGTAAGAATTTTGAAACTATAGGAAACTGTTACATGATCGAATTGATAGTCTACCCAAAAAGCAGAGAGAGCCGGTTAATTAACCCAAGTCCCTTCTGCGCGAAAACGGAAATTCTATTAAGGCTGTTAGGATTGAAATATAGCATCACCGAATTTAAAGGAAATCCAGGAAAATTCCCCTATAAAAAGCTTCCTGTGATTAAGGATCAGGATCAAATCATCGCCGACTCGAGCCTCATTCAGGACTATCTGCTTCGTAAGCATAACCTATCCATTGATGAGCACCTCAATAAAGAAGACTGCGCTATAGGGTTTGCATTTTGTAAGATGTTAGAGGAATTCTTTTATTGGAGTCTGTTACATGAACGCTGGTTTATCGATGAAAACTGGAACCGCTTAAAACAGGTCTATTTTAGCCATATTCCCAAGATCATACGAAACCCATTCACAACATTTGTTCGTGCCGCAACCAAGAAGTCAGCCATTGGTCACGGCATGAGTCGTCACACCGATGAAAATATCATGAAAATGGGTAAGACTGCTTTGAATGCCCTTTCTGACTTTCTTGGGGAAAAGGCTTATTTACTGGGAGACAAACCAAGCAGCTATGATACGACCGCCTTCGCCTTTGTCGCTAGCATTCTTCACTCACCGCTGGGCCCCACCCTCAAACAGCACGGCGAGTCTCTTAGTAACCTAAAAAGATATGATGAGAGGATGTATGAAAGCCTTTTCCAAAGTTAGCCCATGGCTAACCCGAATCACGATTTCGTTTTTGCTCGGTATCAGCCTAATGAGCTGCGATCAAGTTGAGGTCCATCCAGACTTCAAAATGGAAGATATGGCCTCTGGCAGTGGCCCAGAAGTCGGACGATTTGATGCGGTTCATGTGTACTATGAAGGCAGGTTGCAGAAGTCAAACCAAGTCTTTGACACCAATAAAAACGAACCGAAGCCCCGGCGTTACTCTATGAGGAGCAGCACCCTTATCGACGGTTGGAAAGTTGGACTGATTGGCATGAAAGCAGGAGGCAAACGACGCCTCATAATCCCCCCAGAAATGGCATTTGGTCCTGGTGGCAAAGGCCAAAGGATTCCACCCGGAGCAACGTTAATCTTTGATATAGAGCTAGTTAAAATAGACTAAAAAAGCAAAGAGCCACCATCACATTGATGGAAGCTCTTCGTGGTAGGGAATCGATGACTAAGACACCGAAATGTCTCCATCACTCCTTTTCGACAATATCTATGCAGATAACAAAGTCCAATGATCCCAGAAGCTTGCAAAAACTAGAACCAAGGGGCCTGCATCCGAAGACAAAAACAGGTTGCCTTACAGCAACTCAAATGACAAGCTAAAGATCCAAAGTACCCTATTAGGGTACTTTTTCACGCAATATAGACGTTATTGGGGGACCTATGGAGTTTCGACCCATCGCAACCATGATTAAAGATGTCTTAAAAAAGCGAGGATTGACCTATAAAGATCTCGGAAAGCATCTCGAACTAACCGAGTCAGGGGTAAAGAAGCTCCTAAACTCCCAGGATTGCTCTATCAACAGGTTAACCGGGATTGCAGACTTTCTTGGGATGAACCTCTCAGATTTGCTATCTCTCATTGAACAGCATCGGGATGTGAACATCATGCTTCCGCAGGAAGCTCAAGACTATTTTCTTGAGAATCCTGAACCCTTCTTCATTTACATGTCGATTCTCTACGATGAGTCGAGCGTGTCAGAGATCCAACAACGCCACGGAATCGATCTATCCGCTACCTACCATAACTTAAAAATTCTCGATGACTTTGGATTGATCAAGTGGGACAAAGACGACTCCATTAAACCCAAGCATGAAGTCGGTCTTTTAGATGGGGATCGCAATTTTATTGAGCATATGAAACGCGTCCTTGCCACAATGATTTTTGAAGAGAGTATGGAAATTCATAGCAATAATCATCCACTATTTTTAGTCCGCTATCTCTATGCCTCAGAGGATACCTTTGCAAAATTCAGCCAAGAGCTTAATGATACGATCATGAATTTTGAAAGACTTGCATTGCGTGATCAAAGGCTTTATGGAAAAAAGACTTTGGCTCCAAGAAAATTCTTTGCTATCAGCGCCAACGGTCGACTCAAATTCAAAGAGTGAAATGCCCTCAGGCCGCTGGCTTTTCGAGCTGAATTTTTTGGCTTTTCTCAACTTCAGCATTTTCGAGGGACAAGGTCACGTTTTCCAGTCTTTCTGCAATTTCTGCTAAGTTTTGCGTCTCTGTTACATTGCTTTCGAGATTGGGCACCAAGGACTTAATATCTTCCACTAGCTTCGTAACGTGACTACTGGACTTGGCCACAGACTGCGACACCTCCAGGGACGTAGCCGACTGCTCCTCCGTTGCTGCCGCGGTGGTAACCGCATTTTCTTGCACGGATTGGATGATTTCTGTGATTCCTGAGACCGCCGAGATGGAATCCTGTGCAACGGTGGTGATGTCTTTGACCGACTCTGTAATCCGTTTAGTTGCCTCTGCCGTCTGATTTGCTAGTTCTTTCACCTCATTGGCAACTACGGAGAAGCCCCGACCTGAATCACCTGCCCTTGCGGCTTCGATGGTAGCATTTAGTGCCAAGAGATTTGTTTGACTTGCGATATTGGAAATCAGCTTGATGATGCTAAAGATCTCGTTAGACGACTTATCGAGACCTTTTAAAAGCTCGCGAGCCTCGGACACGGATTGGCTTGCGTTTTGCGCCAGCTGCGAGGTATCGCTCGCCTTCTTCGCGATCTCTTGGACCGTAGCGCTCATCTCTTCAGAGCTAGTCGCAACCTCCTGAATTCCTTCAGATAGAAAATCAGTCGATGAGGAGACATCCCGAGCTTTTTTAGAAGAAAGGTCCGACTGTTTTTGAACCAAGTGTATCGCTTTTTTTAACTGATCGGAGACAGACGCAACCTCTGCTTTTACGGTTTTCAATGATTCCGTAAACTTGCTTTGTTCGAGACTCGCGCCTAACTGGGATTTTAATGCCGATACTGTAGCATTCAATTTTTGATTTTCGGAGGTCAAAGATACTTCGGTTTTTTGTAGTCTCACAACGTTTTGTTTGAGCGACTCAAATTCTTCTGAATGGCTTTCAAGAGGGCCACTTTCCTGTTTTCGTAAATCAGCATAAGCAAAAATTCGAACGACGTTCGAATCGTCGTCAAGTATGGGTTGGAAACATATGTCCAGTTGAGTTGTACCGCCGTCTTTCTTAACGTACTGGTAAGCACCTTTAATCCTAATACCGTTATAGAGTTTTGCCCAAAAGGCGAGGTAAGCATCCGAAGTAGCCTCACTGCGACTTACAAAAAGCCGATGATGTTTCCCTTTCACCTCCTCAATTGCATACCCCACATCTTCCAGAAATCGCTTGTTTGCAGTTAGGATCGTACCCATAGCATCAAACTCAATAACTCCATGTGTCTGGAAAAACTGATCTGTAATGATAGATAATTTATTTTGGTCAAGGGACGACAACGTACTGCTGAGTAAAATGCTCATTGCGAACTCCTATGATTTGCAGTAGTCGATCGACTGTTTTCAGGTGAATTTGAATGGAGAACCTGCCTGGCTGAGCAAAATTTGTATAAAAACCTATAATGACTCATAAAAAAAATAGATATCCGGCCCCATTGATCCTTATCAATCAAAAAAAACCATGTTTCCTAAGTCTCAACTAAACGTTTCGGCGGAGACTCCGAATCCCAAAATATGACCTGGCAAGCTAACAATTTGATGGGGCGCGTACCCATAATCACCCTCTCGTTTGGTATCCAAGCTGACGGTATCTTAAGTCCTATCGATATTTACCAAACCCAACTAGGTTACGAGATCAACGAATTAAAGCAGCGAACATTCGAGTCCATAGTGCACCCCGAGTCTCAAGCCAGCCTCTTAACGAAAATCAACGAAATAAAGTCGGGAAACACTCAAGATTTTAGCATGCAGGCTGACTTGATTCATGGCTACGGTCATAGACTAGCTTGTGTCCTACAAGGTCAGATCAATCAAGATCCCGATGGCACAGAGGTAGAAATACTCATCTCTATACCGGAAGACAGCCTATTGCACGTGGAAAAAGACCCCCCAATCATGACCCATCAATCGTCTCGACTGACTGCCATCGAAGGGCTCATCGATTGGCGCATTGGGGAGGATACCTGCTTTCTGTCCCCCAACCTGTGGGCCATGTTTGGCATCTCTGCGTCAACAAAAAGGCATCATCCAGAGGAGTTTTCAAGGCTTATCGGATCAAAGAGCTATAAGGACTTGTTGGACGAAATCCACTCCAATCAAGCGTTTCGTCAAGGAAGACAATTCACTATGACGTTTTCCGGTGACCACAGCAACGGATCTCGGGTTTGGATCCGATGCCTCCTAAGAATTGCAGAAATAGATGAAAAAGGGCGTGTCAGCCGCGTGTTTGGATCTATCAATGACTGCACCACGGAAAAACAACTCGAAGCAGAATTACATGATGTTAAAGACCTCGTAAGACGGAAAACTATCGCTAAGGCTCAATTTTTAGCCAACATGAGCCATGCAATCAGGACTCCCTTGAACAGCATCATCGGATACTTAGACCTGATGGATTCGGGTAAGCTTTCAGAGGAACAAATCTCTTATATCAACACCGTAAAACAAAGCTCGACCTCACTTCACTCCGTACTTAACGATATCCTTGATTACTCACAAATCGAAACTGGTGATTTCACAATTAAACCTGTGGAATGCAACTTATACTCGGTATTAGTTGCTCAACTTAATCAAGCACAGTCTAGAGCCTTGAAAACAGCGGTAACCCTAACCTATGATATTGATTGTCTGAAAGGGTTGACCTTACTCATAGACGAGCATCGACTCTGCCAGATCATAAAAAATCTTATCAATAACGGTATCCGATATACAGAGGCCAACGGAACCGTAGCAGTAGAAGCCGCTCTTAAACACCGTAATGACCAAGACCTTTTATCCTTCTCTATCTCAGACAATGGGATTGGAATGTCGACAAAAGAGCTAAAAAAGATTTTTGATCCCTTTCAGCAAACAGTTCACTCAGAGTTTAATCGACAAGGCATATCCGGTCTGAGCCTACCATTGTCAGACAAAATCCTAAAACTCATGAATTCAAAACTTATCTGTGAATCCTCTCCGGGTAATGGTACCAAATTTACTTTCGATCTCCCTTGGAATATCAAACATATCGCAAAACGCGATGAAAATATAGAATCCTTGGGGGTTTCCCTGAAAGATCTCCATGTGCTTATTGTCGAGGATAACGAGGTGAACCTCCATCTAGCTATGCGCATCGTTCAAAAGCTTGGCATGAAAGCCACCGGAGTCAATTGTGGAGCCGCCTGCTTGAGAGCCATCGAGACGACGAATTTCGATGTGATTCTGATGGACTGTCACATGCCAGAAATGGACGGTTTTACTACGGTTGAAGAAATTAAACTTAGATTTCCAGATTGCAATGCCAAAATTATTGCATTGACGGCAGATGCTATGCCCGGGATCAAGGAGCACTGCTTGAACGTAGGTATGGATGACTATCTTAACAAGCCCTTCAATAAGAACTCTTTGATGGAATCCATCAGTAAAAACGTCCGTTGAAGACGACATTTCACCGAATTCAGTAGACCTAGTTTACTGTTGATAAAGTCTTTACTTATTTTAATTCAGCTTTTCTCAACGCCAATTTAAAAAGTTTGACAAAAAATAGAATTCTTGGAATAAATTTTAAATATTATACGTTTCAAATTTTGCATATGCTTGGCAAAACACCACTGCCTATATTTAGGCGAGGGCTTTGTATTGCCTTGCAGAAAAGGAGAGCATCTTGAAGATTATTGGGAATCTCGTTTTATCAGCAGCAATGACTCTTTGTGCCATTCCCATCTTTGGCCAGGTAGAAGAACCCATTGCATTCGAAGACTTTGCTCCAGGACCTTACGAAGTAGCCGTAACTGACATCGATGCAGGCGATGCAGGAGCACCAGCAGAGATGCGCATCTTTATACCTGCGACGACGGACGGCAAACCTCTACCACTTGTTTACATGAACCATGGATTTCTCGTCCAAAATCAATTTTACACACGTATTCTAACCCATCTTTCAAGTCATGGATTTGCCGTGATCGCTCCTCAGATGTACGGACGCTCGCCGCTACCTTTTGGCAAACCATCCATGACCCGTGAAGCCGAACTTGGTGAACGCATTATCGCCTGGGCTTTAAGCGACTTAGGAGCACTGACTAATGTTAGTATCCAAGAGAGTCAAGTAAGTCTCATGGGGCATTCACGAGGTGGTCAGGTAGCTTGGAATATAGCGCGACGAGGAAACGTTGATGTTGCCGCCATCGTTGGCGTTGACCCTGTGGATGGGCAAAGGCGCGATTCGGTTACAAGAGACGGTTTGGCATCAATCCCATCGCTAACACTAGGTGCTGGCCTTGGCGGATCCTGCGCACCGGATGGCCGCAACTATGAAAACTTTTTTGCAGCCGTTGACACAGACCTAACCCAATGGTTAGTAGTGGGCGACAATTTTGGTCATATGGATATGCTCGATGGATCCTGCGGCCTTCCCTGTTCATTCTGTCGGAGTGCATCAGGAAACAATTCTCCAGACCAGTTTATAGAAGCTGTATCTGGCTCTGCAACGGCATTTCTTCAGCTACAAATCAACAATAAAGTTAGCGCAACGACGGAAGTTGAAGCTTATTTTGCTCTCACGCCAGGTTATAGCATTAAGTTAGACTAGCGTTGGCAAGCAGCCATCTAGAAGATTCGATTACATCGGCCAAGCAGGCCGATTTTTTTTATCGAAACAACGAAATATCTCAGTAAATATCATCCCCGAACCGTATTTTGCATTGAGACAAAGGTCATCCATCTATAGGATGAACGCCCATAGGTAATAAATACGGCGGAAACATAGTAGTGGATACAGTTTTAACAATCGATGGCAACAGCTTTCCCGGAATATGGCGCTACCTGCTACCCGAAGACTTTGCGTATATGAAACTACCACAAGAGAGGCATTCAACCTGCCACAATTGTCCAAGTGTTGCATGCCAGTCCTTCCGTCCAGACTATCGCTGCTGCACCTACCTACCAAAGATGACTAACTTTCAACTATCTCAGGTATTTCACGATAATCCAGAATCAATCAAAAGATTGGTCCATCGTCGCCTAGTGACTCCGGAAGGGCTAACCGCAAGCCCAACAGATTGGTTTTTGTCAGCCGTCCAAAATACAAGCGGTCAATTTGGAAAGGGTGATCTGATCCTATGTCCTATGTTTAATAAAGAACTCAATAACTGTGGTGTCCATCGATTTCGTAATGCTACTTGTTCCACGTTCTTCTGCTACAAGGACCATGGAGCCGAAGGAGAGATCTTCTGGGACAAACTCGAGACATTAGTCGTTCAGATAGAAAGCGCATTGAGCCAATGGATCATGAGTGAGTTAGGGATCAACATTGAGATGTTTTTCCAAAGCCTAGCCGACGCGGCCGAAGACTGGACCCCACCAGAGCCACCGATTTCTGGGCCTGTGGGTTGGACCGAAACCATTATGAAAGGTCTATGGCAAGATTGGTATCACCGAGAAACCGAGTATTTTCAAAAGTCCTATCAATTGTTGCAGGATCATAAACATGAATTATATGAGATTGCAAAATCTTACCCTATGAAACGCCCATCTGAATTTGAACGTAAGATGCAGTCTAAAGTTCCCGATGCTATCAGCCACCGATTAAGCGAGTCGGAGACCTATCAGAAAGGTGATATTGTTTCCATTGAAAGTCTTTGGTACGAGTTTTCAGCAGTTCAGAGAAACCTGCTGAAAATTCCCAGTAGTGGAGAAGAGATGGTTCAAAATCCATATCTTTCTTTGGTAGAACTAAATAACTTTAGTTTAGATCAGACCTTAAAACCCCATCTAGAAGGGTACTCACATGCAGTTATTAATCCAGACTCTCCTACGCAAAACCTAGACTCTATGGTCGTCATAAAGAGCCATGAGACTGAGTTATGGCACTACTTTTCTAGCCCTAAACCAATTGATGAAACTCTTTATTTAGAATTAACAGACCAAGATCCACAAGAAATTATGCGGACTATCTCCGAGTGGATAAAAAGACAAATACTGGTTGATAGAAAACGAATTTAGAAAGATAGCTATAAAAAAGAAAATCCCAAGAACAGGTCTTGGGATTTGTGCCATATTCAAAAATGGAAATTACTTCTTTTTAGGTTGAACACAGTTCTTAAGTTCGGTACCACACTTAAAAACAGGTACTTTACGAGCTGGAATGTTCACGGATTCACCAGTTTGGGGGTTAATTCCTTTTCTTTTCGCTCGTTGTGCAACCTTAAACTTACCGAATCCAGGAAGAACGAGGTCTGCGTCCAGTTTATTCTTCTTCAGATGAGCGTAACCGATCTCTTTGTAAGAGTCGAAAACACGTTTAACACCTGCTTTAGAAAGTTCTGTCGCGTCAGCAATCGCTTCAATAAGTTCTGCTTGATTCATGAATTGTCTCCATTAGAAAAGTAATTTAAGCACCAAGAATATCAACGAAACACAATGATAGTAAAGTAAATTAAGGCAAAAAGGAAAAACTTTATCGATCTATGGATATTTATCCAGGAGAACATGAAAAGACACAAATGGATTTTTCCCTAAACACATAACCCAGATGATTAAGGCCCAAAACCAAACAGCTCGAGAGGCCTCTTTGAATAGCGCCAAAAAATCACTATTTAGGTAGATCTATTCTTGCAGATGGCAACACGACTCGTAAAGGCATGTACCAATATAGGCTGTAACTAGGGCCACAATCATCTTTTTATGACGTAGTCAAAAACAAAAGTCATCTAAAAACAAGGAAACTATCCAGGTCGGGAGCAGATGGGTTCTGTACGACCGCAGAAAACGTAGCTGTAAACTGCGTTTATTCGACTGCGGTCGGAGAGTAAGTACTCGGCACCTTACCCCCAGTTTCGGGTTTGCAGCTTAAATCTCAGGCTGGAAAAAGAACCTTCCGGGACGCTAGTTTTGTTTCCATCCCAATTCTGTACAGTCAGTTTTATTGTAGATTTTCCGGCACGCTGGAGACTAGTACTCAAGCGTCTAAACAAATCTCCAACTGGGAATGCGGTATTGACTCCGTGATGGCCGTGATGCCCATGCCCTTCTCCAAAGAATCCATAGCGCCCAAACTCTATGAAGCTCGAGCTGCCAGGTAACTGAATCGAAAAAACCAGTTGAATCTGCCGATTTTTGTTTGCTGTCATCCCCTCTATTCCAGGCTCGACAGCAAAAGGCGCGATTAGTTCCTCCGCCAAAATACTAATCGAGGTTTTCCGCGGAGACAGAGCGAGAATTTGATTAAGAGCAAGCTTCAATCCGGGATCTTCCGTTAAATTTGAGAACGAAACCGTAAATTCTCTTTGACCTATACCTACAGGTTTTTGCTCGGTTAAAACAAAGGCCTGGGTTTTAGATTTAACAGGCTCGGAGAAAGAATTACGATATTTGGCGATAACATCTAGCTGAGAGTCTTGAGTTGTATCGTAATCTATCAGATGAGTTCGATGGAGATTTATGGTATCAGCAATAGTAATACCAGTAATACCGCCACTACCGTATAAATCACCATCGGGCTTATAAAACCCTTTTAAGGGTTCCGTTCGAAGTGGCTCCGTCAAGTACGGTCCGCTCAAAAAGTTACTCGTATCAAACTCAAACGTAGCCCGCCGGTTGTCATCAGCTTGAGAGTATTCGGCTGTTCCCGCCGCAGGGAGGATATTAGCCACCTCGTTCGCCGCCAGCCTTTTCTCAATCCAAACCGACCATAGACGATCAACGTTACAATGATGAGTCCAGAATATTGGATCGTAGGGTGATAGGAATGACCCCATAATTCCTCCAACCATTCCGTGACCCGAGTTGTGAGGACTAGCCTCAATCACACCTTGACCTCCAGAAGCGCGATCTCTGATGCCCGCAGCAGGAGAGCTACAGAAGGCCATAAAATCGGCGACATCTAACATGGAATTAATGCTTTCACTCCCAAAGGTTCGGCTTTGGGTTTCGGCAATAATAGTCGTCTCAGTGATGCGACGAGGAGAGCCACCAATAGAGTTCAGTACTGGATCATCGTTCATATTGAGTGGCGAGTTTGCTTGAAAAAAAATAGCCGGAAGCGGTTTTTGAGCTGTCCAATCCCAATAGGGTATAGCAAAGTTCTTATAATAAAAATCCATTTCGTCGCCCTGATGAAGCCTTTCGCCTTTCGGAATCCCTGCTGCCACGTCGCGGCATATCTCCTCAAACGCAAACATATAGGCGCGATGCCAGGGAAGGAAGTACCAATTTCCATGAGGACAACTTCGTTCATGAATCACTGCCTGGGCTGCCCAGCCTGTCCAGTCTTTAATTTTTGTATAGTCTTCGTCACTAAGAGAAAACGACTGTAAATAAGTGGAGATAATGTCAGCAGGTGCATTCACCTCGTCTCTAGATTTCATAACCTTTACGATATCTTCATAGACTTTTAGCATGCTTTCTCCATCCTGTGAAAACATGCTATAGCGAACTCTTTTTGGTGCTTGTTGGGCCGTTTCCTTTACAGCACTTCCTTCGTTGCTGGTTGTTTTGCAGCCATAAAGAGCCAAGGCTGGATAAGACAATGCTGAGTACGAAATAAATCTTCGTCGATTTATCGATCTAAACTTCATAATCATTCCTCTTGATGTGAATACGGGATTATATCCAGATCTTTAAACAACAATCAAGAACTGCTTAGGGAAAATTTTCTTTAGTTTTAGCTTTACTGAATTTTCTTAAACTGGATCTCAAAAACCAAGGGCCAACGCTTTCCGGTGATATAAATTTTAGACTGCTCCACATCAAAGGCAATTCCATTGAGCACATCGTCAGAACCCAAACTTTCTTCTAAATCGCCTAATAGTTCCTCCGTTGGGATTGTTATTTCCCGTAAGACTGATCCCGTCTTGGGGTCGATAGCCAAAATACTATTAGTCAACCAAACGTTTGCGTATATTAGGCCTTCAATATATTCGAGTTCATTGAGACGGCTAACAAGTGCACCATCCTTCGCAACAGTTAGGGTTTTTGTGACGGCTTTAGTCGTTGGATCTATAAAATACAAGGTCTCCGTACCATCGCTCAAGATAAGTGATACCCCATCAGTGGTTAAGCCCCAGCCCTCAGAGTCGTAGGTAAAATCCTCGGTTAGCAGCAAAAAACCAGATTCCGTTTCTTGATAGACAAAACCTTGTTTCGATTTCCAAGTCAGCTGATAAAATTTACCCTCTAAGTAGGTCAGCCCTTCTCCAAAGTACTGCGAATCCAGATCGTTTTGCTTGATGGCATTTCCTGTACTATTATCCACCTTACGAATATTGGATTCTCCATAAAGCCCCGTAGATTCGTAAAAGACTCCCTCGACAACAATAAATCCCTGGGTGAAAGCTTGGGTATCGTGAGGTAAGGAACGAATCACCTCTACTGAGTAATCCTCCAGAGACGGATCCAAAGCCACAGGTTCCTCTGTTCCCGAGGGACTTTGCTTTGCACATGCCGCATTGACGGCAAATACAAATGTGATTATTGCAAAACGTTTAGTAGCCTGATTCATCGCGTCACCATGATCAATTGAAAAAGACAATCCATCATAACACGCTGCTCGATAAGCTAACGAAAATACTTATAAGCCAAAAAATCCTAGAACCCCTGCCCTTCCTATGCTAAACAAGCGCAAAACTGCCACTTGAGGAGAGTCGATGAAACTAATATTAACCCTCGCATTAGGGACCATAAGCCTTGCACTAAATGCAGCCCCTAAAGATGCACCAAAAAACTTAAACTTTTTGCGCCTAGAAGCCTCTGGCCCAGGCTGTGAGCCAGGAACAGTTTCACGGATCCTCAGTGAAGACCGAGAGGCCTTCACCTTGTCGTTTGCCACATTCATCGCCGCAACCGAGATGCCAGACTCCAATAAACAACGAACGCGATGCTCACTCTCAATGTCCGTAAACAAGCCTCAAAAATGGGCTTTTGGTATTGTCGCCCTCGAGATCCGAGGTTTTGCGTCCACCGGCGCCAATAGCAGCGCAGTAACGACTGTAAAGCGAGTCGTCGAAGGCTCAAGAAATGTCCTGTTGGCGAAAGAAACCATCGAGGCGCATCACGATGACTTCTTCCAATACTCTTACGATGTACCCTTAACAGACGTTACTTGGTACGGTTGCAAACGCACTGACTCTTTAAGGCTAAATGTGGTCGCCCGTGCCGAAGCCAATGGATCAGAAGATAGCTACATTGCCATTGATTCGGTCGATGGCAGCGGCTACCAAGAATTTGGAGTTGTTTGGCGCAAATGTCGAGGAGAGACAAAACAAAAGCACTTTGGAGTCTGCAAAGTTCGACTTGAAAAAATAAACAACCCCGATCGTAGGCTAAGAAAAAAGATTAAGGTGAACGCCCAAGCCAAAGATCTCGTTAAGCTCAAGGAGAAACTTAGTAAAAAAATTAAAAGGAAGTGCAATCGTCCTAAACTTGGGGAAAGAGGCTTTCGCTGCAAGCCTTTCCAACAGATCGAGGATATATGCCGATTTGGTAAAATTAAACCTCGCTAGGTATTTTTATAGTCAACGACGCATCAGGCTTGACTTTCTGTTGTGATTCGTTGGCTACCTTTCATTCAGGGACACTCGTTTAAATATACCCAGCCCTCTCAAGCATCCGTCTCCTATGAAAACACCTAATAATTTTTTCTAGTAACAATAGCTAGTAAGGAGCTTATAAAGTTCTAAGATGTTATAAGACGATCAAGCTCCCACTATCTTAGCGAGATCTTTCTAACCTTTTGACTCGCTCTTTTGCTCCTTCAAAACTTCGAAAAATAAATTTTTTATATTTAATTTCAGTAATTTAACCAACTTTCAGGGCATAGCAGAGTAAAAATATCGAGATTCAAATTCTCTCAAGAAAGTCTGGAACTAAACTTGCTTAATGGCTTGTAAGATTAATTTAGGAGACGACGACCATGCACGCAATGATGAAAAAGATTTTGTTGATAACATTCGCCACCGTTCAAACGCTCTCTTGGCAAACTGCTGAAGCCAGAGACTTTAATATCGCTAACTTCGACGAAGACCGACTCAGTGACCTTTCTGCTGCTGTCCTACGCGAGTCAAGAGAGCTTGTCACTATCGCTAGACGCGCGCAATACCGAGAGATCCAAAGCCGCGCTCAAGCCTTTTACGGCCAAACGTCTTTGTTCTACCGTGGACTAGAGGACGGTTTAAGTATCCGTGAATTAGGTGACATCCTTGATGATCTAGAGCTTATCAACTTGAATCAAGTGAGACGAGCCGTTGATCGCGCAAACGATCGCAGTATGGACGATCAGTATCGCGTACTGCGCCGTACCTTCTTTGCTCTTAAAGCAGAATTCGAAGATGGCGCTGAAGAGCCTGACTACACAAGACTAGTCATCAACTACGGAACCTACTTCAAAGCCACAACGGCTCAGGCCTCTAGCCTTCCTTACTGGCAAAAATGCTACATCAGCCGCAACCAAGTCGTGGTTTTGGAAGGTGACGTTAGACTAACTGGTGGGACTGTTCGTGTCACTCTAGTAGATCCTATTCCAGGGTGCTCTTTCGGATCTGTGGGACAAACGGGTTACATCTACACCCCACACTTCAACCGTTACTAAGCAAAGCGTCTCAACCGCAGCGCTCGCGATTGAGACCTAGCACACTCAAGTCTATTTATTTCAGCGGCCTCTAATTTAGATTTTTGGCCGCTATTTTTTTAAGAATCACCGTAAGCAGCCCATCACTTTGACGAGAGATCACATGCGAAACACGATGTCACAGTTCATTCATAGAGTCCTATTAATTTTAACTATCGCCTGCTATGGCAAAGCCTTCGCACAGGCAGAGGTGATGGTTGAGGTTTCTGATAATATAAGCTTTTCCTTTGTTAAGGCTATGAATGATGACGTCCTAACCTTTGAGGAATCCCCTAGCGGCAATGCGATAGATGCGATTGCCGAAAGACTGGGCGGTTATCCTTCGGCCCTACAAATATATTGGTCGGTAACAGAGCAAGGAACCACGATTCCCGGGTTGTTTAGGGGCCAAAAAATGCCTATCCCCTGGGCTAGAGGTTGGGCCATTCCGTTTCTCAAAGCAATGTATGGTGGATCGCCTCAGAGGGCTACCGGAGCCTGTGCGGACAGAAGGTTCTTGGATCAGCTTGAAGACAGCATACCCGAACCAAGAAAGACATACCGATACCTTAACTACAGCGCCAAAACCAGACCCGACCGCTTTCACAGTGCTCCCATAGATGCAAAAGAAGGGGTTATTCCCTGGCGTGCTATGCGCCATGGGTTCGTGGCGACACTGACTCATGTGGATATTTGGAGAGGAAAGGTCTGTGGGTACTCTCTGGAAGAGAACCCACACACTCATCGCTACTCTCGTCCCATAAACCCAATCTTTGTCTCAAGGACTTCCGCTCGCAACCGCAGTAACCGCTCCACATACCGGGGGCCAGAAATTGGCTTTCAGATTTTCGATCAATCTTGGCGAGACCTTAGGGACGGTGACGGGAAGTCCTTGCGCTTTGTGATACCCGCTAACAGTACCCGTCAGTACACTTGGTACTATCAAGGAAAAACCACAAGCCTGCGGGCGTTTGTCGATAAGGCATTACCCGAAGATATTTTCGATATCGCTATCAGCGGAAGGCAAAAAGAGCCCGTCCTTGGCCCAACATCAGAAGGCGCTCCTGATTCGTTGACAACCATAAATCCAAGCTCAATCAAAAAAGCCGTCTACGACGAATTCGCGAAGGACATCGCCGCGGCATATCCGTCACGAGCTCTGCAAATTTACCATATACAACTGACGCGACAGAGTCCAGGACGCTGGTTCGCCACAGCTTTTGTTCTTCAACATCCTTACGGAACAGCACTGCAAGCCAGATTGTTACCCGATGGACTGACATGTAACGCAAACTACCGTAGGAGTCGGCAGACCTGGCAGCGCGTAGGCGACTTACGCTGTGGTGAGCCACACACCGCATTCTCAGTGGGAGGGTTTTGATCAAACCCTAGAAAAACCAAGGAGTACCTTTCGCAAAAAAGACGAACATACGCTATCATGGACGCTCACATGTTTCATGATTAGAGGAACATCGTCATGCCGCCCGAGAGACAACATACTCCTAACTGGCCTCATGCTCCACAGTCCGCCAAAGGACATATCTCAGATATTTTAGGCCTGTGCATTGACTTTAAACAAGAGGTCTCAGCACCCCAGCCAAATGGAGCTCACTTGGAAACCCTACACAAGGAGCTTATTAAGCTATCAGCATCTTTGGTGGAAAATCGAGACGTTAGTCAGCAGAATCAACTGGAGTTTCGCCAATCTGTGGTCCGCGCTCTCGATTTTATGCTTTATATGCACGAATATATTATCGCCCCAGAAATCTTTATTGATACCTTTGGCTCCGCATGCCTCGTGCATCATAAACAAGACTTAAAGAAACAGGATGCAGGAGCCATCCGATCACTGATCCAAAAGAATATTGGATTGCCAAAAGAGGAAATCGAAAGACTAACTGCGAAAAACACATTTTTCTTACAAGATGCCGCGGCTAAAAAAAATATTATCAAAGCTTTATGTGATATTTTCGAAATCCAAAGTTCATTACCGAAGGAGTCATTAGAAACCAATATTCAGAGGTTTTTTCAGGAGATCTTCGAACCCTTACCTTTTCCTAGGCAAAGTATCCAGATTATTATCTCGGGAAATATGATCTTTTTCACATTACCTTTTGCCGAAAAATCCAAGAAAGCTATCTTTCCGGAATATGAATCCATGGCAAGTGCCGATCGCATCCTCATCGATGAGTTTATTAAAAAGATAAATAGCTTTCGTCAGGACCAGTTTGCTCATTTTCCTGTTTTTGGATTTTTAAAGGGAGAGCATTTATCAGATAGTCTTATCGAAACCATATGCAAAAAAACGGACTATCGTAAGGACTTCGTGAGATCGATGTTAAACACTATTTTTACCATCCTTCCTCAAGACCAAGTTGACAAGTACCTGCTTCACGACGTCTGGGGTCACAGCTGGCAAGCCGGTATGCTAGACTTTGAAAAACTTTACCAAGACATTGCTACTTATGCTCTCGACTTCAATGATCTTATCACCGAATCGGGATCTCATTTAAAAAATATCTTTTCCCAAGGCTATAACCAAGAGCTTTGGCTTCAGTTTGTGACCGACACCATTATGGAACGCCTACCCATTGCGCTAGCCCCTGTGATTGCGGAAATGCTAGCTGACATTGTTGAATGTAAATTCTTGAAAACAAACCCTGAGTTAGCGCACCGTCTTCCCAGTTCTAGTGTCTTCAAAAGCAAACCAGTCAAATTAGATTTTATGTTTGAGGACTTAGAATTCTATTTTCGACAGGCGCGTAAGACCTTCGACTTATGGCTTAAATATGACTCGAGAAAAGATAAAACTAAAGACCGTCTATCACAAATTTTACCAGATCATGACGAAGACACTATACATGACATCTTAAAACATATGGAACAGGACTTAAAAGTTCATCTTGAAAGACACTTTAGCTATCACTTAAGCCCCAAATCCACAGGATCAAAACTCAGCATTTATGATCAACTGACGCTAAATTTTCTGTCTCAGATAGGCGCCTTTATTAGAACTTTTCAAGAACTCGACGGTTTAAACTTCGATCAGTCACCCATGGATCGATTCGTCGATTTATTGGCTATTTCGACAGGACTATTTTACGAGAAGAATCATCAAGAGAATATTTGGAAGATTGATGAATACGTGGGAAGCTTCTTTGTTCCATTAGTCGAACAACTTCATCAAGACCATTTGGATCAACCACCAAAATCCTAAGCCACCCACGAAATATCAAAGCCTCCTTAAGAGGCTTTTTCGTAGACGATATCATCGTCGTCTGTAAAGTTTTCCTGCGACTCACGATTTAGCGTAAAGCGAGCCACTATTTGATTTAACTCGCTACTAACTGTGGACAGGTCTTTAATCAGACCTAGAGAATCATTGGCTAAGGTCTGGGTCGTATCAGCTGCCTTCTCAACCTCAGACATCTCACTAAGGACCTGAGTGGTAGCCGTCGTCGAGCTGGCGATTTCTTTGGTAGATCGCGAAGTCGTGACCATCTGCTCTTCGATAGCTGCGGCGATAGATGAACTTAAATCGTTGACTGTGGATATTGAGTCGCAGATTTCTTGAACAAGGTTTAGATTTTCATCAATACTCAGTTGGATCTTATCAGTGGTGGCAACAATCTCTTCTGTAGCGCCACCAGTTTGATTCGCAAGCTCTTTAACCTCAGATGCAACCACAGCAAACCCCTTACCGTGCTCCCCTGCCCTTGCTGACTCAATGGACGCGTTCAGTGCCAACAGATTCGTTTGCTCCGCTATGGAATTAATAATCTTGGCAAACTCGCTGATTTCTTTGCTCTGTTCACTTAGGTGCCTGATTTTGGATAGCGTTTCTACGGCTTTATTAGCCGATTCCTGAACGAGTACAGCCACTTTTTGCGAGCTTTGACCAATTTCCGTAATCGCATGGCTCATTTGGTTGGCCCCTGTGTTTAGGCCTTCCATACTTTCATTCACCGAACCAACAAATCGGTTGACTTTTGAAGCCCGGTCTTTGGTCTCGCTAGAATTCTGGGTCATTTTGGTACTCGAGCCCAACAAAGTTGTCGACGAACTATCCACCCGACCACTTAGGTTTTGGATGGTTAGTAGGTTTTGCCTGAACTCTTCAAATAGGTCTTTGAGAGAGTCCACAACATCACCGATCAAACCTTCCGCTTCGAAATCAAACTGTTTGGTCAGATCTCCTTCTTTCACCGCTCTGACCACATCTAGAGTATTTTTCACTGCGGACTCTAAAGCTCGGGCATCGGCCCTTTGCTTTTTCTCAGACTCCTCTGCAGTTTTTCTAGCAGAAAGGGCTTGCTCTTCCATTTCTTTAGCAGTCTTCAAGGCTGATTCAGCCTGGTCTTTCGACTGCAATGCATTTTGAGAGGCCTCCATAGCTTTTTTCTTTTCCACCTCGGCAAGCGCCATGGCATCTTCTGCTCGTTTTTTCTCCAGTCCAGCTTCCGTAGCAGCCTTATTCGCCTTATTCTTTTCTTCTTCAGCCTCCTTCGCTGCTAGCAAGGATTTTTCTTTTTCCTTTTCGGCTAGCTCCATGGCTTCTTTGGCTTTATTAGCCTCTTCTGCTGCACGCCTGGCTGCCTCATCAGCCTTTCTTTTCTCCACTTCGGCCTCTTCCGAGGCTTGGGTTGCCTTCTCTTTTTCTTCCAAGGACCTCTTTTTCTGCTCTTCAGCTAACTCGAGGGCCTCGCTAGCTTTTTTTGCACTTTTTTCAGCCGCTTCCTCTGACGCCAAAGCCTCTTTCATCTTGAGCTCCGCTTCAGCCTTAGCGTCTCGAGCAGCCTCAGCTTCTGTCTCGGCAGCTTTCAACGACTCCGCAACCCGTTTTTTCTGAGCGGCTAAGGTATCAATGCAGGTATTCAAACTACGTGCCATGGATCCAATCTCATCGTCTCGTGAGTAGGACATACGGCTATCCAAATGGTCGGCAGCCACATCCTTAAGAATTTTTTCGGTCTCTTGTAGAGGCTGCGTCACTCCAAATAGAGTTTTATAAGCGCAGATGAACATACCGATCACCATCGCAAAGAAACCCGCAAGAAGGATACTCAAGGTTATCAAGGATTGAGATTGGCCGGCTTCTAGCTCGCGTAGAGTCGAGACCTGTTGAGATCTGATTAATCCCTTGATGTCGTTGACAACTGTAGAGATGACTCCGAAAAACTCGGCGGCATTCTCACCAAAGGCGCCACGCTCGGAGTTGGCAACAGTCTTTAAGAAAACGCTATTGACCTGTTGCCAATGCTTTGTACTGGCAAAACTGTCTCGCAATTCCGCATTTTTTTCATCCAAAGCAAGTTGGGTGGAATATAAGTTAACCATCATCTCCGAACGTAAGTTCAGTAATTGAGATAACTTTTTCTCACCAAAAGGATTATCTTTGGCAAGGACGGCGGATAGGTTCGCTCGCAGTTTGCCGGCTGACTCGCGAGAGTACTCCAGCCCCATGATGGTCAGGTAGTTACGTACGAAATCCGTATGGGCGTGCCGGCTCGAAATTTCCGCTAGGTTGATAAGGGAGACGATCAAACCGGTGTAGTTTTTCAAAACGGTTGAGGACTCCACCTTCTGGTCCACGGCGATTCGGAATTCCGGCAAATCCTTCACTAGGCTTGAGGATACCTTATTTATAAGTTCATCACCGAAAGCAGAGGCTTCGAGGCTAGCAATCATTTTGCCCTTCTCGGCATCGACTTTTTCTCGCTGCGACACCACTCTTTCGAGAGGGATGCCACCTGCCAAATAACCTACCGAAAGCCCTCTCTCGACTTGAAGAAGACCAATCAATTCGGTACCATGGGATACAGCACGTAACTCTGTAAGGGATTTACCGTATTGACGGTAATCCGAGGAAACCTGAAAAATCTGCCAAATCACGGATAGGAAGAATCCTATAAGAGGTATTGCAACAAGTAGGGTTAACCTTCGTTTAACTGTCATCTAGTGCCTCACTATTAACTATTTCCTATCTGTTGGTCGGCAGCATTTGCCCAAAATTGATAAATTTGCCCAAACCGCAACATAATAACCGGTAGTTTCGCCCCAACTATGTGCTTAATTCCCCGTATTTTATGATCTTTTCAAATTATACTTTTACCAAAGATCCTGTACCAATCTCATAGTTGTCTATAACGATGCCGCAGCAATGTCAGAAACCATTACGTTTTCTCAGCAGAAGACTTTGTAAAATTGAGGGATAAAAACTTGGTGAGACCGGATATTAGTCTAAAAGTCCGGCTTTGTAAAAACTTATCTTGCTTCCTTAGCCCCTAATATATCTTGTACCATTCGGATTCGTCGCTATCGAGGCATAAAACCTTATGGATACCTTAACGAAGACCTGCTTAGAAAGGCTGTTACAAACTCTCTTTTTTCAGCCAAGAGTTGTGATCTCATTCTCTCGGCAACATCAATCTGTTGACCGGAGAACTCATAGAAAAAAAGCTCGTCATACTTTGTAGATAAAATGGTAAGGGCATAAACTTCAGCAAAATCCTCCAGACTATTATCCATAGAATAGGTCGTGACGAAGGGCATTTGTTCGAAGATCTCATATGAGTCTTGAGGATTGAAGATCTCTCTTCCTGGTTCGCAATTATAAAAACAAAAGACTTTGCTGTCGAAAAGATTCAAACTATCGATAATCCGAGTCGGAGTACTCCAACTTAATCTAGACCAGATCGTGCCAGAATCCCAACTGTCGCAGTCACTATCAAAATCATAAAATCCTTGGCAGTTCACACCATTAGCAAAGTCGAAGAAATGACCAAACTCATGAAGTAAAACGTATTCGATAAATTCACGTGAACCCAAGTCCCGCCAGTCAATCATCGGCAAATCGTCAACGACTTGGTAACGTTCTTTTTCGTCATGAAGAAAGTTCTTTTGTTCCTTCCAACTCATGGCCTTGTTGTGATCGAAACTATTTGATAGCAGACTCGAGTGAAAAGAAAGTTGTACACCATCGAGTATCGCATCTTCGTAGTAGTTTTGGCTGTAGAATACTGGAGCTGCTAGCGCAATACTATCCATTTGATCCCGAAAATTTATTTCCCGTATGGAACAGAACATCTTCTGATTGATCTCATCTAACTCATCATAAATCAACAGGAGGTAATCTGCGGCTTTCTTATCAAGATTGCAGGTCATGGAGTTTTCGCTCGAAGTCTGACAGCGATATGTGATATCCACAATATGCTCCCGACAATCACTCGGACGCTGAAATCGTTGTGTTGTCTGTTCAGGTGGAGCCATGCCTGTTGGTCTCTTTTGAACAGGTTGATCGCATGAAATTAGAGCCACTGCGAAAAATAAGCTTAGAAAAGTTCGAAACATAGGTAACAACATGAGGACTCCCTACAACAACATCAGCGAGGTTTAGGGAATTTTCTGCAAGACTCTTGCCAATCAAAGCCTTTGTATTTACTATACTAATTTGTCAGTGAATGACTCATATGTCGTGAAAGGTGACGGTCTATCATGCGGTTATAGCCAAACTTTAGCTATGATTCGCTGATCAGATTAAGCTGACTCTTCAACCATAAGGCACGCTCTTTTATGGGCAGTTTTGGCACCTCGATAAGATCATATCCCTGTTTGCGATAGGCGTCGCGAAGCTGTTGATCCATGATTTTTGTCATGCCAAAGCTCATGGTGCGCTCATCATCTTGACAGTAGATCTCATGCCACAAGGGACAATAGAAGACCCTCAAATCGTAACGATAGTGACGGGCGGCCCTGCTAAAGGCGTCAGTGTCAATGGAGGCTTGACTTGCATAGGCAATACAATCCGTGACACCTCGATCAAAAAGAACCAGCCTATCGGAGGTACGATGTCTCGCCTCGTTGAAGGCGGACATATGACGAGACAGAATCAGCTGGATAAACAAATAAGGCGACTTATCCCAAAGCGCATCGCCATCGATGGCTCTCTGCTCTGCAATAATCTGTCTTGCGGGCTCTGCGACCACAGGGAAGCTTTGCGCCATTTCGTTTAATAATGTGGTTTTACCCGTGCCTGGGGACCCACTAAGGCAAATCAGCAACTTATATTCTCCTGAAAGGTGATACATGGGCTAAAAATAATCTTCCGGCTCTCTGAGAGAAACGCCTATTGAGCGGCTATAGGCTTATTTTGACGAGAAATTTATACTTATTTCGGACCACTTACAAATAAAGCACGTTGCAGCACTTAAGTTAGGCTTCGCCGATGCGGAAACTATCCTAAAAAGGTTTACTAGGAATAATCTGAAACACCCGACCTACCTTGCATTTTGCGAGCTTGGAAAAGCGATCAAGACAATTTTCCTCTGCGAATATCTTGGGTCTATGGAGCTGAGGCGAGAAATTAATGAAGGACTGAATGTTGTAGAGAACTGGAACAGTGCTAATGACTTCCTTTTCTTTGGCAAGAACAGCGAAATCGCCTCCAACTGCATTGCTGATCAGGAAATTTCTATCCTAGCCTTGCACCTGCTTCAAATATCAATGGTCTATGTGAATACGATTATGATCCAGCAAGTTCTGACCACTCCGCAATGGAATGATATAATGACCAAGGAAGATTATCGGGCATTAACACCTCTTATCTACACTCACATCAATCCCTATGGCTCGTTTCATCTGGATATGGGAAAACGAATAGCTCTAGCTGCATAACATACTAATATATTTGGATATTTATTTAGTTGGCATGGTTGAGAGTCGCCTGATTATAGCTGTGAATACAAGAACTTACGTCTTATCTTTCCGCTGAGAGCAGCCTAGCTCAAAATACCCCATATAGCATAGTAAAGTCAAGAATAAACCAGATAATATCCAACTGATTCGAGCCCCCACTCAGTCATGAATCAAAATGCATCCATCCGTCGGCTGCTCCCTCCGGAAAACCAAAAGAAAACGCTAACCCACTATTTTAGTTTAGTTTTTCGCGCCACAATTACAACTCTTGAACATGCCTATCCAAGCTTTTTTGACAATTTCATCTTTGCTTAGAAAAATTCTAGGCCCCACAACCTTCATGCGACTCGGTCCCGACCGATATCCTCTTTGGGGTCGAAAGGCCCGATTGGATATTCAAAACAGTCAGAAAGCACATAAAGGGAATCAGAATGCAAAAGCTCGGAGCATTTCCATTTTTGGTAGCTCTTCTCTTCGCTCCCGCTCTGGCAGCCACTTCTCAGAATACCTTCGTGATCGACAAAAACTTCGAGTCACAGTCAATGAATTCCTATCTGGAGATTCTCGAAGACAAAGAAGGGCAACTCATCTTCGAAGATGTCATTTCGTCCCCTGCTCTCCCCTGGCGTAAGCATGATCAATCGACTCCTGAATTCGGCTATACAGATTCCGTCTACTGGATCAAATGGAGTCTTTCAACGACGACCGTCCGAAGATCCGACGTCTATCTTGAAATAGCCTATCCTCACCACAAATATCTCGATCTGTTCACAGTGCAGCAAAAGACTGCTCTGAAGCATCAGAGGTCAGGGAAAGGTCTCCCATTCCATTCCCGAGATGTCAATTTCAAAAACACCATTTTCAAACTGGGCGGCCTCGAAAGCCCGCAAGGGGTCACGACCTACTACCTGAGAATCGAATCCGAAGCAGCCATGAATCTGCCGCTTGTGCTCTGGTCCGCTCCGGAGTTGGCCAACTATAGACAAAACCAGATGACCTTCTACGGATTCTACTATGGCGCCGTCGGAATCATCATGATGTACAACCTGTTCCTGTTTCTTTCAGCAAAAAAGAAGTTTTACCTCTTCTACGTCCTCTATATTTTGCTTTATGCTGGATTTCAATCGTCTTTTGAAGGAAACTCCTACCAATTTTTATGGCCAAACTTGCCCGCATGGAATGCGATTGCGATACCGTTTTTTCAGGGAGCGGCCGTCTTTGCCTTGTATCATTTTACACAAGACTTTCTCCGCACACGGGACTTCTTTCGAATCATGCATTTTGGAATCAACGGGCTGAAGCTTTTTGCCGTCGCGACGGTGCTGGCGGCAGTTTTTCTTCCCTATAGTATCAGTATTAAAATGGGAGTCCTATCGGGTTTCCTGACGACGGTTGTTCTGCCATTGACCGGTATTGTTTGCTGGCTGCGAGGGTGGCGACCAGCAAGATTCTACGTGCTCGCTTATGGCTTTTTCCTCTGTTCTTTGGCAGCCGTAATTTTGGCAAGATTCGGCCTTCTCCCCTCTTCCGGAGTCCACATCCACTACCTGAATATAGGCACTTTGGCGGAGATTCTCCTCTTCTCGGTGGCTCTCGGCGATCGGATTAAGACTGAACAGTTTCAGTACGAACGCGACATCCTACAGCTCAACAACGAACTCCAAAATGAGTCTGCAAAAGTCAAGGATTTGAACGAGACTCTTGAAGAGCGTGTTGAAGAGCAAACACGCGAAATCAAATCAATTATGCGTCACATTCACCTCGGCGTCGTGGTCGTTGAAAGGGAAACCGGCAAGCTCACCGAGACTTATTCAAATGCGACCACTGAGATCTTCGGCAAAGATCAGGTGGGCGGAGCTGACCCGATCGACTACCTTCTCGGCGACGCCAGGATCAGTCGCGAGATCAAAGATCAGATTGCGACAATCATTGAAACATCGCTCGGCGAAGACGAAGTCGCGCTCGAAGCCAACACGCACTTGCTACCTGAGGAGATCAGCATTCAATCAACGGAGGAGAAGTCCCTACTTTTTGATTGGCAGGCCGTGGTTGACAACAACGATCAAATCGAAAAGCTGATCATCACCGTGAAAGATGTGACGGCTTTGAAAAAGCTCGAAAACAAGTCGAAGGAGCAACAAGAGGAACTTCAACTGATTGGAGAGATTCTATCGGTGAGCCCGCGAAAATTTGCTCAGTTCATGAGCTCGGCCTCGAGTTTTCTATCTGATAATACCAAACTCCTGCGCAGCAACTCGAGAATTTCTACGGACATCCTAAAACTCCTGTTCATTAACCTGCACACAGTGAAGGGAGCGGCGAGAGCTCTTCAACTCGTCCATCTGACCCCTCTCGTTCACGAAGTCGAACAAATGATCCATGATATGCAAACTGGTCGGGTCAAAGCAGATCGCAAAGCGTGCCTCGATGAGCACCAGAAAATCATCGAAATTCTCGATATTTACACGCAGCTCAACACAGAAAAACTCGGTCGAACAGTCGGTGATTACGCTTCTCTTCCGTTTTCGCTCGTGGACAGGATTCATCGCAGCAACGAAAAGACCCAGAAGCTGCTCCCTGTAGAACCTTCTCTCGAGCTGCAGTCCATCAATCGCAAAATCGAGCCTTTGATCTTTGTCGGAGCTCAGGACCTTTTTACCGAAATTCTTCTCGACGTTGAGATGCTGGCTCGAGATCTCGATAAAGAGTATCCCGATATCGATATCAATGCCCATGGTGTCTGCTTTTCACAGGAGGGGCAAAAGACTCTTCGCAGCGCTTTTGTCCATATCATACGCAATAGCATGGATCACGGCATTGAGTCGGCCACAGTCCGTGAGCAGTTTAGAAAGCCCGCTCAGGGTCAGATTTTTGTCCATCTCAAAGAGGTCGAGGAGGGACTTGAGATTCGCTACGGAGACGATGGCCAAGGACTCGACCTGCAAGCCATCCGCAGCATCGGAGTCGAGAGAAAGATTCTTCAAAAGGATGATCCAGTGGATGACGAAGAGCTCGCGAACCTTGTTTTTCACAGCGGCTTTTCAACGGCTCAATCGGTGAGCGAAATTTCAGGACGTGGCGTCGGCATGAGCGCAATCCGCGAATATTTTCAAAAGCAAGGAGGCGATGTCAATCTCAAGATTGATTCTCAAAACACAGATGGGATCCCTCCTGGTCACGTGCGATTTGAGATTATCATGCATCTCCCAGATCGATTCTACATCGTGCGGAATCAACTTGAAGACGTCGCTGCATAGATTGCATACCGGCAAGCAAAAAGAAGAGAAACCAACCGCAAGAAACCTCTAATAAACAGAAGGCGCCTTCTCGAACGACCGAAAATCAAAACCCCAAGACTTTCTTGAGGGACGACATCGAGTCCCATAGATTTCGAGTCGGCCGTTTGAATTGATCGGATATCTTCAACTTAGTGGGTCGAAGCTTGAATAAGAAGTGTTCCCTTCTTTTTATCCTCATTGACTGTAAAGACAAACTCATAATCGCCAGCTTGCGAGATTCTCACCGAGGAGTTATTGCCGAATCCAGTTGCATAAGCCTTGATTTCCATGGCCTCACCGAGAGCAACCTCTTTTGAGGTCGAAAAGGTGGTCTTACCTTTCCAAGCTTTATCAGCGATTTTAAACTCATGGCGGCCTTCTTTCCTTTTTTTTCACCTCGCGTTCGGAAACGATTCCGAAGTGCAAGTGAGAAGCCGTTCTTGTTCTGCCCTAGGTGATTCAGAAGCCCAACTAAAAAGCTATCTCAGCGATAGAGACTGTGAAAACGGTTGTCTTACAGATGGGTTTATCTGGCAGTTCTAGAACATAATCACCCTGGAGCTGTCAAAAAACTAGGCAGCTGCCCAGGGGGACCAACATCGTAACCAAAAAGTTGCTCGAAAATATTGAATACCCAATCTTTTACTGGCTTCCAAATCCTAGCCAGCTCCAGTCGCCCTCCACAGTGAGGGCATTTAAACGGGTCACTGCCCCACCAAATTTCTATTAAACTCTTGTAGCTTAAGCGCTCAGCAACCTTCGATCGTCTTTCAACTTCTGGCATCAGCGATAAGCGACCAACAGCTTCGCACACCTTTGCAGTCAATCTACTGCGATTGCTTGGAAACTGGAGGCCATAGTAACAAATACGTTTGAATCGCGGCGGTAGGATCTGCTGTACCATGCGTCCTATGAAGGTCTTCACGTCAGTCTTCTCCACCTCATTTTTACCAGAGCTATGGCTGCTATAGCGATACACAACTTTGTCGTTTTTTGGATTATAGCGCAGCAAGCGCTTCAAACTAATCTGAGGACGACACAAATACTTACTCAAATAGCGGATAAGGTTTCGCCTCTTTTTTGGAGCAGGATTGGAGTCGATATGGGCGTAGAAACCTTTATAGCGAGACTCTACATCGTCAAAAACCTTACCAAAATACCCGCACTCGTCCCACTCTCGCATTCCCTTCAGCAAAGTCTGTTTCCAGGTGCGATTCAATATCGAATAATCAAAGTTTTTTAGCGCCATCCATACCTTCCACAGAATTAATTGCAGAAGAAATACTTGTTGTGCTCTCTTGAATGATTTTTCTTGATTC
>JABSRP010000005.1:0-34438 GCA_013215145.1 Pseudobacteriovorax sp.
AGGATGGGTGGCGCAAACAAAACCGGTAAGGGTGGTCCTCGGATTCCGGTAAGGGTGGGTCAATGATTGTCGTGACGGGCAATCGGAAGATAATAGATTTTGTTGATTGCAATTGAGTGGATTTTGATCGGCTGTATCTTCATTTTGTTGATTACCGCCATTCGTTCCGCCACCCATTTTGCTTGTCGTTGAGATTTCTTTAGCTTACTTAAATATTTGCGATACATCTCCAAAGCTTTTACGTAGTGAGCCTTCTTATAATACAGATCAGCGAGATTTAGATAAGCGACGCTTCGCTCTTTATCGAGCGTAAGAGATTTATTGATAAGTGATTCAGCTAATTCATACAACGATCCGGCTTTATAGAAGTAGAACCCTAAGTCATTGACTAACCGAGCCATTTTTTTTTCATCTGCAAAAGGGGAATTGAGGATTGACAATAAACCGGTGAAATCACTCGATGATTGATAAAACGGCCCACTATCATCAAAACAAACTCTAACTTCTTGCAAAAATGTCTTCAGTTCTTTTGGATTTTTCACGAGCTGATCCGACTTACGGTTCATTGCAGCGATATATCCATAAATATGTTGATGATATTCTTTAAATGCCTGTTTACTTAGGTTGTCAAAAACAAAAAAGAAATAGGAGCAGACTTCGGCGATATGATCATCGGATATGCCATTAGCATAGAAGTTCTTTAGAAACCGATGAGAGGGTAATTTTGTTTCTCGGAATTTAAGGTCTCGGCTATATTTAATATAGCCATCTCCGATTTTTAAGTACACATGCTTCTCATCAAAGGCGATTTTCGACTGAGGTAAGTTTGTATCCCACAAAATCTCGGTCATATGTTCCTTGGAAGCAATCAATAGACCGTATTCATCCTGACTAAAAGATTCATAACCTGTTGCCCCCATAGCAGTCATAGATTCTGCACGCTGAATAATGAACAGGTAAAAGGGTCCGGCAACATCTTTTACCGAGAGTGTCACACTCGTTTGCGGGAAGAGTTCCTCGGTTTGAGAAAAAACACCTATATTAGGCGATTTTTCTATAACTGACACAGCATATTCTTTGATACACCGTTCGAACTCTGGATGTTCGCACGGTAAAAAAGAGTAAGCAAACGATGACACTAGAAAATAGGCAGTAAGGATAGAATATTTCACTTTATGTCACCTCAAGACCATCAGAAACTAGGTATCCGATGCAATATTCAAAGTGCAGAAAGCTAACTGGGTTCTGCTTTTCACACCGCTTCGAAGGTCCGAAAGCCTTGGTATACCGGTATGAGTATTTAGGCTCGGAGTCGACTAGATTCATTGTATCAGGTGGCTAAGGTGAAAGCGATGTATCAGCACATTTTTATTTTCGGCACGATCACCACAAGCACTCTCGAATAGGAGCTTTGTTGGTTCATTTAAAAACCAAATCACAAAAAAATCAAGGGCTGCGCATTCATAGGAGATAATGAGCGTTTCAGAGGTTTCAACCATCCGCTATACTTGGAATCCTACCCACCAGAGAATCACTGAAAACTAATCTTTCCATCAGGCTAACTATTTATTTTTTTGATAAAACTCCAGTATCTCATCAGTATCAAATTTCGACTGCGCATCCTTGAAGAATGAAGGAGTGAATCGAATCTTATCTGACATTTCTGTGACGGAAAAAGTTTCTGCCAAGGAAACTCAGTTTTATACAAAGGAATACTGACTATACAAACCATAAGCGCGAGAATCTCACCAGTATTGAAATCAGTTTGACTTCGTTTTTTGAGGTAAGGCATATTATTTGCCTCAAGGGCAGAAGTGTTCGGGGTAAGCTCTTATCGATCCATCGCGAAATTTGCAACAGCTCCGCAGAACATTTCTCCTTCGCTGAAGCACGAAAACACACCCATGCTATTTCTTCAGAGACCGTGAGAGTGGTTCATTTTCGATTCCAATGCTTTAAGACGCTTTAGAATATCCTCAATTTCTTTTGGAGTAATACCTGGTTCACCTGCTGGCCCCCTAGGGCCTAGGGGACCTTGTATACCTGCGGGACCAGCTACCCCATTATAACCACGATCTCCTTTAGGACCTGGTATTCCTTCGTCACCAGCTACCCCTCTGAAACCTCGATCTCCTTTTGGGCCCGCACGACCTTGAGGACCAACATCACCACGCTCTCCTGGCAGCCCCCGAGGCCCTTGTGGACCTTGCGGGCCTTGATTACCGAATGGCGCATGCAAAGGGATGACCTGGATGCTAGCATCATTGGCTAATCTCACTCCCAGAGATTTAATATCGGTAGGAATCCGAGGAAGAGGTAGAGTTTGTCCTAAAATTGCAGTAAAAGAACACTGGTTATCAAGGACGAAAACGTGATCTTCACCACCCCAAAGAGTGTCCCCTGTTTCATTATTGACTAGACTAATATTGAAATTCTCTGTTGCCTGACACAATCCTTTCGATCCCAGGCAGCTACAACCTACTTCAGCAAATACCACGAGGGTTTTCTGCCAATCTGACCTTATCAGAGATGTTAGAGACGGTAAGAATCTCGGCTCCCCGCCCGACACCTTGCCATCAGCATTTAGATCAACTACTGCAAAAATTTTTTTATTACTCTTCCATGAGACACTACCCTTGAAAACCCAACGAGAGTTCTTGTTGTCAACAGCAATCATTGATTGATCAACTGAGATAGAGACGCCGTCATCTGCTACAAAGAGCAAAGAAGGCGGGTGGAAAGCATCTTGATTGCCTTTAAGAGTGTAGTTGATACTAGCAATAATATGATCCCCATAGGAATTTGAATACATTCTCATGGTTATACTTTTTCTCTAACTAAAATTAATCCAAAATAGAACGTATCATTCAAAAAAAAGTCCCCGCATCAATCGCCACTGCCATTAAAAAACCCCGATCTTCATGATAAAACCCACCATCGACCAGCCTCATTGAGTAGCTTTATAGCTAAATATTTTATCAACGACATAAAGATTCCTTGATATTGGATGAGAAGTTCGAAGGATATAAGCTCTAGCGTAGAGCCTTACCAAGATATCATCAAATACTTTTCTCGCCTCTTTAAGCCCTAACCTACCTTTTTTTAAACCTGTATTTACTTTCTCAATTTCCGGCATATTAACTATTTGCCACCTGCCAGCTGCCGCCTGTGCTTGGGCTTTGCTGAAGCATTACTTGCCTTTTTGTTTTCTTGCAGTAGTCTGCTTTAAAAGCAGAATCTTTGTGAAATTTAAACACCTATTACTCCTAAATATAAAAAAAAGAGTTAGCCGCAATTGCGGCTACTACCTAAAATCATTTGCCCCCCCGACATAAGACTTTTAAGTCAACGTCGACAGTAATTTCCTTGGTTAACACCTTTAGGACAAAGCTATCGAACTCAATTTCCTCGTTTTCTTTGCAATATTTTTGATAGACCGATCGGACCTTATCTTCCGGCGTGAGCGATTCTTCCTGTAATTTTTTTACGATCTTATCTGTATTTACGTTGTTTAATACTTCCGAAATAATATCGGGTATTGAAATTTTTGAGCCATAGTCCTTGTCGTTAGCTTTTTCTTGAATCTGTTTTAATTTCATTAAATCAAGGTAGCTAACATGAATCGGTTTTTTCTTGGTTAGGTTTGTCACCTCTGCTCCTCCTTCAGTTGGTTTTTCTGGTGTTTTTTCATTCTCAGCGTCTTTCGCTTTGATTGGTGTTTTTGCCATGATTTTTCCTTTGCAATTTATTTGGCCTTGTTATTAAGGCAGGAGGAAACTAGCTTCGTGCTGGCCTGCTGAAAAGTAAAATAGTTTAAAAACCCCTATTCTTAAGCCGTTTTTGGGTGTTTTTGAAAATTGAGATAGGCGCTAATTTTAAGGTGTTCCAAGCCATAAAAATCAAGCGATCAAATTTTCAAAATTTCAACCGTCTATTTTTTAGCTTAATCATAGTCGCGCAGATTTTTAAAATCTGTCTACCGTTTGGAATATTTCACTAATTCTATTGTGTCTCGCTTACCCTTTTCACTTGTAACGAGGCTAGTTTTAAGAAGGGGAATAGATAGCGTTTCACTATAAAAAAGATCGGTATCATGGTCACTTTTATAACGAATTGCTTTAACACCACCGATCGTAGCATTGGTAAAGCGCCGAGCTATTTTAGGATCTTTTGACGACTTAAGTTTTGCGGCTTTTGCCATCGCTACAAAATCGATACCGGAGCCTCCTGTCACCAAACTTACTAGTCCGTACACAGCCGCATGATGACGTTTTTCTTGGAGGGTAGCGTTCTTTTTACCCGCGAGGCCGTCTTCAGCTAAACCCTTGAGATTTACTACTTGAAAGCTATTGTGCGGCGACTCTGCCTTGCCACTGGTTGGACCAATCTTATAGGTAAATCTTGTCCCTTTTTTCCCTCCTATTTTTATTCCTTCAAGCTTAAACCAATAGCCTATCGCCACCATCTTTTGACCTTTTTTTGATTCATACGTATGGTGTACTCCCTTGTAGTGATAGCTTTCTTCAGGTTCTAAAACTTTTAGACCCCTAGATTCTCTTAGTTTTTCGCAGCCTTGTTGGCTAGGATTCTGCTTGCAAATCAACGCCAATAGGCCGCTTAAACCGTTATTGATAAGTTTTCTTGCCTTTTCTTTTTCTTCCTTGCTACTAGCATTCAAGCTAAGCGGCAATAGGTACATGATTAATATTGCAAGTAGGTTTCTTAAGTCTAAAAATAACATCATAAATACAGATCCTCGTTTGTTGAAATAGAAAAAGGCAACCACTGATAGCTGCCCTTTGTTACCTAAAAGACTTTTAAATTCGTTTACTAAAGTTTATTTTTCTCCAAAAACCAAAATTAAAATAATAACTACTAGTAAAAATATAACCATATTGACTCCTCCTTTCTTATAGTTTGTTTATTCAGTTTTAGTCACCAATTCGAAATTTTTGGACTATTTTTAGTTAGCAGTAGTATAAAAGTCTTTTTGCAAAACAGCTCGTTTTGACAAAGATTCCCCGATCTGTTTCAACAAGCTCTTTACTATCAAGAAAATTCCTAAAAAACTTGTGATAGTTAAGAGATTCCTTGATAAGATTGGTTGCAAATGGCGATAGGCCGCAAAGCTTGAAATTAACTGTGTCAAGTACCCTATGACCAAAGGTTTCTAGGCTTACTGCATGGTAGTCATAATCTTGACATTTTAGCGAATCTGATACCTTATAGCCTAGTGTCATTATTTGCAAAGCTTGTACAAGATAATTAGCCTCAGTTAGGCAATTCATTTGCCAGCAAATGTCATTGACCTTCTTTAGTGATTCTGTGCCACTAAAAAGACGATGATCAAAAAGACTCTTATCATTGGTAAAGTCATCTCTAGCAACCTGAGCAGCCAAGACTTTATAATCACAATACCTAGAAAGCTTTTCCTCATCTAAAGGTAGCAATATTTTTACGGTATTCTCTTTAGCCTTATTATATAGATAGGCGTGGACATAAAATTTTAAAGTTTTTTTCACAATTTTTGCTCCATATTGTTTGCGATTTTCATTCATTCAGTAATCAGGTAAATTCTAATTTAGCAGAAAGCTAGTATTGTCTTTGATATACGGGTACTAACAAAGGTGCCGCGATCAGTTTCGACAATGTCTTTACTTTCAAGGTAAACCTGAAAAAACTTTTTATAATCGAGTGATATCTTGATAAGATCCGTTGCAAAAGGTGACAGGCTGCTTAGCTTAAAATCAACAGCGTTGAATACCCTATGACCAAAGGTTTCCAGGCTTACTGGGTGGTAATTATATTCTTTGCTTGCCAAAGAATAGGCTACCCCATAGCCTAAAGTCATAATTTGCAAAGCTTGGACCTGATAGCCAGAATTTGACAACCTATTTATTTTTTTGCATATATTATTGATTGCCTTTAATGAGCTAGCTCCTTTAAATAGCCTATTATCAAAAAGGCTTTTACCTCTGGCAAATTCATCTTTTACAATATCAACACTGATAATGCTATGATCAAGGTATTCGTCAATTTTTGCAGCGCTAGTTGGTAGTGATATTGTAATGGGTATATCACCAATATCATTCAATAGATCCACGTTGACCTGAAATTTTTTACTTGCTATCATTCTCACTTCTCCTAAATTGGTTTAATCTTTTCAATCAACACTCAGGCAATAGCAAGCGCATGGCTCCATACTATGGGCAATAACAACTATAATTTCATTTTCTGAGTGTTTTTAAACTAGTAGCCTAGCTGCTCTAAGTATTTACCAAACACCTTTTTAAAGCTTTCTTTTGGTATCAAGGTGCCAAACTCACCAGGGAAGGCTTCAACCCTATCAGCAATCATATTAGCCAGGTAATCAGTGTTATAAAAGCCTGTTAAGCCTTTTTGGTCTGTTTCTGAAAGGTTATTTTTATAACTTTTATATTTTGTGAGTAGTGAGTTAATAAAATCGGGAAGATCGGTGTATATGTGGTGAAACTTATCATCAAAAGCAGCGTCAATGCTTGTCATACCCAGCTCATTAATTAAGGTTTGCTTACCTATAAAATCCCTGGTTATGACCTCGTTAAGCTGGGTTACAACCTCATTAGCTATGTTAAGGCTTACGCAATCAACCAAAAAATCATCATCAAAAAAATTAGCCTCAACGCCGTAATGCCAGTCATTAACCTCTGCTACCGCCACTTCCTTACTTGATACAATCTGCCAATTTTTAAAGCGTTCTAGGGTTGGTTTGATGTCCCCCTGGTCAAGCGGCAACCTTACACTTACGGCCTTGCCGTTATCACCGCTATCTTTTTCTTTCAAAGTTACGTCAACTACTAAAGAATGTTGAAACATTTTATTTTCTCCTATTTAGTCACAAAGTTAGTTAAAATTTGACAACAAGGTTTCAAGGCTCCATTTAATAGGGCAAAATTAGTCCAAGTTGTCTTTGGTTTGGATCGCTACCCAATTGAGTGTTAGTCGTAGTTTTCAGGGTAAATAGCAAAGATTAGTTTTTGAAAGGCTAGCATTTTACTAGCCTTTCGGAGCTAGCTACCTACCGCTTGAGATAGCGCCGCAGGATCTAGGTTTACATTTATCTGACCAGTTAACGCCTTAAGTAAAAAGCTATTAAAGTCTATTTTGCCGTTTTCCGCGCAATACTTACTATAAATGTAATCTACTTGATTCTGCGGTGTGAGCGATCCTTTTCTAAGGCTATCAACTACCTTTTTAGTATCAGTAAATTGCATTACAGCTTCGGCCACGTCTCCTAGTGATACCCTTTTACCAAAGTCTTTTTTGTTGGCCTCTTCTTGTAAAGCCTTAAACTTTTCAAGAAGGTCAACTGATAGGTGTAAAGCTTTTTTTTCTGTTCTAGTTTGCTGGCTGTTAGTGTTACTCATGTTAATACCTTTCAAGTTAAAAAAAATTCAGTTTGCTTTGTCATTTTGTAAAGCGTTTTTTTTGTTTGCCTCATCACCAAGGCAATTACAAACTAGCTTCGTGCTGGCCGTTATGCAAGTCTATTCGACCGGCTTTTTGCAAAAAAAATAGTTTTATTTAGGGTAAAATTGAAACGTGAATTTTTAAAAATAAATATGAAATACTATTTTTTCAAAAGTGAGGACGCTTTTAAACTATCACTATGGAGGGTAAGCCTATTTTTTGCTGTAAGGTAATAACCGCTATCAAGCTCTATTCCTATAAACTTAAAACCTTGATTTACAGCGGCAACGCCCGTCGAGCCGCTACCCATAAAAGGATCAAGAACAATACCATCAGGCGGTGTAACTAGCCTAACTAGATGCTCCATTAATTGTTGAGGTTTGACGGTTGGGTGAGTTTTTGCTTGTATCATTGACACCTTCTTTTCTCTCTTTTGGGCTGGCTTTTGATGAATAAATAAAAGTATTAAAATATTCCTCACTATCAATTCCAGCACTGGTATTTAAAATATTTATGGAACAATTTTTGTCACACTTATCATTGCAACGTGGGTGATGTGATAGTAAAAGATTTGATGGGTAGCGAGTCTTACCCTCATAATCTCTAGCTTGCCTAGTACGCTTTTTTTCGACCCTGCATGATTCAATATTTAGACAGCTTGTACCATGCTTAAGGACGTTTTCAGCTAAGGTTTTTTCACTCAAAGGTTTACGCGCCACGATCCAGTGTTCACTAGCTGGCTTAAGTTTTGGATTCCAGCCTTGCCACTTTTTAGCCTCACTTGACGACGGCTCATAAATAGGAATTGGATCACCTTTTGGCTTGCTTGAGTAATACCTTGAGCTAGGATTTTTTCTATAACCAATTACCTTTGGCGAGTGGCCAAGCTTTTTATCAATGTTGCTTGATATATTCATAGCCGACGGCACGCCGCTTGTAAAAATATGCGTGATAACATCACGAATCTCGAAACCTGAATTTTCAACCGCCGTCGTTGTCCAATGGGCTGTACGTGGCAAAGCCCACACTATTGCGTGGCCGCCTGGCTTTAAGACCCTCCAGCATTCGGTCATGATTGACTCAAGCCAAGCTACCCAGGCGTCGCGCCCGCCTTTGTCAGAATCCCAAGATTTACCAAGAAACGAAATTCCAGCGGGTGGATCTGTAACAACAGAATGTACAGAGGACGACGTGAGAGCGCGTAGCACAGCGAGCGAATCGTTATTGAATATGATTGCAGACATATAGTAATAGCCTCCTATAAAGTTTAAACACAAATAAAATGTGTAAAAAAATGTGAGCGAGATTAGGCATCAATAGTACATATTAGTCCCCTCGAAACCGGCATGTCCCGCTATGAGAAGGAACCTAAGCAGAATTAGGTAGTTTCCTGATAAAATAGTGCAAATTAGCTACTGCCCCGCTTAGACCGTAGCGGCACTACACCACAGTTTTTCTCTCTGGCAATTCTTTTAAGTTTTCTTATAGCGGTTACATGCTGATAATATGGGGCTATTTGACAATTAGCCTAAGCCTCGCTCGTCTTTGCTAGACAAGTTAAAAGACCTCCAATGGACACTAATTCGTATTGGAATGATTGGATTTTTTTACCTCAAGATTAAGGATGCCGCCGTTTCTATCTGTAAGTTCGATAGTATTGCTGGTCATAAAATCCTCTAGCAAGACGTAAAAAATCTTCGGTTCTTTGTCTGAAAAGTGCCTTTTCTCGTGACTAACCATTCGAGTAATGACAGAGCTTTTTCCTGCAATGTAAATAACAAATGGGATTCCATTGTTTACATAGTAGCGACTAAAGATGTCAGTATACGAGGAAAGTCTTTTAGAGCTTGCCTCGTACTCAACAGCAAAGCTTACGGCTCCGGTTGGAAAGTCAATCTCGACAACCCCATCGCATGGCGATTGCACAAAGCTAAAATACTCTGGACTATCAGCGAAGTCTTGCCAGCATTTTAGCTCGTTTTCTGCAATGTAGTTTTTAGCGATACCACCGTCTAAAAACCTTGCCCTAATATCTCCAAGAGCGATGTCGTGTGGAATCGAGTTACTTTGAAGCTGGACTCTTCGCTCATAGCCATCTCTAACATATTTACCGAATCCTTTCTTGGTCGCAGAGTAAAGCCTTTTAGGATAAAATTCCGAATGATATATCCCTCGAATAAGATCTTTGTCCACGAGCTTTTTTAGGATTCGATTAACACTTCGTTGATGGGTGTAGTGATAGACATCTCGATTAAGCTGCCGAGCTGTTGCTACCTTTACCGTATGAAGGTATTTTATAGCCTGGATATCCTTTTCTGAAATAAAATTTTTAATGATTTTACTCATCGCTGTCCTTTCGTTTTATGGTTTGTTTTAGTCTGCTGGTCGATGTGTCTTTGTTTGCTGCTAACTCATGGATCATCTTTTGTCTAAGCTTACGATCTCCGGCTTGAAACTCTTCTACAAGCTGAGAGAGCAAGACGTCGAGTCTGTCTTCGCTAAGGAATGGCCCCTGGACTATGTGCTTGGTCGTGCCCACAAGCCAGATTCCTCGACCCTTGATTTGCGGAAGATCGGCAGCTTCTTTGGTGTGGATCACCTGAGTGCTACCTGCTACGCTATTGGCTTTAAAGGCCATCCGTCCGCTAATATTCTCGGAAACCTGAGTCGGAAGAACCGTTTTGTCGACTTTCTGGGTGGCAAGTACGATATGAATGGCTGCAGCCCGCGATAACTTGCAAAGATTATCTAGGATCTCTCCAGCTTTCACATTGTTATCGTAGTCTCTATGAGTCTTCGGAAGTTTCCCCGTAAGCACCGAGCTTTCGTCGATAGAAAGAACGATCCTGTCGAAACCATCTCTTTCGGGAACGATCTCTCGAAGTCCATTCTGTTCCAAAAACTTGAATCGCCTTCGCATCTCATCTTCGATACTCGACATAAGCCCAACTGCCAAACTTAGGTTTTTAACGACGTAGCTATTCGGAAGCCTTTTAAAGCAGTTCATCTCCAAGCCAGCCTTAAGGTCAATACAATAAAGTTGGAGGTTTTCTGTCGACTGCAAAAGGCCCATTAGCACCTGCTTGAAGAAAACCGACTTTCCACTCCCAGTCGATCCAGCAATCAGCATATGAGGAAGCTGCCGTATATCCTGAGTAAGAACTCCCTGTACTGAGTGACCGACATAAAAACTAGCGTCTGCCAAGGGCTTTTCTTTTGACACTTCGTCGAAGGTTACAAGTTCGGGGAGTCTATGCTTAGATAAGACAATTCTAACCCTTGACATCGTCTTTCCGTGATTAAAGGACTCAATCGCTTGGTTAAACGATGATTCTAGGTCATCTTTTTTCTCCTTGAACCTTTGAATACCTATCCCGTTAGTTGCAAACTCCAATTCGATTCTATATTTATCAAGCCTCCTTTTTTTAATCAGAGCCGGAGTTTTTCCACGCCCGTCTACGAGCTTCGTGCTAAGAAAGATTTGTCTATATTTGTGAGCAATCATCTGAGAGGTGATCCCAAGCACAAACAGTCCCAGAGTTCCAAAGAATGCTAACCACCAAAGAGCTATCACCTCGGCCCTAGCTTCGCAGATCCAGCGAACTCGCTCCCAGGTTAGAAAAGCATCCGGCTGGTAAACAACATCATAGACCCAATTATTTACCGTTGCGTAATAGCAAAGCCACAAAAGCCCGAAGATGAGCGAGATGGCTATTAGCGGCCTTTGCAATAGAAGTTTAAAAAAGTAGCTTACTCCGATGCCAAAACTAACGACAAACTGGTGAACACTCTCCGTTATGGCCGCGTCAATCTCCTGAGCTGTTCTTGAGCTGGAATCAATGGGAATGACTCTCATTTTGTTTTTATCTACCATTTTCCCTCCATATTTTTTCCTGTTTATTATGTTTTCCTTTTCGCTTCTTGTTTTGCCTGTGCGAGCATTTCGTTAGCTCCATCTTGTGCTTTTGATAGATCGAGCTGCGAAACTTCTTTGTAAAAATTTGCTTCTTTTGAAACATCTTTAACCTCCGTTGAAATTTTGATAATAGGTGTCGCTAGCAGGTAGCTAGCTACCTCCTTTCTTAGCTACTGCGCTGATCGAAAAACTTTATTTTTGCGGATTAAACTTTTTTAACGGTTTCGACTGTGTCTTTGACTAGACTCGGAGCATTATCCTCGTTCGGCCTTGAAAGCATCCCCCTAAGGCTACCTGCGACAATTATAGTAGGAAGTGGACCGACCACTAGTTGAACCCATGAATAAACTGAATAAGCAAAGTACATACGCGAGTTGATAATCTCAGAGCCATAAATTGAGAATCCATCACGCAGCCCCTCGTAGTTAGCCAGCACCTCGGTAGTTAGGGCAATGTGCGTTATCACATGATAGGAGAGGGTCCAGATCGGCTCCCACAAAAGAACCGAGCCATACACCGCCGTCCAGTAAATCAGGATCTTCCACCTGCCAGCTATGACAAAAAACACTAGCCAAGGAAAAATGGCAATCAGTGTCATCTTTACAACGCCTTTGATGTGCGGCGCCCTTTGCAGCAGTTCGCTAAATTCTTGGGCCTTGGTGGCCGCAGTAGCAGCGCCCCTGGCATCTGATAGGGTTAGCATTGATAAGATTCCATCCCAGGAGAAAACCCTATCAAACGTCCTAAATGCGTCCGCTGCTAGCCCTGGAACCTCAGATCCCGTCTTGATACCCATATAGGTTTCTGATTCAAAGGCGTAATAATTAGCTAGAGCCGATGAGGCGTAGTGATTCTCAAAGTTAACCTTATCATCTGGTAGCGTCATCTTTCCCGACCAATAGGAAATATGACCCGTTGGAATCTTGCCTGTTTTATTTTTGGAGTAAGCCCGAAGCCCGCCTGATATCTCATTAGATAAATCCAGGCAGGTAAAGCTTTGAGCCCCCCTATTAGCTAGAACCTTTTCGTCCAATAGATTCGATATTGACTCAGGATTAAATAGCCTGTCGGCTGCTCTGGTGTATTGACCCTCGCTAAGTCTTGGAATAGCTACCTCGAAACACTCTTCCGTATAGAACGCCACTTTATCTTTAAGGATCGGATCATCGATTGTTGCCGATCCTGCATACATGATTGCCTTGTAAAAGTAACCCGGCGATTCAACCTGCGAGTTGGTCGCAATAAAGATATTGTCGACAAGGCCATTAAAAAACTTTGCCACCTCTTCGGACGACCTACTCAAAATATCAAAGATTAGGCTTACTCTATATTCAGGCTCCACCTCTGGGAGTCTTGTTTTAGTGTAGCTGTTTGAATGCCAAGACTGATTTTTAAAGTTTGTGATCGAGGTGCTAGTATCTACTTTTAAAAGCATCATTCCCAAAAATAGACATCCAATAACTTTAAAAACAGAAAATAGGCTTGCACTGCCGCCGATGACCTTGACACCTGGAAAATACTTTGAAAAATAGCGGTAAACTACAAAAAACATGGTCATAGCAAAAACAAGAAGTATCATTGCAATAAGGAACTGATAGCTTGTTAGCATCTCCACTGATATCGAATGAAGATTTAGCCCAATATAGGTATAAAGGGCTTCATAGGCTGTTGATGAGTACATAAGCCTCCCTAAGCAGTTAATTTTATGGACGAACGAGAAGAAGACAGCCCCGTTGGCTGCCTAAATATGAAATTTTTTAGATCGCTACTGGCAAAAGATTCCGTCGGAGCAATCAAATATTGATTCATTTACCGTGTTAGAATTTCTGCTAGCTTTGTCGTGACCAAGGACTCTTCTGGCATCTAGCTTTCGATGCCGGTCAGCATCAATACTAATCTTTGCAAGAACATCATTTAGAGGCTCGTTTTTGTAACGGCTCATCATTAGGGTTAGTTCAATCTGATCCTTTAGGGCTTTACGTTTGTCTTCTGCCTCCTTTCGCCTGTTATCAGGAAGATTAGGGTTTCTTGTTACCATTGCCGTCATAAAATCAAGGCTCTTGGCCATGTCGTCTGTAAACTTGCTGACAGCAATACTCTCGGCAAGTTTTCTACATGCCATCGGGCGCTTATTCGATGGTAGCGAGGTAAGTGCGCTAAGGGTTTGACGATCAATAAGATCTCTGTCAGCACCACGGTTAAATTCTTCAATGTCAGAATCCGTAATTCTACCAATATTCGCTAGAGCCCTTGGAAGTAGATCGCCGCAGAGACTAGTAAGTGTCGCCGATTCAAGTTTTTTTAGATATGTTCTAGGAGTCTCTGGTTTGTTTTCAGGCCCATATACAACCGTTACCTTGCCGCGCTCGACCTCAGTTTCGCCAACAATTGAGGTTAATACCTTTCTAATCCGTTTTGCCTCGCTGCTATTAGCTCCGGCCCACTTAGCCGAACTTTCAATCAGTTTATTTTTTTTCTTTTCAACTCCACTGCCAGCCCAATCCATAAGGTCACGATCCCAGATATCTTGACAACCCTCCATTGCGGACTCTAATTCGCCTCCACTGCTACCGATCTTTTTTCTAACGCAACTTTGTCTTGCCTTGTTAAACTCTTCTGCCCTAGAATCAACGTAGCGGTCAATCATCCCGCATTGGGACAACCTAGCTTTTAGCTGCGCTCCTGCTCTTAGGCGGGAGTGTTTTAAGATACTGCACCAAGTCGGTGACATATAGCAGGTTAGTAACATCGGTGAAGAACCAAGGATATTTTGACCAAGAGACTCGAAATACTTTTCGTCCAAGATGTTATTAAGTGATGCCTTAAGCGTGTTATGAATACTGATCCGACCGCAATCTGCACCGATCCCCAGGTCAACGCTTAAATCGACAATCGTTGCCGTATCAAATATCCCATCGTCAGAAGGCCCGCTACTACCATAAAGATAGTCCGAGGCATCTAGGCTATTTCTTTCCTTATAGTTAAGACCTTGCCCGTAGGTAAGTGACCCAAAGCTTGCTAGAGCTATTAAAAGTAATTTTTTTACGATAGGTTATCCTCCATTTGATTCTAAGCTAGCAAGATGTTCCAAGGCTTCCGCAGGACTATCAAATTTCGCTAACGCCTCGTCAGCAGTTTTTTGATCCTTGGCATTGGTTGGAGACATCCATTTGTCATAGTCAGTCCTACGAAACCTATAAACTTGCTGGATAGTTTTCTTTTTGTTTATAAGCATAAAATCTGCGTGTGATCCCTCTTCGGTAGTAAGTGAAGCCGCAATCCCAGCAGTAGCATCTGTTAGAACCGATGATTTTTTTCTAACATATTCAATATTGTCCTCATTCATGGCTAAAAATATAAAGTTTTCAGCTACCGACCAAAAAGCTTGGCCGGTGATTAAATCGAAATAGTTTTGCGGCCTTGGCGTTAGCGTTATTAACCAGACTCCGCGTTTTCTCATTGTTTCAGCAAAGTCTAGGGCAAAGTCTCTAAAAACGCTGTTATTACGTCCAAGCATGGCAAATTCTTCTAAGATAATAAAACCAGTGCGGCCCTTATTCTCAGTTAGTGAGATAATCCGCCGAATCTCTTCAATAACTGCCATTGTCATAAGAGTCTGCAGGATAGGATCAGAATCTAGCGCGTCTAGATCATAGATATAAAGTAAGGCCCCTTTCTCCCTGTCACTATTAGACGCTCCAAAAAATTTGGCATAGTTTCCCTCACCATAAAATGGCTTTAGTTTGGCTAGTACCGGCTCGATTGCTTCTTTAACCGATGGGGAGCCATCGTTAAGCGAGGCAAGCTCGGCGATAAACTCTTCCATTGTTAGCTCGGCAGTTTGTGATGTTTCCTTTTTCTCAAACTTACCATCTTTATAGGTAAGACCAAGTCTGTCACATTTTTTCTTATAGGCTCCTTTCAGCGCCTTTGTGATAACGGTTTGATGTTCTGATTCAACGTTAAAGCTTGGTGAAGTAAGCGCAATCGCTGACATCATTAGTTTAGTTAAAAATGCAATTTTTTCTTCGTCATAATTCCCTCTAAATGGTGAAAATGGTATCTTTTCATTTCGATCAAAGATTGTTAGATCGCCGCCATAATACTTTGCAAGTGATGAGTAGCTAGATTTTTTATCAATGATAAAAACTAGAGGCTCGTCTTTCATCCGTTTAGCCGAGGTAATGATATCAATTACCAGTGCGCTTTTACCGCTACCACTATCAGCTAGAATAGCTGTGTGCGAGTTAATAGGATTGTTTAGAAGACTAAACGGTGCGAAATTACCCTCCCTCGATAGATAGTAGCCAAGCGCGTCCTTGACACCCCCAGAGCTATCGAAAATTGGTAGAAAGTTAAGTGCGTCCGATTTTAATATCCTTATGGCCCTTCTTGACGACAGATCGCTTTCTGGCGAGTAGCAAAGCGGCAGACTATTGATGCAGCTTGCAAGCCCAATGTGATCCTCAAGGATAGCCTCGGCGTCTAGATCTTCATTGAACACTTTGCAAACTGAGCGAACCCGCGAATCTATTTCCTCTTTCGCATTGCCGTCAACGATCACATTAAAGGTCATATTAAGGCAGCTATCATCTCTAGCTAGCCTATCTTGTACCGCAAGAATTTCCTCTTTTTGAACCCTAGCCTTTGCCGTTGGCGTATTCTCAAGAAAAAACTCTTTAAGATCAAAAAACTGCTTAACCTTGGCTTTGGTTGGAAAGCTAAAGTTAAGGGCAATGCGAAACGGAAAATTAAGCCTTGTAAAATAGGCCATGCCGCCAGGATAGGAAATCTGCGGCGCTGTCACCAGCGACAGCGTCCTAGTGGCTATACCCTCCCTTGTGATCCCCTCATAGCTAAGCGATGGAGAGTTATAAAGGTATTGTTTTCCAAGCGATACGCTAGGATTGTATGCTGCAAACTCTCTTTTGTAGTAAGTTTTTGGATTAAAAAACCTCCTAAGATAATCAAGCAGCTCCGCTGCCCCTAGCCTTTTAAGTTTATCGCCAAGCCCATGTTCTAAACCTTTTGCGATGCCAGTTAATTCATAGATATATCCTTTTAGCTCTCTAACTAGATCTTCAATTGTTGCTCCTGAGTGTTCAAAAAAGCTTTTGATAAGTTTTTGTTTTTTACTACCTGGAAAGAACCTGATACTAAGATAGAGCGATCTTTTAAACACCTTAACCTCTGACCCTGGCTTGCAATATTCCTTGATCTGTGTTGCCTTATGGGTAAATAGGTTTTTTGATACCGGATGCCCATCTGGGTATTCTCCAAGCTTAGCCTCTAGCTCCCTATCCTTGTCAGAAAGTAGGGATTGATCGTAAATCAGTTGTAAGACTGTGTGGCTAGGAAGACTAAGCAGCGATCTCATTTGCCGAATCTTTCTAATGATCTCCTTTTCTGTTAGTGGCTCATGCTGGGAAAGCTCAAGTCTGTAAAAAATTCCAAAGCTGCCATCTTTTAGAATAAAAATTTTATCTTTCTCGTAAAACTCGTCGTAAGGTAAAAGATCTGGCAGGGAGTCGGGCCGTTTCATAATTGCGCCCGCGTATAGGTCTCTACGCCTTTGCATGGCTTCAAGTAGTTTAGCGTTCAATATAGTCCTCCAGTTAGTTTAGCGTTTCGGTGGTCCTGGTCTTTTAGGCGGCACTTTTTGAAAGGTCGGACCAGATCCATCCCAGTAGGCATGACTGACCAAGGTTCTGATCCAGCCGCCAAGAAAATAATCACCGCCACTCATCTCATGCGGGTGCATGTAAACATCCGTTAGCTTTGCCTCGACCCTCCTTGGCCCGTATAGCGCTCCCCTCGAGCTATCTAGCTGGGCGTTAATACGGTGGGAGCCGTCATAGTCGGCATTGCTATCTAGTAGCTTGTCAAAGCTAACCGTCGAGCAGCCCACCAGCAAAAAACTAGTCAAGAAGGCGGGTAACATATAAGTAGTCATTTTTTTGTCCTTTCTTATTTTTTCTAAAATACCAAGCAGGAAGCTCTACAGATTCCTGCACAATGACGTAGAGTTTTTGTGAAGAGTGAACATTGATCGTTGGCATAAAGCCCGAAGCATGATCCAAAAAATACTTGGTAATGGTGTTAGCCGCCTGGGAGGCTCCCCCTGCAGCCATATACCTACCCTCATCGCCGACGATGTTTGTGCTAGTTGATGAGCCGCCAAGGCTGCTAGTGGCTGTTTGCCTAGTCTGCAGCCTTTCAATATTGCCGCTGATTCCCTCAATCATTGACGATAGGAAAGTCAGCGCGGCAAGCCTTGATCCTACGTTTAGATCCACTTCGCCCTTGATACCGAATGAGTTATCGTCCTTATCAGCGACAAAGCCCTTAAGATCGCGTTCGAAGAGCTCTCCTGACTTAGACGTGCAGGCTAGCTTATATGGCATGATCTCAACTCGTCCTAAATTAAGATTGCCTAGAGCCTTTCCCAAAATAAAACAGCCGGATAGATCGACTTTGGTTTTATTCGGCCCTACAAAACTTTGCGTCGCCTTAAGTAAAACCGGATATGGTTTACCGTTTGTCGCTTGGACCCCGCTAAGTAGAACCGTTTCGATATACGAGCCAGAACTTATATGGATCTTTCTTTTTGCCCCTGGCTCACTTTGAATCGGAAAGGAAATAACCGACGGACCCTTTAGCCCAGGACCGCGAGCCGCAGAGCCACCTGGAGGCTTAACCTCGTTTAGATGAGCGCCGCCCGTAGGCTTAACTCTCTGAGTCTTTGGAACTGTATAATCCTGATTTACTGGATCAGGAATATTAGGTTTAGTTTCTTCGCTAGATTTGCCCTCCGACTTGTAATGTAGATCGATCTTTTTTTCGGCGTTGAAAGCTTCAATGATTTGCCTAAGCGCCTCAAGCTTTCCAGCAAGTCCTTCCTGATTAGCCTGCAAAAGCTCGATACTCTTTCTTAGGCTCTCATCCCTTACTTTTTCGAGTGATCTTCCTGTTGCTATTACCCTTCCACCATTGAAAGTTTTTGGACCTGGACTTCCTGTGATTTTTTCGCTAGATTTGTTACTCTGACTTAAAACGCCGATCATTAAAAATGCGCCAACTGTAAAAAAGGCAATAAAGTGCCATTTATTAAGCCCGTAGCGCTTAATAAGCTTCAAAATTTTATTCAAATATGTTTCCTTCTAGTTGTTAGATCTCTGGATTAATCTCTTCTATTTTTTTGCTACTACCTCCTTAAATGGAAGGCTTAGGTTGTAATAGCTAGCCGTTGATTTTGCTACGACCCTAAGAGTTGTGCTGCTTCCATAAATCCCCTTGGGAGCAAGCCGATTGTCATCTACTTGCGATAGGATCGCATTGTTAGGATGACCAAGCTTTAGTAGCGGCAATTCAATATCAAATGCTTTCTTGCTTGACTTGTTTTCCACATTAAAAACATATCCAGTAAAATGATCCCCCGAATAAATTTTGGTTAGCCTAATTTTTAGCCGAGAGGCACTTGATCCTACCTTTCGTGAGATTGATTTAATATTGTAGCCAGTTACCCTATCGCCCTTGATCATTGCTTTAAGAAGGTCAAGCTCTGTAAGCTTTACCGCCTGAGACGCGCTAGAAAATTCTTCGCGCCTTGGCTGAAAATCATAAACCCCGTGAGTTCTTACCCCTGATTTTTTAGACACCGTGACAGCGTTAACCCTTACCACCTTGCCACTTGCTAGGATAAAGTGAATCTCGGCTTTACTACTTGATCCCCTTGGACTAACCTTTAAGACCGCGTAATCGGGCGAAACCTCATCGGCTGGAAGTATTGAAAACTGGCTTGCATTCGATAGTGTCTTTACCGGCTCATCAAAGCGAAAAATCGTCTGCTCACCTGCGGCTAGCGTGATTTTTTGCTGAGCGCCGGTGTAGTACACTTTTAACGCTAATGCGATATTTGAGTAAAATAAGCTCCCTATTACAAAGAAGGTAATAGGCCAGCGTGATGATAGTAAATGTCCCATGTCACCTCGTAAAAATTGATAGATTGTTGAATTAGTTTAGTTTTACTGCGCGATGCGCTTTTTGGCTTGATAGGCCTCTTCCCTATCCCAATTTAATGACTCAATTTGCAGATACCAGCGTTTACCGCTTTTTGGTGGCACTAGCTTGAGTGTCATTTTGATTGCTTGATTCTCAAAGCCTAGATAATCTCCCCTCGAATAAAAATTAGCTTGCCCCCTTATATTTGCCTCATACCAGCCGTCCCCGGACGATTTGATCCTCCTACTCGTTACTTCTAGTATTTGTGATATTTGCTCCTTTTTAACTTGCCTGACCCATGCATCCGTATCTAGGTCGAACTCAATTTTAAGTTTATCGCTCATAAAACTTTTAACTGATCCATACTGCTCGTCGATAGTGGATGCGCTAATATTTCCAAGATTTGTCACAAAGTCCGAAACAGCGTCAGCCACGTACCTATCAGATACCTGCTGCGGCGATGCTGGTGTAAAATCTGAAACCCCAGGGGCAAGGATATATTCTTTTACCCGTAGTCTTTCTTGAAGCTCTAGTATTTCATAACGCGACCAGATAAACGTTACTGTCAACAAGGCCGATAGGATCGCAATTAAAAGTCTAAGTGTTTGCTGCTCTCTTAGAAGCGCAGCCTTGTAACTTAGGTACTTTGGAAGGTTTCTATAATACTGCTTTGATTCTCCCTTGTTATTAACCTTGCCTATTTTTTTAGGTTTACTAGTTTTTTCTTTTGGCCCAATAAATCTTCGATTTAGATCGATACCTACCTCCATTTAGTTCGAGTATTTTTTGTCCTCGCCTGGATTAATAAATCCAGGTAGGTTCATCCCCAGATACCTATAGGGAAGATGAAAGAGTATTCCTTTTGGGTTTCGCTTTTTGATCATTGGCACACCTATCGAGCAAAATCCCAGCGACAAAAACATCAATAGCCACTCATTTAGGATCACGCCTAGAAATAAAATCACGCCCAAAGCTAGAAAAACATCCGAAAGCTCCCAAAAGTCCATGACCATGACCGGCGCGTCGACTGTCTGCGGAACCCGCCTTCCGTGTTTTTCTCTCATGCCCTCATAGCTATACATATAGCGACTCCGTATGAATCCTAGTCTTTGAGAAGATACCACCAGAGCCAATGCTGAAAATATTTTTCACCCACAAAGGCGCGGTGCCAATCACTACCGCAGCCAAGATACATAAAACCGAAATACCAAAGCGCTGCTCCTTAAGTGACCAGCCTGCGGACAGTACGCAAAGCCCTGCCAAGATCCTAGCGCCCCAAGTAAATATAGCCGTATCAACTAGCTTTAACAGCGCTCCAGCCGTGTCTAGCTTATCGCTAGGATCTGTACCTGGAAGGTTAACCTGTGCAGCAAGATCAGTAAGAAAAAGAAAGTAAACCGCCATAAGACAAAGTGGTAAAACCGAATATTTGAACAAGTTTAAATTCCTCCAAGTGATTGTATGATAGTAGCCTCGTCTTGATAGCCGTTAATCCTATAGACCTTTTTGTTGTTGATGTTGCCGATCAGTAGAACCGGCCAACTATTAATCTGTTTTTCTTCTAGCTCCTTTTTGGTTGCCCTTGTCACTGGAAAAGGAATATCTTTTCTAGCGGCAAGGTTATCGTCTATTTGCTTGATCTCCACATAAAACCCCCTTCTTGCCAATCCAGTCATGGTCCGAATCATTCGTTTACAATGTGGACAAGCCGAGTGATAATAAAGCCTAAGCCGAAAACCTTTTGGATGAATGGCTAGTTTTGCAGGCTTTAGGTTATTAACCTTTTGCTGATAGTCTCCCCTGATAGGTTGCGGCACCTCATGACGATCAATGTAACTTTGCATTTTTTTTGCTAGCCTCCTGCTTAACTCGTTCTTCTTTTTCATTAGTAAAAACCATTTTTTTATGTTGTCATCGCTTGGATCGCGCACCATCTCAATGTATGGTCTAGGTGGAAGGTGGTCTCCTTCTCTAAAGAAATCTAGCGACTCATCGTTTGGATCAAGCTGCCTTTTCCAATCAAATTTTTCATCCAGTTTCTTGGTCATTTTTTCTGTCAATTTTTCGTGTTCCTTTTCGATGTTGTCATCTAGCTTTTTTTGTCTAGCCTTCTTCTCAAAATATTCGCTCTGCTCGTCGAAGTATTTAAAGCTTGCGACAACCGTGGTCGAAAACAGCCCTAACAGAAGTATCGTGCTAGCGTATGAAACCCATTGCTTCATCAATTCCGATCACCCCCTTTCTTGCTAAATCCATTGCCTTCGTTTGAAGGCTGTTACCAGTTAGTTCAAAGCTTTTGTCACTAAAGTAGCTCTGGAAATCGCTAGTCGTTGCAATCTCAATTATTGGAATCCTGCCCGTTACCCCTTTCGAGCATTCACTGCACCCGCTTGAATTAGCCTTGTAGATTTTCCCTGCGACATTAATATCAAGTGCTGGGATCTTACAGCTATTGCAGAGTCGTTTTACTAACCTTTGCGCTGACGAAAGAATTAGGCTCGATTTTATGGTCCATTCATCAACGCCTAGCTGCTCCAATCTTGCTATTGCCTCGATCGCGCTATTGGTGTGAATCGTCGACAATACAAGGTGTCCGGTATTAGCCGCCTGAGTTGCAATCTCAGCAGTTTCCCTATCCCTAATCTCTCCAAGAAGGATAACGTCGGGATCTTGCCTAAGCATGGCCCGCATTGCCGCCGAAAAACTCATTCCTCTTTCACTAACATCGACCTGCGTAATTCCTGGCAGTTTATACTCAACAGGATGCTCGATCGTTGCTATGTTTTTGGCATCAGCATCAAGCGAAGCCAAAAGAGAATATAGCGTTGTCGTTTTTCCACTACCCGTTGGCCCTGTGATTAGGATCAGACCCTGCGATTTTTTTGCGCTAGCTTCTAGTATTTTTACAGCTTCAGTATCATTGCCCCAGCTTCCAAGGTTAAAATTTTGATCTTGCCGCAGAATCCTAAAGACTATCTTGCAGCCATAAAGAGTCGGCATTGCATTAACCCTTACGTCAATTCCAAGGCTATTAAAACTTGCCCGCCCATCTTGAGGCTGGCCTACTACTGACAGGTCAAGACCCGCGACCCACTTTGCTCTCCAGATAACAGAGTCAGAATGTTTAGAACTGACACTTTTCCAAAGTTTCATGACACCGTTAATTCTCATGCGAAATTCTAGCGAGGATTCTTTGGGCTCAATATGGATATCGCTGGCTCCATTTTTTGCTGCGCTGTAAATAAGATCCTTTAAAATCTCAACATGCGGCTCGCGGTGGTCTAGCCTTGTATCGAATTCAGTTTGCATCTTCATCCCTGAAACCCCGCACACGCTGCCCTAATTGCCTGAATTGTCATCGGCGTCGTAGCTGAATGGTAGGCATCCACCCTGCAGCTAGTGCGCCTCCAGATTGCATAAAGGTAGTTTCTTTTTAGCGGCGTCATAAGATTGCCTGCTTCATTGACTAGCATTCCTCTAAGAAAGCCCACGTTTTGGCCTTCAGTAAAGCAAGCTGTCTTTGTTGGATAGATCATTTGCATCATCTCAAGGCCGCCGCTAGGCATTGCATTAAATACGCTATTAGCTAGTGATTTAAACCTAGCTGCTATTTGCAATGAGGCTGTCGTCTGATCCGATGAAGTTACAGTCTGGTATCGTGGATAAAACGTCCCCCATCCATTGCAAGCCATCTGACTAGCTGGCGGGTAGCTAGTTACCCCCTCGCGGCTAAAACTACACATTGGCCCATGAGGGTAAGGTGCTGGCATCGTGCCGCCTGTAACAGATGAGCCAGCTCCTGCCAGCAGGCAAGCCTTCGGCGCTGCTAGCCATGCTAGGTAGTTAGGCTGAAGCCTATCACCTAATCCCGTTCTCCAATGGGTTGCGATATGCTCACTCATTGCCCCAAAACAATAGTTTTCCACAGGAGCGCCGCCACATGGAAGCGTTGCATACGTCGGCATGACAAAGGGAATCGTTAGGCTATGGGCTTGGAATGAATAGGCTCCGTTGTCTTCCTCAACAACCGTTGGCATCATATCCAAGCTTGCCGCTAGCTGGCTTGAAGTAGATCCGTAGCCAGAAAAATAAGTTTCCCCTGGATTATTCAATACTTCGATAAAATACGATGGTATGTTATAGCTGATATTCACACATGGCCTCGGAGGGAATCCGCACACACTTGGCGTCATCGTCAAAGCTGTGCATCCATCAAAAGCAGGTGAGTTTACTACCGTACACACATTCGGCATGACAGCACCTTTTGCTGTCTTCGTGCAAGCAAGTTGCATAAGGGCAATCATTGCTAGTAAAATTTGAAATAGTTTAGTCAATTTAATATCCCCCATTATTTTTACCTGTTGTATTCTTTCATCCAGAGTCCATCCATTTGCCCTAGATCTATGCCCATTAAGTTGGAAATTTCGTCTGCAGTGTCACCATAATAGAGATATCTCAAGGTTGTTTTTTCCATTTGCAGATCAGATATCCCAAAATCATCAGGGGTCGTTCCGATAAACTCTGGCCTTACTTTTTGGACGTATGTTCTTTTTTTCAATCGTTACTCCATTTGTTAGTTTTCAATTTGTGGCTTTTTTCAAACCGATTTATCTATTTTACTTCTGCGTTAAAAAAATTTTTCCCTACACCTATAGGGCGATTTTATGTCATAAAATCAAAACTTCCCCTTTTCACAATGCGTTAGCTCAACTACAGCCAAAAATTTCGTTTCGGCTTGGCTCCTACTTGTCGCTACAAGTTAACAGGCAATCTCTCGCCAAAAGATGTGCGTTAAAAAACTTTTCCCTACACCTATAGGGCGTTTTCATGTCATAAACCTAAAACTATCCCTTTTCACAATGCCTTAGCTCATCTATGGCCAAAAATTTCGCTCCGACTTGGCCACTAGATGGCGCTACAAGTTAACAGGCAGTCTCTGGTCAAAAGATGTGCGTTAAAAAACTTTTCCCTACATCTATAGGGCGTTTTCATGTCATAAACTCAAAACTTCCCTTTTTCACAGCTCCTTAGCTCATCTATGGCCAAAAATTTCGTTTCGGCTTGGCCCCTACTTGGCGCTACCATTTGAAATGCGATCTCTGACCAAAAGATGTGCGTTAAAAAACTTTTCCCTACACCTATAGGGCGTTTTCATGTCATAAATCCAAAACTAGCATTTATCATACAGCCTTAGATCATTTTCATGCTTACCCTTCGATCTAAACTCTTGCCTAAGATATTTCGTCAATATAGAAAGACTCAAGCTTTTCGACCTCAACCCTAGAAAGGTTAGAAATATCATCTATCGGGCAGTTCTCTCTCAGAAGACGAAGCGTTACCCTTTCCAACTCTCTGTTTGAAGCCCTTAAATAGTCGTCGTACGAAGTAATAGTTTGCTTTTTTGTTTCTACTTTGTTGCATTTCATGCTATAAATTCCTGTGTTCTATACGAGTGGACTCATGTTTCAGACGCACAAATCCATTCTCGCTTCATTGCAAGTTCAAATTGTTTTTTACTGTGTTAGTGTTTTATTTTCCTAAAATTCCTTCTAGTTTTTCTTTTAACTTTGCGATTGCTCGATCGTGATGAGTTTGAACGCTGGGAGTCGCAATACCTAATTTTTCTCCAATCTTTTTATAAGTTAAATTCTCGTAGTATTTACTCTTTATTACCTGACGTTGTCTTGGAGGTAACTGCTCGACGGCGCTTCTAACCAATTTTGAAAAACCGTCTTCACCCCTAGTCTTTAGTCTTGCGAAAACAGATTCTACCTGCTGGATTCCCTCAGAGATATCCTTGATCTGATTTTCATGGAGAAAAAATTCTTGCAGCTTTGGTTCATTCTCATCAAGATAGGCTATATAATCAGCCCAAGTATCTGCTCCCCATGTTTTTACTATCTCCTTTAGTTCCGCTTGAGTTTTTTCGGAGCCGTCTTCATTTAGCCAAGGTTTGTCATTCAAAGTCATAAAATCGTCCTTATAGTGAGAGGAAGTTTTTTTTAAGTGCATTTTTTTCCTGTATCCGTTTGTTTTTGTTGATTCACGTTCCATCTGTTTTTACCTTTTAGTTTCTAAGTTAGTTTCGTTTGTTAAATTTTCTTTTTTCTATTCTTTGTTCTGTTTTCTTTCTTTTCCCGGCATAGGAAGACTCGATTTTGGTTTGCATTTGTCATAAAAGTCATAAAATCGCCCTATTAGTGAAAGGGAAAAAATTTTAAGTACACTTTTTCGCCGTTAACTATCTAAAATATTTCGTTTTTCGATTTTTTTTGCTACGGCTTCTAGCACCCTGGTCGCGGCCAATTAGAAAGAAAATCCTGCAAGCAATAGAGTTTCTTTTTTAGACCAATAGACTTTTGCCGATTTTTGTTTGGCCCAATATCTGCGACGCAAATATCTTTCTTGCCTTCGGATTTTTTCGGGACTCTTAATCAAGCTAGGGTAGCTTTGGTTGCGATAGTTTCTTAGGTTGATGTCGTTGCTCATGTTTACCTCCTTTCTGTCTTTGTGTTTCTCAGCGACAAAAAGGTTGTACTCAATCGACTACGCCATTAACACTTCATTGAATGACGAGTTTTTGCTAAATCCGTCATTATTTGACGGATTTCTTCGTAACATGTTATAAACATTAAAAATATTTTCTGGCTTTTTTTCAAGTTTGAGGCCTTTTATATGAAAAAGACTGTATTTGACTTTGATAGCCACATTGAAATCATCGAATGGCAGCTAAGTCGGAAAACTAAAGATGGAAAAAAAATAATAAGTCCAGGCAAATTGCAAGAAGCTATCGGCATGCAATCGAGCCATTGGAGTAAAGCATATAAAGCCAAGGGAGGAAGTTTTTCAGATTCGCAAACAGTAAGGATGGCAAACTATTTCGGATTCAAAGAACTAGAAAAATTATATTTCTTTCATTTGACGAAGTACTGTCAAGCCGATGAGATATCAAAACCAATGTTTAAAAAATGTTGTGAAAACACTCTAGAAGAATATAAACACAAATTCTCTAGTAAAATGCCTAATTCAATTTCCGAAGATCAGCAAAAATTTTTCAATGAATATATTGATGATCCAATTGTAATGATAGTATATGTGACTCTAGCAACAAAAAAGTACCAAGACGCCTCAATGATTGCAAGGGGTCTTGATATTGGTATCGAGAAGGTATTAAGGGCAATCCGAATCCTTAAAGAGCACTCAATTATTGAAAAAGACACTCTAAAAATTATTCCCCAAAGGATAAAGGTCAAGTTTTCTTCTGACAAAGTTAGACGTTCTCATATGAACACTAGGAGTTTTGTTTCCGATAGAATATCTTCGAATGTAAGCTATTCACCCAACCAACACCATACCTATACACTAGGTTTTTCAAAGGAGATGGGTGCTAAGCTAGAGTTAACTATTGCAAAACTAGTAGAATCGCTCCTGAAAAGAGTCGACAACTCAACAGAAAATAGACAAAAAGATACGCCTTACCTTTTTACTCTAGACTTTATACCATTGGAGGTAGAAAAATCTAAAAGTGAGTCGGATTAAACTGAATATCACCTACATTTGAAGGCTGTTCATCGATGTTCTGAAAGTGTGGATCTGATCCGAATTTGAGAATCTCACTATCATTTTCAAAATAGATGAGATCAAGCTTCTTAGCTCCTGTTGCCGCGAATTTTCGGGTTCCACAGGAAAATCCAGAGATATCGTAAACGACGATCGCTTTCCAATCATTTACGCCACAATAAGAATTTTCACTTAGTTCTCGAGCATAGCTGCTAGAAAGTATATTGATACTGTACGACACTACAAAAGTTTCGACTAAATAGTCCTCAGGCTGCTCAAGACTAACCTGTCTAGAACTCAACTCGTAAGACTGCTCGTGGATCTCATAAATGGCCGAAGCTGTAGCGCACCCCTCATCTTCATAATAGATGGTCGTGAGGTAGTAGTATTCATCATCAGTCCTAAAGGCTCTTGTGATATATTCGTTATTTAATCGATAACAAGGCGTGTTCCAGTTTCCTCCGCTTCCAACTGATATTCCAACTAGAGAATCCTCGCCTTCGCCGACGTCGTTATCATCATCCGAGCTGTCATCCGCACCACTATCTACGATACCAACATTTTCACCTGAGCCGTCATCATAGGTTGCTGGGCTTTTTTCAGTCCCATCTGGCTTAGCGCAAGATGCTAATAATACTAATGTTAAGGCGATCGATATTTTCATTACAGTATTTTCCAGCGTTTGAGTTGAACGAGAGGAGTAATAAATCATGCGATTATGTAACCCAATGCGGCTTATATGTCAATATCAATCTATCTTGATTGACTAATTTAATCGAACTATTATATCGACTACCAACGGGCTTTTCAGAATCAAGGTCAAAACCGAGGAAAAGATTATAGATCTCGACAGTTGAATCGTTTCCTCTTGAAGCCTCGAGAAACTAGAAAAGTAACCTTAGGTAATTACGGTATTTTACTGCGCCAGCCGATGGCGTACCGGTTATGGGGTGGATTTGAACTTGTTACCCTAAACTTTGAACTGATTCGAATATTACGTATCAAGGATGACTGAGGTTAACTCCATCTCCGTTTGGAGATACAATGCGATCACAATATAAATAATCAGTTGGTTTGCTTACAAAACCAAAAGACATGGATGAAACATATCCATTTTCGAGAGCATTGAAGATAGGTAGCTTCTGCGTCTATTTCAATAGCTTTAAGGGGTCCTTTACGGATAGTCCTTGCCCGATCGCAGACACTGTTTGAAGTGTCAGATTCGTAATCGAACCTTGCTCGATGGAAGTGATTGTGCTGATAGATAGCTTTGACAGTTCCGCGAGCTTTTGCTGAGATAGCTTTTTTTCAGCCCGTAGACGTTTTACATTTTTTCTAAAATTTTCAATCCACAGTTTTTCCATTTTTAGACAATAAGTCACTTTAAAAAATAAAGTGATACCATTAAAATAATACTTTTAATCCAATAGTATTTACAAATTATAAATAGAGGGTAAGGCATTGAATATATTACTTATTGATGACAACCTAGACCTTTTGAAAACGGTAAAGGAAATGATCCCAGCGGAACACAATGTGACTTTAGCCACGGACGCTTTGCAGGGATCAGAGTTATTTAACAAGGGAGATTTTGATCTAGTTGTCACAGATATCGATATGCCCGGGACCGGAGGTGGACTAAGACTCGTTTCTGAAGCTGCAAGTAGGGACAAGACAGTCGTCGTATATACTGGATCAATCGCAAAGCCAAAGGAGTATTATAAATCTATTGGAGCAAAAAGAGTATTTTTCAAAGCCATCGATGACGATGAGCTGGTGAAGTTTTTATCAAGCTTATAGATACCGAGCTACATTTTCAGCTGAGAAAAATGTTCACAGTTTTCATTTTTGTTACCTAAAATACCAGAAAGTAAATGACGTGACTTTTTGCCCAACGTGAATATTTTTGAAACCGATATAATAATTTTTCTCAGAAGAGATTACCAGCTTTTCGGAACATTCCATTACTATTTCAAATTTCAGGTTTTTACTTTTTTCGCTAATAAAAAGCGTCATACTTTTTAATTAAAAAGCTAATGCTAGTACTTTAACTACCTTACTAAAAATCACCCATTCTCAATCAATTTTGTTTTGCAAAAAAATTGCTTTTTCGCCACAAATAATGCTAACTGGAATCACTAAAGGCACCCCTCGCAAGTGTCATTTTTAACCAAGTCTTTTCCAATAACAGATTGAATGGAGATAGGTATGAGCGAGTATATCGAAACAATTGATGAGTTTGATTTTAAGATATCTCTCTCCGATTCTGATGCTGAGCATGAGAGTGTAACTTACTTCCTTATGACCATAGGACAACGATCCATTAACGAAAATGATGAAGAGACATGGAAAGAGGTAGGAGAAATCTCAGGATATCTTGTAAGTGAGGACTTTGCATATGATTCCACTCTCTATCATGCCTGTGATGCTATAAGTGGCGATATTGAAGAAATAGCGAGCATGATTCAAGACTTAGAAAATAGCAATACTGGAAATTTTCATGAAATTCGACTCCACGGCCAAGGGTACACCATCATATCATCAATACACTTTTGGGGAAAATGGGTTCGTACCGGAATCGAGCAGGCAGCAGTAGGAAGTCTACTAAAAAGGTTAGCCGTATACACTCATGGCGCTATTGTATACCCCTTGAAAGAAACAAAGGATAAAGATGGTATCTATGCGACCAAGGGCTACGATCAAAGCAAACCTGCCACCGCCTACATTCAAAAAGTTTTCAAAGATGTTGGTTTTGAGCCGGTAGAAAAAACGAAATTTTGGGCCTTTTGGAACACTGACGAAATTGACTTATCCCAAATACCTTCAATAAACACCTTCGTGCTTACAGATACAAAATTTGAAGTCGACGAAAATGAGCTGATCGAATATATCCCTCACAAGATTGACTCAAGCAATGTCAGCCTTTTTCGTTCATTTGAAAACGATCTTGTTTACGAAATTGCTGAAAGGCTAAGGGTATCTCCAGAATCTATCGCAAGAAACTACTCCGAGTTTCCAAACATGGAAAACAGTGAATTATTAAAATATGCCAAGGATACTGGAGTCGACCCTATCGAGGTTATAAAACGTGATCAGGCGCTGCGTAATAGCATAACAAATGAGCCAGGAGACTCAGGGACTCCAAAGGGTACATGATCAATATTCTATGTTAATATAAACATATTTACTTCGAGGGGGGCAAGTTTAGTATGTTTCCAACAAGGTACGGAGCACCGAACTAGCGAGTTTCAGAAGACCGAATTATCGTTTTGGAAATTCGACAGCTATCAACATAATCCTCTGAAAATATCACTCGATCTCCACTACCGCCTCTTGTCACAGTAAAAGTTAAACAACGACCAAAAGATCATTTACTTTTGATCAGCAGAATCAATCGGCAAGAAGAATGTGGTTTCGTTTAGATTTGTCAAATCCAATTTATCATTTAACTTTACCTTTTCTCCCGAGCTAGGTAGGTCTGTAACGTCACTGAATGAAGCTCTTAGCCTCGCTCTTCGATATTCGCTACTATCTACGCTCACAACTAAGTCGGTAGATCTAAGTGAACTTCTTATCTCGGATAGATTTCCTCCAATTACTCCTGCACCCAATGATCCTGTTGAAGCTAAAAAACCTGCTACAAAGACGAATTTATAACTCATTAATATTCTCTTTCAATAGTGCCATCAACCGGATGACGTTCTTGTTTTGGTCTTTATTTTTGTCGCGTTCTGTTAATTCTGAAAGGCCACGTAAAAAGTTATCTAAAAGGGTATCAAACTCCTTTGCCCCCCCTGGCGTATACGCTTGTGCGATAAAAAAGTGGCCAGAGTCACTTTGTTTATTTTGCGGTGTATAAGAGTTCCAAAGTGCTTTAGCTCTAGCAGCAGTGGCCACGTGATTCTGATCGAACTTCAATGAAGCAGTGAACACATTGCTCAGTTCTTCTAAGTAACCGAGCTTAACAAGCGTTCGTCCTATCGATACGCCGACATCTCCAAACTTCTTCTCGATGGACGAGATTTGAATACCGCCAGATATGGAAGCCATTGCCTCGATCAAAACGGCAACTCGACACCACTCGATTTTGGGATCACTAGCTAGAATTGGCTTTAGGCTCGAATTTTCAATAAATTGACTTAAAGCAGCACTCTTATTGTGCTTCCTCAGAAAAGAATACAATTGATCCCATTCACCTTCGAAAACAACACTGGCTATCGGAATAACAGTATCTGTAAAATGCGGTTCACCACAGTCTCCATTTTGAATCCTTCGGACTGTGCTGTATGAAACACCAGATTTTCTAGCTACACCAGAAAGCGACCTACTCTTGTGCACACTTAGGTACCGGGAGAGATGTACTTTTAGTTCTTCTACTAAAGGTGACAAAGTCGTCATTTACCTTACCTACTCTAGAATCGACAATTGAACCCCCATGCTAGTTGCCAAGTAGTCACCGTGCAAGGAAAAAAGCGAACACAGGGCCTCGATAGCCAATTAGTAGTCTTTTCGTATCGTTCTTCGTGGAAGGTAATATCTAGCTGTATTCACTCAATTAAACTAAGAAATAGTTGTTTTCAATGAACAAAAACACCAATTTTATGGCTTTCAAACTGTTCAGCGAGCACGACAAAAAACTTAAATACCCGAATGTCAGTTGATCTCAAACCAATGGCCAGTTAGTTATCAGTCAATCCGAAGCTAGCGATAGCTTAGTGGAGTTGGAATCGGATCAAGCGGATTTTGAGATAGGGCATGAGATAGAACACTCGGCCTCGCAAAGCGTCAACTCCAGCGAAACGTTCTAAGTTTGTTGCTAAAAAAACTAGATCCGTGTTTTTAAAGGAAATCGGATGGGTATTAATTTCAACTCTTTGTGTGAAGATTTGATAAAAGTTAACCGAATTGGAAAGTTAAAAAATTAAGGGCTGGCTTGAGAGTCAAAGATATGCTACACAGCTACTTTAATTGACTATGTCGGAAGTAACTAGGAGTATCCCTTGAAAAGATTTTTGCTCGCTATTTCATTTGCAGCATTGTTTGCCTCCTGCGGAGAAGATTCATCCAACTCTGAAAGAGAATCAGATGAACAGCAAGATGAAGAAATCCAGCTAGTTGGAGACCAAACTGCATTTCTTCAGATATGCGAAAAAACTGACAAAACCGAATCCGAGGAAGCTATGATCGAGGCAATCCTCGAATCTACCGGAAGCTCCGAATGCTTAGACTCTCTTGAGAAGCTTTCGTCGGTTAACATAATCTGGTTAAACGGATATAACCTTGATGATATATCTCTACTGACTAATTTTCAAAATCTAAACGTACTCCACTTGGAAGACAACAGAATCTCTGATATTTCCTCGTTAGCTAAGATGCCGAGTCTTAAAATTGTAAACTTAACGAACAATACAGTTTCAAACATTGATGTTCTTTCGGACTTAACTAAGCTGCAAGAAGTGAACCTATCCTTTAACAATGTAAATACTGTCCAACCTCTTGTTAACCTCCCAGAATTAGGCTGGGTAAATGTTGAAGGTAATGAAATAGATTCGCTAGAAGGGATAGAAAGACTCGCTTCTCTTCAAGAGTTAGATGCCTCTTCAAATTTGATTACAGAGCTTCCAGGCTTTTCTGAAGAAACGAAGCTAAGAGAACTAAAAATTTCCAAAAATAGTATTTCTAGCCTTGCAAATCTGGAAAACGTTAAGAGTCTAAAAGTCTTAGATGCTTCTTTTAACTCGATCACGACCTTGAGTGAACTTGAAAACATGAGTGTTTTAGCCGAATTAAATTTGTCCAACAATTTGATCGAAAGCTTGCTTCCGATTAAGTCGCTTTTTTTATTGGACGACCTAAACGTTACGGACAACCCAATTTCAAGTGAGTCTTGTCCAACCGATGCCGAAACTGCATTTGTAGTAAGGAATACTTGCAATTCTCTGGAAAATTAGACATTTCCAGAGCCCTACTATATGAAGGGAGCTAGACCTTTTAACACAGACTTTTTACGGGGCTTGTATCTCAGCCCTGGACAAAATTAGGAATCTAAGATTAGGGCCATTACTGCATCATAGCCATTTAAATCCTATCGTTGTAGTATGCCCTTATTAATCAAATCAAAAACTAAAAGCTTTTCGAAATATTTTAACCACAAATCAGTCTTAAGTAAGTAACTGCAAAATGGAGTTTCTAAGTGCAACAGTTTGGTCAAAGTAAGACAGAAGAATATATAAATTTTATATACTTTTAAAAGAAGGTGTCACTATTGGTGATATTGTTATCAGGAACTTTCGGAGGATCGGCATACTCGGCAAGCTGCGATAATAATCCTGATCCGTGTTCTAAGAAACACTTACAAATAGTGGACAATTTAGAATGGTTAGACTCTAAGCTGGCATGTTCGGGGTTTGTCAAAAATAAAGAAAATGTGTAACTAATCAATATAAGGAAGATAAATTTGAAAGTATTAATGGTGTTTTTAACCGGGATTTCAATATCGAGCAATTGCTTCGCTTCAAGAGTTATACCCGTCAAAGCGGATTCGAAAGTTCACAAATTTGAAACAAGTACATATGCTTTGGTCTCAGACAACAAGGAATCAGTCTCTGAAGCATATAATTATCGAACTGGTATGGTTCAACTGAATGACGATGTATTTGACTATTTGTACGATCCGAACGAACCATTTCTAAATCCAATTGGAGAAAGCTCTTTTTTATCCCATTCTTGGAATGTTGGGGGGTGGGGAGCTTGGTCACCTGGAGGAAGGCCAGGAGGCTTTGGTGGAAGACCCTCTCGCCCACCACAAAGAAATATATCCCCTTCTCAAATTCTTGGTGATCCAAATCAATATGATTTGAGAAGGCTGTCTTTAAAATCCTCTGATCCTAAGTCCGGCTTCCTATTTAGAAAATTCTCTGGACGAATTCTAGGATATAACCCTGAATATGAATACTCGATCAGTGTAGTACAGAATTATTCGGTAAGATCGGGTTCCAACTCAAGAAGATTCGAAGATATTGATTTTCGTTTGATTATAAAATGTGATGAAATTGATGCTATGGTTGACAAGTTCCATAATCACCCATCAGATGAGTGGCAATACGACCAACAGATTGGAGTCGTTTACGAACTTCATCCAAGTGAGTGTGATGAATCAGATTTTAACGGCGAATTTGATGTAGAACTTAAAGCACATGTTGCAGAATTAAATCTGGATTTAATGACAATAATTATCACCGAAGTTCGGTAGAAATAGAGGAATTTTAATATGCGAAAACTGATATTAACCCTATTATTTTTCTGGCAAAACGCTTACGCTGGGGTTATTTTTAAGGCAAAGGATCATTGCCCAGGACAATCGTTATCACCAGACTACATTGGTGAGTGCAATAGTATAACCGAAGACAGCCAAAGTGAGTCTTTCATTGCTAATGCAATTTCAGAGACATCGAGCAAATATCTGTCTAAGGCACTGATCAAAAATACCTTAATTATCGATTCAAGCAAGTG
>JABSRP010000005.1:34538-39193 GCA_013215145.1 Pseudobacteriovorax sp.
CCAGAAAAGGTGTTGATAAGGTATTTGATGCGATAGGCCAGACAAAGGACCTGCTGAAAAATCGGCTCGGGATTGAAGATGATAACGTAACAGGTTTGTTACTAGAAACCGGTCAAAACATTTGTAACATTTCAAATCGCACCGGAATGTTGTACAGGATTTTAGACGGGTTTCAGGAGTTCTTTACTCCATCGGCCTATGCCAATGATGAAGTAAAATGCCTAGTCAAACAGATAACGAATTCAGTTGAGTCTGCACGTAAATTAGGGATAGACAACGCTGACGATCTGAAAGACCTGGTCAGCTTCACCGAGACGCCCCTCATCAGGGGCTCCAGCAGGAACCTAAATGATAGGCTTGAGCTTCTTAACGATGTTAAGGGCACGGTCGGACCATCCGCTGGGGTTCTTCGAAACTCACCGGGCACAGCTTCGGCTAGCCAGGGATTGTTTGACAGTCAGAAGTTGCTTCGCGGGACGAGTGGGAACGCTGGCCTTGTGCCGAAAGAGATTGGTGATAGGCTTGCCAATCGGCAGTTTAATAGTTTCGACGACTTTCGAAAAGCATTCTGGATAGAGGTTGGAAATTCAAGGTATGCTGCTGATTTTAGTGCAGATAATATTTCTAAAATGAGAGAAGGTAAGTCACCTTTCACAGTCTCAGGTCAAAACCATGATGGTAGGAAAAGGTACGAACTCCATCATATTCAGCCCATTAACCAGGGTGGATCGGTTTATGATATGAGCAACTTGATGATCGTTACGCCCCGATTCCATGCTGAAGTGTTGGATCGGAAATATCACTATGGGAGGTAATATTTTGCTTTCGGATAAAGAAGTCATTGAACTTATCGACAAGTTGAGGTCAAACGTTGGGACAGAAGATGAAGAAGATGAATGGTTGGACTCTCTGTCACAACGGTTCCCTAATATTCAGAATCTGATTTTTCACAGTAAAGAAAGACTAACTGCGGAACAAATCTTGGAGAAAGCGAAAGAGATCGATAAGCCTATTCTACTTTAATTTTTGCCTGCTTTTTACTGAGTTGAAGGGGTCACCCCCTTCAGCCCTCAAAGAGCCAAGCCAAAATACTTCAAAAAGAAGTATTTGACCGGAGCTATCACTATGGCAATTGAATTAAATGAGGCTGAAGTTCTTCTTTTAATCGGAAAAAGAGGGGAAGGCAGTGACGAGCAGGCTTCAAAGTGGATCGATACCCTAAAAATAATCGGGCTATATGATATCTCTGATATAGTAGAAGGCGGGGGCCAATAAGACCATTCAACTTTAAGCTAGTCTTCTTGATAGATTTATTGATTTAAAGCAATTTCAGAAAAGTGCAATGGAATTGGCATTTGATCCTGCAGTGAAGAAAAATAGGTGGTCAGAGGCGATCGGAGGAGCAAGATTTGAACTTGCTACAGGAAGGAAACTAAAAAGGTCTTCAGATGAAGCTTACGATTTTATTGACGATAAGATTGGGAAGTTTGATTTGAAAGGTCCTCTTAGAGATGATCGCGATGGTAGTAAAATCTTGATTAATCAGGAAAGAATCGACGGTTTGAAAGAGTCTATTGTGACAGCTGTCCAGCGAGATAGAAAAACGGTAGTTGCTGATCTACTTGGTATTGGCCCAGGAGAGATCAAAATATTAAAAAATAGTATTAAGGCGAGATTAAGTACAGATGATCTCAAGAAGTTGACGTATGTGGAGTAGGAGGGGAAATGGGAAAGTCCTATATTGACTTTAAAACAAAGTATGTCGCATTGCATGATTATGATATTTTGGTGGTCTTTGCACTACTCTCGTCTGAGCTTGAGGCTCAAGGCTTTGAGGAAGCTTCAAAATACTTAAAAAGTGTTGTTTGTCTGGGATCTGGAATTGTTGTCTCGAAAGAGGATAGTAAGCCAATTGATTTATCTAAGGTTTTAAAAGACTCGTCTATACCGCAGTTTTTAGAGCTAATTAGAGTATTACTGAAAAAGATCGATGCGCCCGGAGAAGAAATTAGTCTCAAAGAGCTGAAGTCTGAGTTTGATATGTTGAATGTTATTTCGGGTGATTCTTATGAAAGAGAAAGAGTGAAAAATGCGATATGCAAGCTGTCTAGCGAGCTTTTTGAGTTGGATTTAATTTAGAGGTAGGATTTTTTTCCGCCATTGTCGTATAAACAAATTCTTTTGAATATGGAGAAAAATTGTGAATAGTTTTAGACTATTATTCGTTGTAAGTTTAACATTTTTTCGTTCGGGTGTGGAGAAACTAGCAAAAAAACAACTACTATAGAACCAGAACAAACGGAAAGTGAATCGTTAAATAATAGTGAAAAAACATCCAAGTCTGATCCCGAGGTAAAATTAAAAGAGGAAGTGCCTGATCAAATACCTATCCCAGTAGCACTAGATACAAGTTCATTTAAATATCCTAAGTTCGATTCGGTAGATTGGTCAGACAAGTGCGAATCTATAAAATCCTATTTGGAAAGCTATGTCGATACGTATTTATCAGATGACGTTTCTGTTTCGTTCGAAAATCAATGCTTAGATTCCGTTTTGGGTGAAGGAAAGAGGCAGTACTACCTTCGAACTCTCTTGATAAAGGAAGATTTTCAACTTGAACTATATATCAATATTTATGCCTCTAAAACGAAATCAGAAGGTTCTCTATACAAGAAAGTTGATTCTAGAAGAATAGTAAACTTTGATACAGAAGCAGATATGTTGGGTGAAGACATAAAAAACATCTCTGTAACTTTCGATAGCTGGTTAAATGGTAACGATGAGGCAACAGTCTTTGGCGAACCATTTAATCTGTTTTCCCAAAGGGTATTTGAGTTAGGAAGCGATAAAGATGGAATGATGGTAGAAGTTTTCGATAATGCATATATTTTGATTAGACTAAGTAGTACTGATACGATTCGAGAGAAAGGTGATTTTGAGATTCTAAGTATTGATGACTCAGTTTATTCAGAGTCTGAGGATAATGATTTCCTAGGCTGTGGGGCAGATGAAGGAATCAATTGCCTCAATAATAAATCTCTTGAATATTTTATTGTGGGAAATCAACTTCAATTGAAGTTTCCCGCTGCTCCAAACCAACCTCAAGTTTCAGTGACTATGGGGATTACATTCGAGGTATTTCCTTAGATCTCTAAAGGTGTAGGAAGCAGACTAGTAGAAGGTTTAAACCTGTGGAGAGAGCCAGAAGAAGTTTGCTCTTGGAGCTATTACACTTATCTTACATTTTACGATGTAAATTAGTTAGATATTTGATGTTTGGAGGCCACCTGGGTAAGGTAGCAAAATTTAATACTACGTTCCAAGTAATAGGCATTGGAGCCAGAGGCCTCTCTACTGTGGTAGCAGAAGGCAGATCGAAAATCATCGAAGGAGCTCAATAATAATGAAGACTACGTTGGATTTTGATGAACTAGAACTACTGAAATTTTTTAGCACGGAACCATATGGTGAGCATAGCGATGGGCTCTTCTACTATAAAGTCGCCAGAGATGGTATCGAGTTAACATTTTCCTTCAACTACCTGGACCAATCAGTGCAGACAAGACTCGTTCATAACGAAAATGAAGTCGATTGTTCAGTCGGTGAAAATGCAATTGGAATAAAAATCATTGATTTAAAGCAGGGTAAGAAACTATCTGTCGAGTTTGAATCCAAGGAATTTGACTTTCGACTTGAAGTCAAAATTGACCCGAAAATTAATGTTAACTGGATAATGCTTAGAGATCTCTAGCCGAATTAACGTAAGTGCCTGAATCATGACAGACTCAATTGTCTGCTTAGACTTGTTTTTCTGTAATAAGTAAAAATTTGAACGGCCTGTTGAAAAAGGGAGACTTTTTCGCCAGGTCGTCTAATATTTTGCACGTCATGTTTGCGCCCAATGAAATTCGCAGCTAGAGAAATCCCTATTTTTAAGGTGCTCTCTTTTAATAAGAACTGAAAAAACACCCTCATCATTAAATCCATTTTCTCCAAATTGAAGAAGTACGATGAAATCATCATCAATTTTTTCTTTAACGATCGAAAAGGGCCATTGACAATGAGTTGGAATTCCGAAAATTTTTGAAGTTTCTGACCCAGCAAAATCATCCCATACGAGACCATCGTCACTTACAAACGAGTAACAACCTCCTTCAGAGTGTGTAAGGCGGTCCCGGAGGCACTCCGAATTATTGCGAATGTTACCCACAAGAATTCCTGCAAAAAAGTCACTTTCATGTTCGTGAATATGCCGTACTAGTTGTTCAGACGATGTGTCAGTATATATGACGAGTCCTTTATCTTTTCTAATATCAGCAAACACAATCAGTTGACCAGTTTTAGGTAACAAATCTTTCTTGTCGAATTTAGAAAATTCTCCAAGATTTATCTGGGCGACAAATTCTAAATCGACAGGCCGAGCCACATGCGGAGGCATGTCTATTATTGGCCCTCCATATCTTGAATGTCCCATCGGAATGGTTATCTCGGTATGTTTAACCCAAGAATTCGGCATCCAACTTGATCGGTCCATAGATGCAGGAAAATAATAGGGCTGTTTGGGATCAAAAGAAATTATTGCCCATTCCGACTTGATTTGACCCTAGCTTGCTGGTTTGTTTGATCCACTTCATCGGAGCGAAGCGACGTAGCTC
>JABSRP010000049.1 GCA_013215145.1 Pseudobacteriovorax sp.
CACCAAGAAGTACCTATAAATATTACGGTTCTAACTGGTACTGGGAGCTGAATCCAGCCTTAAGTTAACAGCATTGGCAAGTCATAACTGTAAAATTATTAGACAATCTGTCCAAATTCCCTTCACACAAACATCGAATTTACTTAGTAATTCGCTATATTCAGTAGCTTACGTCAAATTCTTTTGGCACATGCCTTGCTTATATTTACGCAGTTGTAGCATATAGGGAGAAAATTGATGTTCAGACGGATAATTGTTGTAGCGATTTTGGGTTCACTGGGAATGGCAGGCTGTAAAACCTCATCAAAAAAGTCAGAAGATAATGCAGTTAAGGCGACGAGCAGCGCCATCATCGGCGAAAAAACGCAAATTAAGGCCATTCGCAATACCTATTTTAAGATTTCAAGCCAAGACTCAACTGAGTTGAACGCCGAAGATGTTTGTATGGTCTCTTCGGGTGAAGTCTATGAGGCTACCATCAAAAAAATAGAAGGATCTCATCTTCAGATCGATATTATAGATTTAGATTGTTCCTTTAAAGAGGGCTATATCTACATTCCCCATTTTGATACCAATGCAAAGTCCGCTTCAGGAAACACCATCGCATTATGCCAGGATGATACGGTGAACAAGTGTGGCCCCTTTTCGGATGAAATGGTTGCCGAGTGCAAACGACTAGGCGGAGGCCGTGCCTGTGAGAGCAATCGCTGGTCACTAGCAATCTATAACAGCGCGAAACAAAATCTTTCTACCGAGGACATATCCCTCAGTGGAACCACGTTTTCGCAATATTATGCGAACAATTATGGTTATATTAAAAAGGTTGCAAGAAAGTTTTGGTCAAAGCCTTATGGTTGCGCAGCCTATGCATCCAGCGCTTTAAAGCTTGCGGGCTTTAGCATCAAACAGGTTCTTGTCACTAACGATGTGGAAAGCCAGCTCAAAAAACTTGGCTGGACTCGCATCACAAAGATGTCACAACTGGCAGCTGGTGATGTTGTGTTTACGGATAAAGCGACATCGAATATTGCCGGAACCTACTCTCATGTCTACGTCTTTCATCGCTATAGCAACTCGGCGAAGACGTCAGCGATCATCAGCGATAATAATGGCACAAGAATTACTAGAAATGTCTATAGAGGCAATCGATCACGCTCTGTTGTGGCCTATCGCGCCCCAAAATAAGAATACGAATGTACTTCATTTAGACGGCTTCCTTTGGAAGCCCATTCCCTGTCTATAAATCGATTCCAAACAAAGCATACTTCCGAATGGGATACTTTAGTTTCACTCTAGAGTTCGAATAGTTCCCTTGGCGCACAAGACAGCCGAACATGTCCTTATACTTTAAGCGTTTCGCCCCCAAAATAGAGTGGTGCATCATGGCATTGTATAGGCCGTGCTTACGGTAATCTTTGTCAACACCGAAGGTCTTTGCCAATAAGATCGGCCGTGATAGCAAAGAAAAATGCGTCTCAAAACGAATATCCTGTAACGGCGTCCCTCGGTAAACTAACGGTAAGAAATCGGGCATACACAAGCTAAAGGCCACTAGTCTATCGCCATCAAACACAAACTGCGAGCTCTCTGAGCATAGTAGATGACGATAGGAAAAATAGGTCGCTTTGAATTTGTCAAAGGTGATAGCGCGATATCCTGGGTTCTCGCTAAAGATGCCGTCGGTTAAGCGATAAAACTCGTTAAAGTTTCGCTCAAAGGATTCAACGGTAATGGGCTCAACTCGAAAACTATCAGGAATGGCATAGGCACCGAATTTTCTCAGCAACAAGGGTCTATACAGCCACCATGGCTTAGGTATCGCCGTTGTATAATATAGTGCAATCCGAAAGCCCAATGAGGAAAGGACGGATGCATAATAGCCGGGATTGTATGGCTCACCCAAAAAAGGGCGACCACCAGTAAGCCGGGTTCGATTGCGATAGTAAGTAGAAAAATCAATCGGACCGATGAGAGTAGACGCTCCTAAGGATCGAGCCCAGCTCTTCAGCTGTTGAAACAGATCACAATTGCTATCTAGGTTACCGTCCGTCTCCCAAAACCCAAAATAAGCGGCCGCTTTTCCCTCAAGCCTCTGTTGTGGGTGCCAGAAACCGGCTAGGCGCGTGTTGTCTTGAGTCATAAGTACAGCTTTCCCCTCAACAAAAAAATCGTGATCGCTTCCAAAAAGTTGGCGAATCTGCGATGAATTCTCTCCTCGATACCAAGGGTCGTCTCGATAGACGACTTTGGGAATTTCAAAGAATTGATCGGGAATGTCAGCCTCTGGATTCCAATTCATGCTGATCCTTAATAAGGTTGGAGACAAGGGTTACTCAATGATATAGTAACCTAGTTTTTACTGTCATTATCTTTGTGTCTTCTGACACAAAGCACCAAAAATTAGTATATCAAGGATTAGTAAACATGAGCGCAAACCCTATCGAATTATATTCCCTAGCCACACCAAATGGACAAAAGGTTGGTGTCGCTCTCGAGGAAATGGAATTACCCTACAACGCCCACAAAATAAATATCCTGGAAGGCGATCAGTTCACAGACAAGTTTAAATCCATCAACCCAAACAGCAAAATACCTGCAATAGTGGACCCAGATGGTCCCGGAGGTAAAGCATTGACTGTCTTTGAATCAGGAGCCATTTTACTCTATTTGGCCGAAAAATCTGGAAAGTTTTTGAGCCAAGATCCTGTTGAAAGGATGGAGTGTCTACAGTGGCTTTTCTTTCAGATGGGGGGAGTGGGCCCCATGTTCGGCCAATTTGGGCACTTTTTTAAATACGCTACGGATAAATGTGATCACCCCTACCCAAAGGATCGCTACCTTAACGAAACGAGGCGATTACTTGGTGTTATCGAAAAGCAATTAGATGCCAGTGGGGGCTTCCTCTGCCAGTCAGGATACTCCATCGCAGACATGGCAACATTTCCCTGGGTTATGTGCTTAGACATGTTCTACAACGCAAGGGACGCGTTATCTTTGGATGAGTTCACAGCAGTGACTAGGTGGGTGACGACATGCTCTAGCCGTCCCAAGGCAGCAGCTGGTTTAGAGGTCTGTAGCATTTAATCTAAATCCCATCACATATCGGTAGCTTTGGTGATCCAGAGCTGTCGCCCATTTTAATACGGAGTTATGATGTCGGAATTGAAAAGTAAGATTGCAGAGAAACTTGACCTCCAAGAAATCGCTTACTCGATGCTATGGGAAGACAGCAGGATCCTTAATCTAGCTCTCAAGATCAATCCCGATGATCACGTCCTATCAATTTGCAGCGCAGGATGCAACGTCCTTAGCATGCTTCTAGCCAAACCGAAAGCCATTACAGCCATCGATTTTAACCAAAGCCAATTAATGATCTTGGAACTGAAAATCGCTGGAATCAAGCGTCTCGATCATGCCGAGTTTATGAAGCTTTTAGGCTTCTATCCCTGTGATGATCGCATTAAGCTTTTCGATTGCTGCGCCTCAGAGCTACCTCCATCCGCTCTCTCTTGGTGGCAACAACATCAGAAACTGATGATTGATGGCATTGCCTATTCGGGCAGACTTGAGCTCTACCTGAAACGCCTTAGAGAGAATTTCCTGAGGATTTGGAAGGCTGAAGGGTTAGCTGTCTTGAAAAGCTGCCAAAATATAGAGGAGCAAGCCAGGTTTTGGCAACGCTACGGTACCGATGAGGTGAAGCATATGCTGACGGATTTTGTCGCAAAACAAAACCAACAGTCCGGCCGTGATGCAGCCAAACTAGAGCATGTGCATGATAACTATGCCGAAGGCCTGTGGCAAAGACTAGAGCACACAATCAAAACTCAACCAATGTCTGATAATTTTTTCAACCAGTATATTTTGTTAGATGATCATCAACAGCCTGAACATACCTATGACTACCTTAATCAAAATAATTTTACAGAGCTCAAATCTCTGGTAAATCGAATCACCCTCGTCCACGACCAACTAGAGAAGCATCTAACATCCGTACCAATTGGAACCTATTCTAAAGGCAACTTTTCCGATATTTTTGAATACATGACAGAAGACGCAACGAAAGAACTGTTGAGTCTCATAGGCAAAAGCTTTGCCAAATCTGGTCGCATTGCTTACTGGAATCTATTTGTCGATCGTAACAGCCGCAATCAAATATCTAGCTTAAGCTTGTTACAAGAAGAGTCACAAAACCTACACCTAGACGATCGACTTTGGTTTTACAAAAACTTTTTTATCGAAACAATTATTTAATGGATCGATGCAACACTCAGCTGTTAACACGCGACATATTCAGATTGACAGGAACTATTTAGTGATGGAAATCTATGTAATATAAGACTTTCTAAGATTATCTGCGTCTCTAATCTGGAAAAGCCAACCGGAAAGTTACCCACGGTCTAAAACGCTCACAGATTTGCTTTATAGATACCAGTCAGAATTATAGGTTTGCCCCATCCAATCAACAAACAGTCTATAAAAAAGTACGTCAACCAGATCTTCTTGTACTGGCACTAATATTGCTCCGTAGATGCTAATCGTTCACTCAATTCAAGATCGGCAAAGAATTGCCAAAGCAAAAAGGAGCTTTTTCATTATGCTACGCTATGTCCTAACGAGCCTCTCCGTGATGCTATCGACCACTGGGTTTTCTCAAGTCATTTGCTCTTACGAGGATGGAGGCTATAAATTTTTCAGCACCAAATCTGGCTACCAAATCGGAGAATCTAGCTTTGACGATAGAGATGTTTGCGACGGTGCTGCCGAAAGATCTACCAATGGAGTACTGTGCGCCTTAGATGGCGACGGAGACTTTGGCCTTTACGCCACGCAAAACGCCGCACGGATCGGCAATTCGGTATTCGATGATAGAGAGTCTTGTGAAAACGTCTATCGTTCGAGCCCCAAGGGGATCATGTGCGCTTATACGGAAGACGATGATAAGTTTGCTTTCTACTCGACTCACAATGCCATGAGAATTGGTCAATCGGTTTTTGACTCTAGACAAAGCTGCGTGGATCGAACCCTGAATACACGAAAAGGGGTCGCGTGCGCCTATTCCGATGATCGCTTTCGTTTATTTTCAGTCCGATCATCCAATCAAATTGGAATATCCGGGTTTGATGAAAGGGAGCAATGTGAAGCTGTTTTTTCTGGAATTAGAAATGGACTCGTCTGCTCTATTTCTTCCGGAGATTCATTCGCTGTTTTTGTAGCTAACACAGGTAAACGACTTGGATCGAGAACTTACTCTAGGCGAGAGACTTGTGAAAGAAGCGGAATTGGCTCAACTCCACCAACGAATCCCATTGGTACTAGTATCGTAGCTAAGTATGGCACTTTCCTTAAACACTCGACAGCTGACTCCTCAACTCTAGATGACAATCAGAAGTGCTGGATCACGGCAGGCACCAGCCTAAGAGTGATTGATGCAAAACCAATCGGACGTCATTTTCAAATCACCCTAGCACGCCCCCTACCAGCCTGTCGCTATCTAGGAACTAGAGTCTTTGCTTTTGAAGATCATATCGAATTTAGGTAGCAGACTAATCCTGTCATTTAGCTTTAGTCCCAGGTTTTACCTGGGCAGGCTATTTGATGGTTCTTTTTCTTTCAATGAGGCGACAATGACAGGAGACTAGCCACTCATCTTGTAGCCCATTTCAGTGGATTTAGGTATCAAGATAACAAAGTCGAAGAATCGATAGCCTTCTTCCCGACTATCGCCAAGGCGTAGCTCTATACTACCACCCATTTCCTCGATAAAAGATCGAACAGCACTCATACCTACGCCACGTCCTGAGATATCACTAACCTTCTCTGCACTGGATACTTGAGAGCGAAAGATCAACTCGGCAAGTTCTTGATCACTTAGATCAGCGTTTATCCCAAGCTTATCGCGAGCGATATTCTTGAGTTTAACAAGGTTCAAACCATGACCTGAGTCTTGATAGATTATAATCCGATAATCGTCACTCTCGGTGATATTAATATAGATCTCACCCTCTTGCTCATGATCAAATCCATGATCAAGACTATTGCGAATGAGATGCACAAATATATCTTCGTATTTTTCTGATAGATTGGCGTCAATACTAAAATCATCGCCTTCCATAATGATTTTTGGAGTCTTTTTCTTCAGCTGTATCGCGATGGATTCGAGGGAAGCCTGTAGTGGACTAATAATACCACGGAAGCTTTCGCAGACGATATCACGCACTCTCATATCGAGCTGAATCAGACTCTCTTTTTCTCGATACAGATCGTAAAGCTCGCTATTGATGAAGTCACTTAGGAAAACACCAATGTCATGAAGGGTAGACTCCATCACTAAGGAATCAGTACGTCCGAGAACTTCCTCACTGATCCTCTGATACTCTGTCACATTCACCCTAACCGACTCTAGCTTACTGTTAATAGCAGTTAAGTTTTCGGAACTTAAGGTCTTCGGATCTAAGCTAAAAAGCAGGTCCTCGAATAGATGTACCTCTGTGGCTATATCCTTAAATCCATAGGTTCGCGCATTCCCTTTGATGGTATGAAAATCTCTGAGAATCTCATCCCACGAATCAGCAGGCGCATCTCCATTTAACAACTCAGCCGATTGATCGAGTAAATGGTGAGTCGACTGAATAAACCGATTAAATTTAGTACTAGTATGCTTCAGAATCTGTCCGATAAGTGCGAGCTCATGCTCTTTTTGATCCGCCTCGGCCCTGATGGCAATTAATTCTGTGACATCGCGGATTGACACTAAGAGCTCCTTCACGTAGCCATCTTGATCCTCGATGGGTGCCCAATCCAACTCGAGGTGCATCTTACGCCCATGCAAAACAGCCTGGATCTTTTTAGGAAGAGTATGTTCATTCGCATCGAAGTTGATGGTATCTTCGCCAATCATCATATCAACTGCAGCAACAACTTGCTGCCGGCTATCGGTATTCATATTAGTATCTAGAACATCATGCATCAGGGAAAATCCACCTAGAGACTTCTTACCGACAATATCTTCAAGGTAAGCGGAATACTCACCCGAAATCGTCAATTGACCATCAACCACGGCGATACCCTGCTTTATCGAGTCCATCATGACCTTAATATCCTGGGTCTTCTGCCAAAGGTCTTTGGTACGCTCTGCCACCAACTCCTCGAGTTTACTTTTCATCATTTCTGTCACCCGATTAGTCTCAATCTGAGCATCGAGGGCTTGTTTTTGGACCTTACGGATTTGGATATTAATGAGATTGATCTTATCCGTTTGTGCGACCGCAAAGCCAAATGCCTGAATAATCCCACAAAACTCGACACTGTAGGTGATAAAAAAGTATGGCGGCAAGAATCCTAACTTCTGTAAGGCGTAGGCAAATACCCCGATAATCAAGGCTCCGCAAGACCAGAGAAAGTACTTGGCAGACCGCAATCCTTTGCGATAGGCGCGAACGGCAGTAATCCCAATCATAAGGTTGGAGGCAAAGCCAAGGATGGTATATAACTTGACTAATTTATAAGGAAGAAAAGGAGCAAAGACAGAAGTAAATCCAAAAACAACGAGGACAGCCCAATAAAGATACTTCCAGGTTCTTTCTTTCTTAATATCCAAGAAATAGTAGGCGTATAAAAGCTCAAAAAAGAAAACCATGGATGTCGTGGATACAGCGGCTGCATTGGTCAACCAAATAGACCCACCCCAAAGATACTCAGCGGTAAACCCATTCATAGTCGACTTGAACGCCACCAGCGACAATACCGTGCAAGCATACAAAAAGTATTCGATATTTTTTGAGCCGATACTAATCATCAAGTAGAAAAAAGCCAAACCGCACATAATTCCGATAAAAATACCCTGACCAAGCTGCATCTCATGATCGATGGATGAATAATGCAGCGGAGTCATCAATTTTATAGGTATCTCCGCCGACCCAAGCGTTCTGACTCGGATATAAATAGTCTTTTCTTCATCTTCTGAAAAATTGATTTTAAAGTAAGGGAATCTGTTTTTTACTTCCCGAATATCGAAATCACGCCGATCGCCCCCGCGCCGATGCTTATACTTACCACGCTCAAAATAGAAGACGTCGACATAGTCTAGAAGACTATATTCAATTCCTAGGAGCCAATGGGTATCCCGCTTGATTTCACTTTTCAGATGAATTTTGAACCAGTAGGCACTTGACGTAAAACCAAAGTTTGCGATGTCCTTAGTTTCCCGTTGAAATCGATCTCGGTTCTTCGGATTGAGGATATCCTTTAGCTTCATTTTGCCTGCAGGGTCTTCCAGATAATAACTCTCAGGGGCAAGGTTATAAATATCCTGACCGGTTTTAAGAACGACAACATTCTTTTCAGGCGTCTCGCTAACCACTTTTGCTGGTTTACCTGAGATGGGCTCTTTATCAGCCTCATCTGCATTAGGCGTAGAACTATCGACAGGGTTAGTATAATCAATGGTATCGGGTGCAGCACTCTTCACAACAGTATCAGGAGGACTACCGACCTGCTCGCTCATGGGGGGTTCGGTGGGTTGTTGACCTTTAACAGCCGTCTCGACTTGAGAGTACCCAAACAAGGGCACCCACAATCCAAACAAAACCATAAAGCTTAACCGACGCCTGTTAATAGCAACAACTCCTTAAAGATAAAGGATGCGTGAATTAAGATCTGTCGCCAGACCCTCTTCTACTTCCTTTTCTATCGGTGCGTTCTTTTTTCTATGAGATTAGCAAGCAGGCAAATATTACCTCATGGTTTCCACTGGTCACCATAAGGTCATTGATAGGTCAAGTTTTGAGTATATAAACTAAGGATTTCCCTGGTAGTAATAGTCATATTTTTGCAGAAGCCCACTCGTAAAGCTCCAAGCGTCCTGATGCGAAATAGTACCGCCTTCAGGAAAGATAATTTTTAAATAAAGACCATTGGGAGTCTTAGACTTATACCCAGAAAGGATTCTATGAAGTTCTTGCTCACTTACGACACGTACCGGAGCTTCTGGGGTTTTTAATCGAATCGTTTGTGAATTCGTATTTTGGAGCAGGGACACCTCAAGGACGACTTTTCCCTTCGGAGATCTGGCTGGCCTTAATAGCTTTTGGTATTTGTCCTTTAGACTAAGGTAGTCTAGTTCCTGTCTTTTTATGCTACCCTGAAGATCATTAATCGTCAGCTCCTGCCGCCGGACTTCGGAATCAAGATTGGAAATCTGCTGATTTGCACCTTCAAGTTTTGAATCAAGACTTGAGATAACTTGCTCTCTAGCTACCAATTCTCCACGTAAATCTTCGTTGGACAAACGGAAGCTTTCAAGCAACATGGCCGAAGATTCTTTTTCCGCCTCCATATCCATAAGCCTGAGACGCAACGATGAAATCGTTTGATCTCTTGACTCCAATTGTGCCGCAAGAGATTCATTTTTTTCTTCAGCCAGTTGGGCGGTTGCCGAGACTTTTTGCTCGGCTAAAATAGAGTTCTTCAATTGAATGACCAAGTCTGAGTTCTTTATCATAAGAACCACCATGACAAGAAGAAAAATCATGACAATAAGCATCATGATGTCGGCAAACGATGGCCAAAAATTTTCTTCTTCCATGTCTTCAGCTTGTAGATAGCGCTGCCACTTCATGATAATTCTTCTTTATCAAGTCGAAATCCCTTGCTGAGATTATCATTGATTTGCGAGATACCTGTTAGCATACCATTGATATTTGAGCTGTAGGTTTGGGCAGCATCAGCAAATTTTTCGCTAGTTACCATTAAGTGCTGATGATGCTCTGCAATTTTAGTTGCGGCCAGGTTTAGGCTATCAACCAAACTCACAATTTTCGGAGCTAAAACTGACTCATCCACCAAAAATCTGGGACCAAGTTGTAGGGTCGTCAGACGCTCCACCGTATACTGGAGATTGCTTTGAACCGCCATATAACGACTCAAGAAAAAGCGAAACAACACATAAGTCACGATTCCTGTCATGGTAGTGGAAAGTGCAGTAGACATTCCATTTAAAACAGCCCCGAGATCATTGACGCTATCAACCGTCGCAATGAGGTTAGATGCGCCTAGCAGCGCTATAGCTAAAGAAAGGATCGTACCTAACATACCTATCAAAACCAAAATGCCGGCTACAAACTTCGGAAAAGTTAGTTTTGCGTGAAGCTCCACCGATAGGAGATCACCCAATCTTTGCAGATCAATCTTCTCTTGTCTTTGGTGTGCACTTTGCAGAATATGGTAGCGTTGACCGACAATCGATTCACTCGGGATCCCAAACATGGGGTCTTTCGAGTCTTTACTTATGTTTTGGAACAACTTTTGAACGGCTAATTCTTCCTTGCGAAAAGCCACCATTGAGACAAGGATATATAAGGTCGCCAAAGAGAATAGTCCAAGAATTATGGAATTAACCACAAAACCCACAGCGGTAGACCGCGCACCAAGGTAAAAACCCATCAAGAAATCAGCAAACAATAAGGCCATGGCCGAAGCAAACAGGCAACACAACAAAATTTGTAAGACAGCACCAGTGCTGCGAACCTTGTAATGAACTGAATACGTCATAAATACATATCTCCTATCAGATGATCTCATCCTAGCATGACTTTTTGAACACCCCAAGCAGGAAACCCAGTTTACCCGAAAAAGGTTTTTAAATCATATAATTGAACGTGTTAGAATCAGGATCTCAGAAGAAAAAACTTGGGAGTTTATGAGTTGAAACAAGTGGGGATCTACTACCGAGTATCGACAGACAAACAAGACTTAGCAAGCCAAAAAAATGCTGTCGAAGACTGGCTGAAACGTTTGCCAAAAGCTAAGCAACCATCATCCATCAAAGTTTTTGAAGACAGAGGGATCTCTGGGAAAACATCTCGGCGCCCAGGCTACCAAGCCTTATTAAAGGCGGCCTTTACACACGAGATCGACACGATAGTGGTCTATCGGCTGGATCGCATCAGCCGCAACGCAACCGAAGCCATACAGACGCTTTTATCCCTTGATCAGGCCGGAGTCGCTTTTATTTCGATCACCCAGGCTGTTCTCAACTTAGGTCACGACAACCCGTTTCGAAGAACCATGCTAGCCGCATTTTCTGAAATCGCTGAGATCGAACGCGAAACGATCGTTTCGCGAGTAAGAAGCGGGCTTAAGGCAGCCAAAGATCGCGGTGTCGTCCTCGGCAGACCGAAGAAATTTTCCCGGGAACAACAAGATCATGTCAGAGAATTAAGGAAGAAGGGATTGACCTATAAGGCGATAAGCGAGCAAACTGGTTTGAGCCATGGTAGTGTCCAGAACCTCGTCAAAGGTCCTGATCTTAGTTAAGGTAGAAGTCGTTTAAGAATCAAGGATATGGCCTCGTCTTTAAAAGGCTTCACCAGCCAAGCTTTAACTCCAGATTCTTTTGCCGCAGCCTTGATGCTGTCATCGCCAATTTCTGTTGTGATCATGATGATGGGAGGTGGCTTACCCTCTGAAATCGTGGAGATTTTTCTACACATCTCAAGCCCTGTCAGCACAGGCATGTTGTGGTCAGATAGGATCAGATCCACATTACCCTTTTGGTAAACCTCTACACCTTCCTGTCCGTTTGTCGCCAACAACACGGCATGACCGGCTTTCTCAATCAAATCTCGAATGTTGTTTCGTTGCATTTCCGAATCATCAACAACCAAAACAGTAGCCATCAGTCCCTCCGTTGGCTTTTCCAGCTTCCCATTCATAATACCACAAAATGCAAGTGACTTTTCAAGTACCACCCACATCAAATTCGAAGAAACCGAAATCTAAGCAGTAACTAACGTATAATTATAGAAATTTTTGCGTACCTAGCGCAACCAGGAAATATTTGCCAGAATCCTAGTTCCAATTCTTGACATGATATATGCGAGACATTGTGAGTGCTGCGGTGAAATGATGACCAAAACAGAGGTAACCGACACGAAACCGCCTTCAGGTAGGAAGGTCCGTCCGTCACCAACTATATACGTGCTTATCCTATGTACACCAGGGATCTTTAAGTGTACCTTCAATCAGGATGTATGGTTTAAATCACCCATCGCAATGTTTTTATGACTCACAGGGGGGAGGCCTTAAAGTTTGAAACAAGGCTCGAAGGATATTGTGATATCGGGAGCAGGGGAAGTCGGTAGCTTTGCCGCCCAACTTCTCTCGGAAAACGGTCACAATGTAACCGTCATCGATGAAAACAGCGATTGCCTGGAAAGGCTGTCTCAAATAGTCGAAGCGCGTATGGTCCTCGGCTCGTCCTGCCACGCTCATGTGCTATCAGATGCCAATATAAAATCCTGCGACGTGATGATTGCTGCCACGAGTCTGGATGAAATCAATTTACTTTCAGGGGCCCTTGGCAAACAGCTAGGAGCCCGCAAAGTTATTTCAAGAATTCACAACAGAAACTACCGCAGTTCAAAGCTCTTTGACTATGCCAAAGGTCTCGGCATTGACCACTTAATTTACCCCGAGGAACTAACATCACGTTCTATTTGCTCTCACATCAATGACCCCGGAGTGATGGCAATACAAAGTTTTGCTAGGGATCAAATTGAATTGCATCAATATCGTATTGATCACAACAGCAAAGTCATCAATCTTCCTCTGAAGCGCGTCAAGCTCCCAATTGGCATCCGCATCATCAAGCTTAGGCGCGATGGTGACCTGGTGATACCCAATGCAGATACCGTGCTGGCCCCCAATGATATTGTCACCATGATTGGACCGAGAGAAAAGTATCGCCAGATCAAAGGGATATTTTCGAAAGAAAAACGTAAAGGCAAAGAAATTGCTATCGCTGGAGGCAGTTCCACATCTGAATGGGTAATCGCCCACCTCCGCAGCCAGGATGTCTCTATCCGCCTATTCGAAAGGAACCTGGAGCGAGCCAACGAACTAGCAGAAAAGTATCCCAATATAACTGTCATTGCAGCAGATACCTTAGATCTTCATACGTTCGAAAGCGAACATCTCGAGCGATGCTCTGATTTGCTGGCTCTATCCGACAATCAAGAGCGCAACATCCTGGTAGCACTTCAAGCGAAAAAACTAGGAGTCGAATCAACATTTGCCGTAATTCATAATTCGACTTACTTAAGCGCTCTAGAGGAGGTCGGTATCGACTTCTGTTATAGCCCTAGGATGGAGGCAGCAAAAGAGCTCCTTAGACTCATGGACGATTCACCGATCAAAACGATTACCACTCTAGGGGACGGTGCGTTTCACGTCTACGAACTCACAGCAAAGCATGGATCAGCGGTGGACAGTCCCTTGCATAATATAAACTTCCCCGAAAATACCTTTATCGCAGCCATTCAGCGACGTCAGCTGGTCTTCTCACCAGAAGCAAGCGATGCAGTTAAAACCGATGATATCATCATTGTGATCGGTCCAGAAGGCATCGAAAAAGATCTACTCATGCTCTATGGAAGCGAAACATGAAATTCAGTGCCATAGGTAAAATCCTCGGATTGCTCCTGTTGTTATTAACAGGAGGAATGGTGTTTCCTTTGGCAATCGCTTCCTACGATTTTTTCTCTGGAAGCGATCCATACAACATCATTCCATTGCAAGGTATCTTAACGGGAATGGGTGCGGGCCTCCTAGTAAGCATGGCCTTGCTTTACCTAAATCGCGATGCCGAGACTAACATTGGCAGTTCGGAAGCCATCTTACTTGTGTTTTTATCATGGTCTGTTGGAGCCGTCATCGCCTCTCTTCCGTTTTTCTTTTGGGCTCAGTACTTTTATCGAGCAACCTCTATCGCGTCACCTTTCATCAATTTCTTTAACTGCCTTTTCGAGGGTGTTAGTGGCCTCACAACAACGGGAGCATCGATTCTATCAGATATACCAGCCGTACCCGACGCCCTCCTCTTCTGGCGAGCCTTTATTCAATGGTATGGAGGCCTGGGTATCGTTGTATTGTTTGTTGCCATCCTCCCCATGATTGCCGGCGGTAACAAAAGGCTTTTTTCTGCCGAAGCAACGGGAATATCAAAGGACGGCAATACTCCCAAGATTCAAGAAACGGCCCAAACTCTGTGGCTTATTTATGTGTGCTTTACCGTAGTACAAATTGTGCTTATGCTGATCGTCGAACCGGAAATGGGCCTTTTTGCTGCGTCGACTCTTTCTTTTTCCACAGCTGCAACCGCAGGATTTAGTATCTTTAACGAAAGCGCCGGAGGGTTATCACCAGCTGTTCAATGGATCATAATATCCTTTATGTTGATATCTGGGGTTAACTTTGGACTATATTACCAGGTTCTACAAGGGCGTTGGCGTAGTCTCTTCAACGACACCGAATTCAAAACCTATGTTGGGATTGTATTCTTCGCCATATTGATCATTGCCTGGAATATCGAAGATATTGGCTATAATGATATGTCCGCACAATTAGCCATCAAAGATCCCGAGACTATCGCTCGCGATGCCGCGTTTCAAGTGGCTTCTATCCAGACCACCACTGGTTTTAGCAATGCCAATTTTGACTCTTGGCCAGCACTCAGTCACTTTGTACTACTGGCACTGATGTTTATCGGCGGTTGTGGTGGCTCCACAGGCGGTGGCATCAAGGTATCCAGAATTGTTGTGGCGTTTAAGCTTTTCTTTTCCCAATTGGAAAAGGTCTATCGCCCAGCAGTCATCAGACCAGTGAAAATCGGAGGATCCGTACTAACTGATGCTATGAAACAGGCAATCATCCTCCACATCTTAGCCGTCATATTTTTATCCTTTTTAGGTGGTGTCCTACTTATCATTTTCGAACCCGAGATCGATCATTACACAGCGTTTACCGCTTCGGTAGCTACAATAAATAATATTGGACCGGGGTTTAGTATGGTTGGAGCTACAGAGAATTATAGCTGGATGTCTGATCAATCCAAATCTCTTCTTATCTTGTGGATGCTCATCGGACGACTCGAAGTTTTTACCGTCCTCGTTTTATTCACCAGACGATTTTGGAAGCAAAATTAATAGGATTGTCTCTACTTGATGTCTAGATACTTGTAGCGGATACCCTCCAATCCCGACGGTACAAAATTCTGAATACGACGACTAATTACCCCCACAGAGATGGGAGCATCCTGCAGAATAACAGGAATATCCTCGTAGATGATTTGATTCATCTCCTTAAACAAGGCATAACGCTCAGGTCCGTTGCGCATTCCTCTAATTTGCTCATAAATCGTATCAAATTTCTGGTTTGCATAGGCACCAGCGTTGGGACCGGGAGGACGATTCTTTGAATAAAGCAAAGAATAAAGGTTCTCGGCATCTGGATAATCCGCGGTCCAACCAAAAAAAGCCATTTGAAAGCGGCCTCCCGTTAGTTTCTGCAAGTATTCCGAAAACGGCTGAAAATTAGCTTTTAGTTTAATGCCAAGCTTAGCAAATTCATTCTTCATAAATTCAAATACCGCTTGATCGTTTTTCGTGACCCGCGACATTTCTAAAACCAACTCCGGTAGCCCCTTACCCCGTGGATAACCAGCCTCTGCTAAAAACCTCGCCGCCTTTCCCAGGTCATGCTGATACCAGGTAACACCGGATACATCATCAATATTTCCTGCAATTCCTTTGGGAACAATAGACGCTAGTGGGATCCCCCTTCCGTTCGCAAGCAACTCTAGAGTGCTCAAGGTATCTATGGCATAAGCGATAGCTTTTCTTAGTTTTCTATTACTCCCTAAAAGCTCATCTTCCATATTGAATTTAATTAGATTAACACCAGCCTGAATAGACGAATAGATGCGAAACTCATCTCGGTACTGATTTTGGATATGAAAACTTCCATCATCACCCTTATAAGCCATCTCTTTAAACTTCTCACGTGATAATGGCATAATTTGAATCTCACCCAACTTAAATTTTTTCTCGACCTGGGTAGGGTCTTTAACCAAAGGCAAATGTACCTCATCCACAAAAGGTAGCTTTCTGCCTGAATTTGCTTTTTTTTCAATAGTTTCCCCGTTCTGAATGGCATCGGCTACTTCAGGAAACCTATCGAAGTAATGATCATTTTTACCCAGCACAATCTGATTCTGCGATAAGGATTTAAGAAAAAAAGGACCGGTACCAATATGCTTTTTGGAGAGATCAAGGCCATACTTAAGAGCCACATCTTTTGAAACAATTGAAAGCCCAGAAAAGGCAAAAGGATAAAAGTTTAGAGGACTATCTTCGACAAATTCGATAGAAAACCGATAGCGATCGATTTTTTTCAAGCCCTTTATCTCTAGACCATCATACTGATATTGATTTCTATCCAGCTTTTGGCTTTTAGTGCGAAACTCATCAATCCCTACGATACGTCCGCTCAGCATAAAAAAACTATAGGGATTAATCCTTGCATCAGAAAATCGTTTGATCGAATAAATAACATCGTCACTTGTGAGCTCTTGGCTTTCAGGATCACTGAATACTGGATCTGGATGAAACTGGATACCTTGTTTTAGCTCAAAAAGGTAGGTGCTTCTAGTAGCTTTTTGTTTTGAAACCTCCTTGAGCAGCAGCTTGCGAAGTTGATAAGGGCGATCTAAGTAATGATACTCAAATAGCGTATCGTAGATATTGATGATTATATCTGCCGAGGCATTATCGTACTGTCTTGGCGGATCAAGATTTTTAAAGGGAACAGACCGAAAGCTCTTAACCACCTTCAGACGATTCTTCTCTCCTGACTTGGAATAGAAAAAATCAGTACACCCTAACCCGATGATAGAAAATAGAAGTAGTAATAGTCTCATTCAGCCTGCCAAAGAATTAGTTGTAAAAATGCTTTCAGGCATAACCGAATCAAAAATATTGGCATCTCTTGGAAAAATAAATTCCACATATCTGATACAATCATCATCAGATACTGTAAACGACATCTTTCCACCAATTTCATATACCAATTTATCAATAGATTTGAAATCGGAGATCATGGACTGCTCGCTCTCATCAGAAGGACGTCCATTACCTAATAGCTGTGCTTCTAAATCATCAGTCGATAAATGTTCGTGAATGAGTGTTGGACCATGATCATCAAGATTCAAACTCCAGAAACCCTTACCTTCGTCACTGTAAGTCAAGCACAACCAATCATCGGTTACGTAGATATTAATAAAAATATTTTCGAAGGATCTTGAGCCCTTTTCTTCATGTTCACGGATACTTGAGAAGCTTCGTAATATTGAGATCGCAAACAGTTTGGGAAACATATTGCCAAAAAGAATAGATCCCTTCTTAGTCAAAATCACATCGGGTAGCTCTTCAATCAAATGTGCGGCAACTTTGTGATGATCTCGCACCATTTTTGGGACAACATCATAGGCCTGATAAACGACTCCGGGTAAAGTAAGTCCTTGTCGTCTTTTGATCCCTAAATATAGATCAATCAGTTCATTGTCATTAGATCGACTACTAATCATTTTACCAACGCCATCCGCTGCAAATACAAGATCGTCATCCTTCGAAAATCGAAAATTACCAAATCGTGACACAATCCTGTGATTGTACACAGAACGGTACTGCTCGAATACTAGGATGACACGATCGAGACTTGTTATGATGCTATCGGTATTGTCAATACTTCTAACCTTTTTGAGATCGTTCAATTGGAGTTCAAAATCGAAGCAAAAGTTAGCTAGATAATCAAACTTCATCGAGCGGGCATGGCTCTTCACTTTAGAAATCATCGAAACAATGGTGGAGAGGTTTTCCCTTAGAGTTTTCTGATTTCGATGGGTATTGAGCAATGCCTTTACACCATCAATTTGCTGTCGATTCTCAACAAAAAAATCGTGGATTTTGCGAGCTGGCTGCTCCAAAATTTCCACCAGAATCGAAAGCTCATCACGATCTTTTTGCGATTCTTCCATTATTTTAACTCTCTCGGTGTTGTCTTGTATCATTAGGAAAAGCCTGGTGAGCTTATCACCATCAAATACGGGACTCCACGAAATACTTAGGTGTTTCAATAGTCCTGAAGCAGTAATAAACTCAATGTTTTCGGGAAACGATTCCATAGTCTCTAACACCGACTCCTGCTTTTGACTAAAAATCGTCGATAACTGTTCCTTGACAGCATGAACCTCACTCTCAGCCAAATTACTGCAAGCAAGCAGCTGATAGTAGAAAGATTTACCGGCCAGCTCCTCTTCTTCTACGATCACTTCCACAGATTTTGAGTAGTCAGGTCCAAGTTTGCCTTGACTATCGACACTTAGAATTCCGGCATCGATTCGATCTAGAATTAATGTCAATTGATTTCGCATATATTTCATTTGTGTGCGATCTTTCCCAAAAAGCAGGACATATTTTCTGACAAAAGAAGATCCAAAAAATACCGCTGTGAATGTCATAATCACCAGAGTTATAAGCATCCAGGTCACCGATATAATGAGTTTATTAATACTTGATTTCTTATCCAGGATACGATTGTCGACGAAGATTAGAGAGTTTGATACTTTTCTCTCGGCAATGAGGATATTTTTTAGAAACGAAGCTTCTTCCAGTCCAGCATACCACCTAAGATCAGCGATCCGTTGAAGGACACCACGTAATTCCGAAAGGATTGCAATCAGTTCTTTATCCTTAGCATCCTGGATTAGTGTATCCAGTTTACCCGTCATGGCTTCGTATAAATCAGCTTCCGATGCGAATAGATAACGAAGGCGCATGGTATTAAAGCGATTAAAGGAGTTTTGAAAGGAACGATCTTTCCTATTAATGACAAAACCCTCGGCTCTGTCGATTAATCGATCCGACTTATGAATTAATCCAGAGGTGCTGTCGCCTTGCTCTATCTTCCATTGACCGACTTTATCGAAGGAGATGAGGTAGGTATTGAGAGCGTCTCTCAGCTCATTAAGGACACTAATACTCAAGATATCCTGCCTGAATTGACTCAGGTCATCAATCAGCTTGTTGATGTTGGCGACGTTTTCTGTTTGTATGTCTAAAGAGTTTTGGCTTTTATCGTTCAGATAGCGTTCGTCTCTACGCACCTCGGCAATGCCATAAGACAGCTTATGCAGCCTTTTTCGAAGGTCGTAGAGAGCGTGAGTTTTCTCCTCGTAATGGCTTTTAACTAACTCCAACCCAAATATCGCACCTACCCCCAGCGCACCAGCAGCCAACACCAGTACGACCATGGTAGCCGAGAGCTTAAAATGGAGCCATTCATCTTTGCTTTTTTTAAAACTAAACAAGCGATAATTCCCAAACTTTAGCGCTGTATCTAAGTTCGGAAAGCTGATAGCTAACTTGATCGCTATGATTTTACATATATCTTAAAACAAAGTAATTCAGCTTCTTTATTGGTAACTAACGTAAATCTATCCGTTTAGACTTAGGCACGACTGAGTCTAAATGGATAGATCGCAATGGACCCATGAGAACCCGATGCGAAGCAATTTGGTTATGGTAAGCTATCCTAGTGGTAGGCCTTCTTCGACCCAAGCGAGAGTACCGCCATCGACGTTGATTAATTGACCTGCGAAGCCTTCATTGGCCAAGATCTGGCAAGCCATCATGGATCGCTGCCCAGACCGACAAATCACATAGAGGGGGTCCTGCGTGAGTAGTTCGGGAGAGATCTGCTCCAATCGACTGAGACTCAATTCACTTAAGGGAATGTTTATCGTATTAACCGCTTTAGCTTCCGCCACCTCCTAGGGGTTGCGCACATCCAACATCTTCATCTTGCTTTCAATAACCTTGTCACTAAACTCCAAAGGTGACATCGAATCGATCATAAAATCCTCCTTACTAGGATGACATAAGGTTTCCAATGGGAAGTTCTAGTATAAAAGTCGCGCCATGACCAACCCCATTTGAATAAGCTGTTAATCGGCCTCCAAGAATAGCTGCATCCAAGGCACTGGTATGGAGCCCAAACCCGCTGCCACCGGACTTTGTGGTAAAGCCAAACTGAAACAGTTTTGGCAGCATATTCGGCTCAATACCGATACCATTGTCTTTGACAGTAAGGCTCATAAGCCGATCTTTTTGTGAGATTCTAAACTCTATTTTAGGCTTCTCTGACTGCACAACGGCGTCAATAGCGTTAGTGATAAGGTTGGTCAAGATTTGCAAAACTTTATGCAGATCGGAGTTCACTTCGACGTCATATAGGCCACTAAAATCCACCTCAACCCCGCGGCTTTCAATCTTTTGCCGATACATGTTGAGAGCTCTTAAGACACAGGTTCTCAATGAAAAATTTGTGCTCAGAGGGCGGTGTTTGGCGTTATGCCTCTGACTCGATATGATACGCCCGATATGCTTTAGATTCTCATCAAGGTCAGAGATACTGGCGACCTGCCGCTCCATGGTAACCTTTTCTTCTAAAACTAAAGCTTTTAAGTAGTTGTGAAACGAGGCCGCCTTTGCAGGATGAAGACTCATGTACTCATGAAAGCTAAGGGAGCTTGAGTCGATCATATCAAGAAACTCTGGAATTCGTTTAAAACGAGATTGTCTCAAGGCCTGACTCATCCATGAAATCTTAGCATTGCTACCAACAAGAACATTACCAATATTGTGTAGGACTCCTTGGGCGACCTCTGCCATGCCAGCCTTATGCGAGGTTTCCATAAGGACTTTAGTGGCATCGTCGAGCTCTTTGTTCCGATGTACCACTAACTTTTGTAGGGTTGTCTTGGACTCCTTCAAAATGTTTTCTGCACGGATTCGTGCTTCGTAGTCTTTTTTCAACTCTTCCTGTAAATTTTCGATTAGGCGATAAATCGCCCCGATTTCGTTAGCTGAGTAATGTCGGGACGGAGCTGCAACCTCACGCCCATACTGAATCGATCCCGCTAAATTTGCCAACTGAGAAAGGGGCTTAAGGATGATGTGCCGACAGATATAAGCCACCATCATGACGACAAAAAAAACCAAAAAGAAATTATTGAGAATCGTCAGGAAAAAATCCCGCCAGAGATCTTGATAAAAAATACCACGATTGATTTCCATATTGAGTACGCCCAGCGGCCTACTACTTGACTTCCAACCATACACAATCGGAATCGAACGGACTAGAGGCTCCATCTTGGCTTTTTCACCGTAGGCAAATTCACCATCGTCACTCAATAAATGCAGGCGTAGCGAGGGATCGCTTGAAACCGTCGTGGAAAGCAGTAGCTTCGTTTGCTCGGTGTCCATGAGCCAGGTGCTACGGACAATATTAGGCACCAGTGTTTGCTCCAACTGGTCAAGTTTCTCTGCCATGGTCCTTTCGAAAGTATTCATTTGAACGATGAGTTGGATGCCGGTTATCAATGCCGTCGCTAAGGCCGAAGACATAACGATCCATATGAGGAGATGACGAACTATGGATTCAGCAAAGTATAACTTGACGGACTGTTGCCAGCGCCGAAATACGGAAAGACCAGGGATCAAAATTACCTCCATAGGAATATGCTTGTCTTATATCGCGGTTAAATAAAATTCGCAAAAACTCCTTGCCTCCCCGTCATGATCTAATGACTAGAACAAGCCAAAACAGCAGGAATATAATAAAAACTGACAAGGTAGCGCCGAAGGTTGACGCTAGTCCCTGTATCCTTAGCTACCCATAGAAATACGCAGCCAACTCATATATCTCAATGGGATGACTAGACCACTTTGAAGTTTTTTACTATCTTGACGCTTAGTATTCTTAGGACGAATTCTTGCCAAACCCATGTAGGAGTGCCAATCTTGACTCTGATGACTAACGTATTGTTGCTGCTAGCATTCCTGCTTATACTCATCACAATCTATGATTTGCTGCAAAAAAAACACGCCATACTTCGCAATTTTCCCATTATTGGCCATTTACGTTATTTACTGGAAAGCGTGGGCCCCGAGTTAAGACAATACATAGTAACAAACAACAACGAAGAACGCCCCTTTAGCAGAGACGAGCGGCGGTGGATTTATGCATCCGCCAAAAAACAAAACGACGAATTTGGGTTCGGTACGGATCAAGACCTAGAACTAACCTCCAATTACCTGATTATCAAGCAGAGTGCGTTTCCTTATCGTGATCCCTCACAAAAAGACTGGTCCTCTTTGGGTTACCCGATTCCTTGCGCTAAGATTCTAGGTGGATCCCGCCGGCGCAAGCACGCCTTCCGCCCCAAATCCATCGTAAATATATCAGCCATGAGCTTTGGCTCGCTTAGCGGTCGCGCCATCGAATCATTGAATAAAGGATCTGTCCTTGCCGACTGCCTCCACAACACTGGCGAAGGCGGTATCTCCAAGCACCACCTGCACAAAGGCGATCTTATATGGAATATTGGTTCGGGGTATTTCGGTTGCCGCGATGAGGCGGGGCAGTTTTCGTTAGACAGACTCAAGGAAGCCGTCTCTAGGTATCCCGTCAAAGCGATTGAAATCAAGCTAAGCCAGGGAGCAAAACCTGGACTTGGAGGACTACTTCCTGCGAAAAAAGTTACAGCTGATATTGCTAAGGCTCGCGGCATACCCATGGGGAAAAGCTGCCTGAGTCCAAGCCGACATAGCGCCTTTCAAAACGTTGATGAGCTCCTTGATTTCGTAGAGCTTATCGCTGATACCACAGGCCTACCGGTCGGCATAAAGTCAGCGGTGGGTCAGCTCGATTTTTGGTCGGAGCTATGCGAATCGATGAGCTCTAGCAACAGGGGCGTTGACTTTGTGACCATTGATGGCGGTGAAGGCGGTACCGGAGCAGCCCCGTTAGTTTTTGCCGATCATGTGGCCCTTCCGTTTAAAATGGCATTTACCTCGGTATATAAAATTTTTGCCAGCCACAACCTTCACAATGACGTCGTATTTATCGGCTCAGGAAAGCTTGGACTTACGGAGTCAGCATGTTTCGCCTTAGCCATGGGTGCCGACATGATAGCCATCGCCCGAGAGTCGATGTTAGCCATTGGTTGCATCCAAGCGCAGGCGTGCCATAACAATCGTTGCCCAACAGGTATTGCCACCCAATCCAAATGGCTATCAAGAGGCCTCGACCCCGACTCCAAGGCCGAGCGATTTGCCAATTACGTGAGCAAACTACGAAAGGAGATTTTGCGGATCTCATGGACATGCGGGGTTTCTCACCCTGCCTTAATTCACCCCTCTAGCTTTGCCATTTTGGATAACCAATTCCATATGCAGGACCCAAGAGATGTCTTTGGCTATAAGGCTGATTGGGGAGTCCCCAATTTAGATCAGACTAGAGAGATCCAACACATCATGAATCAACCTGAGTAAAAAAGAACGGGAACACGTGTAGTGCCGACCCCTAAGACAGCCTAAAGGAGTAGATATGACACAAACAAAACATGGAGGCGGCTGGCACGCCATAGGCTATACCTTTAAGAAGGCAAGGCAAGTCGGATTCCCTTTGATGCTCAAGGCCATGGCTCGAAAAAATACCTGCAAAACCTGCGCTCTTGGAATGGGTGGGCAAAAGGGCGGTATGCGCAACGAGTTAGGTCATTTTCCAGAGTTCTGCAAAAAATCATTGCAAGCCATGGCTTCCGATATGCAACCTGCCATCGACCCAACGTCCCTTCAATCGGTCCGTCTTAGCGAGCTAGCCAACTACACTCCCAAGCAGATGGAAGATCTGGGGCGACTGACGTTTCCCATTTTTAAGGCAAAAGATTCTGACAGGTTCGAACGCATCGATTGGCAAGCCGCCTTGGATTTAGTGGGCCAAAAACTAAAAGACTGCGCCCCCGAACGGAGCTATTTTTATGCTAGCGGACGCTCATCAAATGAAGCTGGATTTCTATTGCAATTATTCTGTCGACTTTTTGGTACCAATCACGTGAACAACTGCTCCTACTACTGCCATCAAGCAAGTGGAGTCGGACTCAACGCATCCCTCGGCACTGGCACTTCGACAATAGCCCTCAGTGACCTCGAAAAAACCGATCTTTTGTTTATCATCGGAGCAAACCCAGCCTCAAATCACCCACGCTTAATGACTCAATGCAAAAATATCCGTCGTCGTGGAGGTCATGTGGTGGTGATCAATCCCATCAAGGAAACAGGACTCATGACGTTTTCGGTGCCGAGTGACCCTATAAGCTTGCTAAAACCAACGGAAATAGCCAGCGACTACCTGCAGGTAAAACCAGGAACAGATCTCCTACTCTTCGCAGCCATCATAAAAGAGCTTATGGAAAACTTTTCTGAAAGTATTGACCGGACCTTTATCGAAACATCGACACACGATTTTTCTAAGCTTAAGTCTTTTCTTGACACCTTGGATACCTCCCAAGTTGAAACTGAGACAGGAATATCACTAAAACAGATCAAATCTGTTGCAAGCCTTTACGCAAAATCAAAAGGCACTGTTTTTTCTTGGGCCATGGGAATCACACATCACACAAACGGAGCCGACACGGTCCAAATGATTGCAAATTTGGCGTTAATGCGAGGTATGGTCGCCCGCGAGGGCGCTGGGCTATTACCCATCAGAGGGCATTCTAATGTCCAGGGTATGGGCTCGGTGGGCGTAAAACCCGAAATATCAGCCGACCAACAAAAAGCCCTCGAGGACCTTGGAGTTGAGCTTCCCACTCACAAGGGTTACGATACCATGAGCTGTATGGAAGCAGCCGCTGACGGCAAAATTGATTTTGCTTTTCATCTCGGAGGTAACCTTTACGGATCCAACCCAGATCTTAGTTTTGCTAAGACAGCATTGTCAAAAATCCCTTTCCTAGTCCAACTCAATACAACACTAAACACCGGTCATGCCATCGAAACCGCTCAAGACCACCTGGTTCTGCCAGTAGCTGCCCGAGATGAGGAATCGCAACTTACTAGCCAAGAAAGTATGTTTAACTTTGTTCGTTTCAGCGAGGGGGGGCCCCGCCGATCCAAGGAGTGCTTACCGGAGACAAAGATTATCTGCGAAATCGCAAAAAGGGTTTTGGATCGGTCTCGTCTGCCACATGCGATTGATTTTGATGAGCTTGAGAGCCACGCGGCCATTAGGAAACTGATCAGTCACACTCTAAAACCCCTTCAGCAGCTTTCCACTAAGGCAGAGCTCAAACAAGAGTTTTATATTCCTAATCGACTCCTGCACCAGGGTCAATTTCCAGGGAAGCCAGATCACAAAGCGAGATTTTTTACCCCCCAACTCAAGGAATCGAAAAAAACCCCGGAACTTCCTCTGACTCTATTAACCATTCGCTCAGAAGGTCAGTTTAATACAGTCGTTTACGAAGAAGATGACCGGTATCGCAATCAATCCCAACGAGATGTCATACTCATGAATAAAGAGGATATGATGCAATTGGGTCTTACCGATGGTGACCTGGTGAAAGTTCAAGGTGAAGCAGGATACCTAAATCAAATAAAAGTCAGTGGTTTTGATATCGCCGCGGGTGCCACGGCCATGTATTACCCAGAGGCGAATATTTTGTTAAGCCGCCGCCGGGATCCGCGAACTCATACACCAGCCTTTAAAGGTGCTAAGATCAAAGTGATAAAGTTATAGTCAAAAAAAGGCAGAAAAGAGTCGAGCATGAAATCCATAGCGATATACTACCGAGTATCCACTGACAAGCAAGAGTTACAAAGTCAAAAAAAATCTGTTGAAGATTGGCTGGCAGCCCTACCCGAGGACAAACGCCCCCTTCGACAAGAAATTTTCGAAGACGAAGGGATTAGTGGGTCCACCAGTAAACGGCCAGGTTATCAAAACCTTCTCGCAGATGCAGCCACAGGAAAATTCGATACCATTGTCGTCTACCGTCTTGATCGGTTTAGTAGAAACGCTTCGGAAGCTATTCAGACCCTGCTATCCCTGGATGAAATTGGAGTGGGATTTATCTCCGTCACCCAACCCGTCCTAAATCTTGGTCATGAAAATCCCTTTAGGCGAACCATGCTGGCCGCCTTTGCCGAGATAGCTGAGATTGAGCGCCAGACTATTGTCACTCGGGTCAAAGCTGGGTTAGAAGCTGCAAAAAAGCGTGGCGTAAAATTAGGACCACCAACTAAAGTGACAGAGCAAAAAACTAAGGACATTCTACAGCAACGAAAAGAAGGGAAAAGCATCCGCGGCATAGCAAACTCTATTGGCCTCAGCTATGGTGCCGTCCAAAAAATTTTAAAGTCTAACACCCTAAGCTAGCCACATAGTGAGTAAAGCTAGCAATGCTGGAGCGCCTTGGACAAAAAGAATTTTTCTACTAACAGAATAAGCGCCATAAACTGCTGCCACACAAACAAACACAAGATTCATAACGATGATGGGTTGACCAGCGGGATGATCTCCGATCAGAAGCCCATACACAAGACCACTTGCTAAAAAACCATTATACATACCTTGATTAGCAGCCAGCTTTACGGATTCGTTAGCGAAGCTTTCGGTCAATCCAAAGATTTTGCGCGTCCTAGGCTTCGTCCACAGAAACATCTCTAGGTAAAGAAAATAGAAGTGAAGCAAGGCTACTAAGATAACTAGGATAGTATTGATAATTGTCATAATGATGAACTCCAATGGTTGAAAGCGTCGGCGTATTAACGTTTCGGTAACACCTAACAGAAAGTTTATATATTTAGCACTTTACTATTAAGGCACCAAAATATGATACCTTTCGGACAAATCACAGATTTCCCGCTGACCCCCAACTAAAACGACACATTAATCAAAAAACTAAGGAATATTTTAGGGTATTACGGAGAGGTAGACTCTGGCATCGCAGGACAGGGCTCAAGAAAAGGACAGAGGGATGGAAAGGTTCTGAAATAGTATAAGCCCCTGGCGTAGACCGCCAAGAACGTAGGTTCTCTCAAAGTTGACCTAAGGTCAAAACATTAGAACACTATCTGCAGACTCTTTATTTGGTAAACCATCGATAAATTTACGGACGATATCGCGTTCCGACTTCATGGCTGTCAACGTCAATAGGTGCTCACCAAAACTATGAAGTTCAGCGTTGTCTACATAATCTCGCCCCAGATTGGTCCGGTACTCCACCCAGTATTTAATCATCTTGGACATGTTTTCTAGATTTTGTCTGAGTCTGTCTTGGAACTGCAAAGACTGAATAATTGGATGAATGACAGTCTTTATCTCGTCGTTCCCTTGAGCAAGCTCTCTTAGAGTCGTGATAAGATCTCGTAGAGATGACGTCGAACCACGCTTCGCCAGGAGGGAATGAATGGTGGTTTTCAGTCCCTGGATAGCTTTAAGGCTTTCGTCAGACAACTCCGAAACCCGGCTAGTATCCTCCAAGAGCTTGTTGATAGAATCGCTGACATGAGTCGTTGAGGTTTCGGATTCTTTGATGCACCAATCTAGAGTTTTTTCGGTAAAGATATAGTATCGATCGATCAAGTCTTTAGCTGCAAGCATTGGAAATCCCTTTTAAAATTCTAGAAAAACACTTCTCTCTGTTTGCCCTTCAGGGGCATCTTTTTCCAAAACGATCTTATAATAATCGGCAGTTTCTTCTACAGAACTACAAATCTTGGCCAAATCTTCGGCGAGATCCGAGGCATCGACGTGTTCGTCCGAAAGCAGAAGCTTTTCCACCATGGCCCAACCCTTCACGACATGATCAATCCTCTGAGACACAGCGTCCTGGAACTGCATAGAGCTCAGAGCGGGGAGGACTTGACCTTTAATTCCAGCGTTGAGCGTTATGAGCCCCTCCATTTGCTTCTGAACTCCAGCTAAACCAAGACGTCTCCTTTTTTGTGTTTCGTCTTCTTCAATGCTAGATTCATCGATGGACTTCCCCTCGGCGATAGCGTCTTGGACCTTACTAAATAGATCGTCAACTTCTTCATTGACAGAGTCTTTGTCCGCGTCCAGTATCCCATCGCCAAAATATAACTCGTAGAAATTCTTCAAGGCCTCAAAAGCCGGTCTATCGATGTAATTGGAGGACAGTTGGAAGACAGCGTCAGTGCATTCGGCAGCTCCACCAATCGCTTCTTTCCCAAGACCATCCAAGATCTTAAAGAATATTTTGTCAAAAGCTTGAAGTTCCATTGTGTCTGGGGGTAATTGCTTTGCTTCACTCGACATACGACATACCTGTGTTATTACGGCCTTCTGTTATATTAACATAACTCTCGGTATGTAGGTAAAACACAGGGGCGAAACCTTTCAAAACTAAGAAAATCGAAAAATCATTAAAGCCCATCGCTCTGAAAAGTCCCGAATTATATTTTTTTGTTGCTTATTTTCAGATAGTTATATTTTTCACTTAAACAAACCCTAGAGTCCACCGAATACATCTTTGGCTGCTGACTCAGTAGCCTTAGGCTGAATACTCAGTCCTTGGTCCCCTCGAACCCTTACCCTGCGGGTAAGGGTTATTTTTTTGCAAAATTCCAAAACTTATGATGATTAGGTTACATCGCATCTATCCAGTGGACTAAGCTGTTTTCAGAGAACCCGAAGGGATTTTGATTTTCATTTCTAAGCTCACCCCATGATCTTGATTTTCTCTAAGCGTCACGCTTCCTTGGTGGCTATCTGCTATTTCTTTTAGAGCTGCTAGACCAACGCCTCGGCCACTAGACTGACTGAGCTCCTTGGCTGTGGAAATCCGATCTTCGAAGACCAATTCGAGTAGCTCTGCCGCATCTGTATAAGCAACAGACAACCCTTTTGCTTTTGCTTTCAAAGATTCCCAATCAATGCCTGCTCCCTTGTCACCTACCTTGAGGATGAGCTGCTCGTCGACTATAGTACAGTCAATCGTGAACTCAGCGACTTTATTGAGGCCTCTTCCTTGCTCTGGTAGGATATACCCATGATCTGCAGCATTGTTGAGAGAATGCATGAGGACCGTCCTTATAACATTCCTTAACTCCGTAGACATTGTCTGAATATCACTGCTCACATGCAATGCTTTGAGCTTTATGTCGTTTTCAGCAAGACGCTCTCCGATACTTGGCATGATATCATAGACAATACTGAAGACATCTTCAGTAGATTCTAAATGACTCTTTTGATCACTTAAAAGATCCATAACGCGGTTTTCTTCGTAAATTTCTGTTGTCATCAATCGGAGAATATCTTCGGCGTTCATAAGAGGTTTGCTACTATCCAATGATGTTTCAAGTCTGTGTAACAGATCAGAAATCATAGTGAGACCCATACTCCGCGCATTGCCTTTAAAAGTGTGGATTTGACGGAGCTGCTTTTTGTTAGGGAACTCTTTGATCCGCAATAGATCCTCGATCAGAACACCAAGCTCTGATAAGAAAGGTTGGACCTTATCGGAAGACTGCTTGCATAGGGTTAACCACCTCTCCTGGATAACGTTTGCGCGAAATTCTGCTTCCTCTAATTGGCGATGAATACGCTCTAGATCACTAATGTTTGATATCGTAAGAAGCACCTTCACCACGTGAGCCTGCTTGTCGAGGATAGGCACCCACCTAAGAATAAATTTGCTATCTGGATCGTTTTTTAAAAGCAATACAGTTGGTAGATGCCCAGCATTCATCGACCAGTTTAGTTCTGTCTCTCCAATACACAAATTCAACACTTCTTTAATGATACTAAGCTCATTTTCTTTAAAAGTTGCGTAAGAAAACACAGCGTTTACCAAATCCAGACCCAGTAGCTCGCCATCCTGCGAAGAGAACATTCTATCTAGATGTTTTGAATAGCCAGGCTCGATTCTCAAGTCACGATCGATTGTCAGAAGTCCTTCCTCAACGGAATCCATAACCAATCGCAGCCTTTTTCTCTCAAGCTTTACTTCTTTTGTTTTTTTTGTAGCGAAGGCGAGCAAAACAATAAGAGCGAGAATAAGTAGACTTAGTCCTAAAGTAAAGCTTTTAAACAGTTCCGTCTGCCTAGCAGCGAGCCTCTGGACTTCAAGTTCGACGTTTTGTAAATCGATTTCAGATTTAAGTCGACGGTTTTTCTCTTCTTCAAAAACAAGATTTGCCTCAGCTAACTTTCTATCTAGATTAGATTGACTTTTTTCAACCAAAATTTCTCAGTAAGTTGGTTCATTTCTAAAGATGATTGATAGGCCTCTTGATGACGTTCCATAGCGGCTTGAGCTAAATGCAACCGTTCAAAAACCTCTATACGATCTTTTATAAATTCGGGAGGATAATGTTTAAGGGCGACATTTAATGGTTCAATCATTTGCTCCCATTTTTTTTCGTACTGATATATTGATGCAAGTTTAACGGTGGAATCCGCTAACCAAATCGAAGAGTTGATTTCTTGGAAAAAAGAAATTGCTTTTTTAGCCCAAAGCTCAGCCTGTTCGTACTCTTTCAACAAAACATAGACGGAAGAGTATCCTAAATGAATCATAGCAACCACTTCGTAGTACTCAATTTCCGTAGCTAACTGCTGGGCTCGATCAAAATAAGGAATAGACTGTTTAGCAATCTTCGGATCCTTTTGATTAAGTATAGCCACCGTATGGTTGAAAATATTCTCTAAGCAAATAAAACGAAAATCGGGTTCCATGCAGTCTTGATCTGACAATTGAAACATTTCAAGGGAACGTTTTTTCGACCCGTAGGCCTCCAAAACTAGCCCCATCTTAACCAGGGTTAAAATCTTTTCTAAATTTCGAGACTGGCTCGAACGTTTTGCTAGATTATAGGCATGAGTGACCGCATCTAAAGAACGAGCTCCATCGGTATAAATCAATGTGCCTGACAATGCCAAATGCAAGTGAATTTCGAGCTTTTCGTCTTTCATCTCCCTAGCTTGATTCACTAAGTCTTCAAAATGCTCTGAGGAAGAAGGGTCGAGATAATAGGAAAAAAGAATTCTGACGTCATCCCATTCTAGTTTACGAATAATCTCGACTGCTCTTTTTAAATTACCTTTCGAAGGTCTAGTCGCCGCCTGGCGAAAATCACTGACTTGAAAAAATATTGCGGACGCCCATTCCGGAGTATGAATTTTAGTGGGATTTTGAAGAACCTCCTCAAACCATTGCCAAACAGGCACTGGATTATCTTTCTGCTCATCAAACCGCTGCCAGAAGTCTTGCTTTGAAAAGGCAGTACCCTGCGAGGCAAGTGCTGGACAGTAGTCAGCTAAACTCACAATAAAGGCGAGAACTAACAATGCTATCAACCCACGAAAAATAAAACATCTCCTTTTCTACACATATTGCCATCCTTGCTTCTACGGTTTGATCTATCCTGACTTCCGAAGCGTTTGTAAAAGCTTTTGGTAATAGAGTCTATCGGCATGCTGGTCATCGCGCACACGCAGATCATGGTTCAACGTATATACTTTGAAATCCCTTTGAAACTTGGCCGACAAATTTTCAAAAATTCCGTCTTGCATAATGATGATGTGACTGTTGATCTGATCAAACAGTTGTTTACGCATGGATTCATACCGATTAGCAAGTATGATTCCCCTCCCAAAAAGATCATATTCCAAAGCACCAGTTCTTGGATAAAGGCCTTGCAGGGATCCTTTAGCAATTCCAATACAACAATGGACAGGAAAGGCAAAGTCATACAAACTAACATTATCATTTAGCTTTTGAATGAACTGGTAGGCAAGCTCACAACTTAAGTCCTCCGCATGCATCCCTTGGGGAATTTCGAATGGATACCCTATCGAACAAAGAAATCCATCGCCTAACTCCTTAATTCGATAGCCAGTGGCACTTAATTCTTCTGGACAGTATTCTTGAGTCAAAAGAGACGTACAATCTTTGATGACTGAACTAAAAAACTCTTTCAAGTTGGAGTGGTGGAGCAATGACGACCCAACGATATCAAAGCACATCACAATCCCTTCGCCCGGATGGGTCGGCATCGTTGACTCTAAAGCCGCTCCTTTTTTTACCAAATTGATTTGATGGGGATATATAATTTTTTTAAATTGGTTGTAGGCATGATCTTTCTCTTCAGCTTCCCGATTAGCACGCGCCTCTTCCCTCAGCAATTCAATAACATGCTGTTTTTTTTGATTACGAAACCAGAAAAATATAGCAAGACCAAGAAGAATTGATATCGCAACAGTGAGAATTTTTGTTTTTTCCTGCGAGGCAATGACTAAGTCTTTCTTCTCCAGCTTCAGCTTATTAATCTCTAATTCTTTTTCGCGCTTTAGAATTTCGATAGAATTCACTTTCTTCATGGTTCGTTTTTTGATATTGGCCAGCATACTATCCTGAAAAAATGCCCAAAATTGGCGATAAAACTGCCCCATTTGCCTATCCGCTAGTGATAATGAAGAGAGTCGTTTTGCGACATCGAGCATCACATCAGTCTGGGTAGTTGGCGATATAGACAGGCATTCGTCTAGGCGTGTGTCATCACCAATACGGAATCGAATGTACTGATGATAGCAACGCAGGAATTCTCTTCCGGGGAAATCGTTGTATTTTGCTTTCTCCAGTTCTTGCCGTGCCTCTTCTATTCTTCCGACTTCAAGCAGAGCCAGGGAATGGAATATCGCGATATCATTTTTTAGTTTAGGAAGTTCTCTAAATTTAACCTTTTGCAGCAAGGGAAGGGCACTCTTTGCATCATAAAGAATAATGAGATAAACCACGCCCATATTGTAGTATTCCCATGAAGGATGGAAACCATGTTTGATCTGAATGGCCGTGGATTCTTTGAGGAACTCCATCCCCTTCAATATGGTTGCAAGGTCTCTTGTGGGTCGCAGGTAGGCCATGATAATTGCTGTATTTAATATATAGTGGGAGTTATCAGCATCATTGGGAATTTCGTCTATAAAGGCCGAGAGCCTCTCCACCTCACTTAAATCGTCAGCTCTGGCAGCAGCTGCAATCATTTTTGTTAGGACACGAGCTTTTTCCGAAACACTTGAAGCCTGATCAAAAAGCTTCTTCGCTGACAGATCATCACGTCCGCCAACGAAAATGCAGTCTGCAAGTAGACCGTAGTCATCGGACCTGACAAAGTTAGCGCAGTTATCTACGTCCGGAACAAAAATATACGATTCAAGGGCATAGCGCTCGTCACTACCGAGTGGGAGTTTAGCGATAATCCTCCCAAGCTGCTCTCGGTCGTTCTTATCCACCTGATGAGTTGCAGAGATTTCGGCGCGAATTTTATCATACTTGCCCCAATACTTAGCCGGATCCTCGATTTTTGCGTGGATCACAGTCGGTGAAAGCAATATTAGGAGCAAATAGCGAAGCAAGTAAGTATTCCTATCCAAAAATTAGAAACGCTCTGGTCGAAAGATCGGAAAAAATACTGAAATACAAACGGTGAAAATTTGCCTACGGTTCGAAATACCTTTAGAGTCAGTGTTAGGCAGATATGCGGTAGATCATTTGTAAAACCTAGGGATTAGGAGTTATACGAGAATGAAACATCCAACTTTAATACTTATTGATGTTCAAAAAGGCTTTCAAGATCCTCGATGGGGCTCAAGAAACAATCCAGATGCAGAAATAAATATCAGAAGACTTTTAGATATTTGGAGAGAAAAAAAGCTTCAAATTATCCATATTCAGCACTGCTCAACGGAGGAGACGTCTACGCTTAGGGCGGGTACACCCGGTCACGAATTTCAAGAAGAAACTGCCCCTATAGGAGACGAGCAAGTTATCCAAAAAATCGTCAACAGTGCTTTTATTGGAACAAACCTAGACGACTATTTAAAGCAAAGTAACACTGAAGAATTGGTAATAGTTGGACTAACTACAGATCATTGCGTCTCAACTACTACTCGCATGGCAGGTAATCTGGGATACAAGACCTATTTGGTCAGCGATGGCTGTGCGACGTTTAACCGGATCGATAGGTTTGGGAGAGAGATCCTCGCTGAGGACATTCATCAGATTCATCTAGCAAGTTTGGATGGTGAATTTTGCACTGTCATGACAACAAATAATGTCCTTAAGGCATTAAACTAACGAAGGCTAAAGGGTTTCTAAATCACTCAGTATCTGCAGGGCGAGTTCATCCTCTGGATTTGACTCAAGCCAGGCTTCGATAATCCCTCGCGCCACCTCTGGTTCCTGAGCGTCCATATAAGCTGTGGCTAGTTTCATGGTATTCTTACGCCTATGTTCCTCTGAGATATTTTCTTGAGGGGTTTCCTCGATCACGGTAATCGCTTCATAAACCCGCCCACTATCGATGTAGGCGTCGAAGAGATCTTCACGTACAGCCTCACGGTTGACCGAATCTCCTGGGTACTCCAACGCTCGCGCAAGGTATTCAATCGACTCTTCAGGCCTCCCTAAACTCAGTAGGCTGCGGCCCATTCCGTAGTCGACGACACCAGTTTCTTTACCAGATTGAGCGTTGTACTCCTTCAGAAACTCAAGACCTCGCTCGATTTGCTGGTTATCTTCGTAAACGGCCATCAATTCGGTCAATATCGTTTCGTTGTCGGGCTCCGCTTTGACCGCACGCTCTAGTAAAGGGATCGCCTCTTGCGGCTGTTTCTTGTCAAGGATTTGAATCATGGCTAACTCAACCAAGGCGCGGGCATCTTTTGGGTTGGCATCGAGATGCTTTAACAGAAGGGTTTCAGCTTCCTGCCACTCGCCATCGTCGATCATCTCAACAAGGCTCGGAAAGTCGAAAGTACCGTTTTCTTGCTTGGGTTCTGTCCGAGAGGGTTCCGGCGTTTCATACACCTTGGCTACAGGGTTCGCGGGTTCGGCTACGCGGACATCACTAACCTCAGCGGGCTTAGGCCTCGCATCAACTTCAGAACGGTCTTGCTGCTCTTTAGTGACCGCAGTAGGGTTGTCGGGAAATACTAGATAGGCGATCAGAAGGACTCCGCAGGCAGCGCTCCCTGTCATAAGCCAAGTTTTTCGCGACATTGGAATCATGGTATTTGCCGTGACTCTGCTTCTGGTTAGAGTTCTTAGTACTAGCTAACTACAACATAAGTGCGTCAATTTCAATCATGTTTTGCCGCTGAACGCAATTTTAGCATATATTCCCTATAAAAATCGACAGTTAATAGTAGTAACGCTAGAGCGGCCAATACCCAAAAGTATTCATTCCAAACCTTTTCGCGGCTGTCTTCCACAGTTCCAGAAGCAGACAGGTCGGCTCGGATATGTTGCCGATATATTTTATCTAAATCAAGGTCCCCCGATGTGCTCCGGACGTATAATCCGCCGCTTATGGCTGCCATCTGTTCCAGGGTTCCCGACTCCAATTTTGAAATTACTAGGTTACCCGCCGCATCTCTGACAAAGCCACCATTTTTGCCAGGAACTGGAGCGCCTTCGGCTGATCCAATGCCAATCCCATAAATTTTGATGTTTTTTGCCGCTGCGGCCCGCGCTGCTTGCAAGGGTTCTGACTCATGATCCTCCCCATCAGTAATGAGAATGATGGCTTTTTCGGACTCCGTATTTTCCGAGTCTGACAATAGGCTCTTTTGGGCCATACGCACCGCATCACCGATAGCCGTGCCCTGCACAGGAATGTAGCTATCGGTAATATGATCTAAGAACAGTTCCACTGCGCTATAGTCAAGGGTAAGGGGACACTGCACAAAACCCACACCAGCAAATAGAAGTAAGCCGATACGATCCCCTTGCAGCATAGCCAACAGATCAATGATCTCTCTGCGAGCTCGCTCTAACCGGTTGGGGTCGATATCTGTTGCGAACATACTCTGCGATACATCCACAACTAACATGATATCTGCACCCGAGCGCTCCACCTCACGCCATTCAAAACCAAAGCGTGGCCGTGCAAGGGCCAGAACGATGCTAGCAAATACCAAAGTCAAAAGCAGTGACGACAGTATTTGACGTCGTTTTTCCACTGCCAAGGCCATGGCGTCTGCGCGAAACAAGGCTATCCGTCGCAAAAAGATCTTTGATACGAAATAAAACCAAATCAAAAGGAAAGGGATGGCCGCTAATGCATACATCCAGTGGGACTCAGCAAAATTCACGTCACCACCCTCCACCTAGAGCCTCTTAATAGCAGTTCGAGACAAAGGCAAAATAACGCGAAGACCAGAAAGTACCAGGCCTCTTCGTGATATTTATTAAATTCGGTGACTTCCACTTTGGAGGTTTCTAGCTTATCGATGGATTGATAAACCTGGCTCAAGTCTTCGACACTATCGGCACGGAAGTATCGGCCCCCCGTAGTCTCCGCGATTTTGGTTAAGGAGGCCTCGTCTAGGTTATTCCGATTAGAGCCAAGCATACGACCGAAAATACCTCCAGGTGCCTCAGAGCCTATGCCGACCGTATAAATTTTCACTCCCAAAACCGCCGCAGCCTCTGCTGCCACCTGGGGATTGACCCGACGCCCCGAATCCCTTCCGTCCGTTAGTAAAATCACGATCTTTGATTTTGAAGGGATATCTTTGAGACGTTTGGACGCCACGGCAATAGCCGGACCGATAGAAGTTCCGGGTGTGGCCATATTAATATAAATATTGTCAACGAATTCCTTTAGAACATCGTGATCCAAGGTTAGAGGTGCTTGAGTGAAGGCCTCACCACCGAAGACCACAAGACCAATCCGGTCATTGATTCTCTGGCTGATAAATTCTCTAACAACGAGTTTTACAGCTTCAAGCCGACTCACGCGGCGATTTCCATAGGGTAATGCTTCCGTCATACTTTCGGAGGTATCTATGGTTAGTAAAATATCCAATCCATCATCGGAGCGTTTCGTTTGCCTCTCCACCGACTGTGGCCTTGCTGCGGCAACTATCAGACAGGCAATGGTCAGCAGTCGGAGCAAGGGAAGCATATGACTCATAGGGTGGCGTCCCACGGTTCCCATGCGGGCCACTAATGGAAAGCTGACGCCAGCTTGCCCAGCTGAACGTAAATACAAAACCGCTAGGATCACCAAGGGTAAAAATAGAAAAAGAAGCCAAGGATAAGCCAGCGTCACCTGCGTTTCCTCTGAGTTTGAGTTCTGTCCATAAATAACTGCTGTAGGCGGGTTATCGGTGCCTCACCGGTGCTAATAGAGACAAAGTCTACGCCGGACTGTTTAAATACCTCAGTGCGTTGACGCCATGCTTCGAGGTTGCTGGCTTGGGCTTTTTTCCTCCAAGCTGGTGAGCTCGTATCCACAACGGTGAGTGCCTGAGTTTCGGAATCACGCATAGCCACCAGACCAGCATCGGGAATACTGGCCTCGTTAGGATCCTCGATATGCAAGGCAATGGTATCGTGACGGCGACCCAGCTGCTTAAGGATCGTCAAGTCATCAGAGGGCACAATAAAGTCTGAGATGACCGCTACCAGTTGACGCCGTTTGCTTATTTGTAGGAAATGTTTTACGGCGGTTTCCAGACTGGTACCCTGCCCTCTCGGTTGCGTCGTCAGTGCCGTCTGTATGATATTCCAGATATGCTGCCGACCTTTTCTAGGCGGAATATGCAAGTCCACGCCTTCCGAAAATAGAATCAATCCGACCTTATCGTTATTGCGAATGGCAAGGTAAGCAAATATCGCGGCAACTTCGGCCGCAACATCTAATTTCCCTCGTTTTGAGCTTTGGAAGGACTGTGACCGACTGATATCTAAGATGACGGTAATGGTCATCTCTCGCTCTTCACGAAAGACCTTAATGTGAGGTTGTCCTGTTCGGGCTGTCACGTTCCAGTCAATCGCTCTAACATCATCACCAGGCTGGTATTCGCGGACCTCATCGAACTCCATGCCCCGACCACGAAACGAACTCTGATACTCGCCAGACAAGACGTCGTTCACCAAATGGCTGGCTTTGAGCTGCAGATATTTGACCTTTTTGTGCAACTCCTGCTGAAGCACTATAAAAAACCTTCCTTATTGGTCTTGGTAACCCAGATTGCCTGGCCAGTAAGCTAACACAGCTTCATCTCGCATCAACGCCACCAAAGACTGAACATCACGCAATGGCTCAGGTAACCCTCCAGACGCTAGTCGAGTCCTCACTGAGGATTGGATCTGCTGAACACACTCCAAGACATTATCGGGATCATCGAGACAATCCAGCAGCGTTTCTGGTTCTTTTTTATAACGGACCATGGGGTATAGCTTACTAGAATCGAGACCCGCCGTTTCTTTGGCTATCTTAAAGGCTTCGACTTCGTCACCGATGAAATCCACCAGCCCTAACTCAAGGGCCTGATGACCAGAATATACGCGCCCTTGCGCAAGCTCGTGAATCTGCTCAGGGGTCTTCCCACGACCGGCGGCGACTTTAGAGATAAATGTTTGATAAACCTCATCGATACTGGCAGCTATAATGGCCTTGTCTTCCTCTGAGGCATTGGTTCCGAAATTAAAGTATTGCTTACGATCTGATTGGGTCACGACATGAAAGTTTACTCCGTACTGTTCGGGAAACTCTTGCCCAACGAAAGCCATACCGATGACGCCGATAGACCCTGTGATCGTCTGAGCCTCAGCGACGATCTTTGTCGCCGGCGCTGCGATATAGTATCCACCTGAAGCCGCCACACTTCCCATAGAAACGATAACAGGTTTCACGTTTTTCAGCTTGCGGACCTCGTCCCAGATAATATCCGACGCTAGCGCAGACCCGCCCGGACTATCGACCCTGAAAACCACGGCTTTTACGTCGTCCTGCTTAGCCATCCACTGAAGTTGCTTCACGACTGGTGTTGGCGTGATGCCATCATCTTGTCCAGGAGAGTCCATACGAATCTCGCCCGTGGCTGTTATCAAACCGATTTTATCATCTCCAGCTACGGTTTTTGGCTCATCCATGTCTTTACTGGATCGCAGGTAGTCCCTGAGTGAAACCTTATTCTCAGATTTCACTTCGGCTTTAAAGCCTTCCAGGAAAGGCACCTGGTAATCGACTGCGTCCACCATACCCAAATCAATCGCTTCACCACTGGTAAACATTGATTTGCGAAACCAGCCTGCGACCTCGTTAATATCCTTACTCCGAGATAAGGCCACATCCTCTACCATGCGCTGACGCAAAGAGGCCTCTAAGGTCCGATACATCTCCAAGGTTGCCTCGCTAGGGGTATCGTTGGCAAAGGCTTCGAAGGCCGACTTGTATTTGCCCGCCCGAAACACCTCGACTTCGAGTCCAAGCTTTTTCAGAGCACTTCCAAAATAGGTGAGTTGAAAAACGGGGCCGGGAATCATAGCGCCACCCAGAGGCGAAATATTGATCCGGCTAGCGGCTGAAGCCAAATAATAGGTCGCCGTGTTTGCAGCACTTAGGTTGATCCAAACGGGCTTTCCCGAGGCTGTCAGAGCCGTGAGTGAACGCCTTAGGGAGACGATTGTCGTCAAACTCGCTGCCGGAGATTTAATATCGATATAGACCCCATGAACACGAATGTCATCGGCAGCCCGTCTAAGCGCTATCTTTACATCTCTAAGAGAGGTGCCTGTGGGCTCGCCCAGCAATTCGGCGAAGAGAGCCTCCGATGGTCGCGGGGCCACCGATAGTAAGGGGCCACTCAGTTCTAGGTGCAAGTAGCTCTTTTCGAGACTGACTGGTGGCGCTTCCACCTTCTGTAAATTCGATGAGCTAACCTGACTGATCAGAACAGCGAACAGAAGAAACATGATCGAAGCACCCACACCAATCGCGGCGAAGAATGACAAAATGACTAGACCGACGGTCTGAAAAAAACTCTTCACGTTAATGCACACTCCTCTTAAATGGCAGTCTGTTTTTTTGACCTCAAGCTAGCGATTGTAGCGCTTTATACCGAATTAATAAAAGGTTTTCTAAAAAGGTATTAGCCAGGTTTCGCAGCCTTTTGTAAAGTAGGGTCCATGAGGTTCTCTTAAGAAGGATTCTAAATGACCGTAGCCGAAAAAGACAAAGCAACCATAACGTTACCTGAATCTGTTGACAAAGCCATATATGATTTGGTCGTGCAGGTGATCAAGGACAATCCCCTAGCTCGCACCCTTCAGGAAGCACAAATTTCTGACCTCGCTATCAAGTCGATCACTGAAGGCAAAATGAGCGATAATCAATGGCTACAAGATGAAATCCGACGCATCGAGGACGAGTCGCCAAATATTCCCGGTAGTAAAATACTCAAGATCCCAGTCAGCGAAGCAATGACTGTTCAGAATCAAGAGGAGCTCAATGTAGCCCTCGACCAACACGCAACCTGGATTCAGAGTATCCTTCACCCTACAAAAGCCAATGCAGGCGGTCGGATCAACCTATCTGGTAGCGATTTTACGGGACTCGATCTTGATGGAGCCGATCTAAGGGGTGCCAACCTTAGTCATTGTAAGTTTGCTGGCTGCAAGATCATAGGAGCCAACTTTTCCACAGCCAATTTAAGCCAAAGCGACTTTACAGGTGCGCGACTAGAAAAGACTTCCTTGAGGAGATGCAACTTAAGCCAAGCTAATTTTTCCTCAAGCCAGCTCATAGAGGTGGATTTGCGCAAAGCCGAGCTAGATGCCATCGACTGGACTGAGACCCAAGTAGAAGGCATCAAGTACTCCGACCCCATTCCAAGAAAACTAAGGGCTATCATGACTGGGGAAGAGGCTGAGCCCGAAGACGAAGCACCCGCAGATGAAGATCCGGGCTCATTAGCGTCTGAGCATGCCGAGCTCCCAGCCGAACCTACAGGTGAGGATGACTCAAGACGCATCGCAGGGGCCACAGCATCGCAGCAGGTGCTGGAACAGCAGGAACCTCCAGCACCCGAAAAGACTGAAACTGATAATACCGAGGATGAGGAGGACCTGGACGGCCTTGATCTCAACTCTGAAGATCTAGAAATCGACTTAGGGTAAGGTTCGGCATCAAACGAACCTGTCTAAGGATTCGCCATGAGCGCACAACCTCTATACGCCTAATATCAATAAGATTTTAGTAAGAAAGTTATGCCCTCACAAAATCTTTTAGCGTGAGCCTCAATCATTAAATATTCTGGCAGCTTACGGACATACCGACAGCTCTCCACTAAAGTCGATCATTACCGATCCGAAAAAAACGTAATAAATCACAATAGTAAAAAATGGCATAGACCATGCATAGTAGAGGGCAGCTTAAATCACTCAGTCACTGCTCTAAGAGGAAACTACTATGGCCATGCAAAATAATACTGTTACAAGCAAGTCTCTAGGTCAAACGATTGTTAACGCTAAGAATCAGATCGTGACCTTTGTCAAAGACATGCCAAGCCTTGTGAAGCAAGGGATCGTTATGATAGCAGTAGGGTCTTTTACCGCGACATTGACTCTGACTTCAATGATGGCAGCGCCTGATCAAGAGGACCGTGTTCGTTCGGAAGCGGTTCAACAGCAGTTTTCAGATATCAAAAGCAACGTAAAGCTTTTTGGCAAAAAATAGAGACTTATAGCCGTTTTCACGCGGTTTCCGCTTGTTTTGCAGGCCGCGCATCCCGCTGACTTAGGATCTCGATGATCCTTGTGGCAAATCGTTCCAGCTGAAACGGCTTTTCAAAGTAATCTTCAATTCCCAATGTCGCCGCGTACTGATGGAATCCATTAGGGTAAGCGCCAGTGATCACAACGATGGGAACCGACACACCTTTTTTTAAGACATAGTCAATCAATTGAAATCCATTGAAGCCTTTGACCATGATATCGGTGACGATCATATCGAAAGGATGAGACTCAAATGCCTCCATGGCCTCAAATCCGTTTGACACAGCAGTCACTCGGATGTCAGCAATAGACAAGCCTTCTCTGACGAGCTCGACGATGGACTCGTCATCTTCCATAAGCAAGAGGCGATAGCCCTCCGCGCTTCGTAAATTTTCCCTTGTTACCTCATCCTTTGACATAAGTATTATTCCCAGGTGTCATCACCGATGTCCATGAGGATTATCGGTGTCTTTTTGAAATCATTAAGTATATTCTGATCGCCCCAAAAGGCTGTCCATCAACAGCCCCTTTGGGTCAAGGATAACAACGACAGATGGAGGGCTAACATGACAGCTAGAATCGATGTCCATATGAATCTTGCCGGCGTTGGCACCCGAGGCAGCGGTTGCAAGACAAGTTCTGAATTTCGCAGGCGTTATTCCTTCATCTTTTACCGTCTACTGCATAAGATCAGTCGCAAAAAACTCGAAACCTCCGCGGATCAAGACTGGGCCGAACTGGTTGCCAAAACGGTTCGCGAATCGAAAGAGGTCGACTACGGAGTTGTGCTCGGCTTCGACAAAGTTTACGACGAAAACGGCAAGCACCTACCAAGGTTCGACCAAATGGTAGTGCCTGCGGATTGGGTTTTTGAGGTCTGTAACAGCTACAAAGAGCTGCTACCTTGCCCAGGGCTCCACCCGTACCGCCTGGATGCCCTAGACGCACTCGATGAGCTGGCGGAAAAAAAGGCCGTCTGCATCAAGTGGCTTCCTCCCGCTCAAAACATCGATGCATCTAAACCTCAACTCGTCCCCTTTTACAAAAAGCTGGCCGATAGCGGCATTCCCCTTCTCGTTCATACGGGAACAGAAAAAACCTTTAAAACTCAAAAAATAAGCCGCGACTACATAGACATTGCTAGACTCGCCCTTCCTCTCGAGCATGGGGTCAAGATCATAGCTGCTCATTCGGCGACGGGAGTCATAGGCACTGGCGAGATGAACCAGCGGAATCTGTTGCGGCAAATGCTTGCTGACTTTCCCAACCTATGGGTCGACAACTCTGGAATCTGCAATCCTGGTCGCTTTTTTAACCTGATCCCACTGACAAAATGCCCGGACATTTTAGAACGTACCATTTACGGCAGTGACTTTCCTGTTCCCTGCAATGCGTTCTACTACTTGAAGGATTTTGGAGCGCGGAAGGTATTTGAATTGGAACGCATCCGAAATATCATCGACCGTGATATAGCGATAAAACGGAGGGCAGGTTACCAAGAGGAAACCATTACCAATGCGCCCAAAGTTTTAGCAAATCTTAGCTATTGGCTGGAAAGATAAGATGCTAAACCTAACCATAGGGATAAGAATTACCAGAACGCTCCTTGTTAGCTCGCCAAATCGAAAGGATTAGGAATATATGCAAACCCTTATAAAAGCTTTGCTTTTTATATGGATACCTCAAAGTGTGCTAGCAGCAACAAACGATTGGCCAGAGTCTCATTTCCAATGCCGATCGTCTCTCGAAAGCTCAGCTATAGATGCCTTTATCGAGGGCGAAATTACCAATTGGCGTGGTCAAGAGTTTTTGAGTTATGACATCACGATAAGGGAACACTGCGAGCCTGGAGAACTATGTTTGGACCCCATCGCATCTAGTGATACCATGCTACCAGCAAGGGAAAGTTATCAGCCAACCAAGTACATCGATCACCAGCAATTTTTACTAACTTTTAGTCCAGATGGTTCGAGAGAGACTACCGGAAGCTTTCAGCTGATCCTTCCAAAAACCCGTTCTCCTGTATTCTCTGCCAAACTACTGATGCCGATGCCTTGGTTAGGGCAGGGCTTGACTCAAGACCTAGACTGCCATTTGGGTCTTTCTGGACAAATGCCACCACAGTCGGTGAAAAACCTCCTGGCTAAGTTTTCTCTAAAACCTCATATTTGGAAGGCGTCCTTGGACGATATCCTAACCTATGAAAGCTTGGGTTCGCTCTCTTTAACAACAGCACTGGCAGAGGCATTGTGGATACTAGGCACCGATGAAAATCACCCTGAGTCACCATTGCAGATCGCTCGTTTGGCTGTTGAAGAAGACTGGGGCCTCGAGACTCAAACTCCTCTAGATAGCTTCATTCGTCCGAAGCTCTATCTTGCCGAACTCATGCGCAACAGCCATGAGGCTGAGCTTGCTTTGTGGGATCCCTCATTACCGGCAGAGGATGGCGAAAGAGCAAGTGATCACCTGGATATTTTCCCTGCAACTGCCTTCGCTTTCAGATCATTTGTACTGGATTATCGTACCCCAATCAGGAGAAAAGGGGTACGTTTATGGATTCAACTAATAACTCATAGTTAACGGTTGGGTGGGTATTTTTTCAACTTTCGTTGTAGACTTTGGCGTCTGATTCCGAGCCACTCGGCAGCATGAGTGATGTTGCCAGAGCAACGAGCTAAAACGTATTCGATATACTCTTTTTCGTGCCGCGCCAGTGAAGTACGCTGGGCCTTTGCTGCCAAAGACGCTGTGCTGTCATCATCCTCATCGTCCTCTTCGTCGTCGAACAGAGCATCAAGGATGTCGTCGATGGAGGCTGGTTTTGTGATGTAGTTATGAGCGCCTTTTTTCATCGCCTCGACAGCCGTAGAAACGGTACCGTAACCAGTGATCAGAACGATTCTCATCTCAGGGTTGGCATCCTTTAGCGACTTCATACAGTTGAGGCCGTTATCGCGGTTTAGCTTCAGATCGACCAAAGCAAACTCTGTTGATTCAAGGCGCTCTTTGTCTAAGTTTTGCCAATTATCGGCACCGTAGGTGTCGAAGCCTCTTTCGGCAAGCTCCATGACTAGGCCTTCTCTAAAATCGATATCGTCTTCTAAAATTAAAAATTGTGGGTACTCAGACAATGACAAACTCCTTACTCAAGGCAAAGGTGACTCGCGCCCCTTTAGGTGATCGGTTGCTTATGAAAATATCTCCACCAAGCAGATTTGCAACGATCCGGGCATGGTATAAACCCAGGCCAGACCCTCGTTCCTTGCTCGAGTTGAAGGGCTCTCCAAGCGCTTCGACGATATCCTGATCGAAACCAGGTCCTTCGTCTTCGAAGGTAATCTGAAGTAAGTTTCGATCGGGTGAGTCCGTCACCGTAATGGTGATGTTGCCCACGCCGTCCATGGCTTCCATACAGTTGTCTAACAAATCAGTTAAAACCTGCTGTACAGCGCCAGAGGGCATATTAACCTTCCAGTCACCAGATGCAACCAGTTGGACTGACACATTTTGTTGCTGGCCCTCTTGCTGCCAGCCTTTCACGGCATCTTGAAGGAATGTTTCAAGAATTTCAGAGTGCCATATTTCCTCACCCGGACGTTTATGGACCTGAGCCAGACGTCTCACGGCTGACTCTGTGTCCGTCAAGGAGCGTTGTAGCGAGGCAAAGTCCTCGGAGCAGTCGATATCTGTATCACGGTTAACGATACGCTCAAGTCGCGCGACTCGTATCTTAAGGTTATTAATGGGAGTGGCGATTTGGTGGCAAACACCAGCAGACAGGGCTCCAATCGCCCGGAGCCGATCCATACGCAGCTGGTTTTCTTTGAGGGCATTCAAGCGTTCGGACTGCTTGAGGATCTGCTTAAATAGAGACGAGACCAAATTCATGATCGCTATGATGACAATCGTTTCGACGGCGAAGTTAACCGCGTACTCGGTCCAAGGATAATTATTCACGATCTCGTAGGAGAAGTAATGATGCAATAGAAGTATAGCTAAAATCATGATGAAGACAAATAAACGGCGATAAACACCTGTCAACAAAATAGCACCGAATACAGCCGACACAAACAAAAGCGAAGAAAAGGGGTTATTCCAGCCCCCTGTCATGGCAAGGAGAACAGAAAGTTGTAGCATATCGAAGGTTAGGTTCACAAAAACTTTGAGCGGAGTCGGCTCCGGATTCTTCATATATGCGATTTGGGCGAAGTAATTGAAGGCACCGAAGGACGCCATAACCATGACGTAATACATCAGATTACTCGAATCGACAAAGCCGATAATGATCCCAGGAATCAGTGACAAAAACTGCAACGGTAGAAGGATCCACCGCAGTGTAATCAGCCAGCCAAGTAGTGACTTCCTATCAGTTGGTAGGCGAATCGCTCGCCGAATACTCTGTAACAACAATTGCGCTCCTTGTTTGATAAGCGTCTAGTATCATTCCGAATGGAGCACAAAACAAGCCCGATTACAAGGCTTGCGAAGACTTTTTCTGAAATTCTGGCGTATAGTTCGGTTAAAAGAACTGCTGAAAACCAAAAGACAGACTTTGGGGATCATCTTTTTGTAAGGTGTAGGCATAGTCGAGACGAGCGACAAACCGATAAATCTTCGGCACAATAATCCGCAACCCTGCCCCGACACTACTAGCGTCCAAGGAGCCTAATTTGCGACCGTCGTCGCCCAGGGTTAGAGCGTCATAAAAACCTACGACCTGCGTCACGACCGGACGATAATCCCAGACAACGGACCGCACCTCAGCGTTCAGCAGACCGTAGCGATCGCTTCTAAAACGGTTATCAGTGTAGCCGCGGATACGATCCAAACCACCGAGATAATAGCGATATTCAGGATGAGCGCCGTTGCTAACACCGAACGCGGCGCGCCCCACTAAGGAAAAATTTTCATCGACGTTATGAGCACCAAGCAGAGTTAGATCCTGTTGCTGTATGCTTTCGCTATCGGCGCCAGCCTCGGCTTGAATCTGTCCGCCAGTCACAGTGTATTCGAGGGACGCTCCTGTAACTAGGTACTCTTCGTATTTCAAGCTACCAAGCCCCAAGGTCACAGCTGCCAGGTTGCCAGTAATCTCTTCGGGAAGACCAACCTCAGTTTGAGTGGTCAGCGCCAGGCCTTCGGGAACGATATCCCGTGAGTAGCCATCGCGGTTCTGAGTCAGGGAAACCCCCAGCCGTAGAGCATCCGAAAACTCCCAGGTCCCGCCTAGCATTATCTTTTGTCGCTCTTGAAGGTAACCGTCCTCAAGAGTCAAGGCCTCAGCATCTTGGTCGTAGATGCTGCGTAGGCGATTGATGCTCCAGACCTGCAGATCAAGAGTGAGGGGCAAGGATAAGAACCTTGGCTTCTTCGCCCATATCACTCCAGAGTTGGTCTCTTCTAAGCGTTCTATCTGACCTCCCATCTCCCATAGCTTTCCAGCAACGTTGGGATCGTAAAGTCCTAAAACTAGCTGATTGACACCGCCACCTGAGGAAAACTTGAAAATCGGAATAGTGGTCCACCTGTCTTTTGCATGGATCTCAAGAGTTTTACTGGGTGGATTCACGTCATAGGACCCGGCGTTGGCCACCAACTTATGCTCCACTTCAGTGAAAAGCCGAGTATTTTTGATTCTTTGGACTCCCTGGTCGATCTGTTGACGACTGACTCTTTCGCCAGGCATCACATCCAAAAGATCGAGTATCACATCCTGATCGGTCCCACTCAGCCCACGAATGGTCACGTCCTCTATGTGAACCGGTTGGCTGTCATCAGCAAAGGCGGCACCACTGGCACCCAAGACTAACGCTAGTAAATATGTGCATGTTTTCATCGACTCATCCTCCTGACTGGCTATTCGATTGAGGGCTGAGAAAAGTGACACCGCTATAAAGTTTTATCTTCAAATTTAGTCATTTTAAACTAAATGAGCTAGCAGAAGGTGACAGCTTAGGCGCGCTATTCTAAACTAGTGAGATCTAACCCTATGATTATCCTTTGAAGGCCCTATCGGGAGGTGCCATGACATTCCGCCTATTATCGCTCTACCTGCTATCCGCGACGACTGCCGCGTTCGGTTCAGAAACTTCCCCGTTGGTAAGACTTCATCCTATCGCTGCCGATTCACTCCTGGAATCTACAACCACACAAAACGCTTATTTGCGCCTCGGACGGGCCGACGGTGTCGCTCGCTCAAGTTATATCTTCGGCGGTGTGATCGAGGCGGCGGTCTCGGCAGAATCAAACGGTACAACAGCATTAGGGATGATTTATCCCATCGGTGAATCCATGCGACTTTCAGCAGAGATTGGGACCACAACATTTGCAGGAAAGGTCACCTCTAACGCGGAGGAGGTTATACCTTCGCAAGAATTCGAAACCACAGAGACTAAGCTAATAGCAGGTTTTGGGTACCATCACAGCCAGTGGGCTGCTACGGTAAAGGCCCTCTATTTTACTGATCAAGCAGAATCCGAGTCAGCTCTGGAATCCACCGAAGACGAGATCTCGTATGCGGCATTCA